>NZ_AUCV01000025.1 GCF_000429945.1 Desulfogranum japonicum DSM 18378 | reverse complement strand
TTTCTGAGCGGTCTTTTTTCAGTAATACGCTGAGGCAGCTGTATTTCACCTTTATCCTCAAGCTTCAGCAGCATGACTCGACAGGCACGATCTTTCAAATTCCCGTTCGCCTGGTACCAATGCCACTGCTCACACAAAGCTCTGGAAATGGCTGACCGGCCTTTGTCCCAATGCAAGGCAATGGTATCGCGTATACTATCCAGGTCGGCTTGATCAATGCTGCGACCGCGTATTTTATAAAGTTGATTTGCCAAAGTGTTTGCTCCTGTTTATAAGGAGATACTTTAGCAAATCCCAGGCAATGTCGCCAGCCAAAAATTACACCCTGTGATCAGTTACCGTTAAGGGCGCATGAGTCTTTTTTGTGGTACAGTAAGAGTCTGTTGTACTAAAAACTACCTCATACTGCATTACAACGCTGAGCAAGGATTTAGACACTATGAACATAGAACTCACTCCCATCGGCCTCATACATTCACCCATTGATAATCCCCAAAATGCTCCGATACAACCAAAGGGTGCGACCTCTCTGCGGGGAACAGTAGAAATCTATCCCGACTACACAGAAGGCCTGGCAGATCTCAGTGGATTCAGCCATATCATCCTGCTGTATCACTTTCATCTCAGCACACGAACCGAGTTGGTAGTCACCCCTTTCATGGATACCTGCAAGAGAGGAGTCTTTGCGACACGCTCTCCCCTGCGTCCCAACCATATAGGCCTGTCGATAGTAGAGTTACTTGCTGTTGAAAACAACAGATTGATTGTACAGGGTATCGATATCGTCGATAGTACCCCGTTGCTGGATGTTAAGCCCTATATTCATAACTTTGACAGTGTTGAACAGAGCCGCTCAGGATGGATGAAAGCCGACGTTGCTCAGGTGGCCGAAAAGCGGTCAGATAACCGTTTTCTGTAAGCCGGAAGTTTCGCAGGTTCATTCACACTGTACGTATCCCCAAAAAGGCTACTACTCATAGGTAAGACCAATATGCTTGGAAATCTCTGTCATTTACAACTGGTTACAGGGCGCCTGCAGTTTTTGCAAACAGGCTGGAGCTGCGTATTGGATTATACATAAGCCAGGCTGATCGCGGAAAGATCAGGTGCGCTGTGAGCAGTTGCCCAAAAAGAACAGTGATAATCACCCTGCCCCGGTTCGCATCACCTTACATGATGCGTGTAAAAGATTTTGTGTGCAGAGACAGATATACCAAGCGATGTGAGGCGTTTTCCCTGACCGCTCACAGCGGCTAGCAGAGTCTGCCTCCTTTCACTTGGGTTGTAAAGGCTGCCCAAAAGTGTTTTGCCCAAGCAGATGAATAGCTCCACGTCCCACCAGGTCAAAGAGACTATTGTCTGCCAGGTTACAACGAAATCCTTTGCAAGACTGTGGACGATAATGATAAATCTTGCAATAATACCTGCTGTTTCTTTTTTCCAAAAAAACGCACCCCTTGTCATCCGGATGAATCATAAAGACTTTGCCGCTTGCTTTAGCCTTCTCGACAAGCTCATCCATAGTTTTGGTTCGCAATTCATTGAGCGAGACATCTACTCCCACATGCCCTCCCATTTTCTTGATAAAATCCACTTCATCTGGCTGAAGGGTTATTTTACGGTAACTTTTGCAGCATGTACCACACTGGCGGCATTCGTGAAACATGGTCTGTAAAGTACTCTGACTGAGCTGGAGTGTATTTTCGTGCAAAGGCGGTTTCATGATGTCCCTGTCCTTACAGTGTCCAATGAGTATGCAGGGGGTGATTCCACAGTATGCGCTGTGCACGCTCTGAATACATGATTCCAGGCCGCAGCATCCTGGGATTAATCAGCTCATCAATGGTGGCCAGCACGGCCTGCTGTAATGAAGTGGGGTTATATCCTCCTTCAAGCACGAATAATAACCGGTTGTCGCAGGCATCTTTTGCCAGAATTTTTAACAGGGAGGTAATGGAGGCAAACCACGATGTGGAAAGCAAGGTCTTGCTGATAGTTTCCTCTTTATGGGCATCATAGCCGGCTGAAACCAATATAATCTGAGGGAGATACTGTTCAACCACACTGCTCAATACTTTTCCTGTCAGATAGGTATATTCCTCATCGGCAAACTGGGCATGCACTGGCAGATTTATGGTGTATCCACACCCTTCTTCCTTACCGATTTCATTGCGGGATCCTGTAAAAGGAAAAATTCGTTCCTCATGTATGGACATCACCAGTACCTGGCTGTTTTCATAAAAAACAGATTGGGTTCCGTTGCAGTGATGGACATCAAAGTCAAAAATCAGTATACGCTGCAGCCCATACACTTTACGCAGATACTCGGCTGTTACTGCGATATTATTCAGCACGCAGAATCCCATCCCACGGCCCGCCTCTGCATGATGCCCTGGAGGACGAATCAGGCCAAAGCCGTAATCAGCCTCGCCAGCCATAATCAGATCAGCCAGTTCAAGACACCCTCCCGCTGCAAGCTGAGCAGTATAAAAGGTTTCCTCCATGAGATAGGTATCTTTATCATAGGCATAGGGATCACCCGAGGCGGCATGCTGGCGTATCTGGTCAAGATACATCTCAGAGTGCACTGCAGTAATATCAGACAGGGATGCTTCTCTGGGCTTAATGAATTGCAAACTGTTTGCATATCGCTCCTCTTCCAGGGTCAGATACAACCCACGAATGCGATCAGCATTTTCCAGGGACTGCCTGCTTATCTGATGATTATGGTATCTGCGGTCAAGCAGAATAGCTGTTTTTTTATTCATAATGATGCTGATAAATCGGATGTTCGAAAAAACTCTTGCGATGCAGACGATACAAAAAGCCCTGTCTGTGCACCTTGTGATCAGCGTAACTCAATGAATCCAACACCTCAAAACCCAACTTTTGCAAACAACGTTGCTGGGCTACATTGTTAATATCAGTATACATGTCCACAGCATCCAGGCGAAGGCGCTGAAAGAGAAACATTATAAGAAACTTTTGTGCTTCTGTACCGAATCCTTTTCTCCTCTCTTCAGGACATGCAATTTTTATTGCCATCACGCCGATGCTGTTCGTCTCATTACGTAACCAGTAATGAATAGTCCCAAGAGGTGCGCCGTTTTTATGTTGAATAATAAAATACTTGGAATGGTCGCACCACAACGAACCGGCAGTGTGTTGATCACGAAAATGCTGCAAAGATTGTTTATCAGGACTTAAATATGGCCCATGTGCCTCCTGACTGTTGCTCCACCTGGCTAGATTGGCCAAATCCTCTTCCTGGATACGCCGCAATACCAAGCGCTTGGTAAATATCTGGTCGCCAAACAAGGTCATACCTGTTCCTGCTTTAGTCCCAATTTTTCATAATGTAACACATAGAGAGTATGCAATATCTTGGCATCGCAAAATCAGGGTGTTTTTAGTCCACATTCAACAAAATACCCTGTCGCGGCGAGCCAGTTTCAGGTTGTTTGACATTTACATCATTCTAAGGGTCGCGGAAAATAATGAATATCCAAAAATTGCCTAGGTTGGTAACGTCGTCGTGTCAACGATTCCATACTGGAGGTATTGAGCCATTGACGCGACGACGTCACCGAGTTGAGAGACAAGCAAGATTGGATAATTTATTTTCCCGTGACCTAAACCGCTGGCAGCGTGTCTGCGGTTTCACCGCCCAAGCCTTTCTGCAATCAAATGGAAAGAGAAAAAACCCAGGCTGCTTATGAACAACACACACAGTATGGAGTTTCGCTGGGAAACTCCATACCCCAGACAATAAGCGTCATCCGTCCCCTTGATGTGATGGTATTGGCAGTCCTTTTCAAAGACCTCAGGGGAATTCCGCGAGGCACCCCGGCAAGCCATTACCTGCCGGCTTTAATCACACATGGATTGTACGGCATCCTGCAGCGATTTGCTGGATGCAATCAGACGATCCAACGCCTGTGCGGTATCTGCTACGGTATGCTGCACACCTTCAATTGTCTCCTGATTCTTCCCCGAGGCCTTCACCACGCTCTGAATCTGATCTTTCACGCTCTTTCCATCATCGGCAAGTTTCGTGGCCTTTCCCTGTACATCGGAAACAGAGGAAGAAATATTCATAATACCACCGGAAATACGTTCCATGGCCTCCAGAGCAGTATTGATGACCAGACTGCCGTCATCCAGCATTCTCATACCGTCCTGCATGGCATCAATGGTTTGTCTGGAATCTTTTTCCACGACCTTGACAATGTTTGATATATCCACCGCAGATCTTGAACTGTTTTCTGCAAGTTTGCGCACCTCGTCTGCAACAACCGCAAACCCCCTGCCAGCATCACCTGCCCGGGCAGCTTCAATGGCAGCGTTAAAGGCCAACAGATTTGTCTGAGAGGCGATATCCTTAATGATATCGACAAACCCGCCGATTTTTTCCAGCTGCGCAACAAGGCTGGACACCATTTCGTTGTTCTGCTGCATTGATTTATTGATTTCCTTCATCTTTCCACCAGCCTCTGCACCGGCCTTGCGCCCGTTTTCAGCCTCCCGGGATACACTTGAAGAAAGCTCATTCACTTTTTCCGTTTCAGCCAGCATTTCCACTGAAGATTGCAACATCATGCTGATGGTCTCTTCAGACTGATCCAGGAAGGTTACTTCCTGGTCAATGGAGGTTCCCATGGATGTCATATCGCTGCGGACCTGCTCCATCTGCCGGGTTGATTCTGCAACCAGTCCGGCGACCTGGTCACTGGCCGAGGATACCACTTTTTCAAGCTCTGCTTCCATGCTCACATCCAGGCAAAACTCCAACGCGCCCTTGATATTTCCTTTGGCATCCTTGATCGGGGCACCGGTATATTTAATGGGGATTTGCTTCCCTTCCACGTTGGCCACAGTTTTTGCGGAAACCACCTTATCTTTCTGCATTGCCTGGGTACAGGCGCAATCAGCGGATCGGCAGTGATTGGTTGAAAACAATTCATAACATTTCCTGCCTATCACAGCGTCTGTTGTCAGATTTAACATGCTGGCCCCGGCCGGGTTCATGAAAGTAATGTTATATTCAGTGTCTATAGAAAATATTGGGGTGGGAATGGCATTGAGATTTTCTATCTTTTCATTGGCTTCCTGGCGCTGACGTGCCTCATCGGTAATATCAAGCACAAACTCCAGAGCGCCGACCATGTTGCCCTTGGCATCCTTGATAGGTGCGCCGGTATACTTAATAGGCATGATCACACCATCCCTGGGCCTGGCAATGGTCTCTTCACTGACAACAGCATCGGTCTTCATGGCTCGGTTGCAGGCGCATTTTTCCGTCTGGCAATGGGGAGTCTTGAACAGCTCAAAACATTTCTTGCCAATGACCTCGTCCGGCGTTAAATTAAAAACCCTTGAACCGGCGGGATTTATGAATGTGATGTTGTAGTCCGTGTCTATGGAATATATGGGTGTGGGTATAGCATTGAGATTTTCTATTTTGGTGTTGGCATCATGTCGCTGTCGAACCTCTTCCGTTACATCGATGATAAACTCCAGGGCGCCCTTGATATTACCTTTGGCATCCTTGATGGGCGCACCGGTATATTTAATGGGTACAATCATCCCTTCCCCTGGACGGGCAATGGTTTCTTCAGTGACGATTGCGTCGTTACGCATGGCCTGCGTACAGGCACATTTTTCCGTTTGACAATGTGGGGTTTTAAACAATTCAAAACATTTCCTACCGATCACCTCGTCCGGCGTCAAGCCTACGACACCAGCTCCTGCAGGGTTCATGAACGTAATGTTGTAGTCTGTATCTATGGACATTATGGGGGTGGGAATGGCATTGAGATTTTCTATCTTTTCATCGGCAAGTTGCTGTTGTTTCGCCTCCTCAGTTACATCAAGGATGTATTCAAGGGCTCCTTTGATATTGCCCTTGGCATCCTTGATAGGCGCGCCGGTATATTTAATGGGCACAATCACACCTTCCTTGGGGCGGGCTATGGTCTGCTCAGTCACCACGGAATCTGTCTTCATGGCACGCATACATGCGCACTTTTCTGTTTTACAATGGGGTGTCTTAAAAAGGTCGTAACATTTTTTGCCGATCACCTCATCGGGTGTCATGCCTGCCACGGCCGCACCGGCTGGATTCATGAATGTGATGTTGAAATCCGTATCCATGGCCATGATAGGGGTAGGAATGGTATTGAGATTTTCTATCTTTTCATCGGCAAGCTGCTGCTGTTTTGTCTCTTCGGTCACATCAAGAATATACTCCAGGGCACCTGTAATATTACCCTTGGCATCCTTGATGGGGGCACCAGTATATTTGATGGGCACAATCACGCCATCCCTTGGTCTGGCAATGGTCTGTTCTGAAACCACGGAGTCAGTTTTCATTGCCCTGGCACATGCACATTTTTCTGTTTTGCAGTGCGGTGTTTTAAAAAGGTCATAGCACTTTTTGCCAATCACCTCGTCCGGCAGCATATCTGCCACAGCTGCCCCGGCGGGATTCATAAATGTTATGGTAAACTTATCATCAATCTCCATAATGGGTGTGGGAATGACATTCAGATCTGTCTCCATTTGGTTCAATCTGGCTTCCAGCTGTTTGATGGTAGTGATATCACGAAGAGTTACCAGGACATCCCCATTTCCATTCACGGGTCTTGCGGTGCTTTGAAACCATTGAACTCCCGCATCGTTAACCTGAAGAGCGTCCACTTCCACCGGTTTATGTATGCGAAGGCTCTTTTCTGCCGGGCAGTCCTTGGTTCCACAGAAAGTCATGCCGCAGACTTCCTCACAGGTCATCTTCCCAAAAACCTGATCTTCAGTATATTGAAATTTCTCCATAAATGTATCATTGGCCCAGGTAATGATACGCTTGGTGTTGATAATAAATCCCGGCTCAACAATAAAATTCAGTTCCGTGGGATACGATGTGCCTTGAATTGTTCCTTCCGTTGACATGGTGACCTCCATCGTGCGCCTGCACATTCCTAGTAATCTTCTACTCAGTATGTTCTATGATTGTCTGCTCACTGCACTCAGGCAGGACGTTCTTCTTCCAAGGGTTCCGGCTCCATCCCGTCAGGATCAATAAACAGGTGATTACGCAATAAATTTGCCACATTAACCACCAACACATGTTCCCTGAGATCTTCTTCATTGATATATTCTATCAACCTGTCCAACGTATCTTTCTTACTTTGCAGTTCCGGACACAGTGAAGGAGTCTGATGATACTGTTCCTGCTTATAAATGGTGACAATCTGATCAACCAGCAAGGCCACCCGTGAATTCCCAGCTTTTCCAATAATCAATTTGGGTTCCGGTTCAAGTACGCAAGCCTGATAATGATCATAAAACTTTTTCAGCTCCACCACTGGCACAATATCTCCCCTGAGGTTGATAATTCCGCTGACTACGCCATTTACACCCGGCATGAACATATATTCATCTGTATCAAGGATTTCCTGAACATCCCTGAGTTCTATGGCAAAATTCTTTCCTATGGAAAAAAGGAGATAACTGTGCTCGGTAATCATGTGCCGTGTGGAGGATTGTACTTTCTGCTTCTCATTTTCCTCATTTTCTCGACGAATACGCGCCATTGCTTCAATTTTATCAGCCTGGGCTTCTATGAGTTGCATGGCATCAATCAGTATAACGTTTTGCTCTTCGCCAATGGCGCAGACCCCTTCCAGATACGCCTGTGCCTGTCCAGGCACTGCCATGATATCAGCCTGCGTTACAGCATGAATACGATCCACCCGATCTACAATCAGGCCGAAATTGTGATCACCCCGCTTCATAATGATGATCCGGGTATTTTCTGTTGGTGTAAAACTCTCTCTTTGCTGACGCCCCATCAATGCTGCACAACAAAGGACAGGTACAATTTTGCCCCGTATCTGCACAGCCCCTTCAATAGCTCCGCTGGCAAACATTTCGTTGAGTTCAGAAAAAAAACAGATTTCCCTGGTATCCTCTACATTGACCCCATACATCTGCTCCTGACATGAAAACAGGACATACCTGGTATAGACCTGCTGCTTTACAACAGCCGGAACAGCCTCTTCCATTGCAGCCAGGTCTTTATCTGCAAACAGCTTTTTCAGGTCAAGCATTTCTATTATGCGACGCCCATCGTCCATTTTGATCAAACTGGAAACAACGGTTTCATCGGTCATCAACATCGGCTCAAGGGGTTGAATATATTGATCTTCAACCCGTAGGACATCCCGTATGTCATCAAACAGCAGGCCGTAACGCTTGTTACCATGCTGCACAACAGCCACTTTGGCATCCGAGCTATATGATACATCTGCCAAAGCGAGCCTTTTCTTGAGGTTCACAACGGGAATCACGTCTTTACGAAGTGGCATGTATCCCTCAAGAAATGCTGTGCTCGTTGGCACAGCCCGTATGGATTGCGCCACCGGAGTAGCCTCTAATACAGCATGTGCGTGCAAAGCTATTTCCACGTCTTCCTTACGGTCGAGAATAAATGATGCGAAAAGTTGTTCGTTACTCATTGCATTCAACCCCTTGTCTGCTCAATGTATGAATCTCACCCTGTTTTTCCCGGAAAAAGACCAGGTACAGCATCTGTCTGCTCCTGCTGTTTTTTCATTAACTGTTGCAACACTGCGGTTATCTGAGAAAAATCCTCATCCTTGTACGCCAGAAAACGAGGCCTCAAGAGATGGCCTTTGGCAATGGTCTCGTCCTGATCATCGGGAAGGACCAGAATAAAAAAGACATTATCGAGCCGTGGCCTGAAAACAGAAAATGACTCCAACTCTTCGCTGCTTGCTGCATAGAGCACCACAGCCTCCGGCAAGGGCGCCAGTTTCTCGAAATGTGCCCGCAGATCGTGGTAATTCCAGCAATCGGTGACACTTTCGAGGGCCTCTATATGTTCAAGAGATTGCCTGAACCGTGACCCTATATCAGAACTTCCCGCCGTATAAAAAAGAATATTCATACCTTCAGTTCCTCTTTCCTTATCCATATAATTGCAGGTAAGGAGCGACTCCAGGTTACCATCACAGAAAATCAGGCCCGCTGAAAGTCAGGCAGAACAACAGCACAGCCCTTATAATCGTTAAGCAGAACGCGTGCCAGGCAAAATAAAATCAGTAAATAGAGTGAAGAAACAAACAGATAGACAAGAAACAAAGTCTAGATCTGCAGAATGCAAAATCCAGCCTGCTGCGTAAAAGTGTAAACAAAATATTACACTGTGCAATAAAGGAAACAACAAGAGAAGAATGAGAGCACCCAATGCCCGTTTACTTGTGTGAAGATATGGTCTGGCCGGCATCGTATTTTTTCATTAGCTGATACAGCCTGGTCCGCGAAAGACCTGAGACCCGTCCAGCTTCCATAATATTACCGTCAACAACGCTCAGCAGCCTGGTAAGATAGGTTTCTTCAAATTCTTCTCGTGCTTCGCGCCAGGAAGGTATGGAGGCATGCCGAATTTCCTCTACATTTCTTTCGTCATCGGTTTGCACGGAGGAACGGGCATAGGCTGTTCGAATATGGAGTGGCAGATGCTGGGTGAATAGAACCGGTGAATGAACGGCCTGGGCAAAGGCTGACTCCATAGCGTGATTGAGTTCGCGGACATTTCCCGGCCATTGATAGGCCTCGAGGTTATCAATAAAATCAGGCATAATCTCTTTGCGATCCTGTCCATAGCGCCGGTACAGAATCTCAAGAAAATGGTGCATGAGTAAACGAATATCCTCACCACGCTCACGCAATGGAGGCAAGGAAATCTGCATTCCGCTGATACGGTGGTACAGATCCTCGCGGAAGGTTCCCTGTGCTACCATATCCCCAAGATTCCTGTTTGTGGCACAAATCAAACGAAAGTCACTGACCACTTCTTTATGACTGCCCACCGGGCAAAACCTTCGCTCCTGGAGCACTCGGAGAAAACTCTTTTGAGACGTCAAGGGCAATTCGCCTATCTCGTCAAGAAATAAGGTACCTTTATCAGCATGACGAATCAAACCCCGGTTTGATCGATCTGCACCGGTAAACGCCCCTTTGACGTGTCCAAGAAGCACACTCTCCACCAGCTGCTCTGGCAAGGCTGCACAATCTACAACCACAAAATTTGCCGGGGCTCGTTTACTGTTCTGATGAATGGCCCGGGCAAAAGCCTCTTTGCCTGTTCCAGACTCACCATAAATAAGGGTGTTGGCTTCTGCAGGCGCCGCTTTGGCCAGGAGATCGAGACATCGTAGAAAAGCCTGGCTTTCTCCCACAAGTTGATCTCTTTCAACCATCTGGAGAGCCTGGTGTTGTTTCTGCAGCGCCTGTCGATACTGCAGGGCTCTGGTAAGCGCAAGGGATATTTCCTTGATCACTGACTGCTTTTGCAGGTAGCACCAGGCACCATGCTGGATAGCCAATTCTGCACCATCTGGAGTTCCCTGCCCTGTGATAATGATTACCTGGGGCCTGGAAGATAAACCGCTCAACTGCTCTATGGCCTCCAGACCATTACCATCGGGAAGGTACACATCAAGCAGAATGACATCAAAACCACTCTGCTTTGCTTCCCGGATTCCCTGGGTCAGAGATGGGGAATGCTGCGCATCATGTTGCATGCTGGCAAGCTTATCGAGCACTGTTTCGGCAAAAAGAATATCGTCATCTATGAGTAAAATATGCGCCATCGCTCACGATCTCTCATGTAAAAAACCATTTCAGGGTAGACACAGTCCTGGCAGAGCCTTGTCCACGGCCTCCAGGAGTTTCTTTGTTTCAATGGGCTTGTACACAATGGAGACAATACCTAAATCAACCAATTGCCTGCGGGAAAGGTCCCGCTCAATTCCAGAAATGAGAATAACAGGCAAGGCAGGATCGGCCTGACGGATATTTTGGGCAAGCTCAACTCCCGTAAGGTCAGGCATATCATAGTCTGTAATTACCAGTGCAAATTCCTCAGGTTGCTGTAAAAAACGTCGCAATGCAGCCTTGCTGTCATAGAAAGGCACTGCTGTTATATTTTCTTTGCGCAGGTATCGGCTGATGAGTTCAGCAATCTCCGGCTCATTATCGACCACCAGAACCTTTCCGTTCATCGGACTGACCGTATCTGCAGCAACCTCTGTGATCGCCTGCCCGATAGCAGGGTGCCGAGCCTGCCCGACGAGCTTTTCTCCCCTTACGCATGCCTGTATGATACGTTGCAGACGTTGGAGATTCCTGGCATCCTGAGGGCTGTCTTCGATAACCATTTCCGCATTAGCACGGATCGTACTGAAAATATTATATAAGGCATGCCCTGTTTTCTGTGTCAGGCTATCTGGAGTATCCTTTTCACTCATGGGTAATGTACATTTTAAACGCCGAATATTGTGTTCACAGATTAAAATAAGGGATACGTGTTGAGGTAATTTCCCGATATCCGCCCCTGTGTAATCATATTACTTTAACTGTACCACAAATACAGGTGGAGAGACAATTTGTTCTGTGAAGACAGCACTTCCCCATAAACATCCAAAATTCCTCACTGTTGCGCCAGGGAAGTGCTGTTCTCTTCTTGAAAAAATGAACATGCTGCAAGTATTTATTTACTTCCCGACGCATAGCGTATATGGTTGCTTGCCTCGATATCGATTCAAATTTCCGATTTTTTCCGGGAGAAAAAGAGCGATCTTTCCCTGCTTCAATCAATATATTACGCGCCCTTTACGCAAACCCCTATCAGTACTGAAATGACCACATCCCCTGCAATAAGAAGAAAAAGAAAGAAAAAAAAACAGCCCCAGCACTTTGTTGCAACCTGTGGGGCAGGCCTGGAATCCCTGGTATGTGATGAAATAAGCTCCTATGGTGGTGAAAATGTAAAAAGTACCCCAGGCGCTGTTTCCTGGTCCGGAACGCTTGAAAGCGGTTATCGAGCCTGCCTTTGGTCTCGCTTTGCGTCACGAATTCTCTATGAACTGTGCCGCTTTGAAGTAGCGGATACAGACACCCTTTATAAACATGCAGGAACTGTAGACTGGAATGAACATTTCGGCCCCAATGCCACCTTTGCCATCTACACGACACTGGTAGATGCCGAGCTGACTCACAGTCAATTTGCCTCGCTGCGCGTTAAAGACGCCATTGTCGATCAGTTTAGAAAACGTTTCGGGAAACGCCCCAATGTTGATGTGGAAAAACCCGGAATACGTATCAATCTTCATGTACAGGGAACACAGGCTACCCTGGCCCTGGATATTTCCGGTGACAGCCTCCACAGACGTGGGTACAGGCTCTCTGCCGGAGAGGCACCCCTCAAGGAAACCCTGGCAGCCGGCATTGTCCAGCTCAGTGGGTGTCTTCCCCACTTGCAAAACAATTCCACCCTTCTGGATCCCATGTGCGGCAGCGGCACCCTGCTCATTGAAGCTGCGCTCATGCTGGGTAAAACTGCGCCGGGCTTGGCGCGAAAAACCTTTGGCTTCATGTTTTGGAACAAACATGACAAAGGCCTGTGGAATCGCCTGAGCCAGGAAGCACTGAACATTGAAGAGGATGCTCTTCCGGAAGAATGGCCCCAAATCATTGGGTATGACACTGACCCGAAAATGGTTGAAATCGCCAGAAAAAATGTTATTGCGGCGGGGTTGCGTGATGTTATTACCATTGAACAGCAACCACTGGCCCAACTCACACCTCCCAGTGACAAGGGGTTCCTGCTGACCAACCCTCCCTATGGTGAACGGCTCTCTGACAAAATGGCCATTCGATATCTCTATCGTTTCCTGGGGCGCAGATTTCGTGAGCAGTTCCCTGGCTGGCATATAGGGGTATTTACAGCCCACCCTGATATTGCAGAGTCAACCAACCTGAATTGGCAGGAGCGAACCCGTCTGTTCAACGGCCCTATCAAGTGCCAGCTTCTCACCGGAGTGCAGGAACCGTTTCCACCGCTGAAACCATTCAGCTGGCAACCGGCAGCAGTAGAGGCAGACTGTCCGGCTCCTGATTTTGCCAACAGACTTCTGAAAAATTGTACCAGCCTGCTTCCCTGGGCTGAAAAAGAAAATATTCAATGTTTCAGAATTTATGATCGAGACATTCCGGAATACAATCTGGCGGTAGACCTCTATGAAGAGTGGATTCATGTACAGGAATTTGCCGCACCTGAAACCGTCGACGAATCCAAAGCTGCAGAACGATTCAGTCATGCCCTTGAAGCCCTGCGACAAGTGATGCAGACCCCGCACAGTAAAATTTTCATCAAAACCAGAAAACAGCAAAAGGGAAAAGAACAGTATCAGAAAAAAGATGGCTCCCAAAAAGCTCCCAAGGAAAAATTGCAGGAAGTTCATGAAGGAGGGCTCTCTTTCCTGGTTAATTTTACAGATTTCCTGGATACAGGACTCTTTTTGGATCACCGTATTACCAGGGCAAAGATAGCCTCGCTTGCCAGGGGAAAAAGCTTTTTAAACCTCTTTGCCTACACAGGTACAGCATCTGTGTATGCTGCCTCCGGCGGTGCCCGTGAGACCACCACCGTTGACATTTCCGCCAGATATCTCAGTCGTGCCAGGGCAAACATGGCCCTCAATGGATATGGCGGCCCGCGTCACAGGACGGAAGAGGCTGATTGCATGCAATGGCTGCGTAAAGATAAAAACAGGTATGATCTGATTTTTGTCGACCCTCCCACATTTTCCAACTCACGGCATACGGGTCTGCAGTTCAGTGTGCAGCAGGATCATGAAACTTTACTGCACCTGGCAATGAAACGACTTACCCGGGAGGGAATACTGATCTTTTCTAATAACTTCCGTAAATTTAAGCTGGCAGAGTCCATTACGGAACAATATCAGGTTGAGGATATCAGCAGCCAGACCCTGCCCCATGACTTTTCGCGCAATCCCAGGATTCACAGTTGCTGGCAGCTGAGTCACCGATAGACCGACAGGATACCCCTTATGAGCGCAAACGAACTGATACAAATAGTAGACCGTAGCAATAAGCCCATCGGCTCAGCCATGCGCGGGGAAATGCGTGAGAAGAACCTGATTCACAGAGCCACTTACATACTGGTGTTTAATAACCAGGAGGAGCTGTTTATCCAGAAAAGGACAGCTATAAAAGACATATATCCCAGTCACTGGGATGTTGCTGCAGGCGGTGTTGTGCTGGCAGACGAACCGTATGAAGAGGCCGCGAAGCGGGAACTTTCAGAAGAACTGGGAATCAGCAACGTGCCGCTCATCCATTTATGCGACAACTACTTTGAAGAGGATAATAACAGGGTGTGGGGCAGAATTTACTCATGCCTTTGCAACGGCCCGTTTATCCTCCAGGAAGAGGAAATTGAATACGGCCGGTTCATCGCCCTGCAGAGTATTCTTCCCCTGCACGCCGATGAACCGTTCACCCCTGATGGAATTCAGCTGTTGCAGAAATTAGGTAAAATTTAACCGCGTCTCTCATGATTTTTTTGAAGTCAGGTATTTGATGGTCTGGCTTGGGCTTAATTTCGTATTCGATGGCCCGGTCCGGATATAAAACTCTTCGTTATTGCCATTTTTTACAAATACAGGGGAAGATGCAGGCGTGCAGGCAATGTGCACTATCATCCTGTTATCAATTATAAGCAACCTGATGTGAAGAAAATGAGAAAACTCACTGCCAATATGTTGATTGATCAAATTTTTGACATGCAGCTGACAACGATCCTCATTTTCAAAGTTATCTGCTTCCAACCCTATCACCTCCCCATTGTCAGCCACTCCAAGTAAAAGTTGCCCTCCCTTGGAGTTGAGAAAGGCTGCAACGGCCTTGAGCCAGGCCAGTTCTATTTCTTTTCCGTTTTTCTTAGACTTCAGATTCATTCGGACAGTGGACTTAAACTCCACGGTATCGCATTCACCGGTATCAAGAATCTTTCTGATAATCTCTTCTCCAGAGCCCTGTTCGCCAGGCTGAGATGGATGGTTGAATCTTACACTTAAACGGAGAATGAAAAAGACAAGGACTCCCCCGGCCAGACCAAAGGTAACGTCTCCAAGATCCACTCGCAGCAATTCTTTACGAAGATCTGCAAGCAACGATTTTTCACTGGCAAGAACACCTATCAACAATCGACCGTCCTGTTTATTAACAGGCCTCATGGAAGCCAGCCAGGTTTCAGAGTTTGCCTGTATTCTGATTATCGGATACGAATTATCCGCCTCAGGCTGTACCCTGGCACAGGCGTGCTGTAATTTGGCATATAAATCCGTGGAAGAGGGAAAATTCTTGCCTATAAGCAGAAAATCGCTGGCTGCATGGGCCAAAAAAAGGTATGTCTCCATGCTTTTGGATTCATATTCCAGAAGCTGTTCAATATTGCGGAGAGGTATGGTGATGCTGAAAGCCAGAACATTGCGTGATTTTGAAGGGCTCCAGGAAACAGAGCCGCTTATTCCCTTGACGTCTTGATGGGCAAGAATACCGGGACCTGCCCAGTGAACGGCTCCATCAGGAGTTGGAGTAAACCACGGCATTGTTCTCGGATCGTAATCTGTCTCGCTGCTGTTACCAGCTGAGAAAAGGGTGTCTGCATTTTTCCATTTATGTTTCACCACAATTGTTTTGCCACTTTTTATAGTATAACGCTGGGTATAATACGCATTGTCGTTACGAAACAGAAAATATTCGTCTCCCTTGGAGTCTGCCAGAATATAGCCAGTTCCTGGGACTTCCTGCTCCAGAAGAGGAAATAATTTCTTATTCAACAGCGTGGTATCTTGAAAGGAGATTAACCCGTTGCTTCCCCATTGTTTTACCAATTCTAGTTTATCATTCACCTGGGATGAGAAAAAGCGGACACGTTCCATTTCACTTTCATTGATATCGCTGATAATGGTGGAAGCCATATCAGATCTCAGCCGATAATACTGGTAGGTATTAATCAGCAGCAGGGTAATAAAAAAAATGGCGACCGGTACTACAATACTGATAATACGTTGTCGAGAAAGCATTCTGTTCCTTCTTCCTGAATATTGGTGTTTGTACACTGTCTGAGCATCTCAGGCGCAAGAGCTTTTTATCTCTCATCATTTTTACATCCTGATTGTTTGACATTATTAGCACATTTGTGCTGAACTGAAAGGAGAAAGAGCCCTCCCCTCTCTTCAACCAGGGGTTCTTCTCCGGAAAAACTGTATCAGGGAGGTAGCTGCTCACAGGTACGCCACGGAGTCTCCCGATGGTCGTTTACTCTCCGGACGATCACGGTTTCCCGAATAAAAAGGCTAACGCAATCTACTCTCCCTGTAACAAACCGCGCTTATCCTAATAAGTGGCACCTCTAAACAGTGACATATCAAATGCCAGGGAAACAGGGAGTGAGTTTTCCTGTGAGGAGATATTCAAGGAGATACCATGCCCGACAACGCCATTTTTGCTCTGTACGATAAACTGGGACCTGCTAAAATTATCTCTATCCACGAACCCAGAGCCAATCTTCGAGGTATCCTTGTAATAGACAATGTCGCAGTCGGACCATCCATAGGCGGTCTGCGTATGGCAGAAGATGTCAGTGTGAATGAGTGCGCACGCCTTGCCAGGGCAATGACCCTTAAAAATGCTGCAGCTGGACTTCCCCATGGTGGCGGGAAATCCGTAATTTATGGCGATCCAGCCATGGAACGGACAGAAAAAGAAAACATCATCCGGTGCTTTGCCCATGCCTTGCGTAACGAACATGACTATATTTTTGGCCCGGATATGGGAACAAATGAAGAAACCATGGCCTGGATACAAGATCAGATTGGTCGGGCTGTCGGCCTGCCTGCCGCAATAGGTGGCATTCCTCTGGATGAAATCGGAGCCACAGGATGGGGCCTGGTAAATGCCATTGAAACAGCACAGAAATATTGCGGCATAACACTCACTGGCGCCAGGGTGGTAGTACAGGGGTTTGGAGCTGTTGGCCGACATGCCGCTCGTTTTCTGACCGAACGGGGGGCAGTTCTCATCGGTGCATCCGATTCCCGAGGTTCTGTATACGCGCCGGAAGGCCTTGATGTAAAAGCCCTCATTGCGCATAAGGATTCAGGGGGGACAGTTAAAGACTTTCCAGAAGGAGAAAAAGGTTCATCTGAAACTGTCATAGATATTCCCTGCGATATCTGGATCCCGGCTGCTCGCCCTGATGTGCTTCACAAAGATAATATCCACCGCTTACAGTGCAAACTGGTTGCCCAGGGAGCGAACATTCCCCTGACACTGGAAGCTGAAAAATATCTTCACAACAAGGGTATACTCAGTATTCCTGATTTCATTGCCAATGCTGGCGGAGTGATCTGTGCAGCTATGGAGTATCAGGGGCAAACACAAGACGCAGCCATGCAGACCATTGCAAAAAAAATACAGCAGAACACCAATGCTGTCCTGGAAATCGTCCAACGGGAAAACCTTACCCCAAGAGAAGCAGCGATGCGAATTGCTCGCAACCGCATTGAACAGGCCATGGGCTTTAAACGCTGGAACATTCTTTAGACCGAATTTATTACAAGAATGCGGCCGCAATAGATCAGCGCCTGTCCATAAATGATGTTTTTTGCTCAAGTAGTTGAGTCTGTCGGAGAAATATTATTTTTTCTCAGATTCAGGCATGTTCAGGATATCAAGCACAGCCATGTAGTCGATTTCGGAGTCTACGCTTACCCGGAGTCTACGCTTACCTACAAATATCCGTCAACAAAACAGATGCAGTTAAGCATGCTTGCCCGCAAGGTGCGTCTTATTGTAAATTCCTGAAACATGCGGAAGCATGTATAAGGATTCCTCTAACCGGCAAGCCAACAAAAGGGAAAACCGGAGAGATTATTTTTGGCAACGGAATGCAGCGCGAGTAACTCTTTTACCCCTTGGCTGTTGTGGAAACAACCGGAGACGCCTGTTCAAACTACCAATCTTTATTCCTGGCTGCTTTTTTACGCATTCTTCGCAGGTGCAAAAAAGTCAATAAACGGTACACCACAAGATAGCTCCCTAATCCGGCCAAAGAGCCTACGACAAGACTGCCAACCAACAGAGGAATGATAATTTCACCCCCAAGCTGCACAAAAATAATCACCTGCTCGCGAATAGCAAAAATATCCAGTCTGGCAAGTTCCCGTGCTATTGTCAGCAATTTTTGAGATACCTCTGATACTGGAGGGCCTTGCAAAAACAAGCAACCCACCCAATAGTTGAATGTAAAAATGGGTGCCAAGGTTACCGGATTGGTTATCCAAACCGGAATGACGGCGGCCGGTCGATTTAACCCAAACAGGGTGGCGAGAAAAAAGGCCAGAACGACCTGAACCCCTATCGTAGGAGTAAACGCCAGGAATGTCCCCAGGGCAAAACCTCCTGCTATGGCCCGAATGGAGCCACGTAGCTTTATTAGCCATCGAAGTATTGGCCGCAGCTTGAACAGAAAATTTTTATGTATGGCGGGTTTGTTGCCGTTTGTCATCGAACGCTAATCCAGTAGACGAGTACAGGCCCTGTCATCCATGAGTATTTTACTATCTCCAGGTTTAAGCGAATTGTGGCCTGTTTTCATTGGCCTTTTGACTGGCGTGTGTACCCATCCAATGCTTCCCGGATGCAATGGGCCAGTTCCGTTTCTAATATGGGCTTCCTGATAATTGACGTTATACCGCTAGCATCTAATTTTTCCCTGGTAACCAGTTCACTGAATCCAGATTGAAGAACAATCGGAACAGCTTCATCAGTTTTGCGTATTATTGCTGCCAATTCAACCCCATCCATTCCAGGCATTGTCAGATCCGTGAGTATGAGATCCACCGTATTTGCATTTGCCTGATAATATTGAACTGCTATTTCAGGGTCATTGCATGCCTTAACCTCATACCCCAGGTTAGTCAGCATCTCGTAAAGAAGTTCCGTAATCGTTTTTTCATCGTCCACGACCAGGATGTATTCTTCCCCCACAGGAAGTATTTTTTCACGGGGTGGCATGTCGTCGCGAGCCTGGCCCTGAACGCACGGGAAGTAGACGAGAAAAATTGCCCCCTTACCAGGATCACTGCGCACCTGTATATATCCGCCATGTGATTTGACAATACCATGGACAACGGATAATCCCAGTCCTGTACCACCACCTTTTTGCTTAGTAGAAAAATAGGGATCAAAAATGTGTTCAAGTGTGGACGGCTCCATTCCACAGCCGGTATCAGCTACAGTTAGTTGCACATAGCGGCCGGGTCTGGGTGCATCTTTACTCTGCAAATCGTCTTTTCCAATGTTCACATTACGTAATTTTATGGTGATTCTGCCGTTGCTGGAGCCAATGGCCTGATAGGAATTGGTACATAAATTCACGAGAATTTGATGGAACTGCACCGGTACTCCCAGAACAGTACAGCAATCAGCAGCAATATCCTGGTGCAGTTCAACATTGGCAGGAATGGAAGCCCGCAAAAGTCGTACAATTTCTGTAATGATACTCTTCAGGTCTACTTTCTCGAGCACCTGCTCGTCCTGCCTGCTGAAAGCGAGAATATGGGCAACCAGTTCACGGGCCCTGATCCCGGCTTTAACGACCTGTTCCAGGCTATTTACAGCTTTATTTCCCTCAGGCATGCGTTGCAGCGCCAGTTGGGTGAACCCGATAATAGAGGTGAGGATATTATTAAAATCATGTGCTATTCCGCCAGCGAGTGTTCCTATGGCTTCCAATTTCTGGGATTGGAGAAGTTTCTTCTCCATTTGTTCTTTTTCGATTTCCGCTTCCCTGCGTGCGGTTATATCCTGGACAGTGCCAACTATTTTCAAAGGCGTTCCATCCTGCCTGTATTCAATGCTGGCGATAACATGAAGGTGCTTGATCCTCTTCTCAGGCAGAACAATCCTATGCACAAAATCTATCTCGGTACCTCTTTTGACAGCATCCTCAATGGCCCGTCCCACAAAAGTGATATCTTCTGGATGCACCCTGGCTAATATCATCTCATACAGGTTAGACCCTGGCGTAAGTTGCTGCTTATCAAACTCGTAAATCCGATAGATCTCATCTGACCAGACAATTTCATTACTCTCGAAGACCTTTTCCCAGTGTCCGAGCTTGGCCAGTTGCTGTGCCTGTCTATGCATCTTTTCACTTTTCAGCAACTTTTCCTGCATCTGTTTGCGTTCACTCGTATCAGTGGCAAACGCAATGGAATACTGTTGTCCCGCATATTCAATTATACTGGAAGTGATCTCAACCGCTATATACTCCCCATTTCTTTTCCTGTGCCTTCTCTCGACTATCCTGAATCCTTCACCTGCACCTGCCCAAAAATCGGGCCAGGTTGAGGGACTTATATCAGGATCAATATCCCAAAGATGCATAGAGCAGAGTTCATCCCTTGAATAACCGAGCATGTGGGCAGCCAACTCATTCACATCAATAATCCTGGCCTCTTCATCCAGGCGATAAATGCCTATGGCAGCCTGATCATATATAAACTGTGTCAACCACAGGGCTTGTTCGATTTTTTTGCGATCAGTAATATCGAAAATCGATGCATCTATCGCCACAGGATTTCCTTTAGAATCTCGAATGAGTTGCAAAGAAAGACTGACAGTAATACTCGTGCCATCGACTTTTCGGCTTTTCACCTCAAAACCGACAATTTTCTCTTCCTTAAGAAGACGCTGGATGAGTTTTTTTCTATCTTCCGGATTCTCATACCGGGACAAAACCGTAGTCTGCAAAAGGGACTCAACAGATGGACTCCCAAGCAACTCCGCGGCTGCAGGATTGGCGAACACAAAAGAGCCTTCCCCTTCCAGCAGGCTGCGAAACATACCTACGGGTTGATTATCTATAAACTGCCGATTTCTGGCATTGCTTGCCGCAAGGGTCAGTTCTTTTTCTTTTCTTTCTGTAATATCATGCCCCACAAGGAGCAAGGACTTGCTCCCCATATCACACTCATCAAAGGTTTTCACACGCCATTCATACCAACGGGAATGTATTTTCAGATCGTTTTTCTGGATAAACCGAAGGCACTCCTCTTCATTGTGTGTAGGTACGGAAAGATCCGGTTGAACCAACTGAAGCAAAGCAGAGAGGGAAATATTTCCAGGGTTGCAAGCTGCCAGACCAAAAAGCTCACACGACGGCGGATTGCAATACACGAGCTGGTATTTACCGTTCAGAACAATAACGCATTCATCTATATGTTCGAGAATGACACGATGATCATGTTCCTGAAGCATATATGTCCTTCAAAAGTTTAATAATTCCGGTACCGTCAGGCAAATACATAAAAAGAGTTACACGAATCCAGATCTGTTAAAAACAGTGTATCACAATGATCTATAATTTCGGCACCGATTTTTACCCAATCATGCCTTGCAAAAATATGAAGTCTCAAATGCAGCGGTGCTATCGTTGTACTTTCGTAACGCCTCACAGAGAAAGTGGCTGAGCTTGACAAATTTCTTGCACATGTAATGGGTTACACAGTATCAAAGATATTCGCAGACAGGATGCCGTACCGTATAGGGCTATACGTAAACCAGCCAGATCGCGGAAAGGTCAGATCCGCTATAAGCAGCTACGCATATTGAAAAAAGTGCTCATACTCACTCATCCCAAAGGGTAAATAATTGCTGAATCCCCTCCCAGGCCATGGAAGCCATCAGGGAAAATTTTTCAGGTGCAAGGGGGCTGCTTTCCGCTGTCATTTGTGTTTCAATCCAACGACCATCACGCGCCATCACGAAATTGGCATCAACGTCTGCAGTGGAATCCAGCATGTAATCGAGGTCAAGCACGACATTTCCATCCGAGACTCCTACACTGACAGCAGCTACCGGCAAAATTTCCGGCATCTGCTCAAGTTTTTCTTCCCTGACCATGGCCTTCAGTGCCTGACGCACAGCAAGAGCTGCACCGGTTATTGAAGCACAGCGGGTTCCACCGTCAGCATTAATTACATCACAATCCACACGCAGAGTATGTGCGCCAAGCTGTCGTAAATCAACCATCATCCGCAGTGAACGACCAATGAGTCGCTGTATCTCCAGTGTTCGCCCTGACTGCCCCCTGCCCGCCGCTTCTCGTCGTCCTCTGGTATGGGTTGCACGGGGTAGCATACCGTATTCGGCGGTAATCCACCCTTGCTCTTTACCAAGAAGAAAAGGCGGAACTCCATTTTCTACAGAAACAGCACACAACACGTGGGTATTTCCCATGCGAATGAGTACAGAGCCTTCTGCATGGGGCTGCACGTCGTAGGTAATGGAAAAAGGACGAAGGGAACCTGCAGGGCGCACACTCTTATTCATAAGTATTCTCTCTTCTTGGTATAAATACTTGACCTCTGTAACAGGATATCTGTATAAAGATCGGGAGTTGGAAAACCTCTCTCAGAAAAAGAGAGACTGGAAATCGGAACCTCAAACATGAACTCAACTTATCAGAAGTGAAGAGATCAAAAACGGTAGGATTGCCTGGCAGGCAAATACATTATAAAACCACCAACGTAATTCCAGGGTTATTTTTTTTAAAATCCCTGTGCTCTGACAATATGGGAAATCTTCGTATCAATTGCTTTCCCGGACCTCCATGGCCATGAAACTGTTCCCCGTAAACCACATCATCAACTTCGCCTTCATGTTGCAAGTAGCTCAGGTAGCGACGCACTTCATCGCGAATCAACCCTCCTGTGCCAGATGAGCCATAACCGTGAATCAGGGTCACGACGCGAACATATTGCAAACGGCAGATATACAATTCGTTGCGCAATCGCTCCATGGCTTGTTCCACCTGGGGCATACCTTTTTCCAGGTTGATAACTCGTTGAACACATGATTTTTTTTCTGGAGGTGGCGACAAAGTAACAGACTCACCGCAATATGGACAAACCATTCTGCTTGCTACAAATTCATTACCACACATCCCGCAGAGGATCATCTCACCACGAGAACCCATTACACATTCCTTTACACGCACTTTTCCATGACTGAGCTGAAAAAAGGAAAAGGTTCAGCTTGTTGATCCACCTCCTTATTCAAGTTCAGGCACCCAGGCACCACAACCTATTTACACCATCAGGTTCGGCGGACTTCAATAACCTCCTGCATTTGCTGCAGGTGCTGTAGCAATTTCTGCAGATGCTCCCTGCCGGTCACCTCAACAAGAACTTTAAGCTGTGCAATGTTTTCAGCAGTGGTACGGGCATTCATTTCAACAATATTTGCATCGTCGGCACTGATAACACCACTGATCTCAGCCAATAATCTCTTCCTGTTTTCAGCCCTGATCAACAGACCGGCAAGATGATGCTCTCCTTTGATTTTGCCGGACCAGGAAACATCAATCCAGCGGGTAGGATCAGAAGATAACAGATTAGGACATTCAGTTTTATGAATCGATATTCCAGAGCCGGTGGTAATAAATCCCATAATATCGTCCCCGGGAATCGGACGACAACAACGGCTGATTTTAACCAGCATATCATCAACACCATCGATATCAATGGTTTCCCGTTTCTCAATCTGGTTGCGATTGTCAGCTTCTTTTTTAACCCTCTCAAGCAGTTCTTCCTGACGACGTCGCTCTTCTGCTTCCCGGAACTCCTCAGGTTGCAGAGCTTTAACCAGCTGGGAAACAGGTATAACACCAGAGCCTACCCGCTCCAGCAGATCGTCCAGATGGTTTGCCTTGAGCTCCTTGAGCAAAAGACGCAGGTGTCCTCCCTTTAACAGACCACGGAAGCTGACATCATATTTTTTGAGCTCCCGTTCACAGATTTCTCTTCCTAATTTCAGTGAACGTTCCCGTTCCTCTTTACGCAGCCATTGGCGAATACGGGTTCTGGCACGCCCGGTCTTTACAAACTGTAGCCATGCCCGTTTGGGATGCTGTTGTTTCTGGGTAATGATTTCTACGATATCGCCATTCTGCAACTCATGCTTCAGTTGCACCATCTGACCATTCACTTTGGCACCTACACAGGTATCGCCAACAACGGTATGGATAGAATAGGCAAAATCAATGGGAGTGGACCCACGGGGAAGTTCACGGACTTCACCTGTTGGAGTTAACGCGTAGACATCAGGGTCAAAAAGCTCACCTCTAACTGAATCAATAAATTCACCGGGATCTTCCACATCCTGCAGATGTTGAACCAGGCTCTTCATATCCTTGAACAGGCGCGCATCCCGCTCAGAGATCTTTTGACCTTCCTTATAAGCCCAATGGGCAGCAACACCCTCCTGGGCAATTTTATCCATCTCTTCGGTACGGATCTGGATTTCAATGAAATGCCCGGCAGGACCGACGACCGTCGTATGCAATGATTGATAATTGTTGGACTTCGGTGAACTGATAAAATCCTTGATACGGCCCTGAACAGGGGTCCATTCACCATGTACGGTGCCCAGGGCCTTGTAACACTCCTCCACAGTTCGCACAATAATGCGAAAGGCTACCTTATCATAAACCTTTTCCAGTGGGATTTTCTGGGCGACCAATTTTTTGTAAATAGAATACATATGTTTTGGTCTGCCGATAACACGCATGGGGTTAACCTTATTCTGACGCAATATGACACTCAGAATTTTGATTACTTCATCCACATACGCCTGTCGCTCATCCAGAGTTGACAGCAGAAGCCTGTCCAGTTCAGCATATTCATTGGCAAAAAGATGTTTGAAGGCAAGGTCTTCCAGTTCTCTCTTCAACCACTCAATACCAAGGCGACTGGCTAAAGGGGCATACAGGTCCATGGTCTCCCTGGCTTTCTGACGCCTCTTTTCTTCACTTACAACATCAAGGGTTAGCATATCCTGAAGCCGATCTGCAAGCTTGAGCAGCAGCACACGGATATCAGCCCCCATTGCCAGAAGCAGTTTACGGATATTTTCAGCCTGGTGCGTCAGTCTTGAATTGTACTGGACATGGGTTATTTTTGTCACACCTTCAACCAGATGCGCAACATCGCGGCCAAAACGCTTCTCAAGCTCCTCCTCTGTGGCAACCCCTTCTTTCAGTGTTCCGTGCAAAAGCCCGGCCACAACTGTATCCAGATCAAGTTTCATTGCAGCAAGACTGGATGCAACATTGATCACATGTTTTACATATGGCTCACCGGATTCATGCGTATGACCGGCGTGGCGCTCGGAAACAAATTCATACGCTTTTTTGAGCGGCTCCAGGTCGACCCCCTGGAGATATCCGGCGGTCAGGGAATAAAGGTTGCTGACATCAGGCATAAGTACAGCCGGTATTTGAATTTCATCGGTATCTATCCAAACATACGCCCATTTCGAGGCGCAATAGAATCAGACAAGAGCCTGATCTATGTTTTTTTCAAGGTACGCGACAGTTTCGGCATAGGCCATGGTCACGGTTTCACCTGTCTGACGGTGACGAATCTCAACGTCACCACTCTTTGCATAGGTTTTTCCGATTGTCACCCGTAAAGGAATACCAATGAGGTCA
Source organism: Desulfogranum japonicum DSM 18378 (assembly GCF_000429945.1). Classification (GTDB taxonomy): domain Bacteria; phylum Desulfobacterota; class Desulfobulbia; order Desulfobulbales; family Desulfobulbaceae; genus Desulfogranum; species Desulfogranum japonicum. The sequence continues at coordinate 64,454 of NZ_AUCV01000025.1, read as the reverse complement.
GCATCTTTAAACTTTGACCCCGGACGTTCATCTCGATCATCATAAAGAACGTCATAGCCTTTTGCCTGCAACTCCAGGTACAATTTTTCTGCAGCCTCACAGATGGCATCGTCTTTCAAACCAAGGTTCAGAATGACCACCTGGAATGGAGCTATTGGCATGGGAAAAATGATACCATTCTCATCATGATTCTGTTCTATGGCGGCAGCAACAACACGGCTAACGCCAATCCCATAGCAACCCATGACAAAGTGTTTTTCATTTCCTTCGCTGTCTTGGTATGTTGCCTCCATGGCTTCGGAATATCCGGTGCCAAGTTTAAAAATGTGTCCCACTTCTATGCCTTCGGTCAGTTGTAATGTCCCACGGCAGACTGGACAGCTGTCTTCTTCGGTAATCTGTCGGATATCACCAACATGCGCAGGGGTAAAGTCCCTGCCAGGTACAACATTCTTAACATGTGTTCCTTTTACATTAGCTCCTGTGATGCAAGTTGCCATGGCCATCACTTCCTGATCAGCAACAATGGTCAAATCCATTTTCACTGGTCCCAGGTAGCCTACAGGCAATTGTACACGCTTCCAGACGTCTTCTTCCGGAAGTGGTTCCACATCCGCTACGCCAAGGATATTTTTCAATTTTACAGATTGAACCTCACGATCCCCCCTGACCAACGCTGCAACAACCTGGTCATCCGCAATATACAACATCGTCTTAACCACATCGCAGGAAGAGACGCCTAAAAAGTCAGCCACCCGTTCCACTTTTTTCATACCAGGTGTATCCACCGTCTCCATGGCGGGCAGTGTATCGATATCTGCACAGCAGGCTTCAGGTGGGGCTATGGCTGCTTTTTCAACGTTAGCGGCATAACTGCATGCAGTACAGGTTACCAATGTATCTTCACCGGTTTTGGCAAGCACCATAAACTCGTGGGAAAAGGATCCTCCGATGGATCCACTGTCCGCCTCCACAGCTCGAAAATCAAGTCCGCAGCGTTCAAATATCTTGTAATACGCCTCTCGCATTCTTTCATAGCTTAACTCTGAAGCAGCATCGTCCGCGTCAAAAGAATACGCATCCTTCATGATGAATTCACGTCCCCGCATGAGTCCAAACCTGGGACGAATTTCATCGCGAAATTTTGTTTGAATCTGATACAGATTTACAGGTAACTGTCGATAGGAATGCAGTTCCTTACGGGCAATATCTGTTATAACTTCTTCATGGGTAGGTCCAAGACAGTAGTCACGACTGTGACGATCCTGAAAACGAAGCAACTCAGGACCATATTTTTTCCAGCGACCGGACTCCTGCCACAGATCACCTGGCTGTACCATTGGCATGAGAATTTCCTGGGCACCAGCCCTGTTCATTTCCTCACGTACAATTTCAGTTACTTTCTGTATAGCCATGAATCCCAAGGGCAGATACGTATAGACACCAGAAGTAAGCTTACGAATAAAACCGCCTCTCAGAAGAAGCTGATGACTGACGACTTCTGCCTCGGCAGGTGTTTCTTTAGTAGTTGGTAAGAGTAGTTGTGAATAACGCACTGCAATGCTCCATACGGTCTAATATTATCAGGCACCCTGTAACCAGTGACAAATATCCGGGTTAGCCGAGATTAACGGCTATCTCCATGGGTAGTTACTAACCGGCTTTATATTCCTGTTCCATCTTGTGTAATTCCTCGAGAAAAACTGTAAGCAACTCTTCTTCCGGCACTTTTTTAAAAATTTTTCCTTTTTTGAAAATGATCCCCACACCTTTACCACCGGCAATACCGATATCAGCCTCTCTGGCTTCACCCGGTCCATTTACCACACATCCCATTACGGCAACCTTCAGGGGAGCGACCATGGTCTGCAGATAGCGGTCTACTTCTTCTGCAAGGGGAAAAAGATCAATACGGGTACGACCACAGGTTGGACAGGAAATCAATTCTGGCCCACGCTCACGAATCCGCAGCGCACGTAACAGTTCCCAACCGACCTTCACTTCTTCTTCAGGATCCCGTGTGAGAGAAATACGAAAGGTATCACCTATCCCCTCATGAAGCAATATTCCCAGGGCGACACTGGATTTCACAGTACCTGCAATCAAACCACCGGCCTCGGTCACTCCAATATGCAAAGGGTAGTCGGTGAGACTGGAGAGTTTTCTATAGCCGCTAATGGTGGTCAGGGTGTCTGAAGATTTTATGGAAATTTTGATATCGTAAAAACCGTGTTTCTCGAGAAGAGCAACATTTCGCAAGGCACTGTTTATAAGAGCATCTGGGCATTCAGGTGAAGGGTAGCCGTGTGTTGCCAGCAGGTCTTTTTCAATGGAACCGGAATTCACCCCTACCCGAATAGGTACGTTGTGCTGTTGCGCAGCATCAATGACCAGTTGTAATTTTTCCTCGCCTCCCAGATTGCCGGGATTAATTCGAATGGCCTGGGCTCCGTTCTCCATAGAAGCTACAGCTAACCTTGCATCGAAATGAATATCTGCAATCAAGGGTAGAGAAATCTGATCGCGGATGGAACGAATGGAACGTGCTGCGTCAATATCCGGTACGGCCACTCTGATCAATTCACAACCAACACCTTGCAGGCGATGAATCTGTTCAACAGTGGAAGTGACATCAGCGGTATCGGTATTTGTCATGGATTGGATACTTATCGGAGCATCACCTCCGACAGCAACATCCCCAACCTGTATTTGACGCGTATGTTTTCTCAGGATCATACCATTCTCCCTACTCATTGCCCTTTGGCTGAATGCTGTTTCTTTTCCCTGTTTACCTGGGCTTCAGATGCTCGCACATAGCAGGGAACAAGGGAACCTGGTGTAGAAATACGATTTTCTGCAATCTGTTTTGCACCAAGAAAGCCAACCATACTGGCCCGTGGGTGAACGAGCCCCTGAGGAACACAATCAATATAAGGATGGTTTTGGAAAATTTCAGGATACGCCAAAATGCCCGGACCAACAAAGAGCGTAGGAGTATCTATCAGATCGGCCAACTCTTCGGGTCCCAAAGCCAGGGTATCTCCCTGTGGTGTGAGGTTCCCATCTACAAAACGGTACCTGGCCGCATAGACCTGGCCTTTTCTGGCATCAAGCAGACTGCAGACAGGACGTTCTGCCCCCCAGCATTGCCAGGCAAGGGTCTCCAGTGTCAAAACGCCGGTTAAAGGTCTCCCAGCAGCCATGGCTAAGCCCTTACCCGCAGCAAGACCTATCCGTAATCCCGTGAAAGAACCTGGTCCCAGACTCACAGAAACGGCATCAATATCCTGCCAACCCACTTCTGCGATGGTCATAATATGATCAACGAGCCCGAGCAGTCGCCTTGAATGGGTAATATTGGGGCGATGGGTATATTCGGCAACTACAGTACCATCCTGAAGATTTCCACGTGTCAATGCAACACTGCCACAGCCAGTCGATGTTTCAATGGAGAGAATCAGGAGGCCATCCACTCTTGTATTTTCCTTGCTATATCATTATAAAAAACGAACAACATCAGCGTGCCAAGCAAAGCAATACCGATTTTCAGGCTGATTTCCATGGCTCTATCCCCCAGAGGCTTCCGCCTGATTCCCTCCAAGGTTAAAAATACCAGGTGCCCGCCATCGAGTACCGGCACAGGAAGCAAATTCAACACAGCCAAATTAATACTGAGCAGTCCCATAAAGTTAAGGAGATGCAGCCAGCCTTCCTCCAACCGTTTTCCAGCTATCTCTGCAATGCGAATGGGACCACCGAGTTCACTGGCAGGCACAACGCGCTGCACCATTTTCCAGAGAAAGAGTACGGTCAGATAAGAATAGTTATAACTTTGGATACAGGCAGCTTTACTTGCTTCAAGGAACGAAGCGTCAACATAGTGCACGGAATCATCCCGCACAATCCCCAGCATGTAACGTTCTCCGATTTCCTCTTTAAAAATGTTCCTGTCTTTAAGGAGAGCAGGAATAGCAGTTATCTGCAGAGGATTTCCTTCCCTGCTGAGATCAAGTACCACGGGATCACCCTTACTCTCCTTGACATACTCGGCAACCTGTCTCCAACTGGTAGTCTCTTGACCGTTAATAGCATGAATAACGTCACCAGGCTGCAATCCTGCTTTTTCAGCAGGAGATTCAGACTGAACCTGCCCTATTATTGTATTATCAGTGAGTTCAGGTAAGCCAACAAAATAGAAAATAGCAAAAAAGGCCACGAGTGCAAAGATGATGTTAAAAAGTGGGCCTGCGAAAACGATGAAAAAACGCTGCCAAACCGGTTTATGTGAAAAAGACCGGTGCTGCTCGTTTTCGTTTACTGGGTCATCCTTCTGCTCCCCATACATCTTCACATACCCGCCAAGTGGAATGGCGCTGAGCAAATATTCGGTTTCTCCCCAAGTTCTGCCTATGATCTTATTGCCAAATCCCAGTGAAAACTTCAGGACTTTGACACCAAATAATTTGGCAAAGAGAAAATGACCGAATTCGTGAACAAATATCAGGACACCGAGAACAATGATAAAAGAAATTAAGGAGTACATAAATTCGTAAAGTCGGTGATGGAATTACAATATCATGAACGATCGCTGACTAGCTTTGCGATCGTCCGCTGCGCATGTTCCCGTGCTGTCTGATCTGCATGGAGGATAGTATTCAGATCCATATCGTCGGCAGGGGTGACAGCAGCCATTGCTGCTGCAACGATTTCAGGTATATCGGTAAACAGTATCCGCTCATGAAGAAAGGCATCAACGGCGATTTCATTTGCGGCATTCAACACTGCGGGTGTAACACCTCCCCTCTGTAGGGCTTCGAAAGCCAACGGGAGCGCCGGGAAGCGATCAAAATCAGGGTCTTCAAATGTCAGGTCATTACAGCGAACCAGATCCAGTTGGGAAAGTCCGAGCTGGAGACGCTCTGGATACGATAACGCATAGGATATGGGAATCTGCATATCTGGAATACCTAATTGGGCGACAACCGATCCATCCACATACTCCACCAGAGAATGTACAATGGATTGCGGGTGAACCACAACTTGAATCTGTTCCGGAGGTACGTCGAATAACCATCTGGCTTCAATCACCTCTAACCCTTTATTCATCAACGTCGCGGAATCAATAGATATTTTTTGCCCCATATTCCAATTGGGGTGAGCTAGTGCCTGGCCGGGAGAAACCCCTTGTAAATCCTCTTTGGGTAAAGTTCGGAAAGGACCACCTGAAGCAGTCAACAGTATGGTGTTGACATCCTGCCGCCTTCCGGCTTCGAGAGCCTGAAAAATGGCGCTATGTTCGGAATCGATAGGAAGAAGTCGAACCCCCATTTCAGAGACCCTATGCATAACCAGGCGTCCTGCCATGACTAAGGTTTCCTTATTGGCAAGGCCGATATCTTTCCCGGCATCAATGGCAGCTAGCGTCGGAACAAGCCCAACACTACCGACGACAGCTGTAATTACCATCTGGGCACATGCACTGGTAGCCGCAGCAACATTGCCCTCCATACCGACGTGCACTCTCTCTTGCAATCCAGGAGGAAGCAGTTGTCGAAGTGTATCGGCTAAGTCTTCACGTGCAATACTGATAATATCAGGCTGAAATTCCTTGGCCTGACTGGCCAGCAACTCCACCCTGCTTCCTGCAGTCAGTGCAGCTATACGATATCGCTCAGGATACCTCCGGACAATTTCAAGCACGTTTTGCCCAATGGAGCCAGTTGAGCCAAGAACACTGATAACCTTCATCCAATAACCCCGTATTGCAATAGATAATACAGTATCGGACCACTGAGCAGAAGGCTGTCAATGCGATCGAGGATACCGCCATGGCCACCAAGAATGGTGCCGGAATCTTTAATCTGAAATGAACGTTTTATAATAGATTCTGTAAGATCCCCACATACTCCAATCAATATAAGCACTATACAAGCTGGAAGAAAAAATAATGCTGTACGGGTATCGAACAACACAATCACTGCGACAGCAGCAGCCAGACTGCCGGTAATTACCCCGCCCAAGAGTCCTTCCACTGTCTTCTTCGGGCTGATAATAGGACATAATTTGCTTTTTCCAAAATTTTTACCGGCGTAATAGGCACCAGTATCAGAGCCGGCAGTCAATGCAAGAAGAACAATCAGCCACCCGGAACCATCTGTAAGACGTGCTGTAAGAATAAGATGTCCTAAGAGCAGGGAAATATAAGTAAGAGCAAACACACTGCTTCCCAGATAGGTATAGACCTGGCCGAACCAAGCTGTAAATGGGGTATACCAGCGAAAAGAAATGAGCACTATGCAAAGCAGCCCCATTACAAATGCTCCGATGAGAGCGTGCAGAGAACCGAAAAAAGCTCCAATGCAAGGAAGTAATGTTGCCAGAAAGGTTATTCCAAAAGCCACGCCCTTAAGTTCGGGCAAAAGAATGGCAAACAATTCACGTAGAGCAAGTGCAGCGACCACGGTTATAACCAGACTGATAACCAGACTGGCACCCCAGATGAGTAGGCCTAAACATCCTGCTCCCATAATCAGCCCCGGTATCAATCGCCCCACAATTTCTACTCCACCTGAAGTTGCGCACCGGTTTTACCATATCTGCGCTGTCTTTCATTAAAATGTACAATGGCTTCAATAAGCTGCTTTTTTCTGAAATCAGGCCATTTTACTTCTGTAAAATACAATTCTGCATAGGATGCCTGCCAGAGAAGAAAATTAGATAAACGGCATTCCCCTCCTGTCCTAATCAATAGATCCGGGTCAGGCTGACCAGCAGTGTACAAAGCATCGTCGAGCGATTGTTCATCAATCTCATCTGGAGATATTTCTCCATTCATACATTTCTTTGCCAGCTCACGAATACCACGGATCAGTTCAGCGCGCCCCCCATAACTGAGGGCGAGGTTCAGTGTCATTCCCGTACAGTTCTGGGTCTCCTCGATGGTTTGTTCTAGAATGGCACCAACATCGGCAGGCAATCGTTTTTTTTGACCAAGACATTGAAGCCGAATGTTATTGGTCCGCATAGTATTCAGTTCTGCACGCAAATAGGTCTTTAACAGCGACATCAAACCAGAGACTTCACCATCTGGACGCTTCCAATTTTCAGTGGAAAAAGCATACAGAGTTAAATACCGTACCCCTATTTCCCTTGCAGTCTCGACAATATCCCTTACAGAATCGACTCCGGCCTTGTGCCCGAATAATCTGGGGCGATGTCTAGCCTCAGCCCAGCGACCATTGCCATCCATAATAATGGCAATATGCTGCGGAATAGTCATGTCTGAAGACAGCTGAGCATTATGTTGTACTTTCTCACTGCGGGACATCATACTTCCATAACTTCTTTCTCTTTTCCTGCAACAATTTCATCAATTTGCTTGATATAACTGTCTGTGGCTTTTTGGGCATCTTCCTGCATACGAAACATATCGTCTTCACTGATTTCCTTATCTTTTTTCATTTTTTTCAGTGAGTCGTTAGCGTCCCTTCGCACATTTCGAATGGCCACCTTAAATTCTTCGCCGATTTTCTTGACTTGCTTGACGAGATCTTTGCGTCGTTCTTCGGTAAGGGGCGGAATGGTTAGACGAATGACATTCCCGTCATTTGCAGGAGTTAGTCCGAGGTCTGAGGCAAGTATAGCCCTTTCAATGGCTGGCAACATCTGAGGGTCCCAGGGTTTTATGGCGATCATATTTGATTCGGGAATGGTCAGCGTGCCAACTTGCTCAAGGGGCATAGGTGAGCCATAGGCATCAACTCTAATGCTGTCCAATAAAGACAATGAAGCACGTCCGGTTCGAATTTTGACCAATTCCCGCTTTAGGGCATCTACACTGCTTTCCATTTTGTCTTGAATTTGATCAAACATCTCACTCGACATATTCTCTTCTCCTCAAAAGTTATTTTTCCACAAATTGTGCGCAATGCATATACCTGAGTACCACAATCACTCCGCGGAAATGAGAGTACCTACGCTTTCTCCAATTGCCGCCCGTACTATATTCCCTTCTGTTTTCATGTTAAATACCAAGATTGGCAAGGAGTTATCCTTGGCAAGGGATATTCCGGCAGCATCCATTACCCGTAAATCCTCTTTTAAAACCCTGGAGTAGGTCAAGGATGTGTAACGTTTGGCCTGAGCGTTTTTCTCAGGATCAGAATCATACACGCCGTCAACCCTGGTAGCTTTCATAACGACATTTGCCTTAATTTCCAATGCCCTGAGCACGGCAGCAGTATCAGTAGTGAAATATGGATTACCGGTTCCGGCTGCAAAAATTACGACTCTTTTACGTTCCAGATGCTCAACGGCCTTAACACGTTCATACGGTTCACAGACATTGAGCATGGTGATTGCAGACATTACCTTACACGGTATACCAATATTTTCGAGCCCATCCTGAATGGCTAGGGAATTCATAACAGTTCCCAGCATCCCCATGTTGTCAGCGGAACTCCGATCCATTCCACTGGCTGCCCCAGCTACACCACGAAAGATATTACCCGCACCAACAACAAGGGCAAGCTCAATTCCTTGATCAGTAACTTTTTTTATCTCATTGGAGAGAAATCGAATCATATCAGTGCTGATTCCATATGACCCGTCACCCATAAGGGCCTCGCCACTTATTTTTAAGAGGATTCTCTTAAATGTCATTGTCTTTACCTGGTAGTCTGTTAGAAAAAGTGAGATGGTGCCATCTCAAGGTCAGGTTGCTGCAGATTCGCTATGACGAGTCTGTACAATGCGCCCCCTCGGGATGACGTTATTCCCGAGGGAGTGGATGTGTTTACTTCGAGTAAAACAGTTTATTCGCCAATCTGAAAGCGGCTAAATTGTTTAATTGAGATATTTTCACCCATTTTCGCAATGAGCTCATTCAGTTTATCCTGAACGCTCAGGTCTGGGTCTTTGACGTATTTTTGTTCAAGCAGACAAATTTCACCGATATATTTTTCAATTTTACCGGTGACTATTTTTTCAACAATCTGCTCAGGCTTACCTGATTCCAGAGCCTGCTTGGTATAGATTTCTCGCTCTCGTTCAATCAATTCAGCAGGTACATTATCCCGACTTACAGAAACAGGATTCACTGCTGCGATATGCATGGCAATATCTTTGGCAAACGCCTTAAAATCATCGGTTTTGGCAACAAAGTCGGTTTCACAGCCTACTTCAACCATAACGCCTAATTTACCACCGCCATGAATATATGCCTCAACAACACCTTCGCTGGTAGCGCGGTCAGCACGCTTGGCTGCAACGGCTAAACCTTTTTGACGAAGGAGATCTATGGCTTTTTCCATATCTCCGTCGGTTTCAGTAAGAGCCTTTTTACAGTCCATCATACCTGCATTGGTCTTGTCGCGCAGCTCTTTGACCATTTGGCTTGTAATTTTCACTTTGTGTCTCCTTCTCTTTGTATATTGTGCAGGGTGAACCATCTGGTTCACGTTGAGCGACGATAAATAAATTCGCAAGTGCCTGTAAGTTACTTATTTCGAATTTTACTGAAAAACTTTCTGTTATCCAGGTGTGTTCAGCCAAAAGAGTGGCCCCTCATAGGAAAAGATGCCAGAGACAACAATCCCTAGTAATTACCGACAATTACATTCTTCCTGAAATTTTCGTATACAGACTGGTCCAACATAATAGACATACGCGGACAACCTGCTCTCAGAAAGATAGAGCGCACTGTGAACAGTTAACAAAAAATTGGCATTTCAACAAATTGAGAAATAGTCCCCAACAAGTATCATGAAAAATCCGAACAAACCGCAGTGGAGCACAAACTAGACACCAAGAAGGGCCAAGCTTGCTTGGCCCTTCTTATGCGAAACAGAGTAATGTCAAATCGTAGTTTTATGCTTCAGAGGCCTGTTCCGCAGATTCATTAGTATCGGTCGACATTGCAGCTTCCATTTCATCAATGTCAGCTACGGTCTCCTCGCCTCTCTTTTCTTTACCTTCGAGGACAGCCTGTGAAATTAATGATGTAATAAGCTTAATTGCTCGAATAGCATCATCATTACCGGGAATAAGATAATCAACACCGTCAGGGTTACAGTTGGTATCAGTTAACGCAACAACCGGAATACCCAGTTTTTTTGCTTCACTTACTGCAATGTCCTCTTTGTTAGGATCTATAACAAAAATGAGATCTGGTTGGGATCGCATATTCTTGATACCACCGATGTTGCGGTCCAGTTTTATGCGCTCTTTTTCCATTTGCAGAATTTCCTTTTTGGGAAAACGATTTATGGTACCATCTTCCTGCATGGATTCAATTTTTTTCAGCCGTTCTATGGAATTTTTAATGGTCTGAAAATTGGTCAGCATACCTCCCAACCACCTGTGGTTGACAAAATACATCCCACAGCGTTGAGCCTCTTCCTTGATTATGCTCTGTCCCTGTCTTTTGGTGCAGACGAAAAGAATATTACCACCGTCTGCGACACAATCCAAAATCTGCGCATATGCCTTCCTGAATAACTTCATGGTTACATCAAGGTTAATGATGTAAATACCATTTCTTGGCCCATAGATATAGGGTTTCATTTTAGGGTTCCAACGGCGGGTTTGATGACCGAAATGCAAACCAGCCTCAAGCATTTGTCGCATGGTAACTTGAGCCATAATTTCTCCTTGAATTTTGGTTATTCCTCCATCCCTATCCCCAATCTCCGCAAGAGACACCAATGGGGGGGGCAGCGGGATGTGTGTAGTACGTGCTCTACATCGAGCACTCAATAAAACTATTTAGGCTATCATATAATAAGAAAAAACACAACCTTTCAATAAAAATATCTGACTTAGCACCTAGAATCAGGGATTAACGCCTAATCAACTGACTTTTCCCCCCAAGTATTGCAAGCAACCATTGGTAGCCGAAAAGCAATAACGCATCATCATTTCGCCGCAATCGCTGTTTAGTGGCTTTATCAACTCGATACTGTTGTATGATTTGGTGTTCTTTAACATATTGCCTAAAAGCGTCTATATTATAGCACACCATGAAGGCGAGCTGTTGCAAGGGGCCGGCATGGCCTTCTCCTTTCCAGGGATTAGTAGCAAAAAAAGCATCCATTTCAGCCCAAAGATCATTCTGCAGATTATATTCGTGCAATCCTTGATCCCGCTCCCATTGTTTCACAGTATAAGTTCTCTCTTCATCATGTCCCTTACAGTAAGGGTGATGGGTCAAAAAATAATGAACCTTTAATGCCTTTGACTGAGGAGATCGCTCTACTCCCCTTTCAAGGGGATATGTCCTGCATGCCGATGGTCTATCAAGATAGACACTACATCCGGAGTCTTCGAGAAAGGGACATGGTTTACCTTCAGTCTCCCTAAGTTGTAGCATTAAACCAGGAAAGAAAGGATGGCTACCTTCACTGATCCGAGTATATTTTTGCAGAATTTCTTCAGATGAAATATTCAGTCTCTCCTTTAGTCGCAACAAATCATATGGATACAAGAACATATCCACATTGTGACAACAGGTGAGAAAACAACTGACTTGGGGATGACAATGGAAATGAAATGGACCACCTTTAATGGTGGTACGTTTATGAAAATCTTGGTTCTCCATCGTTGATAATTTAGTTTAAAGGGCTGTGGTTAAAGGACACCAACTTATACGCGTTGTATCTTCACAGTTGTATGCCTGCTTTAAATACCATAAAAATGCTGTTGTGCCACGTGCACTATAACTGGTTGACTTTAACATTTACATGGAAAGAATCAGAAATTAATCAAGCGGCTATACAACAAAAAATTCCTAGGAATTAATAATATACAGAATGATATCCACATGGCAACATGTCAAAGAAAAGAGAGACAGGAAAAGCCATAAAAAAAGGCTGGTATGAAAACTCATACCAGCCTCAAACAAAAGCGACACACACGAAAACGTTATGCTTCGGTAGCATCATCCATGGAGATGGAATCGTTGTAATCCACAAGTTCAACGATGGCCATTGGGGCTGCATCTCCCTGCCTGAAACCTGTGCGGATGATTCTTGTGTATCCTCCCTGACGATCAGCATATTGCTGAGACAGTTCATCAAACAATTTTGCCACTACATCACGGGACCGTATATAAGCAAACGCCTGACGTTTAGCGTGCAGATCACCGCGTTTTCCAAGGGTGATCATTTTTTCCGCCATCCGACGTGCTTCCTTGGCTTTAGGCACTGTGGTGACAATTCTCTCATGCTCCAGCAGAGAGGTAACCATATTGCGAAGCATAGCCTTACGATGCGAGGTGGTCTTTCCGAGTTTACGACCAGCTTTTCTATGTCTCATTATCCTATCCTTTTGTCAATCATCAGCCAAAAGTGCTTAATCCAACCAGACTGTGGAATCACTCTTCTGCGCTGTCCTCTCGTTTGTCAGGAGATACCCAACCTTCTATTTTCATGCCAAGAGTGAGATCATGTTCGGAAAGCAGAGCCTTAATTTCATTGAGTGATTTCCGACCAAAATTCTTGGTTTTAAGCATCTCGGCATCGGTACGCTGGACCAGTTGCCCAATATATTGAATCTGTGCATTTTTAAGGCAATTGGCAGAACGTACAGATAACTCCAGATCCTCGACATTTTTATCAAGAAAAGGAGGGTAATTCGCACTTTCGTTATCAGACTCACTTTTGTCAGGAGCTTTGGCCTGTTCTTCATTAAAATTAATGAATATGGTCATCTGCTCTTTCAGGATTTTAGCAGCGTACGCCAGAGTATCCTGAGGTGTGACACTTCCATCGGTTTCGATTTCAAGAGTCAATTTGTCGTAATCAGTCTTTTGTCCGACGCGCGCTTGACTAACAACATACTGTACACGAACAATAGGTGAAAAGATGGCATCAATAGGAATTACTCCTATAGGCTGATCTTCTTTCTTGTTCATTTCAGCAGGCACATATCCCTTACCCCACTGAACTTCTAGCTCAGCACGGAAAGTGGTATCTGTGGTGATTGTGCAGATATGTTGCTCGGGATTCATGACATCAACATGAGGTGCCCCGTTAATATCTCCTGCAGTTACTGCGCCTGGACCAGTTTTTTCTATGACAACCGTATGTCCTTCAGGTCCATTCAATTTCAGTCGAACCTGTTTTAAATTCAGAATGATATCAGCGACATCTTCCTGTACACCATTCATACTGGTGAACTCATGAAGGGCATTATCAATTTTCACGGAAGTGATTGCTGCACCTCGAATGGAAGACAGCAATATCCTTCGCAATGAGTTGCCTATAGTGGTGGCAAAACCACGTTCAAAAGGCTGACAGACGAATTTGCCATACTGTTCAGTATGGGTTTCATCATTAACCTCAAGTCGTTCAGGCGTGATAAGATTGTGCCAATTTTTGTAAAAGGGATTTGTATCCCGTATTTCCTGTGCCATGCAGTACCTGATTGCTTATGGTTACTTGGAGTAAAGCTCAACAATGAGCTGTTCCTGAATAGGCAAGGTAATCTCTTCCCTATTTGGCAATGCTTTCACTGTACCTTGCATGTTATTCTGGTCAAGCTCGAGCCAACTGGGAATGCCGCGACGTACTGCACCCTCTATGTTGTCGGTGATTAATGCATTTTTACTGCTTTTTTCTTTCAGCTTAATGATGTCACCGGGAGCGACCTGAAAAGAGGGTATATTTACTTTTTTACCATTTACGATAAAATGATTATGCCGTACTAGTTGTCGAGCCTGTGTTCTTGAACTCGCGAAACCTAATCGGTACAATGCATTGTCAAGCCGTCTTTCAAGCATGATCAACAGATTTTCACCTGTTACGCCTTTAGCACGATCGGCACGCTCAAAATATCGACGAAATTGACCTTCAAGCATCCCGTACATTTGCTTAACTTTCTGCTTCTCTCGAAGCTGAATAGCGTAGTCAGACATTTTCCGGAACCGATTCTGTCCATGTTGTCCGGGTGCATATGCTCTTCTCTCGAAAGCACATTTATCAGAATAGCAGCGATCTCCCTTGAGATACAATTTCACGTTTTCACGCCTGCACATTCTGCATGATGATCCAGTATATCTAGCCAACTTTTACCTCCGTAAATAATGCCGACCAATGATTCAATGTCAGCGCTGTCTCTAATAGCAGTTATACTCTTCTGCGTTTTGGTGGTTTACAGCCGTTGTGAGGCAGAGGTGTGACATCGACGATTCGGCTCACATCAAGCTCTACAGTCGTCAGTGCTCTGAGAGCGGCTTCTCGACCAGGTCCTGGACCTTTAACGTGCACTTCCACTTTCCTGAGACCGTGTTCTTTTGCTTTGGCAACTGCGTCACTTAGTGCATTTTGTGCTGCAAAAGGAGTTGACTTTCTTGATCCTTTAAACCCTATAACACCTGCAGTAGACCAAGCTATGGCATTACCCTGCCTGTCGGTAACGGTAACGATAGTGTTATTAAATGTAGAATAAATGTAAATAATCCCTTCGGGTACGTTCTTTTTCTCGCGGCGTTTTGCCTTTCCAGCCGCTTTACCAGCTTTAGCCATTGTATCTCCGTATAGTCTTCAAAAAGCTGCTATATATTAACTTATTTTTTACGTACAGCTGCGCCGCGACGTGGTCCTTTTCTGGTTCGGGCGTTGGTTTTGGTACGCTGTCCTCGACATGGTAAACTTCTACGATGACGTCGACCTCGGTAGCACCCCAGATCCATGAGACGTTTGATGTCCATGGAAATTTCCCGGCGTTTATCACCCTCTACAGTGTAATCACTTTCAATGATCTGCCTGACTCGGGTAACATCATCAGCACTAAGATCATCACTATTCATTTGATATGGCAAATCAGCCTTATCAAGGATTTGGCGAGCACTGGTGAGACCTATGCCGTATATGTAGGTCAGCGCTCTGTCCATATGTTTATTGCGTGGCAAATCCACTCCAGCTATACGTGCCAAAATAGTTCTCCCTGATTATAAATCGTACCCTGTTAAAGTTAACCTTGTCGTTGTTTATGCTTTTTAATTTTGCAGTTAACTCGAACAACGCCTTTTCTTTTTAAGATTTTACAATTACTGCACATCTTTTTCACTGATGCCCGTACTTTCATTGTTGCTTCCCGCCTGCTGAATTATTTCTTGCCCTTGCCGCCTTTGGCACGAAAAGTAACTCTCCCCCTTGTCAAATCATATGGGGACAATTCAATGGTTACCCGATCCCCCGGCAAAATCTTAATATAATGCATACGCATTTTACCGGAGATATGCGCGAGGACTTTGTGGCCATTATCTAACTCAACACGAAACATCGCATTGGGCAATGGCTCAATGATCGTTCCTTCTACTTCAATGGCTTCTTCTTTTGCCATAGACCAAACCCAATTCTTTCGATTTTCGGCCCAAAAACTGTCTATTATACATAGTTGAAAAAGTATTTCAACAGTTTTCTAGACCGAGTTAGTCAATACCTACCCTATTTTGCTCACTTCGGTGGCAATGAGCCTAATTTGCTGAGTATAGCTGGTCCTGTACTGGTAACCGCAACTGAATGCTCAAAATGAGCAGACGGTTTACGGTCAGCAGTAACCACAGTCCATTGATCCTTGAGCACCTTAACCTTACCGGTTCCCATATTGACCATCGGCTCTATAGCTAGAACCATCCCCTCTTTCAACCGGGGTGAAGACTGACGCTGGACATAATTGGGTACCTCAGGGGCTTCATGCAGTTCTGAACCAATACCATGCCCGACGAACTGTTTAACCACCGAAAACCCCATTTTCTCAACATATTCCTGAACTGCCCGGGAAACGTCTGAAACACGATTCCCGACAACCATCTGTTCTATCCCATATTGGAGAGCTTGCTCTGTTACTGTGAGCAGTTCCGCTACCTTATGGTTGATGTTACCACATGCGATGGTAACGGCGGAATCACCATAAAACCCTCTAAACAAGGTGCCAAAATCAACGGAGACAATGTCACCTTCTTTAAGTATAGTTTTTTTGGAAGGTATACCGTGCACAACCTGTTCATTCACAGAGACACATAAGCTTCCTGGAAATCCGCGATATCCTTTAAATGCTGGTTCTGCTCCATGATCCCTGCAATATTCCTCAGCAAGTTGGTCAAGAAACAGAGTGCTCTTCCCTGGAGCTACGCTTGACTGAAGTAAATCAAGGACACCGGCTACTATTTGGTTAGCCTGCCACATGATTTCCAGTTCTTCCGCAGTCTTTATAGTGATTGCACGATGTGATCCGGAGTCATTCAAAATATTCCTCAACGCCGTCCTCGAATTCGACCTGCCTTCATGAATCCGTCATAATTGCGCATTACCATATGGGATTCAATTTGCCCTATTGTATCAATTGCAACACCAACAACAATTAACAATGCAGTACCACCGAAGTAAAATGGCACATTAAACTTGGAAATAAGGATAGTTGGCATTACACAAATGACACTGAGATATATGGCACCAACAACTGTTAACCTGGTCAACACCTTGTCTATAAATTCCGCTGTACGCTTACCTGGGCGAATACCAGGAATAAAGCCGCCATTTTTCTTAAGATTTTCAGCAACATCGTCAGGCTTAAAAGTGACGGCTGTATAGAAAAAACAGAAAAAGACGATCATACCTGTATAGAGAATGTAATAATAAACCGTCCCAGGAGATAACGCTGCAGAAACCCTCTGCACCCATTCTATCTGGATGAATGATCCAATTGTCGCAGGAAACATCATAATTGATGAAGCGAAAATAGGCGGGATAACACCTGAAACGTTTATTTTAAGCGGAAGATGACTGGCTTGACCTCCATATACCCTATTCCCGACTACACGTTTAGCATATTGGATAGGAATTTTTCGTTGGGCAGTCTCAGCAAAAATAATGAATCCAACAATGGCGATCATCGCTGCGAGCATAACAGGAACAAAAATCACAGGAAGAGCGCCGGTTTTAACCATTTCTATGGTTTGTCCGATTGCATTCGGCATTCGAGCTACGATACCTGCAAAAATTATGAGCGATATACCGTTACCGATCCCACGTTCGGTCATCTGTTCACCCAACCACATGATAAATGCAGTACCGGATGTCAGTGTGAGGACGGTCATTAATTTAAATTGGAGACCAGCTTCAAGTACAATTGGACTTCCACTGGGGCTATGCATACCTTCCAAGCCACTGGCAATAAAGAATCCCTGAATGAGAGAAAGGGCTACAGTACCATATCTAGTATACTGTGTAATCTTTCGTCTACCAGCTTCTCCTTCTTTAGATAGAGCTTCTAATTGTGGTATGACAACGGTAAGCAACTGGATAATGATCGATGCTGAGATGTAAGGCATTATGCCTAACGCAAAAATAGAAAAGTTCTCCAGTGCTCCACCAGAGAACATATTAAACATCCCAAAAAGTGTGCTTGCGTTCGCAGCGAAAAACTCCTGAAGCGCACCACCATTTATTCCAGGAGTGGGGATTTGAACACCCATCCTGTACACAAAAAGCATAAAGAGAGTGAACATCACTCTCTTTCGCAACTCTGGGATATTAGCAGCGCCGGCTAATCCACTCATCTGATTACTCCTTTACGGTTCCACCAGCAGCGGCAATTAACTCGGCAGCGCCTTTACTTACTTTATCAACATCCACCGTGATTGACTTTGTAATCCTTCCGTTAGCCAAAACTTTCACAGGTTTGTCACCTTTTACCAGCCCGGCTTCAAGTAATGCAGCCTTATCAACGACGGCACCGCTTTCAAAAGTATCAAGCTGGCTCAGGCTAATAATATCAAAAACCGTTTTGAACACGTTGGTAAAACCACGCTTGGGCAATCTTCGATGCAATGGCATCTGGCCACCCTCAAAACCTGGAGCCATGGAATAACCAGACCTGGACCGGGCACCTTTGTGACCCCTACCTGAGGTTTTGCCTAATCCGCTACCGTGACCACGACCGACACGTTTTTTATTCTTTCGTGACCCTGGAGCGGGAGCGAGTGTATTAAGTTTCAGCATGACCTATTCCTCCACTGTAATGAGATGTCTAACCTTGGCGATCATGCCCTGGATCTCTGGGGTATTTTTTCGAACAACTGTTTTGTGCATCTTGGTGAGACCAAGACCAACTAAGGTTGCCCTGATCTTTTCATTACTGCCTATGCCGCTTTTGACCTGTGTCAAAGTAACTGTATCGCTCATGATATTCCTGTATCTCCTGGTAGCTTAGGCGACCATTTCTTCAACTTTCAAACCGCGCAGTTTAGCTATCTGTTGTGCAGAGCGTAATTGACGTAATCCGTCAATGGTGGCTTTAGCCAGGTTATGCGGATTATTAGATCCCAGACACTTTGTCAATATATTCTGTACTCCAGCTGCCTCAAGCACTGCGCGAACAGCTCCACCTGCAATAACTCCGGTACCATCTGCAGCTGGTTTCAACAAAACACTGCCAGATTTGAACTTTCCGGTGATCTGATGTGGGATAGATACATCGGTAAGCGGTACAGGTGCCATATCTCTTCGTGCTTTTTCAATGCCTTTACGAATGGCTTCAGGCACCTGGTTAGCTTTACCTAGACCATAACCTACCTTGCCTTTACCATCACCGACAACTACGATGGCACTGAAACTGAACCGACGACCACCTTTCACAACCTTGGCGACGCGATTAATAAATACAATTTTTTCGATGAGCTCTTCTTGGTTTCCCTCTTTAGCTCGTTTAAAATCAGCCAAGAAACACCCCCGTAGGATAGTTTTTGTTCATGTTATAGTGGTTAGCTCAGAATTGGAGACCTGCTTCACGAGCACCGTCTGACAACGCTTTAACTCGACCATGGTAAATATAACCTCCACGATCAAAAACTACGTTATTTATGCCAGCAGACTGTGCTTTGTGTGCGATAGCCTCACCAATCTTTTTGGCCTGGGCTATCTTGTCGGCACCACTTTCAACTTCAAAATCCTTATCGAGTGATGAAGCGGAAACTAAAGTTGCCTTTTTAATATCATCTATAATCTGCACGTATATATGCTTATTACTTCTGAACACGCGCATTCTTGGTTTCTCAGGTGTCCCTACTATTTTTTTACGAATACGCTTTATTCTTTTTTGCCGTGCAGTAACTTTTGGGTTTGTTTTTGCCATGATGTTACTCTTTGATTTACCTGAAATTATTTAGCACCAGCTTTACCGACCTTACGAACGATATGCTCATCGATATACCTGATCCCCTTACCTTTGTAAGGTTCAGGTTTACGTATATCACGAATGCGTGCCGCTGTTAACCCTACAAGTTCTTTATCAATTCCACGAACTGTAATCTTGTTATCTTTGTCCACATCGGCACTGATGCCGTCAGGAAGATCAAATTCAACGGGATTTGAATAGCCTACGTTCAACGTCAGTTTATTACCAGCAATAGACGCCCTGTAACCAACCCCTTCTACGGCAAGCTTTTTCTCAAACCCTTGATCAACACCAATGACCATGTTATTCAACAGCGATCGGGTCATACCCCAAAAGGCCATTACCTGTTTACTGTTACCTTTAGGTTGTAAAACAATCTGCTCAGATTCAGCCTGACAGTCGATCTCAGGTCGGATGTTACGCTCAAGGGAACCTTTAGGCCCGGTAACCTTAACATGAGTACCTTTTATCTCTACCTTAACACTTCCTGGTACAGGAATAGGTTGCTTTCCAATTCTGGACATTTTCAGCTCCTTGCAATTAAAAGACTCTTACCACACCTGGCAAAGTAATTCGCCACCGATGTTACGAGTCCGGGCTTCACGATCAGTTATAACGCCTGCGGAAGTGGATAAAATACATACACCAAGACCACTCATGATCTTTGGAATCCTATCACTCTTGCTGTACTGACGAAGACCTGGTTTGCTGATTCGCTGTATACCTGTGATCACAGTCTCATTGTTTGGACCATATTTCAGATCGATTTTCAGAGTACCCTGTACTCCTTGCTCGATAATCTGATAATCGGTGATGTAACCCTCTTCCTTGAGTACACGGGCAACGTTTACCTTTGTTTTGGACAGTGGCATCTCCACTGAAGCGAACCGAGCTTTCACACCATTTCTGATTCTGGTCAGCATATCTGCCAGTGGATCACTCATAGACATTGAAATATCCTCATTAAAAAGCTTATCTGGTATTAATTATAGCAACAAATCAGTGTTTAAAAGCAGTTTATTAATGGCCTGAGTCGTTTACCAGCTGGACTTTGTGACACCTGTGATTTCGCCCTGCGAAGCAAGCTTACGAAAACACAGTCTGCAAATACCAAATTTTCTAATAAAAGCTCTGGGACGTCCACAAAGCGGGCAACGGTTGTATGAGCGAACCTTAAATTTTGGTTTACGCTTTGCTTTGGCAATGAGAGATTTTTTTGCCACTGCTTCCTCCTGATACCTATTGTTTACAAATCTTGATTGTTGACTCTGTTATTTCTTTTTAAAAGGCATGCCCAATGCTGCAAGCAAGGCGCGCCCTTCATCGTCATTCTTCGCAGAAGTAACTATTGTGATGTTCAATCCACGAATTTTGTCGATTTTATCGTAATCAATTTCAGGAAAAATAATGTGTTCGGCAATGCCCATAGAGTAGTTGCCACGACCATCAAATCCCTTTGTAGAAACCCCGCGAAAGTCCCTAACACGAGGCAACGCAATGTTGATTAATTTAGACAAAAAATCAAACATTCTTTCATGGCGTAAGGTCACACGGGCACCAATAGGCATTCCTTCACGCAATTTGAAGGTAGCTATTGATTTTTTAGCTCGTGTCACTACCGCCTTCTGTCCGGCGATTAAGGTCAACTCTGCTGCTGCATTTTCAACACTTTTCGGGTTCTGAACGCCCTCGCCAATACCCATATTGAGGATAACTTTCTCAACTTTAGGTATTTCCATCACATTGGTGAACTCAAACTCCTTCTGGAGCTGATCTTTGAGTTCATTGTCATAGTATTCTTTTAATGTAGCCATTGTTCGCTCCGTAAACAGTCAGAACCGTTACTTTTTAGATGTTTCCAATGTAGCCCCGCACCCTTTACAGATTCGCACTTTGTTGCCATCTTCAAGGAACTTTTTACCGATCCGTACTGTCTCTGTGCATTCTGGGCATACGAGCATCACATTACTGACGTGGATGGGAGCCTCGCGTTCAATTATCTGCCCAGGCTGTGTTGCATCCATGGGTTTCTGATGCTTTTTAATCATATTGATCCGTTCAACTACTACTTTATTATTGGAACGGTCAACTTTGAGTATTTTACCGACGCGACCTTTATCTTTTCCCGCGATAATTTCTACTTGGTCGTCTACTCTAAGACTGGTATTTCCCTGCCGCATTGTAATTCCTCATTTCCCTCTATTTTTATCTATCGCCCAGGAGACCAAGTTTACAGTACTTCCGGCGCAAGGGATATTATCTTCATAAAACCGAGACCGCGTAATTCACGGGCTACCGGCCCAAAGATACGTGTCCCGATTGGCTCTCCGCTGTTGCTGAGTAACACAGCCGCATTCTCATCAAATTTGACGCTAGTATCTTCAGGACGGCTGAGTTCTTTTTTGGTCCGTACAATTACCGCATCGAGAACATCACCCTTCTTGACCTTAGCATGGGGAATAGCCTCTTTAACAGTGACGACAATAATATCACCTATGCTGGCGTACCGTTTGCGTGTTCCGCCAAGTACCCTGATACACAGCACCTTCTTAGCACCGGAGTTATCGGCTACGTTTAATATGGTTTCGGTTTGAATCATGGTTCTACCTGCTCTACAATTTTATACAGTCGTTTCTACCGGGAAGATCTATGCACCGATTAAATAGATCGTTCAACAATCGACCGTACAAGCCATCGCTTATTTTTGGAAAGTGGTCTGCACTCTTCGATCAGTACGGTATCCCCAATGTTGCACGAATTTGACTCGTCATGGGCCATGTATTTCACATTGCGTCTGATGTATTTGCCGTAGAGCTTATGGCGAACCTTACGTTCAACCAAGACAACAACGCTCTTGTCCATTTTATTGCTGATTACTGACCCCTGACGGGTTTTTTTTGTCTTTTCTGCCATCGATCTATCCCTGTAAACTTTTTAAGCTACCAACTGTATTATCTTTTCTCTGCAATGACTGTCTGGATTCGGGCTATATCCTTGCGGAGTTGTCCTAATCTTGCCGGGTTTTCAAGCCTTCGGATGCCATGCTGGAATTTCAGCTTAAAAAGATCTTCTCGTATATCTTTCTCTTTGCTGAGTAGATCTTCGAGATTCATTTCACGCATCTCTTTAATTTTCATATCGTCTCTCTCTTGGTCACAACCTTTGTGGGAAATGGCAGCTTGTAACTAGCGAGTTTGAGTGCCTCTACAGCCAGCTGTTCAGGTACTCCTTTCAATTCATAGAGCACTTTTCCAGGACGAATGGTAGCAACCCAGTACTCAGGAGAACCTTTACCCTTACCCATACGTGTTTCTGCAGGCTTTTTGGTAATGGGCTTATCAGGAAAAACACGGATCCAGAGTTTACCACCACGTTTAATCTTTCGGTTGATGGTAATACGCGCAGCTTCAATATGTTGAGCTGTCATGCGCCCACAGCCTACAGCTTTGAGGGCATAGTCACCAAAGGATATGTCTGAACCACGATAGGCGGCTCCCCGCATCCTTCCTTTATGTTGTTTTCTATGTTTAACTTTACGTGGGCTTAACATGTTTCTTTACCTATTTTACAGTATGAATAGTAAGGTCTGATAACAAGATGTAAATTGCCAATTATTCAGCAGCTGCTACTTCCTGCTCTTCTAGAACTTCACCCTTGAAAATCCATACCTTTACGCCGATTATACCGTACGTCGTTTTAGCTTCTGCAGTCCCGTAGTCGATGTCAGCACGGAGTGTATGTAATGGCACACGTCCTTCTTTAAACCATTCTGTACGAGACATCTCAGCACCACCGAGGCGCCCGGAGCATGATATCTTAATGCCCTGTACGCCGAAACGAAGAGCAGAATTGATAGCCTTTTTCATTGCCCTTCTAAAAGCAATTCGACGCTCAAGCTGCATAGCGATATTTTCAGCTACAAGTTGTGCATCAGCTTCAGGACGGCGAACCTCTTGGATATCAATCAGACAGGGTCTCCCGAATTTGTGCTCAAGGTCTTTCTTCAGGCTTTCAATTTCAGCGCCTTTTTTCCCAATAACAATCCCTGGTCTGGCGGTGAACAGTTTAACCTTAATTTTTTCTCCGGTTCTTTCAATCACGATACGGGCAACGCCGGCGTGATATAACCGTTTTTTTAGATACTTGCGAATAAGTTGATCTTGATGAAGATTACTCGCATAGTCCTTATCCGCGTACCAGATAGATTCCCAAGAGCGGGTAATATTTAACCGCAATCCAATGGGATTGACTTTTTGACCCAAGGTGATCCTCCGTTCCTTCTAACGTTTTATCTCAATATTGGTTAGAAAAAGTTCTTAATTCTCATCAACGACAACGGTGATGTGACTTGTCCTTTTTAATATTCTTGTAGCCCGGCCTTGAGCTCTTGGTCGGAATCGTTTGAGCATAGGCCCCCCGTCAACAAGTATTTCCTTGACGTACAGGGTATCAACATCAATGCTGTCATTTTGATCAGCATTGGCCACAGCAGACTCAATGACTTTTCTGAGTATGCGAGCAGCTTTTTTTGGCATAAACCTCAGAGTGGTAACAGCATTGTCGACATTCATACCGCGGACAACGTCAGCAACCAATCTCGCCTTCTGTGGTGAAATCCGAATATATTTTGCGACGGCTTTTGTTTCCATCGTATAACTCCTTAGAGATCGGTACAGTCTTAACTATTTGCGACCTTTTTTATCTGCAGCGTGTCCAAAGTAGGTCCGGGTAGGTGAAAATTCGCCAAGTTTATGTCCTACCATATTTTCTGAGACATAAACCGGTATAAATTTCTTGCCGTTATGTACTGCAAATGTCAACCCTACCATCTCAGGAGTGATGTCAGATCTTCTGGACCAGGTCTTGATAACTTTACGAGAACCAGACTCCTGAGCAGCAGCCACTTTTTTCATGAGATGATCATCTACAAAGGGACCCTTTTTAACTGAACGAGCCATTTCCCTTCCTCCTATAATTACTTACGCTTGGTGACAATGTCTCGATCAGAAGCTTTCTTCTTCCGAGTCTTGAATCCTTTAGTCGGCATACCCCAGGGAGAAACAGGATGACGTCCACCGGAACTTTTACCTTCACCACCGCCCATGGGGTGATCAACCGGGTTCATAGCAACACCGCGAACGGAAGGTCTCTTGCCTTTCCACCGGGTTCTGCCTGCTTTACCTAGTTTTTGACTGTTATATTCGCTGTTTCCTACCTGGCCAATACAAGCTCTGCAATCTTTATGAAACCTTCTTACTTCTCCGGAAGGTAATTTCACCAGAACATGATTGCCATCCTTAGCCATCAGCTGTGCTGCTGCACCAGCTGAACGTACCAGCTGTGCACCTTTACCAATCTTCATTTCAATATTATGAATAATGGTACCCAAAGGGATGTTGATCATCGGTAGACAATTGCCTGGTTTGATATCAACGTCAGCACCTGCAACAATGGTATCACCTACTGCAATTCCATTTGGGGCAAGTATATAGGTCTTTTCTCCATCTGCGTAGGTGAGCAGTGCGATATGGGCGGACCTGTTAGGATCATACTCAATAGAAATAACCTTTGCAGGAACAGAAGTCTTATTGCGCTTCCAGTCTATCAAGCGGTATTTGCGTTTGTGGCCACCGCCTTTATGGCGAGCAGTTATACGGCCATAACTGTTTCGTCCACCTGATTTCTTAAGCGGTCTAAGCAAGCTTTTTTCAGGCCCATCCTCAGAAAGGTAATCCTGATGAACGGAAACATAATGACGTTTTCCAGGGGATGTCGGTTTATGGGTTTTAATTGCCATTGTATATCCTGTTATCTTGTATCTTCAGGGGTAACCTTAGGTACGACTGGACTTAAAGTTCTTCAAGAAAATTAATTTCACCCTCTGAAAGGGTGACATATGCCTTTTTCCAATCGCTGGTTTTACCTATGGATTTAATACCTACACGCTTTTTCTTGCCGCGTACGGAAGCTGTACGAACGTCCGCTACTTTTACATTAAACAGTTGTTCAACAGCGCTTTTAATTTCAATCTTGTTCGCAGCCTTAGCTACTTTAAACGCAACGGTTCCCTGGGTTTCCTGCAACAAATTGCTTTTTTCTGTCAAACAGGGCCCTTGTATGACTTCATAGAGTACCTTCATACCAACAACCTCTCTTCAATCTTAGCAATGCTGTTTTGCACAAGCATAAGTTTAGAGTACTTCAAAATGTCATATACGTTCAGCCCCGCGACCGGGAGGACTTTATATCCTGTGGCATTTCTTGAAGATTTAGATGCTGTTTCATCATTATCCATGGTGATTACCAAGCAATCATCGAACTGAAAATTACCCATCACAGTTACAAAATCCTTGGTTTTAATCTCGTTTAATCCAAGATCTTCAACTACAACCAGATTGCCTTCGCTCAATCTTGCACTTAAGGCCATTTTCAGCGCCAGACGTTTAACCTTCTTTGGCATACTGTAGCTATAATCCCTGGGTTTAGGCCCAAAAACCGTACCACCGCCACGCCAAACTGGTGAATTCCTGGTTCCGGAACGAGCACGTCCTGTTCCTTTCTGTCTCCATGGCTTTGCACCACCACCACGAAGTTCACCACGGGTTTTTGTACTTGCATTTCCTGAACGTCTGTTTGCCCTTTGCATGCAAACAACTTCGTGCAAAATACCAGTATTTACCTCTACTGCAAACAGAGCGTCATTGAGTTCTACCTCACCAACTTTCTCTGCCTGATTATTTACAACATCACATACTGCCATGAGTATCTCCTTAAGAGCAGCCTTGGGTTATGCTTTAGTGTAGATACTTATCAAACCGTTCTTTGCCCCAGGGATTGTACCTTTTATAAGGATGACATTATCTTCTTCCCTGATGTCAACGATAGTAAGATTCTTTTGCGTAACCAGAGCATCACCCATATGACCTGGAAGCTTCTTGCCCTTAACAACACGTGACGGCCAAGCACTACAGCCGATAGAACCTGGTGCTCGATGAAAGCCAGACCCGTGTGAAGCCTTACCACCGGCAAATCCGTGTCTTTTCATTACACCCTGGTAACCCCTACCTTTGGACTTACCAGATATATCAACGGAATCCCCAATTTTGAGCAGTTCACTTGCAGTGATCTCCTGACCCAATTCGTATTCGCCTGGATCAGTTACACGAAATTCCTTGATATGATAAAACCCTTTACCGCCAGAACGTTTAAAATGTCCCGCTTCAGGTTTGTTCATTCTACTGGTTTTCTTTTCCAGAAAACCAACTTGAATGGCATTATAGCCTTCCTTGTCGGTAGTCTTTTTCTGCAGAATGGTACAGGGACCGGCTTCAACAACGGTAACAGGTATAGATCTACCGTGCTCGTCATACACACGTGTCATACCAATCTTTCGGCCCAGAATTCCTTTTGTCTTCGGCATTGTTCTACCCGTATTCAAATAATCACTAGTGGATCTAATAATCTTTTTTCGACCAACCCCAATGAAACACCAAGATTTCTTACGGGAGTTTGATCTCTACGTCCACACCTGCTGAGAGTTCCAGCTTCATCAGCGCGTCAATCGTCTGTTGAGTCGGCTCAAGTATGTCAAGCAACCGACGGTGGGTTCTCATTTCGAACTGCTCTCTGGATTTTTTATCCACATGCGGTGAACGAAGTACTGTATATTTATTGGTACTTGTAGGCAGAGGAATCGGGCCGGCAATAGTCGCGCCTGTTCTTCTTGCAGTTTCAACTATTTCTCGCGTTGAAAGGTCAAGCAGTTTATGATCGTATCCCTTCAACCTAATACGGATCTTATCAGCAGGAATCATAGTACTCCTCTTATTCGATAATTTCGCTGATCACACCAGCACCGACGGTACGTCCACCTTCCTAACCTGCTGGCAAAATGCGCAGTAAAAAGGGGGGCGATCATTCACCAGTGATGTGCACTTATCACCAGGCATAACAGTTCCACGCTATTACAAAGCGTGAAAACGCCCGTTACGTCGGTGGTCCTGAAGTAAAATCGAGGGACGCTATCCATGTATATGGATTATGCGGCCCACCACACTCCTTTGTCAGGATGTATGCCTCGGCCTTATTTTAATATGCGGTTCCAATTCTATAGTGTCGTGTTTCCACCGACAATTACTACCGCTGATACATCTTCAATTACGAAAGCAATGTGTTACTGTAATAATGCATAGCCAGTACACACCGTTTCAAATACGGACCTCTGTCCTCACAGCTACTAATAAAGATAGCCCTGGAATGGAGAGGATAATACCATTACAGATCCAGAGAGAAAAAATGCTGCTCATTTAACCTTGCGAGACTCAAAACAAACTATACACCGCGAATCTTGCGTATGATTTCTTCAGCTCTCTTTGCTGGAACCTCTGTAAATTGTGCAAATTGCATACTAAAAGTAGCTCTACCCTGGGTAGCAGACCTCAAATCCGTCGAATACCCAAACATCTCTGATAGTGCAACCCTAGCTTTAACAACTTGCCTATTATTATCCGCTTCTACCCCTGCTACATGTGCACGCTTTCTGTTGAGATCATTTATAACATCCCCAAGATATTCCTCAGGCGTTATAACCTCCAACTGCATCAACGGTTCCAGTAAGCGAGGTTCTCCATCCATCGCAGCTTTACGGCATGCCATGGTTGCAGCGACTCCGAAGGCCATTTCAGTGGAACGTTCTTCATCATACGATCCACCAACCAGATGGGCTTCAACATCTATAACGGGGTAGCCGATAAGCGGCCCTGAATCTAGACTGTCAAGCACACCCTTTTTAATGGCTTCAATATATTGAGCCGGAATTGTCTTCGTATCAACTGCAGAATGAAAACTTTTTCCACTGCCAGGCTCGGCTGGGCGAAGTTCAATTTCCACATGACCATACTGCTCTTTGCCAGTAGTAAGAGTTTCAAACCTGCCTTCACCAAGACCAACACTGGTAACCGTCTCACGATAGGCTACCTGCGGCTTACCGATATTAGCTGACACTTTAAACTCCCGTATCAACCGATCAACGATAATCTCCAGGTGTAACTCTCCCATTCCTGATATAATTGTCTGCCCGGTATCTTCATTAATAGACACCTTGAAACTGGGATCCTCTTTCATAACCTTATCGAGACTTTCAGCCAATTTAGCTTCATCAGCCTTGGATTTAGGTTCAATAGCAATCCCTATAACAGGCTCGGGAAAGATCATCTCTTCCAGAACGATAAAATCTCCACTGGAACAGAGAGTGTCACCTGTAGTGGTGAATTTCAACCCGACTACAGCACCGATATCTCCGGCACATAGCTCTGTAACTTCCTCACGCTTATTGGCGTGAAGCTTTAATAATTTTGAGATTTTTTCCGATTTTCTCTTTACAGGGTTGAACATTTTCTGCCCAACCTTAAAAGAGCCGGCATAGACCCGAATAAATGCCAGGCTGCCAACAAACGGATCAGACTGCAGTTTAAAAACCAAACCACAGAACTGTTCACTCCTCACAGGTTTCCGGATAAGCGGCGCACCGTCCTTATCCTTTCCCTCAACAGGGGGTACATCTACGGGTGATGGGAGATACCAAGCAATGGCGTCAATTAACGGCTGTACCCCTTTATTTTTAAAAGCTGATCCACACAGCACAGGGACTATTTGCCGATCAAGCGACGCTTTCCTTAAAGCAGCTCGCAACTCACCGGGAGTGATCTCTTGTTCATCTAAATATTTTTCCATGATCCCCTCATCGAAGTCGGCCAACTTCTCGAGGAGTATCATCTTGGCGGCCGATGATTCGCCTTCTAATTCATCAGGAATTGGCTCTTCAGTAATTTCCATACCCAAAGAGTCTTCATCAAAAGTCAGGAACTTGTACTCAATCAAGTCAATGACACCACGAAAGGTGTCTTCGCTCCCGACGGGCAGCATAACAGCTACAGGATCAGCCCCTAAACGCTCTCGCATCTGAGTGAGACATCGATCAAACGAAGCCCCAATACGATCCATCTTATTCACAAAAGCAATTCGTGGAATCTTATACCGATCGGCTTGCCGCCACACCGTTTCCGACTGTGGCTCAACACCACCAACGGCACAAAAAACCGCTACGACCCCATCCAACACTCTCAGGCTACGCTCCACCTCTACGGTAAAGTCCACATGCCCTGGAGTATCTATTATATTAATAACAAAGTCTTTCCACAGACAGGTCGTAGCAGCAGAAGTAATGGTAATACCACGCTCCTGCTCTTGCTCCATCCAATCCATGACAGCATTTCCGTCATGGACTTCTCCGATCTTATGAGATTTTCCAGTATAAAAGAGAATCCGTTCAGTTGTAGTGGTTTTCCCCGCATCTATATGCGCCATAATACCAATATTGCGCACGTTGGATAACGCATCCGCACCAGCCACAATGTTCACCTATTCTCAATGATCTCATTTTTAGATTTAAAATCCAAACAAAAAAATGCTGCTCTATTTACATCATTTACAAAGCAGTGTCAACACTTTTTCGCTTGCAAGTTGCATTTTTTATTCGACACTACCATCGATAGTGAGCAAACGCCTTGTTCGCTTCAGCCATTTTATGGGTATCATCTTTCTTTTTCACAGATGCACCACGACTATTGAACGCGTCAAGCAACTCGGCAGCCAATTTATCAGCCATGGATTGGCCGGATCTGTTTTTCGCAAACCCTATAAGCCAACGGATCGCCAACGCATTCCTACGTTCAGGGCGAACCTCAACAGGCACCTGATACGTCGCGCCACCAACACGACGACTCTTAACCTCAATACGAGGTCGAACGTTTTCCATAGCTTCTTCAAATACAGACAGCGGTTCTTGGTCTGCCATCTTCTGTTCTATGATATCCATAGCACCATAGAAGATATTTCTTGCAGTATTCTTCTTCCCGCTCTCCATCAGACCATTGGTGAACTTGGACACCAACACTGAATTGTATCGAGGATCTGGACTTACCGGACGTTTATCTAATAATTTCTTTCTTGGCATAATATTCCCTACGGCGCAATAAACAGCGAATTACTTAGGCCGTTTCGCTCCATATTTGGATCGACCTTGACGACGATCATTAACTCCCAGCGTATCCAGAGTACCACGAACGATGTGATAACGAACACCAGGAAGATCCTTTACACGACCACCCCGAATCAACACAACGGAGTGCTCTTGGAGATTATGGCCAATACCAGGTATATAAGAAGTCACCTCGATCCCGTTTGTGAGCCTCACCCTCGCAACCTTACGAAGAGCTGAGTTAGGTTTTTTAGGCGTCGTGGTGTATACACGCACACAAACTCCCCGTTTTTGAGGACAGTTTTGCAGTGCAGGGGTATTTGACCGCTTACTAATTTTTTTTCGTCTATTACGGACGAGCTGATTAATTGTGGGCATTCAAACCACTCCTTTACAAAATAGTCGATCATGCATCTGTGTAACAGAAAATGAGCACGAAAGGTTGGATATTTAAACTATATACGTTGAAAGGTCAAGTTAAATTTCAATCAATTTTCCTTGGCGATTCTGTATCTCGCAAGACCGGTACCGGCAGAAATCAAACGACCCATGATGACATTCTCTTTCAAACCGGACAGATCGTCAATCTTACCAGCCATTGCGGCATTGGTTAAGACTTTGGTGGTTTCCTGGAAAGATGCGGCAGATATAAAGGAATCCGTAGACAAAGACGCCTTTGTAACACCTAACAATAACGGTTCTGCACTGGCCGGCTGCAAATCGCCTTGAGCAATAAGCCGTTCATTCTCCTCCTGGAATTTCCACCACTCGACCTGTTGGTCAAGCATAAAGACAGAATCTCCAGGGTCTGTAATGCGAACTCGTTTAAGCATCTGCCTTACTATGGTTTCAATGTGCTTGTCATTGATCTTAACGCCTTGCAGACGATAAACTTCTTGAATCTCGTTCACTAAAAACCTTGCCAATTCCTCAGCACCAAGTACCTTCAGGATGTCGTTAGGCAGGACCGAACCTTCCATTAACCGCTCGCCTGCCTGAACGTGATCACCTTCATGTACAGTGATATGTTTCGCTTTGGGAACAAGATATTCCATGGGTTCGCCTGTCTCAGGGGTAACAATAACCCGCCTCTTCCCTTTGAGATCCTTGCCAAAACTCACCAGGCCGTCTATTTCACTGATAACTGCCTGCTCTTTTGGTTTACGTACCTCAAACAGTTCGGCAACCCTCGGCAAACCACCGGTAATATCCTTGGTTTTAGTTGTCTCTCGTGGAATTTTAGCTATAACAGTACCAGGAGTAATTATATCATGCTCATCAACAGTGATAATAGAACCTACAGGAAGTGGGTAACGAGCCGCCAATTCACTCTCCTGTAATTTCAACGTTCTTCCGCGTTCATCTTTAATGGATATACGGGGATTCATCTGCTTGGTCGAGGTCACGGTTGTTATCACCTTACTGGCTTTTCCTGTGATCTGATCCACGCGTTCCTGCATAGAATCACCTTCGACAACGTCACCATATTTAACCTTACCACCGACTTCGGCCACGATAGGTATTGAAAAGGCATCCCAGTCAGCCAGAACACTGCCAGGTTCCACAGATGCACCATCTTCAATCCTGAGCACTGCACCATATGGTACAGGGAAACGCTCCCTGTCCACACCTTGATCGTCTAGCACAGTAATTTCTGCATTTCTGTTCATAACTACTAGAAATCCATCCCTATTGCGAACTGAATGCAGATTCTTGCTTTGGATGGTTCCACCACGTTGAGATCGTACTTCGGCCTGCTCAACAGACCGGCTTGCAGTACCACCGATATGGAAAGTACGCATGGTCAGCTGGGTACCGGGCTCACCAATTGACTGGGCAGCTATAATCCCCACCGCCTCACCAATATTTACCATATGCCCGCGTCCTAGATCGCGACCATAACACATAGCACAAACACCGCGTTTTGCTTCGCAGGTGAGTACGGAACGAATCATTACTCGATCGATACCTGCTGCTTCAATGGCTTCGACTTTATCCTCGGTGATCTCCTCATCCATTTCGACAAGGACCTCTCCAGAGTGGGGATCAACAACATCCTCCAGAGCAACACGACCTAATATACGCTCACCGATTCGAACGATAACCTCACCACCCT
Source organism: Desulfogranum japonicum DSM 18378 (assembly GCF_000429945.1). Classification (GTDB taxonomy): domain Bacteria; phylum Desulfobacterota; class Desulfobulbia; order Desulfobulbales; family Desulfobulbaceae; genus Desulfogranum; species Desulfogranum japonicum. The sequence continues at coordinate 32,124 of NZ_AUCV01000025.1, read as the reverse complement.
CAATAAGTGGTTCAGCCTTGACACCACGCATTGTTCCACAGTCTTTCTGAACAATCGTGGCATCCTGAGCAACGTCGACCAATCTTCGGGTTAGATATCCGGAGTTGGCAGTCTTCAAAGCTGTATCAGCGAGTCCTTTACGCGCACCATGGGTCGAAATAAAATACTCAAGGACGTTAAGTCCCTCACGAAAATTGGCTTTAATTGGGGTCTCAATAATCTCACCTGATGGTTTGGCCATCAAGCCTCGCATACCTGCCAGCTGTCGAATCTGATCTTTAGAGCCTCGAGCGCCGGAATCAGCCATTATATAAACAGCATTGAAACTTTTGATTTCCTCGATTTGTCCATTTTTATCAGGGGTGAACTCAACAGCCATCTCATCCATCATCTCTTTGGTGATTTTATCCGTGGCTTTGGACCAGATATCGATGATTTTGTTGTATTTCTCACCATCAGTGATCAAACCGTCACTGTATTGCTGATCAACTTCGGCAGCTTCCTTCTCCGCATCCTCAACAAACTCTTCTTTACGCACCGGAATTTTCATATCGTTGATGCATATGGATATCCCGGCCAAGGTTGCATTTTCATAGCCGAGATCCTTCAGACGATCTGCAAGAATTACAGTATCCTTGGTGCCGGCATGACGATAGGTGTAGTCAATGAGAAATGCGAGTTCCTTTTTGGCAAGCTCTTTGTTGACCAGGGAAAAAGGTACGCTGTCAGGCAGAAGTTCACCAACAATGACACGACCGACAGTGGTCGTTACCATTTTGCCTTTAATTCGTGCGTGAATCCTAGCCTGCAAATGCACAGCACCGTGATCATATGCTATACGGACCTCAGCGGGACTACCGAATCGCCCGCCTTCTCCTGCAACGCCAAGGCGTTCTCTGGTCATGTAATACAGCCCAAGGACAATATCCTGACTAGGAATAATAATCGGGCCACCATTGGCAGGACTGAGGATGTTGTTGGTGGACATCATCAACACTCGCGCCTCAACCTGTGCCTCGACGGATAATGGCACGTGCACTGCCATCTGGTCACCGTCAAAGTCAGCATTAAATGCTGCACAGACAAGCGGATGCAATTGAATAGCCTTTCCTTCTATCAAAACAACTTCGAAAGCCTGCATACCGAGGCGATGAAGAGTCGGTGCCCTGTTGAGAATAACAGGATATTCACGTACAATGTCATCAAGAACGTCCCAGACTTCCTTGGCACCTTTTTCAACCATTTTCCGGGCACTTTTAATGGTTGTCACATATCCTTTACGTTCAAGGCGATTGTATATAAAAGGCTTAAATAGTTCCAGTGCCATCTTTTTAGGCAAGCCGCATTGATGCAGACGCAAATGGGGACCGACAACGATAACCGAACGACCGGAGTAGTCGACACGCTTACCAAGAAGATTCTGACGGAACCGCCCCTGCTTCCCTTTGAGCATGTCTGAAAGAGACTTCAATGGTCGCTTGTTTGGTCCTGTAATGGTGCGGCCTCTGCGGCCGTTGTCAAACAGAACGTCGACGGCCTCTTGTAGCATCCGTTTCTCGTTGCGAATAATGATGTCGGGCGCATCAAGTTCGAGCAGGCGTTTAAGTCGGTTATTACGATTGATTACACGCCGGTAAAGATCATTGAGATCTGATGTGGCGAACCTGCCACCTTCAAGGGGAACGAGAGGACGTAAATCTGGTGGAAGGACCGGAATAACCTCCAAAATCATCCACTCAGGCTTGTTGCCGGAATCCCTGAACGCTTCAACGACGGTCAATCTCTTACCGTATTTGGCACGTTTTGTAGCGGAACCCGTGGTCTTCATCTCTTCGCGCAATGTCTCGGACAGCTCTTTGAGGTCAAGATCCATGAGCATTTCACGAATTGCTTCGGCGCCAATACCAACTCGAAATTGCCCGGGATACAGATCCAGGGCACTCCGATACTGTTCTTCATTGAGCAAAGAGCCGACAGGTAAATCTTCTACCTCTGAAGTTACAACAGCATAGGATTCAAAATAGAGAATACGCTCCAGCTGCTTCAGAGTCATGTCAAGAATCGCGCCTATTTTAGAAGGAAGACTCTTGAGAAACCATATATGAGCAACTGGCGCTGCAAGTTCAATGTGACCAAGTCTCTCCCGGCGAACCTTAGACTGGATAACTTCAACACCGCATTTCTCACAGACAACACCTCTGTGTTTCATGCGTTTATATTTACCGCAATTACACTCGTAATCCTTCACAGGCCCAAAAATTTTAGCGCAAAAGAGGCCATCACGTTCAGGCTTGAAGGTACGGTAATTGATGGTTTCCGGCTTTTTAACCTCACCGTGGGACCATTCTCTGATTTTTTCAGGGGACGCCAGAGAAATTTTTACTTTATTAAAACTGACTGGCCCTTTTGGTTTAGCAAAGAAATTGAACAGTTCTTCCACGAAATCACCTATATATTGTCTATTAAATCCGTCTGCAGTTGTTTACCAGAGTTATATACGCCAGGGGCGCTATTCCTGCAGTTCCACATCAAGGCAGAGCCCTTTGAGCTCTTTGACGAGAACGTGAAAGGATTCAGGAAGACCAGTTTCCAAGAAGTTGTTTCCTTTAACAATTTTCTCATACATGGTTGTTCGTCCCTCCACATCGTCGGATTTAACGGTAAGGAATTCTTTCAGCGTGTAGGCTGCACCATATGCTTCCATAGCCCACACTTCCATCTCACCAAGCCGCTGTCCGCCAAACTGGGCCTTACCTCCGAGCGGCTGCTGTGTTACTAGAGAATACGGTCCTGTTGAACGAGCATGGATTTTATTGTCTACCAAATGGTGGAGTTTCAGCATATACATGACCCCAACGGTAACCTGGTTATCAAAGGCCTCACCTGTTAACCCATCATGTAATGTTGATTGCCCGACCTCGTCAACGCCGGCCTCGACAAGCATTTGCCGTATTTCTGATTCAGAAGCACCATCAAACACCGGTGTCGCAACATGCAAGCCGTATTTCGCTTTACGTGCAAAATCCAGGAGTTCGTCATCAGTGAGATTTTCCATGATACGACGTCGCTCATCTTCGCTATAAATACGCTGCATCTGCTCTTTTACAAGTTCGAGTTCTTTGCGACGAGCAAGAAGGGATAATTTCTCACCAAGCCTTTTAGCAGCAAAACCGAGATGACATTCAAGTACCTGACCGACATTCATACGCGAGGGTACACCTAGAGGATTAAGAACGATATCTACAGTTGTGCCATCAGCGAAAAACGGCATATCCTCTTCAGGCAAGAGACGGGAAACAACACCTTTATTACCATGTCGTCCAGCCATTTTATCACCAACCGCAAGCTTACGTTTCGTTGCAACATAAACTTTAACCATCTTTACTACACCAGGAGGCAGGTCATCGCCTTTTTCCATCCGTTCAACAATCCCTTCGTACCTGGCTCGTACAATGTTAGCCTGGCTTGAATAGCGATTAAATATAGCCTCCATTTCTCCAAGATATTTGGCTTTTTCGGAGAAATCCAGACTGGACAGCCTGTTAAATTCTACTTGTTCAATAATCCCAGATGTCAACTGCTTGCCGAGTTTCAGGATAACATTCCCCTGCTTGTCAAGAACATCGCTTTTTGCAGTCCTGCCATCGAGAAGATCACCAAGGGCCTTACGAACACCCTTTTTCAGACTTTTCAGTTCATCTTCCATGTCGCGATTGAGTCTTTCAATCTCAATCTCCTCGATCATGAGAGTACGTTCGTCTTTGTCGACACCTTTCCTGGAAAACACTTTTGCATCAATAACAACCCCTTCAACGCCAGGAGGGACACGAAGAGAGGAATCTTTTACATCACCTGCTTTTTCACCAAAGATAGCACGAAGCAGTTTTTCCTCAGGTGACAACATACTTTCACCTTTCGGAGTTACCTTGCCGACAAGCATATCTCCAGGGCCGACTTCAGCCCCAATGCGGACAATTCCCGAGTCATCAAGATTACGCAACCCCTCTTCTCCGACATTTGGGATGTCCCTTGTGATCTCTTCTTTTCCAAGCTTGGTGTCTCGAGCCATGGTTTCAAAAATCTCAATATGAACGGAAGTAAAGGTATCTTCTTTGAGAAGCCGTTCATTAACAAGTATCGAGTCTTCGAAATTATATCCGCGCCAAGGCATGAAGGCGATGGTAACATTTTTACCAAGCGCTAATTCGCCAAGCTCACAGGAAGGACCATCTGCAAGAACGTAGCCTTTGGTTACTCTCTCCCCAGGCAAGACCAATGGTTTCTGGTTAAAACAAGTGTTCTGATTTGATTTTTTATATTTGGACAGCCTGTATACACCAACACCTGTATCAAATCCATCAACTCCTGGTTCATCATAACGAACTACGATACGGCAGGCATCAACCTCTTCAACCACACCGTCACCACCTGCAAGAAGACATGCCCCTGAGTCTTGTGCAACGTATTTTTCAATACCTGTTCCCACCAAAGGAGACCGGGTACTCAAAAGGGGAACAGCCTGCCGCTGCATGTTAGATCCCATGAGCGCACGGTTGGCGTCATCGTTTTCCAGAAAGGGAATAAGAGAAGCAGCAACGGAAACCAATTGGTTAGGAGCTACATCCATCATATTGATATCATCAGCAGCTACCATTGAAACTTCATTTTCCTGCCGAGCGATGAGATAATCGTCGGCAATGAAATTACCTTCAAGGTTAACTTTGGCAGGCGCAATGGTAAATTCCTCTTCCTGAATAGCAGATAGATACTTGTAATCATCTGAAACTCTGCGTTCCTGAACATACCGATAAGGGGTTTCAATGAAACCGAACGGATTGACAGTAGCGTAGGTAGCCAAAGAAACGATCAACCCGATGTTTGGTCCCTCAGGTGTCTCTACAGGACATATTCTACCATAATGGGTAGGATGAACGTCACGTACTTCAAAACCGGCACGTTCACGAGACAAACCACCCGGTCCCAATGCGGACAACCTTCTTTTATGAGTGACTTCCGACAACGGATTGGTCTGGTCCATGAATTGAGATAATTGGGAAGTACCGAAGAATTCCTTAATGGCTGAAGTCACAGGTTTTGGATTAACCAGGTCATGGGGCATCAGAGTTTCTATTTCTTGGAGAGTCATTCGCTCTTTGATAGCTCTCTCCATACGAACAAGCCCCATACGATACTGATTTTCGCACAATTCACCGACAGTTCGTACACGTCGATTTCCAAGGTGATCAATATCGTCGCCGTCTTTTAACTCATCTTTGATATGAACGAGATGTTTTACACCTTTAAGAATGTCTTCCTTGGTCAGTGTTCGAACTTCAATTGGAGTATCGACATTCAACTTGGTATTAATCTTATAGCGCCCGACTTCTGATAGATCATAGCTTGCAGGATTGAAAAACAGATTATCAAAAAAGTTTTGTGCAATTTCGGCAGTTGGAGGACTGGATGGTCGCAGTCGACGGTATATCTCTATCAACGCCTCTTCTTTATCGCGTACTTTGTCTAGAGAGAGCGTTTTACGAAAAGATTCGGTAACGTGAACGCCGTCGATAAACAGTACTTTAAATGAGGTAATCTGCTCTTCAAGTAAAGACTCGAGGAAAGCTTCGGTTACAGGTTCATTGCAGAAACCTACAATCTCTCCAGTAACCGGACTGATAACATCTTCAGAAAAGTAGCGTCCGAGAATATCCTCAACCTGAATTGGCAATGAAGTGATGCCGCTATCACTGATACGACGGGCAAGGGCTTTGGATATTTTACGTCCCTTTTTCCCTAAAACATCACCTGAATTAGGATCAATGAGATCGTTCTGCAGTCGCTGACCGGTAAAAATTACAGGATCATAATCTACGGAAAAAGAGTGGTCCCCAACCTGAATTGTCTGCTCGTGATAAAATTCACCCAACAATTCCTGGTCACTATAACCGAGGGCTTTAAGAAGCACTGTGACGGGAAGTTTTCTGCGTCGGTCAATGCGAACATAAAGGACGTCTTTCACATCAAATTCAAAATCCAGCCAAGAGCCTCGGACAGGAATTATTCGAGCAGAATACAAACGCTTGCCGGAAGAGTGGGATTTCCCGTTATCATGGGTGAAGAACAGTCCAGGAGAACGCTGTAACTGATTGACCACAACTCGCTCGGTACCATTAACAACGAAGACACCATCTTTTGTCATGAGCGGGAGTGCACCAAGAAAAATTTCCTGTTCTTTAATGTCCCGAACAGATTGCGCCCCGGTTTCCTCATCGACGTCAAAGGTGATCAAACGTACGGTAATTTTAACTGGAACTTCAAAAGTCATGCCTCTTTCAATGCATTCTTCAACCGTATACTTGGGTTCACCGAAATTATAACGGACAAATTCAAGAGAGCATAATCCATTAAAATCAGTTATAGGGAAGATGTCTTGAAAAATCGCCTGAAGCCCATGCTCCTTACGCTCATCAGGTGGTACATCCCTTTGAAGAAAATGCTCGTAAGATTCTCGCTGCATAGCTATGAGATGTGGCGGTTCAACTATGTGACTTGTTTTGGCAAAACTCTTACGTACTCTTTTCATGTATTCCCTCGAAATTTTCCGCGAAATATAAGCACTGGCGATTACGGCTAATCACAAGTGCCTAATTTAAGGTAAAAAAACAGACAAGACTGAAACTCTTTCCTGTAAACACAGCAACGCTACAGGATTCAACATCCTGTAGCGTTACCTCGTAAACTGAAGTGACTGCGTCGAGGCCGTCCTCGACCAGTGCTGTCTGTGAATAGCTTATTTTATCTCTACTGTACCGCCAGCGCCTTCAATCTTGGTTTTGATATCTTCAGCTTCTTCTTTGGTAACACCTTCTTTGATTGGAGATGGTGCTTCCTCAACCAGAGCTTTAGCTTCTTTAAGACCAAGAGAGGTAATAGCGCGGACTTCTTTAATTACTTTGATTTTCTGATCACCGGCATTGGCCAGGATTACATCAAATTCAGTTTTTTCTTCTGCTGCAGCGCCTGCATCACCAGCAGGTGCCCCAGCTGCTGCAACGGCTACGGGAGCGGCTGCAGATACACCAAATTTCTCTTCTAATTCGGTGATGAGCTCAGAAAGCTCAAGAACGGTCATATTGGAAATAAATTCAATTACATCTTCTTTTGTTACAGACATGATAATTCCTCCTGGGGGAATGTACAGTGTTCATCGCCATAAACGCAGGCATTATGAACAACATATTAATTTTCTTTTTGATCTCTGATTGCACCCATCGCGTAGACGAGTTTCTGCGGAATAGCATTAAGAACACGTACAAACCCTGTGGGAACAGCATTCATTGTACCCAACAGTTTAGCAAGGAGTTCTTCTCTGCTTGGCAGTTTAGAAAGAGCCACTACATCATCGGCGGTGAGAAGTGAGCCTTCAAGACCTGCACTTCGAATCTGCAAATTTTCATTGTCCTTGGCAAATTTAGCCAAGGCCTTTGCAGCACCAACAGGCTCATCAAAACTAACCGCTACAGCCGTTGTTCCGGTAAAATATTCAGCCAGAGCCTCATATTCGGTACCTTTCACAGCTAATTTCAGCAGTGTGTTTTTTGCAATCTGGAATTGTGCGTTGTTTTCACGAAGATTGCTGCGCAATTCTTCCAGTTCCGTAACCTTGAGTCCGCAGTAATCTGTAACTACAGCGAACTTAGCCTTGGAAAAGGTTTCGTTGAGCGCACTGACCAGATCGGTCTTTTGATTGCGATCCAACGGTATTTTCCTCCTAATAAGGTTTAAACGGGACTGTCAAAGATGCAGACAGGAGAATTATCAAGACGTAATCGTTTGATCTCAAGGTATCAGCTTTCGGCCTCGGCAGGACATCTTTCGATGTTTAAACATTACGTTCCTGCTGTCTTTGACCTTCCCAGGTTTTACAGTGCACCACTCAGGTGCACTGTGTATATAAAAACGTGCTATGACACGTGTTTATTATTTAATTAACCCTCTTACCTGGAGAGTGTCTACCTTAACACCAGGTCCCATCGTAGTTGAGAGAGCTATTGTCTTAAGATATACACCTTTACTGGTAGAAGGCTTCAATTGGATAAGCTTATCTACAAAAGCAGTGATATTCTGTTGCAGTTTTTCGGCTCCAAAACTTGCTTTTCCAATGGCAGCATGCACAACACCTGCTTTATCAACACGGAAGTCAACTTTGCCCATTTTAACTTCTTTGACCACACGATCGATATCAAAGGTAACGGTGCCAAGTTTGGCGTTTGGCATTAAGTTACGTGGTCCAAGAATACGGCCTATTTTGCCCACTTCACCCATCATATCAGGTGTAGCAATGGTTTTGTCAAATTCTAGCCAGCCATCTTTTATTTTGGAAACAAGCTCATCAGAACCGGCATAATCAGCACCGGCAGCGAGCGCTTCGGCCTCTTTATCACCTTTAGCAAAAACAAGAACCCTAACTTCCTTACCAGTACCGTTAGGTAATATGACACTAGACCGTACCATTTGGTCAGCATGACGAGGATCTACGCCCAGTCGTACAGCGATATCGACGGACTCATCAAATTTCGCATATTTAGCATTAAGTACCAGTCCAATGGCCTCTTCAAGGTCATACAGTTTGGAACGATCAATGTTTACAGCTGCATTCTTATAATGTTTACCACGCTTTGGCATTGTATTCACCCTATATAAATTCTCCCCGCTGCAATGGGTACTGCAGGGGTAAACGAATCGGCCTGTTGCTTATTTTACAACAGTGATACCACAACTACGTGCGGTGCCTTTCACAATATTGATAGCCTGCTCAATTGTATACGCATTCAGATCAGGCATTTTAATTTCAGCTATTTCCCTGATTTTATCCTCAGAAAGTTCCGCTACACGTTCTCGCTTTGGATTACTGGAGCCTTTTGCCAAACCAGCAGCTTTAAGCAAAAGCACAGAAGCTGGTGGTGTTTTGGTAATGAAGCTGAATGAGCGATCCGCGTAAACGGTAATAACAACGGGTATAATAGTATCCCCAACAGACTGCGTCTGAGCGTTGAACGCCTTACAAAAGTCCATAATGTTGACGCCATGCTGACCGAGCGCAGGGCCAACTGGTGGAGAAGGATTAGCCTTACCAGCGGGTATTTGCAGTTTAATATACGACTGTATTTTCTTTGCCATTTTTACACCTACACGAGCTTTCGCACGTTAATTTTTACTTACCTGAATATATTCAAGTTCAACAGGAGTAGATCGTCCAAAAATAGAGACCATAACCTTGACCCTACCTTTATCGGGATAAACTTCTTCAATAACGCCCTGAAAGTTTGCAAAGGGGCCATCTACAACGCGTACGACATCGCCTTCTGCAAAAACCACTTTCGGCTTCGGCTTATTGGCACCCTCTTCCATACGGCCAATTATCTGCATGGCCTCTTTATCAGTAAGAGCAGGTATACGTTTATAAATATCCTTCTCTGCCCCGGCCTGGGAAACATTAACACCAACAAAACCTGTTACCCTGGGTGTTTCCTGAACAGTATGCCAACTGTGTTCATTCATTTCCATATTGACCAGGATATAACCGGGAAAAAACTTTCGCTCGGATGTCTTCCTGGAGCCTTTTACCATCTCGACCACCTGCTCCGTAGGCACCAGTATTTCACCGAACAACTCTTCCTGTCCGGCCATTTTGACGCGCTCTTCAAGCGTTGCCTTGACCTTATTCTCGAAGCCGGTGTGGGTATGAATTATGTACCAGTGCTTAGCCATAAGTACGTAGGAGAATCAAGAATTAATTATGAATGTGACGAGTTTGCCAAGAAGAAGATCAACTGTACCGAGATATGTGGCAATAATGACGACCAGCAACACAACAAAGCCCGTCAATCCAGTTGTCACCTTTTTAGTAGGCCAAGCGATTTTCTGAAACTCAGCCTTAACTTCCTGGATAAAAGCTCGTATGCCGGATGGGGTCAGGTACGAATGCTGTTCTTTCTGGTTACCTTCAGCTTTGACAAGCTGCTTAGCTTTAACGCCACGGGATTTCTTTTTAGCTGCCATGTTCTTCGCTGTATTTAGTTGTCACCAGCCGACTCGGACGACCCACGCTTTGAAAAAGCATGGCAGGCCAGGAGGGACTCGAACCCCCAACCCCCGGATTTGGAGTCCGGTGCTCTACCAATTCGAGCTACTGGCCTGCAATATTATTTTGTCTCTTTGTGCGGAGTATGCGTTTTGCAAAACGGACAGAATTTTCTCAATTCCAACTTATGCGGAATAGTCCGTTTATTTTTGGTAGTGGTATAATTTCGCTGCTTACACTCCTGGCAAGCTAGCGTGATTATGTCTCTCATGATAAACCCTGATAGAGGAACTGCAGCCGGGACAAGCCCGGCTGCAGTAATTCACTTGATTGTTACCCCGCCAGTTCCCTGGCAAAACAGGTAAAATGTCAATCACTATTCGATGATCTCACTAACAACACCTGCTCCTACGGTACGACCACCCTCGCGAATAGCGAAGCGAAGTCCAGCCTCCATAGCGATAGGAGTGATAAGCTCACCAATGATATGGATATTATCGCCGGGCATTACCATCTCTACACCCTCTTCAAGGGTCACCACTCCAGTAACGTCGGTTGTTCTGAAATAGAACTGAGGACGATAACCGTTAAAGAAAGGAGTATGGCGCCCGCCCTCTTCCTTGGTCAAGATGTAAGCCTCAGCTTTAAATTTCTTATGAGGCGTAATACTACCTGGCTTAGCCAAAACCTGGCCACGAACAATCTCTTCACGCTTCACACCGCGAAGAAGTGCGCCAATATTGTCACCAGCCTGCCCCTCATCAAGCAACTTTCGGAACATCTCAACGCCGGTACAGGTTGTCTTGGCGGTATCACGAATACCAACGATTTCAACTTCATCGCCAACCTTCAAAACACCACGCTCAATACGTCCAGTAGCAACGGTACCGCGCCCGGAGATTGAAAATACATCCTCAACAGGCATCAAGAAAGGCTTGTCAATATCGCGCTCTGGCTCAGGCACATAGCTATCCACAGCTTCCATGAGTTCCCATACACATGCAGACTTATCTGCATCGTCAGGATTCTCAAGAGCAAGCAACGCAGATCCTCGAACGATAGGAATATCATCGCCTGGGAAATCATACTTGTCGAGCAGCTCTCTCAACTCCATTTCTACCAGTTCGATCAACTCCTCGTCGTCAACCATGTCGCATTTATTCAAAAACACAACAATCGCAGGCACGCCAACCTGACGAGCAAGCAAGATATGCTCACGAGTCTGAGGCATAGGGCCGTCATCAGCGCCCACTACCAGAATAGCGCCATCCATCTGAGCAGCACCAGTAATCATATTCTTGATATAGTCAGCATGGCCCGGACAGTCAACATGCGCATAGTGGCGCTTCTCTGTTTCGTACTCTACATGAGCTGTCGCAATTGTAATACCACGCTCTTTTTCTTCAGGAGCCTTGTCGATTTCGCTAAAATCCGTAAAAGCTGCCTGCCCCTTTGTAGACAATACACGGGTAATTGCTGCAGTCAGAGTCGTTTTGCCATGGTCAATGTGCCCAATTGTTCCAACATTGACATGCGGCTTAGTCCGCTCAAATTTTTCCTTTGCCATTTCACGTCTCCTCGGACAAAAGTTCAACATGACTCAGTCGACAAAATAGGCAATCGACTGACACATGGAGCCCACGACCGGACTTGAACCGGTGACTTCCTCCTTACCAAGGAGGTACTCTACCACTGAGTTACGTGGGCCCTATATTATTTGTGAAATACTCTTACAAAACGTTCCTAAAACTAAACCATTGGAGCGGGAAACGAGACTCGAACCCGCAACCCTCAGCTTGGAAGGCTGATGCTCTACCAATTGAGCTATTCCCGCTCACGTCAGGCTAACACTACCGGAACGACGATATTCATTGACCAGGTATAAGTGGTGGAGGGGGGAGGATTCGAACCTCCGAAGGCTCCGCCGACAGATTTACAGTCTGTTCCCTTTGGCCGCTCGGGAACCCCTCCACTTATATATTTCAATCCAGCTTTCTACAGAGAGAGCAAAGCTGGCTACAACGCAATCTGGAGCTGGCGATGGGACTTGAACCCGCAACCCCCTGATTACAAATCAGGTGCTCTGCCAGTTGAGCTACGCCAGCGCTAACCCTATCATTATACAGCCTATTTAAAATCTTGTCAATAACTTTTTTCTTTATTTTTTAATTTCCTGAGATGCCTTTATCTTGATCCACTCTCATGCGGAAAGTATCAATTCTCTTCAGTGGCAGACATCTCATTGGCTGCTAAAGTTGGAGGGCTGTTATACACTACTGAGCATGAATTGCAAACAAAAAAGCCGAGGACAAAGTCCTCGGCTTCATTTTTTTCCTAAACAGCGTTATTACTGGTTCAAAGGGTTCTTCACATAGGCTGAATCACGATACCGCTCGAAAGCCATGGCAAATGTGCGATATACAATATGCGCGAACTTGGTAAAAGGCATGTAAAGGAACAACATCATGACAGATACAAGATGCAGATAATAAACCACATATCCAAGTGAAGGGATACCGAGAAGCCGTAACAGCTCAGCCGCAAGACCGGTAACACCAACCCCTGCTATCATCCAGATCAAAAACCAATCATAAAAAGTATTTGTAGCTTTTCCTGCAGCTTCCATTTTAGCACGATTCATCCAGAGAATGCCAATACCTACAAGCAAAGCGATTGCAGAAACATTGGCAAGCAATTTGACTGGATTCCACATGGAAATAGGCCCGTGCATGGAGGGTATAAAAATTCCTATGACGTCCTGGGTGAACAACGAATAGCAAGTAACGATAAACAGACCAACAAAGGAAAGCAGGAGTGGTAAATGTCCTCTGACGCGATCTGCATTAACAGTACATTCTTTAAAACGTCTGTGTTCTAAGATTTCCTTCAATGCAGGGTACAAGAAATCTTTAATAAAAGTTGGGATAGACGGACGATAGGGAGCTTCCGTAGTACCAAGGCTCTCTTCCATCTTTGTCCACATTGCAGATAATCCTTTATACACTGAGTACACTGCAATACCCACAGATGTAAGCATTATCAGATCTATGAACAGAACGTTTTTGGCAAGTAAACGCCAATCCCAGTGACCAAAAAATTGCGTGTAACCAACATGTGCAAATTTTTCACCGCTTGGAATATGCATACCACCAGAGATTATCCACAGCATAAAAATTGTCAATGCTGGTATACCAATCAGCATTGGCAGATTCTTTGCGGAAGTGCAAAGTTTGGCAAGCCCGGAAGGCCAGCCATAGTGTTGGTAGGCATAGGCACGAATTGCACCAAGGACATCACCGGGTTTAGCACCTCGCGGACACATTTCAGTACAGTCACCGCACTGATGGCAAAGGAATACATTCGGGTCGGCAATCAGTTTGTCTTTCATTCCCCACTGTGCCAGTATCATCTCCCGGCGTGGAAATGGATTACCATCTTCGGAAAGCGGGCAGGCAACAGAACAGGTAGCACATTGATAACACTGTTTCAGTGTATCTCCACCGGCCTCCTTCATCGCTTTGATGAAATTTAAATCAGGTTGCACGTTCATAGACATTTTATCCTCCTGTCATGAAATATGAGATCGTTCATATGTCAGATTTATTGCAGCACCACCAAACAAAAAGCTTATCACCGCCTGTTGGTGATAACAGGCGGCAATTTCATTAACAGGGAATTTAGAAGCCCTTGAACGGATTTGGTCCCAGCTCAATGATTTCTTCAACGAACTCATCAATGATAGCTGGAATCTTATCGTAATCGGAAATGGCGATTTCCCTAACCCCGCAACGCTCCGGCTCAAGACCGAGGGAGCCAAGGGTTTCACCGATATTTTCCATACGTTTGGTAGCAATTTCAGAACCTTTCACAAAATGGCACTGATAGTCATCACCATACTTACAACCAAGCAGCAATGCACCGTCCATTCCTGAGGACATGGCGTCTTTAATCCATACCATATTCATGGAACCAAGACAGCGAACAGGGACAAAACGGACCAGGGTATTCATGCTGTTTCTGTGCATACCTGACATATCAAGCGCAGGGTATGCATCGTTTTCACAAACAAAGACAATAACACGAAGTTTATCTTCGTCATCATCTGGAACTTCAATGGATTTAACCATAGAACCGATCATATCAATGCTGTAGTCAGCAAAGTTAATGATACGTTCTGGACATGCACCCATACAGGTCCCGCAACGACGGCATCGAGTAGGATTGGGCAATGGAGTACCCTTTTCATCATCATCAAGAGCACCGAACGGACATTCCTCAGTACAGCGTTTACACTGTGTACAACGAGAGAAGAAGAAGTCTGGATAGGTCTGGTCTCCGGAACGAGGATGAACAGAAACACCACGGTTAGCAGATTCAATACACTGAATTGCTTTCAGAGCCGCACCAGTAGCATCGTCTATGGTTTCTTCCATGTTTTCTGCTTTACGAACACCACCACAGGTGTAGACACCGGTACGTCTTGTCTCGTAGGGAAAGCAGATGAAATGAGAGTCAGCATAGCCGTCAAACAGATCAAGATCAAGGAAAGCGGGTCCCTGGCGGTAGGCCAGGTTGATGGTAGGTTTGGCGACAGTTGTTGGAACCATACCAGCGGCAAGAACGACCATGTCAACATCAATGACAAGATCTTCGCCAAGGAGACTGTCTTCAGCAGTAACAGCGAGTCCAGCACCAGAAGCTTCAACCTTGGTTACCGCTGCCTTGGTCATGAATACACCGTCTTTCGCTTGCATGTTTTTATAAAAATGCTCAGCATTACCAGGTGTACGCATGTGCTGGTATAAAATAAACGCCTGACCGTTTTCAGGATTGTCATCCACAACATAATTTGCCTGTTTCAGGGCAACCATGGAGGTAACGGAGTTACAGTAAGGGAAATCCTTGTCGTCATCCTTGGCACCAGGACTCTGAATAAAGGCTACCTTGGCAGGCACCTTACCCTGTTTGGCGAGTTTTTCAAACTCAGCATTGGTAACGACGTTCTGCAGTTGGCCGTATCCAAGGTGTTCATACTCTGAAACATCGGCTGGTACCCAGCCTGTAGCAAGTACTACTGAGCCAAACATTTCGCCATCAGGATTCAGTTTGGTATATTTTTCCATACCGGCATTGGGATCTTCCAGTTCACCTTTATCGATCTTCTCCTGCATATCTACAGTTACGCGAGAAGGTGCATCCCAGGCGGTTTTGGTTCCTGAATCTTTGAAGGTCACGTTGAACTTGCCTGGGGCGCCGGCAATACGGGCGACTTCAGTACCGGTTTTAACAGTGATTTTTGAATCAGCCTGCACATCTGCAATCATCTGTGCGATATTCGGTTCTTCCAGTTCTGCATAAGGATAATTGGTGGGGAACATTTTCCGCCATCCAAGTGCCTTACCGCCAAGCTGTTCTTCTTTCTCTACGAGGGTAACATCGTATCCTGCTTTGGCAGCTTCTTTTGCAGCTGTCAAACCAGCAATACCACCACCCATAACAAGAATGGATTTATTTATGGTTTCCAGTTTGTATGGTTCGGGCTTGGCTGTTTTCAAGGCCCGGGTAACAGCCATACGAACATAGTCCTGCCCAAGTTCGTTGAGGTATTCTGCAGCTGTTTCGGCTTCTTCTTCTGCAGGTTCACCAGCGACCCATGCAACATGCTCTCGCAGGTTGCCACGAATGGTAATAGTCTCTTCACCGAAGTTGAACTCTTCCTGCATAACACGTGGAGAACAGGCACACACTACGATGGTATTCACGCCGTTATCGGCGATATCTTTTTCAATGAACGCGCGTCCGGATACACCGCAAAGGCATTCATGGTCTTTCATTTCGATACCGGTTTCAGAAGCAACGTCCTTCAGTCCATCAATATCGAGTTTCTCTCCTATACCACATCCAGTACAGAGATAGGCTCCGTATACTTTATCCATTGTCTTACCTCCTACCGTCCAATCTGAATTGCTTTAAGGGCTGCTGCAGTAGAGGACTGGCCACTGGAGTAGACATCAACAGCAGCTTTTGCACAGCCAGCTGAAATCATCCCCTTCTCAGGCTCAGATACCACAAAACCGTTACCATCCAAGGTCAACCCATAGGCTTTTCCTTGCTCGCCGATGGCTGGCTGCATACCGGTTGCCAATACACAGAGATCTACTTTCTGGTTGACCTTTTTCGCTGTCAAAGTGTCTTCAGCCACAACAGTTACGCCACCGTCATTCTCAGCTACGATGTCTGCAACTTTCCCCTTGATAAAAATAATATTCTCATCGTCCATAAACTTGGCACGGAAACTCTCGTATTTACCCGGAGTTCTCAGATCGATGTAGAAGACATAAATTTTTGCTTCGGGGTACTGGGCACGAATGTATGAAATCTGCTTGAAAGTAGCCATACAGCAGATGTACGAACAATGCTCCATATGATTTTCATCACGGGATCCTGCGCACTGTACAAAGGCAAACGATTCAGGCTCTTTGTCGTCACCGGGACGAAGGATTTTCCCTGCTGTTGGCCCATTATCGGCCGCCAGTCTTTCCATCATCATATTGGTGATAATTGCTGAAGAAGAAGAAAACTTCAGGTTTTCAAGCTTTTCAGGATCATATGGATTCCATCCTGTGGACCAGACGATAGCACTCACATTCAAGGTGAATACTTCAGGTTGCATGTCAAGATCAACCGCATCGTACTTACAGGCACCTTTTACAGCACTGAGGCTCTCATCAGAGCAGGCCTGTTTATCCAGCACGTAACGGCGAGGAAAAGCCATCTCATGGGGAAGGTACGCAGCCTTAATTTTACGCATGCCGAAGTTAAAAGGATCGTCAATTTCGCTGCTGCAGGCCTCGGAACATGCGCCACAGGCGGTGCAGTTGGAATTAATGTAGCGAGGTGCTGTTTCCAACTCCACCTGAAAATTACCAGGCCCTCCGGACACTGATTTAACAGTTGTCATACTGTATGTCCTGATCCTGCGATTATCCTTGATGCGTTTAAAGTTAATCTCCAGGCCACAGGTAGGAGGACAAAGTTTTGGAAAATACTGATTTAATTGTGCAACTCTGCCGCCAAAGTAAGGGTTCTTATCGATAAGGAAAACATCCTTACCGACTTCCGCAGCTTCCAGGGCAGCCGTAAGGCCGCTGATGCCGCCGCCTACAACAAGAACTGCACCATTTCCTGCAGTGTCACTCATGCCAAACCTCCATAACTTCTGTATTGAATTGATGAAAGGTGTTTTTCTGCTTCAATTGATCCGAAGAGAAGGATTACCCTATCTTCTGTATCAACTCAAACAAAAATCCAGTCTCATACAAAAAATCTCCAGACCCCGCATGGGAGTCTGGAGATTTTTATATCATACGCTCAAGAGCGGTTGGATATTAGATCCAAGGCTCTGTCTCGATGAGGTTGATGCACTCAACCTTCTCACACTTCCATTCCTTGGTTGCAGGATCGAAAGTAGAGTTAACGAAAGCTTTCCAGTTCTCGTCATCGCAGGTTGGGAAATCAGAGCGGTAGTAGAATCCAGGGTAACGGGATTCTTTACGGAACTCAATGTGACGGATGTGAGTTTCAACACACCAGATGCGGTGGTAGTTCTCCCAAGCGCGAAGGAGTTCATGCAGGTCGCCAGCAGCCATCTTCGCAGCATCTTCACGCAGCATCTCGAGGAGATCCAGACAGATGTTGAGGAGCTTACCGGAAGTCATGTAGTATGTTGCAACACCACCACCATACTCATCGGTGGCTTTCATGAGTCGCATCATCAGACCAGCAGGCTTAACGTAGTTAGGGTTAACGTCAGCAGCTGTAGAAGCACCTACATGCTCATGGTACAGTTTAACTGGAGCGTAAATTTCATCAGCCAGTTCCTGAGAGGTCTGAGCCAGTTCTGGTGTAAAATCTGCATTGTCACGACAGTATTTAACCATCTGCTTAGCTACGATACGACCTTCAGCATGAGATCCGGAAGAGAACTTATGACCGGAAGCACCAACACCGTCACCAGCTGTGAACAGACCGTTAACGGTTGTCATGCGGTTGTAGCCCCATTTGTACTGATGAGAACGAGGACCATCTACAGAAGGTACCCAATCTTCGTCAGGACCAGAGGTCCAGATACCACAACAACCGGAGTGAGATCCGAGCATGTAAGGTTCGGTTGGCATAATCTCAGAACCAATTTTCTCAGGCTCGATGTTCGCACCGGCCCACAGACCAGCCTGACCAACGGACATATCCAGGAAGTCTTCCCAAGCCTCAGACTCAAGATGTTTCCAGAATTTTTTAACTTCTTTCTCGTCTTTGCCGGCTTCACGCTGTGCATCAAGGAACGCGTTCAGAGCAACTTCGGTAGCCATGTAGATAGGACCACGACCTTCCTTCAACTCGTTGAGCATCAGGTGGTTACGCAGACAGGTAGGTGTAACAGCAGACTGTCCGTAAGGCATGTATTTAGACAATTCTTCCTTAGCTGCTTCGCCGTTAGCATAGAACTCGCCCAGACCATTCTGTACTTTAGCTTTAAACAGAAGGAACCATGCACCAACAGGACCGTAACCATCTTTAAAACGAGATGGGGTGAAACGGTTTTCCATCATGGTCAGGGTTGCACCAACCTGAGCACACATGGTGTATGTGGAACCTGCGTTCCATACTGGATACCATGCACGACCTTTACCCTCACCAGTAGAACGTGGGCGGAAAATGTTAACAGCACCACCACATGCTACCAGAGCGGTTTTACATTTGTATACACAAACTTTGTTTTCGCGGGTTGAGAAACCAACTGCACCAGCAATGGTGTTCTCTTTATTTTTGTCGAGCAGCATTTTAACGATGAATACACGCTCGTGGATGTTGTCCTCACCCAGGGATTTCTTAGCAGGCTCTGCAACGATGCACTTATAAGACTCACCGTTAATCATGATCTGCCATTTACCTGTACGAACTGGGGTACCACCTTCACGCAGGGTTGGAGCAGGTTTTGCACCGTCCAGGTTCTCACCAGCGTCATTTTTCTTCCAGACTGGGAGTCCCCACTCTTCGAACAGTTTTACAGACTCGTCTACGTGACGACCGAGGTCGTAGATGAGATCTTCACGAACAACGCCCATCAGGTCATTACGTACCATTTTTACGTAATCTTCAATGGCGTTGTCACCAATGTAGGTATTGATAGCGGAAAGACCCTGAGCTACAGCACCGGATCGTTCCAGAGAAGCTTTATCACAAAGGATAATTTTCATTCCCTCTGGAGCCCATTTGGTGATTTCGAAGGCTGCACCACAGGCTGCCATACCACCACCAACAATAAGTACATCACAATCGTACTCTACTACTTCAGGATCCACCACTGCGGCGATTTCGCCTTTAGGCTTATTAGGTAATGCCATGATTTCTATCTCCTAATATTGTTCTAGATATCAGTTAATCCCATTTCCCAAACAGCAATTACGCGAGTTTGGTAGGTGTTGGCAGATCGCCTTCAAGGATCAGCTTCTCGTCATCAAGGCTAGCACCTTTCTCACCAGGATACTCATTGGCAGCACCTTCAGCAGTTGTCCGGATCGGGAACTTGAAGCGCTTGATATTGCCATTACGGAATTTTACGGTCCACATGATGGAATCAGAAGAGCGCATAGGATGAACTTGTCCTCCCAGCGGTACGAAGTCATCATAACCACGTACAAAGATTGCACCTTGAGGGCAAATCTTAACACAAGAGTAACACTCCCAGCATGCATCTGGCTCCTGATTGTAAGCTCTCATTTCCTCAACATTGAGTACCATGAGATCGTTAGGGCAGATGTACATGCAGGCAGTTTTGTCACCGCCCTTGCAACCATCACATTTTGAAGGATCTACGTAACTTGGCATTAAACTACCTCCTCACTTGGATTTTCCTTTTGGTCTCCCCGAATGAGGCGACCAATTACCTCTAGCTTCTTATTGCGAAGAAAAACAAACGCGTATGCTAACACTCATCCGTTTTCCACCGTACCTGCAACCGTTGAATTTTACTCTCTAACCTACGTAGGTGAAACAGGAGTAAAAAAATGAACAGTCACTCATTATGGTGAAGACATGATTTAATTTGTTGCCCTGTCATTGTCAAGAAAAATCGTCAAATCAAGGCTGAACAGCGAAATTTAACAAAAGCATCAGAAAAATGGATACATGCTTATAGGATTACCGAATTAACGGAAAATTTATTTGATAGTTTCGCCAAACAGGAGAGATTTGGCAAGAGTACTATGGCTACTTCCGAACAACCGGACAATGGACATGGTATTCAAGCAACAACAGTGACATGGAGGACAAGAAATCCTAAGGAAATCCTTGGCAGCGTTCACCTTTTTGCTTATTCCATCACGGCAGCAGGTAACGGAGCCAATGATTCGTATTTTTCCAGTGAATGATTATTTACACGGAAAAATCTAGTCCATTGGCTCTTCATAACCGAGGATTTTAGTTCAAGATGAAGATTCATGCCTCCACAGAAATCCACCTGATATTCCGTCAATCTCCTCTGGCACAACGAAGGTATGGATAGATCGAGCATATCCGGCCAGCGTCACCGGCTAATTCTCATACCCTGATCGTACCAGGACCTCCCTTGGCCTGGAACCATCAGCAGGCCCGACGATCCCCTCACGCTCCATGGTTTCAATCATACGTGCCGCCCTGTTATACCCTACACGCAAGCGTCTTTGTACCATGGAAATGGAGGCTTGACCGGTTTCAGTTACGACGGCCACAGCCTCATCGTATTTTTCGTCATAGTCCTCCTCCCCTCCAGAGACATTTTCCTGTTCTTCCTCAACACTCTCCAAAACCGAATCGTCATAATCTGCAGTCCCCTGCTCTTTAAGAAAATCAATGAGACGCTCCGTTTCCTGCTCTGTTATTAAGGCGCCGTGAATACGCTGTAGTTTTGCAGCACCTGGCGGGAGAAACAACATATCCCCCATACCGAGAAGATGTTCAGCACCGGAGCTGTCGAGAACAGTTCTCGAATCTACTTTTGAAGACACCTTAAAAGAAATTCTGGTGGGGAAATTCGCTTTGATCAAACCTGTTAGGACATCAACCGAAGGCCTTTGGGTAGCAAGCACTATATGCATTCCTGCAGCCCGTGCCATCTGTGCCAGTCTTGCAATTGAGGTTTCCACGTCTTTGGAGGCCACCATCATCAGATCTGCAAGTTCATCGACAATTATGACGATGTAAGGAAGTTTCTCATCCGATACCTTGTTATAGGAAGTAAAAGATTTTACCCGTTTTTCTTCAAGCAATTTATATCGTCGCTCCATCTCCCTGACCGCCCAGAGGAGAGCCCTCGAGGCCATTTTGGCTTCAACAACGACGGGATGAAGGAGATGGGGTATATCGTCATACACTGACAACTCGATACGCTTGGGATCAATCATCAGCAAACGTACATCTTCGGGAGTGGCTTTAAACAGGATAGATGCAATAAAGGCATTGATAGCCACTGATTTACCAGCGCCGGTTGCGCCAGCTATCAACAAATGCGGCATTTTCGCAAGGTTGGCGACAACAGGTCTGCCGATCACGTCAAATCCCAGGGCAAGACTTAACATGGATTTCGACTCCCTGTACTCTTTGGAGAGAAAAATATCGCGTATAAATACAGTTTTTCTCTGGGGATTAGGGATTTCAATACCAATGGCAGCTTTTCCTGGTATGGATCCCACTATCCGAACCCTGTCCACCTTTATCACCATGGCCAGATCATCGGCCAGAGAGACTATTTTATTTATTTTAACTCCAGGAGCAGGGGCGTATTCATATGTTGTAACAACTGGTCCAGGTGAAATGCCCGATACCACTCCCTGTACACCAAAATCGAGTAATTTGTCTGTAAGGATCTTGCTGGTTTCGAGGTAATGATCCCGGCTTACCTTAAAATCATCCTGGCTATTCTGATCAAGCAAGGTAATGGTCGGCAATCGATATCTTCCAATTTTTGGAGGCTTAACAGCAAAATCCTCATCTTCTTCGGGCTCAACGCGAACCGGCTCACGGACAATCGGTTCTTCAAGTTTTGGAGAAGGCGCAACCGGGATCTGTTGTTGTGTGTCTTCCTTTTTCTTTCTATTTTTGACAGGAGGAGCGCTTTTCATCTCCGGAGCCTTCTCAACACGCTGCGGCAAGTTGAAAACAAACATGCTTTTACAAGTTCTTCCCAGTAGAATCAGTCCTTTAAGCAGCGTTGAACAAACCCAGTGCAGGGTTGCCAACAGGGAGAACCTCACCGTAGCCATCAACGAAAAAATCAATACAAGTGCCAGGAGCATTACAGAACCGACATTTCCGAAAGACCGGCTGAGAAGGTGCCAGATAAGAGTTCCCAGATACCCGCCAGCGGAAATGTACTCCACAGGAATACTTGCCGGACGTGTAATCCCTAACAATCCTGCAGAAGCTATCAAAATTCCACTGATACCTGGGATAACCCAGGGCAGACGGCTAAGAGATATCCATGAAAAGAAAAAGTTGACCGCTGTGTAGCATAGCACCAGAGCAGGAATAAACGCTGCAAGCCCAAATATGGAAAAGAGGTAATGAGCAACAAAAAAACCAAAAGCACCACACCAATTTGCCGAGGGTTCCTGCGGACCATTGCCATACTGTAGCAGAGGAAGAAGATAACTGATCAGGCTGAGAAAAAGAAAAACAGCCACAAAAAGAAACAGCAGCCCAACTGTTTCCTGTAAAAATTTCGAGGAATATCCTTGGGTTTGTTGAACCATAAATTAACTCGTAACTAGGAGTCTGTCGGAGAATGGCATTTTATTCTCAGATTAAGGCATTTTCAGGAAATCAGGCGCAGCTATATAGTTGATATTGCCTGTATTGATTATCTAAAAAGAACACAAATATGGGGAAAAAGAGCTTTCTCCGACAGACTCCTAGTGTCTCTCCATAAATGGTCTTTTTACCCAATTTTTGCGTTATGCTCAAAATGTAATCTTCGAAGGCAAGCGTAGACAGCGATATCAACGATATGTCTACGGTAAAATTCAGCGATTTGCAGAGGTTGAGGACTGTCCAGTGCATAAAGGTCCGCATCGCTCCACCAAGGTAGCCTGAGAACAGAAAATATTGCGGCTCAAGGCCTCCTTGAAAAAGACACGGCGCTATACATGATATCGGAGCTTATGCTTACCTTCAAAGTTATCTTTTAGATTTATCAAAGATATAAGGTGCAAATCACATTCTTTGACAGTCTCCTGGTATGGGACGTGAACTCGTGGCCCTGGATTAAATAACATTGCCTTTTGTTTATCACACAGTAGAACCCCAGGTGCTATACAGGTCCCATATGTGGAAAGTTTTAATTTACAGGGTCCATGCAATATCCGGCGCTGGAGCTCATGCCACCGTAAGCGAGTATACGAGTTGAACAAAAGCCAGCTCTCCGACAGACAGCTCAGGCCTCACCCTTGTTTGCTCGAGTCAATGCCGCCTGTACAGCATCAAGTATTCCATTGATAAAAGACACGGAATCGTCTATGGAATAGCGCTTGGCGATTTCCAGAGCCTCGTTAATGGCGACCTGTGAAGGAACATCTTCCCGAAAAGCCATCTCAAAAATAGCAATTCGCAGAAGATTTCGGTCAACCAGGGACATTCTTTCCATACGCCAGTTATGGGAATGACTTGAGATATACTGATCAATGGCCTGCTGATTTTCCATGATCCCCTGAAGAAGATCTTTTCCATAGTTCACAGCTTTTGGACTGACCTCATAAAGCTGACAGAACTCCTCTACAAGAGAATCAATTTCTCCAGGGACGTAGCCACGCCCCTGAAAATCATGACTAAACAGAAACTGCAAGGCAAACTCTCTGGATTTTCGTCGCAATCCCATGTTATACCGTACCTATTGATGAATTGAGATAAAAACACAGAGAATGTCTGTGCGCGACATCAACCGACGTTTTCCATCAAGTTGATCATTTCCAATGCTGCGACAGCAACATCAGATCCTTTATTTCCCGCCTTGCTGCCTGCTCTTTCAATTGCCTGCTCAATACTCTCTGTGGTCAGCACACCAAAAAGGATAGGGATACCCGTATCAAGCATAACCTGTGCAGTGCCTTTTGCCACCTCACCTGCCACATAATCAAAATGAGGGGTCGCCCCACGGATAACCACTCCGAGACAGATAACGGCATCGTATTTTCCTGATCTGGCCATTTTCTGCGCTACAAGCGGAATCTCAAACGCCCCTGGCACGCGAGCAACATCCACGTCACCGGTCTCAACACCTGAGCGAACCAGAGAATCTAAAGCTCCTTCCAGTAATTTTTCACAGATGAATGAGTTAAAACGGGCTACTACAATACCGATTTTGCAACCGGTTCCCTGTAAATTTCCTTCAATATAATTTGCCATCACTATCTATCCTTTTTCTTTGGCTGGTCAGGTTTCAGGCCATGTAAGCATACCCGGTTTGGGTATGCTCCAGGCACTGTTTTTTGAATTGCCATGTACATTTCAACATTCTGCTCCAATAGGTCAAGGGGGGGGTTACGAGCAGATGTTCACAGAAAAACGGTACACATCATACATTAATCTTTCAGCACAGTTCATACACGGCCCAGGCAGAAAATGCCTTTGCTTTCCATGTATCGGAACGCATCTAACAGGAAAAAAGCACTTAGCAGAGAAACTACACGCTATCAAGGCTCATTATGCACCTTACCAATGGGTTGATCGTCTATCATTTGCAACAGGTGTCCCATTTTATCACGTTTGGTGCGGAGATATTTTTCATTTTCCTCATCGCTGAGTATCTCAATGGGAAGCCGGTCAACAACCTCCAGACCATAGCCTTCCAGGCCAATAATCTTTTTAGGATTGTTAGTCAGTAACCGCATTTTTCGTACACCCAGATCCCTCAGTATCTGTGCTCCAATCCCATAGTCCCTCAAATCCGCTTTGAACCCGAGATGAATATTGGCTTCAACTGTATCCAACCCATCATCCTGCAACTCATAGGCTTTTAACTTATTAACCAGACCGATGCCCCTCCCCTCCTGTCGCATATAGAGAATGACACCTTTTCCTTCCTGTTCCACCATACGCATGGCTGCATGCAGCTGCGATCCACAGTCACAACGGGCTGAAGCAAAAACGTCACCGGTCAGACATTCTGAATGCACGCGTACCATGACAGTTTCATCTGGAGAGAATTCACCTTTAACCAACGCCACATGTTCAAATTTATCCACATGATTGGTATAGGCAATAATTCTGAATTGCCCGGCGTGTTCCGTGGGCAATCTTGCCTCTGCAGCACGCTTCACCAATTGCTCTTCACGGAACCTGTAGGCTACAAGATCAGCAATGGTAGCAATTTTCAAATCATGCTCTTTGGCAAAAATTTCAAGATCAGGCATGCGCGCCATTGTTCCGTCTTCATTCATGATTTCACAAATGATCCCAGCAGCTCTCATCCCTGCAATACGTGCCAGATCAACGGACCCTTCTGTCTGCCCTGTGCGTACAAGAACACCACCCTCACGCGCGCGAAGAGGGAAAATGTGGCCTGGGCTGATGATATCCCGCGGTGTTGCATCAGGATCAACTGCAGCTTCTATGGTCCTGGCTCTATCAGCAGCAGAAATACCCGTACTGACTCCTGTTCTGGCCTCTATGGAAATGGTGAATCCTGTACCGTAGGGAGACTGGTTGTTGGGTACCATCATGGGTAATCCCAACTGCTCTGTTATTTCAGGACTGAGTGCAAGGCAGATAAGCCCTCTTCCATGGGTAGCCATGAAGTTGATCGCTTCAGGCGTAACACACTCACCAGCCATGCAAAGATCACCCTCATTTTCCCTATCCTCATCGTCGACAAGGATGACCATCTTGCCGGCTCTAATATCCGCTATAACTTCTTCAATTGAACTGACAGCCATTCTACTTCCTCACTTGTATCTGTTCAGAAATACGTACTTTGATTTAACAGCAGGGGTTTGAGACGTATTCCACCGCTAGATACCTAATATACAGGTTTAGTCATATACACAGGTTCAAAAACACCCTGCATACAACTCGCAATCAAAACACCGTTTCAGAACTGACGCTTACTATGAGAGGCCCGCGTCCCCTCGTGTTATCCTCACGTCAGCGTATATGTCCACACGCCGACGCGTATATATCAGAGAAAACCATGTTCCGCCAAAAACGCAGTACTGATTGAACTTTTTGCCCTCTGATCCTTTCCAAGCAGCAGTTTTTCCACATACTTGCCAATGATATCCACTTCAAGATTCACCCTATCCCCTGGTTTCAACTCACCTAGAGTCGTTACAGACAGCGTATGGGGAATGATGGATACTGAAAAATATTGGTCGTCGCAACTGTTTACCGTAAGGCTGACTCCATTGATGGTAATTGAACCTTTTTCAATAATATATCTGGCCAAGTCTGGATCCAGAGAAAAGGTAAACAAGGTAAAGTCACCTGCTGGTTTTCGTTCCAGCACGGAACCAAGACAATCTACATGACCGCTTACGATATGCCCCCCGAGTCGATCGCTGAGCCGAAGGGCTCTCTCCAGGTTTACCCTGGAGCCCACGACCAATTTCCCCAAGCCTGTACGGGAAAGACTTTCAGGAGAGACATCAGCCTGAAAACGATTGCCTTGAATATTTCGTGCTGTCAGGCAGGTGCCATTGACGGCAATGGATTCTCCTTCTTCAGGATCCGTGAGTTCAAAATCCGCCTCAATGGTCAGCACGACGCCACCTCCGGCAGTACCTTTCTGTAGAATAGTGCCAATACCTTCGATTATCCCGGTGAACATAACGACCCGCCCTCTTTACAGCGCCATCATCTTATAAGCACCATGCACAATTGCGTTTACAGGCAATTTCAAGGCTGTGCTCAAAACGCTAATCTTTGAATCCTGGCCCAATGCCTGCATCACTTTTCCACAGACATTGATATTGATCAAAAACACTCTTGTTACAGCCGCAGTTTAAGCCTGTTCCAGTTCATCTGCTTTTTGGGCAAACTCCTTGGCCATACGTTCATGTTTGTAATTGGCATGGATACTGGAAACAGTTCTATAGGTATCTGCCGCCTTGGAATTTTGCCCTGTCTCCACATACAGCTCACCAATAACGATCAGTGCTTCCACTGCGCCTTTGGGATTGTTGGTCAGACGATAATGCTCGAGCATATCAAAAAGCAACTCAAAAGACTTATCCGGCTCTCCCTGTTTACGATAGGCGGCAGCCAGCTTTTTATTCAATGACAGAACGGAAAAAGAATCATCCTCCTGCTCACAAATCTCTGCTGCACGTTTGAAATGCTCAATGGCCATGGCATATTCTTCTTTAGCCATACAGGTGTCTCCCAGACGATCTACAGCGTTGGCAACACCCTGAATATCACCTGCCTCTTCAAACCCTTTCAGAGCATTATGCAAACTGATGGCTGCCTGCCCATAATCACCGTTGGACAGATAGGTTCTTCCTTCACGATAATCCTTTCTTGCCTGACTTTCGTTTACAGCATCTTCGGAACTCTGATCACAGACCGGTTTGATTGCACCCAACGGTTGAATTTGATCACTGGCCATTACACTTCTCCCTTATGAATATTCTCCAATGCTATCGTAGCAAGGTCAGCCAGTGTATATTCAACCGGCTCTCCCTGTTCAAAGATGCATATTGTTGTAGTATCCTGCTGCAGAGGCAGTATCTGGAAGGCTGCCTCCTTTGCCTGTATTCTTCCCAGCAAACGTACCATTTGCCCGCGAACTTCCGCGTCATCGTGATTTAGCAAACCAAGCAGGGAGTAAAAAGGTGTCTTGCGAACCAAATCAGGCCTGCTCCTTGCTATTTCTCCCAATCCCCAGATAACACCGGCAAGGGTGGCCGGGTCATGTAGAAAATTATACAAATGACGGGTAAAAGCACCATACACATCAGGTCGACATGCTATTATGGCACCTATTGCCTCCACCATGCCCCAAGAGGTTGAAGCAGAATCGGAACAGGCTTCAAAGAGACGATGGAGCAGATCCGCGACCTGACCGGGCTCCCTGGTTGCTACCCTTGCACACACAGATCCCATATTCCAGATTATTTTATTACGGAGATTGAGATCCGGTTCATACAACAGCCGCTGCATAAAACGCAAGGTGCGTTTGTCGTCAAAACAATAATCCACCAGGCTCTGGATATCACCCTGTACTGCAAGTTCATGGACCAATGTCTTACTGGCTCGTTTCTTCTTTCTTTTTGGATCTCGTGCCGGTTCGATTTCGGGAAGTGAAGCACCTCCCGCCTTTTGCTCCGCAAGGGTGGCTTCCTGCTGTTTGTTCTGCTCGAAACGGGTAACAATTTCTGCCATGTCCTTATGCAGACGCACAAAAAACAACACGCCACGCACTGCACGCCCGTCAAGATTCCGTTTGGGAATAATCTGATGGGTGACATCATCGTAATCCTCAAGGCGACCTGTCAGATAGTCTTCTTCAGGTACAAGTTCCCAAGCCAGATCAGATTCGTCATTGCAGGCGTTGACCAGACATTCAACCATTGCAGAACCAACATTATGCCCTGTGGCATCACAAACGTAAATAGCCCCACAAGTACATTTCCCCATGGGAAATTCTGTCATTTTTCTCTCATGGGCCTCAGTGGGAGGCTCTATATCGTCCCCGCAGAAAGGGCACCACGGTATGACATTGGCTTCAGCTCGGCTCCCCATCTGCCTTACCCCAGCTTCTCTTGAAGGGCTGCGACAAATCGGGAATCGACAGAATAACCAAGCGCTTTTGCTTTTTCCATGCTCTCATGGGATTCCTCATAGCTTCCCTGAAAATACAGGGCCACGGCAAGGTTGTTCATGGCCATGGCTGACTCGGGCTCAAGGGTGACAGCCTGCCTTGCAGCCTCAACAGCTTTTGCATCTTCTTCGCTCATGGTATACGCTGAGGTCAGGTTGATCCATGCTGTAAGCAGTTTAGGGTCTATCTCGATTGCTTTGAGATAGCTCTCGATGGATTCAGCCACACGACTCTGTTGCTGGTAGATCAGTCCGATATTTACATGCGCTTCTGCCATTTTAGGAGAAATGGACAATGCCTGCTGATTCAATGCAAGCGCTTTGTCAGTCTCACCAATATCGAAATATATCGCACCCAGGTTGATCATGCTTTCCATGGATTGGTTATCCAACTCAATAGCCTTCTGCAGTTGAGTGATTGCCTCATCAATTCGGCCCGCCTGTCTATACACCAGGCCCAGGTGATGTCTGGCTACCACATTTTCAGGCTTCTCTTCGACTACTTTTTCAAGGTCACTGATTACAGTTGCAAGATCAGCGGTTTTCTCTACTTCAGCCATAATATTCCTACTTTGATGGAGTTATAATCTTAAGGTTTATGAGCTCGTCCCTGATGACTTTTCTGAAACCACGTGGATACCACGTACGTGCAGCTAACGAGTACTTCGCGTTCTGCAGCCAGAAGCGACTCGTCTCCCCAAAAGCCATGGAAAAAAGGGTTAGCCCGAATTTCTAACACGTGTCTGCCATATATGAGGATTTTTACCCAAGGTCAGGCAAGGGCAGAGCCTGGGCATGCGATACATTTTACCGCAACTACCTATGATTGCCTGCTTCGACTTACCTGCAAGTACAGATTAGATGCAGCCCCATTTGCGCGCCCAAGGTGCTTTTTTGAATCCCTAGAACAAATACCTCTACTAACGACACAATATCCATGATCTGCATCGTTCAACCGGCAACCGGAAAAAAATATCAGAAATCCGAAGTTAAAGTAAATCATTTTACTATAGGTACATTTCTTCCATGCGCAACCTGTCCTCCCTTTTTGGTTTGCATTTCTCCAAAACCAACACCAGGGGGGCTATCGACCAACCGGAAGCAGCTCGCCTCTCCACGGAAGCGGGCAAAAAAGGTACGTCATACCTGATATGCTATCAGTTTTTTCTCCCGTGCCTGTGCCAACACTTTATGGGCGACAGCCACATCTTTACTGATTTGATGCACCAAGGCCTCTGCACTTTCAAAAGCCATTTCTGTACGCAGATATCGCAGAAGATTAATTTTCAGAGGCTTACCGTAAACATCAGCATTAAAGTCAAAAATATGGGTCTCTGCAACCAATTCATTCACCCCGAAAGTTGGGTTGTAGCCAATATTGGCAACACCTCCGTACTGCTTGCCGTCATAAAGCACCTGGGTCACATAGACACCGCTTTTAGGGCAGAGATCCTCTTCAGAAAGACAAAGATTAGCTGTAGGAAAACCTAATTTGCGGCCCCTTCTCTGGCCAGGTTGCACAATACCCCGGATCTGATAAAAACGTCCCAGCAACTTATACACGTCACGCATACGCCCGGCTGTTACCAGTTCGCGAATCCGTGTACTCGATACCAGATCGTTATCAACATAATGCGGTTCAATAACCTCCACACTAAACCCCTTCTCTTCTCCAAGTTTCCGCAGAAATGCTATATCACCCTGTCGTCCCTTGCCCAGGGCGTAATCGTAGCCAATAACTAGCCCCTTCAACCCTATTTTTTGTCTTAGTATTGTATCTACAAAAACTTCGGCAGGAGTCGAGGCCACCTCTCTGGTAAAAGGAATAATAACTAGCGCCTCAATACCAGCCCGTTTGATTTGCTCCACCTTCTGTGCAGTGGTGGAAATTAATCGGATTCCGTTGGGACTGAGTACTTTCAGGGGATGCGGATCAAAAGTTACAGCAACGCTTGTTCCCTGTTCCTGATGCGCCTGCTCAACAACCTTCTCAAAGAGCACCTTATGGCCGAGATGAACGCCATCAAAGTTACCTATGGTCACCTGCGCATTGGCAAAGGGAGCAGTAATCTCATCTAAGTTTCTATATATTTTCATAAGCCTTGTCAGCTATACTCTACAGGATCATCCACTGCCAGTTTGAACAATCAACACTTTGTAAGTGATCAAAGAAATCGTTTTTTGTGCATGATGGCTTGGGGGAGTAAAGAACGCTGGCCCCTGCAGAAAGAAACAGACTGCCACGAAATGGATCAGACCAACACGGAAAACTTCCTGTACGCCTTCGATCGCTCATCCTTTTGCAAATCTTGCCAGGAGAGCCCATGGCAGCAACCAACAAAGTCGGCAGTCCCCACCAGATGTTTCCTTAAAGGTTGCAACGAGCGTTATACACAAAGTAGCCTTACATTAAGCGCTATCCATTGCCTTGGCAACTCCCACCGGGTAAACGGCTCTCTTTTAGCCAGACAAGGTATCGTGCAAGATTCCCAAAGGAAACCAGCAGGTCCAGAACCTGACCTTCTATACAGGTTTACGTACAACACCAATTTATGCTTTTGTTCCCTGTTTTTTATAACCAGACAACTCGTCAAACAGCCAAAAGGCGCGCTCATAAAACGTTAGAACAACACGACAGTGTGCGGCAACTCCTGGACTTGCGTTACCAGCACCAAACACTTCTACCGACAAGGCGAAGAGAAGATATGTACCCCAATTCAACAAAACACGCAAACTCTTCATAGTAGATCCTGTGAATAATAGCACGAACCTCGATCCTATAACGGGTAAGTTAAACATACACGTTTGGAGCAAGATATAAATAGTGACAGAACGAAAACCCCCTTTTCAGCTCATTTAATTTCGGGAATTATTCCCACATGATATTGTTCCAACACTCTGATGGTCTCCGCAATGTTTGCTGGGGTTTAAATTAACCGTAATCAGCAAATTTTAAATGGATCTCTCCCGCTGCCATGAAGTAATCTTGCAAAAATACAACAGTTATGCAGCTCTCTTGACCTTCTCCTGTCTTTTAATCAACGCCAGCTGTTTCTCTCGAACCCTTACTCCAAGCTGCTGGATATTTCGTGCCAGTACTGCCAGGGCAACATACCGTTTGAAGCCATTGAGCCCATGATCCGGGCATCGGTCAAGACCGTGAACTTCCAGTGCATTAATTGCTGATTCTA
>NZ_KE386997.1:6748-102040 GCF_000429945.1 Desulfogranum japonicum DSM 18378 | reverse complement strand
ATCTCAACTTTTGCATGATGGCGACAACGCTGACATGGGTTTATGCGGCTCGACTGCAAAAGGCGCCCGATCGCAAATATAAAGTTCGCGGCCGTTCCGGATTTGCATTTTCAGATGTCCGAAGAATTATAGCCGAGGCCGCATTGAGTGAGGATTTTCAATCGATTTGCCCGTTACCGAGGCAAAAGACGCAAAAATCTTTTGTCAGAACACTGCTACGCATGGTCGCGTAGGGGAACCGGGATCGGCGATGTGATAATTTCCAGGAAACTTTAGCTTAATATATGACTATTTTTTATGATTCGATGTAGTGGTTTATACTTCTGCATTTCGGTACCTTTTTCAGACCCTCTTGTCTTTTTATAACTTCCTTTCCATGTTGGCTGTCAGCTATCTGTTACCTTAAGCAATGTTCCCAAAAAGAACTTACTGTTTGTCAGGGGCGGCGCCCCGTTTATGTGTCTTTCTCGTTTTTATGCACTTTATAAAATAATTTTACTGTTGTATTTGCTCTTGAGATTATGTTGTGTTGTCGCCGTGAAGAACCACTGGATGCTCGATAATTCATTTTTTTGTATTTTTTGGGAGTGATTTTTTGACGCATATGGGTAAATAGATAGTCTTGATTTCTACCATCACTTAGTTTCAATACTCTGAATTTTAAACCCTTAATTATTGCCTGCTTATTTGTAACATATTGAAAAAAATAGATAAAATTATTGTCTATTTGTACGGTTTATAGGTTTCCTAGATGTGTTAATTTTTTTTACATTTGCAATGCGACAAGAATTAACAAATTTAACTGGCTGTGGTGTAGGATGATCTCGTTTGTGTGAGTATGAATGATAATTATCTGAAATATCATCATTTTTGATTTGACAAAAAAAATAATTGTAATGGTGCAAATTTTGCTAAGTACATTTGACGTAATAATCAATAAGTATAAAGGTTTTTTGAGTATGAAAAAAGCAAATACAAGTGGGTTTACCACCGTGGAGTTGATGGTGGTGGTCGCCATAATCGGGATAGCATTAGCAATTGCCACCCCGGCACTCATGGCGTATATGCCAAATATGCAGCTTAAAGGTGCAGCAAGAAGTCTATATATGGCATTAATGCAAGCTAAAAGTGAAGCTGTTCGTCGTAATGTCAATTGTGTTTTGACTTTTAATCAGGCTGTCAATGGGGATACCTATACATACGTCGTGTATCAGGATGATAATGGCGATTTCACCTTTGATCCTGGTGAGCAGCCCATCGTTTTGGCTGGCCCTCTACCAAGTAAGGTTAGCATTACAAACAATAATCTTGGTGCTAATGCTGATGGCAAAAAGACAATTGTGTTTCAACCGAACACCCTTCCGTCAATTCCAGGTTCATGGTCGAATGGCACTATTGAATTTACAAGTAGTCAGGGGACGGTGACTAGTGTAGTTGTAAATAAATCCGGGAATGTTCGTATAAAATTATAGTAATAGGACAGTTGAAGTACAATGGGTAAAGAATGCAAAATAAAACATGTTAGCACCTTTTCTTTAGGCAATGATAGAGGTTTTACTCTTGTTGAGTTAATGATTACTCTTGCTATTTCCGGGATAATCATTGGCGCAATTTATGGCGCTTATATTGCTCAGCAACGTACGTATCTTGCACAGGAAGATGTTGCTGAGATGCAACAGAATATCCGGGCTGCCATGTATATCATGGCCAATGAACTTCGAATGGCAGGCTACGATGAAAATGGAGATGCTGGTGCTGGCATCAAAAAAACTGAATTGTCCGAAATCAGATTTTCTGCTGATTTAAATAATGATGGTGACATCATAGATGATGGTGAAGACATCACATATAGACTTTATGTCAGTGCAAGCGATGGAAAAACAAAGCTTGGTCGAGTAGATCATAAAGGCAATGATGCTGCTGCACCACAAGCCATAGCAGAAAATTTT
The DNA here is from genome assembly GCF_000429945.1 of Desulfogranum japonicum DSM 18378. Lineage (GTDB taxonomy): Bacteria > Desulfobacterota > Desulfobulbia > Desulfobulbales > Desulfobulbaceae > Desulfogranum > Desulfogranum japonicum. The sequence continues at coordinate 100,091 of NZ_KE386997.1, read as the reverse complement.
GATTTGCTGGAGTTTCGCTATTTAGATCCTCAAGGGGGAAACACTGGTACTCCTGCTAATGCCAGTTCTGTTGAAATTACCTTGATTGCAAGGGCAAATCGTCCAGCAAAAGACTATAATAATAACGGACTGACCTACAATACACCGAGTGGTACATCGTACCCTGCTATTCCTCTGAGCGATAATGTGCGTCGACGATTGTATACAACTACAATAAATCTCCGTAATATGTGACTGTAATGAATACACAATATAATTTGTCTCAAGATGGTTTTACTCTTATCGAGGTCATGATTGCCATAGCTTTATTGGTTTTTGGCATACTTGGTCTGTATACCATGCAGGTAACAGCAGTGGAGAGTAATGTGCGAGCAAATCTTATTTCTACTGCAAGCAATGCTAATGCTGGTCAAGTTGAGTTACTCGTCGCCCAGAAATATAGAGACGCTGTCTTTGAAGACGTTGATGGAAATGGGACTGATAAAGATAAAGATTGGGATGGCATAGATGATACAGGCAATAATTTCGGGCTTGATGATGATTTCGCTAATGCTGATGGCAAACCAAACACTCAACCTGATGGTTATCAGATATACTGGAACGTAGCTGTTGATCATCCAGCGCCTAATTTGAAAACAATTTATATGTATATACAGGGGGATAACCGGATGATGGCTACTCCTATCAGGTTTGTGTATATAAAGGATGATATTAAATAAACCATATTTTTTTCTGAACCCGAACCGTCTTCAGGGACTTTGAATGAATGTGAAACTGATGTGGTGAAAACATGTTGAGAGAGTGTAATATTTTATATCATGTCAATACGTTGTATCTGCATCTCTTCAGGGAAATGGTGGATTCAGATTGATACCAGGAGATATAAAAACGTGAGTTCAGAACACGATTTTTTAAAGAATGATAGCGGCTTTGTACTGATTATAGCTCTGCTGATTCTAATTATGCTTAGTTTGCTCGGAGTTTATGCCATAACCACAAGTGTATTTGAATTACGCGTTGCAGGAAATGATCGTTTCGCCAAGCAGACTTTTTTTCGTGCTGATAGTGGTACGCAAGTGGGAATAGAGATGTTTGTGCAAAATATGGCTTGCGAAGGCCAATTTGTAACAGCCCCACCTTTTGCCATTGCAGGAGTGGATGTCTTGAGTAAAACTTTTGCCGATAATCGGCTGGTTAGCGATATTCAAGGAGCAACAACAGGTACCACTGCGGATGAGGTTCCATCGGATATATATCGTGATTTGCGTATTCCTGATGATCCCTCGACTGCAAACTCTCAAAAGGATACTCTGGGGCATACCAATATTGCGATGTTGGGAGTAACCAGGAATGATCCAGGCGAGGGAGGGCAAGGGCCCGGTAACGATTATGGGGGACCACCGCCCAAAAGTCGATATATGACTATTTATTCTCAACACGTGGGGTTGAATAATAATCAGGCCCAAGTGCAGTTGACATATAAGCAAAAGTTAGGAGAACTAGGCACATGCAGGAAATACTAATAACCCTACGATGTATTTGGTCGAGAGCTTGCAGTAAGATTTTATTGTTTACGCTGGCAGTTTTATTCTTGGTCAGGCCTTGCCAGGCTGATGCCATCGGGCAATGGGTGGATGGTAAGGTTACCCATAAACCGTGGAAAAGCACATACACGTATATAAAGGTTGGTGATACCAGGTATACGGTTATGGAGAATGTTGTGGTTCGTCAGGTGTATAAAAAAAATGGGGCTGAGTATAAAAAATATATTCCCTTAAAACAGATTCGCACTGGAAATGAGGTGTTGATGCTGGTTGAGGGAAATCGTGTGTACCAGATCGAAAAATTACAACTATAGGATGTTGAGATGAAACGATTTACATTCTCTAAATCGGTACTCGTTGGAACGATCTGTTCTGCGGTATTGTCTGTGCCGATTTCCTTTGCTGCCACCAGTATTGATTACCAGGTGGTTCCACCTTTTGTTGCTTCTGGTGCACCTCCTTTGGTTATGCTGGTAATGGGGCGTAACCATAAGCTGTATTATGAGGCATATAACGATGCTTCAGATCTGAATGATGATGGCAAATTGGATGTTACCTATGATCCTACATCCATTGATTATTACGGGTATTTCGATAATTTTAAATGCTATACCTATGATAGCTCGGCAAGTTCTCCTCTTTTTGAGCCAAGTTCCACAACTACAGATAAAAAATGTAGCGGGAGTAATGAATGGAGCGGTGATTTTCTCAACTATTTGACTATGTCCCGAATGGATACCATTCGCAAGGTACTATACGGAGGGTATCGAAGTACCGATGCTGCCGGTGATACGGTTCTTCAACGCGTGTTCGTACCCCATGATGCCCATACCTGGGGAAAAGAGTATACCAGTGTTGCTGTTAATGGATATGACATCTCAGATTATTCTCCCTTAACAGCCCCTGTAGCAGGCAGCGGATTGCGCCACCTGTTCGCGTCTACCACCAAAACTGATGGGGGGCCTCCTCTGTTGCGCGTACTCCCGAATAATCCTAATAGAATTTGGGACTGGGTTTCTTCAGAGGCGCCGGTTGCCAAGGACAACCTGGAAGTCAGTGGTGGGAGTCATCCTGGGCACCCTACGGATCATGCGGATTTCGAGTTGATGGTAACTACTTATGCTATTGCGGCCAATCAGTATGGATCTGGTTCTTGGCTTGATTATAGCATCCGCAACCATGTAAACGAAAGGTATCCAAGCCCTTCAACCTCGGATTTTGGTGCTATTGATGGTGTAGGTAATCCTTATGGGACAAATTACAATCCATATAGCAGCGGAAGTGCGCAACAAGAAAAATATCTAGCTGTTTTTACTGGTACACTAAATATTACCACAGGCGGCACTTATTCATTCGCTGTTGATGGTGATGATGCCATTGAAGTAATTATTGACGGTGGTACTCCTGATGAGCTGATAGTCGGTTATTATGGCGGCCATGGAGTTTCCGGAGGTACAAGCCACAATGGTTCAACGGTTCTCTCTGCTGGCACGCATACGGTGGAATTTCGTATGGAAGAGGCTAGCGGTGGTGATCAGTATTTTCTGTACTGGAATGGTCCTGATTCAAGCAACAGTTGGCAGATTATCCCTGCAGGTGCATTCTCAGATTTAATGCTTTCCACCTATACTCTAGCCAGTGCTGGATCCTATATCACAGATTATGAGACTCGCGTAAGGGTCTGTGATGCCAGTGTGGGGCTGGAGTCTAACTGCAAACAATACCCTGACGGGAATTATAAGCCCACTGGTTTATTGCAGCGCCACGGTGAGACCGGCCGGATGTATTTTGGCCTGATGACCGGGTCCTGGACCAACAACACCAGAGGTGGTGTGTTGCGAAAGGAAGTTGGTGATATTTCTAATGAAATTGATTTGACAACAGGTGTTTTTACCTCTGTTAACGGTATTATAAATACCTTTAACAGTATGCATATTCAAGGGTACAGTTACAGCACAAGCAACTACAACCAAAACTGCGGCTGGATTACTTCTGGGCCTATGACTAACGGTAAGTGTCGTGACTGGGGAAATCCCATTGCTGAAATGATGTATGAAACAGAGCGATACTTTGCCGGTAAAGGGAGCCCGACCTCAACCTATACCTATGACGGTACAGATACTACCCTGGATGATTATAAACTCGGGCTTCCATTGGCAAGTTGGGATAATCCCTACGACCCAAGCACAGGGTATGATAGTTGCTCCCAGCCATACATGCTGGTGTTGAGCGATATCAATCCAACTTTTGATGGTGATGATTTACCTGGAGTCAATTCAAATTTCGGTTCCGGAATCAGTACGGACATGAAACTCGATGATCTTGTGACAGATTTGAATGTTGAAGATTGGGCCAACATGATCTCCACAGGTGAGAGTGAGTCCGGAAATCGTTATATTGGTCAGAACGGAGCTGATTTCGATTATGTCTGCAGTGTAAAAAACGTTTCAGGATTTGGCGATATTCGCGGGTTGTGTCCTGAAGAGCCAACCAAAGGCGGAAGCTACTATTCAGCTGCAGTTGCTTATTACGGACATGTAACAGATCTGCAACCCACCGTGAACGATGACCAGAGTGTACGCACCTATGCTGTAGGATTGGCATCACCGTTGCCCCGCATTGAGCTTGATGTGGGAGGAACCGATGTTACCCTGGTACCTTTTGCTAAAACCATCGGCAATAGGGGAACATCGACAGTGTGGAAATACTGGCCTACCAATACCATTGTAGACTTCTTTGTTGAAGAGTTCACAGAAACCTATGGCGTGTTCAGAATCAATTATGAAGACGTTGAGCAGGGCGCTGACCATGATATGGATGATATAGTTAAATATACCTTCCAACTGGTCGATGCCAGCGGCAATGCGGTAACCAACACGGCCAGTGCTGTAGCTGTTGATATTACCCTGGAAGCCGGCAGTGCATCTGGTGGTTATATTCAACATGCAGGCTACATTATTTCCGGAACAACCAAAGATGGTACCTACTTGGAAGTGAGGGATTCTGATACCGGATCTTCCCAGGACTTTTTGACCTGGATTGATACACCTCCTGGAGTTGACCCAATTGATCCTACAGACACTGCTGCCATCAATGGTCGTGACAATCCTGGAGATACCCATGATTCCTCTTTAGGCGTACTGCCGCTGTCTACCACACGAAGGTTCTATCCAGACAGTTCCGGGGGAGCTTCTGCAGCCAGCCTGATTCCGAATCCACTCTGGTATGCTGCCAAGTGGGGAAGTTTTGAAGACAGCGACAGTGATGGTACCCCCAATTTAACCTCGGAATGGGATGAGGATAATGATGGTGTTCCTGATACGTATTATTATGTAACCAATCCTTTGCGATTACAGGAACAGCTGAATAAATCTTTTGCCGATATTTTAAATAGAGCATCATCAGGTACAACAAGTTCGGTTATCTCTAACTCTCGTTCCGGTGAAGGTGCCCTGTATCAGTCTGTCTTTTATCCGAAGAAATCTGATACAAGCGGTGCAGCTAATACCGTGACCTGGATCGGCCAACTTCATGCATTGTTTGTTGATAGCTATGGAAACACGCGTGAAGATTCCAATGACAACGATAAGCTTGATGTTGAAGGACCTGATTTGGATGGTAAACATGGAGTATTACAGGAAGATATTAACTTTAATTGTGTACTCGATACCGAAGATATCAATGGTAATGGCACCCTTGATAGTGGAGAAGATATCAATGGAAACGGTATACTGGATACAGAAGATGCCAATGGCAACAACGTTTTCGAGTACGAGACCTGTGCTACGGTATATGACCCGTTGTATCATCCCTTTTTATCTCAAATTGATGCCATTCTCGTGTCCGAGTCAGGTGGAGTTACCCGCTACTATGATATCAATGGCAATGGTAAACTAGACGACGCAGAAATTTTGTGGAACGTTGGAGTCGGAGTTGATATAGATAATTTTCATTTCCTGTGGAACTCTACAGACTGGCTCAACAGTTCCCTGCTGGATCCTCTTACCCAGCGTACCTCGTATATTTCTAACAATCGGGAAAGGTATATATTTACCTGGGTTGATGGAGACAGCGATAATCTGGTTGATACCGGTGAGGTGAAAGATTTCACCTGGCCGGCCACAGCCCCGGCTGTGAGTGATCTCAGCGACCCTTCAGGGTTGTATGCTTACCTACATCTGTATTCTTCATTTGGAGATATGCCGACAGCCATCTCTTCGCTCAGTACCAGTGATTTTGAAACTTTTCTTTTAAAACAGACAGAACGCGAGATCAATTGGGTGCGTGGGCAGGATGATGTGGACAGTACTGGTGAACCGAAAGTCTTAAATATTGGCGGTAAAGATGTGGAAGGCACTGAAATGCGGTCCAGGTATTATAACGGTAGCACCTGGCGGCTTGGTGATATCGTCTATTCTTCACCTGTTCTGGTGTCATCCACCGGAGAGTATTATAATCAAGTATATTACGACAGCAGCTATGCAGCTTTCGCTAAAAAATATGATGACCGACGTCACGTGATATATGCCGGAGCCAATGATGGCATGTTGCATGCGTTTAACGGTGGTTTTTATGATGACCTTAACCAGCAATACTGTCGTGAAATCAATTCCGGTTACAACCCCTGGGATTCTGATCTAACAAATGATACCGCCTGTAACAGTGCAACCACATATCCTGAGCTCGGAGCAGAGTTGTGGGCGTATGTTCCATTTAACCTGCTTTCGCATTTACACTGGCTGACGGATCCGGATTATGGGCACAGCTATTATATGGATCTGCAACCAACTGTTTTTGACGCAAAGGTATTTGCTGATGATACTGATCATCCCAATGGCTGGGGTACTATACTCGTTGCAGGTATGCGTTTAGGAGGCGCAACCGTACAGGCAGATCTGGATAAAACCGATGGCAGTTTACCTGTCTCGACAGATCCAGTTATGTCCTCAGCCTATGTAATATTTGATATAACCAATCCAGAAATCCCTCCTACTTTATTAGGTGAAATACGAATGCCTAAGATGGGCTTTTCCCTTGGTATGCCGACAGTTGTTAAATTGAAAGATGGCGACCACGACGGAGTTTACGGTACATACGATGACACTTCTCCGGAAAATGGTGAAAATAGGTGGTTTTTAGCTTTTGGCTCAGGTCCTGCTAATGCCAGCGGAGAGCCAGATCCTTCGTTATTGACGAGCGTAACCAGTAATCAGAATGGTCAGTTTTACATGATTGATCTGGTCAAACTGGCAACGAACAACGAGTTGTACAGCCTCACTACCCAGACTGTCTCCGGTACTCCAAAAACAGGTGTCTTGACAGCCGGTTTGCATCCGTACCTCACTCTTGAAGCAAAAACTTTTGTAACTGATCCTGGAGCTGTGGATTGGAATTCAGATTACAATACAGACGTTGTCTACTTTGGCACAGTGACAGATACCAACGGTGGAACACCTGCCTGGACCGGAAAAATGCGACGAATCGTTATTGACGATGTCAACGATGGGGATGATGACCGTGATCCCTCCAACTGGGTGGCCGACAATGTGTTGATTGACGTGGAACAACCGCTTACGGCTGGTTTTATTACCGGATATGATAGTGCCGGACGACGTTGGCTGTATTTTGGAACTGGCAGATACTATGATGCCGGTGATGTGACCAATCTGGATACGCAATCGTTTTATGGCATCAAGGAGTCGTTGAGTCTTTCTGGCAACTTGGACTGGTCCACTGTGAACAAATCCACAGCTTTAATGAATACAACCAACTATACAGTGTATACTGATCAGCGTGTTGATGCTGATGGCACGTTAACGGACTGGAGCAGTATGATGACTGATCAGGAAAAAAATTATAGTGGCTGGTATCTCGATTTTCTTTCCTCTACAGGAACTCAGGAAGGTGAGCGAACTTTAAGCTTTCCTTCCCTTACCGGTGGACTGGCTATCTTTACTTCTTTTATTCCCTCGGCTGATATTTGTATTCCCAGCGGAAATAGCTACCTCTGGACTTTGTATTACATGACTGGAACAGCTTATTATGATGATGTGTGGAGAGGGAGTAGTGGCCTGGCAACTTCCAAAATAGGTTTGGGACAAGGTTTGGCGACCATCAGCACTCATAGTGGCACTGAAACGTCAAATGATGGAACCGTCTCTATTCTTGTTAATTCCAGTGGCGGTACTAATGGGGCATCAGGAGTTGGCATAAATAAAAAAGCCAAGGTACCGCATCCCCGTACTTCTGGTATTCAAAGCTGGAAAAAGCGGTAATGCGTACTTGATACATTACTGGTACGTTTAAGCTGCCCTGATATCATCGGGGCAGCTTTTTTGGGTTATGTGCCTGACCTGTTTTTATTAAACTTCAGGAAGTTATCAATGTTTATCACGCGTATCTTGAACTTGTCTCTTGAATCAAATCAATTTATATCTTCCTTCAAAAAAATAGTTGTTTTTTGCTTGACTTCTCCTGCTCACCTCAGTAAATATTGCTACCACTGAATACTGATTCAGTTTTGTCTTAAAAAGTATCTAGCACTGGCAAAACGATTCAGAAATTGCACAGGCTTACGAGCTAACGAGAATTAAACAGAGAGGGAATAACTATGAGTAAATTAGTAGCGCCTCATGGCGGCAAAGGTCTTGTATGCGCTTTGCTTGAAGGAGCAGAGCTCACTGCTGAGTTGGAAAAAGCCAAAGGCTTGAAGCAAATAGAAGTTTCCAATCGCGCCAAAGGCGATCTGATCATGATGGGAATTGGTGGTTTTTCCCCTCTGGATGGTTTCATGACCAAAGCTGACTGGAAAGGCGTTTGCGAAAACTTCCAGATGGCAGACGGAACCTTCTGGCCTGTACCTATCACCCTGGATGTTTCAGCTGCTGAGGCCGCAGAGATCAACGAAGGTGACGAGATTGCTCTGGTAAATGGTGGCGAAGTATATGCTACCATGAAAGTTACCGAGAAATACGAGATGACCGACGCCGATAAAAAATGGGAATGCGAAAAAGTATTCATGGGCGAAGGTGAAGAATCTGTAGATGGTAAATTCTGGGAAATCGCTCCTGAAGATCATCCCGGCGTTATCATGGTTATGAACCAGAAAGAGTACAATATTGCTGGTCCTGTTAAAGTACTCTCTGAGGGTGGATACAAAGAAAAATATCCTGGCGTATACCTGACCCCAGCCGAGACCCGTGCAATGTTTGATGAGCGTGGTTGGGCAAATGTTGCTGCTCTTCAGCTGCGTAACCCAATGCATCGTTCCCATGAGTTCCTTGCAAAAATCGCCATCGAAGTATGTGACGGTGTACTGATTCACTCTTTGATCGGTAACCTGAAACCAGGTGATATTCCTGCAGAGACCCGCGTTAAAGCCATTGAGATTCTGATCGATAACTACTTTGTTAAAGAGAACGTTATCAACGCTGGTTACCCACTGGATATGCGCTATGCTGGTCCTCGTGAAGGCCTGCTCCATGCAACCTTCCGTCAGAACTACGGTGTTAACAACATGCTGATCGGTCGTGACCACGCTGGTGTTGGTGACTTCTATGGTCTGTTTGAAGCACAGCAGATTTTTGATCGTATTCCTGAGACCGGTGATGCTGGAAAAGACCTGCAGTGTAAACCAATGAAGATTGACTGGACCTTCTACTGCCACAAATGTGACGGTATGGCATCTCTTCGTACATGTCCACACACCAAAGAAGATCGCGTTATCCTCTCTGGTACCAAGCTGCGTAAAGCACTGTCTGAAGGTGCTGAGGTTGTTGATCACTTTGGTCGTGATGAAGTTCTTACCCACCTCCGTGCTTACTATGCAGGACTCACAGAGAAAGTTGAGGTTAAAATGCAGGGCGCTGCCTCTGGCTCCGCCATGTAATCTCCTCTTTTTCTGATTGCATATAGAAGAGACGCTGCTTTTGCGGCGTCTCTTTTTTTTTGCTTTATGCTTGGGTTTTTCTTTTTCAGAAAACATGATACACTTCAGTTCAATTGATATATGATACCTTGAACAAGGAGAAATTTGTGGACGCCACATCTATAACAGTGGGCCTTGGCGAGCGCAGCTACCCCATATACATCGGTCCAGGTGTGCTCAGTATGATCGGTGCTGATTTAAAAGCCAGACAATCTGGCCAAAAATACGGAATTATTACTGATTCCAATGTGGGCAAATTGTATGGCAATAAGCTTTTGCAGGGTCTGAAGCAAGAGGGAATTGAGGCTAGGCTTTTTATTTTCACTGCAGGTGAAGGAAGTAAAAATCTGGAAACCATCGGCCAGCTAGCCAGTTCACTGGCCCAAGAAGGTTTTGATCGCTCTGATGCTCTCATTGCCCTTGGCGGAGGGGTAGCAGGCGACATGACAGGTTTTCTCGCAGCTACCTATATGCGTGGTATTCCATTTGTACAAGTGCCGACCAGCCTTCTGGCTCAGGTTGATTCCTCAGTAGGCGGCAAAACAGGGGTAGACATCCCTGAAGGTAAAAATCTGGTCGGAGCATTTTATCAGCCACAGGCTGTGTATATCGATACTGATCTGCTTGATACTCTTCCACAGCAAGAGTATCGTGGAGGTCTTGCTGAAGTCATCAAATATGGCGTTATTCAGGATAGTTCGTTTTTCACATTTCTGAAGAATAATCATAAGAACATCAAGCAATTGGAGCCTGGTGTATTGACTTCCATGATACAGCGGTGTTGTGAAATTAAGGCAGACGTCGTTGCCCAGGATGAGCGCGAAGGAGGTCTTCGTCGTATCCTTAATTATGGCCATACCATCGGGCATGCAGTGGAAGCTGCTTCTGACTTTACCATAATTCACGGTTTTGCCGTGGCGATCGGGATGGTTGCTGCTGCCAAATTGGCTCCTCGCAGCCTGGACCAAGGTACAGATATCAGTGATGAACTGACAGGGCTTCTTCAAACCTATGGCCTGCCAACCACTATCCCTGCTGAATTGAATGTCGAGCGGATGCGTAAGTATTTGCTTGCAGACAAAAAGACCGTCGGAGGCCGGGTGTTTTTTGTACTGCCAGATAAAATCGGAAGCGTACGCATAACTGATAAGGTAAATGTAAGAGATGTGGATGCCGTGTTGAGCAATGCTTTGTGATACATTGGGTAAGAGTGACTACGAGATCAATATACAAGACTATGCCTATATACGAGTTTTTCTGCCCGGATTGCAATACCATTTTTAATTTCTATTCCAAACGAATCAATACTGAAAAGCGACCCAATTGCCCTAAATGTGGAACGGTGCAGTTGGAAAAAATGTTGTCAACTTTCGCGACCATCGGCAAAGCTAAAGAAGAGGATGCCAACGACCCTTTTACAGGTATGGATGAGACTAAGATGGAGCAGGCTTTCGCCGGGTTGATGCAGGATGCCGAACAGGTCAATGAAGATGACCCTCGTCAGATGGCCCGACTCATGCGTAAATTTTCAGAAAAAACCGGTTTGCGTCTCGGTGATCAAATGGAGGAAGCTCTCACAAGAATGGAAGCTGGGGACGATCCTGACCAGATTGAAGCTGAAATGGGAGATATTATGGACGGTGATGATGCCTTCAGTCTTGAAACAATGAAAAAGAAAATTGCCTCAGGTCCCAGGCCTCCAGTTCATGATGAAAAATTGTATGAGTTGTAATCATTAGGATTTTGTCTGAGAATTGCTATTTATTCTCAGATTAAAGCGTTTTCAGGTAAACAAGCACAGCCATAGAGTTAATATTGCGAGCATTGATTTCCTGAAAATAACGTAACTGGTTACAAATACAGATGAGTGTCAAATTTATCCTTTTACCCTATAAGTAGTTACAAAATAGCACTAGAATGTGGAAAAAAGCTTTCTTCAATAGATACCTATCCACGGGAGAAGGCAAGGCTATTGGTCCCCTGACATTCAGGAAGGAGGCCTCACCACCTCCGCAACTATGACAAAGATCCAAAATCGTGCAAAAAATCGTTTTATGAACAGGCATTGGCTAGTAAAGGAATAGTATTTGATTGCTGGCATCATCTTGCAAAAAGGCGTATGATAAGAAAGTAGTGTTCGTAAGTATTGCACTGAACTGAAGAGTAATGTTTATTCCTTGAATACCTGCTGTTCTTTACTGGCTATGAACAGCTTCAAGGAACGGGTGGCTGCTTGACCGGCTGCTGGCCGTTGGGAACCTGTAAGTTGATCTTCTTTAGAAGACCTTAAGAAGTTCTTGTTACATTCTTTAGAGTTTCCTGAGTTCCAATCCTACTGTATAGATTGACTTCCTCAGGTTCCCGACGTCTGGTGGCCGGTACTTTTTCCGGCCAATAAAGAGAACGTCTGTCTTACCTGGCTGTAATCATCTGATACCATCTCTACTAAAACGACATCTTACCCTCTGCATCCCCCTCCCATTCTAAGATTTTTTCTCCCCCATATTTCCTTGTTGTATAGTTTTGCAATCACCCTTGGAGAAGCATATTACTAGTTACCCATATATTTCCTCCTGAATCCGCTTAACAGTTGGAAAAGCATATTGGCATTTTGCAGCTAAGTTCATACAATAAAGGTGGTAACTGCTCACAGTGAGCCTGACCTTTCCACGATAAGCCTGGCTTAGTCACTCACTTTGTGAGTCGTTACTAAAGGGGTTGGTATTTGAATCTTACAGGGGGGTAATCTTGTCAAAGTTAGTGTCTTCCTCTGTAAGTAGTTACAGCATATAATGACTTGCGACGGTGTCGTAAACAAGGAAGACGATTCGAGCAATATTTTAGATCTAACGGGTCATGTAACAGTCTGCACACGGATACAGGCTGGTAAACAGAGCATTCATCTTGTTATGAATTCGTAGATTCATTGGGGTTTCACATGCGAGGAAAATTGGTCATAGCTATGGTGGGATTGCCGGCTCGCGGTAAATCAACCATGGCCAAAAAATTAAGCCGCACTCTCGAACTGGACGGAGTTAAAACCCGTATCTTTAATAATGGTGAATTGAGAAGACGCATGAGCCAGGAGCTTGGCAATACCTCCCATGCTACTTTTTTTTCACCAGATAACCCTGAGGGTGTTGCTTTTCGCGAAAAAATTGCAGCGACAAATCTGGAAAGTGCCAGGCAATTTTTGAGTGATATCGGGGATGTTGCCATTATGGATGCCAGCAATGTCACCCAAAAAAGACGGCGGATTATCCAGGAAACATTTCCCGCTTTTCCTGTTCTATTTGTTGAATGCATGAATGCAGATGACGAGGCTCTGGAGGCTAACCTTGAACGTAAAACTGATCTTAAAGAATTCAGCCACTATACGAAAGAGGAAGCTTTAGCAAGTTTTCTCAAACGAATTCATTACTATGAATCTATTTATGAACCACTGACACTTGAACCAAACAGAATATTGGTAGATAGTTTTGAAAGCTGTATTCTTCAGGAGAAAGTTACCTGTCAGGTACCATATTATGATCGTATTCGAGATATTCTCACCACCAGGGTAGTGCGCAACCTGTTTCTGGTTCGTCATGGTGAAACCTATTTCAACCTGGAAGACCGCATTGGTGGCAACAGCGAACTCACCGAAAAAGGCATGGATCAAGCCAAAACACTGGCCGAGCACTTTGCGACCCTCCGTATTCCTATTATTTTCACTTCAAACCATAAAAGAACATTGCAGACAGCTGAAGCCATCTCTGAACGGCAGGACCATTGCTCCATAATTGCTCTACCAGAGTTCAATGAGATTCATGGCGGCATCTGTGAAGGGATGACGTACACGGAAATTAGAGACAAGATGCCTGAAATCTCTCGGGCAAGGGCTTTAAATAAGTATCACTACGTGTATCCTGGTGGGGAAGGGTATAAGACCATGGAGGAACGCGTTCATCGCGGTCTGAAGAAAGTGTTTTATCTCAACAATTACGACGAGAATATCATGATTGTTGGACATCGAGCTGTTAATCGTATGATCCTGTCAAAATTCCTATCCCGGCAGGAAGAGGAGATTCCTTTTATCTATATGCCGCAGGACAGATATTATCATATTCAAATAGACCCTCATAAGCGTATATTTGAGCTAATTCCCTACTCAAGTACCCTGACATAGCATTCCGTTTTTTATGCGAGCAGATTTTATACATCTGCTTGGTTAGCGAACAGCGGTTCGTCCGCTATAGCTGCACCTCTGATGCTCCGCATTTGTTGTAAACATGCTCGTGAGAAATGTTAAATCCGGTGCAAAGGGTCTGCTGTAACAAGTACCTGGGTATCACTGCAAAGATGATGTGTCATCAGTTCCACGATGGTGGCATACTCCATGTTTTTCTTCTTTTTCAGCAATGATTTCTGCGGCCTCTTCTTCCGTAATATCCAATGCCTGGGCTAATTCATGCACAGTGTAACATGGAGAACCTTCGGCATCATATCCCACAGGCTGCAAATCCGGAAAACTTTGTTTGGTGGCATGGCCGGAAGCTGAAGTCAGCATTTCTCTGATTTCTGGAGGTCCGTAGATTAACAGCCATTCCACCGCCTCTGCCCATGTTTTACTGTCCACAGTGGGGTGCTGAACAATTGCCATGGCTGTTGCAAAATCCCATTGCTGTTTAAATTCGGTCATTACTGTATCTTCCTGAGAATTATTTTGGTGACATTTCTGTCCTGTCGTATAATTACATCTAGGAGGCTGTCCAAGAATGTTATTTCCGCCCATATCTTCGTTAAACCTGAAAAAATATCCTCGGAATATCATATATATGCCTGTGGTATTTTTTCAGGTTTGCCTCGATCTGAACGAAAATTCCTATTCTCGGACAACCTCCCAGGAGTCTGCCTGAGAATACCTTTTTTCCGGTTCGGTGTTCTTTTTAGAAAATCAATGCCGGCAATATCCATGATATGGATGTGCTTGTATTGTTATACGTCTCTTTATCTGGGGGAAAGAGCAGTTCTCCGATATACTCTTTACATAAAAGAATGCAATGTCTGGCTGCGATTGATTTCAGCAGCCCTTAGTTTTACGAGGAATATACATCATGGGAGTAGATAACGCCATACTGCTTGAATCTCTTGAGTGGTTTGACGAAAGTGGAGAAGAATTACTCCACAGGTTACCGGAACACGGTTCGGGAGAAATCAAATTCGGTGCCCAGTTAACTGTGCGGGAAAGCCAGGCAGCTGTTTTATTTTATAAAGGTAAGGCCTGTGATGGTTTTGGTCCTGGTCGTCATACCTTGAAAACAGGAAATATCCCTATCTTAACCAAAATACTGTCAGTACCCTGGGGGTTGATCAGTCCACTTAGGGCTGAGGTGTATTTTGTCAATCTTAAGGTGTTTACCAATCTCAAATGGGGGACCGTTGATCCCGTCGCCTTTAGGGATAACGAGCTGGGGCTTGTCCGGCTTCGCGCCCATGGTGTATTTAACCTTCGGGTGGTGCAACCGGTATTGTTTATCAATACCCTTGCCGGTACAATGGGAAAATATACTACGCAGCAGATCGAAGAATATCTGCGGCGCGTTATTGTTTCCAGGTTAAATGATTACCTTGGTGAAACTCTGGATTCTCTCCTGGATTTACCCGGTAATTTTGATGAAATGGCCGCAGGATTAAAAGAAAGACTTGTTCAGGATTTCAGACGGTTTGGTCTTGCCTTGGACGGTTTGTACATCACCTCCATAACGCCACCTCCTGAAGTTCAGGGGGCCATCGATGACCGTTCGCGCATGAGTGTGCTGAAGGACATGGATAAGTTCGTACGCATGAAGGCAGCCATGGCCATGGAAAAAGCCGCTGTTGATGGTGGAGAGGCTGGGGCTGGCATGGGTCTTGGACTTGGCATGATGATGCCTGCAATGTTTGGGAATATACAGCCGGCAAATTCCCAGGCTACGGCCAGTTTCAATGGAGGCAATGTTGTTCAATGTGAGGAATGTAGAAATCAGATCCAAAAGGATGCTCGTTTTTGCCCCTACTGCGGTCACCAGCAGCTTATCCTCCAGCAGTGTAGCTCATGTGGTAAAAATTTAACTCCAGGCGCCAAATTCTGTTCACGTTGCGGTCAATCGACTCAGGCCTCTCCACAGATAGCACACTGCACCAAGTGCGGAACTGAAAATTTGCCTGGTGCTATTTTCTGTAATCAGTGCGGAGAAAAAATGAACTGATTCTTTCTTATTTTTACGGCCCTGTACTTTCAGGCATTTGTACATCTGACGAGATGACCTCTTTTGCGGATAATAGTTCTCCCTTGAGGACAAACATCTCAGGAATGGTGTTGCCAGCGTATAAGATGTTTTCACTATGAATATTCAGATCGAGCAAGGGTGTCCCCAGTGTGGTGCCACCATTGTGCTCACGGAAAATGACCGGTTGATAACCTGCTCCTATTGCGGAGTAAAAAATTATCTGCAAAGTAAAGGTGTCTTTCGCTATTTGCTTCCCCCAAAGCTTCCTGCGCCCCTTGAAGGCAATTACCTCATGGTTCCTTACATCCGCTTTAAAGGGACCATCTTTATGGTTTCTCATAAAGGAATCACACACAAAGTCGTAGATACCACGCAGGTTGCCTCGGCTTTACCAGGGCTCCAACCATCACTTGGCCTCAGGCCACAGGCTATGAAGTTACAGCGTTTAACAGCTCAGCTCAAGGCAGAGTATTGTGTTCAGTCCATTGCATCTCAGGCTATTTTAGCAAAAGCTGTACAGATCTCAGAACTTACCACTACCAGTTCATCTTTTTTCCACAGAGCCTATATTGGAGAGAATCTTTCAATTATTTATCTGCCCTTGGTGCCGGAGCAGGAAAAGATTTTTGATGCTGTAACCAGAAATACACTTATGCCAAGAACACAGATGCAAGAGCCTCTTCTACGGCAAACCGTGACCTTTAAACCTTCCTGGCAGGTACAGAGCAGGGCCTCTCTTTGCCCTCATTGTGGGGCAGGGCTGGAAGGAGAGTCCGATACCCTGGTTCTGCATTGTATAAATTGCAGGAAAGCGTGGACTTTTGGCTCGCTCCATACATTGAAAGAGGTCATCTGGAAGGTCATGGCAGAGGTGAGCAGTACAGCTATGTATCTACCGTTCTGGATAATTCAGGGCAGAATACCATCTCTTGGAATAACTCACCTGACGGATTTTTTTCAACGTACAAATCAGCCGGTATTACCTCGTGAACACTGGCGAAATCTACCCATGCGTTTTGTTATTCCAGGGTTCAAGATGAGGCCAAAACTATTCCTGCAGGCCGGCAAGCAAGGGACACTGAACCAGTGGCGTATAATTGAAGAGAAGGGAAGGTTTGATGAACGTTTGTTTTATCCCGTCACATTGCCCGCCTCAGAGGCTTTGCAGTCGGTCAAAGTCATATTGGCAGCCTGCGCGACTTCCCAAAAGCATATTTTCCCCCATCTGCCCCAGGTAGCACTCTGTGACCATCAGATCACATTGCTCTATGTTCCCTTTCAGGATCGTGGGCATGACTGGTATCAGCCGGAACTGGGTATTCCCATTGGTAAAAATATTCTCCGTTTTGGGCGGAGTATGTAGTAATCTGGGGTTTTGACAGAAGAAATGTTCCGTGGTATAGACAGATACTGACGAATCGCCTGACCGAATGTCTGGAAACGTATTTTTTCATTGTGTGTCTTTTCAAATGTACATGAAACAACAGCTGCATTGAATGGAAGGCTACGTAACTGCTCACAGTGCATCTGGTCTTATCGCGATCAGTCCGGCTAACACATGACCAATACGACGGGCCTGTGTCCGCTTGCGTGAATTTCGGACCTCCCAGCAATACGTTACATGCACAAAGAAGTTCGACAGCTTAATCATTCCTCCATGGGTAGTAATAATGCTACAATATATCAATGCAAGTGAAGAATAATCAGGAAAATAGGGACACCACAGAATATCATGAACAGTTCATGGCTATTGCCCTGCAGGAAGCCAGGCAGGCTCTTGCAGAAGGTGAATTTCCCGTGGGCTGTGTTTTTGTCCAGGATGATCAGGTTCTTTGTAAAGGGAGACGTCTTAATAGTGGTGAAAATACACGTAATGAGATTGATCATGCAGAAGTCTCCACTTTGCGGAAGCTGATTCGCGCAAACCCAGATCTTGATTTTTCCACGGTAACAGCATATTCCACCATGGAACCCTGTTTGATGTGCTACTCCACCATGCTGCTTTCTGGTATTCGTACCTTTGTCTGGGCATATGAAGATGTTATGGGAGGTGGGGCCAACCTCCCTCTGTATATGCTTAATCCATTGTATGCGCAGGTGCGAGTGACACTGGTAGACCGTGTTTGCCGGAATGAGAGCCTGGCACTTTTTCAACAGTTTTTTCAAAAATATTCCTATTGGCAGGATAGCCTTCTCGCCAACTATACCCTGGCTCAGCCAGGTGAGAATCTCTTGTGATGTCGTTTGATCCAATCGCCCGTACCGTAGGTTTTAAGCCCGGTGAACGGAATGTATTCCTGCATATTTTGACAGCCTGTAACCTTTCCTGCAGACACTGCTATATCAATCCTGAACAGCATGGCAATATAACTTTGCCTCAGGAGACTGTCCATCGTTGGCTGCGTCTGTTCCGTCAGCCTGATAAAGAGACCAACCTGATTCTTCTGGGTGGAGAACCCACCATGCATCCCGATCTGGCAACAATTATCAGAGATGCGAAAGCCATGGATTATCGGGTCACTGTGGATTCCAATGGATACCTGTTCCATAATCTTCTGGATGCCGTTACCCCCAAAGAATTGGATTACCTGAGTTTCAGCCTTGATGGCCCGACCCCGGAAGTTAATGACCCCATACGCGGGCAGGGGGTATTTGCAATCTGCACCTCCAATCTGCAAAAGGCCATCGCATCAGGTTTTACCTGCAGCCTGATTTATACTGTTTCAGGGCTAAATATCGAGGCGTTGCACAAGATGCCTGCTCTCCTTGAACAGTGGGGGGTTAAACGTTTCTTTATACAGGTGATAGGGTTACGGGGGAAACCTGCTGTTGAGACAGCTGGTGAGAATATTGACTGGCAGGTTGATCCTCACAAATGGCTTGAAATTGTCCCCAGGGTTGCCACAGATGCTGCCAGCAGGGGCATTCATGTTATTTATCCTAAAGTCTATCTTGATTCAGGGGAAGTATTTGAGTGTGCTGGAAATGTGGCTGAAAATTACTTTGTTTTTCCCAACGGGCGTGTCTATCAATGTCCGCTTTGCGAGGATCATGCCATTCACAGTTATATGATCGAAGATGATCAACTCGTTCATCTTCAAGGGCTTAATGAGCAACGTTTTTTCTCCTTATCCATTCCTGAAGGATGTGTGATGAATAAGTTGTTGCAACCAGAAAATATTTCCTATAATCAGGATGGCACACCAACTCACAGAATTTCATGTTGTCTTCTTAAGCAGGAGATGCGACCCAATAACTGATAGTAAGTAATATGAGTACCCGTAGTAAGCAGTCAGATATAGAAAAAATGTATATGCAGGCTATTACCTTGCATGGTGAAGGCAGGCATAAAGAAGCTGTCGAATTGTATGGTAAGGTGATTCAAGAGGTTAACGATGCAGACCTTGTGTATTATAACCTTGGCCTTGCTCACTTTGAGTTGGGTGAATTCTCTGCAGCCAGAGATGCGTTTGAGCATGCCTTAGCCATCAATGACGATGATGCGGATTACTGGTTTAATCTGGGGCTCACCTGCAGGAATATGGAATTGTTCCTGGAGGCAGGCATAGCCTACAGGCACGCGTTAGACAGGCAGCCGGAAGATATAGAAGTTCTCTATAATCTGGGGAGTTGTCTGAAAGATAGCGGAGCTTTGGATGAGGCTGTAATTGTCTATGAACACCTGCTGACTCTGGATGGACGATTTGAGCCTGCGCTTAATAATCTTGCGTATATATATCATCTGCAGGAGAAATTTGATCTCGCAGAGCCCCTGTATAAAAGATTGGTGGATCTGAATCCACAGAATACAGCAGCCTGTTATATGCTCGAAGCCATTCATTCCAGGCAGGTAGATGCCCCCCCAAAAGAGTATGTCAGAGAGTTGTTTGATACGTATTCCGAAGAATTCGAAGATAACCTGTTAAACGATCTTCAATACATTGTACCCCGAAAAATGTTTGATGTTGTGGAAAAATATCAGCAAAACAGGCATTTTAGCCATATTTTGGATCTGGGGTGCGGAACAGGGCTGTGCGGAGAACGTTTTCGTCCCCTTTGTAACACTATGAGCGGTGTTGATCTTTCTCCGAAAATGCTTGCACTGGCTGACGAAAAAAGGGTATACGATTATCTATATGAGGCAGAACTGGTAGAGTTTTTACAGGAAAATGGCACGTTATACGATCTGCTTCTGGCGGCCGATGTCTTCTCATACATTGGTGACCTGCGGCCTGTTTTCACCGCTATGAAAGCCCGCTGCTCAAGTAGTGCCTGGCTCTGTTTTTCAGTGGAATCAGAACCTGGAGATGAAAACTGGGTACTCCAGTCAACGGGAAGATTCGCCCATTCCAGGGCTTATATAGAGACATTGTCCGAAGAGATGGGGTTTAACATAGAACACTGCGTTACCGCACTGAATGTCAGAAAAGAGGGGGAAGGGTGGATTCAGGGAGCAATCTTTCTCTTATCCTGGGCTCCCTGAACACAAAAATGGACGCCTGCTGGGGGGCGGGCGTCCATTGCGGTTAACTTTTTTTTATCTGTTTCTACACTTTGAATTTCGCCACCATCTGCTTTAAGGTTTCCGCAACCTGAGAGAGTTCTCCAGCACTTTCCTTTACCCTGCTGCTTCCAATATTCATCTCGTCAGCACTATTATTTACCTCTGCGATTTCTGCTGCGATTTCTGCTGAGACACTGGAGCTTTGCGCGACATTTTCATTCACCTCGTTGATACCTTCAGAGACCTGGGTAATGTTTTCAGCTATCTCTCTTGTTGTAGCCGTCTGTTCTTCCACAGCAGCTGCAATGGTTGCCACGATTTGGTCGACATCTGTGATTACCGAGCTGATTTCATTGATTTCTTTCACCGTAATTCCTGTGGCTTCCTGAATCCCCTGTATCTTGGTCTTTATATCCAGAGTCGCTTCAGCTGTCTGTTTCGCGAGGTCTTTAATTTCATTGGCAACAACGGCAAATCCTTTTCCAGCCTCACCAGCACGGGCAGCTTCAATTGTGGCGTTCAGCGCGAGCAGATTAGTCTGCTCTGAGATTTCTGTGATCGCCTCGGTCACTTTGGTAATCTCATCCGCAGCCCGGCCCAATTCATTGACACGATCAGAGGCAATTTTCGATTGGCTCACAGCGTGGGTGGTGATTTCTGTAGCACGGCCAGAATTGCCTGCTATTTCTGAAATAGTGGCATTCATCTCTTCAGCCGCTGAAGCTACCATGTTCACGTTAACCGAGGCCTGTTCCATGGCAGCGGCAACACTATCCTGATTGGCACTCATTTCTTCAGCAGCTGCAGCAACCTGACTTGATCGGTTGGCAGTATTTTCTGCGCCGGCAGACAACTGGTTGGAGATGGCTGCAAGTTGACTGCTGGAATCATCGACTTTCAAAACCCCCTGACCAAGATCTGCTATCATATTGCGCAAATTTTGAGCCATGTCGTTAAGCGATGCCGCCAAGATGCCAATTTCATCTTTTTGATCAACATCCATGGTTTGAGTCATATCCCCCGAAGCCATGGCTTTTGCCAGATCGACTCCTTTAAATAATGGTTTGGTAATCAGTAAGGTCAACATAATCCCCAGAGTAAGAGCTAGGGTTGTGCCCACTATAAGCCCTGCCAACGTGATGGTTCGGCCGGTTTTTGCAACTGACTGTGCTTCCAGACTGATGTCGCTCGCATATTTTTCTGCTGATTTGACGATATCGTCTATGGCGGCAAAGGTTGCTAGTTGTTGTTTTTCAGCATCGACCAAAAGCAGGGTATTCATACGTTCGAATTTTTTATAGGCTTCATGGGCGATTTCCCGCATCTGGTTAACTATTTTAAATACTTGTTCTGAAGTCGGATAGAGTACTGTATGCGCCACTTCACGTGCCTGATAGGATTGCCCTTCCACCACCAATTGTTTTATGTTTTTGACACTCTCATGCAGTTGGTGATGTATGGGCCGAAGTTGCTCGGCAAGGGCTGTGATCTCTGGATTGGAAGTACTCATATTATTCAGCCATTTCCCAAGACTGCAAGCCGTTGAATCTGTCCCCCCCATGAACGACTCATTAAATGTGAGGAGCTTACCGACATTGGCAAGCAACTGATTGTGACTGATTTCGAAATCATCCATGTCTTCATTGAGTTTTGTGGGGTTGAACATGTCCAGGTTGAGGAGATCCTGAGAAAGCTCGACAGCTTCATTGTTGATCTCAGCCCACTGGGAGATGCTACTGCTAAACTGTTGCCATTCTGAATTGAGTGTTTTTTTGAAAGGCAGACTCTCAAATCTATTTTTTGCTTCCCCATATATTTTTCTTGCATCAAGCAGACCGTTGTGTGCTATTTCTCGTTGTTGTCTGGTAGCGTACGGAGTGAGCAGTGTATGCATAAGCGTAGCTATTTTGCCTGCTTCACTTTTGATAATAAGGATGTCGCGCACGGCAGGCATAGCCTCTTTTTCCAACGTCTCTGCTTCGTGTTGCAATTTGCCCTGTTCTACAAGAGCCGTTATGCCAACAAATATAATGATTAATGCTGTGAGTACGAATCCTCCAACGAGTTTGACACCTATTTTGATGTTTTTCATCTTGCTCCCCCCTCTCCTCGCGATACAAATATTTATTGTTATTAACAGATAAAAGAGTTGAACTGTATTTTTCCGGGTAAATAACCTGCAATTGTGCAAACAGCCTTTCCTGAAAAAGCAGGAATAAAACATTTGTGCAGTTCTGCATTGCCTGAAAAATTTAGGGGCAGACAGAGTAGTGCACCGGTTCGGTAAGGTGAACTTTGTGGCGGGTAAGGAAAGTCCCAGATGTACCTTCCAGGTATTGTATGACTGGCAAAGGACATGGAAGTTACATATTCACAAAGGTTCGAGAACAATAGAATCATTCTCTGGAGTAGCTTACGTCTGTCCAGAAATGAGGCTTTTGACTCGAGAGCCAGGGCGCTTTAAAATGCTGTCACGGGCATTTTGCAAATTATCAAGATTTACGCTTACCTCCGTAAAAGTGTGAAGATAAAACAGCTATCGGGCTGGCAAGCGAGGTACGAGACTCTGAGAAAACTATTTATGGACAGGCACTAACTAATACCATTATCAGAAAAAGATAATGCCTCGTCAAGGTATTGAAAAAAAAGAGTATGATTATAATGCGAGGTAACAGATTGTTGTCTGTTTTATCGAGCGGGACGTTTATTGGTTTTTTTGAGTATTGAGCCAACGAGAATGCCGGCTTCATAGAGAAAGAAAAGGGGTACGGCCAACAAAACAGTGGCTGTTATATCACCTGCTGTGAGCATAAAAGCAAGAATCAGGATAGCCAGATAGAACCAAAGTCGTTTTTTTCTAAAGTACTGTGATGAGACCAAGCCTGTCTTTCCAACCATAACCATGAGAAAAGGGATTTCAAAGGCCAGGCTAAAGGTGAGGATCATACGCCCGACAAAGGTGAGATAAAGCCCAAATTTTGGCATGGGGATGAGGTTGGAGCCTGCATAGTGCATAAAAAACTTGAGAATTTGCGGTAAAGCAATGAAAAAAGCGAACAGACCACCACTCACAAAAAGCATCGTCGCCCAGAAAACAATAACAAAGGCTGTCTTTTTCTCATCTTCCAGGAGTCCGGGGGAGATAAACATCCACAGTTGGTACAGTAGATAAGGAAAGCTGAGGATACATCCTGTCAGAATAGAAATTTTTATATAACTTATAAAGGCTTCGGTGAGTTTAGTATAGACAAGTTTTTCCAGTTCCGGATAGGCACGGAATAGGGGCTCCATACAGAGTTGTGTGATTTGCTCCTTGAAGATATAGGCAACAGTACTGCAGATAACAAGCGCGAGAATACTTCGTAATAATCTTGTTCGTAATTCTTGGTGATGAGGACGAAAATGTTCAAATGCAGAAATCATGATTGCTTTTCAGGTGCGTTGCAAGATTCCTGAGTGATGTTTTCGTCCCCTTGGGCAGTGGGGGGATTACTGTTCGCTTTAGCGCCGTCTACCGGAGAACTCTGAGCATCCTGCTCCCACGGACGAGTCACACTTTCAGCTTCTATGAGATCTGTATCATCTTCACTGCCGGCGTTGGGTATGTTGTCAATATCAGGGTGGGCTTGAGTTTTGGTTTCGTAATCGAGCATTCGCTCTTTTAGGTCATTGGCGGTTTGGCGTAGTTCTTTCTGTACTTCGCTGAGGGTTTCATCTTCTTCAGTGAGGTTTTCCTTGAACTGATTAATGGTTTTTTTCATCTCCATTATGCCTTTAGCGAGGGACCTGGCCAGTTCTGGCAATTTATCCGGACCCACAACAATAAGTGCGACAGCAGAGATGACAATCATTTCGGGCAGGCCGATTCCAAACATATAACTTCCATCCTGATTTTAGGGATTACTAATAAATAAGGAGCTTGCATTCCCGCGGGCCAATTTACGGGATTTGCCAAAGGGTGTCAAGTTTGCTTGAGGTCATTTTTTAGTAGGCCTGCGGAATCCATCCAACACATGGAGCAGGGTGAGAATGGGGTGTGACAGCATTAATCTGGGGCCGGAATAACGCATAACCTCTCGGATATATTTCTGTTTAGATGGATTGTAACAGTGAGTTGGGCATTTTGAGCATGTTGTTTTGTGTTCCTGGTAAGGGCAATGGGAAAGTCTCTTCAATGCATAGGCAAGTAAAGCCTGACAATGCAGACAGGGAGGATGTTCAGGGGCGTGGAACTCTTTGCAATATTTTATTATCATGAGTTTTACTGTTCTGATTTCTCTCTGTATTCGTTTATGAGTTATATTCACAATTTTCAGCTCATTTAAGTATAGGCTATCTCAAGCCCTGTGATAGGTTGCATCCAGACTGTTTCTACCAAGTTTGTTCTCGCTTGCAACAGGGGAGAAGGAAATGGTTAAGTATCGAAAAACAACCTATTTTTAGTATAATAGGTGCTGTTAAAGCCTTTTTGGACCGAATGGGCTTGCAGTTTGACAATGTTACAGACTTATGCTATTAGTATGAGGTTTTGATCATATAATTGGTTTTTGGTTCACGATGAACGGCCGACAACATCTTCTGCAACTTGACCGTTTTTCGACATAAGGAAGACTCTTCTTTCAATATACCGTTTTTTGATCGATTCCGGTGATAGAAACGAGTGAGTGTCTTTCCATAAATGAGGTTTTTCGTTCGAGACTAATTTTTTCAGAGTTTTACCACTGGCAATCATGTGATATCGGAGTCTACGCGTACCTCCGAGAATAAAATTCTGAAGATAACGTAGCTACTGGGTAAAAAGACCATTTATGGACAGGCACGAGTTAATTCTCGATAGAGACGAATACAGTGCATCTTGGAGATAGTTATGGCCAGTGTTGTTGTTGTAGGCACACAGTGGGGCGACGAGGGAAAAGGTAAAATAGTCGATTTGCTTACAGAGTATGCAGATTACATCGTCCGTTTTCAAGGCGGAAACAATGCAGGGCATACCCTGGTTGTCGAAGGAAAAAAATATATATTTCATATTATCCCGTCAGGTATTCTCTACAAAAATAAGGTTTGCGCCATTGGTAACGGTGTCATTATTGATCCCGGCGTATTACTTCAGGAAATGGCCGAACTTAATGAGAAAGGGTTGCCAGTTACACCTGAGAGGCTCTTGATCAGTTCCAATGCCCATTTGATCATGCCGTATCACAAAAATTTGGATCTTGCCCGTGAAGCATCTCTTGCCAAAGGGAAAAAAATAGGTACAACCGGTCGGGGAATTGGCCCATGCTACATGGATAAAGTCGGCAGGGTAGGACTCAAAGTGGGAGATTTGCTTGATCCATCTCTCTTTAGCGATAAACTTGAAGCAGCAGTCGAAGAAAAAAACTTTATCCTGACAAAGCAATTCGGCGCTGAACCTCTTGAAATAAGCGCTATCACAGATGCATTCACAAATTATGCGGAACAGCTTGCCCCGTTTATCGGGAATGTATCCATTACCCTGGATAAGGCACGGAAAGCAGGACAGAATATTTTGTTTGAAGGGGCACAAGGTACGCAACTTGATATTGATCATGGTACTTACCCTTTTGTTACCTCTTCCAACACCATAGCAGGGAATGCCTGTATTGGTTCCGGGTTTGGCCCTTCACACATAGACGAGGTAATTGGAATAGTTAAAGCGTATACCACAAGGGTTGGTGAGGGACCATTCCCCACCGAACTTCCAGAGGGCGACGAAGTTGGTGATGCTTTGCAGGCAAAGGGTCATGAATTTGGAGCCACCACCGGTAGAAGAAGAAGATGTGGATGGTTTGATGGTGTGGTTGCAAACGATGCTGTTCGACTTAATGGCTTAACCGGTTTTGCCGTAACAAAATTGGATGTACTTTCAGGTTTATCTACCCTGAAAATAGCAACAGGGTATGATGTCGAAGGTGTCAAGTACGACTATATGCCAGAAAATGTTTTCAAAGCAGGCCAGGCCAGGCCTGTTTATGAAGACGTTCCCGGATGGTCTGAGGATATTACATCTGTTCGTGCCTATGAGGATTTGCCGCAATCTGCAAAAGATTATCTGAAAAAAATTGAAGATGTCACGGGGGTCGCGCCGGCTATGGTATCAGTCGGACCTGACCGTGAAGAAACCCTGTTACTGCGGAATCCTTTTGCGTGAGATGACCGATGCGGTAAGTTGTTGCTGTGATATAAACTTCACTAGCAACCTCTTGCCAAATGAAAAAGAGTGATTAAAGAGTTAGAGCACCATCGGCTGGGTATTACATAAAGACAACCTTGCCGATGGTAATTTTTTCCTGTGGTATTTTCCACAGGTTACTACAGTTTGGAGCATAATTATATGGCTAGAATCACGGTTGAAGATTGTCTTGCTCAGGTAGGCGATGATAATCGATTTTCTCTCATTCACCTTGCCGTTGAGCGTATTCGTCAGCATCGTCAAGGGGAACCGTTTCTCGTTGACGGCAAAAATAAGGAAGTGGTCATGACTCTGCGTGAAATCGCATCCGGATCGGTTACCTTTGACAATATTCATGAGCTGCCGGCAAAGAGAAAAGCAGGTAAAGTGAAACAGACTGAAAGTGACTCTAACTCAAGTGAACAATAATCTGGTCGTCAAATAATAGTTATGAGTACCTGTTATTATGAAATACTTGGTGTAAGCCGCGATGCTGCCGGAGATGTGATTAAAAAGGCCTATCGTAAACAGGCCATGAAATATCACCCTGATCGTAATCCGGGAGATAAAGAAGCTGAAGCCAAATTTAAGGAAGCATCTGAGGCATATGAAGTCCTTTCAGATGCTCAAAAAAGACATATTTACGACACCTACGGCAAAGAGGGGCTCCGTAACAGCGGATACAGCGGTCCTGGAAACAGCGAAGATATTTTTTCCCATATCAATGACCTTTTTGGAGATATTTTCGGGTTTGGTGGGCGGAGCAGACGTCGTGACCCCAATGCTCCAGTGCAGGGAGATGACCTGAGATATGATATCCAGATCACCTTTATGGAGGCTGTGCACGGGATTGAGCGTGAAGTTGAAATCACCAAAAAAGAAACCTGCTGGACCTGTGAGGGCAGTGGCGCCCGGCCAGGTTTTCGCCCAGAAACCTGCCCTTCCTGTCAAGGGCGTGGACAGGTTATACGATCTCAAGGGTTTTTCCAGGTAAGCTCAACTTGCCCTCAATGTCATGGTAGTGGTCAGGTTATAACTGAACCGTGTAATGATTGTCACGGAGAGGGCTTGGTTCGTAAAAGCAAGAAGATTAATCTCCGTATACCTGCTGGTGTTGATACAGGTTCACGCATGCGCCTTTCTGGTGAAGGGGAAGGCGGACGACGTGGAGGACGTTCCGGAGATCTGTATGTTATCATTCATGTCGAAGAACATGAGCACTTTCAGCGCGATGGGCAACTCATTTATCTGCATCTCCCGGTTCCCATGGTTAAAGCTGCACTGGGCTGCGAGATAGAGGTTCCCACAATCTATGGCAGTTCAACGCTTAAAGTTCCTGCAGGGGCTCAGGCCGGAGATCGCTTCACCTTAAGAGGTGAGGGCGTGAAAAGTCTTCGGGGTGGCGGAAAGGGAGATATGATAGTTGAAATACAGGTGAAAACACCTACCAACCTGTGTAAGGAACAGAAAGAGTTGCTGCAGCAATTCGATACCTTGTGCAGTAAAGAACAGGAAGATGAAGGTTTTTTCAGCAGGCTTTTTCATGGTCATTTAGGGAAACAGAAGAAAAAAGAAAAATCTGCTGACAAGGTAGCCAATGGTTGATAAATCTCCTTTAACTCATTTTGATGATGCAGGAAATGCCCGT
Source organism: Desulfogranum japonicum DSM 18378 (assembly GCF_000429945.1). Classification (GTDB taxonomy): domain Bacteria; phylum Desulfobacterota; class Desulfobulbia; order Desulfobulbales; family Desulfobulbaceae; genus Desulfogranum; species Desulfogranum japonicum. The sequence continues at coordinate 72,027 of NZ_KE386997.1, read as the reverse complement.
ATGGTTGATGTCGGCGACAAGACTGATACCAAGCGTATAGCCACGGCAAAAGGGCGTATCACCATGTCTGATGAAGCCTATGCATTGGTAAAGGCTGGCAATATGAAAAAAGGTGATGTTCTTGGAGTAGCACGAATTGCCGGTGTGATGGCAGCCAAAAAAGTAGATCAGCTCATTCCACTTTGCCATCCTCTTGCCTTGTCGGGGATAGATATTCTTTTCACTCCTGTAGATAAAGACCGTTCCATAGATATCGAAGCTACAGTTTCAATTACCGGGAAGACCGGAGTCGAGATGGAGGCTCTGACCGCTGTTTCCGTTGCTGCGCTGACCATCTATGATATGTGTAAGGCTGTCGATAAAACCATGGAGATTCATGATATAAAACTTTGTAAAAAGAGTGGCGGCAAAAGTGGTACCTTCCATAATCCTGCGGCCCTATGATATACTGGAAATAATACAAAACGACTATTGCGGGGGCTCATGGTCTCGAACTCGCACTAGCGCTGTTTCGATCTGACACTGCAGTATGTTTGGTTAATTTGAATCCCGTTTGTTTCGGAGTGCTGATATGGACCAAAAAGATTTACAGATGTTTAAGGAAAAACTTGAGGAAATGAAATCTGAAATCACCTCCGATGTGGAACAGACTCTTACAGAGATGACCACCCAGACTGATAACATTCCGGATCCCAACGACAGGGCTACGGTAGAATCAGATCGCAGTTTTGAGCTTCGAATTCGAGGACGCGAGCGCCGATTAATGGATAAGATTGATGAAGCGCTAGGTCGGATTGACGATGGTTCATACGGTATATGCGCTGACTGTGGAGAGGATATTGCCATCAAACGTCTGGAGGCTCGTCCTGTCGCCAAGTTTTGCATTGAGTGCAAAACCCGTCAGGAAAAACGTGAAAAAGAACAGGGACGATAACTATCATGCCTGAGTTACGAAAAGATCCCATTCTTGGGCGCTGGATCATAATCGCTCAGGAACGAGGTAAACGGCCCACAGATTTTCTTGTTCAGGAGGCGAAGGTCAAGGGCGGATTTTGTCCTCTTTGTCCAGGCAACGAGAAAACTACTCCGGATGAAGTCCTCGTCTACGGAAGAACACAAGGCCACTCAAATACCCCGGGTTGGGATTTACGTGTGGTACCCAATAAATACCCGGCTCTGGTTATTGAAGGTGAGTTGGATAAACAGGGGGAAGGGCTTTATGACCGTATGAATGGTATAGGAGCCCATGAAGTCATCATTGAGTGCCCCCACCATGAGCAGAAATTTTCTGATTTGCCCGCAGATAAAATGATTCTGACTTTTCGGGCTTTTCGTGATCGTATACGGGATTTGGCAAAAGATGATCGTTTCAGTTACGTGATGGTCTTTAAAAATTTTGGTAAAGCAGCCGGTGCTTCTCTGGAACATAGCCACTCACAACTTGTTGCACTTCCTATTCTACCGCGGATGGTCTCATCTGAACTCGATGGCAGTCTTTCCTACTATAAGTACAAGGACCGGTGTGTTTTTTGTGACATCATTCGCCAGGAAATCCAGCAGGATATTCGTCTGGTATGTGAAAACAGTCATTTTGTGACCGTGGCCCCATTTGCTCCGAGATCACCGTTTGAAATGTGGATCATGCCACGTCATCATAATTCCAATTACGCTAATCAGGACGAGGACTCATTGCAGGCACTGACAGCAATATTCAGTGAGTCACTGCGGAGATTGGATGCCTGTATACCTAATGTTCCTTATAACTTTGTATTGCACACTCAACCGTTGCGGTCCGGACCGCTGGAGCATTACCACTGGCATTTTGAAATAGTACCTAAATTGACTTCCATTGCAGGATTTGAGTGGGGAACCGGGTTTTATATTAATCCGATACCCCCTGAAGATACGTGTAAATATCTTAAAGAAATTCAATTGCAGGCCTAGGCTGATCGGACTACTAAAAGTAGGAGCCACATTCGGTAAGGCTACATCCCACAGGGGACGCCCCACGTGAAGGGCTTTGGAGGAGAATATGTCAAATAAAACTATTTTGTTGGTCGATGACGAGCAGGGGATACAGTTGCTCTACCGGGGTGAGTTTGAAGAAGATGGGTATACGGTTATATCAGCCTTTAACGGAGAAGAAGCTTTAGAGAAATTTCGTGAGCATCAGCCTGACCTGGTTGTGTTGGATATAAATATGCCAGGGATGAATGGCATTGATGTGTTAAGCCGTATGAAGGAAATCAATGCTCAACTTCCAGTTATTCTTTGTTCAGCATACCCGGAATTTAAAAATGATTTTAAGAGTTGGGCTTCTGATGAGTATATTGTGAAATCTGCAAATATTGACGAACTTAAGGAAGCTGTGCATAAATACCTTGATTAATACTTTACACGACTCTGTTACTTTGCCCGTTATTTTTTCATCACCGTATTGTAACGGGTTCATGGCAGCATGAAAAAAGAATGGCTAAGAGTGTGAAATATTAACATTCCCTTGTCTGAACCAGCAAATATTACACATTATGCAGCACTATTTTTATAATGTTGTATTCCATTTCATGGAGCAGGAAGTTCGGAGTCTCTCTGGAACATTGTAATATTGGTTCTCATTTGTTTGTCAGATAGGATATCATATCTCCAGAACCGACTCTGTTTCGGTTTCAACAGGGTTTTCCCCAATACTGATATTTGAGTTATTCACCGCCATTGGGGCGTGTCAGGTGTGAGCGTGGAGCGGAGAGCCCTCAATTCGGTTTTTTATACTTTTTATTTTATTTACTAATGCAAGACGTTCAGTCCTCTCCCGATTCAAGATGCATAGACATCCGAAAAGTTGGGGTTAAAAATATCTCTTATCCTATCACGTTACAAGATAAGGCAAAACAGTCGCAACAGACTGTTGCCAGTGTCAATATGTACGTACATCTTCCCAGACACTTTAAAGGGACTCATATGAGTCGTTTTATAGAGATTTTGAACTGTTTTCATCATAAGTTTGATCTACTTGCGCTACATAACATATTGGAAGAAATGCGCAAACGTCTCGAAGCTGAAGCCGCCCATCTGGAAATTTCCTTTCCCTACTTTTTTGCTGCCTCCCTAGGTAATTCGGAATGCATTTCCAGAAGGTATGACTGCAGTATGTGTGGTTCTCTTAAAGAACAGCTTGACCTGGTAGTCGAGGTTGAAGTTCCTGTACAGTTAAATACCAACGCTAGGAAAAATGGTGTGCAGGCTGTCTCCGGTCTGTGGGGTAAAGTCCTGGTTGCCGTACGCCTCAACCATTTCGTCTGGTTGGAGGATCTTATACAACATATAGAGAGAGGTAGTGCATCTGGTGGATCTGGTGGCGATTCACCGGAAGCAATGTGTAAGAGAATCGGGCAAATATTGAGTTCACTGGCTGCATTTTCCTGGTTTCGGGTTAAAGTTGAGCATGTGGAACGCGGATTTTCCAGCTACGCCGCCATAGAAGGGCCTTGATGTAACGGTTGAGTAGAGAAGTTGTGCGCTCTGATTTTAAGGTCAGAGAAACTCCATACGACAACAGGCATGCCTAAAAACTTGGTCTTGGTTGTTGATGTCGGTGCAACCTTCGAGTATGATACCCAATCCCTGAAAATTGATCCCATTATTTATATAAAGACAAATAGAGAGAGTGTCTCAGAATCCTTGGGATGTGCATTTGTCTGAGCACCCTATTAAACAGATTTTAAGGTCGTGAGTAGCCATGAGTGAACTACTATTTGAAATCGGAACCGAGGAAATACCTGCTGGGTATATACAACCTGCATTGCAAACCCTTGGCAGGGAAATGGACAGGAAGTTACGCGGCCTTGGCTTACATTTCCATGGGATAGAGACTTATGGAACACCGCGGCGGCTAACGCTGATTATCCAGGATCTTGAGAGTCGGCAGCCTGACCAGCGTCTTGAACACATCGGCCCTTCCCGTAGTGCCGGTTTTGATGCTGACGGCAATCCCACCAAAGCAGCCATAGGATTTGCCCGGTCCAAAGGTAAGGCTCCTGAGAGTTTGGAAGTTGTGGAAACTCCCAAAGGTGAATACCTCATGGTGATTGAAGAAGTACAGGGGCAGGATAGCATCGATTTACTCCCTGATTTACTTGAATCCTTAATACGGGAAATTGTTTTTCCTAAATCCATGCGCTGGTCTGAAACATGTTTGGCCTTTGCTCGTCCCATTCAATGGATAGTCGCTCTTTTTGATGGAAGTGTCATAGATCTGGAAATAGAAGGTGTTGTAGCTGGTAACACATCCAGAGGACATCGTTTTCTCGCATCTGGCAATATCACTATTTCTGGTATTGCGCAGTATCGGCAGGCAATGGCAGACCATTTTGTGATTGTCGATATGCAGCAGCGGCGAAAAATGGTTATCAACGAGGTTGAGCATGCCGTTCGTGAACAGCAGAATGTGCCAGGGGCACAACCTGTGCTGCATGATGGTCTCATAGATACAGTGACCAATCTGGTTGAAAAACCATATGGAATTTGTGGATCATTTGATGAAAAATTTTTGCAACTCCCAGATGAAGCTCTCATAACTTCCATGCGTGAGCACCAGAAATATTTTCCTGTTACTGACAGTACCACGGGAAAATTGCTTCCATATTTTGTAGCTGTAAACAACACTGAGATTGCAGATACAAAATTTGCAGCCAGTGGTCATGAAAGGGTATTGAGAGCCAGACTTGAGGATGGATTGTTTTTCTATAAAGAAGATCAGAAAGAGAAGCTGGAAACTCGTATAGAGCGACTCAGTGGCATTGTTTTTCAGCATAAATTAGGCACCATGCTTGAAAAATCAGAACGAGTAGCAAAGTTGGCAGAGCAGCTGGCCGAGGCTATTCAACCTGAGCTTAAAGTAGAAGCTGTACGTGCTGCCCGATTGGCCAAAGCTGATCTGTTAACTGAAATGGTTGGAGAATTTCCATCGTTGCAGGGAATCATGGGGAGAGAATATGCAACCAGGGATGGCGAACCACTCTCTGTAGCTCAGGCAATCGAAGAGCATTATATGCCTGTTCGCTCAGGAGGTGAGCTTCCCGGAAGCATATTGGGTGCAATTGTAGGGATTGCTGATCGGCTCGATACCATAGCTGGATGTTTTGCCATAGGTGAACGGCCCACAGGGAATAAAGATGCTTTTGGTTTACGTCGGCAGGCCATAGGTCTGATCAATATTCTCAAGGGACTGTCAATCTCCATCAAGCTCTCTGTATTTGTGGATGCCGCCTTACAAGGCTATGTTGGGCAATTGACTATTGAAAACAAAACTGCTGAAGATATTCTGGCATTTATCAGTCTGAGATTTGCCAACGAGCAGGTTGCCAGTGGTTTTCCTCAGGAAGTCGTCGATGCTGCTACTGCTATAAAATTTGATGATCCGGTTGATTGCCTTGCACGAATAGAAGCACTGAATCAAATTCAGGGTCAGGAACAGTTTGCCGTGCTTGCCGGTTCCTTTAAACGAATTCGCAATATTATCAAAGATAACAGTGCAACAACAGTGGATACCGCTTTGCTTCAGGAACAGGCGGAAAAGGATTTGTTCCAGGCTTTTGAGCAGGTAGAGACTATTACCGCGCCCTTGTTGAATGAGAAGAAGTATTCCCAGGCCCTTGAAGAAATGTTGGCCATGAAAACCCCTGTTGACACCTTTTTCGATCAGGTGATGGTCATGGCAGAGGATGCATCAGTGCGGCAAAACAGGTTGAACATGCTCACCGCTTTAGGGCAATTGGTCTTACAGGTTGGAGATATATCCCGTATGCATGTTGAGTAACTTGATGATCTGCATACAAATGTATTGAAGGCAGCAGATTACAGAGGTAGTTCTTCATTGCTATAGCCTGTTGTTTCAACGAAGTGTAAGAAAGATTTTTGCTGGTAAAAAAAAGCTGCTTCATATTAATGGAGCAGCTTTTTTTTTATTGCATCACTTCTGTGTATGATCAGCTATTTGTGACAGACATTACACTTAGCCAGTTTTGCATCCTGCTGTTTGTGACAGTCTTTACAAAGAGCATGTGCGGCATCTTTGTAGCTTGCAACTTTTTTAGGCATCCCTGCAGCCTTGTTATGGCAAGACTCACATTTGCCGATTTCCTGTCCTTCTACATAATCGATCTTTTTGCCATCAGCATCTTTTCCGTGATGGCAGTCACCGCACGCCAGTCGTGATTGGTGCTCTGCATGGGGAAATGTAGCTGGTTTGGGCTTTTTAGCGGTATCAATGGTTGATTCCAGGGTGATTTCCGCAGGCCCTTTGTCAGATGCAAAGGACACACCACTTCCAACTACGAAGAAGGCAGCCAGTATTGCGCCGCACACCAGTAGCTTTTTCATGTCAATCCTCCTTGGTTTGCGCTTCTTCAGACACGTTGCGTGGCCGAATGGCACGAGTTATTGGTATATGAACAAAACAACTGTAATCGGCAAAAGGTATAGCTCTTTCCCCGTTCATTGTCAACAATGCTCAGGACAGTAGTGCACTAACCCTATGTTTTTTATATTTCTTCATCAACCTGGTGTTCCATAGCTGTGTAACCCGGCAAGGAGGTAATTGACACCAAAGTAGGTAAACAAAACAGCGAAAAAGCCAAATATCGCCAACCAGGCAATTCGTTTACCCGTCCAACCTATGGTGAAGCGAACATGAAGTGTAATGGCATAGAGAAACCAGGTAATGAGAGACCAGGTCTCTTTTGCATCCCAACTCCAGTATGTTCCCCAGGCTTCATTTGCCCAGATGGCTCCGGTGATAATGCCGGCGGAAAGCCACATAAAACCAAAAACAATAGTTTTGTGGGTTAGATCGTCCAGCTCTGTCAGGGCAGGAAGTGCAGACTCAGTATATGTATTTGTTCCTCCGGATTGGCTTGATAATTTTACCAGGTACATAACCCCCAGCGCTGCAGCCACAGCAAATGCTCCATAGCCAATAAAACAGGTAACAACATGGGCTATGAGCCAATTGGATTGGAGCGCGGGAAGCAGTGGTTTTATATCAGCAGAGATATGGCCGGAGAAAGATGCATAAGCCATGGCAATGAAAGAAAGTGGCATGGTGAACATGCCAAGAACCCTTGCCTTGTATTTGAAATCAATGAGCACGTAAAACAAGGTTGTGCACCAGGCAAAAAAGACCAGAGATTCATACATGTTGGTCAGTGGCGCATGACCAATTCCCATTGCGTATGATTCGGTCCAGCGTAATCCGATGCCCGCTGTTTGAATAAGAAGACCAAGAACGGCAAGAAAGAGGCCTACAAGGCCTGCGCCTTTGGAACGAAAAACCAGCTGTCCGGCATGAAATGCCGTTGACAGCAGGTAGGCCAGCATGGTGAGGCCCAGCAGAGTTGAACTATCCATATGTATTTTCCAGTGAATAAAAACTGTCTTGAGTGTCTTTTAACGCTTCAAAATTCGCACGCTTAGTGGTGCAACTCATCAGATGCGTCAACTAGTGCCTGAAACGTTTTTTCAAAGCCAACTTTATTTTTATTGGTGTTTCCAGCAAGGAGTAATGTGCAACCTTGGTCTTCCATATTGAGATAGGCAAATATTTTTTTATGCGAAGTAAAAAATGCTATGTATAGCCCTAACAACATCAGGCCACATCCAAGATACACTAACCATACACCGGGGTCTTTGGTGACCTGAAAGACTGTGGCATAGAGCTGTTTAGCAGTAAACGTGTATGTACCCGTTGGCCTTTCAATGGAGGCCTCCTGGCCGGCCGCAACCCAGAAAATAGAAGGTTTGCCCTGGTTGTCGGAAAACCAGACTTTTATTCTTTGGGTTATATTACGAGAAATTTCCCGGTTAAGGATCCCAAACGAAACGTCTGCTTCTTGCCATTTTTGTTGTTTTGCAGGAGCTATGACTGCCTGTTTCTGCAAGGTCGGTTGATCGTTATCTCCCTGTTTCTTGACAGTTACAAGAAAGTCTTGGAATGGCTGGTAGCTGGATTGGTAGAGAGTCACCCCTTTATATTTAAGTGGTTTGTTCACTTTGATGGCAATATCTTCCATTGTTGGTACAGGTTTCCCGTTTTCGAAAATCGTCACCTGGGAAAGATAGGTTTTGGGCATGCCGTTTGCGTAATAATCAATGGAAAAAGAGTTGCAGCGAACTGTGAATCCTAATGGAATTGGAGTCTGCTTTCCAAAAGGAAAAACCCTATTGTTTTTCTGGGTTTCGGGAATGGCCATGGAACCTTTAAAGGCAAAGTCAGGCCTGTGTAATACTTTGTTTGCAAACATGGACGAACCCAGTACCGCGCCTGTGAGGATAATCAAAATGGACAGGTGGACCACATAGACTCCAAAGCGTGTCCAGGCACCTTTCTCGGAGAAAAACAGTATGCCATTTTTGAATACGCGCTGTTCCGGTTTCCATCCGTTGTTTCGTAGGAAAGAATCAATTTGCTGAGGTGTTGTTTGCTCATCGTAGCTCACGCTGTGCGAGAAATGCATGTTTTGCAAGCGGTCCGGCTGGATTTTTAGATTATCTTTACGAATGAGCTTGAGAACCTGGGGAATACGTTTGAGACTGCAAACAATCAGGTTTATAACAAATAGGAGAAGCAGGGCCAGAAACCACCACGAACTGTACATATCAGTGAAGTCCAGTATGCCCATGAAACGGGCAGCCTGCTCCCCATATTTTTCTATATAGAAATGTGAAGGTTGATTTTGTGGAATTATGGTACCGATGATTGAAGTGGCAGCCAGAATAAAGAGAAGAAACAGGGCCAGTTGCACGGATGCAAAGAAGGCCACGATAGGATTTGATCTTGCGTTGGACATGGATACGTTTACACAGACTGCTGCAACTCAGACTGATGGTTTGTGGTTATTGGTCAGAGGTTATTACAGGCAAAAAATGTTACATTTCAAGTACAACTGGTATACGTTCACCCTTCACCCAAGAACAATTCTTAATTGAAACAGAGGAAAATGGCAAATGTTTGTTCCGAACAGGCCCGTATTTTCTCGTAGCTTGTACAACATATTTTCCCTATCATTCAAGCTGCCAGTTATATAAGCAGCGACGCATTTGGGATAATGGCCAGTGATGTATCTTCATCTGCCAAGGCATTTTGGATTCGAGTTATGTCCCATTTTTGCACACCAATTTTTTTACACGTGTCTGGCGTCAGATCAGTAAGCAGAGAAATGGCTATTCGGTCTGTTTTTTTCATCATTGCCAGAGCCGTGCCGCCGTTTCCTGAATATTTGTCAATGAGTCCGGCAAAAGCCTGGGTAAAACCATTTTTTGAAAAGTAGGGGAGGAATGTGGTTGAGCCGATTTGATCAGGACACCGAGCCAGCATGATTAACTGCCCCCCTTCGCGTACAAAGCGGCTGCTGTTATGAATGGCCTTGTGAGCCTGGATGAAATTAATATCTTTGGGCGATCCTCCGGCAGAAGCGAGGACAATGTCAAATTCTTTAGTATTTTCATGTCGATAATAGCCATCAAGTCGTGAACAGGCAGAGAGAAAAACATCATATCCTGAACCAAAAAGAAAATCAGCAAGTTGTCCATCGCTGTTGAGGATTCCATGAATGGAAAAATAGTCTGGTAAATAGCTGTTGATTTCTTTCAGATCTTCAGCTATCGGATTGGTGTCCAGGCTACCTGGCTGGCATTGTTCCTCAAGATTACCCGTCTGACGATTGAGATACAAACTGTGGTTGCTGTGAATAGCTGAGCGCTCTGCAAGACCTGGGAACAGTAATTTTCTGCCGCCTCCATATCCTGCAAAATAATGGTGACTGACCGCGCCAATGGTCAGTATGGCGTCAGACTCGAGTATATCCTGACAGATCAGGATTGGTGTTCCCCGCTGCGTTTTCCCTAACTCGGTAAACTGAGCATGATCACAGTGGTGATGGATAAAATGGTATTCATCGTATACCTGGCCATAGCAGTGCCGGCATGTTCGATCATCTTGTGGCTGATGGGTACCGTATGCTATGTAAAAGGTTATCTGTTGTCTTCTCAGCCCTTTCTCGCGCAAGCTTTTCACCAACCAGGGAAGCACTGTTTCGTAACCGCAGAGTCTGGTTTTATCAGCAACAACAATGGCAAGATTGTCCGTTGGTAGCAGTTGTTTCAGAAACGGCGTAATGCCATGCCTGAATATTTCTTCGGAAATTCGGATTGTTGGTTCCTGAATAGAGAGAATTTCTGCATGTCTATGTAGGGCAAATTCGATGCTGTCATTTCCATAGGCAAGGCGGATCATTGGTTCGTATTTACCGATGGAAGGAGTTCTTTAAGCCTGGATATATCGGCAGTATGGGTTAGGGTACTATGAAGTAATTCCAAGGTATGCATGACCTGTGTATGAAGTCCGGCCTGATTAATGGCATCCTGCAGTTGTATCATGCATCCCGGACAGGCGGTGGCGATATATTGTGCACCTGTTTTTTTCAGGTTTTCAGCCTTGAGAGCGCCTATTTTCTGAGATTGCTCATAGTGGGCGATGGAAAAGGTCCCACCAAGTCCACAGCAGGATCCGGCATTTTCCATTTCCCGGTATCGTACTGCGGGGAGGGATTGCAAGAGTTCCCTTGGCTCTCTGGTTATGCCGTGGGTCCGCAAATGGCAGGGATCATGGTACGTGAGATCGATTCGCGAAGTAGAACGAGGAAGCGCAGAAAGAGAGTGGTGCAGTCCCTGTTGATAGAGAAATACATGGATATCCATCACTTTGCTGCTGAACTCCTCCACAGGTCCAACCATGGTTTCCGGCAACTCTCCGATGCCCGCATGGCAGGATGCACATCCTGTAAGGATATAGTCCACCCGGCGTCTGGAAAAGGCAGCTACGTTTTGTCGAACCAGTTTTTCAATAACTGGACCGTTTCCCGCTGAACGTGCCGGGATCCCGCAACATCCCTGATCGTGTGGGAAAAAGATAGAATATCCAAGTAAGCGCAGAATTTCTATCATGTATTTGCCTATTTCAGGGTAGAGATAGGTTATACCGCATCCTGCAAAAATGCCGATTACAGGCTTGTCAGGATCACCAGGCTGATACTCAGGGTAATATGCAAAGAGATTTTTTGGTGCAAATAATGGTATGGTTCGCAATTCCATCCCCTGTATCGGAAAACGGAGGCGTAACCCGCTGGAAGCTGGAATTTTTCGAAACACAGCAGGAGAGACTCTCCTTACAGCTTGTGCCAGCTTTTTCATGAGAGAGGTTGAACCAGTGATTGCGCCAATGGCACGACTTGTCAAAGATACCCCTGACTGCCTGCTCAATTCCCTGCGTACAGCTCCGACAATTTTGTCTGTGGGAACTTTATTAGGACATTTGATAACACAGGAACCACAGAGCAGACACATGGACATGTCTTCCGTCAGATGTGCGCCCGTTTGAACCTCTCCTTGTAACATGGCCCTTGCTATTGCGAGTTTTCCCCTGGCAACAGCGCCTTCATTACGTTGCTGGAGGTATGCCGGGCAATGTGCCTGACAAGCTCCGCACCGGACGCATTGGTTGATACTCTGTTCATAGTCTTGAAGTGTTTTATTGCGGATCATCTTGTAACTGCGTGGGGAAGGCCAATTGTTCAGGAGAAGTTTCCAGGAAAATTTTTCCTGGATTCATAATATTGTTAGGGTCCAGTGCTTTTTTAAGCATCTGCATGTAGTGGAGTGTTGCCGGATCAATTTCCAGGCGCAGAAAGGGAGCTTTCGCTGTACCGATGCCATGTTCTCCACTGATTGAGCCACCCATATCAACGGTAGTTTGAAATATTTCAAGAAGCACTTTGTCAACCGTTGCCTGCATACCTGGTTGCTGTAAATCAACCATCACATTGACATGGATATTGCCATCACCGGCATGGCCAAAATTGACAATTGGTACATCATAGGTGGAACTGATTTTTTCCAATGCCCGAATCATGTCCGGTACTTTACTCCGTGGGACAACGATGTCTTCATTGAATTTATCCGGATTGATTTTTCGCATGCTGGGGCTCACGCTACGACGTACATCCCAGATGGCTTCGGCCTCTGTATGATCTGCCGCAACACGACTTTCCAGGATACCTAGCGGGGTGAGAAGTCCCAGAATTTTGTCAGTTTGCTTTTCCAGGATTTCCTGATCACCATCCACCTCTATAATGAGAAGCGCTCTGCATTTTTCCAACACCGGAAGTCCGGTTTTACCACGAATACACTCGATGGTTGTGGCATCCAGAAATTCCAGGGTGGTGGGAATAATTTTATTACGAATAATAGTGGAGACTGCCCGGGCTGCACTGTCGATTGATGAAAACTGAACCAGCATGGTTTTTTTTGCAGCGGGCTTTGGAAGGAGTTTTACCGTGATACGGGTAACAATTCCAAGGGTTCCTTCGGAACCAACAAAGAGTTTGGTCAGGTCGTATCCCGCAACATTTTTCATGGTTACGCCACCGGTGTGCAGGATATCTCCAGTGGGGGTAACAACTTCCAGGCCCAGAATATAGTCCTTGGTAACACCATATTTGACGCATCTCGGACCACCAGCACACTCGGCAACATTGCCGCCAATGGTACTGAATTCTTTGGATGCCGGGTCTGGAGGGTAGAACAATCCAGATTTTTCCACTTCTCTTTGCAGATGTGCGGTAACTACCCCTGGTTCAACTGTGGCTGTGAGATTGTCCTCATCAATATCCAGGATGGCATTCATTCGTGTGAGAACAACCACGATACCACCCTGTACTGGCAATGAGCCTCCTGTAAAGCCGCTACCAGCTCCTCTTGGTAGAATGGGGATGTTGTATTGATTGGCAAGTTTGACTATTTCGCTTACTTGCAGACTGTTTTCTACATAGACAACAACATCTGGCATGTATTGCTTCTGGGTAGCATCATAGCCGTGGATAAGTCGATCAGACTGTTCTGTCAGTACATTTTCCGGGCCGACAATTCTTTCAAGGCTCAGAAGGAGGTCTTTATTCAGCATTGGTTACTATCGTTGGTCGCTATAATGAAAATATCTGGTGTGGACAGGGCATGACTTTTATGTAAACCCATGAAAGAGTAATCGCAGAGTCAGGGTAAACGTCTGGGCAGCAAGTATATATCTGTATCATATCTGAACGCTCAGCTGCGCTAAATCAAATAATGAATCGTTGAGCTATTTCTACTGCGATGTCTTCCTGGTCTCGAAGTTGGCAATCGATGGTGATATCTGCATATCTGTTATACAGTTCTTGCCGTTCGTCATAAAGTTCTTGAAAACTCTGGTGCTCCGCTTTGGCTATACCACGAGTTTCAAAGTTTTTAATGCGGCGTTTGATCTCATCATAGGATACCTTGAGGAAGATGATGGTGGACATCGTCTGTAAGTGGCGCATTGCTCGATCACTGTAAGCTGCACTTCCTCCAGTGGCAATAACGTGTTTGGAAATGTTCAGCTTGCAGATTTCCTGTTCTTCAATGTGTCTCAGGTTCAGATAATCGCTTTCATCCAGGATTTCCTGGAGTGATTTCTGTTGATTGATTTGGATAAGGACATCTGTGTCTATAAAACCCATGGAGAGATTTTTGGCAAGGATGATGCCTATTGTGCTTTTTCCAGCTCCAGGCATACCTATAAGGGTGAGGTTTGTTTTCATGGTAACAACTCTCCAGTGGAGGCGAAGATTTTGTCAGGTGACTTCGATTGCATGCCCGGTATCTCGCAGTTGCGGCAACAATTTCGTGCAAGAAAAAATCCAGGTTTAACTCTATTATAGTGGTACCTACTCACAGATGAGACGGACAAGCTTGAACGTCTCACCTATTTCATTGGTTACAGGATGCCTGAGGTGTTCCCAAGCAGGTTGGCGCAGTGTATTGCAGCATACGAAAGCCAGGCTGAGTGCGGAAAAATCAGGTACGCAGTGAGTAGTTATCCATAATGTATTAAACATTATTGGCTAAAGTGCCACCAGATTATAGATTATGATGTCACATTACCCTAAATATTCCCATAGGTAATCGTTTTACCATGTCTTTGTTTGCAGAACTTTTCCCTCTCGGGAAATTACAACCTGTTGAACTGGAAAAGTCGGATTTGTTTTGTTAAAAGCGTCTTTGATTATGTGCAGCATGGAATTGCAGCAAGGAACTTCCATTATCAGGACAGTCAACGTCTTAATTTTTCTGTTACTGAAGATATCTGTAAAACGGTCCACGTACAGCTGTTGGTCGTCAAATTTAGGACATCCCATCATAACTACCCGTCCTGCCACATAATCCCGCTGAATATTGGGGTATGCGATAGCCGTACAATCCGCAGCAACCAACAGGTCCGCGTTTTCAAGGAAAGGTGCGGTGGGAGGAATAAGCCGTATCTGTACTGGCCAGTGCGAGAGGTTAGATTCGTTTTGTGTTGCAGGTTCATTGGAAGCCTGACAACTGCTGGCCGGTTGCATCATCTGCAGCTGTGCGGAAGGACAGCCGACTGGAGTAGAGTTCTTCTGCTCCTTGAGCGTATCATTATGAGCAGCCAGATATTCTTCCACGGCTTCTTCGTCAAATTCTTCTGCCTCACGTTCAATAATGCGCAGAGCTCCTGTGGGACAGGAACCCAGGCAGGCACCGAGACCATCGCAGAGTTTGTCAGCTACCAGTTTTGCTTTGCCGTCGATGATCTGCAGCGAGCCTTCGGCACAATCCGGCACACAGAGGCCGCATCCATTGCAGAGCTCCTCGTCTATTTCAATAATTTTTCGTGTTACTTTCATAATATCTGTTCCTGCATCAACATAAGGGGCGCGGAAAATACTAAATATTCAAAAATTGCGTATGATATCGGTTTGGTAACGTCGTAGTGTCAATGGTTCCATACTGGCCGTATTGAATCCTTGACGCGACGACGTTACCGAGTTGAGAGACAAGCAAGATTGGATAATGTATTTTATCCGTGACCCTAAGGTCTAGTAATAGTCTGCATAACTGGTGGTTTGATCCACAATGTTCCCACGCTGTGCGTGTGGAGCTAGAACGAGGGAACATTTTTTCATAGACAGGTTGTTTTATCCGAGTATAGCCTTCAGGTCTTCTTCTGGTGTCGTTATTGGTTTGATTTCAAAGGTATCTATCAGAAACTGTAGAACTGCCGGTGACACAAATGCAGGCAGGGAAGGCCCCAGACGGATATCTTTAATACCGAGATAAAGTAGGGTCAGCAGGATTGCCACAGCTTTCTGTTCATACCATGAAAGAACCATGGACAGTGGGAGATCGTTGACATCGCAGTCAAAGGCTTTGGATAAAGCTACTGCAATCTGAATGGCCGAATAGGCATCGTTACACTGGCCCACATCGAGCAGTCGCGGTAAATCACCGATGCTGCCAAGGTTTTTGTCAAAGAAACGAAATTTGCCGCAGGCAAGGGTGAGAACAACACAGTCATCGGGTACCTGTTCGACAAATTTGGTGAAATAGTCTCTGCCCGGCTTGGCGCCGTCACAACCGCCGACAAGGAAAAAATGTCTGAGAGCCTTTGATTGTACCGCTTCTATAACTTTGTCGGCAACGCCCAGTACCGTATTGCGCCCAAAACCAACCAGAACTGAGCCACTGTCCACTTCATCTGTAAATCCTTCCATTGCCAACGCCATATCCACAACAGCACTGTAATCTTTATCTGCAATATGTTTCACGCCAGGCCATCCAACAAGGCCGTTGGTGAAGACACGATCCATGTAGGATTCAGCGGGTTTCTGGATGCAGTTGGTGGTAAACAGAATCGGTCCGGGAAAATGTGGAAATTCTTTTTGCTGATTTTGCCACGCTGTCCCGTAATGGCCGTAAAAATGGTCATATTTTTTCAGTTCCGGGTATGCGTGACAGGGGAGCATTTCTCCATGGGTGTAGATGTCGATTCCTTTTCCCTGGGTCTGCTGAAGCAGCAGTTCCAGATCATGAAGATCATGCCCGGTTATAAGAATACACTTCCCTTTACGATGGCCAAGGGGAACAGAAGTCGGTACAGGATGTCCGTAGGTTCCGGTGTTGGCGGCATCCAGTAATTCCATGGCACGCAGATTGATTTCTCCTGCTTTCATTGCCACTGGTACACACTGTTCAATGGTCAACCCTTTGGCCATGAGGGCACAAAGCGCTTCATAACAGAATTCGGCCACAGCAGGATCTTTCTGGCCTAAAATGGCCGCATGATCTGCATAGGCAGCGATTCCTTTCACACCATAGAGCAAGGTTTGTTTTAAGGAGCGAATATTTTCATCACTGTCCAGCTGTTCGATAAAGTGCAGCTCTGCACCTTGTGATGCCATACCGTCTTCTGTGTCTGCGGGGATAAAGGACGCCTGTGGTTGCTCAAAGTCAGTGTTGCCACCTGCCGCAGCGACACTCGCTTTCATTGTTTCACGGAGCTCCACTGTTCTGTTTATCAACATGCGAAAACGATTCGGATCAAAATCTACATTGGTCAGGGTAGAAAAGATAGCTTCGTAGGTGAACAGATCAATGTCTTCATCAATGATATTATGCTTTCTGCCTTCTTTTGCATAAAGAGCAAGACCTTGCAAAGCATATATGAGCAGATCCTGCAGATCGGAAACATTTTCTTTTTTACCGCAAACACCCATGACGTTGCAGCCTGTGCCTTTAGCCGTTTGTTCACATTGATTACAGAACATAATTTGAATCTCCTTGTGTGTGCGTTTTTTATCGCGTGAGATAAGGTTGCTTTGTAGTATGTCTGTAGCGTACACTATCTATGGTATCATTCTTTGATGTAGATCAAAAAAACAAACTTTTTTAAAAATAGTGAAAAAAGAAGAATTTCTGGCTCAAAGTTTTTTATTTCAAGGGCTCGAGAAAGAGCAACTGCAACTGGTAGCTGGCATCGCTGTTACAAAGAGATATGGTCGTGGGCAAACTATTTTTTTGGAAGGTGATCCAGGGATTGGCTTCTATATGGTGGCCTCGGGAAAAGTAAAAATCTATAAGATGAGTCAGGACGGGAAAGAACAGATACTACACGTTTTTGGCCCAGGCGAACCGTTTGGAGAAGTCCCTGTGTTTCACGGTGCTCCATTTCCAGCGTCGGCTACCGCCCTGGTGACTACAGAGACACTGTTTTTTCCCCGTAATGAGTTTGTTGAATTGGTGACCTCTAATACCTCTTTAGCCCTTGGCATGCTTGCTATGCTCTCTCTCAGGCTTCGTCGGTTTGCCACACAGGTTGAACATCTCTCATTAAAAGATGTTCCGGCGCGACTGGTAGCTCATTTATTGTACTTAAGCGAAGAGCAGAAGCGAAAAGACAAAGTAGAACTAGAAATACCTAAAGGACAGCTGGCCAGTCTGCTGGGCACTTCACCTGAAACCCTGTCGCGTATTTTTGCCCGACTGAAAGAAGATGGATTGATCAGGGTGGAGGGGAAAACAATTTACCTGCTTGATCTGCAGTTACTCCAGGAGGTATAGACGGCTGCGATCTTGGAGTGATAGAGCCTCTCAGGTTTGTTCTTGGGCGGAGTTAAGATTGACGAGATTGATGATGTGGGTGTAACTATCCGCGTCCAGATGGGTAATGGTAATAGCCAGCCCGTTTTCGTCATGCCGACAGACCTTACCGTCAACGATAAAGTGCATTTTTGAAGTAGAACCCCGCAGGTCAATCTCCACTGAGCAGCTGGTATGTATTGGGATGGATTTGTCGGTTTTGAGGTAGAGTCCGGTCAAACTGATATTTTTTGTTTCTACTTCTGCTGGAAATGATTCGTTGTTGGCCAGGTGAACCTGGGCTGCAGTTTCAAAGGTGATTCGTTGTGCTTTTCTACGCTCATTCATGGGATGTCTTTATGATAAAATGGTTGGCATGCTACTGTCTGCTTGTAGACTGTACCAGAAAGAATACGGCAGTGTATCATACTTTGTCTTGGAGAGCACCTGCGAAGTGGCGCATAATCTGGATTGTATAAGTAGTCCCGGAAAAGGAACCGGGCATGAAGCAGTGGGTATTATTGCAACTGCCCGGGAATATAATAAAAATACATATGTGTGGAGTGGCCGGTTCTATTCTTTTTGCTCCTGACTTTTTGCATACATGCTTGCAGCACATTCATTCTTACCAAGATCCAATTCTTCCTGTTTTTCATCATCTGGTTGTTCAAGGTTTGCATTTACCAGGCGAATAGTTGTGTATTCTTCCGGCTGAGGACGAATGTTGTCCTTGATGAAGGTGATGAAATCCTCCAGGTTGTCAAGATCATAGATATTTTTATTTCTTGCCAGTACCTGGCCAAGCGGCAGGGTAAACAAGAGGTCTGAATTCGCTTCCTCCCACTCCATATAATGCCCAGGTAGAACTTGAAGTGTTTCAGGTAACTGTTTGACTTTCTGGATTGAATCGTATAGCATGCCCGACCATTCTTCTGCTTTTCCACCCAAGTCTGGACGTCCCACAGAGTTGATAAAAATCATATCTCCGGAAATAATATATTTCTCATCAATTATATAGCAGGTTGAGCCTGGCGTGTGGCCAGGGGTGAAGAGTACTCGCACTATATCTTTTCCCTGGCTGAAAGAGAAAGTTTGTCCATCTGTGAGTTTTGTGTAGGGATTTTTAGAGCCGGCAAAATCACCTTCATTGGCATAAAAGGTTGCACCTGTCGCCTTGGTTATATCACGACTGCCAGCTATATAGTCTGCCTGTAAATGGGTTTCAAAGGTTTTGACAATGGAACACCCGTGTTCCTTGGCCAGGTTCATGTAAAAATCTATATCTCTGGATGGGTCAAAAACCATCATTTCCTGACCAGACAAAAGAGCATAACTGCAGGACGCCTTTCCAGGACGAATGCATTGGTACAAGGTGTAGGAATCGTTTTTTTCAAGCAATTTAGGCACAAGTAAATTGCCCCACGACTTGATGCCACCGGCCAAGTAACCAACATCGGCAAACCCATGCTTTTCGAGTATTTCAGCAACATATTTGGCAGAGCCTTCTTTTGCGCAGACTATACGTATCCTGGCATTTCTGGGGACACGGGCAACGGATTCCTCCTCTATTTCCATGAAGTCATAATAGGAAACATTGAGCATGGTAAAAGGGTAAGGACTTTCTACTTGAAACCTGTTGAAATCTTTATCATTTCGTACATCAAGTACGGTGATGTCTTCTTTGTCTGTCAACCACTGAAACAACTCTTTGGCCTGATACATAAAAATTGCCATTGGTTTTATCTCCTTGCATGCTGTTGGTTGGTAACGCTGCGAACAGGTATCTCTTGTGCATTATCCTCTCAGACTATTCTTTTCATAAATTATAACAGCTTTTAAGAACAAAACCCAATTGAATAAATTTGTTATGCTACCCTCTGTTACGCAATACGTGTACTTGTTTTTGGCAGCATAAAGCAACCGATTGCAGCCGCAGCCGTCATGACAGCTGCCAGCAGGTAGGCGTTGGAGAATGTCCCGGTTATTTCCGCCATAACTCCAAAAAGGTAAGGCCCCAACCCCTGGCCCAGAGCAAAGATCAGTGTGACTGTACTGAACATGGATACTGCGTGGATTGGCCCGGCGTAATCGCCACACAGAGCTACAATTATTGAAGGGACTGCCCAGGCTACTATGCCAAAACAGAAGATGGAGAAATAAAGAAAAACAGGGGACGCAGATATACCAACAAGTGCATAGGAAAAGGTTTGGAGGATGAATATGACGGCAAGGGTCGCCCTTCTGCTGAAACGATCAGAACAATAACCTGAAACGGGACCGGATGCGAGGCTGAGGATTCCAACCCATGACCAGAAATTTCCTGCTGTAATCTGGGACATGGCAAACTGTTCCACCATGGTAGTCACAATAAATGTGGCGTAACTTACAAAGGTAAAGCCAAAGACAAAGTAGAGTAGCCCCGTATGCAATGTGAGAGGCAGGGTAGGGCGGTTTTTAAATGTTTGCGAGGGGTACGTGTCGCTTTCAGTTTGGTCGCCTACAGGCAGCAGGTGCTTTTCCTGGGGAGAGTTTCTGAGAAACAAGAGGCAGAGGGCACCCACAAACAGAATGATGGCGGCCAGAACAATCCAACTCAGTCTCCAGTGAAGGGTGGTCATGCTATTAAGTATGGGGATGACCTGGCCGGAAAAGACAATGGCGACGCCGTTACCTGTTACTATGAACCCGGCAGCTCTTCCTCTATTTGTTGGTGCAAACCAGCCTGCGATGAGCGACATGATGGCGATATTAGCCCAGGCACCGCCCACACCGGTGAACCAGTAAAGAAAGGCCAGGATAATCCAATTTTGAGCGCATGCCACAAATATCATTGAAATACCTGTCAAGACGAGACCACAGGATGCTATGTAACGTGCTCCAAAACGGCGCACTAACTTGGCAGAGAAAAGGATTCCAATAAAATAGCCAATGAAGTTTGCAGTGGAAATCGTCCCCATCTGTTCATAGTTGAGGTGTAAAGAGTCAGCCATGGCAGGGAGCAGCATTCCCAAGGCAAAACGACCCAGTCCAAGTCCAGAGAAAATGCCGGCTGCACCCAGTAGTACTATGACCCAGCCATAATGTATTGTGTTACGTGTCAATGTGATCTCAGGAGTACAGTTTTGGGAATCAGGAGTTTGCATCTGGTGGCCCATAACCACCCCCTCCAGGTGTTTCCAGGATAAAAACATCTCCTGGACGCATGGTTGCTTCATCATTGCCATGCAATTGTTCAAAGGTACCATCGACACGGATAATATAATTGTTCCCGCAGAGCCCGTCGCCGCCTCCTGCAAGGCCAAATGGCGCTGTTTTACGGTGCGAGGAGAGCACCGTTGCCGTCATGGATTCCAGAAAGCGTATTTTTCTTACAACTCCGTCTCCACCGGCAAAGTGACCAGGACCACCTGAGTGACGCCGGATGGAAAATTCTTCCACCAGTACGGGAAAACGATGTTCAATTACCTCTGGATCTGTCATGCGAGTGTTGGTCATGTGACTGTGCACCGCACTTGTACCAGGGTGATCTGGGCCAGCTCCTGTGCCGCCACAGATGGTTTCGTAGTTCTGATAATGCTCATTACCATAAAGGAAGTTGTTCATGGTACCCTGTGAAGAAGCCAGTATGCCGAGTGCTGCAAAAAGTGTATCGGTCACTGCCTGCGAAACTTCAGTATTTCCGGAAATAACGGCAGCAGGATAGACAGGGCTGATCATCGAGCCTTTGGGTATGCGTATGTCCAGAGGTTTCAGACAGCCAGCATTTAAAGGAATATCATCGTTAACCAGAGTGCGGAATACATATAAAACTGCTGCTCTGCAGACAGATTCCGGAGCATTGTAGTTACCTTTATGCTGGGGTGAGGTGCCGTTGAAATCGATGACAGCGGAACGTTTCTTGTGGTCGACCTTGATGCTCACTTTAATTTTACTGCCATCATCCATGGGGTAGGTGAAAGAGCAATCCTTCAGTGTAGTTACGGCACATCGAACAGCTTCTTCAGCATTGTCCTGTACATGAGCCATATAGGCCTTTACTACCTCAAGGCCAAAATGGTCTACCATTTTCTGCAGCTCCTGAACACCTGTTTCATTGGCAGCAATCTGGGCAGCAAGGTCAGCCATGTTCTGATCTATATTACGACAGGGAAATGGGCCGGAAGCAAGCAAGGTACGGGTTTCACGATCCCGAAGGCGTCCGCGTTTAACCAGGAGCCAGTTTTCTATGAGAACACCCTCCTGTTCTATATGGGTGCTGTCTGGTGGGGAGGAGCCAGGGGTACGACCACCTATATCCGCATGATGTCCGCGAGAACCAAGATAAAAAAGGATGTCTCTGCCTTTACTGTCAAAGAACGGTGTAATGACAGTGACGTCTGGCAGGTGTGAACCTCCGTTGTAAGGATCATTGAGCATATATACGTCACCCGGTTCAATAACACCGGAGTTGGCCTGAATAACGGCCTTGATGGATTCTCCCATGGAGCCGAGGTGAACAGGGATATGCGGCGCATTGGCAACCAGGTTGCCTGCAGCATCGAACAGGGCACAGGAGAAATCCAGACGTTCTTTGATATTAACCGAGTAAGCTGTATTGGCAAGTGTGGCACCCATCTGCTCGGCTATGGACATGAAAAGATTGTTGAATACCTCAAGCATTACAGGGTCCACATTTTGTGTACCGATGGCTTCTTTCACAGGTCTTGGCAGATACCTGGTCATTATCAGGTGATTTCTGCCGTTAATCTCGGCTTTCCAGCCCTCTTCAACAACAATGGTTCCAGTGGTTTCAATCAGTATCGCAGGCCCTTTTATTGCTTGGCCGGGGAGAAATTGATCTCTGTTGTAGAGGAACGTGTGGTGATATTTTCCGTTGGTGTACATGCGCACCTGTTCAAGAGGGACAGGAGATCCGAAACTTTCCTTGACCTCTATATCCTGGAGATGTTCGGCCTTGCCAATAGCTTCAACGGAAACAGCCTCGATCACTAGTTCTCTGTCCAGGGGAACATAGCCGAATCGTTGCTGATGAAGATGTTCAAATTGTCTCTGCATGGTGTCTGGTGGTGCCTGGTCAATGAGGAGGGAGGTGTCCGTTCCTTTGTAACGTAGATGAATTTTACAGGTAATGCTGATATCAGAGCCGGCAACCCCCTGCTTATGTACCTCTTCATAGACCTCCTTCTGTAAGGGTGGCAGTATTTTGGCTAAATGTGAAGAAAGGTTCGGCGTGATTAAATCCAGTTCCACCTGTTGTTCACGCATGGCACTGACATCTGCCAGGCCCATGCCATAAGCGGAAAGTACCCCGGCGTAGGGATGAAGAAATACCTGTGTCATCCCCAAAGCGTCGGCGACCTGGCAAGCGTGTTGTCCTCCTGCCCCCCCGAAACAGTTGAGTGTATACTCGGTAACATCGTATCCACGTTGAACAGAGATTGTTTTTATGGCATGGGCCATATTTTCCACAGCAATGCGGAGAAACCCCTCGGCTACTGCTTCAGGAGATGCAGGTTTGCTGTCTGATTCCTGTTCAATACGTTGTGTCAGCAGTTCGAATTGCTTGATTACTGTCTTTTTATCCAGAGGTTGGTTTGCATGAGGCCCAAAAACGGCAGGAAAGTGATGGGGCTGTATTTTGCCAAGCATTACATTGCAGTCGGTCACTGTTAACGGTCCGCCTTTTCTGTAGCATGCGGGCCCCGGCTCCGCCCCGGCTGATTCCGGACCCACTCGATATCTGGCGCCATCAAAATGAAGAATAGACCCTCCTCCTGCTGCTACCGTATGTATATACATCATAGGAGCACGCATGCGTATACCGGCTACCATAGTTTCAAAGCTTCGTTCAAATTCTCCATCGTAATGGGCTACATCCGTCGATGTTCCACCCATATCAAAGCCGATAAGTTTGTGAAAACTGCTCATTTCACCAGTACGTACCATGCCCACTACACCTCCTGCCGGACCGGAGAGTATTGCATCCTTGCCTCGAAAAATACTGGCATCTGTCAATCCGCCATTTGATTGCATAAACATCAGGTTGGTGGAATCTGTATCAATCTCTTTGCTGACCTGATCAACATAGTTTCTAAGTATGGGCGAAAGGTAGGCATCTACAACAGTTGTATCGCCTCGCGAAACAAGCTTCATCAGAGGGCTGACCTCATGACTGGCTGAAATTTGGGTGTAGCCTATTTCATAAGCAAGTTCAAATATGCGGGATTCATGGTCATGGAACTGATAACCGTGCATGAGGCATATAGCCACCGAACGAATTCCCCTGTGGTAATGATGTTGCAATTGTGGGCGCAGTTTTTCCAGGTGTAATGGGGTGAGAACATTACCCGAGGCATCTACGCGTTCTTCAGCTTCAATGACTGCTTCATAAAGTAATTCTGGCAAGAGTATGTGGCGGGCAAACAGGTCAGGCCTGTTCTGATACCCTATACGTAGGGCATCCTTGAACCCTTTTGTGATAATCAGCAGCGTGCGTGATCCTTTACGCTCCAGCAGGGCATTGGTAGCAACTGTTGTGCCCATTTTTACAGATGAAACCAGTTCTGCAGGAATGGATTTATCCCGGGCAAGCCCCATGATTTTTTTTATTCCTGCTATGGCGGCGTCTTCATATTGCTCGGGATTTTCAGATAAGAGTTTGCAAGTGCTGAGTGATGAATCCGGGTGTTTGGCAACAATATCAGTGAAAGTTCCACCCCGATCAATCCAGAACTGGTATTTGGATCCCATGGTGTTAACCGGTAAAAAATATATTGATATGAAAGAGTTATGAGTAAATTGCGGTGTGAAATATAATAACAGGCAAGTTACCGTATCGTGGCGTTTTATTCGAGAAGATTATCTTTACTTTTTAAAGAGCCCCATGCTTTTTTTTGACATCGTCCCCAATCACCCTATAGAATGTGGTAGAGTGTGTTGCCCCGATGGCTACGACACTCTTTAGAGCATTGCCTCGAATTCAAGAAGATACGCTGCCCGGAAGCAGCCCACCAATTTTTATTTCTTACGTCATTTTTTGATTGTGCATCTTTTTTCAGGGAAAATAAACATTTCATATCTTTTCTTTTTGGTTTGTATGGTGGTGTTAGGCCCTTTTCAAGGTCAAAGTCACGCAACCTGTAACAATATGGGCCAATATATGTGTCTACCGAGCTTCTCTCTGGCAGTGGCAGAGGTTCAAAGGAGTGAAGTGGTGCAATCCTCCTCTGCCCGGATATCAGTGTCCGGGGCAGTACACAGGCAACATCTTGAAAATATTTTCTCCCAGGAAAATTTTTTTGTTGTTTCAGGGCTGATTACAGTCCTGTTTCTCATTTTATTGCTTGTGTATTTGAATCACAGAAAAAAGCTGGTCATTCTTAATACCACAGAAGAGCTCCTGATCGCCGAAGCCAGATATCGTCATCTTTTCGAGCAGTCTCCCATTTCTCTCTGGGAAGAAGATCTTTCAGAAGTTCGCCAATATTTAGACCAACTTGCTCGTCAGGGTGTCACTGATTTTCACAGATATTTCACAACGCATCCTAATTTACTTCGTCTGTGTGCTGAAAAAATCCGTATTGTTGAAGTCAATGCCCGAACTTTGGATCTGTATGAAACCGATTCAGTTGATGACTTGCGAAGATTGTCTCATTTTTTACCTGAAGAGTCTGAGTGGATAGTCAAGGAAGAGTTGGTAGAGCTTTTACAGCATGGGAAATTTGAAATTACAGTGATGAACCGCACCTTCGGTGGGCGTGAACTAACTATTGAGTTACGTGCAGTAGTTGCCGAGGGATATGAGCATACCTGGAAGAAAGTGTATGTCTCAGTGGTCGACATAACTGAACAGACCAAGCTGAAGAAAGAGAAGGAACAGTACGAAAAACAGCTTCAGCAAACCCAGAAACTCGAAGCTATCGGAAGTTTGGCTGGCGGTATTGCCCATGATTTTAATAATATTCTCAGCCCGATAATGGGAAGGGCTGAGCTGATGCTCATTGAGTCAAAAGGCAATCCTGTTATGCGTGAACATTGCCAGACAATTCTGGAGGCGTCAAAAAGGGCAAGGGATCTGATCAAACAGATACTGGCATTCAGTCGTGAGGTCGACCAGGAAATCAAACCTGTATATCTGTCCAATGTGTTGCGGGACATTATTCAATTGGTGCGGCCAACCCTACCGACTACTATTGCTTTGGAAATAGACATCCAGGATGATCTCTCTCCTGTTATGGCCGATGTAACGCAGCTGCACCAGGTAGTTATGAATTTAGTCACCAATGCTTTTCATGCCATGGAAGAAAAAGGGGGAACCCTTGCTTTTGTTTTACGCGAAAAAATACTGAAATATCAGGACCTCAGTGAGTACACTCTTTCTCCTGGGCGATACCTGCAGTTGCAGATTAGTGATACTGGGCATGGTATGGATGAAGAGACGCTGGGAAAAATATTTAATCCATATTTTTCTACAAAAGCCAGGGATAAGGGAACAGGCCTGGGGCTTGCAGTTGTTCATGGTATATTAAGAAGTTATGGGGGAGATATCCATGTGCAGAGTACGGTGGATAAAGGAACAATGTTTACTGTATATCTTCCGGTAGTGGATATCTGTGAGCAGAATGAAGTTCAATCGCCCAGGCAGAAGCAAACCCCAATGGGGAATGGCGAACACATTCTCCTGGTTGATGATGAGACTGCCATTGCTGAAGTAACCGGAGATATGCTAACGCGGTTAGGTTATAAGGTTACAGTAAGGGTATCCAGTGTCGAGGCATTGGAAGCATTTCGAAATTTGTCCAGTCAAATTGATCTGGTCATCACTGATCTTACCATGCCTCAGATGACGGGTTTGCAATTGTATTCCAAAATAAAGAAAATCAGTCCAAGCGTACGCGTCATTATTTGTACAGGGTTTAGTGAACAGCTGGATCACCGTAAATCAGTCGCTATCGGCGTGGACGCCTACCTTAACAAACCTGTGCTCATGGAAGATCTTGCTTATGCCGTTCATTCTGTATTGCAATAGCTGAGTCGGGAGCCACGCATGTGCTGTAATATGTATCTGTGAAAAATATAGACTTGGTGAAATGTTTCATAACTTTTGAAAATATTGTGTTATGCAATTGATCATGGGGAAACGGTATTTTTGGTGGGAATGAAATGTCGCGATAAGAGACGAGATAGCGTCTCACCAAAAATGACGATTTTTTACTCTGGTTTAGGTACGCGCAAACTTAGTGGAATGCGATAAATTTTACCGCAGCCATAGAGTCGATCTCGGAGTCTACGTTTTCTTGAGAAAAAAATATTGAGCATAAAGCAACATTGAGCAGGTAAGAAAGGAACGAGACTTCGAAAAAGCCATTTATGAGCAGACAGAGAAGAGGAATGGAAATGTCATTGCAGCATTGCTGGGAACATATTATCTTCTCCCGGTAATAATCGCAGAGTTTATGTTAACTTACTAAAAACACATTGATTTGTTTTCGCATAATAGAAGGTCTCACATATGGGAAAAATAGGAAGGAACCAACCCTGTCCTTGTGGATCAGGAAAAAAATATAAACATTGTTGCCGCACCGTAAAACAGGTTGAACAGCAAATAACTGAAAAGCAGGACGGCCAGGTAACCCTGACCTATGCAATCGAACAGATTCAACGGGCCGCAGTCTCTCATAAAGAGGACTTTTTTGAGCTTGGTGTCTTTATATTTTTCAGTAATGGCAATGGAGATGCATGGTTGCTGGAAGTGAGTGAGTCCGATGCCATTCAACTTGCTCGTGATGGTGAACTTCTTGAAGTGCCTATTGAGGAAACTCCGGAAACCATTGAGGTCAATTGGAGTCATACCTTTGCCATTGAGAATAAGCAGCTTTGTCTTACATCCTATGAGGATAAAAACCGATACCCGCTTGATAATGTTCCGACCCAAAGAATATCAGCTGCCATTCGACGTATGAAAAAACGCTTTTCACCTGAACTGCTTGAGCAGGTGCACATCAGTCAGCCATAAGTCTGACAGGAGTTTTGTATCTTGTCCATTCGTTTCGATCTTATCAAAACGCCCCCTATGATGATTATTATGGGGGTGATTTTTTTTCTTTCTCATCAAACCGGTGATACCATTCACCTGCCGTCCATTCCAGGTGTAGACAAACTGCTCCACGCAATAGCATACACGGTTTTGGGATTGTCTTACGCGTTTGCTTTTCCAGATATTCATTGGTCTGATAAACCTCGAAAGATCCAATGTACAGTTATACTCTTGTGTCTCCTTTATGGTATCAGCGATGAATTACATCAAGCTTTTGTCCCTGGCCGAATGGTCTCTGGCGCAGATTTGGTTGCAGATGCATTCGGTGGTATTGTCGCTGCATCTGTCTATCCGTTTCTGTACACTAAAATTCGACGGATAATCTATAAATAGTATTTTGAGATTTAGTATATTCTCCTGCTTGGGCCATCCTAAATAGTCTAAACGGTATATCTTTATTTTTCTTATATTTTTTAAGTCTCCAGCACCAGGGCAGATAGATCGTTTATCATGTATGATACTGGCATGTTTTAGTCAGTTGTTGCAGAAATCATGGGGCATCATTCGTACAGATCCATATGTAAACTTCTTTCATTTTTGTATCTTACTGTAAATGCGTCGACAAATCTGTTTGTTTCGATAAGCCAAGCATATTCAATTGGTTAGGTGTTTTTTTCCAATAACCATAATAAAAGTGCGCAAAAAATTTGTAGTACAGATTGTTTTTGCTATACTTTTATTAGTAAACTGGTTTGAGGGTATGTTTTCTGGACCAATGTGGCAATGGGCGGAAACACTGCTCGCAGAATGGCAACCAGTTATTCGCACTGTTAGCCCGGATCCCTCATGGCATTTTTGTGGTGATTGCAAGGCATGGAAGATGCCTTGGAACAGACTTGGCGGAGTCTCGTCTACCTGTAAATGCCCGGTAAGAAAACTGTTGCTGTACAATCTACTCGTCCCGCAGGGTAACTTTTTTGAATTTCCCTGAAAAAAATACTTTTAAATTTTGGGGAAATTCCGTGATTTCAAGTGGTTAAATGTATTTTGAGAAGTCATTGGTAATGCGGGTTAGAAAAGTTTTCACATGTCTGCATAGTGGTACCATGTATCGTATGCACTGGCTAATAGGTGAACTCATCATTTTTCATAATTTGTGCATCAAATGGTTACACGGTAACTCTCAGCAGAAAGAATAATTCAGATTTTTTTCTTACGTATTTCCCGTATGCTTTTGTAAGTGCAATAGTATTTGCCGCATTGATTCCGAACATCTGCAATGGAAATCCCATTGTATATGCTTGATGACTTGTAACTGGGGAATAGCGAAAGAGAACATTTTGACCTTTATGTTGTAACAGCTATATGAAATTAAGGAGAAGCAAATGTCTGGAAGTGGAGAAAACACATCAAAAAAACGGGGATTGACGATCTTTCATAAAATCCTCTTTACCATGGTTATTGTCGCATTGATACCGTTTGGAGGACTCTGGTACATTAGTTTGTTCAAGGCCAAACAAGACTGGGAGGCAAGCACTTATCAGTCATTGAAGAGGCAGACCCTGGCCTTGACAGGAAGAATAGATGAATGGGCTGAGATGAATCTTAAGATTATGGACCAGAACTCTCGCCTTGAAGATATTCAATCTATGGATGCAGGTCGTCAGAATCCGGTTCTTAAATCCATTACTGATACGTATGATTACATATATCTTAGCTTTGTCGTAGATGCCAACGGCAAAAGTCTTGGCCGAAGTGATGATAAACCTGCCATAGATTACAGCGATCGTTCTTATTATAAACAGGTATTGATAGGCAAGGATTTGGGACAGCAAGTGCTCATGGGGCGTACTTCAGATAAACCAGCTCTGGTACTTGCCCGGCCTATTACCCATGGTCGTAAACTGGGAGGGGCTATTGCCATGGCCATGAGCCTTGATAATCTTTCTGAAACCATCGCCAATGTGAAAATAGGTGATACTGGATATGTAACCCTGGTGGATGGAAATAATCGGCTGATAGCTCAAGGAAAGGGAGATGTTTCCGGTAAATTGCAGGATATGAGTGAACATCCTGTATTACGTGCTCCTAAGCAAATACAACAGGATGGGTTTATTTTTGATTATAATGGCACAAAGATAGTGTCGTATAAATATGAAACAAATCTGGGTTGGACGCTCATCGTTCAGCAGGATTATTCTGAAGCTTTTTCAGCAGCCGATGCTTCCCAAAGGCAGTCACTTGTTCTGTTGGTAGTTACAATGCTTATGGTATTATTGATAGCCTGGATTCTTGCCCGCAGGTTAAGTGGTCCAATTCAGAACTTAACCAGAATTGCCGATGAAATCAGCATGGGGAAATTGGATGCAACAATTAATGAGACGAAACGCCGTGATGAGATTGGTGATTTGGCGCAGGCAATTGAGCGTATGGGCGTGAGTCTGCAGATGGCGTTTGATAGGCTTCGGAAGAAAAAATGAGTGCGGATAATATTCATACAACAAGGGAAATAGCAGAAGATCTTGCCAAGAGGTGCAGGGAAAGGCAAACAGGGGTTGCCTACATTGTCTCTGAAAATAATCGTTCCGGGCAGATCATGCTGGATCAGGGGACGATTGTCTATGTGTATTACTCCAATAAAAGGGGAGAAGAGGCCATTGATCTTCTTGCTGTGATGGATTCCTGCCGGTATAGATTCCAGGAAGGATCCCTTTCTGTAACACCAATGAAACTGCCTGCCACGGGTGATATTCTACGTCTGTTGGTGGGAAAATCCATACCCGAGACCGATGTTAAAGATGCTCAACACCCAGATCAGGAAAGGGCCAAGGGGGCAGGGCAGCCGCTGACGGATGAACAAATAGCCATATTGGAGAAGGCCCTGGCAACTTGTATTGGCCCCATGGCGACTATCATCTGTGAAGATTGTCTTGATCCTGCATTAGATTTTGATGCCAATGTTCAGGCATTAGCTGCTGAAATTCCTTCCGCTGATCAAGTGGAAAAATTTAAAAATCTGATCGCAAAGCATTCATAAAAAATATTTGTAAAGCCAGATGATTCACGCTGTAAACAATGGCTATGGAGGACGATCCCATCAGCTGCCTTGAGTATGGAATAATCAAGACAGCTGATGGCAATGCTCTGGATTGTATCTTATATACAACCTTGCTGAAGTAGTTTTGCCATATCTTTTGCAAAGTAGGTGAGGATGATATCTGCACCGGCGCGCCTGATAGAAAGCAGAGTCTCTGCCATTACTGCCTGTTCGTCAATCCATCCTTTTTCACCAGCCGCCTTAATCATGGCGTATTCGCCGCTTACATGATAGGCAGCCACTGGCAGGTCAAATTCATCACGGATCTGACGGATAATGTCGAGGTAGGCTACTGCCGGCTTCACCATGAGGATATCAGCCCCTTCCTCAACATCAAGGGTCGCTTCTCGGAGAGCTTCCCTGCTGTTTGCGGGATCCATCTGGTAGCCTCTTCGATCACCAAATTGAGGTGAACATTCTGCTGCATCACGAAAAGGGCCGTAGAAAGCAGAAGCATATTTGACGGCATACGACATGATCGGAATCATATGAAAGGAATTTTCATCCAGAGCCGCCCGTATCTCACTGACTCGACCATCCATCATGTCAGAAGGGGCAACCATGTCTGCGCCGGCCTCGGCATGGGAAAGAGCAGTTTTAGCGAGTAGTTCAAGAGTAGCGTCGTTGTCAACGCTATTATTGTGCAGGCAGCCGCAGTGGCCATGATCCGTATATTCGCATAAACAGACATCTGTTACGATATTTAACTCAGGAACTGTATTCTTGAGTTCCCTGATAGCCTTCTGTACAATACCATTTTTTGCATAGGCTCCGGACCCGACCCCGTCTTTTTTTTCAGGAAGCCCGAATAGAATAACAGAGCGAACACCGAGTTGCAGACACTCCCTGGCTTCATCGGCCAACAGGTCTACGGAAAGCCTGTAAACTCCAGGCATTGAGGGGATCTGTTCGCGTACTTTTTTTCCTGGCGCAACGAACAGAGGGAGAATAAGTTGATCAGCAGACAGGCGGGTCTCTCTGATCATGGCGCGCAGCGTCTCGTTTTGACGCATTCTTCGTGGACGGTATTCTGGAAAAACCATGGGTGCTCCTGTAAGAGGTAAAATAAGGGAGAGGGAAACGCTTAATGATTGTTTTTTGCAGTTTCTATCCCCAGTGTTTTGAGTTTTTTGTGCAGATGACTACGCTCCAAACCTACCTGTTCGGCTGTTTTGGATATATTGCCATCGTTTTCTTCTAACTTTGTTTTGAGGTATTCAATTTCAAATTCCCTTCTGGCATCTTTATAATTAAGTGCGTGTAAATGGGAAGAAGGTAAGCTGATTTTATGTTCCTGTGGAGGAGAAACACCGAGAAAAAGGGCAACATCTTCAGGAGCGATAATTTTGTTTGGACTCATGATCACCAGTCGCTCGACCATGTTACGCAGTTCACGAACATTACCTGGCCAGGAATGCTGCATAAGTAGATCCATAGCTTGAGGGGATACAGTTTTTTGCCCCATACCCTTTTGCAGGTGATCATTGAGGAAATCATCTACAAGCAATGGAATATCCTCTGCCCGTTCGGCAAGATCAGGAACGTTGATGGGTACGACATTGAGTCGATAGAACAGGTCTGCCCTGAAATTTCCCTTTTCAATTTCTTCTTCAAGATTTTTATTGGTTGCGGCAAGTACCCGGACATCAACGGTTATGGTTTTTGAGCCGCCGACCCTTTCAAATTTCTGCTCCTGAAGAATTCGCAGCACTTTGGCCTGACTTTTAAGGCTCATGTCTCCAATTTCGTCAAGGAAAAGTGTGGACCCGTTGGCCTGATCGAATTTCCCTTTTTTGGCTTCTGTCGCACCGGTAAAGGAGCCCTTCTCATGGCCAAAAAGTTCTGACTCTATGAGTTCTTCAGGGATTGCGGCACAGTTCACTTCAATCATTGGTTGCTTTCCACGGACTGACAATCTGTGAATGGTCTGGGCAACAAGTTCTTTGCCTGTACCATGGCCTCCCCTGATAAGTACCCAGGCATCGGTGGGAGCCACCCTCTCGATTTGATCTCTGAGCATGGTCACGAGTTTGCTTTTCCCCGTGATATTCTTTTTTTGCGGATTGCTCTCCCGCAGCAGCCTGTTTTCTCGTTCTAGTCGGGCAACATGCAATCCTTTTGTTATGGCATGTATGATTTTGTCATATGAGAGCGGTTTTTCAATAAAATCGAAAGCCCCCATTTTTGTCGCCTGTACCGCCGTATCGATGGTACCGTGACCTGAAATCATAACCACTGGTATTTCATACTGTTCCCTGATTTTACTCAGTGCTTCGAGTCCATCCATTCCCGGCATCCAGATATCAAGCAGAATCAGGCTGATTTCTTCTTCCTCAATGATTGAAAGACCCTCCTCTGCTGATCCAGCCGAAAGGGGGGTGAATCCTTCATCTGCAAGTATTCCTGAAAGGGATTCTCGTATTGGTGTTTCGTCGTCAATGATGAGTATCGTTTTTGCCATTGGTAATTATGAGGTATAGATGGGGAAGCCCATACAGCGTGCCGCGTTACAACCGTGCTGTCTAATCGCTGTGTACAATATCAACTGTCCAAGGGCAGCTCAACACTAAATACCGTTCCTGTCGGTTGATTATCGAAAACCGAAATCGAACCGTTATGTTCAGCAACTATGGTATGCGCTATGGCCAGGCCGAGTCCTGTCCCTGACTTTCTTGTTGAGAAATATGGTTCAAACAAGCGTAACTTGATTTCTTCGGAAATTCCAGGCCCATTGTCCGCCACTTCGATACGCATGGTAGTCTTTTCAGGGCTACCAAAACGGAGACGAACTTGAATTGCCCCTTCTTTATCCATAACATTGATAGCGTTGTCAAGCAGGTTGATAACAACACGTTTTATCTGAATAGCATCAAAAGTAAATTCAGGGAAGGTGCCTTGAATTTCAAGGGTGAAGCGGATATTTTTGTGGGCTTCTCGATATAGAAAAAATGCTTCCTCGACAATGGTTGTTATCTGGCCAACCTGCTTGTTTAATTTCGGCATACGGGCAAAGTCAGAAAATTCGCTGACCAGCCTTTTGATTTCGTCAACTTGATTAACGATGGTGTTGACACACTGGTCAAAAATATCCTGATCCTTGGTAATAGTATGGAGATATCTTTTCCGCAATCGCTGCGCTGAAAGTTGGATGGGGGTCAAAGGATTTTTTATTTCATGGGCGATTCTGCGGGCGACTTCCTGCCACGCAGCCAGACGTTGTGCTTTTTCAAGTTTTGTAAGGTTGTCAAAAACAATAACGAACCCAATTGGCTGCTCCTGCTTGTCGAGCATGCGGGTGATATTCACCTGCAAGGAAAGTGTTTCCCCTCTGCGTATGGTGACCCGTAGATGCCGCTCAATGGAATGGTGTTTATTGTGAATCAGTTCGTTTAAAAAACTTTCCACAATGGCAGTATGCGATTTCGGCAGAAACTGATGAAAATCCTTACCCAGTAGGCGTTGAGGTTGAATATGCAGTAGCTCTTCTGCAAATCGATTGATGGTCGTGATTTTATTATTTTCGTCCAGGGCAATAACGCCTGCAGCGACATTTTCCAGAATGGTTTCCAGGTATCTCCGCTGCTGTTCAGATATGAGGTTGCTTTCCTGCAAGGCTTTGTGGGCTTCTCCCAGTTTGGTGTGGGAGGCACGAAGGTCAGCCGTCATCGAGTTGAAAGAATCGACCAGGAGTCCCATTTCATCGTCAGATTCCCTTTCCAGGTGAAAGTCCAGGTCACCGTCTGCAATTCTTCGAGTGGCCAGCGCCAGATTGTTGATAGGGCCTGTAAGGCTACGGGCAATGTAAAAACCAAACCAGATAGCTCCAAAAAGTATCAACAGGGTGATTATGAGCAGCATGATAATGAGGCTCAGTTTTATTGGTGCTTTGAGGATAACCAATTGTTTGTATCCTGCAATACCGTCAGAGACGGTTTTCATCTGTTCAAGTTTTGCCGCTGGGATGAGAAGGCTGGTAACCAGGAATCTGGATTCACCTTGCTTTGTCGTTGCCGTAAATGGTTGAATGGCCTGTATAAACTCGCCGAAGCTGGTTTCGGTGGTAACTACAGTAGGCTGGTTATTGCTGGCTGCGTGCCGTATGGCTTCGGAAGGGATTGTGGGAAGTACTGTACCTTCCAGGCGTGGCCCCTGCAGGGAGAGGAGAGGACGATGGTCCTTTTTGAGCAAGGTGATGGCATCGGGTGCTCCAGGCGGGGCTATCTCAAGGGAGTGTTTAAAAAAATTTTCAAGAGAGGTAATGTCATCGGTTTTTACCGTCTGGGAATCAAGCAGGTTGATCACCTGAGCCCCTATATTTATGGCGCGTTTTTCCGTGTCGTGAAATATGGACCGGGCAAGACTAAGCGATGCGTCAAGGGACTCTTCCACGTTGGAGTTAAACCAGTAATCCATGGAAGTCGAGACAAAGCTGAGACTGATGAAGAATAAAGATACAGTGGGGATGAGGGAGAGCGCCACAAAGGAGACCACGAGGCGGGTGCGAAGCTTGGAGCCAAGGATTTTCTGATTGCGTTCAAAAACAAGTTCTACCAGGTTTCGTAAGACCAGGTACAACATCAGAAGCAGTAGGAGACCATTGATATTGATCAGAGCAAAAATAAGAACAGTGCTGGAAATGGGAAGATGAAATTCACCTTTCAGCAGGCCTTTTTGCAGATAGCCCAGGAGCGGGATCAAGGTCAGACAGAAAATGATGACATACCTAATCAAACGCTGCTTTTTTTTTCTTTGCTCAGGGGTAAGCATGTTCTACATCTTTGTTTGGGCTGTTAGGGGAATCGGGCTTTATCTGTGGAATATTCCTTTTGCTGTCTGATGGCTGCGAATGAATCGCCAACCTGCAGGTAGCACGTTAATACCTGAATTCTATGGTTCGCCAGTCTGTTTCAAAATCCCATAAAGAAGTAAAGGGAAGAACATAATGCATGCCCAGTGGCAACGTGTTTTTAGCCAGTGTGGCTTTCAGGCGAATGGCATAAGGAGCGTCAAGTAACAAGTTACTCAGGTCAATAACTCGTAATCCATTGAGTTCAGCCATGAGTTGCTTTGCTTCGTTAAGCGAACGGGTTTTCTGGAGTTTTCCCTTTTTGTACGAGTACTGAACCGTATATTCCTCTTTGAGGCTATCATAGGTGAGGGTATGGGTAAGTTGGATATCCACCAGATCTGAATTAAACCATCGAGGACGTAATTTAGTGAGCTGGAGTTTAAAGACAAAGGTAATGGGTAACCCGTTTTGTACACCTTCTACCATATCAGGGGTAAACGCATTGGAAACTGTTGCAAAAATAAGCAGGTGCGTGTTTGATGTCGTAACTATGATATCAGTAAGTTCCGGCTCTGAAGAGTCTTTGGTCAGACCAGATGCTGGGAGTAGAAGCAGCACCATAAAAATGATCGAAAAGAGCAGGCTAGAGAAATGTTTCATAAAACGAATAGGTAGAAATACGGATGCTTTGGGTTATGTCCGAAGACCTGGCATGGAATCAGGTGCAAGGAGTGCGCAGTAGGTCTAAGCGGTAGCCATCAGGAACCATGGTGTAGAAATATTTGCTTATCTCAGAAAATTACGCATTGCACAGAAAAATTTGTTACAAGAAGTCGCATCAATGGTTCCATACTGGCCGTATTGAGCCATTGATGCGACGACGTTACCGAGTTGAGAGACAAGCAAGATTGGATAATTTATTTTTTTCGTGATCCTCAATTCATACAAAAAATTGTAGCATATTTCCTTCAGACCATCCATAGTACCTGATCAACCATTCTTTGTCTATGATTAGACAATAATTCTCATGGTAACTGTGTTGATTTGTAAAAATCGTTTTATTTCAGCGTATTCTTCTGTATAACGTCGCCTCGAAATAGCATCCCATGAGGTTATATATCGATGGGATGGTCTACCTGCTACGACAATAAAACACACTTGAGCCAGAGGCTGTACGATGACCTTCATGTGTATGAATTGGACACAAAAATGTCCTTTTGCATACACTCCGTACTTTATAGTCTTTTCTCAAAGAATGATATAGAGATACACGTGATCAATACAGGCATTGATTCGGTATCGTGCCCGGAAATGGGTTGCATTTCTTAATATATAAACAGCAAGCAGTCATGTCACCACGACCAAGAAAAGAACGGCGCTGCCATGGACAATATTGCGGCAGGGCGTATAAGCCAAGCGGTATCCCCTTGAAGGAACTCGACCATATATCAATGGAAAGGGACGAGCTGGAAGCACTTCGTCTCTGCGATTTGGAAGGTCTCTTTCAAGAACAGGCGGGAATTATGATGGGAGTTTCCCGTGGAACGATTCAGCGTATTTTGACTTCAGCCCGAAAGAAGGTTGCCCGTGCAATTACCACAGGTTCAGCCCTGGTTTTTGAGTTGGAAGAAGAGGTGAATCCTGAAAAAAACGATGATTTCCAAGACGATAATAACCATACAAGGTAATTGAAAAATATGAGAAAAAAAGTTCTTGTTACTGGAGGATGTGGATTTATTGGGGCCAATTTTGTGCGTATTGCCTTGCAATCCCGACCTGAATGGGAGATCGTGAATCTCGACAAGCTGACGTACGCAGGTAACCTTGCAAATTTAAAGGATATTCAGGATAAGCCAAACTATCATTTTATTCATGGAGATATTTGCGATCAGGAGCTCGTACAAAAGCTCTTCAGGGACCACGCAATAAATACAGTTGTTCACTTTGCCGCTGAATCCCATGTGGATCGCTCCATAACTGGTCCAGAGGCGTTTATCCAGACAAATATTCAGGGAACATTCGTGTTACTGGAAACTGCACGCAAAGAATGGCTGGAGAACACTAACGGTATTTCTGAGCATCGCTTTTTGCATGTCAGTACAGATGAGGTTTATGGCAGTCTCGGAGAAACCGGGTATTTCAGAGAAGATACCTGTTATGATCCAAGATCACCATATTCTGCTTCAAAAGCCTCGTCAGATCACATCGTCAGGGCGTATCACCATACTTACGGGCTGCCGACCTTGCTCACCAATTGCTCCAATAATTACGGACCATATCAATTTCCCGAAAAGTTAATACCTCTCATTATGAATAATGCGCTGACCGGAAAACCATTGCCGGTTTACGGGGATGGAAAAAACGTCAGGGACTGGCTGTATGTGCAAGATCACTGTGAGGCAATACTTGAAGTGATTGAACGGGGTACACTGGGTGAATCGTATAATATCGGTGGGCATAATGAAAAGCAAAATATAGAAATCGTACGACTTTTATGTGATATGTTGGATGAAAAAGTGGGGCCATGTCACACCGGTAAACCACGCAGGGATCTGATCACTTTTGTTACAGATCGTAAAGGACATGACCGCCGTTATGCCATTGATGCGGGAAAAATAGAAGCTCAATTAGGTTGGACACCCAAATTTACTTTTGAACAGGGAATTGACAAAACCGTTGACTGGTATTTAGAAAATAGAGAGTGGCTGGAAGGCGTAATGGATGGTTCCTACCAGCAATACTATCAAACCATGTATGGTAATCGTTGAGTAGGAGTAGGAGAATGCAAATAGAAAAAACATCCATTAATGATGTTCTTATTGTGACACCAAAAGTTTTTGGTGATGACCGAGGCTTTTTTTTTGAAAGTTTTAACCTGCGCAACTGGCAGCAGCAAACTGGTGTCACCCTGCCTTTTGTTCAGGAAAATCATTCCCGTTCTATAAAAGGTGTTCTGCGAGGACTCCATTATCAGATTCAGCAACCCCAGGGGAAACTTGTCCGTGTCGTAGTCGGGGAGGTCTTTGATGTCGGCGTAGACTTAAGGCGATCTTCACCGACTTTTGGTCAATGGACCGGTGTGCATCTTTCAGCTGAGAATAAAAAACAGTTCTGGTTACCACCAGGGTTTGCTCATGGCTTTATCGTTCTCAGTGATGTCGCGGAATTCTTGTATCACACCACTGACTATTACGCTCCCGAGCATGAGCGGTCTATCATTTGGAACGATAAGGACCTGGCCATTGACTGGCAGTATGACGACAAACCGATCCTTTCTGAAAAAGACAGGCAGGCTGCCTCTTTTAAAAAAGCGGAAGTGTATATGGATATGTAAATGCGTGTCTGTTTGTAACAGTTTTCCTATGCCTAAAAAAATAGCATAATCCCATGCCTGTAGCCGAGCATGCGGGTAGCGCTCTAGGAGCGCTGTCCAAGAATGTTATTTCCGCCCATATCTTCGTTAAACCTGAAAAAATATCCTCGGAATATCATATATATGCCTGTGGTATTTTTTCAGGTTTGCCCCGAGCTGAACGAAAATTCCTATTCTCGGACAATCTCCTGGTGTTTGCGCCTTAATTCATGTCCTTTCCGGATATTCCCATCCTCGCTTACCGGTCTGATATCAGTATATTTCTGCGATAACTATTGAAGATGTTCTGGAGTTTTCGCGGCCCTACTTTCTAACCAAAATCCTCAGCTATGAACAGCTATGGCCTTGCCAGACCACTTTATTACCATTCGACCTTCAGAATATTATCGAGAGGATTGACCTTAGCTATACGTATACGAACCATGTCGCCGGGATCAACGGGAAAGTAGGGGTTGGGAGGTAGGTCTACATCAAACAGGCAATCAGTAAGGAGCAGGTTAACCCGTTTGCTTCCCTGGCCAACAACCAGGGCATTCATTTTTTGACCTACTTTGGGTTCCAGATAGCGTAAAATCCAATACCTGTGTCGTTGTTGGCGTACACTGTTGGCACGGCTTAATTTTTGCTGGATAACTCCAGCAAAGGATTTACACTCCTCGCTGGAGAACAATATGCCTTTGCCATGAATCATGTTACTGATCTGGTGCTGCATGGCCAGATCGAGGAAACGGCGAATCGGAGACGTAATGGTGGTATAGCTGTTTAGTCCAAGGCCGCTATGCGGTTTGGGGTGCGCTGTCAGTTCACCTCGAGAAAGAAACCTCCTCTGCAGGGCAATATCCTGGAGACTATTATTGATACCCTCAATGATACGCTTTTTAGGCGGTGGCTGAGAACGAAAAAGACCTGGTGCTCCCCGACTGGCGAGAAAATCTGCCGCCACCCCGTTGGCCAGGATCATGAGTTCAGAAACCAGGCTGCGAGAAGGCGTATCCATGGGAGAAAGAAAAATCTGAATATTATCCTTGTCTCTGGTGTCAATATTGGCATCGGGAAAGGGTAAAAGTAAAGCACCATTGTCCACGCGACGTTTACGCAGAAGATCCCTGACCCTGCTCATCAGACGCAGGTCAGGGTCTGTTTCAGCTAGCGTATCTGCTTCACGATAACTCAGCTGTCTTTTTACTTGAATAACAGATGGAACGATACTGGTGTGCATTATCATGCCATCATGGGATAGTGTGACCAGGAAGCTTATTGCCGGACGGATTTTTCCAAGTATAAGACTGCAAACTCCCAGGGAAAGAGTTTGGGGCAGCATAGGGATATGGCCTTCCGGGAAGTACAGACTGGTGCCCCGTTGCTGAGCCTCAGCAAAAAGAACATCGCGTTGAGATACAAAATAGCTGACATCGGTAATGTGAATCCCGACCAGGTATCCATTATCAACACGTTCAATGTGAAGAGCGTCGTCGTAATCCCGGGTAAAGGTACCATCAATGGTAACAATGTTAAGGCTGCGAAAATCTTTACGCTTGGTATCGGTTAACAGTTCTTCAGCCGAGGGTTCTTTAAAGGAATCTGCCTTAACATTGCATTCATCGGAAAAATCAACCGGTTGATCGGATCTGCGCAGGGATAGATTTTCATCCCGGTCCCATTTGCCGGCACGTACGAGAATGTTGTACCCAACATGAGGAGCAGTCAGACATGCCTCTTTGAGGAGATTTTTTATCAGCTTGCTTTCTTGCGCATCGTTACCAAAAAGGACATAGTCTTCCAACCAGGTGAGGCATTTATCTTTGTCTGGCCACTGGTCGGAACTGACAGGCTCGCCCTCGAGTATTTTGTGAAGGAAGAACGCTCCATCCTTAAGCAGTTGTTCCTTTTCCTGCTGCTTTTGAAATTCGTCCTGCAGGTGTGTTGCCTGCTCAGGCGTATACGCCGTTATTCGCTGATTTTTATATTTAAAGTAAAAGGGATCTGCTATAACAGCTCTGAGGAACGCTGCAAGGTCATCATCGTCAGGCTGGTGGCCAAGAATCAATTCAGCAAGGAAAAGGGGGGAGAATGTTAGGTGTTCTTCTTCTGAAACAATCTGCCACAGTTCCTCTAAATCGAAAGTTGCTGCCAACGCCGCACGTTTATCAGCTGTTGCTTTCAGCAGGTCCATGACCTCTTCCCTTGTCTGGTTCGTGCTGTATTGTTCGCTGGAAGCAGAGAGCACTCTGGCAACGGGCAAAGGTATCTCTCTGCCATTTTGATTGATGACAAGAAGTCGCTTATCCTGGACCTGGGTGACAAGGGCGCAAAGAAATTTGCCACTATCCAAATACTCTATGAGGTTACCGGTACTGATCATGTGTCTAACTCGAATTTCTCATGAGCATGGGGGGAGATGGTCAACGTATGCAGCAAAGGGGGTTCTATCGTAATTTTCCAAAATTCATTCATGATGTTCGGCAAATGTATGCAATGCGCTATAGTAGTATTTTGCCGGAGGCTGTTCATCCGTGGGACGGTGCTGTATGTAATTGCCAAAGACCTTGAATCTGTCGCGGCCAGAAATGACGAAAATTACAAGCTTACGCATTGCGAAGTTTATAAGTCATGGTAAGGTACAGTGGATAGCAGGAATATTATCCTTTGTCATTAATTTCTTAAGTTTATTTTTTTTAAAAGTTAAAATGAGGCTATAAGGCTATGTTGGAATATTATGGAACTGACTAAATTTAGGCAAAACAATGGCCTTGCTGACTATCGTTCCGGTGTTGTGGCCATTGTGGGGCCACCCAATGCAGGCAAGTCCACTCTGTTAAATTATCTCTTGGGACAAAAAATATCAATTGTCTCACACAAACCACAGACAACCCGTAACCGTATTGCCGGTATAGTGACCAGCGATACATACCAGATCATATTATTGGATACCCCTGGTTTGCACAAAGCGCGTGATTTGATGAACCAGGAAATGGTAAAAGTTGCTCTCGACAGTGTGGATGAGGCAGATGTGGTACTTTTTGTAGAAGATAGCGCTGCAATGTCACACAAACAAAGAGAAAAGGTTGTTAAACAGTACCGGGAGTATTTCAGCCAGATTCGTGTTCCCGCCGTATTAGCTCTCAATAAATCCGATCTGATAGAAAAAGAAGCGCTTCTGCCACTGACTCAATGGTTTGTGGAAATGCATGGGTTTGATGCTGTAATGCCGGTTTGTGCCCTGGACGGGGAGGGGACGCAAGAACTGATTGCAAAAATTGTTTCTTTTCTTCCCGAGGGCCCTCAGTATTACCCAGACGATATTCCAACCGATGCCTCTGAGCGTTTTATAGTGGCAGAGATCATCCGTGAAAAAATATTTCTTTTAACCAAGGAAGAAGTTCCATATTCAACCGCAGTGGTCATCGATTCTTTTCAGGAAACTGATGATAGCTCACCTATTATTATTCACGCCACCATCCTGGTTGAAAGGGGGTCACAGAAAGGAATCCTTATCGGAGCCAAAGGAAGGATGCTCGCAAAAATTCGTAAGCAGGCCACCTCTGACATAGAGAAGTTGCTTGGTTGTTCAGTACGTCTTCATCTTTGGTTAAAAGTACGAAAAAAATGGACTGAAAATGAAAGCATGCTCAGAGAGCTTGGCCTCAAGTAGCCTGATAGCTGCTCTCTGGGCGAGAAAGCTTTTGTGTTCCTTCCGCTTGTATTTCCAGAAAACCAATGTTCAAGGCAAGCAATGTTTATGGCAAAATGTTGAGCGTGTCCTAAACGTTAATGCAAGTCAGCATTTTTGAACAGGCATCGGTTCAGGGTATGCTCTACTGTTTGCCAGCAATTTCCAGGCTTTTCAGGATGAACAAGGCTGTGCGCAGTTGATTATCCGTTGCCAGGCGTTGGCTGACTGCGCCATTTTCATCTTCTTCTGAGGCAGGCGCGACTGATGGCTTTTGGTCTGCCTCATGGACTTCTGTCGTGCCGTCATTGGTAAAATGGCCGGGAAGGTCGCGTTCTTTTAATTGATGCTGTGCTTGTCCCTTCTGCTGTTCAGGCTGTACCTCGTTCAGGGGGACGATAAGGTCAGGCTTTATTCCTGTTGCCTGAATGGAGTCTCCACTCGGAGTATAGTACCTGGCCGTTGTCAGACGAATTCCTGCTCCTCCCGGAATAGGAAGGATAGTTTGAACCGACCCCTTACCAAAGGTGCTTGTTCCGAGTATAATCGCACGTTTATGATCTTGCAGAGCTCCGGCAACAATTTCTGCTCCGCTCGCTGACCCTCCATTAACGAGGACTACCATGGGGTAATCTGTGTCGGAGCCGCCTTTATGTGCATTGAACACCATCTGCTCCTGACCATTGCGCCCCTTAGTAGATACGATCAACCCTTCTTCGATAAAAATATCCGAAATTTTAACAGCCTGGTCAAGAAGCCCCCCAGGATTGTTACGTAAATCCAGGACCAGCCCCTTAATGGGATGATCTTTTTTCTCGCTTGCAAGCTGCTTGCGGAAATCA
The DNA here is from genome assembly GCF_000429945.1 of Desulfogranum japonicum DSM 18378. GTDB lineage: Bacteria > Desulfobacterota > Desulfobulbia > Desulfobulbales > Desulfobulbaceae > Desulfogranum > Desulfogranum japonicum. The sequence goes on along the minus strand of NZ_KE386997.1, from coordinate 28,709 downwards.
CGCGTGGTGGTTGCCTGAAAATTAGAAATCCGTATGTAGAAAATACCGGGTTCCAGTTCAAAAGAACGTACTGACTGCACAGGAATGATATCTCGCTTCAGGGTGATATCCCGCATATTCTGCCATGACTTTCTGAAAATAGAAAGAGTAACGCTCGTTCCTTTGGCTCCCCTGAGTCTTTGAACAGCCTCGATCAGAGAGAGATTCTTTGTTATTTCTCCATTGATTTTTAGTATTTGATCTCCGGACTGTATACCTTGTTTCGCTGCTGGAGTTCCCTCTATTGGGGCTACAACAGTAAGCACTTCGTCACGAATGGTTATCTCCAGGCCAATGCCATCAAAGCTGCCTTTGGTTTCCTCCTGCAGTTCCGCGAAATCTTCAGGAGACATATAAGCAGAATGAGGATCAAGAGAACTGAGCATACCTGTTATGGCTCCGGTGATAACATCTTCAGTATCTATTTCATCCACATAATGTTGCTGGAGCAGGGTGAGAACGTTGGCAAAAGTTTCCAACTGCTGATAGGTGTCCCTGTTCTGCGATGTATCATCGGCAATGGCTGGAGTAAAAGGAAACAGGTAACTTATTGCAATACAACATAAAACAATACTGAGGCGCATGTGATAAGAATATATGAAAGGGTGGAGTGAAAAAGGGAGCTTCATGATTTCTATCATTGAGTCTGTGGATAAATAAGATATCTTGATCTTAACTATTTAGGGTAACTGGAAATAGCTGGTGTGGCAATGGATAATGTGGCAATTCTCAGTTTAATCAGAAATCAAACAGGGTAATTATTTACTTGCCGGGATCTTGTTCTTGGGAAAAAGCGTTTGGTCGGAGCCACTCCAAAGGGTCTTGTGCTACGGATCCCTGGCGGATTTCGAAGTACAGTCCTTTCCCAAAAAGGGTGGCAATATCACCGCTGGTAGCTATAATCTGGTCTTGCTCGACCTTATCGCCTTTTTCGACAATAATCTGTTCTAGTCGTGATGTCACTGTGAAGTAATTGTAGCCATGATCAATGATAACCGTTCTGCCATATCCTCGCATGTATCCAGTAAAAATAACTCTGCCGCGAAAAATGGCATGCACCTGCGCACCATCCTGTATGCTGATTGTTATACCTTTTGACTGGGATACATCCTTGTCGGATTGCCCAAAGGTTGAAAGCAAAGTTCCATCTACTGGAGCGGTGAGCTTCCCTTTGTTCAAAAGAAATCCTTTGGCTTTTTTTTCCTCTTTTTTCTTAAGACTTGCTATTTGATCTGTCAGCTCAGTTTCTGAGAGTTTCATTTCCTTTAGAGCAAGTTCATATAAGCTTTTTTCAGTTTTAGCTCTTTTAAGAAGATGGTTCTTTTGCTCGGAAATGTAGAGAAGTGTCTTTTTTTCTTCTTCTGCACGCTGTAAAAAATTTTCCTGGACACTTTTTTCCAGTTCATGTGCTTTTTTTGCATGTATAATAGATTCTTTTCTCTGGCGATATGCTTCAAAAATAGCATGGTCGTACGTTACAAGATATTTAAAAGAATCGTTGAATATAAGAAGCTCAGGGATAGATTCTCTGGAAAAGGCAATGTGCAGTATGCCATTTTTCCCCATGAGATAGTATGCATGTAAACGTTTTTCTAGATGAGCCTGCAAGGCCATTTTTTCTGCATTTATCGCCTCTATTTCAGCGGTTTTTGAGGCAATTATTTTTTTTTGCTCAATGATTTTGTCTTGAATTTGAAGAACTTTTTCTTGTTGCTCAGCTATTTTATCGTCAATTGTATTTAATTCATTAAGCAGGCTGCTTTGCTTTTGTTCATTTTGTTCAATTTTTATACTCTGTGATTTCATTTCCTGCCTGAGCTTACCTATGGTCAACTTGTGTCGTTTAATAGGCTGGGACTCCGCAGCCAGGCACAATCCTGTTGCAGCAAGACATGAAGAAAAAAGACTAATGATGAGCACGGTAGTAATCAGTCGCATGGATAGGCTTTACAAGTGAATCATTTTTCGTGTTGAGGTAAAGCTCCCCAACGAGCAGAGCAAGGTTGCAGCACCGATGACCAGAACAATGGATTTGGGAGAGAGGAATGTAAATGGGAACAGACGTAATAAAGTCGCTCCTGTGAATTGCAGTTCAATCCACGTGTACAGGAGAAAGAGTGCGCCTACACCTAACGATGCCCCAAAAAGTCCCTGCAATGCTCCTTCAAGAAGAAAAGGGGTTCGGATGTAATTGTTGGTGGCCCCGACAAGTCGGAGAAGTTCCAGTTCTTTTTTTCTGGCAAGCAGGGTGAGGCGAATGGTATGCGCTACCATGAAAGTTGTTGTCATTATGAGGAGAAAGCCTGAAAGAATAACCACAATGCGAATAATCTGGACAAAAGAATAGAACCGCTCAATCCATTCTTTGCCGTATTGTACCTTGAGTACGCCAGGTAAGGTTTGCAGATAATCTGAAAACCGTTTAATCCTGGAGAGGCTGTCCAGTGTTTTTATGGGATACACTTCAATGGATGGAGGAAGAAAGGTTTTAGGTATATCCACAAGGATATCTTTGTCTTCTCCCAGTTGGTCACTGAATCGATTGTATGCTTCATCTCTGTTAATGAAGACAATTTTTTCCACCTGATCGAATTTGAGAATTTTTCTCCTGTATTCTTCCTGCAAGGGAGCAGAAGGTTCTTCATCCAGATAAATGACAAGCCGAAGATCATCACCAAGTTCATGGCTGATATGCATGGCATTAATGTAGATGAGGTAGAAAAAAGAAAAGATCAGCACCGATAAGGTAACTGTGCAAAGGGTCATGAACTGTGATTTCCAGGTCAGTCTCAGATTTCGACCTGTATGGCTCAGGGCAGTTGATACAAGGCTCATGGTATAGGGCTGTGTCACAGGATTATTGATTGAGTATCTATCGGAGCGGGAAGATCAGTCGCTTGCTGTCGGCCAAATCTTAACTCAATAATTCTGTTTGAGGAATTTTTATAAATATTTTCATCATGTGTAGCTATCAGTAGAGTCGTACCTTTTTTATGCAGTTCATGAAAAAGGTCCATGACCCGTGATGTGGTATCAGAATCCAGGTTTCCTGTTGGCTCGTCAGCCAGAATTATTTCGGGTTGATTGGCAACTGCACGGGCTATGGCAACACGCTGTTGTTCTCCACGGGACAATTCAGCGGCAAGCGTGTGGGTTTTTCTGGACAAGCCGAGGCGATCAAGTAATTCTTTTGTCTGCTTATGGATAAAAGAATTTTTTCTATGAGCAACTTCCATCGAGATCGCCACGTTAGCTGCCACTGTACGGTCAGGGAGAAGTTTGAAATCCTGGTATGCCATGCCTATTTTTCTTCGGAGTAGGTGCAGGCGGTTGTCTTGAATTTTAGTGATATCCATTCCCGCCACTTCGATCATACCTTTGGTGGGACGGTCAATCCTGCTGATAAGTTTGAGCAGGGTAGTTTTGCCGGATCCACTGCGGCCAATAAGATAGACAAGTTCTCCTTTGCTGATCGACAAGGTTATATCATCCAAGGCTCTCACATCCGGAGGATATGTTTTAGAAACTCTGGTAAGATCAACCATGGCCTGTGAAGATGTGTTCAGTTGTGTCATAGACTCCGTGGTGTGCGGTGCTCCGTTTGATAATAAGGACCCCCGCATGACGAGTGTGTTGCGGTAGCTGGTTCTGAAAAGGGACCAGCTGTCCCAGCTTTATTCGGTTCCACAAGGTGGTGCCAGTTACCTATGGGCCAACCTTTCATGTGGTATTTCAGTCTCCTGAATAATAGCATACCCAAATCATACATTTTTATCAGGTTTTTTGTTGCATTGTAAAGGGGGGAGACGTAATTAAACTGTCTGAAATAAAGAATCGGGGTACTTCGTAAGACGCGTGCCGCATGATTTGCAGGTTCAGCAAAGTATAAGTTTTATGTATAAATCATTGCCCACAGAGCTACAGTTCCCCGATTTTCATTACCTTTGAGCCATTAGGATCGCGCATAAAAGAAAGTATCTAATCTCGTTGATATCCTGTATAATTTGTGGATAGGTTTTATTTTTCGCGCCCCTTACCAAGCCTGAAGATTTTCTGCTTTTCAAAATAAGGCATGGAAACAGGAATGTGTTATCTCATTTTTTAAAATGTGAGACTGGCTGCTCAAACCCGTTACCCTCTGATACAATGACATTGAGGCAATACATGTATTATAAAGCTGTAATTTTTGATCTTGACGGAACATTATTAGATACCCTTGACGACCTAGCCGACGCCGCAAATCATACGCTGAAGCAGTTGGGATTCCCGGAACATCCTGTCGATGCTTACCGGTACTTTGTTGGCAGTGGCATGCATACACTCGTGGAAAGAATTTTACCGGAAGATGAGAGGACAACCCAAACCCTGGGAACGGCCATAGAAATTTTCAAAACCCAGTATAGTCGAAACTGGTACGCTAAAACAGGACCGTATAAGGGCGTGTCTGACATGCTGGATGGCCTGAAGGAATGTGGTGCTACCTTATGCATTCTGTCTAATAAACCTCACGATTTTACAACGCTCTGCGTTGAAAAATTACTTCCTCGATGGAGCTTTTTCAAGGTGCTTGGACAGCGGCCTGGTGTTCCCAAAAAACCTGATGCTCGGGGGGCATTGGAAATAGTTGAACAGTTGGGAATGGAAAAACAGCAAGTCCTTTATGTGGGAGACACCTCTATTGACATGCAGACCGCTGCCAATGCGGGGCTTGACAGTGCCGGCGTTCTATGGGGGTTTCGAACCAGAGAAGAATTGCAACAAGCAGGAGCAAAGTATCTGGTGGCATCACCAGAAGAACTTGTGCCACTTGTAACATTGGATAAATAATACAACAGGTGTCTGCTCGAAAAAGAGGGCTTTGCTTTACATTGCAGAGATGTGAAAAATTACGGTAGCCATATGTTTGATGCGTAGAGGTAACATTTGGCATAATGCACGATATGGCAAAGATACCATGTATGAACAGGCACTGATTCGATCAACAAATACCATTAGTAAACAACAATGATATCTGAGTTTTTACCCGCTGCAACCTATGCCGGGCCTCCTCTAATTGGTGCATTTATCGGTTATCTGACAAACAGGGTAGCCATCCGTATGCTTTTCAGGCCGTTAAAGGCCTGGCGAATATTTGGGGTTAGAGTCCCCATGACACCTGGGGTCATCCCCTCAAAAAGGCATGATCTGGCCGCCAATATTGGTGAAATGGTTGGAAGTCACCTTTTGACAAGTACAGAAATAGGAACCGCTCTCTCTACAGAACAGTTCCAACAGCATCTTCACAATATTATTTCAAATCGTCTTGCTGAGTTGTTGGATAAAGATCTGGGCACTTTATCATCTCTCATGCCTGAATCGCATAATGCCATGGTTTCCGGCGGATTGGAACAGTTCGCTCAAACGGCGGCTGCACGGATGACAGCATATTTCAGTACCGATGAATGGGAAAGACAGCTGCATGAAACCACGCAGGGACAATTGGAGAAGTTAGGCTCAGAACCTGTAGAGGTGTTCATTGATAAACGTACAAGGGAACAACTGTATGGCCTGGCTGGACAAATTTTCGGTTCGGTATTAGCCTCTTCAGAAACTGAAGAAAAAATAGGTTCAGTTTTTTTAGCCTGGTTTGAGGAGGGATGCAAGGCGGAGAAATGTCTTCGACAGGTATGTCCTGAGCAATTGGTCCAGATGTTACACGGTGTCATGGGAGACCAGGCTCCACAATTACTTGAACTCATGGGACGACAGCTAACCGAACCTGAGGTCCGAAGTAAAATTATCCAGGGAATACTTGGCGCAGTTGACCATTTCTTGGATTCTCTTGGGCCAATGGGAGCCATGGCAAAAGGATTCATTGACGCTGAAAACCTGGAGCAAAGCCTGGACACGTATCTACAGAGTAAGGAAGATGAAATACTCACCTGGTTGCAGAATCCCAAGTTGATAGAAAAGGTAACGATCGCGCTTCAGCAACACATTGATGGCCTGTTAGATGCAAGCTTTGCAGATATTAAGGACCACATTGGTGAGGAGAAACTACAGGCATTTTTGTATTCGCTTGCGCAGATGATATTGATGCCGTTCTCCAACCAGGAGGCGGGGGGCATGCAACGGTTGATTAAGGAGACTTGTGAGGCCTTTATTGCAAATGGCAGTATGACTGTTGATAGTCTTTTAGAAAAAATTAATGCGTCAAAAACAATTGATCAAAAAGAGTTTGCATTACATAAGGTCATTCTTGCCGTTACCAGAAGCAGCAATATTGAAAAAAATCTACAAAAATTTCTTTGTACAGCTGGTCATCGTCTCCTGGAGATACGTATCGGTCAACTTTCGACAATGATTCATCCTTCTATTCATGAGGCAATAACTGAATATGGTGTTATGACTCTGAACAGGGTTTTTCTCAAAGAAGTACCAGGCCTGGTGCAGTCATTGCAGATCAGCCAGTTGGTAACTGATAAAATTAACACGTTGGATTTATTGAAGCTTGAACAGTTGCTGCTATCAATTATGGAAGAGCAGTTTAAGTATATTAATCTCTTTGGAGCTATGCTGGGGTTTATTATTGGATTAATGAATTTATTCCTTTTGCAGCTTGGTTGAAGGGTTTGTGTTTGTTATTTCTTGTCAATTGTGATGCGCAGGATGTGTACTGTTGGTGTGTCTCGTTAAACAATGGTCAATGGTTCAATACGCCCAGTATGAAACCATTGATGCGAGGACGTTACCAAACCGATATATTCCATTTTTGGGTATTTATTAATGTTCGCGACCCTGAGAGACCATTACAAGTGGATAAAGTTTTTTTCACAGCTATTGTCTTAACGTAACTCAAAAATCTCGACACAGGACAAACACTGGCTATTCGGAGAGGATAACATTGAAACATTCTTTTAATCATATGTTGTTACCTCTGCTGATTGCTGTGACAATTGGTGCTCTGGCAGGTTTTGCTGCAGTGGCTTTTCGCTGGCTCATTGGCTGGGAACAGAGTTTTTTATGGCCGGCCGGAGCTGATTTTCTCCATCAGTATAGTTGCTCGCCCTGGTGGATGAAGGTGGGTATCCCCGCTGGGGCCGGACTTCTGTTGGGGCCGTTGCTTATGTATGTCGCTCCGGAAGCAAGGGGTACCGGCGTCCCAGAGGTGATGGTTGCTATTAACCAGCAAGATGGCATTATCCGTCATCGAATTACCGCTCTGAAAAGCTTTGTAACAGCTACTTTTGTTGCTGCAGGTAATTCCGTAGGCAGGGAGGGGCCCACTGTGCAGATAGGAGCCTCCATTGGCTCTTCTATAATTCAGCTTTTCCGCATGGGGCCGGAGCAACGTAAGCTTGCCATAGCCTGTGGCGCTGCCGCAGGTATAGCCTCTATTTTTCAGGCACCTATTGCCGGCACCATGTTTGTTGTAGAGATACTCCTGTTTGATTTGGAAGTGGGGTCTCTTTCTTCCATTGTCATCGCTGCTGTTACCGGCACCGTTGTCTCCAGGCTTTTCTGGGACAGAGAAACTGTATTTGAAATTCCTTTTTTTTCCCTGGAGCAGCCAATTGAGCTGATTTTTTACTTTGGACTCGGTATCGCTGCCGGTTTTTTCAGTCTATTATTTCTGTGGGCAATTTTCAAAACCAGTCAACTGTGGGAGCACTTGCGTATTCCTCCATGGTTGACGCCTTGCATCGGTGGTGTCATAGCGGGGTGTATTGGTCTTGCGGCTCCTGAAGCCCTTGGCCTTGGTACAACAACCATGCATAGTTCTCTTAATGGTTCACTTGTGTTCTCAGCGGTGCTGATCTTTCTTTTAGCCAAACTCATCTGCACCGCAGTTTGTGTCGGTTCTGGAATGAGTGGCGGAATATTCGCACCTTCTTTGTTTCAGGGAGCAATGCTGGGGTCACTTTTTGGTCATCTGGCAATCAGTGTTTGGCCCCAGGCTTTATTGTCGTCAGGCCATTTTGCCTTAGTCGGTATGGGAGCTGTGGTTGCCGGAACAACCTTGGCCCCGATCACTGCGATCATGACTATTTTTGAACTCACCTATAATTATGAAGTTGTCCTTCCATTGATGACCGCCTGTATACCAGCAATAATAGTGGTTCGGCTTCTGCATGGTTATTCTATTTATGAAACCACACTCCTAAATCGCGGAATAAAAATCGTCCGTGGACACGATGTCAATCGATTACGGGCTATTAGAATCAGCGACACTATGATTCGCAATTTTGAGACCATTCGAACCCATATGCCGTTGCAGGACGTAATGGATCTGGTGTTGACCAGTTCTTTTCCACACTTCGTTGTACTGGATTCTAAAGACAAATTAGCAGGAGTACTCAGCCTGCGCGATGTGCGTGCCGTTCTTCTTGACGACAGCCAGGATCAAGCGAGCGTGGTGGCTGCTGATTTAATGAGCCGCAAAGTAGTGACGGTGAGAGAGGATCAAAATCTTGAAGATGCGTTTCATATTTTTTCCAGTCGTCATTTTTCTTTTCTGCCGGTTGTTTCCCAGGACGCACCTGATACGGTGGTAGGTTATCTGAAAGAAGGGGATCTGTTAACAACCTATGACCAATATATCCTAAGTGAACAGGTTAAACCATCTGCCAGGTGGATTTGCAAATTGCCGGATTAGTTCAGCAATGTCAAAAGAGGAGACATTGTGATTGCATTCATGTACTTGTTCCAATCAGGATAAATACAAGAGAGATCATCGAGCTGCTGGGGACTCTTCGCGAACCATGGCTGTAAAATGAAGGGCTGAAATGCGGGCTACTCCTGATTCCTGCTACTGGCTGTTATATTCCAACCAATACGAAATAGTTTCACTAAACCGTTGTTGAATATTTGTTGTTTGATGGAATGCGGATGTATTTTCTGTCCTGAATCGAGAATATGTAACACTCCAGCTTGGCAGACCTGTATGGTTCTCTCGGCTGCTTCAACTGGTGTTAATTGCCTATTTGTACTGATATCTCCAGCAATTAAAACATTGGCAAGATAGTTGAGTTCATAAATATATTTGTTGAAATTTTGCGGTTCCTCTCTTTTAATCAGCTGAAGTGCCGAGGTAATATCCGCTTGAGGAGTCTTTTTTTCGGGTTCCATGGGTAATTTTTCTATCCCCAGAGAGACTTTTTTTGCAGTATCGGAAAACTGATAGCCAGTACCTGGGAAAGAGTTGGAAATGTATTCCAGAACCCCTGTACGGGACGTTTTGCTTCTCATTTGTGCACGTTCAGTCGGTGAAAACGCCGCAAAATAGCAACTGGTCAAATAATCATATTTTGGGGATGATATAAGTTCATCAAGAGTGGTTATCTGTGCTTGTTGTAGAAACGCTACAGCTGATTCAGGTGATACATACCCCTGTTTTTCCCTTCTCCCTTCCCGTGCAGCAGCCAAATCACTTTCCAGCATTTCGCAGGAAGTAAGAACTTGATATAACTCACCGTTATCTTGAATGTATTCTGTGGAAATATGGTTTATCGTCTCCAGCATTCTGTTTACCCGGTCACTGTCTTCATTATCAATATCCACCAGTATGGCAATAATCGCATCCCAGCTGGTTCCGGTTCTTGGAATAATGAAATAGTTGCTCCATTCCATTAAGCGATCACTATCAAGGAGTTTGTCAAGCAGATCGTCTTCAAAAGATCGAGCTGAATTCTGCATACGCAGCAAAAAGGATTCATGATCAATGACGATTAGATTTTCAGCCAGACCAAGGGTGAGTAATTCATCATCTATATCGTTGATAATTTTTTTAGCCGTATCAGCTGAGTGCTCCCAGGCTATTTCCAGCCAAAGTGCAAATTGATGGGGATCAAATTGTTCCCTTCCCCCTGGTTTGCTGTTTTTCCAGAATACGTTGTCAAAAATCTGGGTAAGTTGTGTGGGAGAGGCAAGTAACATGAAATCTCCTGCATCTTCCACCCCCACATGATCGATAACCTGTAGAAGTTGTTCGCCATCCAGTGCCTGGATAAGTTCCACGAGACGGGAATCCTCAATAAGCTGGTATATCAAGTCTAAGGTGGTGTTCATATGACGTTTGAAGTCTTATTTTTTTTGCATATAGATCTTGAGGGAAAAAACAAGTATTCAGGTCCTCTCTTTTTTCTCGTTTTCTTTTTTTATCCCATATTGTTATCTCAATAAATTGGAATGCTTTTTGCTTAAATGAAGTGTCGGACAATATGTCATATGGACTTCGTGAGCAATTTTTCATTACGCTCTTGAATTTATCCATATAATATCAAGTGTATATCTGTGGTGCAATTGGAAACATGTTTTGCTGCATGTCAGCATTATCTTAGGGTCACGGAAAATAATAGATATTCAAAAATTGCGTAGGATATCGGTATGGTAACATCGTCGCGTCAATGGTTCCATATCGGCCGTATTGAGCCATTTACGCGATGACGTTACCGAGTTGAGAGACAAGCAAGATTGGATAATTTATTTGTTCTGTGACCCTTAAGCGATATATCCATCAGATTATTAGGAAAGTGCATCAAGATGGAATGAGTTTTTTAACTTAAAATTAAATTGTTTCTAACGAAATTTTGATCTTATTGCATCCTTGAAAAATATATTTCCTGTGCACATTGCACGTGCTGCTAACTGAGTGCAGGTACTCTCGTTTTTAGAAGGAGTTGTCTATGAAAGGTTTGTCTACAGTGTTTGTTATATTCTTTTTTTTAGGGATGTCTTCGGTTTGTACAGCCCAGGAGGAGTCATCGCCTTTTCTCATTCAGGATGGGCCATTTAATCGGGAAATGGTCATTTCCTATGCTAGAAATCTGGCAAGAAAACCTTATCAACCAATTGAGCAGACCATACCTGACGCCATAAAGAATATGGACTACGATACCTATCGGAATATTGCCTTTTCGCCTAAACAGGCAATTTGGGCAAAAACGGATTTACCCTATCAGATGCAATTTTTCCTTCTTGGGCATATTTTTAAAAATCCGATTGAGGTTGGAATTGTTGAAAAGAATCGTGTTCATACAGTGCATTATCATCCTGAAATGTTTGTAAATCGCAACAATCCAGATCAATCCTTACCTAAGGAAGAAGTGGGCTTTTCAGGTTTCCGTCTTCATAATCCCATGAACAGGCCGGATTATTTTGATGAAGTAGTGGTTTTCCAAGGGGCAAGTTATTTCCGCTCGCTTGGTAAGAAACAGAATTACGGGCTTTCTGCAAGGGGATTGGCTGTACGTACCGGAGATCCTAAAGGTGAGGAGTTCCCGGTGTTTCGTTCATTCTGGATAGAAAAACCTACCACTAAAAGCAACTCTATTGTCGTTCATGCTCTCCTTGATAGTCCCAGTGTGGCTGGTGCCTATCGCTTTACCATTCGTCCTGGTGATAATACAATAATGGATGTCGAAGCCACATTGTTTCCAAGAACCGACATGGACAAAGTAGGGCTTTCTCCCTTGACCAGTATGTATATGTTCTCCATGAATGGAAGGGTGGCAGATGATTTCCGGCCGGAAGTCCATGATTCTGACGGGTTGTTGATGGAAACAGGTAAGGGAGAACGACTCTGGCGGCCTCTTGCGAATCCTCAGACATTGCAGATCTGTGTTTTTGCAGATTCTGCGCCTGTTGGTTTTGGGCTGATGCAGCGCGAACGTAATTTTTCATCCTATGAAGATCTTGAAGCAGCATACGAAAACAGACCTGGCCTCTGGGTTGCGCCTGTGGGAAACTGGGGGGATGGAAATGTCATTCTTGTGGAGATCCCGAGTCAATCTGAGATACATGATAACATTGTCGCATTTTGGAAACCCAGAGAACTGTTTAAAGCTGGAAGCGAGTATTCGTTCAGCTACAGACTTTCCTGGGGCAATGAATCCATAACAGATATAGCCCGGGTTGTTGCCACAAGAATGGGAAGGGCTGATGTTAAACATCCCACTCCTGATCGTTTGTTTGTTGTGGACTATACTGATCCTGATTTTGATGAAACAATTTTGCCAGATGCACAGGTGCTTGCATCTGCAGGGAAAATCAGCAATGTTGTTGTTCAAAAAAATCCACATGTGCATGGCTACAGAGTGAGTTTTCATTTACAGCCTGATGGTGTAGCACTCTCCGAGCTTCGGCTTGAATTAAAGTTTGAAGACAATAGAAAGGCTGAAACATGGCTCTATAGATGGACATCGAAATCATGAAAGTTACCCCAAGTAAGCTACCAGGGGAGATGCCCCCGCAATCTCTCTCTGTATGTAAGTTGAGAAAGGCTGTTTCTTCTTCTGCTGTTCGTTCTCGCGGGTACAGGAGAGTAATTGTCTTGGGGGGAGCAACGTTACTGACTGCATTTGCCGTAAATGAAATGCATCAGGTGTTTGCTGTCGGGGATACAGCCTGGACAGAGTATATTGTGGTTGCTCTCTTTGGTGCGACTTTTTTCTGGATTGCATTGGCTTGTGTCAGTGGTCTTTTTGGTTTTGGCCTTCGTATAGTATGTACAAAGAAACCCAAAATGAAAGAAAAGGTTGAGTCAAAAAATGTTATTTTAATCCCGACTTACAATGAAAATACCGCCCATGTGTTTGCCGCCATTGAGGCAATGGCCAATGGGCTTATACAGAACAATGCAGGGTTGAGTTTTGATTGGTTCGTTCTTTCCGATACAACAGAACCTGACATCTTTCTGCAGGAGGAAGAGGCGGTTCGAGTAATTCAGAAAAAACTCCAGGGGAAGGCGAATGTTTTCTACCGGAGACGCAGAGAAAATATTGGCAAAAAAGCAGGTAATGTTCAGGATTTTTGCGTTAACTGGGGGCGATTATACGATCATATGGTCGTGTTGGACGCTGACAGCTTGATGGAAGGAGAAACCATTATAGAGCTTGCCAGGAGAATGGAAGCCTGTCCGGACACTGGCTTGATTCAGACCATCCCATGTCTGATACGGGGTAAAACACTCATGGCCAGGCTCCAGCAGTTTGCGAACAGAATTTACGGGCCTGTAATTGGTACGGGACTGGCCTGGTGGGCAGATAAAGATGGGAATTTTTGGGGACACAACGCCATTATTCGGGTGAGCGCATTTATGGAAGCAGCTGGATTGCCGGTTTTGCCAGGCAAGCCTCCTTTCGGAGGACATGTGCTCAGCCACGATTTTGTTGAGGCTGCTTTTCTTCGCCGTGCCGGTTGGGTGGTGGACATTGCCTGGGATCTACAGGGATCGTATGAAGAAAGCCCACCGTCGCTTTTAGATATGGCAGTTCGCGATAGGCGCTGGTGCCAGGGTAATATGCAACATACAAGGATACTTTTTTCCAAAGGCCTTACCTTTGTAAGTCGAATGCACATGGTTACTGGAATAATGTCTTTTATGTGTTCTCCCTTGTGGCTGATGCTGGTATTGGCAGGGTTTGCCATGGCGCTGCAAACTCATTTTGTACGGCCGGAATATTTTCCCGCTACTTTTTCCCTGTTTCCTGTGTGGCCAATATTGGATGCTGAACGGGCGCTGCGTCTTTTTGCTGTGACCATGTCTGTACTTTTTTGTCCCAAATTTTTAGGTGTAATCGATAATCTCTGCAGACGCAGTTCTCGTAAAATCCTGGGCGGAGGATGGCAAATAGTGAAGAGTGCCTTGACTGAAGTCATTCTTTCCGCACTTATTGCGCCGGTTATGATGCTTATCCATACCGGTGCAGTCTGGTCTATACTCAGCGGCAGAGATAGTGGTTGGTCAGCTCAACGTCGTGATGACGGTTCTCTGCCTTGGTCAACAGTGATTTACAAGCACAGAGTTCATACATGTATTGGACTGCTTATGGCAGTGGGAGCAACATTTCATTCTGGTCAGCTTCTCGCCTGGATGATGCCTGCAATTATCGGTATGTTGCTTGCTATTCCTCTTTCCTATTGTACAGCCAGAAAAGACTGGGGGGAGTGGTTTCAGCATAAAGGTCTGTTGGTCACTCCGGAAGAGGTGTCCAGGCCTTATGTGCTTCAGGAGATGGAAGAACTTCTGCCATGGTATCAGGAAATGGTCAAAAGAACACCTAGGGTGAAAGACCTTATCCAGGATAAAAGCTGTGCTTTACGTCGGACATCGTTTATCATTCCCGTCCCTCAGCATCTCCGAGGTGTATTTACAACCAGAGAGGCTCAGGTCGTAGCCAAATGGAATGATGTACGGAACGCAGAGGATATTTTAGAGTTTATGAATAAAGACGAGCAGGCCTGGATTCTCTCCACACCGCAATATTATAAACAACTTCTTGAGTTGATTCCTCAGGTTGAGCCTGTTTAACGATTCGGTCTTTTTCTCGGCCATGTAGTTGGGGAGAAGCAGTCTTGTTCATATGGAATCCAGAAGTTTTCCATCATAATTGAGTAATTCAATGGCGGTAACCGGCCCTCTCACGGCATGAGTCGAACAGCTGAGACACGGATCAAAGGCCCTGATTACGGCTTGGAGACGATTAATAGCACCTTCAGACAGAGAAGAACCTTTCACCCATTTTTTTGCAACCTGAACCAGGCCTTTATTCATGGCAAGATTATTGTTCCCTGTTGCCACGATGAGGTTAACCCGCTCTATCAGTCCATCTGTATTAACATTATAATGATGGATAAGCGTTCCTCTGGGAGCTTCAACAATTCCTATTCCTTCATGGTAATTTGGTTGTGCATGGGCGCGAATATGTTTGCTTGTGATATTTGATTCCTGCAGTAACTGTTCTGCTGTTTCAAGGCAGTAAACAATTTCTACCAATCGAGCGAAATGATTATAAAACGAACTCAAAATAGGACCCTGTGCAAATAATCTGAACTGCTCCCACAATGTATGCGCCCATGGAGTAGGGCATCCATTTGCCACATTGAGCCTCGCAGCAGGACCAACCCTGTACATTCCAGCAGGATATCCCCTTGGTATATAAAACGGAGATTTCAAGTATGAATATTGTTCAGAGGCTTCGCCGATAATATCCTGATAGGCGGCTGCTGTTTGACATTGCTCCAGAATTGCACCATTTTCGTCAATACATCGCAGATTACCATGTACATGCTCGAGTTGGCCCGAACTGTTGGTGAGAGCGACAAAAAGCGTTGGGAAATTAGCAAAGTGTTCAATTTCATCTTGCCATTTTTTAAGTGATTCAATGAAGAGAGTAATAGCTCTCTCAAGAATAGCCTGCGCTTCCGGCAGACGTTCAAGCAGTGTATCTCGTTCATGCTCCTGCAGTGGAGTACGGACCCCACCAGGTACAACCCAGGCTGGATGAATGCGTTTTCCTGTTAAGCCTTCAATGATTTGCTGGCCAATTTGCCTGAGGCGAATACCGTCTTTGGCTATCTCAGGGTGACTTTGTAACATGTGAAACAGGTTACGTTTTTCTGCAGGTGCATCCATACCGAGAATTAAATCAGGGCCTGAAAGATGAAAGAAGCTTAAAGCATGGGACTGGATGAACTCGCCGCAATTCAGTAAAACCCGGAGTTTTTGTGCAGTTTCAGGGACTCTGATTCCTAGAATATCGTCGCAGGCTTTGGCAGATGCAAGGGAGTGACTGATCGGGCAAATTCCACATATTCTTTCTACCAGGGAAATCATCTCTGCAAATGGTCGGCCCTGACAAAATGTCTCAAATCCTCGAAATTGGGTCACATGCAGTTTGGCGTCAGCTACTTCTCCATTGGGCGCTAAATGGATGGATATCTTGCCATGACCTTCTATGCGTGTAATAGGTTCAATTATAATGGGTTGATCCATGATATTCCCCGTAGATTCAAGATCCAAATCTGCTCAATTTGCTGACATCAGGTTGCTTTCCCTGCAGCAGATGCGATAAGAGTGCGAAAATTGCTGACGCAGGAGGAGGACAGCCTGGGAGAAAATGGTCCACTTGAACATGTGCGTGCAGAGGTGTGACGTGTTCAAGAAGGGCTGGAACAAAACCGGTTGGTATCTGCGGATTGGCAGAAACATCTTTCTGATAGCTTGTGGCAAGAACGTCAGAGAGAGAAAATGAATTTCGCATGCTCGGGACATTACCGGTTACAGCGCAATCCCCCAGAGCGACCAGACATGCAGCACTTTTCCGTGCATTCATAAGGTGTTCTAGGTCTTTTTCAGAGCTTACAGCTCCTTCAATGAGGATAAGATCCACTGAAGCCGGAAGAGACGTTGAGTCAACCAGGGGACTGTAGACCATATCAAAGAGGTGAGCAATCTTTTCGAGGTGTTCGTCCATATCAAGTAAAGACATATGACACCCTGAACACCCGTCAAGCCAGATAGTTGCAATCTGCAATGTATTTATGGTCATCTTCGTACTCCTGCCTGGGATCATGCCATAGAATTATGTTGTAGATTCTGTATATCTCTTTTTCAGCATCTCTCCAACAGCCTTACCTTGTTCACTGAGAGCTCCGGTTGGACAGGCCTGAACACATTTTCCACATCCGGTACAGGTAACAGCTTCTTTCCAGGGCTGATTGAGATCAGCAGATACTCTGGATTTTATGCCTCGATGTATAATATCCCAGGTATGGGCTCCTTCAATCTCTGCACATACCCTCACGCAGCGACTGCAGAGTACACATCTGTTGGGGTCATGAATAAATCGCGTATTACTTGCATCAATTGCAAGTGATGGGAAGAGACCTGGGTAGCGAATATGGGTGATTCCTAGAGTTGAAGCTAATTGTTGCAGCTCACAATGACCGTTGGTAACACAGACAGAACAGATATGATTACGTTCACTGAGTAGAAGTTCAACAATTTTTTTTCTGTATTCTATAACACGTGGCGACTGGGTACGCACAATTATGCCCTCTGCAGGATGGGTAAGGCAGGCAGGGACCAGTTTGCCATAGCCTTCTACCTCAACCAGGCATACACGGCAGCCGCCGTAAGCAGAGATTCCTTCAAGGAAGCAGAGGGTAGGGATGTGTATATTGTGGGCTTGGGCAATAGTGAGCAGGGTGTCGTTGGGGTCGGCAGTTAGCTGTTGGCCATCGATGACCAGGGTAACAATATCTTCAGGATGAAGTGAATGGCGCTGCCGTACGCTATTTTGGAGTCTGTGATCTGTCATGGTCTTTATTTTCCAGTTAGCAGAGAGCAAACACCGGCTGGACAGTGTTGATCTTGAATATGGGAGATATATTCATCACGGAAAAAGCGAAGAGTACTGAGAACAGGGTTGGGAGCAGTCTGACCTAAACCACATAACGATGTTGATCGGACAAGATCACAAAGATCTTCAAGTTGTTCGAGGTCACTTAGTTGTGCTTGTCCTCGGGTTATTTTATCCAGAATGGTGTACATCTGCATGGTTCCAACTCTACATGGCACGCATTTACCGCATGATTCTGACGTGCAGAATTCCATAAAAAATTTCGCCACATCAACCATGCAGGAGCTTTGATCCAGAACGATCAACCCTCCTGATCCCATAATTGACCCGATTGAGGCCAGTGATTCATAGTCCATGGGGATATCCAGATGTTGTTTTGGAATGCAGCCACCTGAAGGTCCACCGGTTTGGGCTGCTTTAAATGTGCCGTTGTCGCTTATTCCACCACCAATATCAAAGATGATTTCACGTAAAGTCGTCCCCATGGGAACTTCTATGAGACCCGTTCGCTTCACCCGTCCTGCAAGGGCAAAAACTTTGGTTCCCTTGCTTTTATCTGTGCCGATACCAGCAAACCACGCACTCCCGCGAGTAAGAATAGGGGAGATGTTGGCGAATGTCTCTACATTGTTGATTAGAGTAGGGCAGCCTTTTATGCCTGATGTGGCAGGGTAGGGAGGTCTAGGTCGCGGTTTACCCGGCAGACCTTCAATGGATGCTATTATGGCTGTTTCTTCACCACAAACGAATGCACCAGCACCCAATCGTATAGTCAAAGAAAAATGAAAGGATGAGTTAAAAATATTGTTACCAAGGAGACCAAATTTTTCTGCCTGTCTGATAGCCGTACGCAGGCGTTGAACCGCTAGAGGGTATTCTGCCCGTACATAAATATATCCAGCCTGAGCGCCTACGGCATATCCGGCAATTGCCATACCTTCCAACACGCTGTGTGGATCACTTTCAAGGACACTCCGGTCCATAAATGCTCCCGGATCCCCCTCGTCCGCATTACAGATCACATATTTCTGGGTGCTCTTTGTTTTAGCAACAGCAGACCATTTCAGGCCTGTGGGATATCCGGCTCCGCCTCGTCCTCGTAAACCGCTTTGCTGAATTTGTGATAGAATTTCTCCGGGATGCATATTACGTATGGCCTGATACAATGCTTTGTAACCGCCAACAGCAATATATTCTTCTATGCGTTCTGGGTTAATGGAGCCACTGTTGCGTAAGACAATTGGATTTTGTCTGGTGAAGAAAAGGGATTGCCCGGGATCAATTGCACTGGGCCTTGGCAGGGACGACTCAGAGAGAAGAATAGCTTTTGAGGTATTTATTTGCACATGGGAATAAAGCGTCCCTTCAGGGTGCACTGAAACAAGCGGTCCTTCTTTGCATAATCCCAGGCAGCCTACAGGCTTAATTTCAGTTTCTCCCATGGCCTGCTGTCTGGCAGTCTGCTGTAACTGTTGCGTTAGGTCTGCGTCCTGGCAGGACAGGCAACTGGCAGCACAGCACACTCTGATCTGTCTGGAAAATTGCTGCTGTCTGCTCAGTTCTTTTTCCGCAATATCGTTCAGTTCTTCAAGTGTCAGCGACATGATCCCTCCAGTCCTGCAACTGTTTAAGAACATTTTTAGGGGTTAATTGCCCCATGACCTTATCGTCAAAAATAGCGGCAGGTGCCAGACCACATGAACCAAGACAACGGGCAGTTAACAGAGAAATCTCTCCGTCGCTTGTTGTTTCGCCAGGTGAAATATGATGTTTCTCTGTAATTGCTTTTTCAATGGATTCTGCTCCTGCAATATAGCATGCGGTTCCCATGCATAAGACACAGCGGTGTTTTCCCGGAGGTTTGAGCGTGAAATAGTGGTAAAAGGTTGCTACGGCATAGACCCTGGACAGAGGCAGATGCAGCATATGGCTGATATAGCGCATCGTTTCCAATGTAATACAGCCGAAAGAATCTTGCGCAGCATGCAAGGTCTCTATGAGGGCATCCGGTTGATAGTTATGAAGGCACATGATACGATTAACCATGCGATATTGAGGGTCTTTTGTTTTACTGAGTGCGGAGTCGAGTGGCGTGTCTACTGCTTCAGCATTGGTTTGCATGATAACTCCTGTGCTGAATAAAAGGCAATATACTGCCAAGAAGTGATTTTACAGTATTATATGACTATTCTTCGGCTATTACCAGAGTGTGCTGTTGAAAAATATAAGTAGTGTCTGTCCATAGAGGAGAATTTTTGCTTAAGTTTAGGCAATAGTAATCAACCGAGCAAACAATACATTGTACCAATGATATAGAGCTGATATCGGAAGTCTGCCGTAATTTAAAAACAGTTACATGTGAGAGCTAAAAAAAATATGGAGGTATTTTCCCAGCGTATGATTGCATTTCATCAATGTTCATAGAATCAAAAAAAGGGCTTTGCCATGATAGGCAAAGCCCTTTTTATTTTCAATGCTCAAAGCGTGTTTACTCTGTGATGGGATGGAGTTCCACACGTCTGTTTTTAGCTCGCCCAGCTGCGGTTCCGTTGTCAGCAATTGGATTTGCTGGTCCATATCCTTTAACGATAAAGCGTTCCGCAGCAAGTTCTTTGCTGATGAAATAATCTGCTACGGCCTGGGCTCGCTTTTGTGAAACCTGCATGTTGCGAGTCTCTTCACCTATGGAATCTGTAAAGCCCGCTACTTCGAGCTGTATAGCTGGAAAGCCTGCTAGAATTGCCACCACTTTATCCAGCCCTTGTTTTGCCTCATCGGTTAAAACTGCAGTACCTGTTTTAAAAGTGACGCCTTCAAGAATAATGGCAGCCTCAGGGAGACATCCCATTGTATTTACCGTAGAGCCTTGTTCTGTGGCCGGGCAGAGGTCCAGGCGATCAACAACGCCATCTTGGTCTGTATCAGCTTCACATCCTGTGGCATCAACAGTTACACCCTCAGGTGTATCGGTACAGGCATCCTGGGCATCATTGACGCCATCATTGTCACTGTCGGTTGTCTGCATCAACATTTGCTCATTTTTGTTTTGCAATGCGTTGATTTTCTCTTGCAGTGAGGATATCTGTGTCTGTGAAGCCTCAGCCGTTTTATTACTTTCAGCCAGTTGAGATTCCAGGCTTGTCTTTATTTTCTGCAGCTCAATAACATTTTCTGCAGCTGTTCTCAGCTCTTGTGTTTTGTCTTCAAGCTGTTGGTTAAGGGCCTGGATTTGTTGCGTGGTCTTTTCCTGCTCTGCCTGCATGGTATCCAGTTGAGATTTCAGTTGGTCTACTTGGGTTTTTAATGCTGTTATGAGGTCTTGGCTTTCCTGTTGCTGCTGTACCATTTCTTGATTTATTTCAGGCTTATCCGCTAACTCTTCAGAGAGCTGAGTTATTTTTTCGGAGGAGGATTGCAACTGGGTTTCGAGACTGGCTATCTTTTCTTCACTGGAAGCAAGACTTGTTGTGAGCCGCTCAATTTGTTGTTTATTTTGAGTGGCATTCTGCTCAGCTTGTTGTTGAGCAGCTTTGGCATCCTCAAATTGTTGACTGACCTTTTCGAGTTTAGCGTTAAGATCTGCAATGACATCCTGTTCACTGGTTACCTCGGCCAATTTGACTTTGGCAATGGTCAGAGCATCGACATTTTTCTGCAATGACACCTTCAGTTCGTCAAACTTGTTTGCTGTTTGCTGCAGTGATTCTACTTTTTCCCCCAACGCGTTTTTCTGTTGCAGTAACTTATCCAGTTCTTGAGAAAGCTCATTGATACGAGTTTCTTTGCTTTCAACATTATCAGCTAGCTGAGAAATTTGTTGTGAGGATTGTTCAAGCTGTTCCTTTAACGGTGTAAGTGCAGAGATGCTCTGTTGTGCCTCAGCTAAAGCTGCTTCTTTTGCCGAAACAGTCTCATTGAGTTTCGCATTGGCCTGCTGCAGCTGTTGCAGTTGTTCCTGCATGGCAGGAAGAGTTTCAAGCTGTGCCTGAATTGCTGCAAGTGCTGTTTCTTTCTCTTGAAGAGTAGCGCTGAGTTCGGCCTGTCTGTTCGTTGATTCTTCCAGTTGGGTTTGTATATCAGGAAGTGTTTCAAGTTTGGCGTTTACTTCTGCAAGTGCAGCGTCCTTTTGATCTATTACTTCGCTGAGTTTTGTAGTTTCCGCTTCTAATGTCATAAAATTTTCAAGCTTCGTGTTTGCTTCGGTAAGTATGACATCTTTTTGTTCAAGCGCGGTTTGGAGTTCTGTAAGTTGTTCAGGCAGCAGGGTGAGTTCTTCAAGCTTGGCCGTAGCTTCAGTCAATGCACTTTGTTTCTGCTGAATTGTTTCTTTCAGCTGGACGATTTCCTCCTGTAATGGTGCAAGCTCAGCGATTCTAGCTTTGGCCTGAGTGAGTTCAGCATCTTTCTGTTCCAGGGCAGTCTGGGATTCGTTAAGTTGATCAGGTAGAGGAGCAAGTTGTTCAGCTTTGGCTGTAAGTTCCGTGAGAATGGTTTCCTTTTGTATGATATCCTCTTGGAGTTTTTTAAGCTTTTCTGGTAGAGGTGCAAGTTCCGCTATTTTAGCATTTGCTTGGGTGAGTGCAGCATTCTTCTGCTCCAGGGCAGTCTGGAGTTCACCGAGCTGTTCAGGTAGAGGCGCGAGTTGATTAGCCTTGGCTGTGACTTCATTTAAAGCAACCTCTTTGTTTTCTAAAGAAGCTTTGAGCTGTTGAACTTGATCTGAAAGCTGAACGAGATCAGAAATTTTCGAGTTAGCCTCTGCAAGCTCAGCCTCTTTTTGTTGCAGAGTTGACTGGAGT
>NZ_KE386997.1:0-6408 GCF_000429945.1 Desulfogranum japonicum DSM 18378 | reverse complement strand
GCCTCTTTGTTTTCTAAAGAAGCTTTGAGTTGTTGAACTTGATCTGAAAGTAGAACAAGTTCGGCAATTTTTGTGTTAGCCTCCGCAAGTTCGGCATCTCTCTGCTGTAGTGTTGCCTGAAGTTCGCTGAGTTGAACTGGTAAAGGTGCTAGTTCGTCAGTTTTTGTGCTGAGATCGTTTAAAGCAGCATTTTTTTGTTCCAGTTCCTCTTTCAACTGCTTGATTTGTTCACGGAGAGGTGCAAGTTCAGCTATTGTGGCCTTCGCATCTGAGAGTTGCGCCTCTTTCTGTTCCAGTGTAGCCTGGGTTTCGCCGAATTTGGCTGTGATTTCATGTAAAGCAGCCTCTTTGCCATCTAGAGTAGCTTTCAGCTGTTGGAGTTGATCTGGAAGCTGAACGAGGTTAGAAATTCTCGAGTTAGCCTCTGCAAGCTTTGTCTCTTTTTGCTCCAGAATGGTGTTAAGTTCGTTGAGCTGTATTGGTAGAGGCGCTAATTCCTCTGCCTTTGAGGTGAGCTCAGTGAGGATGTTTTCTTTTTGTTCTAAAGCAGCCTGCAATTGTTTAAGTTGTTCGGGTAACGGTTCAAGTTTCCCGATTTTTGTATGCGCCTCTGTAAGTTCGTTGTCTTTCTGCGCTAAAGCTGCGTTAAGCTGACTAAGCTTTTCCGCGAGAGGTGTAAGTTCGGTGATTTTAGCATTAGCTTCTACAAGTTCTGTCTCTTTTTGTTCCAAAGATGCCTCTAGTTCGCCAAGTTGAATCGCCAGTGGCGCGAGTTCTTGTGATTTGGCAGCAAGTGCGGCAAAAGCAGCATCTTTTTCTTTCAAGCTAATTTCGAGCTGTTTAAGCTGCTCGGGTAGGGGCGTAAGTTTGTTTACTTGATCGGTTACATCGGCAAGCGCTGTGCTTTTTTGTTCAAGAGTCCTCTGAAGTTCAGTATTGCTGACTTCTAATTCTTCAACTTTGCTTTTATAAATGGATAGCTGTTCAATTAGTGCCTCGGCCTTTGTTAAGGCATCTGTTTTTTGTTCAAGGTTGGTAGTGAGTGTCTCTTTTTCGGCCTGGAGTTTTTCTGTTTTATTGCGTATATCTTCAAATGCACTCTGCTGACTGGTTAATGATTCAAGTTGAGCATCTTTTTCCAGAATGGCAGCCTTGAGCGTTTCAATCTCCTGAGCCTGAGCCTGTAGAGTTTCTATTTCATCAAGCAGAGCGCCCTTTTCTTCACTGAGTGCATTTTCGCCTGATTTTGCCTGTTCAAGCTGATTTGAGAGCGTTGCAATCTGTTCTTGAAATCCAGCTATGGCAGTGTCTTTTTCAGTTATCTCTCCTTTCAGTGGATCGATCTTTTTGGTGACATCATCTAGCTTGCTTTCAGATTCCGCAAGAGACGTCTTAGCTACGATGAGTGACGATTCCAGGTCAAAAATCTTAGCTTCGAGTTCAGTAGCGTGCCCCTGCATAGAGTGCAATTCTATGTTTGCTTCGGCCAGTTCTTGTTCAAGGGCTGTATTGACTTCAACAAGAGAAGTATTTTGAGTGTTCAGCTCCGTATTTTTCTGTAACAGTTCCTCTTTTTGCGATTGAGCTGATTGCAGCTCTTCCTGGGCTTTTTGTAATTCAGAATTTTTTGCAGCCAACTTTTTTTCAGAAAGGTCTATTTGTCGCTGAAACTCTTGAATTTTAGAGGTTAGGGCTTCATCTTTATGGGCAGCTTGTTCCAAGGTTTGTCCCTGTTGATCGATAACCCCTTGTAACTTCTCTATTTGTTGTTTCAGATTGTCAATCGTAAGGAGGAGTTCCTTTTGTTGGCTAACGGCATTTGCTATTTGAGCTTCTTTTTCAGTAATGGTGAGCTGTAATGCCTGTAACTGTTGTTGTAGAGGTAGCAGATCTTTTTCTTTTTCCTGGCCGAAACGGAGCATGGCCTCCGCCTTGAGATTGGCTCTTTTTAATGAATCTCTGGCAATCGCTAATTGTGAGGTAGTGTCTGAGAGTCTCGCTTTAAGACGACCAATATCTGCAATCTGGGCTTTAATTTGTTTTTGCAGGTCTTCAAAGGTTTCTTCATTTTCCTGAACAATTTTTTCTGATTTGTTTCCAGCCAATTCTGCGTTGACAAGGGCTGCCTTGAGTTGTTGGATGGTGGTATTGGCCTTATGGAGTTCTTTTTGCGTAGCCTTGGAGTGAAGGGCGAGTTCCTCAATATTACCGTCAGCTGATTTTGCCTGTTCAAGCTCTGAAATGAGTTTTTGGTTTTTCTGGCTCAGCTCGTGAATGGCCTGATTGGCTTGCTCTGATTGACGCAACAATTTCTGGTAGCGCGCTGCAATCATTTCCTGGGCTTCGAGCAATTGTAGAATCTGTTGTTCTTTCTTCGCCAGTTCATCACTCACCGGCTGTTGGCTTTGAACAATCTCCATGGGAGATGCGGAGCGATCATCTTCCATTGATTGAGCTACAGAATCCGACGTATTTTCGACTACCTCGGACTTATTGTTTTGTGCCGGGATTCCTGCATGCTCTTGCAAAGTGGTATGTGCAACCAATTGCTCTGTAGATACGTCTTTCTTAACAGGAACTTCCAGGGAGAGCTCCTCCGGATGTTGCTCAGGGAATGGGTGATTTTTTTTAAGCTCGGCATGATAATTAGCTATCATGACGTACCCGACTATGCCAAATGCCGACAGGAGAATAATACGCGTTTTCATAGGCCTTTTGTTACTGTTTGTATTTCATCAATTGAATAAATTCGCTTGTTTACAACAGGGCTTAAGAATCAAGGTTGACAATGGTGGGAGGGTAAGAGACAGGGTGTGATCCATGGAGTGGCACTTACCGGCTACAGTCTCTATATATTCCGGATTGGTTACGTCGCTGCCAGAGTAGATTTCTTTATCTGAGTTGATAATCTCACAATATCTCCCACCTCGCGGTACTCCAATTCTGTAATTTTCACGAATGACAGGCGTAAAATTACAGATAATGATAAGAAAGTCATCAGGATTTTTGGCAAAACGAATAAAGGAGAGTACTGAATTATCGGAGTCATTGGCGTCTATCCAACGAAATCCGGTCCAGTCATAATCCTGTTCATGGAGCGAAGCTTCGTGAACATAAATACGGTTGAGATCTCGAACCAGTCGCTGCACTCCTTGGTGTGAAGGAGCGCTCAGAGCATCCCATTCCAGGCTTTTATCGAAATTCCATTCCTGCCACTGTGCAAATTCACATCCCATAAAGAGCAGTTTTTTTCCAGGATATGACCACATAAAACTAAGATATGCACGATAGTTAGCGAACTTTTGCCATTCATCCCCTGGCATCTTGTTGAGCATACTGTTCTTGCCATGTACGACCTCATCGTGACTGATTGGGAGAATAAAATTCTCATGAAAGGCATAGAGCATACCAAAGGTCATAAGATTATGATGGTATCTGCGGAAAAGCGAATCCTTACTCATATAAGAGAGGGTGTCATTCATCCAACCCATATTCCATTTAAGGCTAAATCCCAAGCCGCCGAGGTAGGTAGGACGAGAGACCATAGGCCAGGATGTGGACTCTTCGGCTATGGTTAAAATACCGGGATAAATCCCATGGGTTACTTCATTTGTTTTTTTCAGAAAGGATATGGCTTCCAGGTTTTCTCTGCCGCCATATTGGTTTGGAATCCACTGCCCCTGCTCTCGAGAGTAGTCAAGATATAACATCGAAGCCACAGCGTCAACGCGAAGACCGTCAATGTGATATTTATCGAGCCAGAATAAGGCATTGGAGATAAGAAATGAACGGACTTCGTTACGACCATAATTAAAGATAAGGGTACCCCAATCCTGGTGTTCACCCTGCAGGGGATTGGCGTGGGAGTAGAGATGCGTACCATCAAAATAATTGAGTCCTGCTCCGTCCTTAGGGAAATGGGCTGGAACCCAGTCCAGAATTACGCCAATGCCGGCCTGATGGCATTGGTCGACAAAATACATGAAGTCTTCCGGGGTGCCAAAACGAGATGTGGGGGCAAAAAAACCAAGAACCTGGTAGCCCCATGATCCATCAAAGGGATATTCTGAGATAGGGAGTGTCTCTATGTGCGTATACCCCATTTCTTTGACATAGGGAATGAGTTCGTCGGCCAGTTCTCGATAGGTAAGGTAGCGAAGATCCCAATCAGGGTCCTTACGCTTTTTCCAGGAGCCAAAGTGAACCTCATAAATGGAAATGGGTTTATCTAGAGCCTGCCGTTCCTTTCTCGTGGCCATCCATTCACTGTCACTCCAGATGTACTTATCCAGATCTATAACCACGGAGCCCGTACGAGGACGCTCTTCCATGGAAAAGCCATAAGGGTCAGATTTATCGAAACCTTCTCCTGTTTGACTGATAATATGGTATTTGTAAACAGCATATTCGGATAGACCTGGAATAAAGAGAGACCATATTCCAGAGCTTGACGGGCACATGGGGTGTGCCGTTAAATTCCAGTTGTTAAAATCTCCAATGATGGCAACGCTTGCGGCGTTGGGTGCCCAAACAGCAAACACTACCCCTTGCTCACCATCAACCTCAATCAGGTGAGCACCTAATTTTTCGTAGGTTCGTTCATGTGTTCCTTCACCGATCAGATAGGTGTCAAGGTCCCCGAGCCAAGTAGAAGGTGCTGCTTTCCCGCAGTAGGATATTTGTTTTGCCATAGGTGTTTGGGAGTGGAAGTTGGATCGAGAGCGATAATATTTTCCTGTAAAATGTATACTTAACGTATCAGTCTTTGATTGTCACCGGAATTATGAAAAAGCATACTTCTCAGCTGTATAGGTTCTGCTTGATGTAGATTAAGAAATTCTTTTTTTTGTGGACGATATGGGAATTATGAGGAAGGGAGGAAAGCCTGTATTACTTATGACTTCTGTGAGAAATGTGTAATTGATTGAAATTATACTTTTTGTTGGAGGGTTGACATGCGAGTCAACGCTTACCTGTAGAGATGGAATTTCGTGTATATATAGGGCTGTGCTGGAAGCGGAGAAAGAGCAACACCGGTAGCCTGTTTATGCGAATAGCTGTATTCTATGAAAATACTGTGCTGTGATTCGTTTCCGAAAGATGTGCTACTTTATTGTCTTTTGATCGTCACATGACAGAGTGTGCAGGTTCGGACAGGTCATGACATCGTCCTGTGAACTGTTCCAGGATCCCTGATACGGAGAAAGGCGCGAGTCGTCAAAACCCTGGATATGCAGGTTGTCCACTATTATAAGTGGTCGTTTTATAAGAATGGGATCAGCAATCATTAAACTGATGGCTTCATCAAATGAGAGTTCAGTCGGTTTGATCTGACCATTTTTTACCGCTGGAGCGGTATGATTGATCATGGTTGAAGGAGATTTACCTATAACAAAAGGGAGAAGTTTATCTGCTGTCCAGGCATGTTGGAGTATATTAATGCAGTCCAATTTATTGTCGGCATCACTGAGTATCTTTTTTTGCTTTTCGCCATTAATACAGCCCGGTTTCTCAAAAAATACTATATTGGCCATGGGATTTTCTCTTTTTGTTGGGAAAGAATGTTACATCAGGGACACATTCAATTCTGTATCAGGTCCTTGCCAGGAGCAAGCGCCACAATGGAGGAGCGTAAAATCCAGAAGTGGCATCTTAGCTGGTTCAACAGGCTCCACATTTTTGTTCTCAAGTAATTTGAAAATATATTTGGTGTTATTCATGTGTAAGTAAAAATATGTGGATCCGCACATGGGACAGCCCAAATACTCCATAGCCTATACCCCTTAATGATAATGATGATTCTCGAAGTCTTGCAAAAAGTTTACCAATAAAGGGTGTAAGGTGAATTTTGAGAGAGCGAGTAGTGTGCTGGTTGCGTTTTCAGGGGGATGGGCTGCAAAATCAGTTCAGATATCACCCTTCAGGCTATGAGGACGTCTGTGTTCATATTTGCAGTTGTTCTACAGTTTCGGTGTGAAGTATACAAAAAATGTCACTGGGAAAATGGTTCTATACATGCATCCTACGTTCCCATATCCCATTATAGAGAGTGTCGTTTATACCTGTTATTCCAAGGGGGCTTACCTGAATTTGAGTAAAACGCATCGATTGTGGGTAGATTCTAAACAGACTGACACCGATGAATTTATATGAAACTACCTTCTGCCCCGGACTCGAGGTAGGTTAACATCGTCTTGATTACAGGTCACAATTCTGGTTTCCTTGGTCCTTATTACTCTGATTGTCGTGGCTGGACGCTGGGGGTACTTTCAGTTTTATATCCGTAGTCTCTTTCGAGCTGACAATTCGTTGTGCCGGTGTCCAGCCGGTCATGTTAGATCCCGCGCTCTATCGCTTCAGTTCAGTTTTCGACCTCATCGTGACAATCAGAAAAGATAATGACTCTAT
>NZ_AUCV01000022.1 GCF_000429945.1 Desulfogranum japonicum DSM 18378 | reverse complement strand
ACGAAGATCAGCCGTAGTGTAGATGTATTGAAGCCCCAAAAGCAAGGGTGGTATGTCATCACGAGATTTGAAATCAATTTTGACTTCAGCGATAGGAGTTTCACCTATTCTTAATTGAGGATGTTTTGTTTGTCTCATGCTATGATTCAGATTGAAGATTTTGGTACACAGCCTGCTTTTTGGCGCAGACAATCGAAATGAATTCCACACAAATTCCATATTTTCGGCATGTTAACGTAGTCCGTCGGCATTTGTCAAAATGAATATAGCTTGTAATACAAAAATCTTCGCCTACTCACATATGAGTTATTTGGCTGTATTTACTGTGTAAATTGGTTTTCGGTCAGGCACTATCTAAAAATATGCAGTCTTACCCAAATTCTTTTTATAAGTAAGGATCATATGTGTCCACTATGTAGGGGGAGTTTGTTCATTTATGGGAGAGGCGTGTCGTTTGCGGGCAAAGGCATCGAGCACCGATACAGCAACCCATCCGTAGAGAGCCACGAAAAAGAATTGTGCCAGGCGCAACCAGAATTTGTCCGAAGCACTGGTACCATTTGCCATTGAGCCGACTGTTGGAGCAAGAACTGTCATCATGGTAATGAAAGCGTATTGCCACATGGCTGCTTTTGGATGCATACCTGCGTTTTTAAAGATGACTTTTCCAAAGATCAGTGACGAGAGTGCAATGAGAAGTATATAAAGTACTAATGACGGAAAAATTTTCATTGCGAACCAGGCAATAATAGCGGATCCACCTCCCCATATGGTGGAAGCAATGAGCTCTCTGCCCACTTCTTTGCTTTTACTTGCAGAAGCTTGCTGCCCCATTGTGGCGACCTTGATCATGATAACAGTATATGCACTGCTGTTACTACTGATGAGCAGCAGTATTGTAATCGGGAACACGACTGTCAGAGCGCGGAATGCTCCTTGGATCGCTTCGTGCCGGAGAGGCTTCTCTGCCGGAGTTTGCTTGGGACCGGTTCCTGACTGTACAGGTAACGGAATTTCGGGCAGCAGAATATGAGCGAACCACACGCAGACGAAACCAACCAGAATTGCCCATAACAGTCCCCAGGTGAGGCTCAACAGAGCATCAATATTTACACTCCCTATAGTTGTCAACAGCGTGAAGCCCAGTATAAATAATGTACCAAGTAACGCTGATCCCCCACTTGCCGTAAAGAGAAATGTGTTGAATAATCCTAGGCCGATCAGCAGAATAGCAGCTATCCTTGCATAATAGAGATACGGCAGCAGGGCAAAGCTGCAAAGCATGATCCCTGCCAGAGAGGCCAGGAATAGCGCTGTCAACTTGAAGGACGGACGGGGTAGCGGCAACGACAGCAGTGTGCCTGCAATGATTGGTGTAATAAAGGATAGCGGCCAGTCAAAGAGTTGCGAGACTGCCATTGCCAGTGCTGTACCAAGTGCTAACCTGAGAATACGTCGGTTGGCGAGGTCGTTGGCTTCAGCCGTTATTGTTCCAGAGGGGCTCATGTATGGACAGGCACTCTTTAATATGAGTAGGTTAACAATGCCGACAGACGAATAAGCATTCTGGCCAACAGATTGAAAAATGCATGATCACCTGTATAAGCAACCACGGTAACCTGCGATCCAATCTTCAAGGTTTGTCCTTCCACCTCTTTGGGCA
This sequence comes from Desulfogranum japonicum DSM 18378, assembly GCF_000429945.1. GTDB lineage: Bacteria > Desulfobacterota > Desulfobulbia > Desulfobulbales > Desulfobulbaceae > Desulfogranum > Desulfogranum japonicum. The sequence continues at coordinate 102,483 of NZ_AUCV01000022.1, read as the reverse complement.
AAGTAAAGTCAATTAATACAGGAAATCTTTGGGCTTCGCGCAACCAGCTACGTTGGTTCTGGATGGTTGGAAGTTCACCAAGTGGGGTGGTGTCGACTGCAACACCGTAGCTGATTTCCCGAACTGTACCTGTAAATACCCTACCTGGATAAATGTCAAATACCAGATCTGCAGTCATTCCCGGTTTCAGATTGCCAAGATTGTTTTCTGTAAAATCAGCCTGGACCCAATACTTTCCGGTGCCGATAAAAGTCATCTGCGGTGAACCAGCGGTTGCATAATTTCCCTTGTCAAGCTTTACCCCTGAGACCACTCCCATTCCCGGAGCTTTCACCACAGTTCGTTCCAGATTAAATTTTGCCTGATCAAGATTGGCCTGAGCCTGGAGGATGCGGGAGTTTCGATCGCCCTCGGTTCCATAATTATCAATGGCCTGCTGGAGGTTGGCCTGTGCTACACCGAGGCTACCCTCAGCTGAAGCAAGTGATGCCTCTGACATTTCCAGTCGACGTTGGGATATGGCGCCAGGATCCTGATTTTTAATGTTGCGCATTCGTTCTGCGTCTTTATTGGCTCTTTCAAGATTAGCCTTGGCTGTGTTTACCTGTGCCATTGCAGCATCTATTGCTGAGCGAGCTGCGGACATTGCCTGCTTAGCACCGGCAAACTGTGCCTCGGCTGCCTGGACGGCAAGCCGGTAATTTCGATCGTCAAGCCGGAACAATATCTGACCTTCCTCGACTGGCTGATTGTTGGTGACCAGTACCTCGGTGACTACTCCGGCAACCTGCGGTGCTATGGGGACTACCATGGCATTTACTCGAGCCTGTGAAGTAAAGGGTGTAATGCGGTCAGCACGAAGATACCAAATAATCAATACAACACACAGAGCAAGGACAATCCAGGTCCATGTGCGGACCGGATCTCTTTGTTTATCAGATCTTCTTGCAATCTTTACTTCTGCATCGCTACTCGTATCGTTCATGTATATATCCGTGCTGAATATTTCTGAAAGATGTGTTTTCTACCGTGAATCGTAGTTGTCCGTCTCTTCTTCCACAGTTTGGATGACGTTTCCCCAGTCTGTTCTATTTACCATTGTTTCACGGCTGGTTTTGGAAACTTTTGTGTTACCGGGAGAACTCAGCCAACCACCACCAAGGGCTAGGTATAATGCCGTAAGATTAGAGATCATTGCGCCCTGGTTAATAATATAGCGCTGTTCTTGAGTATACAGGGATTTGAGGGAGTCAAGGACTCTCTGGTAATCTGAAAAGCCTTCGTTGTAGCGGAGCATGGAGAGTTCAACAGAATGTCTTGCTGAAGATACGGTTTCTCCAAGCAGGGTAGTTTGCCTGCGGGTGCCAACGAGTTGAGCCAGGGCGTTTTCAGCTTCTCTGGCGGCCTGGAGAACGGTTTCACGGTAGTTAATAAGGGCTTGTTGCAGCCGTGCATCCTGTACTCTGATGGAATTTTTTATTCTGCCATAGTTGAGAAACGGCCAGATAAAAGAGGGGCCAATGGTGTAGGTTAATGCATCTGATTCGAAAAGACTGCCGATACTGCTGTCTGTAGGGCTGCCGGCTGACAATCCTATTGAGCCTGTCAGGCTGAAGCTCGGATATAATCCAGCCTCTGCTACACCAACCAGGGCATTCTGTGCCATGGCAGCATATTCTGCAGCCCTGATATCAGGTCGATTTCTCAGGGTATCAGACGGAATGCCAATGGTAATAGCCATGGGGACGGAGGGAATTGCGGATGTTTCAGACAGCATCCGGGTTAATGTCCCTGGCATTTTTCCAAGTAGAGCGCACAGGCTGTTACGTGCCAGGGTACGTTTGATTTCAAATTCAGGAAGTGATGCCTGGGTGCTTAAAAGAAGAGTTTTGGCCTGCCGGACATCAAGCTCTGAGCTGTCTCCGTTACGATAAAGGACTTCAGTTATTTTATAACTTCTCTCCTGGAGTTTGATGTTGTCGGTGGTGATGCGCAGTTGTTCTTCTGCTACCCTGAGGGCGCTATAACTTTCTACGACCTGGCTGACAAGAAGCATCCTGGCTTGGCCATATTCCTCTATTGATGCCAGATACGCGGCATCAGCCGATTCAACACCTCGACGGAGTTTTCCCCAGAAGTCGATTTCCCAGGACGCGGATGCTCCAAGGGAATGGTTCCAGTAATTTGAATTTACTCCGCTATTGTCTGGTGGAGAGAGGTATATGCTTTGGCCTGTGGCCAATTGGGACTGTGGGTAAAGCGAGCCTGTTGCTACCCCTAACTGGGCTCTTGCTTCAAGAATCCGTAAGCCTGCAATTTCCAGACTATTGTTGTTGTCCAGAGCAAGGGTGATCAACTCGTCAAGTGTTGGATCAGATAATATTTTCCACCATTCGGCGAGCTGTGCAGTGTTTGAAGAATAATTTTGTTTATCCGTTGTCTGCCAGTCTTTTGGCCACTGGACTGCTGGGGTTGTAAAATCAGGACCCACTGGTGCACAGGCTTGGAGGCTGACAACAGTAACAAAAAGTAATACGGGCAGGGTATGTTTCATTAAACTATCCCTGTGGAGGTTGAAAAAACCTCCATCGTCACTATTTCGGGGGTAAACTGCAACCTTTTGGGTTGACAGCACCTTGAAAAGCTGAAGAGATATTTAAAATATTCTACCCGATGTCCACTTCATATCATATTATTTTTCAGTGCACGGAATATCTTCATTAAAAAGTGAACTACTTTTTGTTTTGTCTGGCCAGAATCGCAATAAGCGGATTGGCGGTTATGCCATGCAGTATGATGCTGAGTACAATGCAGCAGACAGCAGTCATGACAATGGTTTCTCCATGTGGGAGGTCGGCATTGGCAACCATGACCCCAAACACAACAGTGGCAAGCCCTCGTGGACCAAACCAGCCAATGAACAGTTTTTCTCTTTTTGAAAGACCCGATTTGCCGAGGGAAAGGTATATGGGAAGCATGCGCACAATGGTGAGGCTTAACAGGGCATAAACCAAGGTCTGCCAGGTGAATGATCCTAAAGCTTTGCTGATAACAGCTGTTCCAAAAATGACCCAGGTCAGCAGAGATAAAGCATTTCCAGCCGCTTCTGAAGCTTTCAGGTGTTCTTCTTTATATGCCCAGGGCAAACCACCAAAGACGAGGCCACCACAGAAAGCGGCAATAAAGCCACTACCACCTAGCACCTGTGCAATTGAGAAACAGGCCATGGAGAGTGTTATTACTGGTAACTCAAGCCAGATTTCATTGATAAGATGAAAGCGAATACTTGCCTTGAGCAGGAGTGCCCCAACAAGGGTTACCGACGCTCCCACAAGCATACCGATGCCTATTTCTTCCAAAGCGTACTCCACAGCCAGAAGAAATGGCTGGTCGCTGCCGGCTTTTTCTGTAGCAAGTGCGAGAAGTGTGAGCAGGACAGGAACACAGATGCCATCATTTAAACCGCTTTCAATGTTCAGGCCTTCACGTACCGGTGCCGGTACCCGTTGATCTGAAACAACGGCAGAACCGAGTGCGGCATCTGTTGGTGCCAATATCGCGGCCAGAATAAGGATTTCCAGGAAACTGCATCCAGGAAAAAATATAATCCCTGTTAAAAAACCTAATGCAATGGTCAACGGAAGTCCAATGAGCAAGAGATATTCAGGAATACGATAATTTTTTTTCAGCACAGAAAGGTTTGCATTGGCAGCATCGGAGAAAAGAACAAGCGCCAAGGTAAGCTCAGCCAGTAATCGTATGTTTTCTGTTTCTATATTGAGATGCAGTATATCACCAGCAAGCGGACTCGTAACCAGGCCGAAAAAAGTGAATATGATTGCGCCATTGAACGGGGTTTTGGCAAGTCCCCTGCTGGTGACACAGTAAAAGAAAGCAAAAACCGCCAACACTGCGAGGTTTGCATACATTGAGTATGGCTCCACTGTTATGTGTGTTTCTGCGCTTCCTGGGCGGTTTTGTCAACAGTTTGCTTACTTTGAGAATCAATGGGGTCACTGTTTTCAACAACGCAGTAATCGTCAGCACTGTCCATTCCCGTGTGTCCTGCCCAACTGTCCTCAGCCCAGTCCTTTTCATGAATATTGTTCATATGAAGTCTCCGTTTTTTTCATCATGTCGGTATTATAAACAACGGGTACTCTCATGATTACACCTAACTACATGCGATTGCGATGAAAAAATATTGGTAAACCCTGTGGCTTTCTCTCATGGATGGAATTATGCACATTTTACCATGTACGCTTTTTTGCGGAGTCTCTTTGAGACGATGAATCAAGAGCGTGAAATGGATACCTGAAAAGAGATGATAATCAAGTTTTATACTGGTTTGTGCTATAGTAAGTAATAAAGGCACTGTTTAGGCATAAATAGGGGGGGAACAGATGAAATATATGCTTTTTTCTATGTGTTTGTGCCCGGTATTGTTGCTGATGTCTTTGCCGGCCAGCTGCGTGCAAGCTGCCTCTTGTCCTGTAAAGACTTCTTATGCCGGTATTCTCTATAATCACAGGCTGTTTAACACCTATATTTCTTCAGGAACATACTCCCAAGCATCAACATTGACCGGTACTGTAGGTATTCAGGTGAGCCCATCCGGTGTGGCAAATGCCGGCTATAACAAACTCAATAGAACTACAGAGCTTGTCTTGACCACCTCATCGTGTGATTGTCGTTCAGAAAAAGCAGAATCCACAGTGTCAGTCACTGTGGCCGGTTCCTGCAGTCAGGGTGTCCTGACCATGAATATCACAGAGGTTTATCCCAACTCGTCAGCAGTGGTGACCTGCACAGGTGGCGATAGCTGTCCTACCTATACCCAGACTTTTCCCGGTGCTACCGTTAACCACACTCTGGTAATGAACTATGTTGACGGAACCGTGGTAATAAAACCTTACACCTGCAGTAATTGTTCCGGCAATTATTCCTGGACGTTGAATTTCACCAGTGGCCCACAGGAAGATCCGGTAATACCGTTAAGGTCAATTGTTCCACCCCTGGAATTGCTCTTATTGCAAAAGAATTGATATGGTACGTGGTTGCGGTTTTGGCGTTTTGAAACTGTATACCACATGCCAGTCATTGTTCTGCTGCGAATAAATACCCTTTGCCACGAACAGTTTTGATTATTTGGGCAACCGCCGGGTGCGGGGCGAGTTTGGCTCGTATACGGGCAATATACATATCTATGGATCGGTCGTATCCATTATACTCAATACCAAAAACCGCTTTGTACAGTTGATCTCTGTCCAGAGTGGTGCAGGCATTTCTGACCAGATACCAGAGCAGATCAAATTCCCGGGAGGTAAAATTCAAATGCTCATCCTGGTAATTGGCAGTTCTGGCACCCCCATTGATTTCCAATCCGTTGAAGCGAAGCATTGAAGGTGTTATTCGATGTTCATTTCTACGAAAAAGTGCCCGGATACGAGCCAGCATGAGAAAAGGATTGACAGGTTTGACAAGCAGATCATCCACACCCTGTTCATAGAGGAGAACCTGAAGCATGTCATCGATGTCATCAATGAGGGTAACAAGAAGCCCGTCAAAAACAGAACGGATCCGGGGGTAAACAGAGAGTTCTTCCAGGGAGATTTTAGAGCTGTCAATGATCAGCATGTCCATTTTATCACCATGAATCTGATCAAAATTTTTAGGTTTTTCCTCTAAATGGACAGAGAACTCTTCCAGGGCGAGTGCATTGATAAGCTCCCCGCAGCCTTGTCGGTTATCAGTGAAAAATGTAATGGATCGGCAATCTTCGTTTTCAGGAGACATCGGAAACGACCTAACAGGTAATGACGAAATTAATAGTTGTGCAAAAAAGTTGCAGATCCCATGGTGAGGACCTCCCTCAGGATATGGATGGAGAACACCAGTGAATGATTACAGGTAATCCTGCACTGGCATCTACCTGTACATAAAGAATCCCTTATGAGTTTATCGGTTATTTACACGTCAATGTCCGTTAATTTACCGTAAAAATATGTAAAGTATGCTTGGGGAAGGTCACTGCTCACAGTACCCCCGATCTATCCGCGATCAGCCTTGTTTACGTATAACCAAATACGCTGCACCAGTCTGCTCGGGTAAATATCAGATACCCGGCAACCTGTTACAAATACTGGAATTACAAATTAACTTGAACTGGAATAATCCTCAAAAAAGTTGGTCAGGTAATCGGCCTGTGAGTTCAGGCTGGAAATCAATGTTTCCATGGCAGAAAATTGTGCTTGCAGGGTTTCCTGGCGTTTTTCCAGACGGATTTCCATGGCCTCAATACGTTCATCAAGACGCTCCATCTCAGCGTCAATACTGTTTTCTTTATTGGCAAGAAAGCCGGTGCCGGAATCCAGTTGATCATCCATAAAGTCATTGAGCCGTGTCATGATGCCATCATTTTCATCATCACCGATAAGGGCCGCAATAACCCCTTCACTGTCTGCTTCATAAGCTTCGGAAAGCGTATTGGTATCCAGGCTTAATTCGCCGGTCTCCCAGTCGGATTCTACTCCCATGCTGACCAGATCACTGCTTGTAAGGTAGCTACGAAGGCTGCGCTGTATAGTTTTCATCGAATTGGCCAGGGTGGAATCACTATCGTAAATGGTGTCTACATAGGTATTAATGGCATTGTATGCAGAGATAAGCTCTTCCAATTGGGTGGTAATATTGGATTCAATATCTGATTCGATTTTCACATTACTGGCACTGTCGCTTTCTCCCATTAACGTAATGCTGGCCCCTTTGATTGCATTGGTCATGGTGTTGCTGGAAGCATAATAGTCTACGCCGTCAACAACCACATGGGCCTGGGTTCCTTCTATGGTATGGCCGTTGGTATCGGTATCAAAGGTGATACTGCCGGTACCTGCAAGTTCAATGGCTTCTCCTGACGTATCAGCTGTGAGCATAAGGCGGTAACCTTTAGCTTCGCCATCCTCATCCTCTGCACCGTCATCCACGATGGTAGCTGAAACACCATAGTCCCCTTCATTGATCATTTCGACCAGTTCATCGAAAGTGACATTTTCATAGGTAAGTGTTTTCTCACCTATCTGTAATTCACCTGTGAGTAGCGTTGTGTCAGTGTCAGCGATATAATCCTCACTGATATCTTTCTGTTGCTGGGCCAGGCTGACCACTTTCACACGGTATGTCCCCTCGTTGGCCAATGAGGTGGTGCTGATGGAAAAATACTCCGAGCCATTGTTGGTGACATCGTATGTATTGAGATCACTTTCATCGTTGAGCGCCAGGGCCGAGCTGTAAAAGGTTTCCAGCAAGGTGTTGAATTCCGTATATGCATCAAGCTTGGTTTCCAGATATTCCTGTTTGGATTCCATGGTTTCGATGGGTGCACTTTCAACTTCAATGATGCTTTCAACAATGGATGCGGTGTCGATACCACTGGCAAGGCCCGAAAAGGTTATAGACATGGTAGTCCTCCTTAGTATCTCGTGTCTGGCCATAACTGGTCTTTTCAGAGTCTACGTTCACCTACACTTGAACAACATCCTCGTTTCTGGTCAGACACTTTCTACAGTTCCATTCTTTTAGAATGGAGTTGGGTTTTTCCTGCTGCTTTTTCGTCAGCATTACTGTAGAAAATTTATGGGACTACAGTCATAAAGGGCGCTATTGTGTTGTTTTGCTGTAACGTGAGGTTGTGTTTTGTAACATTATGTGTGAGCCAAACCTGCATTGGCCAATTACGATTAAGTATATATATCGGGAGTCCGTCGGGAGTGTCTTTGATCAGTAATAGCTTGATACCAGAAAGGTAATTGTAACTAGTTGACATCACCTTGATTATGAGCACAAACTATTTTTGCTCCAGTTCAGGTAGGCGTAGACTCCGAGGCATGTGATATAGGTCACCGCAGCCATGGAGTTGATATCGAAGTCTTCGCTTACCTTTGAAGATCAACTTTTGAGCATAAGGCAACAAATGGGCAGGCAAGCGAGGAAAAGAGGTTCCGAAAAGTCCATTTATGGGCAGCCACAAGCTCACCGGCTCAAAAGGTGGAGGGAACGCAACGACCGGAACCCTTTGCGTCCCTGTGCTGTGCCGAGTTAGCGTACAGTTCGTTTTTACTGCCGTTCTGAGCAGATAATTGTTGCAGATCAGTTCTATCAGCTTAAATACATCCGATCTCCGGTATGCAATGAATTTCATATACAGGTAAAATACTTTACCGAAAGGACATGAAGCCTACTTTTTTCCGGACTGCCCGTCCCCATTGTCCGGCAGATAACGGGTTTTAAGATTCATTGTCACGATGAAATCACCGCCAGTCCGTTTAGGAAGTACCTCCAGCATGGCAGCGGTCAGTTTTCCGACATCTTTTTCCAGGGTGCAAAATTCTTTTGCTTTCTTATCGAAAAACGGCAGATATGCCTTCATGTCTTCAATATCTGTATTTGAGGATAAAGGTCCGTGTCCCGGAATGATATGACTGACATTCATCTCATGTATGAAATCAAGATTCTTTTCCCATCCTGGTAGATCACCTTCACCGATATAAGGATGAAAATCGGTAAAAAGAATATCCCCGGCAAAAAGGACATCCTGTGAGGATATATGCACAATTACAGAACCTGCTGAATGTGAAGCAAAGCCGGTGTGAATCAGTTTTACGGTAATACCGCCCAGGTCAAGAATCATCCCGCGTTCAAAGGCCGTATCCGGCGCTACAATGCGGGTGCCTTCCCAGAAATCCTCAGGCAGGCCGAACGCCGCCGGATTTTCAAGCATCTTATCCCCGCCGGAAATCACGGCATCACGGCATTTCACATGGCCGATAATACGTGCCCCCATGTCGGCAAAAAAACTGTTTCCAAGAGCATGATCAAGGTGGTAGTGCGTATTCACAACATACCTTATAGGCTTGTCCGTTACTTTTCGGATATCTGCCGCAAAATTTTCAGCTTCTTTTGCGGATGTCAGAGTATCCACCACAAGCACGGCATCGTTGCCTATTACTATCCCTGAATTGGCGGAAAATACATTGCCGGGTGTTCCGGCAGGCACTCCCGTATACGCATAAACCGAATCCGTAATTTTTTTCAACTCCGCTTTCGGAGTCTGTGCCATAACGGATTGAACCAAAAGCACAGCCAACGCGTTAATAATCAGTACTGTTGTTCTCGTTTTCATCTTTTTTCTCCTGTTTCCTGTCCTAGATAGATTTCCTCTTTCAGACCCGGTGGTCAAAAAAAACTGCTGCGTTAAAACTCTGTAAAATCCCCTTGAACCCTCGCCAGTTACAGCTTTATTTCCTTATTTCTCCTGTTCAGCCACTTAAAAACAGTTTTGCAACTGTAATTGCAGAAAGAACCGATCTTCTCAAAGTTACCACTGACACCATAATAATGGTAGTTTCCTTGGAGTGTTGTTGCAAATTGTTCCATGAGGTCAGTGAACTCTTAAACACATCGATTGTAACTGATTGCCTGGTTAATAATGCCGATATTTCCATTAGTTACCATCGATTGCTTCTGGTTCATTCTTTCATGGTCAGTAATGTAAGCTGGAATTTCTTCCTGGTGTTACCATTTTCATCAGCGGCTTCTTTTTCCTGCTGAGTACACAGAATGTGCAAAACATAGGTCTCTCCCGGTGGTCGCTTACCTGAACCTGAGTAAAAATCCTCATTTCTGGACAGACACTGGCTACCCGATTGGCCTGTTATGATACCTGTTGCCGAATGCCTTGAGATGGAAATTTTCTTGACGCAAAGAATAAACGCGTATATATGATAAACATGTTTAATGTATGTACGAGTTTACCAAGGCCCATCAGGAGTGACCATGACAAGGCGAGATGACATCAAAGCAGAAACCAGAGAACTCATACTGCAGGCCGCCCACAGCCTGTTCTGGGAAAAAGGCGCAGAAAAATGCACCATACGGGGGATTGCGCAGGAGGCAGGAGTCTCGGCGGCAACCATTATCGTGCATTTCAAAAATAAAACCGCATTGCTGGAAGCTGTTTTATCTGAGGATATTGAAGAAACGTTATCCGGTGCGCTGGGCACTCTGCCAAGAGATGCCGGGTTACAGGCCACCCTGCTTCACATAGCCACGGCCATGGTGAACTTTTATGACCACAATCGTGAGCTCTACAGGGTGCTGATCCGCGATACCCTGTTTGAACCGAGTCATGAAAGTCCTTCGATCAGCAAGATGGACAGTGAGTATTTTCCTATTGTTGCCGCCATAATCGACAGAGAGAAAGCAGCGGGGAAAATTCGCAAAGAGGTTGATTCCCTGCTGGCATCCCAGGCTTTTTTTTCGCTGTATATAGGTCAAATTCGGGAATTTCTGCGAACTCCTGAAATGAGTGTATCCACAACCCTCAACCACATGTCTAATATTTTGGATCTGCTGTTCAACGGTATGTACATTCAGGAGGACAACTCGTGAACATACATACCCAATGTGAAGGCCTTTTCAGAAGATTGTGCGAGAGCATTTATACTAACAAGTATATTGCCCTGTTGCTGGTTCTGGCATTAACCGGAGGCCTGGCTGCACAATTGCCCAAACTGGCCATTGATACCCGCGATGAAGTGTTTTTCCGTGACACTGATCCTGCGCTTATTGCCTACAACCAATTCAAACAACAGTTTGGCCAGGATGAGCTGTTCATCATCGCCCTCAGGCCGGAAAACGGAATGGATACAGCCTTTTTCCAGACACTCTACAACTTGCACCACGAGCTTGAACAAACGGTCCCTTATCTGGATGACATCACAAGTCTTGTGAATGGCAGAGTTGTCTGGGCCGAAGGCGATACCCTGCATGTTGATGATATTTTTGAGACTCCGCCTCAGACAGAAGCTGAAGTGCAGGAAATAAAAAAGCGTATTGCACACTATCCCATGTTTGCAAATTACCTGATATCAGGTGACGGCACCCTGGCATCAATCATTATAAAGACCGTTGCCTATCAGGAAGAAGCATCCGATGATCTGCTGGCAGGTTTTGCCGAAGACGAATCGTTTCCACAAGGCGATGGAGGCAGCCCTTTAAGTAATGCCCAGAACATGGAGGTGACCAGGGCAATCAAAAACGTGGTGTCCAAATATCAGCAGCCCGGACTGACCACCTATCTTGCTGGCAGCCCGGCCGTGGTCTCAGCCCTGCAAATTGGAATCGAAAAGGATCTCGGGATGATCCTGCCCCTGTCCATGCTCCTGATCATCTTCTCACTGGGCCTTTTATACAGAAGACTCTCAGGGGTGATTTACCCACTGCTCATCGTCTTTCTTTCGCTTGTAACCACCTTTGGGTTCATGGCCCTGGCAGGTTTTCCCATTACCCTGGTCACAGAAATCCTACCCTCTTTTCTGCTCATTGTCGGTGTTGCCGACGCCGTACACATATTGACGCTTTTCTATCTGAAATATAACGAGTGCGGCGAAAAACAACAGGCAATCATCGATGCGATGGGTGCTGCCGGCCTGCCTGTGCTTATGACCAGTATCACAACGGCCTGCGGCCTTCTTTCCTTTGCCTGCTCAGACGTGGCAACCATTGCCCAGCTTGGTTTTGTGGCACCTGTCGGTGTATTTCTTGCCTTTTTCTATACCATTGTGCTGTTGCCGGTGTGTATTGCCCTGTTTCCAATACAGAGAAAGACACTCAAAACAGGCGGGGCAGACGCTCATTCCCCGATCAATGCAATCTTTTCATGGATTGCCCGACTAACCACCCGACATGCCATACCCGTTGCCCTGTGCTTTGGACTGCTCTTTGTCGGGGCTTTGTACTGTGCCCTTGATGTACGCTTTTCGCACAATATTTCCACCTGGTTTCCGGCTGATTCGCAAATCCGCATGGCTACCGATGAACTGGATCAGGTCAACGGCGGATCAGTCAAGCTTGAGGCGGTGATTAACACAGGCAAAGTGAATGGTCTGCATGATCCGGATGTTCAACAGCGCCTTGATCAGACAATAACCGACATCAGCACCCTGGAAGTTGAAGGAATCAGGGCAGGCAAGGTATGGGGACTCCCTGATGTGCTCAAGGAAACCAATCGGGCCTTGCACAATGATCACCAACGTGCCTATACGGTTCCCCAAAGCCAACAGCTTATTGCCCAGGAACTTATGCTCTTTGAATCCAGCGGCAGTGATGATCTGGAAGACTTCACCGACAGAAACTATCAAACAGCTCGCCTGTCCATCATGGCCCCGTTTGAGGATTCGGTTCTGTATTTAGAGTATATCGATCAGGTTGAGCAGCTCTTACAAGAGCGGTTCCCGGATGCCGACATAACCATCACCGGAAAGATAAAACTCTTTGTCACCATCGTCACCAATGCCCTCACCAGCATGATCGAAAGCTATGGGATTGCCCTGGTGCTTATTTCCATCTTGATGATCATCATGGCCGGGCGCATCCGTATCGGCCTGTTGAGCATGGTTGCCAATGTCGGCCCGATCATCCTGGTGATGGGGCTGATGGGGATTGCGTCCATCCCCATTGATCTCTCCAGTGTGCTGGTCGGCAGCCTCGTTCTGGGCATTGTCGTGGATGATACCATCCATTTTCTGCATCATTTTCAACGTTGCTATCAACAGAGTGCAGATGTGGAAAAGGCCGTGCACAAAACCATGCAGACCACAGGAAGGGCTCTGTTTATTACCAGCCTGGTACTCTGCGGAGGATTTTATATCTATATGATCGGCACCCTGAATAATAATGTCCGCTTTGGCATGATTACCGGAACCGCCATTATCTTTGCTCTTGCTGCTGATTTTTTCCTGTTGCCTGCATTACTGAGCATCGTCTATTCAAGACACAAAAGACCAATGAAACTGCAGATAAATGGAAGGATATCATGAAACACTCTATGAATACGATGCACTCCCTTTTCCCGGCCATCACACTTTCCCTGATTTTCCTTGTACCCAGTACAGGCACTCTGGCCGGAACACCGGATGCCAGGCAGATCATGGAACAGGTGGATGCGCGCGATGATGGCGACCGATCCATTTCAGATATCCAGATGATCCTTATCGATAGAAATGGAGCACAACGAACCCGGACCCTCATCTCCTATGGCCTTGACAAGGGAGAGGACAAGTACCGCATGATGATGTTCCTCTCGCCTGCAGACGTGAAGGAAACCGGATTCCTTACCTATGATTACGATGCTCCGGGCAAAGACGATGACCAGTGGCTCTACCTGCCCGCGCTCAGAAAGGTAAAACGGATCGCGACCGGGGACAAGACCGGCAGCTTTGTGGGGTCTGATTTCAGCTATGCAGACCTCACAGACAGGCGACTGAGCGATTACGACTATTCCTTTCATCCGAAACAATCCGAGATTGAAGTCTATGGTAAGAAATGCTGGGTTATCGATTCTGTACCGGTCAGCCAGGACGTCATTGATGAGACTGGTTATACCAAATCAATCAGTTTCGTTCGTCAGGATAATTTCGTGGTCATCAGGTCAATCAACTACCTGGAGGATGGCGGGAAGACCAAATATTATGACGTGAAGGAACTGGAGCAAATCGATGGCATATGGACTGAGAAGGAAATTCACATGACCACCAAAAAGGGCAAGTCTGTTCTCCATCAAACCATACTGTCCATGCGCAATATCCGTTTTAACCAAGAGTCGGTCAATGATGAGCTGTTTACAACCCGTCGACTTGAAAAAGGCCTGTGAGAGATTTGCGGTTGCCTTGGCCCTTATCTGCTGTAACGGCGCCGCTTATGCCACTGAAGCAGATGGGCTTGAAGACCTGCTGGACGATTTTGAAAACCCCCCTGTCGTGCAGGAAGAGTCTGCATCGTCCAGCCCACTGACCGACTATTTCAGTGGATACGTGGAACTATTTGCAGCAGGCAATACAACCCGTTTCCAGACGGAGCCGGACAAAACCGACTGGCAGGGCTTGTCATCGCTTCGCCTCGAAACCATGCTGGAGGTCGACTACCAACTGGCTGGCTGGACATTTTTCGGCGGTGTCCGTGGCTTCTATGATTTTGCATATTCCATAGAGGGACGGGACAATTTCACCTCTGAAGTGCTGGGCAGCTACGAGGAAGAGCTGGAGCTTCGGGAACTCTATCTCCAGGGCAGCCTGACTGACCATATCGACCTGAAAATCGGCAGACAGATAGTCGTCTGGGGTCGTTCTGATAACATCCGGGTCACTGATATTCTGAACCCGGTTGATACCAGGGATATGGGTATTACTGACATTGAAAACATCCGCCTGCCCCTGACCATGCTCAAACTGGATGTATTCATAGGAGCCTGGAACCTGGATCTTCTGAGCGTACTGGAACACCGCTACAACGAAAACCCGGTATACGGCCATTTTTTCTATCCGGGCAGCGCCGCAGGTCCCATTGACAACGAGCCGGACAACACGCTGGAGAACTGCGAAATCGCCATGGAACTCTCCAGAAGCTTCAAGGGCCTGGATATCTCGCTCTATGGCGCACAGTTCCATGATGATGAGGGAACCTACCTTTCCACAGACCCCCTGACCATGGAACATGAAAAGATCACCATGGCAGGAGCAAGCGCAAGTTACGCCAGAGGCGATATGCTCTATATCGCCGAACTGGCCAACTTCAGGGGGCTTCGTTTCATGACCTCAGACCAAGATTATGCCCGTACAGATTTTTTGATAGGCCTTGAGTACAGTGGGTTGTCTGATACAACCATCAGCCTGGACTATGCCCGAAGATACCTCCATAACTACGACTCTGCACTGGACACCTCCCCGGAAAACCCGAAAGAAACCGAAAACGAAGTTGCCCTCCGAATAACCCGCGAGTGTTTTCATGAACGACTGGAGCTAACAGCCCTTTTCCTGCTTAACGGCGACCATGGTCAACACGGAGCAAGCCAACGCTTCACCGCAAAGTACGACGTCATGGACGACTGGAGCGCGACAGCCGGGCTATTGCTGTACCAGGCTGGAGACGGTTTACTAGCTGCCAACGGGGATACGGGCAGGGTGTATGTACAATTACGATATGATTTTTAAGGTTGTGTATTGAAAAAAGCTCATAGGGTGCCGGTTTCTGCATCATGACCGAGCCGGACAAGGCAGATTTTGCGGTAAAGAAATCTGTCCAGATTGTCCATACATTCCGAAAACTCATCCTCTGCGACGCCACCCAAGGTGAAAATGACATCTTCACAGGGAGGTGTTTCTTCACCTGTGAGTAGCGTTGTTTCAGCGGCAGTGATATAATCTTCGCCGATATCCTTCTGCTGCAGGGCCGGGCTGACGACTTCCACACAGTATGTTCCCTCATTGGTCAATGATGTGGTGCTGATAGAAAAATAATCCGAACCATTGTTGGTGACCTCCCAGGTGTTGAGACCATTTTTCTGGTAAGATACTCTCCATATCCATTCCTTTGGAACAGTGCACGGGGAGCTGCTGTTTTTTTGTCAGCATTACTGTGAAAAATGTATGGGACTGCAGTCAAGAATATCGCTATTGTGTTGTTGCATGTGTGTGAGCCTTGCCTGCATTGCCCGATTACGATTAACTATTGCAACTGCTCACCGTGCACCTGATCTTTCCGCGATCAGCCTGGCTTACGTATGATCCAACGTATGATCCAATACGCTGCGCCAGCCTGATTGGGAAAATTTCAGGCACCCTGTAACCAGTTACAGATACGGGTGAGTTGTCAATGTATCTGTTTCTCCTATGAGTAGTTGCGAAGTATTTATACTGGAGAATTGAAAAATGAAGGTTTTAATCCTGGAAGGTGGAGCGAGAAAGCAGGGAAATACTGCCACTGTCTGTGGCTGGGTGGTGGAAGAACTGGAAACCCTGGGGCACCAGGTGGAACGTATTTCCCTGTTTGATAAACAGATCCGTGGGTGCCTGGCATGCGGTAAGTGCAAGCAGGTTACAGATCAGGTGGCCTGTGTGCAGCAGGATGACGCCAATGTGATTTTGGAGAAAATGGTGAACGCGCAGGTGGTACTTTTTACCTCTCCTCTCTATTTCTGGGGAATTACCGGTCCTCTGAAAACGTTTATTGATCGTACCTATAGCCTGTATGTACAGTATCACCAGCCCGATCACAGTTCTCTGGTTGAGGGGCAGCGTCAGGGGTTGCTGATGACAGGTGGAGGCCCTTATGAAAATAATGTTGAGTCTGCTTTTATTGCCTTTGACCGGCTGCAGAAACCCCATAAGGCCATCAGTGCAGGGAAATGGTTTGTCGGCTCCTGTTCAACACCAGATAAACTGCCTGCAGATATCTTCCATCAGGCAAAGGAGTTCGCCAGGAAGCTGGTCGGGTAGCCACAACGGCTTATAAGACATACCAAAGAAGAAAAGGCAGGAGAGAGAAACCCATTATTGTGGAGACGATCACCACTCCTGCCACTTCCTCTGGGCGTTGATCATACATTTGCGCCAGCAGGTAACAGAAAACGGCTGCAGGCATGGAGCACTGCAGAAGAATGACACTGGCAGCTGTACCATCCAGGCCCATGAGTTTAGGGAGTGTAAGCCCCACAAGAAAGCCCATGAGCAAACGAAAGACAGAAAGCTGAACAGGAATTTTCAATTGGGTGATTTTCAATTTATACAGTGAAACGCCCAGGGTGATCAGCATCAGGGGAATGGTAAGATCTCCAATCAACTTGGTCGTGTTGTAGAGCCATTTCGGAGGAGCCGTGCCTGTCATCAGAAACAGGGCTGCAGCCAGGGTTGCCGGGATGATAGGCGTTTTCAGTATGGCCCATAACGAAAAGGTCTGGGACACAAAAACCACCCCAAAGGTCATCTGGATAGCCATGTAGACAGCAAAAAAAGTTATGCCAAGGGCAAGGCCTTCTTCGCCAAAGGTCAGAAAACACAATGGCAGCCCCACATTCCCTATATTGGGAAAGCTCAGTGCCTGTAGAAATGCCTGTTTGGGAAGATGCAGCAGTGAGAGTCCCAGCCAGCCCAGAGCGAGAAAAGCAATGTTGGCAAAGACCGCGGCCAGGCCCATGTGAATCAGGTGCTGCGGATGGAGTTCAACTGAAGAAAGCGAGTAAAAAACCAGGCAGGGAGCACCAAACAGTGTGACAAGGGCTGTGATGAGTTCGGTGTCATAGGAACGCCCGCTGCGAACCCAGAAATAACCAATAAGAACACAGGTAAAAACCGGGGTGAGGATTGAAAGTATTGTGGAAAAAATCATGAACAGTCTGCTATGCGGCGTAAAGGAGTGTGATGACAAAGGCACTTGGGCCAGTCAGAAACAGTAAGTCGGCTATGATACCTGAAGATTTGCAGTAAACACAAGGGGAGAAAGAGAAGTATTGTGCAGTTTTCAATAAAGGAGTTGCTGTCTGCGCTCGTAACCTCGGAGTTGATTCGTCGAAGCCTGTGGACCAATCCGGATCGTCTTTTGGCAATCAAAACGACTTCCGTGCTAGCCCTGGTGACTGTACCGTTACTTTTGCTGGGCCATTCTGCTGTTGCTGTTTCATTGGCGCTGGGAATATTGTCCGGTGCACTTACAGAAACTGACGATCATCCCAAGGGCAGGGTGAAGGCACTTTCACTGAAGGTTATCAGTTTCGGTATTTCCAGCCTGGCTGTCGTATTGTTGCGGCCATACCCGGTGCTGCTGGGTGCAGGTCTGGCTCTTTCCACCATGGTGTTTCTGATAATCGGTGGCATCAGTGAACGGTATCGGGGCGTTACTTTTGGCGCCATCCTTGTTGGCATTTATGCCATGATTGGTTCCCACATCAGCCCGGCATGGTACTGGCAACCTGTTCTTCTTCCCCTGGGTGCTTTGATCCACGGGGTATTTTCCCTGGCTTTACTTTGTATGCATCCATGGAGGCTTCTTGATGAGCAGCTCGCCCGCGGATTTCTGGCTCTGGCAGCATACCTGGAAGAAAAATCCAGGCTTTTTCCAAGTAACGAACAGGCCCAGGAAGAGATTCGTAATCGTTTGGCCTTATTGAACGTTCGTCTGGTCAATTCCCTGGATCAGACACGGGAGGTGTTGACCAACTATGGAGATGCCCTGAAAGATGATACTCCCCTGATTCCCTATTTACGGCTGTTCATGCTTCTGCAGAGTCTTCACGAAAGGGCGGCGTCTAGTCATGAGCCATATGACAGCCTTTCCAGGGACAAGACCCAGTATACACTGCTGGAAGGTATTGGGCAGACCCTGCTGCAACTTGCCGGAGCCTGCCGTCTTCTCGCCAATAGTCAGCTTGCGGGTGTGGCCTATCAGCATCCTGTTTCCTTACAGTGGATGGTGAATGCTGTCTCTACCCAGCTTGACCAACTCCCTGAGTCTTCAAGGCAGCGATTGGCCCTGATTGTGCGTAACCTGAGACGGTCTCATATTTCACTGCAGACCCTGAATGATGAATATCAACGGACCATGGCTCCGAGACTGGCAAGGGATACTCGACCTGTCCATGAGCGTATCACTGATCAGCTCCATCTCAGCCACCCCAGACTTCGCCATGCGATTCGTTTGAGCGCCTGTCTGCTGGCAGGTTTTACAATTGCGGAAATGCTACACCTGGTGAAAGGCGAATGGATACTGTTAACCAGTTTGTTTGTTTGTCAGCCAACATACAGCGAGACCAGGAGACGACTGCTGCAAAGGATAGGTGGTACCATGGCAGGGGTGGTACTGGGTGTTGCAGTCATTGGAATGGTGCCGACCATTGCCGGACAATTGCTGCTTATGCTCGGCGCAGCCTACGGATTTTTCTACTGGGTGCGCAGGAAATACTGGGTCTCCGTGTTGTTTATATCGGTTTTTGTGCTCTGCGTTTTTAATTTTGTTACCAGTAACGGTGTGGCTGTAATGGTGCCTCGTCTGGTGGATACGACCACCGGTTGCTTGCTGGCGTGGCTCTCGGTCCGTTTTTTTTGGCCCGAGTGGCGTTTCAGCACCCTGCCGGGACTGCTTCATGAAGCCATTGAAAAAAACAGCCGGTATTTTGCAGCTATATTGGATGAATACCAGGCTGATCAGCACGATGAAGATGATTTGCCGTATCGAACAGCGAGACGACAGGCACACCGTGCAGATAACTCGCTGGCTCTGGCCTGGCAGGATATGCAGGTTGAGCCGAGGAACAGGCAGCGTTTCAGGCAGCAGGCCTTTGCCCTTACTTACCTTAATCATGCATTGCTTTCCTATGTGTCTGCGTTTGGGGCACACCGTGAACAACAGGAGGTGCTTCCTCCTGCGGTTGCCGGTCCGGCTAGAGAGGTCAGCGCGGCCCTTGAATCAATTCGGTTGCAAAACGCTGAAGGTATTGTTTACGAACCCGGAAATATGGACAACACGTTGCGTACCATAAAAAACTCCATCGAACAGAGTGAACCGGGAGTACTACGGCAGCAGTTGACCCTTCTCTATAATATAGCTGATGTCACACGTCAGTTGATCGAACAGGGAAGGAGCCTGACAGAGGAACGCTAGAAGGGGCCGAGAGAACCCTTCTTCCCATATCGGTGTTATGTAGAAAAATAATGCTCCCAATAAGTAACGGGATGGATGGGCGTATTTTCTCCTGGTCGAGGACAATACCAACTATCTGGTATCTACCCATGAGGAGGAATTTTCGAACAACTTATCGGTGTCCACGCGTCCTTTTGCGGATAACATTTTGAGCATAACCCAAAAATTGAATAAGCGACCCTGCAGCGCCTTGATCTAAGAAAAAATTTTGTTTCCGGAATGCCTTCCGGGAACTGTCTGAGCAGAAGAAAATATTTTTCTGTGTGTAAAGAATTTGGTTTTACAACAGTCTGGCCTGTAAAATAGAAAATATAGAGGTTAAATGGGCTCTGTTACAATGAAAGGAAAAGCCGCTGAATCTGAAAAGCTGAGTAAAGGTGGGGAGGATAAGGAAAATGAGATGTTTTATGATTACCCTGATCATCTGCCTTTTGTGCTACGGTCTTCCTGCAGCAGATGAAGATAAGGCCGAGTACGTGATGAAAATCGGCATCGGCAACCCTGAAACGAGCAATCATTATGGGTGGACTCCCTTCGAGGTGCTGGCTAAAGAGATCGAAACGCTTTCAGGAGGGAGACTGGCTGTAAAACTTTATCCTGAGGTGATGGGGCAGTCTTCCATGGAGATGATAGACATGGTTCTTTCGGGAGCCGTGCATGCACGTGATTTTGCCGATGGCCATTTTGCAACCCTCTATCCCCCCATCCAGATCTTGTCCATACCCTATCTTTTCAGGGAACGGGATATTGCCTGGAAAGTTCTCGATGGCCCTCTGGGAAAACAACTCATCGAGGATATGGCACGTAAAACAGGGCTGCGACCACTCTACTGGATTGAAAATGGAGGTTTTCGCCACTATTCGAACAACAAAAGAGCAGTCCATTCTCCCTCTGATATGCAGGGGTTACGTTTCAGAACCATGGAAAGCCCCCTGCATATAAAAATTGTGACAGACTTGGGCGCCAAAGGAGTGCCCATTGCCTGGCCCAATGTCTATGATGCCATTGACTCTGGACTGGTTGATGGCCAGGAAAATTCCATAAGCACCTTTCTGATTCCTCATTTTGAAAAAATACAGAACCACATTATTCTGGATGGCCATGTCTACAGTACGTATACGTTACTGATGAATAACGACTGGTACCAGAAACTGCCTGAAGATTTACAAGGTGTCATCGAGCGGGCGAAACGGGTTTCTGCAGTTGTGAATCGAGGGCTGGCAGTCGTGAATGAACAGCAGGGCTTCAGGTATTTGAAAAGCAAGGGTGTGGCTATCTATAAGCCTTCAGAAGAAGAACAGCTCCAGTTCAGGGAAAAGACCAGGGCTTCTGCGATTGCCTGGCTTAATGAGCGTGTTGGAGAGGAGTGGGTCCAAGCTGTATTACAGGCCACGGAAGAAGCTGAACGGGAGTTGGGCTACCGATAACAGGTGCTTCTGTGGAGCTTTTTCATAGTATTTTGCTGTTAACGTTTATGAAACACGGAGTGAGCTCTGCATGGCCATAAAGAATCTGCTGAACCGTACAAGTTTGCAGGCCAAGACCATGTTTTTTATCAGCCTGGTTATATTTCTTTTTATCAGCCTGACAACGGTTTTTTATGTCCGGGATTTCCATACAAACTATCTTCAGGCTATAGAGTGGCGGTCTGTAAGCCTTGCTCAAAGTCTTCGTCATGATATTTCTTCAAAATACCAGGTGTTTGGCGGCATTGCTGATACGGATCTACTCCTTGAAGCTGCATACCTGCAATGCAGAAAACTGTATCTGGCCAATCGTGATATGCATGTTGCTTTTGTCAGCCTGCTCAGCAGGGACGGGACCGTAATTACGCACAACGATTCAAGCTTGTGGGGAGATAAACTGGAATATCCAGTTCTTCTCAAAGCCTTGCAGTCGGCAAAGATCAGCACCGTACATGCGGGAGGCTTTTATCATACGCTGGTCCCGATACTTGATGAGGAGAGCAACCTCCTTGCTGTCATTGATGTTGGATTTCCAAGAACTATTGTTGACCAGAAAATTGGAAAAAGTATACAGAAAGCAATCCTGTTTTGTTTGCTATTTTTTATCTTGGTTTCCCTGTTAGTGGGCCTCTTTATCCGGCATCTTGTTGCCCGACCCATTGACCGGTTTGTCCAGGCAACTGCAGATATTGCCCGGGGTGATTTGCTGCGGGAGATTTATACCGATGAGACCCCTGAGTTTAAGGCGCTTTCAATGAGCCTTCAGCATATGCGGGATTCAATCCGGGAAAATCTTGAAGCCCTTGAACGGAAAAATCAGCAGGTCAAGGCTTTGATTGCCTGTTCTCCGGTGGGGCTCTTCAGCCTGGATCTTGCCGGAGGGGTGGTTATCTGGAGTGAGTCTGCTGAACGATTGTTCGGCTGGCATGCCGAGGAGATAGTAGGCCGGTCTCTGCCCACAATTCCTGAACAGGAGCAGGCACAATTCGATACAATGCTTAAGCAGATCTATAACGGGCATATGCTCATGGGAGTGGAACTGCTGCAGGAAAGAATGGATGGCAGCAATTTCCATGCTTCTCTTTCCGGGGCCCCCATCCGTGACGACAGAGGAAGAATCATTGGCATAATGTGGGCCGTGGAAGATATTTCCGAACGTATGGAACGGGAAAAGGAACATGCTGACGTGCGGAAACGTCTGGCTCAGGTTCAGCAGTTGGAAGCTATTGGCCGCCTGGCAGGAGGCGTTGCCCATGACTACAATAATACTTTGGGAGTTATTTTAGGTTACTCAGAGCTCCTTTTGAATAAATTGGATAAAGATGATCCCAAACGGGAGAATGTGAAACGAATCATAGAGGCAACCCGTCATTCTGCCGATATTACGCGTCAATTATTAACGTTTGCCCGTAAGCAGACCGTTGAGCCGCAAATACTTCATTTGAATGAACAGGTTGACCATACGCTCAAAATGCTTCATCGGCTTATTGGCGAAA
Organism: Desulfogranum japonicum DSM 18378; assembly: GCF_000429945.1. Taxonomy (GTDB): domain Bacteria; phylum Desulfobacterota; class Desulfobulbia; order Desulfobulbales; family Desulfobulbaceae; genus Desulfogranum; species Desulfogranum japonicum. The sequence goes on along the minus strand of NZ_AUCV01000022.1, from coordinate 79,997 downwards.
ATATTCAAGTGGATTGGTGTCCTGCTGAGGATTTGGGCCTCGTAAAGGTGGATCCCACACAGGTCAATCAAATTCTGGCTAATTTATGCATTAATGCCCGTGATGCCATGAAACAGGGCGGGAAAATTACCATTGAAACCCGTAATATACTTGTTGACGAGAAATATTGCGGCAGCCATCCAGATTCTAAATGCGGTGAATTTGTCTGTCTGATTGTCAGTGATACCGGCATCGGTATGGATAGAGAAATACTGGATAAAATTTTCGAACCATTTTTTACCACCAAAGGTAAATTTGAAGGAACAGGGCTTGGGCTGGCGACCGTCTATGGAATTGTCAAACAAAACAATGGATTTGTGAATGTGTACAGTGAGCCTGGAAAAGGTTCAAAATTTTCCGTGTATTTTCCCCTGTATCACGGAAAGTTTATTTCAAAGCGTCCTTTTTCCGATACCGGGCCGGTTCTGGGGCAAGGAGAACGCATCCTGCTGGTTGAAGATGAAGAGTCCATGCTCAAGTTGAGCCATCATATACTTGAAGAGCTGGGGTATACCGTATTCAGCGCCGACAGGCCACTTGAAGCAATAGAACTGGTAGAGAAAGAACACCTGCAAATTGACTTGTTGCTTACAGATGTCATTTTGCCGGATATGAATGGTCGGGAATTGGCAGAGCAGCTGAGTACCTGGTTGCCCGGATTGAAAACGCTGTATGTGTCAGGGTATACCGCCAATGTTATAGCAGATAGCGGAATCCTGGAAGACGGAGTCTCCTTCCTGGCAAAACCGTTCTCCCAGGATGAACTGGCCCGAAAGGTCAGGGAGGTGCTTGCCGCATAAAGCGCCTCCCTCTAGCGAGAGTACTGCCCTCTCCTGACCCCGTATTTGTTAACCAGTTATCTTTTTTGCATTATTCGTAGGCTTTGAAATAGTAACGGTTCAGGTCAAAGAGACCTGCCTGTACTGGCTCATCTGTATTGAAACGTTCCTGGAACCAGTCATACTGTTTCCAGAAATCAGGATTAGCCCGATTAACGCCCCACCGATTGAAGATAGCCCTGGCCTCTTCTTCCTCATATTGGTCCAAATTGGTAAGAAACTCGAAAAATTCCGGCAATTCATTCTGCTCTATGTCCATAAAATAGTTGGGGTAGGAGCCGTGAAATCCCTGGATAAAATCTGCCCGATCTTTTTCTGGGTGCAGTGTGCTTTCTTCTCGAAACAGAAAGGCTACATTATCATGCCACCGGTTGATGATGATTGAGACAACTGCACTGGTCCCATCATTTTTCCGTATGCGGATATAGGCCAGATTGGAGTGATGGTTATGGACAAGGGAAAAGAATTTGGTACCTGGCTGAGAAACAGCCCGAAATGCTGAGAGATAATCCTGCAGCGTTTCATATGATGCGGGTAGAGGAGGGTATTCTTTTCCTGCTGGCAAATAGTTTACCGGATCAAAATGGATATCTGCCGCCGGGAGAAAATGGTTGTTGACCAGGTGCTCAATAAACGCCTGTTTGGGGTTGTCCTCTGCAAGGGAAATCCCATCTGGTATTCCTGGATCATAGAACAGCTGATCTTTTTCCGGAACACCTATATACCAGGAGGAAAACATGTCTTTACGCATTTTTTGGGGCATGTAATCCAGGAAATAGGTTTCCCCTTCCTGCCGCAGTCCATCCATATACAGGCGAACGGCCAGCTGATGACCAACCGTGCCATACACATCAAAACCAGCTACAAGGGCATAATAAATTCGTTCCAGCAATGGAAAATCCATCACCCATATGGTCCGGGGCAGGGCTCCCAGGGGGCCTTTGTGTACAGAGGCGCTGTCAAAATGGCGGTAGACGGTAAGCAGGGGCGTATCCTGGCTGCGGTTACCTTTCCAGATGGAATCATAATCCAGGCCGTGAAAGTGGTGTGCAGCATAGAATTCCTGTCTGGCATGGAAGTAGTTTTGCAGCGCCTTGTGATATCTGTTGCCAATCAGGTCACGCACAGGGAAGGTGCTGCCTTTTTCAATGGGCATGATAAGATTATCTTTCTGTAGTTTGAGAAATCCTGGAAAACGTACAGAGAGATCATGGTCCGGATCCTGAAACACTACCCAAAAATGATCATGGATAACATTCAGTGCAACCTGACCACGGCATACAGGGCCTCTGATAAAGGTCATGATGATGTAATTGACGTTATCCAGCAGGAATTGGTAACGGGAACGAGGCGGGATCTGTTCAAAGGAGACAAAAGGGTTGGCACTGATGACGGGGTCGTACCCGCTCTGATGCGGTTGTTCGAGCCATTCCGGTTCAATGAACAGTTCTTTGATTCTGCTCAGCTGTGCTGTGTCCAGAGGGAAAACCATGTGGGTTTTGTGGACAATGGTTGAATGGATTACGCGAAAGCGGTAATAAAACTTCTCTGTTTCCGGGTCATCGTAGGGCCTGACTGTATCAATGAGATCAATGGGGCTGCCTGGAGGTGTCCTGGAACGCAGGAGTTCAAAATAGGCATTGGTCCCGGTATTGAATGTTATATGTGCCAGAAACAGATGTTCATACAGATAGCGGGCAGTCATGGCATGCTTGGCATCTTCCTGGTTGAGGAACGTTTCCCAGATTTGTATTGCCTGTGCATCTGCAGGTTTTGGTGTGGTTAGAGCCTTCTGTTGATCAGGGGTTGGGCCTTTGGCGCCCTGGGCCAGCCAGCCGGCAATGAGGTTGAATTCTTCCTGTTGTAATGGCGGGAAACCAAAGGGCATACCGCGATTGGGATGCTTTTCCAGGTAGCCTCCAAGCTCAATACGGGTGGCGGAACATGTCAGGTCGTCTGCTTCAGAATAATACTCGCCACTACTTTTGGGGTGATCCATTTTATGGGCCAGGAGCTCCAGCATAAGTGAATCGTTAAAGCCGCTATCTGCTTCGTTTTCTGTTACGGAATGAAAACCTTTGGTACGCCATTCTTCAGTGGTCTGGGCATCAATAAAGAGCCGGGTGGGATCCATGGTAGCCAGTCGGCTGGCATTATAGACCGCTTTTTTGCTTCCACCACGATCCAGGCCTTCATAGGAGGAGAGTTTCAGCTGACAGGGAGAATTATAGCAGGAGTGACAGACAGCGCAGCGTTTATCCAGGATAGGTTTGACTTCAGCCAGGTAGTCGATAGTTCGATGAGGGATCTGCACCTGGATAGGAGGTGGCTCCTTACGGGCACAAGAGAATAAAAGAATGCTGAAGAGCAGAAGAAACGGCGCTATCTTTTTTGCCATGGCGGGTGTCCGTTTGTTGAGGTGAAAAAGGCATTTATATAAGTGTACTCCATAACATCCCGAAGAACGAGTACAGAGATATTTTTTTAAGACACACTGTGAAACAATCACGGTAAAGGAGGATATTGACGTGACCCCGGCAATACGTGCTGCAAAGCGGGCAAAAATTACTTACACACTACATGAGTACAGCCATGATCCCCAGGCTGCATCCTATGGGACTGAGGCGGCGGAAAAGTTGAATCTACCTGCGCAACAGGTTTTCAAAACCCTGGTTGTACAGATTGGAGACAGAGAACTGGCCGTGGCTGTTGTTCCTGTGTCTGGCCAGCTTGACCTCAAGGCAATGGCCAGGGAAATGCAGGTGAAAAAAGTGAAAATGGCAGAAGCCTCGCAGGTTGAAAAAACAACAGGCTATGTTCTGGGAGGGGTTAGTCCCCTGGGACAGAAAAAAGTACTTCCCACGGTTATTGACCAATCTGCAGAAGTTTTTCCAACAATCCATGTGAGTGGTGGTAAAAGAGGACTGGAAATTGAGTTGGCGCCCGGAGATCTGGTGCGGCTCACCAAGGGGCGTCTGGCTATGATCAGTAAATGATCAGATGCATATTTGCGTTTTTTTAAGTCACCTGTATCCTGATGAAATCTTCTTTTCAGGATACAGGTGCCCCAGTGTTTTTGTTCGATTTACCGGAAATTATTTCCTGGATTTACGACTGGCTGCTGCCAGACCGGCGAGTCCTGCGGCAAACAGGAACATGGTGCCTGGTTCTGGGGTAGGGGTGCCGGAAGCTGGCGGAATGTTCACGTCATTGATAATAAGCTGGTATGTTTCCGCTTCACCCTGCCATAAAGAACCGGTGGGTAGAAACAGCGCATCATAACGGGCACTGTCACCCTGGAAATAGTCGCCCAGATTATGGTAACCAGGATAAACCGAAGCTGTACAGGTTACCCTCGCCAGAAGATCCAGTGTGCTGTTGAGAGAATCATCCAGCAAGAATGCATTGGATATAAAAGAAAAATCAGTTTCTCCGGAAGCTACGGGTTGGAGGCCGAAAAGCACTGTGTCGCTCGGTTCGTCAAATGAGCCGTCATTTCCCCAGTCAACCCAGATTTTCGCCAGATCAGCATAATGGCTGCCAGCATTGTCCTTATGCACGTCGATTTTAAAGATGACTTCCTGGCCTTTGGTCAATTCATCGTTTCCCCAGGTTACTCCATTATCAACACTCCAATAAATTCCATCGATCTCCTGCCAAGATGCATCGCTATGGGTTGGTGCCGTATAGCTTGTTGAACAGGCTGAAGCAGCTGAAGCGAAGACCGTAACGCCGGCCACTACCAGGGCCGCAATTCTGGCAATGTTTTTGGTGGTGTACATGAACTCTCCTTTTGTAAGTGAAATCTCGATACTGTAAATGATTAATGGAGTTAAGCAATAAATGGTCCGTTTTTAAAAAATAGTTAAAACAAACAGATTTACAGCAAGTTGTGATTAGTGTTTGCAGTGGAGACGTAAAAAACGAACTAGGTTTTTTCGAAAATTCGGAAAAAAGAATTCTATATGTATGTCAGCAGGGGAATAGCTCAAGGTAAGTGTCGGTTGTTCTTTGACAGCTATTGTAAACGACAGGGAGGGGTGAGGTGGTAGATAGAAAAAGTATGCAAGTGCAGATGGTTAAATGCGTTTGCTTTTTTCTGTAAGTTGAACATGCCGTATCAGATGGATTCCCATTATCGATTTCCTACAATAACTAAATAGTGGAGAGCAAAATAATTTTTGTCGGCTTGGCGCTGTCCTTAGCTGGTGTCTGCCCATAAATGAGGAGTGTTTAGAAATGACAACCCAAAATTGACCACCTTAGTTTTTGAGTAAAAGGGGGTGTTTGTCGGCCGGTGCTCCTCCCCGGTAACGGAGGGAGCCCTAGAGGGCATAGCCGTCAGGCTAAGCAAAAAAATATCGGACAAACAGTAGATTAAATAAGAATCGCAAGCGCCGTATGTCATCAACGAATAATAGCATCCCCTTAACCGAGGAGTATCTACCATTCACTACCGGCGATTAGATCGTTGTCATTATTTGACGTCACTAATAGTACAATAAAAAATCAAGATAACATAAATATTTTAATTGTAATTACGATAGGTTATCCTTTTCAGGATGATCCACAAAAACGATTATAGCTTCATAGAACGATCCATTCGAGATCAAATTTACACTCAACTTGATCCGATGGAAATAGATAAACTTGCCCGTGATTGCGAATTTGTTCAAAGAACCGGTTCGATAAATGGATTCACTTTTCTTTGTTTGTTAGTTTTCAACAGTGACAACTTGGCGTCGGAGAGTCTCAATGACTTAACCGTCAAATTGGAACTGGACTATGGCATCAGCATAAAGAAGCAGTCTCTGGACGAGCGTTTTAATCGCCATGCGGTTTGCTTTCTTAAAACAGCACTCGGTCAGCTGTTGAGCAAACAGATATCCAGAAACAATCCATTGCTGCTGAAGTGCAAGTATTTTAATCGGATATTGATCAAAGATTCGGTTTGTTTTCAAGTGGATAAAACGTTGGCAGAGTATTATCCCGGGAGCGGAGGCAGTGGTTCCACGGCCAACGTGAGAATTCAGTTTGAGTACGATCTACTGTCCGGCCAACTAGTTGATCTCAGTTTGAATGCATTCAACGATCAGGACGCCACCAACTCAACAATGACCCTGGATGTCATTGGCGAAGGCGATCTGGTTATACGGGATCTGGCTTATATGCATCTTAATGCACTAAAAGGCATTGTTAAAAATCTTGGTTACTTTCTTTGCCGTCTGCAAAGTCAACAGGATGTGTACCAAATTCGGGATGGCGAGGTGATGAAATGTAACTTTGGCCAGATCGTGAAAACCATGAAGAAGTATGGGGTAGAAAAGATCGAAGAAAGAGTATTCCTTGACAAGGAGCAAGAATTTGATGTGAGGCTCTTGATTTATCTGTTGCCCGAGGAGATATATCAGGAAAGGATACGCAAGGCGAAGAAAAATGCTAAAAAGAAAGGGCGGCAGTTAACCAAAAAGTTTAAGGCACGATGCAAGCTCAATCTTTTTATAACTTCTGCAGAGGAAAAGATGATTTCTCTGGAGACTGCATGGAAGGCATATACATTGAGATGGCAGATCGAACTCGGGTTTAAGGTTTGGAAATCGTTGTGGAAGATTGACAATGTAAAAAAAGTAAAGAAAGAGCGGCTGGAGTGTTACATCTGGTCAAAATTGTTCATCATAGTGCTCAGCTGGCAAGTTCTGTGGGTCACCAACGCTCTGCTACGAAAGCTTGATGATCAGAGTCTCAGTTTTTATAAAGCATCTAAAACCATTATTCACTCTCTGGATAACTTTAAGCAGGCGCTTCTCGGCGGGACATTGACAACGGTGAAATTTCTGGTTGGATTTTTTGATCTGAGTCGTAGAAGGCACCTTTTAGAAAAGAAAAACCGAAGTAACAATCACTTCCCGGATATACTATTTGGCACATTCAGCCTGAGCTATGATGGCGAGGTGATACAGATGGCCGGATAAAGGGGCTTAGCCTGACGGCTATGCCCTAGAGGGGAGTCGGGAGAAGATTTCCGCCTACACAACATCAAGAAGTTACAGGGAATGTATATTCAGCTACTGACTTCTTTGACGTTGGAAAGGGATTTTTTTGACACTTTAACAAACTGTTTTTTGTTATTTTGTTCACCACCCCTAAATCCGAAACAATCAGTTTTTCTGTATCTTGATACCGTTCCCTGACTCTTTCGCAAAGAAGGCTGCCGCTTTTTTTAATATTTCACGCTCCATTTGTAAGCGACGATTTTCCTTCTTGAGGCGGACTATCTCTTTACGGAGATCTTCGTCTTCCTGTGATTCTTGCTCAGTTAACAGATTGACTGCCGGATCTTTAAATTCTTGCGTATAACTTCGCTTTTTTGCTTCATATGGCACCTCCTTGTGCGGAAATAATACCCGCTCTTAAAAAAATGTCATTTTTATCCTACCACCTCAAGAAAATCAGTCTGGATACTTTTTGGATTCAATGCAAGTTCATCACCTATCCAAACTCACTCTCCATGCTGAAAGTCCTCGAAACATCCAGGCATTACACCAGCGCAGCAAGGTAAATTTTTTTGTATAATACCGTCCTTTTTGATAATAAAATCGGCCAGATGGATGATAGAGGTTTCTTATTGCCCAGTCCGCTATTTGGTCAAGTAATTTTCTGTAATTATATCCATTGGCTACGGCGAGAGAAAAAGTAATAAGTCCCTGCGCAGAGCCATGGACATCGTGAGGAAAATCTTTATCACTCATCCACCGAGGAGAACCATCTTCATTGAAAAGGTGTTCTGCATAAAAAGCGAGACCTTGTTCATAATTGCTGCGCCATGACCAGTCAGAAGCCGCCTCCATATAGCGCCAGAGTGCATCGAGAATAAAGCCGGTGTGGTAGTTGTCATGCCTGATAAAAGAATCTCCGGGAGGATCAGTATAGAACCAGGCGCCATAGTCTGTTTGCTGACTGACAACATAGCCGACTAATCGCTTAGCGTTTTCAAAATGGGCTGTATCTTCTGAGAGTTGACAATATTGAGCTATGACCGCGCCAATTAAAATGCTTACGTCTATCACTCTCATTTTCATAGGCATTGGCATATACCCCAGACAAAGTGAATCTGGTGTATCTTTGAGAACAGTCAGGTCCTTCATGAAAAAATGTATAGCCCCGCCTACAACTTCAAGATATATGCTTTTACCGGTAACCCTGAAAGCTTTAAGAAATGCTTCGCAGACAAAACAGCTGACCACAGCATTCGGGGTATGTGCTTGAGCAAAAAAGCCGAGATCCTGCCAAGGATAGGGATATCCCCAGCAATTCCCTGACCAGCTACCCTGGGAACGAATATCGAGCAATTTCTGTAAAATTTGCTCTGCCTCCACAAGAAAGACTTTATCTCCTGTCGCTATGTGCATATCAAGCAGAGCAGATGCAAAAAGTCCCAATCCCTTTGGATTAAGTGTTCGAGGTACTCCAAGAAGAGGCCTAATATTACAAGGTGCACGCATTACAGACTGAATAGCAATAAGGCGTGGCCATTTTGCCCAACCAAGAAAGAGCTGTAACAAAGGACTGTTAAGTCCATCATGTTTGTTATATCCCCGAAACTCCTGGTCTTTGCTCCAGGCATACACTTTGTCCAGGATCGGTGGTATTTCTTCCTTTAGTGCCATGTAGGTATTTCCTCTCCTCTTTCAAAAAGATTCAGCCAGACAGTAACGCCGAGCATCAGATAGAGTAAAAAATAGTGCCATCGCAGGCGAAAGTGTGGTCTTGCGTCAAGAACTGTTTCTACGAACTGAGGATTAAACAGGCCGTCCTCGAGTAATCGTTTTCTGCTGAGATATTTTAGACAGAGACCTCGTAAATGACTGTTAAAAAACTGTTCAATCGGCACCTGGAAGCCGCTTTTGGGTCGATTTAGAATTTCTTCAGGCAGCCAGGCAGAGACCGCCTGTCGCATGAGATATTTAAGCTGCCCTTGGGGCATTCTTTTTGCCGGATCAATAGCGGAAACGAGAGTTACGAGATCTTCGTCAAGAAACGGGACTCTCACTTCAAGGCCAAAGGCCATACTTAATCGGTCTTCCTGAAGCAAGAAATCATTCACCATCTTGTTTTCCATCTCATACCTGGCTGTTGCCCTGATGACTTCTTCATTATGGTGCCAGGCAGTGCGGAGAAAAGCAAAACTGTCATCGCAACCCGCCCTCAGGAGTCTAGTGCCATACAGCCGTTTCCGGTTCTCAGGAGTATCCCAGACATTACGAAGAATACCATACATCATTACAACATCAGGGAAGTGGTTCAGCAATTTGGCAGCCCTGCCAAACTCCTCAAAACGGGGAGGCAGTAATTTGAAAAATGAACCAGTTGTCAGCCCGAGCAAACGAAGAAGGCCCTCCAGCCCTTTACCTGATAAGCTGCTAAGCTTTGCCATTAACTTATGGATATTGTAACCGAGAAAAATCTCATCACCACCGAGTCCTGAAAGAGCTACTTTAACATGATTGGAGGCAAGCTCAGCTGCTAATGCAGACTGCCAGGCGTTGACCTTAGGCACCTCAAGATGATAGACTATCCGAGAAAAATAATTTTCAAATTGTGCTGTCACAGGCTTCTGAAAATTATCTACCTGAAGATAACGGGCGGTCTCCGCAGCCTGCTCAGCTTCAAGTGGAGAATCCCCTGTCTGAATTGTAAACGTTGGCAGCTTTCTCTCTGGCAATAGCGATCGTGAAGCAATGGAACAAATGGTTGCCGAATCAATTCCTCCTGAGAGGTATGCCCCTAGCGGCACATCGCTTACCAATTGCCTGCGGATGGCCGTTGTTAGACAACTACGAATTTCCTCCAGACTGCTGTTATCCTCGACAGGAATATGCTGCGTCCATTTTTTGACAGCGAACCGATTATTCTGCCAAACAAGGTAATGTCCAGGTGGCAAGTGGCAGATATTATTAAATAATGTTTCCTGTCCGGGGATATATCGATAATTCATCAGCAGATGAAGCCCGTTGAGGTTCATCCCTGGGAAAACTGGTAGCACTTTCAGGATAGCCTTTATTTCAGAGGCAAAATAGAGAATACCCTGATATTCGGTATAAAAAAGTGGCTTGATTCCGAAGCGGTCGCGGACCAGGCAGCCTCTTTTTTCTTTATCATCCCACAGTGCAAAAGCGAACATCCCTCTGAAATCTTGAAATGCTCTTGTTCCTCTGGCAATATAGGCCTGTAGAATGACTTCTGTATCAGAATCAGTCTGAAATAAACAACCCTCGTGCTGCAATTCTTTCCTTATTTCTCTATAATTGTACAGCTCACCATTATATGAAATATGAAAACGTTTTCCCTTTTCTGACATGGGCTGCAAGCCGCCTTTGAGGTCAATAATTGCCAACCGTACATGCCCCAATGCAGCCTGTTGAAATAACGTCTGGCCTCTGCCGTCAGGACCTCGGTGTTGCAGGGCGTCTAACATTCTGGAAATGCAGCCAGCATGAAGTTGCTCATCTTTATTTTCAAAAAATCCTGCAATTCCGCACATTAACTTACCCTATATTGGCAAACTGCGCCTTGTATGTATTTATTGATTGAGGATATTTTTCGACAAATTGACAAACAAACTCGGCCACATCAATTTTTTCTGCTAAAAGTTGTGCCTGTTTATCTTGCCAGACCGAGGGGGCAATCTCCAGAATTCCAGCTATAGTCTTTTCTATCACAGGCCAGTGCAAATTTTTTAAATGAACGGCCATGCCATATCGCCTCTCCTGTTCATCCATATAACCGCGACTAGAATGAGCTGCATAAATTGCTGGAATACCTAAGGCAACACATTCAGAGGCCATTGTGGCACTTTCACCGATAAAGAGATTCAGATAGGCCATCAGGTGGTGGATATCCTCAGGAGGCCCGGTATACCGAAACGCTAAAAGATCCTTTGGCAATTCCCCTTCTGAGGAAATCAGAACATTCCCTCTGGCAGCAAGGTAATTGGTAACTTGCCTTAACAGGTCAATATTCCAGCCTTTTTCAGTTACATCATGGCTGGCCTGCCAGGAAACTACCCGAATCAGAAAATTCAGCTTTTCAGGGTGCAGTCCGCAGGAAATAGCTTTTTTTTTGTCAGGAGTAAAACGATTTGGGTGAAGGTAACTCAGTTCATGATAACCAGGATAGCGTAAGTGCCAGGGAGGCAGCCATTTCTGATAACATGAAGGGACAACTACCATGGAGCAGAAGGGGTAAGTAATAAGGTTTGATAACGTGGCGTTTTCAGTGTCGTAAAATACAATTGATGGCGTTCGGGAAACAAAACCTACATGGGCAACAAATATTCCGCCTATTCCTGTCAGGATATCAGGCTTTTCACTTCTGACAAGTTTAAACAAGGCAAGATCTCTTACCAGTAATTCCAAAGCCATGCCACCAACGCTGCCTTTATTCATGGCAGATAAAACATGGTGTTCTACTTTTAAAGCATCGAGGAGATCAGTGGCAATTTCTTTATAACGGGATGAAACAATAACTTTATGCCCTGCTTGTTGCCATTTTTTTATAGGATGTGAAAAGAAATGGACGTGAGCTGGATGACCGATATCGATAAGAACTTTCATGCCATCAGTTACGTTGTCCGTTCATAACGAATCTGGGTTACCTGCTCAGACACTAATCCCATCATGAACACTATCGCAGAGGTTGATAGTAGTAGAGCGGACATATTGGTGAATCTGTGCAATGTGAAAAAAGTATACACATAATGACCCATACCCATGATAAAAAAGAATAAACTCACAGGAAGGAAAATCCGTAATGGTGAAAAAAGCGTGGCAATCTTTGTTATGATAAGAAAGAAGCGCATTCCATCCTGAAAAAGTTTTATCTTACTCTTGCCTTGTCGTTTGCTTATCTTAATAGGAAGATATTTAATACTTCTTCCGCTACGCAAATATGCTATGGTCAGTGTTGACGGGTAGGAGAAGGTGTTTGGAAGCAAATAAACAAAATCTCTGGCTGTCTCTGTTTTTACAAGACGAAACCCAGAAGTAAGGTCTTCTACCTTAAACTTTGTCACATAAGATGCCAGGTTATTATATATCTTATTGGCAAAATTGCGGAGCATGGAAGCCTGGCCTTCACTATTTCTTGCGCCGACGATCATGTCATGGGTGTCTTTATACTCTAACAACCGGGCAATATCATCAGGATCATGCTGTCCATCAGCATCCATCATAATTATCCATTCTCCATTTGCACAGCGGATGCCTGTTTTAATGGCTGCGCCATTGCCAATGTTATATGGATGCGGGCAAACATCAGCTCCTGCTTCCATAGCCACATTCATGGTTTGATCTGTAGACCCGTCATCAATGACTAATACTTCGAAATCAGGATAAAGTTCTTTAATTTTTCTGATTGTATTGCCAATGGACAATTCTTCATTGAAAGCTGGCAACAAAACTGTAACTGATATCGAATTTTGGTTCTCTTGCACAGATTACTTCCTTTTTTATGTAAATTACTATCGAATTAAGGGATGCGGGAAATACTATATATCCAAAAAATGCATAGAATATCGGTTTAGTAACGTCGTCGCGTCAATGGTTCCATATTGGTCGTATTGAGCCCGTGAAGCGACGACGTTACCGAGTTGAGAGACAAGCAAGATTGGATAATTTATTTTTCTCGTGACCCTAACATCTATATATTAAAGGGTAAGGTCACGATGGAAAATGCATCTTTGGGTCCAAGATTTTTTGTACTCAGTCCCTTTGTGCCTTTTGTCCCTGTCGCACATTTTCCAGACTTGCTCCGTGCTGCTTCACCTATCGGTCGAAAAAACTGCTTCTTCAATTTTCTGGGTGGCAAAGGGAAGGCTGCGATACTCATTGGTGTAAAACTTCAGTCTCGCTTTAATAAATTTTTCCGGGAAATATTTTACCAGTACCCCGACCCAGTGCTGCAGTCTCTTTTCAGCACCAGCAGACAGGCTATTTTCAATCAGGGCCATGAGCAGTAAAAAGTCGTCAATTCCCTGGCTTTTAAGAAGTGTTTTTTCAGCCTCTTGATATTGTCCGTTTTTTGAGAGTGCAATGCCCAAGTGCATGATATCTATTTTTTCTGCATGGGGCGCCTCCAATACCTTTGAAAAACTGGCGACCGCATTTTCCGGCTGGTTCAGCCATAGGTAAGCACTCCCCTGCACTGTATACAAAGGTGTCAGGTCAGGCAGGATATCTGTTCCTTTCCGGGTTGCCTGCACAGCCTTTTCAAATTGACCGGAGGCTACCAGGGATTTTGCCAGACCATAATGCGAGGTGGCTAACTTTGGATTATATGCAAGTGATTTTTGAAAATAAGGGATTGCCATATCATATCTGCCGTACCGGTATGAGACTTCGCCCATACTACCAAGAATCAGTTCGTAAAATGAATTGCGCTGCACTTTCTTTGTCAGAGCTGTGGAAAAACAGGTGATGGCGTCAGTAAATTTTTCCTGTGATTGATTCGGATCAAACCCCTTGATCAGTCCTATTTGTTCCCATGGTCGGGCATTATCGGGCGCCTTTTTCCGTGCATCCTCCCAGAGGGAGAGTTTTGTTTTCCACACGTTGTTGCGCTGGTAGGTGTTCCATCCGAGTGTTACAATGCACACCACCACGACTGTTGCAGCAATCGTGCTGATGGCAGGTTTTGTTTCCTTGTATTTGCATGCGGTTTCCACCACAAAAGCAGCAAAGGGAAGAAAGAAAAAAAAGGAGGGCAGATAGTTACGGTGTTCAAAGACCGGTTCCAGCGGAATAACGGTTGACTCCACCAGGTGGTTTACAAAGTAAAATAGAATACCAAAGCTGAGTAAAGGCGCTTTTCGGATAAGAATCAGAGAACCAGCCACCAGAATAGCAATTGCAGCTGTGCTAAGGAGAACACTCGGTTCAAAAAAGGAACCATGGATAACCATATCATGGGAGAAGGAAAATCTTCCGTGATGGGGAAATACGAGAAGGCTGATGTACAAAAGGAGAACTGCAGGCTGGGAGATAAGCCGCTGGTATATGGAGTAGGGTGAGTGGCTTAAAGGTGAGAAAATAGTTTTAAACGAATATGTAGCGTTAAAATAGTAGAGTGCATAACCGGCAATCAGTACTACACAAACACTGATTGAGCAGCGTATAACTTTTGATGTTTTGTCTTCTGCGTCCCGGAACAAACAAAACTCAGCCAAAAGCACACTGAGCGGAAAGATAATGGTATTTTCCTTGGAAAGTGCTGCCAGCAGGTAAAAAAGCAGCGAGAGTGCCAATAAAAAAATATTGAATCCGTGACGCAGGCGAAAGCGCAGATAAAAATAAAAAGCACAAAGAAAAAACAGGGCTGCCATTAAGGACATACGCTGAACAATATAGGTTACCGCCTGTATCTGGATGGGATGCAAAGCCCATAAAAGAGTAGCTGTCAGCGCAATCAATTGTTTTTGCCGGGTGGTGAAACGGCCTGAAAAAAGAGGGATGGATAGCAACAGGGTGACGGTCCCGTATAAAACGAGAGCACACAGAGAATGAATAAGAATGTTTACCACATGATAGCTGGTCGTATCTGTTTGCGAGAAATACCAGTTCAGGGCAAAAGTGAAACAAGGGATGGGGCGATACATCTTCCCAGGTACTTTTGGTTCTGCAAAAAAAGTACTCCACAGGGTGGTTGGTTGCAGGTTCTCTATGTGCAGGGTTGAGTTGTCCAGGATATTGGGCTCATCGTCAAATATCCATGGTGAGTGCAAGGTGTTTGAGTAGACCAGCAGGATGGCACAACATATGACAGTTGCTGTTGCCAGCGACCAGAGCATCAATGGGCGTTTCATAATAGAATAGAAATAGGGTATTGTTTATCGTTCTCTGAGCCTCTCAAGGGGAGGAACCAAACTGCAATAACCCTGCTGAAAAGATAGTGCTGTGCATTTTCCTGGTTGGATTTATACAGACACAACAACATCAACTACCCAGCGGAAAATCCCTGGTGGTTGTCTGTTTTTTACCAGGCCTCTTTTCTGCTACCCCTCTGCTGGGGGTATACTGCACTCGGATGGAGCCGCTCTGGAGCTCCTGTTCTGTGATATCTTTCAGACTAATGATAGACTGTTGCTGTTTTTTCGGCTGATAGATAGCAATCCCCTGAGCTAAGCCAACTCTTTTGGTTTGCTGATTACTGTTTTTCGGCACATAAAACAGATACACATTGCCAAATGAAGAGAGCTGGCCTTCTCTGGAAAGCGTGACAAGCGCCACGTTTCCGTATTCTTCAGTTTTTTGTACTGTAAATGCTGTGGGAGTAACCTCTGCAGGTGGAAGCTCATGCTGGATAATTATCGGAAATCTGGTGCTGACAATAACGTCCAAATCAATTTTTAATGCTTCACCACTAGCTTCTTTTTTATCTTTTTTATCTTTTGGAACAGGAGTGATCTGGAGGTGGGTAATGTATTCTCCTGGCGGAAGATCCTTTGGTTTTCGCACCATAAGCTTGACAACCTGGTGCTCCTTAGGGCCGATGGTCGCCCTTCGAGGAGAGAACCGGATCATTTTTCTGACTATTTGTTCTTGTTCAGTCTCATCTGTGGCTACAACACGTTTTCCTTCCTTGTCATGCAGGTTCACAATGGATATCGCATAGTGCACCTCTTCTTCAGAAATATTGACAATTGTCATCTGTTCAGCCCTGTGACGATCATCAAAAATAACCCTGAGCGGACTCGCCATCAACATGTATTGAGAGCCTGCGTAGGCAGAAACCGTTGTGATACATGCAGTTACCAGAAAAACGAGAAAAGTAGTTAATCGTTGCATAATAGCAGGTTACAAATAAGTTATTTGAATATAGATAATGCCCTCACCCTGATAGCTTCCCTCTGCTGACCCGCTGCTGATGGAGAGTCGACCGCCAATACTAGCCTCTATTTCCTGGTTATAGCCAGGGTGCTCAAGTATGGAACTGCTATATTCGGAGAGTTGTCTGATATCCTGAACAGTAAGCTCAGCCCCATTATTTTTATTTTTAAGGATGATGGAGTCCGGATAGTTTATTTGCACCTCAGCTTCCTGTTCGAGCCTAATGATTAATAAGCCACTGTGCCCCCCTGAACGGAGCAGCCCTTTTTCAACGTGAGGGCTGACTGTTCCTCCGTCGCTGGCATCAATGGTAACTGTGTCACCGCCCGGCTGGAAGATGATGTCACCAAACTCTATTGACCTGTTCAGCCTTATCTCTTCTACAGCATATGCTGAAGAAGAAATAAGGCTGATGATGCAACAGAAAAGTGCAAATAAAATGTGTTGTAAATTATTGGAAGTCAAATTATTGAAAATCAATGGTGACATTAAAAGGTGCGCCAGTTCCAGTACTGGTGCTGTACGCTTCCATCGGTATTGCAGTAGAGTCGGCAATAGTAATTACTCCACCTATATGAACATAGGAGGGGGTATTGGCAAATCCTCCTGCTGGGTGGGTATATGTAGTGGTAGAGTTAGCTTTTATACCACTCAAGGTTAGAGTTGCTCCCGAAGCACCCCCTAAAGTTGCAGTGTCATCAGCATCAACAGTTACCAGAACCTCGATTGGAGAAGTGATAGTGATTAATCCACTCCCGGCTGTTCCTGAAAAAGTCGAGGATCCTGCAGTATCTGTAGGAGTTGCTCGGACTGATGAAAAAGTATCCTGCGCAGAGGCATCAATCTCCAACGTGGCGGCCGTCGGATCAAGGGTAACTGTGCCGAATTCCACGTCATTCGTTTTCACTGCATCTCCTGCGGACTGGAGAGTAACGCTTGCGTCCATTGAAACATCAACAGCATAAACTGTTGCACCTGACAAGGATAACACTCCAAGGAACGCTGCTCCGGCAACAATCTTCTTCTTCATACCTTTCATTGTCATCTTGACCTCCATAAACTAGTTGTTTGCTCTTCTTCCTTGAAGAGCCTGAAAATTAACAAGGAATTTTTTCCTTATGGTATTATTCGGTTGATTGGAAAAAAAAATTAAGAGAAAAGTTAAATTGTCATAATTTTTGTTTTTTTTGCTATCACTCCAAATAGTTATATGATCTTTTCGGATTTTCTCCAGGGAAAAGCCATCAATTGCTTTATTTTTCAGTTCCTGCATTTTTCTGATGCTCTTGCTTGCAACCGAGCTATAATTTATCCTCCCATCGTATGACCGTCCTTTGATAATTACGGCAGAAAAAACATTTTATTCATACCGATTCTATGTGCTGACTGGGTGGACAGCCACATGCCGAACACAGATTCGTTGATAGAACGGCTAGTATCATTATGGAGGGGAAATACAAATTTTCAAAATATTTTGGCAAATGAATGACCAAATATCGTTTTTGTATTCTTTCCAATGGGCGAAATGAAATCAGTCTTTCACTAGGGCTAGGGAAGACGCACCGTTCCGCAACTATGACAAAGACCAAAATACAAAAATAGACAGATGTAGCGATTAGCTTAACATCATTTCGTCATGTAGTATCTTAAGCAAAGAAATAAAAAAGTGCAGGTAAATATATGGTAAACATCTAGACTCAAATTCGGTTAACTCGAATTATAATCCGTGTCAGAACGCTTTTGTAATCAGGGGGAAACTATATTTCACTTGTAACACGGAGATTTACCAGATTCCTCATTTTTTTATAAATATGGATATATGTGTTTCCATTCATTCATGTAAATTTTAATCATCCGATAAGGCACCTTTTAAAGGTTGAAGAAAATATTATATAAAGTAAAAGGGTTAGCTCTTTTTTGTAACTTCTCGAAAAGAGTTGGTGCGTAAATGGTCGCAGGTGCTTCAGATTTGTGTAAGCACGGTTTTTCGCAGGTAAGCGAAGACTTCGGTAGGCTATCTATACGAGAAAGCGAGGTTGTGCATAGATGGAGTATCTATGATCAGTTACCTGAAGTCTTCCAACAGTTGAGATAAAGGTATCGAAGAGGACGGCCTTCAATAGACGTTGCATGGGATAAAGCTAGAGACGGGCTACTGGAGACCGCTAAATGATTCGTAAAATGGAATGAGACTACCTCTTGCGGTTGTCCATTTGTTGTATGGCGGCATATGTGGCAGCTATAAAATGATATTGCTGCTGGGGGATTGACCGTTTCTGTATGTTCAAGTTGTCGGCAATCTGCTCCACAGGTTCTCTGCTCTGCCCTCTGATCTGTTCTCTGTTAACAGTTACGCTTTTGGCAAATTTAGTTTTTTTCAGAAAACTTTCAGCAATGCGGTCAGTATCATGCTTATCTGCAAATTCCCCATACACAACCCGAAACCATATTCCTTTTTCAGGCCCGAGATCCACTTCAACAATACGTAAAATCCCTTCTGCAGCTGCTCCATTCAACTGTTTTTTTAGAACCTGTATCCCGCGCTGGGCATCTTCAACTGATTTGTATGAAGCAAGATGTACGCCATAGGCCTGCTCAACACTGTCCTGGTTTTGCAATGAATTGTCGCTTGTGTTACTCGCTGAAGATATTGAGTCTATGCCACTATTCGTTCTGTGTGCAACAGGAGAAGTTTCAACAGCAGGCTGCTGTGTGGCTTGACGGAGCCTTGCCTGGTTTGAAGCAACCGCCTGTGGGCTAGAGTGAATGATTCGGCCAATTGGATCGAATAACCAGTGTCCATCATTTACAGGATTGCTGGTCTGTAAGCTATTTTCCGTTTTCGGTTTTACCACTTCTCTGCTGTTTTCCCTGGCCGGTTCCCTGTTAACAGCTATGCTTTTGGCATACTCAATTTTTTCCAGAAAACTCTCAGCAATGCGGTCAGTATCATGCTGATCTGCAAATTCCCCGTACACAACCCGGAACCATATTCCTTTTTCAGGCCCGAGATCCACTTCAACAATGCGTAAATTCCCTTCTTCTGCTGCTCCATTCAACTGCTTTTTCAAAACCTGTATGCCACGCTGGGCATCTTTAACTGATTTGTATGAAGCAAGATGTACGCCATAGACCTGTTCAACATTGTCCTGGTTTTGCGATAAATTATTGCCTGTATTACCCGCTGGAGATATTGAGTCTACACCATTATGTCTTTCAAGTACAACAGGAGCGGTTTCAACGGCAGGCTGTTGTGCGGTTGGGCGGAGCCTTGTCTGGTTTGAAGCAACGGCCTGTTGTGGGCTTGAGTGAATGATTCGGCCAATTGGCTCAAAAACCCAGTGTCCACCATGTACAGGACTGTTGGTCTGCTGGCTATCTATCGTTTTCGGTTCTGAACGTTCGATTGGATTACTGACAACAGGCGCATGCTTTCCTGTAAAGCTGCTGAATGATTGGTCGGCAAGCCTCATTGGTTGGGTTGTTATTATTGTTTCAGGCACATTTTTCTGTGCAGGCGAGGAGCTTGCCACTGGTGCTGCCGGGTCTTTGACTGCGGTTACAATCTGCTGAGCCTTGGGAGATACAGGTACAGATGGTTGAGAAACTTGCTGTATACCTGGTTGAATATTCAGAGGCGCAATACGAATGGATGAATGGAATTCTTCAGAGTCCGCAACAAATGTTGTGTTGTCACCGTTCACCATCATACGATGTGTACTCTCATTTTGTTCCGAGTCTGTAACGGATTCTATGGCAGTAGCCTGCACCTTTTCTTCTGCTTCTCCAACCTGCCTGACTACTTCAGTATCCTCTTTCAAAAGTGTGGGAGCGGGTTGCTGCATACTTCTTTGCTGCGGTGGCGCATCCATTTTTAAAATAACATCATTACCGCTGTCAACGGTACCGTCATTGCCAATGACAATTTTCTGTAACAGACCTGCCGGATTTTCAGTATTAAAATCGTCGACAGGTTTCAATCTCAACGTATAGGTTCCGGGGAAGACCTTTTCAAACAGGTAGAAGCCATCATATTCAGAGGTAACAGATTGAACAACCTCTTCGTCTTCATTTATCATTTCTATGGTTACACCCTGAAGACCCTCCTGACTGCCGTCAGGCTTCAAAGCGTAAATGGTGCCATCAATCTCACCGGTGGTAACAACTGGAAAATTCAGCCTGCCGACAACACCAGACCGAGGTGTTACTGCCGTACCAGGTGTGGAAGGTTGCCAGAAGGGATCTTCCAGGGTGTCAACATCTATCTCCACATCTGTTGATTTAAAAGCCTGCATGCGGTTGAGGCCTGCAACTCCTTTTTCATTAGTATCACCCGATACCGTAACCTGATGCGCCTTTACCATGACATCCGGTAGAGGTGTATCATCTTCATCAAAAACCTGATTATTGTTGGCATCATGGTAAACGAAAGCTGTGACTGATCCACTGTTTGACCTTGGCTTGGATTCCATCTTGATATCCTTTGTGACAGGATCCTGGCCCAATGAAAAGCTCAATCGCAGAAACGCACTATACGTGCCATCACTGTCAATCGATGCAGTGGGAGAAAGGTAAAAGTTACCTGCATCCCAGCTTAAACCGACATTTGCAGAAAACTGTTCATTGTCGCCCGGTATGTAAGTTAAGGCTGTGCTGCCGAATAATTTATCTCCTAAGTTTCTGCTTGCGGAAAGGATGTACCTGTTTACAGAATTTTCATCACCTGCCGAATAATTCAACTCACCCATTAACCTGGTGCCGCCAATGGGACCTGATGCCCTGAAATTACCAATAATATTCTTTGCAGAATCTCCGGAAGATTCTAGATAGCTCCATGTCAGGTCATTGGCCAGGTTGAGTCGATTAATGTTTGTAGACAAATTCCATTTAGCCAGGCCTGTGTCATACTTATTATAAAAAGTGTTTTCCGTGGACAGGAGATAGGAAAATGAGGGGAAATATTTAAATGCAGGGGTGCTGCCGTTTATGCCCAGGTATGCCTTCGATTCCAAGGCCCTGTCGGGTGTTTTTTCTTCTATAAAGTTATCATATTTTTCGTACTTGGCTTTGATATTAAGCGGACCCAGACCCGTCTGCCCCTGCAGGGCAAGCCCGCTGCCACTTTCGGTATCAAAGATATAATCAGCCTCACCGTAAAATCCGGAAAAAGAACCTCGTAGCCCGGTCATCAGGTAGTTGTGGCGGGTGCTATCAAACTCTACACTGGAGACTCCGCCGGCAAGGGAAATCGAGTCGGTCAGGCCATAGGTTATATTTGTATTAAAACGGCCTGTGCCATCGCTTGTATCTTCACGACTTTTTTCATTTATTCCTGTTAAGGTTTTTTTTCTCTGGGTTGTTGACAGTTTATAGTTTAATTCTCCTTGTGACTGCATCCCTCCGCCGACTGTAATTACTTCTTGGTCAACAATTTTTTCCTGCCCCTGCGGGCCAAAGGCAATTATTTTAAAATCATTTTTGCCAAAGAAAACATCCACATTTTCAAACCGGTATTCTCCGTCAGCCAATATCCGCATTGAGTTGATCAATCTGCCGTTTCTATGAAGCTCAACGTCCCACCCAGGCTGAACATTCCCCTGAAAATGGGTTGTGTCGAAATCATAACTGTGCAGAAGATCTGAGTTGGATATTGCCACGCCCCTTTCATTGGCTGGGCGGTCTAGAACAGAAAAATTTACAGGTGAAATATCACCAATGTATATTTCACTTGCTTTCATTGGTCCTAGCAGTTCTTTATCCAGATCTTTTCGATTCAGGGCAAATCGGGCAGTATTTAATGGATCATTATCTGAGCCTGAAAGGAACAACTCTGCGCCCATGTATGCAAGGTCACCTTCCGCCAGTATGGAATAATTCCCGAGAAGATCTGTTTCACCTGCTGGATTTCCGATCTTACTGCCAAGAGAAACATCAAGCACAGGGAATGAGTAGGCTGTATAGGGAATGTCTTGTGCTTCGTATTTAAGTGAATTATCGGTCTTGTTTAGCAGCTTTAATCGCCTTTCTTCTCTTTCAAGAAGCAATTCAATGGGTAACTTTTCCCTTGGCTCTATCTGAATTGTCATTTCATTAGTTGACACTTCAAAATCGATGGGAAAAATTTTACTCATCAGCGACGAGTCGATATAAATATCATCCTCACCCACTGAAATAAGCTTAGCATTCCAGGGGAACACAGTACCGTCTGCTTCAATGGTCTGACTGGTTGCGTCAATACGTAATGTTCTGTTTTCGTTGACAAACCAACCTGTAGCCTTGCCATTCTCAGGGTCGACCTGAATGCTGAAATCAAAAAGATCAGAAATTGACTGCAACGGCAATTGGTTAGTCTGGCCGTCTCCATAGCTAAAAAGGGTTTCGTTTATCCTAAGAGCCGGAGAAATAATATCTAGAATTAATAAATTTTCTTCCTGGATCAGTGAGTTGGAATTGTTAACAACAGCAGGCGTTTGCGCTGAAGGCAGTGGTGATGAAGGGCGTGGATTGGTGAAATATTCAGAAGATGGGAGGGAGAGACCTGCTTGTGCGAGTTTGGTGGTGAGGCTATCAAATAGTTGGTGATTGACATTCTCCTTACGAGTAAATTTCTGTACCATTTCTTGTCGTTGCAGCAATAGCTGGGCAACGCGACGAACTTCGGAGTCAGACTTTTGACTTATTTTTTGCCATTGACTGTATTGGTCAGATTGACGCATCAATGCATCAGCCTTTTCAAGCATCAATCTATTCTCAAATGATTCAACTGATTGAGAATGAGACGAATCAGCGACTGCCTCTGGTTGAGACCTCGCATTTGCTATGCGGTTAATTGACCCAGTCAAGAGATATGTTTAGTTAGCAAATATTTATTATAAGGTAATATTGATAATCCACTATAGAATATATGCAAATTTCACGCCGAGCGAGAGGTGCTGGCAGTAATTATTAATGGGTAACGTTGTCCGGCTCTAGGAGTCTGTCGGAGTTTTTTTTGCCCAGCACATAGCTTGATACCAGAGGGTTTGCTATAACTGTCTGTTATTGCATCGCAATCAGTTGTTTTCCCTTGCTATTGCATGGAAACCCATGGCATATTGTAGGTAATCATAAATATTTGACACTGCCTTGAACCTGGGCACAGATTTTATGCCAGCAGATAGAGACGCCCCATATCTTCTGCTTCCTTCTATGCAGGTTGGTTACCGGAAGATCGCCTGAATGTCATAGCCGAAGCAAAGAAAAAAACGAAAAGCGGGCAGTGGAAAGATAACTCCAGGCTTACAATGCCCAGGCCGCTGTAGATCTCGATTCCATGTGCGTCGTTTCTTCTCACATGACACAGGCACCCAATGATAGGAAGGAAATAGCACCCACTATTGACGCTCGTTGAAAAAAAAGATTTTGATCCTCAGGGCGGTTATTCTATGCTTATAGGATCTTTGACACCGACAGCCTTCTAGGCTTTCAAATTTTATTCTCAAAAAAACTCTCACTTAAATCCGGCAGGCAGTGGAAAGAAAATCATGAAAAGGAGAGTTTCTCTCAAAAGAGTTAACGCGTCAATTACGTGGAGAATGTTGATGGAAATGTTGATGTTTTCCAGAATTCATGTGGAAGAATATATGTAGGGGGAGCATGACCAGCAAAGAAAGTAAAAAAGATAAAGTTCGAGATTTTTGGAATCGGAACGTCAATCAGTTTAATCAATTACTTAGAGATGATGTTGGGACCAGAGAGTTTTACGATGCTGCAGAAGCATTGCGTTATCAATACCATTATCATTTGCCACCTCTGTTTGATAAAATTGCATCTGAATTTCCTCATGGCAAACTTTTAGAAATTGGATGCAGTATGGGAAACGACACAATGCAACTTGCCCGTCGAGGGATGAAGGTGACGGGGATTGATATTACTCAAACTGCAATTGATTTGATAACTGAACGATTTTTGTTGTTTGAAATGTCTGGAGATTTCCAAGTGGCGGACGCTGAGAATTTGCCGTTTGAAGATAACACGTTTGATGTAGTCTACAGCTTTGGCGTTCTGCACCACACTCCAGATACTGTTGGTGCCATTGAGGAAGCGCGGCGAGTATTGAGGCCCAATGGTAAAGCTTTCGTCATGCTGTATAATACCTGTTCGTTGAATTGGTTGGCTCATCGGTTGACTGGAATTCCGTTTGACGGGTCGAGAGCTGAGCCATGTCCTGTGGAAAAATCGTATATGCCTTTTTCTGCAAAGAAGTTATTCAAAAATTACACGAGTACACACCTCAGTGTAGATTATCTTTTTGGTACTGGTTGGGGGCAGGGCAATCGGTTCATGCCAATAGCGCTGCATCGCTTGTTAGGCAGAGTAATTGGCTGGCATTTGATGATAGAAGCGGTGAAGTGAATTGATCAACAGAATAAAATTGTATGCTAGCCAAATAATGCTGGCACGGAGATACTCCAGACGATTCGCAAGGGACCACTGTATGTGGTTTCAGCGAATGCGTGAAACATTAAAGCCTTATGTCATTGATTTTGAAGGGGTGCGTTGCTTAGATTTTGGGTGTGGATTGCTTCAATGGCAAACGATTATGTTGAATAGTCTTGGTGCAAAGGTGACAGGCGTAGATATGGAATATATTCGTACGGATCGCCGCTTGGATAAATACCTTCAAATCTGGAAGACAAACACACCTGAAAGAGCCATTAAAACGGCATTCTGGGATTATATGTACCGTCGCCGCTATTTGGAAGCGCTGGAAGATTGTTCACCATTTACACTCAAGATGGATAATCTCGATTTTCGGCAGCTAACCTCTCAAGCTTTGCCTTTTGAGAATGACACTTTTGATCTTGTTGTTTCACATGAGGTTTTTGAGCACATTCCTGATGTTTGGGCGGCTGCACGAGAGGTGAAAAGAGTATTAAAGCCAGGTGGGCTTTTGTACGCCAATGTACATCTGTTCCCTAGTATCTCTGGAGGACATCACGTTGAATGGAAATATCCAGACGAAACACCATCGCAACATGTACCGCCCTGGGACCATTTGAGAGGGAAAAAATTTCCGGATCATCCGTCATGGATCAATGAATTGCGTGAGAGAGATTATAAACCAATTTTCGAGGGTATGTTCGAACTCTTGTGCTGGGAACCCTCAGTTTATGAAGGCGTCCATCTTTTGACGAAGGAAATTCGTGCTGAGTTGACAGATTATAGCGAGGATGAATTGCTCAAAAAGGGTGTAATCTTGGTTGCACGTAAAGCTGCACAACAATGTTTTTAACGGAATCATAAATGAAGCAGATATTGCAGAATTTTAAATCGGGTGAATTGAAAGTACATGAAGTTCCTGCGCCTATACTTCAACCGCATGGGGTATTGGTTCGAACTCACTACTCTGTAATCAGTGCTGGTACTGAAGGTGGCACCGTACGGTTGGCAAAAAAGAATCTTTTGGAGAAAGCCCGTACACGTCCGGACTTGGTCAAAAAAGTATTAAACGTTGCTCGCAACGATGGTTTAGCCACTGCTTATCAAGCAGTGGCTAACAACCTGGATTCACCTGTGCCGCTTGGTTATAGCCTTGCCGGTGAAGTGGTTGCGGTTGGTTCGAAAATTTCTGATCTAAAGATTGGGGATCGCGTCGCGTGCTTTGGCAGTATGGTTGCCAATCATGCAGAGATAAATTTCATTCCACGCAATTTATGTGTGCGTGTACCGCATGGTGTGGATTTGCGTCATGCTGCTTTTTGTATGATTGCTGCTATTGCACTAAACGGTGTTCGGCGGGCAGAAGTAGAGATTGGCTGTAACGTCCTCGTGGTTGGGCTCGGTTTGATTGGACAGATCACTGCTCAGCTACTGAAAGCCTCTGGGTGTCAAGTATTTGGGATTGATATTGATATTGATAAGCTGGAGCTTGCCCGGAAGTCAGGTGTCGACGTTGCGATGCTGCGAGGGGAAGCTAATATAGAAGAGGCTGTCATGGCGTTTAGTGATGGGCTTGGGGTTGATGCGACTATTATTACCGCTGCTGTTTCCACAGCTGACCCTATTGCACTTGCAGGACGCGTAACTCGTCAACGTGGGCGTGTGGTGGCACTGGGAAGGGTCCCATATGAGCTGCCGCGTGATGAATACCTCTTTAAAGAAATCGACTTTGTGACGACATTGGCCTTTGGTCCTGGTGTGAATGACCCGGACTATGAAACCAAGGGTGTTGACTATCCTGCAGCATTTGTTCGTTGGAGCGGGAATCGAAACATTCAGGCGACGCTAAATCTGATTAATGGTGGACAGATCAATCTTGAGCCACTGATCACACATGAGTTTTCACTTGATCAGGTTGATAATGCCTTTGCATTGATGACAGGAGAGAACAGTGAAGCAAGCGTTGCAGTATTGCTACAATACGATGTGCGGAAGCCATGGGGCAAGTCACGCTATGAATTGAAGCAACACACACAATTTGCAACCAACGCTAAGCCCGGTATTGGAGTGATTGGAGCAGGAAGCCACGCAGTTTCATTTTTGCTTAAGGCAATTGACGAACAGGATGTTTCAAAGCGGGGGATCATTTCAGCAGGAGGGTTCAAGAGCAAGTGGTATGGTGAAAAGCACGGATATTCTTACGCCACCGATGATCCGCTACATGTATTTGAGGATGAAACGATTAACGCGGTTTTTGTTCTATCACGGCATGACAGTCATGCTGATCTGACGATTCGTGCATTGGAACATGGGAAAGATGTGTTTGTGGAAAAACCAATCTGTTTGACTGAAGACGAGCTGGACGCCATCGTTGCGGCTAAAAATGAGTATGGCGGTCGAATTATGGTGGGATATAATCGCCGTTTTGCACCGTTGGGAGTTAAGTTGAAAGAGCGATTTTCCAAACGTGCTCAGCCAATGAGTATACTCTATCGCATGAATGCTGGTTTTCGTCCTGCAAAACATTGGCTGCATGACCTGGAAGTTGGTGGCGGATTGATCCTGGGTGAAGCAATACACTTTATCGATTTCATGCAGTATCTAGTAGGCGCTCCGCCTGTTAAGGTATTCGCGCAGTCACTCCACAGTTCAACGCGTGATATTATTGATGCTGACAACGTCATAATTAATGTGCAGTATGCTGACGGGTCCACAGGTGTGCTGAGTTATTTGTCAAACGGTGATGCGTCTTTCGGGCGTGAGCGCATAGAAGTTTTTTGCGATAATACTATTGCTGTGTCGGAAGATTGGCGATATTTGGTGTTTTCAAAAGATGGCAAAAAGGAAAAAACCAAACACAATATTATACAGGACAAAGGATTTGTCCCTGAAGTAGCTGCATTTGTTAAGGCGATTTCGTCAGAGGAACGAAGAGATACCGATTTTTCCGAGGTGGTGGCTGGGATGCGTGTGGCCTTTGCAGCGTTGACCTCGTTACGTAGAGGATGTGTTGTGGATTTGGCCGAAACGACAGAACTCCAATAGGAAAGTGGAATAATGCATGCAATTCGTAAGATACTTCGAGATATTGTGCCAACATCTGTAAGAAAACAGATTATCCATTGTATCAATACTCATAGTGGAAACTATATCAATCGTCCGATATATGGCAAAGTCACCTATAACGAAGATGGATTTGCCACAACGCATAATTCCGACTTCAAAAATGATGCACAGTTTTCCGCTGCGTATGCTGCCGGAAAGGCAACTGGATCATGGACGTTTGGTGATTTGCGGTGGCGAGCGTATATAGTCTGTTGGGCTGCAGAACGAGGAGCAAAGCTTGAGGGTGATTTTGTCGAATGTGGTGTTAATCGCGGCGGATATGCGTTAGCAGTCATAAAGTATATCAATTTTGAAATGCTTAAAAAGAAATTTTACCTACTTGATACGTATAAAGGGGTGGTTGAACAACAGATCACTCCAGAAGAAAAGGCGGCGGGGGTAAGAGCGGGAGAATATGAGGATTGCTACGAAGCAGTTACTCGAACTTTCAGTTCGTATGGCGAACAGGTAAAAATCATAAAAGGTATAGTACCAGATACACTTCAGCAGGTAG
Organism: Desulfogranum japonicum DSM 18378; assembly: GCF_000429945.1. Classification (GTDB taxonomy): domain Bacteria; phylum Desulfobacterota; class Desulfobulbia; order Desulfobulbales; family Desulfobulbaceae; genus Desulfogranum; species Desulfogranum japonicum. The sequence continues at coordinate 52,197 of NZ_AUCV01000022.1, read as the reverse complement.
ATGCGGAAAAAATAGCATTTCTTTCTATTGATATGAATACTCGTGATCCAGAGATCGCTGCAGCAAAATACTTTTGGCATCGGTTGGTGAGTGGTGCTGTAATCGTACTTGATGATTACGGATGGCGAAAACACATTGAGCAAAAAAAAGCGTTTGATGATTTTGCAAAAGAACGAGGTACATCAGTGTTGGTTCTTCCTACTGGTCAAGGGTTGATCTTCAAACCATGAAATTAAAACTCAATGGCGTAAGCCTTCTGTGGCGAAAGAAGAATTTTCGTCGCGCGTTTCAAATTTTATGGGTTACAGTAGTCTTTCTGTGCATATCTTTTGCCATTGGAAAAAATTGGAAGGCAATAAGTGATGTTGAATGGTCACTGAGTTCCGTTGGGTTGATTTGTGCTGCTCTGCTTAGCTCATTTCTACGACGTCTGGCAGGGGGGATGCGTTGGGCTTGGATTATTCAACTTTTCAAAACAGACGGATTGCCAATTTCGTTACGTGATAATTTGCGGGTATATTTCATCACCAATCTCGGGACCTATCTTCCTGGGACGTATTGGTTCATACCTGCACGAATGATGATGAACAGTAAATACGGGCTATCAAATATTCAAACCGGTATTTGTACTGTCTTTGAGCATTTAATGCTTGTCCTTTCAGGGGCATTGTTAGGTATACTGGGCATGGATATACTGGTCAGTGCTCTGCATTTACCTCTAGCATCTTTTAGGTGGATGTTTGCCGCAATTATTTTTGGTTTGATTTCGATCCATCCGGCTGTCATTCGTTTCCTGATGAATACAATGGCAAAAATATTGCGAGAACCCCTTGGGTCCTACCATTTCAGCTACACCACAACGCTTCTGCATCTTTTATGGTCAGTTTTGATCTGGCTACTGGGGAGTATAGCTTTATTGCTTTTGGCTCTTGTATTTGTTCCTACGCTTTCTTGGCAGGATTTACCTGCATTTAGTTCAGTTTTTGCAATATCATGGCTGCTTGGTTTTTTCACGCCATTTGCACCAGGAGGCCTTGGAGTGCGTGAGGGCTTCATGGGGCTGGCTTTTGGTTTATTGGGAATCCCAATTGGCGTTAGCATGGTGATTGCAATGCTTTCCCGATTGTTGATTGTCGTCGAGGATCTCTTCTGGGCAGCGTATAGCGTTCTATTATTGAAAGAATCACGGGTTGACGATGCAGCATGCAAAAGTTCCTTTGAATAGAGCAATTCTTGATTATTTTGTAGAGTTATATATGGTGGTTGCACCACATGATTCCTTGTCCTCAAAGGTCAAATCCGCGCTGATGCGTTGGCGTGGTGCGATTGTCGGGAAAAGGACAAAAATATGGAGAGATGTTTGGGTCGATGACTTCCGCAACCTGACTTTGGGAGATGATATTACGATAGGAAAATCAGTAATGTTCATTTGTGGTGGTGAAATCAAAATTGGTAGTTGCGTGATGATTGGACACGGAGCAAAAGTTGTGAGCAGCGGTCACCGCATGCCTAACGACCCTGGCGAACAGATGCGGTTTTCCGGGCCGGAATCTGCCCCCATTATTATTGAAAACGATGTATGGATTTGTGCTGGTGCTACTATATTGCCAGGTGTGAAAATCGGATGCGGGGCAATTGTTGCTGCCGGTGCGGTAGTTACTCGAAATGTCGAACCGTATTCGGTTGTAGGTGGTGTACCTGCAACGCTGATACGTATGCGAAAATGTTAGGATGATGAAAGAATGCTGAGAAGATACATATAACGACACTGCTTTACAGTAATCAGTCGGAAGAGAAATCAGATCGACTTTTAAGCAAATCCCGAAAGACACGAGAACAGATTGGGGCTAGCAGTAATATGCTTGAGCATTCATCGTTTTTTATGAGTGAGAGAAGCCGGTCTACTCGAGTGTTCGCAAGCAAAGCCGATAGTAATCGGATTCTTTATAGCAAATCCTGACGCGTCTGGCACAAAGTGGGTATCCCTCGGAGCAAGGTGGGGAAATCAACCCTGTCCTGGAATCGTTTGCAGCGGGTCAGCTTTGTATCAAAGGCCACCGTGGTTGAGGAACCGGAGGGGCAGATGGTTTCCTGCCAGCGGGCATGACCCTGGGGTGGCATCCAGAAACCGGCCAGGTTTTGAGAGCAGACCGCGATAGCCGTCTGCTCTATGGTGCGCACACCCCCAGTTCGTATATGGGCTTCACTGATATTACCTTCACAGCAGATGATAAGGTCACAACCATTTTTTGCCGTAGCCAGGACTGGTTCCGGATGTTGCAGGATATCGGGAGCAGCGATGGCTATCCGTGCCTGGTTCAGGTCGTGAAACCACATCTTGCTCTTTCCCGTTTCCATTTGAAAACGCATAACCGGAGTTGTTTCACTGGGCTGAATGAGGAAATATGTATCCTCTGGTTCAGTGCTGCGGAGCACAATATGAACTTGCTGGGAAGCAGCATGTCGCGCAAACTGCTCAATGTCTGCAGATGAGTAAGACGAGCAAGGAAGGACATGTAACCCGTTTGTGTTCCAGGGCTCAGATAAAAAATGCTGTGTCCATTGACCTGAAGGAAGGTTGTTTGCAGGAACATGAAGTGTTATCGTGATGTTACCAGAGGCGGGTAATCCAAGGAAAGAGGTCAGATCCTGGATGGCCGAAAGGTTAAGGCTGCAGTCATGGATACCTGCCAGCTGTCTGCGGTGTTTCTCCATGGCTTGCCGGTGATCGTTTTCCAGCAGGTCATCGGCATTCAGTGGAATATCCAGTAGAAATATTTCTGATTCCTGACTGGTGCAACAAAGCAGAGGACTGCCATCCGGGTGAAATAAGGCAGACGAAGATTGGGAACAGTCCATGGTCAGGTCCTGACCTGTCCGATTGCAGGCTGCCACATGGATGCCATTTTCTCTGGCCCGTGCACTCCATATTTCCTCTGGCTGCAGCCCCATGGGTGGCCAGTTTGCCGGGATGATGAGAAGGTCTGCACCACGAAGGGCTGTGATACGGGGCATGAGGCTGTGATAGGAATCCGAACAAATGAGCACACCAAATCGTCCCCATGGTGTGGCAAAGGTATTGTCTTCGTAAGGATTACCCGGGCACGCCCACCGCATTTCCGCATTGATCTTACGGTAGCGGCCAACGAGATTGCCCTGAGGATTAATGGTCAGGGCCGTATTGTAGAAGAGATCGGTCTCTTGTTCCCGTTCTGCAATGCCTGTACAGAGATAGAATCCATGACGGACAGCCAGTTTGCTGAGCGTCTGTACCGTTTCCCCGTCAATGGTATCTGTGTATGGACGGATGTCTTCTCGGTTGTTAAACGAATATCCGGAGAGACAAAGCTCAGGAGCAATAACCAGTTGTGCACCCTCCTTACCAGCCTGATTGCAGAGGTCCATAACCATTTCAAGGTTATGTGCGTGTTGTTTATGCTGTGGTGCACAATGGAGTAGGGCAATGGCTAGTGTTTTCATTGGTTGTTAAGAGGTTGGGAATAGGGAAAGGTGCTGGCGATGGCTTGGTAGACATGACAGGACAGTCTGTCCCTGTCTTGTCTGTTATACCATATTCTGCTGGGACAGTCTCCGGGGCAGCATTGCTCTAAAGGACAGGTACCGCAGAGTGGGTTATCCGTTGAGAGGGCAGTGGCTGGAAAGCCTGGTACTGGAAGAGGATCATCCACTGTGCCGGCAGTGAAATTCGGGTCACCAAAGGTCTGACTGCATGGATAAAGAGCCCCAGCAACGCTTACTGCCAGAGACGTGCCCTGTTGTGCGTGACAAAAGGCCCGCAGGGGAGTCTGGTCTGCGGCGGTCATTCGGTGATACACCAGATCCTGTTCCCGTAGATGCAGGGGTGTTGACCGTTTTTTGTTTACCCGTACAAGGGTCTGGATCAGTTCGTTTATATTCTGCCGCAAACTCCTCGGATCTGCCGGTAAACGTTGTCGGTCAACGGCCCGGCCTTTTCGGACCAGCAGGTCCAGACCCATTCCCTGGGCCTGTTGGTATCTGCTGAGCAGGATTGCGACCTGCGGGAGGAATTGCACATTGGCCTGGCTGACCACGGTGGTCACCCGGAACGGAATGCAGGCAGCTTCCAGTATGTTCAGCCCCTGAAGCAATGCTCCAGCCTTACCGCGGAGTTGTTCTTGAATCTGTGGGGGGCCGTCTAGGCTGACACCGATATCAATGGAGTACTTTTTTATCAGCTCGACCAGTTCAGGGTTGAGTCGGGTGGCGTTAGTCTGCAGAGAGATGGTACAGCTATGGTCCAGACCGCGAACTTTTTCTGACGCCTGGGCAATGAGATGAGGAACAAGGGTAGCTTCACCACCGGTGAGTTGCACGTGAAACCCTTTATTGCCTGATTTTGTTGCCAAATCAAGTGCTTTGTCAAGTGTGTCCAGAGACATGTCCGTTGGCGTGTCCTGTTCGCCATGGTAGCAATAGGCGCAGGACAGGTTGCAGCGGTTGGTGAGCATCAGGGTCAGAGAGCGAAGAGGTGGCATGGCCGTGTGGATGCGTCATGTTTTTTGTGCAAGTGATGAGTAGTCAGGCTTAGAATTCAATTCCCTTCTGCGCCTTCACCCCTTTTTTGAGCGGGTGTTTTATTGGCTGCATTTCTGTCACCAGGTCTGCTGCTTCGATCAGCTCTTTTGGTGCGTAGCGACCTGTTATCACCACATGCTGATTGGGATCGCGTTTCTGCAGGATCTCAAGGCAAGGTTCCAGTTCCAGCATATTATAATGCAGCAGATAGGTGAATTCATCCAGTACGACCGTATGATATTTTCCTGAATTCATGGCCTCACATGCCATTTTCCAGGCATCCCTTGCCAGCTTGGCGTCATCTTCCAGGTTTTCAGATTTCCAGGTGAATCCTTTTCCCATCACATGCCATTCTATCAGGTCGCTGAATCGTTCCTTGGCATCCAGTTCACCGTAGTGCCAACTGCCTTTAATAAATTGAATAAAGCACACTTTGAGGCCATGTCCGGCAGCACGTATGGCCATTCCCAGAGCAGCGGTTGTTTTGCCCTTCCCGTTGCCGGTAAAAACCATGAGTAAGCCTTTGCGCATTGGTATTTCCCCTGACATCTGGTAGTAATTTTTTTGTATTATGTTCCTTTTCTAACTACTCACCGTGCAATAGATCTTTCCGCGATGAGTCTGATCTATATATGAGCAAACCGAGTTATACGAATTTTTACAAGGGAATACAATACTGTTGAGCAATATGAAGATGCGCATATTGCTCAACAACTGCGGGTTAAAAGTTGTAGGTCAAACCAATACGATAATTCCGTTCAGCCATGGGATAGCCCATGACCCATTCGTAATCCTGATCAAAAATGTTCAATATGCTGGCTTTCACCTCCCAGACTTCCATAAACCGGTAGCGCAGGGTCAGATCCCAGTAGTCAAAGCTGTCCTTTTCTTCTGTCAGATAAGTGTCCCAGTTTTTAATCATTTGAGGCCCAACCAGGGAATGACTCAATTGCCCCTGGAAACCGGCATAGCCCATGGTGAGCCCGGATTTGATCTCATAATCGGAGACGTTCAGTATATCTTCGCCTGTGAGTTCGTCTTCTTTTTCCGTATTAAAACTCATATTGGACCAGAAAGAACCTGCAAAGGGGAGGTTAAAGGTTTCACTGAACGCCCATTCCAGGGAAAATTCAAATCCTGAAATGGTGGCATCACCGTGATTGACATAGGTGGTTGTGGAAACCCCATTATCATCATAGGTTTCATCAACGATTTTATCCTCATAATCAGTGGTAAAGTAATCTGCCTTGAAGGTCAGGCCCTCCAGGTAGACATCAAAGCCCACATCATAGGTCATGGATGTTTCCGGATCCAGGTCAGGGTTACCCAGGTAATGCATTCCTGTGGAGCTATGATAATAATCTGCGGAAAGCTGCGAGGCTGTGGGAGATTTGAAGCCTTCACCCATGTTGGCTCGTACGCGAAGCATTTCATCCAGAAATTTCATGCCGACCCCTATTTTTGGGGAAACATGGGAATAGTCTTCGCTTCTCTCATTGAAGTTTTCATAGGTGCCGGTTTCAGCTTCCTTGGTAGTTACGTCAAAACGGTCGTAGCGGACAGCAGCCAGGATGTTGAGACGGTTGTCCAGCAGATCCAGGGAATCCTGGAGAAAAACCGCCTGGTTATCGTAATCCAATCCTGGGGTGTAGGGCATGGAAGGCTGATAATTCACAACAGAAGAGGATTCTTTTTCCAGGCTGTCCAAGGTAAAGCCGGCAAGCAGGGTGTTCCAGTCGTTTATTTTCCATGTGAATTGGTGATCCGTACCAAGGGTCTGGTCAATGTATTTGGTCTGGTTGGATTCAGGATCAATTGTACCGGTATTCCACTGGTTTTTATCCCACAGGTAATAGAAGACCGCTTTCCAGTGTAAGACTCCATTCAGATAATCGCCGTTGTATTCCAGGTCTGTATAGCCGGTACTTTTATCGTTGTCCTGTTCTGTGGTGGAGTCGTAGTAGGAATAGGTATCTCCTGCCCAGTCAGGTGACTCAGAGGTCAGATCCGAATAGTTACCACCCAGGCGAAATGCATGTGCATCGTTTAAGGTATAGACAACATTACCGCCAACATTGATTTTATCCACACCTGTATTGTAGGCTGTACCATAATCCACGGTGTCATAGTCATCCATGGTCTCTCCGCTTACGCTAGCAAAAAAGCGGATCTTGTCATTAACTTCCCCACCCATGGATGCCTGACCGCGATAATAATCAAAGCTACCGATCTCGCCACCAATGGAGCCTCCCAATTCACCATCTCCCTTCTTGGTGATCAGGTTGATAACACCGCCCATGGCTGCGGAACCATAGAGCGCAGAAGAGGGGCCTTTAATAACCTCAACTTTTTCAATGCGATCCAGGTTCAGCTTAGCTGCATTTCCGGTACCGACTCTGTGTCCGTCAATGAGCAGCAGCACGTAACCGTTCAGGTCTGACCCATGGGAATCTGTTTTAAAACCACGCAGCCCTACCGGGCTGAGGATACCACTATATTTGTGATAATGACCGGTTACATATTTGCCGATCAGGTCGCCAATATCATTGACCCCGGACATCTCGATCTGGTCACGGGTGATGACTTCAGTGGTGATTGGTACATCTATGGCGCGTTCTTCGGTCCGGCTGGCTGTAACCACCATGTCTTCAACGGCTTCGGTGTCTGCCTGATCCTGAGCCAGGGCTGGCACCTGAGTCAGGGGCAACAGGGTCAGGGCGAACAGAAAATGCTCACAACGCATTCGCCTTTTATTCTTCATCTTTGTCCTCCACTTCTTTTTTTTTAAACATACGGCCCAGGGAGTACATCTCCACTCACCGTTGTACATTACTGGCAGGGGCAGCCTGTTAATCCTGAGCAACCGCCATATGCTCTTTACTGTCTGCGCACGTCTCTTCCTGTAGCGCATCCAGATTTCTCCATTTATCTTCAAATCCTATGGCAATGGCTTTACAGACCAATTCCAGGAAATCCCTGTTGCCTGTGTTTGAGCTCGGGGGGGCAAGGAAATTCCGATATTCCCCCAGCTTTTCGTAGGAACCGCTGACTGCACAGGCGACCTGGGCAGCAAATGAGCCCATCACCTCGGTCCAGCAGGTGGCAGGCAGAATACCCCAGGTAATCTTATCTTTCAGATGCACCATGGCTGCCACAGCTGCCACGGTGACAGGGTCCCTTTCAATGGCTGGAAAATTATTGCAGAGAAGTTCAGCCTGATCGGTTTCCAGATACCAGCAGATGGTTTCCTGCATGGATTTTCGATTTATGCCAAAGCGCTCCAGATGAATTTTTGCAGAACACTGTCCCGACGGAGTCATGTTGTTCTGTCTGGCCAGTGTCTGCTTGATGGCTTCGGAAACCACTTGGCCAATGAGTTCCCCCAACTTGCTATGCTTGCCTGCGCTGGTCAATCTGGCACCTGAACCGGAGCAGGCTGCCACTGCGATCTGGTCTGTCCCTGTCCCGGTTGCCAGGCTGTCGGAATAGCGCGAATTGACGGCTAATTCCTGTAGAGCCGCTGTCTTGGCTTCCGTGGCGGTCATAATGGTGCGTACCATGGCTCCTTCGGTTAAAGGTGTTGAAATAAAGAGCATGGTATTGATGGTACCTGGCCCGGGCATGGCATTAGCCGGATCCAGCCGTTCAAAGCCGTCTTCCACTTCAACCACAGAGGCAGGATCTCCTGCACGCCCGGCATTACCCTCCACTCCACCGGTACACACAGCTGATACGGTAAGGTCTCTAAAGGTACGGGAAGCTATGCAGGCATTGTTCATATTGGCTGCAGTGCCAAGGGTAGCGCAGCGTTGGTCCGGCAATTCATACTCCTGACAAATGTTTTTGCGATACGTCTGCGGATTACGATACGCTGCCGGTGACATGCGCTGGCTGTGGGCGCAGGGCTCACAGCTTTGATGGTTGTAGATGTAATCGAGGTCTGAGCGGAATCCTCCTGCTGCACGGCAGGTGGAGAGCACTGTGTGAGGCTGGAGAAATTTTGCATAAATGATCTTTTTCTGACGGTGAATTTCCACCTTGTCGTATAGGGTCTGTAGCAGCATAGTTTCCTCCTTAAACAGGTGCTGTTGTTTTCTATTCCTAATCTCTTGCCTTGTTAACTGAGCTCAGGGCAAACCAGAAACACAGGGCTCCAATGCTCAAAAGCAGTACATAATCCCACCACAAAACAGACTCTCCCAGGGCACTTGCCCGTATGGCCCTGGAGGCATGTGTCAGGGGAAGGAGAGAGAGGAGCATCTGCGCCCAGACAGGTAATTTTTCCACTGGGAAAAAGGTACCGCCGAGAAAGGCCATGGGGGTGATGATAAAGTTGGTTAACAGACTCTGGTCTGCATGGGATTTGACCAGCATGGCAAGGGCAACAGCCAGAGAGGAGAAAACAAAACTGTTGCAGACAATACCCAGCCAGAACCAGGGACCGTAGTGCAGCACCACCCCAAAGGGAAGGCTGAGCAGGAGTATAACCACGATGGCCATCAGTGCCCTGGTCATGCCTGCCAGCACTTCGCCAGCTACATAGGACAGGTTGGTGATGGGTGCTGCCTGAAATTCCTCAAAAATATTCCAGTAAAACCTGGCAACATTAATGTCCGTTGCAATGGAAAACGCCTGGGTCATGCTGCTCATGGCAACCAGACCGGGGATCAGGAAGTGGAGGTAACTCTGCTCCCCAATCTGGATGACATCTCCCATGGCATAGCCAAAGGTTACCAGATACAAAAGCGGTGAGACCGCCATTCCCGCCAGCTGGCGTTTGAGACGATATTTGAGAATAAGGAGTTCGCGAAGATAAACAGCTATAAAACCATGCATCAGAGCACCTTTTTACCGGTAATTGAGAGAAATACATCTTCCAGGTTTACTCGCCGCAAGGTGAAGCCTGTGTCTTTGGATGCTGAATATGCAGCTGCCTCCTTGCGGGTAGTAAAATACCTGGTCTCCATGTCGTCGCCGTTGATCTGGTCAAGGGCCCAGACGCCGAGTTGTTCCATGAGCTTTCCAGGAGTATCAATGGCCTTGATGGCCCCCAGGTCAATGAAGGCTACCCTGTCAGCCAGGAATTCGGCTTCTTCGATGTAATGGGTGGTAAGAAAGACCGTGGTTCCGTCTCGCTGTACCCGTTTAATTAAGGCCCAGATACGACGACGGATAGCAGCATCCAGGCCAACAGTGGGTTCATCGAGAAAGAGAACCTTGGGTTCATGGAGCAGGGCTCGGGCGATCATGACCCTGCGCTTGAGACCGCCGGAGAGTTTTTTCACCAGGTCCTTTTCCCGGTCGGCAAGCTCAATGTACTCCAGCAGTTCCCGGATTTTTTGTTTTCTGACATCGCTGGAAAGAGCAAAAAGACGACCATGGATGTCCAGGTTCTCATAGACTGACAATTCGCTGTCCAGGTTGATATGCTGCGGAACAATACCGCACAACCGCTTGACCGCTATGGGATCAGTGGTGATGTCTGATCCCCCTATGTTTACCTTGCCTCCGGTCAGTCTGGTCAATCCGGTCAGGATGCGGATGGTGGTGGTTTTTCCTGCGCCGTTAGGGCCCAGAAAGGCAAACAGCTCGCCCGGTTCCACCTGTAGATGGATACCATTAAGGGCTTGCGTCTTACCGTATGATTTATGCAGGTCTTCTATGGAGATCATGATTGTTTGTATTTGTGTTATGGTATACTCCCTCACAGAGGAGGCCTATAAGTTTAAAAGTCTCGCGTATTTGTAGCCGGTTACGTCATGGTTGTTCCTTGCCCCAGCGCCACTTCGGTGGTTCACCTTTTTTCCAGACAGTGAAAATAAAAAGCGCAAGGAGGAAGATGTGTAACGGAATGAACCAGGAAGGCATTTTTGCCTGTTCCAGGTACAGACAACTGACCAGCACGGCAGCCAGGTAGCCGAGAAATACCAGCCAGCCCTGCCAGGTATTTGGCAATCCCCCCCCCATCCATACCGTTTGGCGGGGAACCAGTATTGTTCCTGAGCATCTTTCTTCATGGCCTTCTCCGGGTGAAGATTACGCTGTTGCCCGTTTACGCAGAGACTGTACATTTTCTGCAATATCCATCAGCGGCTGTCGTCTTACCCTGTGTGGCAGCACAAGGTCTGCGGCATTTCGAACATCGGCAGAGGTGACTGCATTTCGTCCATCAAAGGCCGCCATGGTTTTGGAAGTTTTAAGCATGATGATGTCGCCCCGGTGTCCGTCCACTCCAACTTCCAGGCAGGTGTTGGCTATTTCAAAGAGCAGTTCCTTTTCAACGGTTACCTCGGGGTAGAGTTTTCTTGCAGAGAGAATCTGATCAGCAAGCTGGCGGGATTGTTCCAGCCATTGCTTTGAAAAGGTTTCTGCATCCTGGTCAAAAGCTGCCCGGCGCTCCATGATGGCAACACGATCATCAGCTGTCTGAATACCTTCAATATTGACGCAGAGACCAAAACGGTCCAGCAACTGGGGACGCAGCTCTCCCTCTTCCGGATTCATGGTGCCTACCAGGGTAAAGCGGGCTGGGTGTGAAAAGGAGACCCCTTCACGTTCTATGGTGTTGACCCCCATGGCTGCAGAATCAAGCAAAACATCAACCACATGGTCGTCCAGGAGGTTGACTTCATCCACGTAAAGGATGTTTCTGTGCGCTTTGGCAAGGATTCCGGGTTCGACCCGCTTTTCTCCTTTTTTAAGCGCATACTCCAGATCCAGAGTACCAACCACACGGTCTTCGGTTGCACCCACAGGTAGCTCTACGACCTGAACCTTTTTCTGCGTAACAACAGGCAAGGTTGGCTTTTCCTGGATGCCCAATGCAGCCTGAATGCTATGGAATTCCTCTTTTTCCTTTTCTGGATCCAGTTGGAAAGGATCGTTATCAAAAACTTGTATCTCAGGCAGGATGTCGGCAAGCGCCCTGACCGCAGTGGATTTGGCGGTTCCTTTTTCTCCGCGAATGAGAACACCGGAAAGTCCGGGATTGATGATATTGAGGATAAGGGCCAGTTTCATTTTTTCCTGACCCACAATGGCTGGAAATGGATAAATGGGTGCTTTTTTCATACACTTTGTCCTTTGACGATGTTCACCAGAGATTCTGCTTTGAGGTCATCTATCTTAAAATATTGAGCCTGCATGGCTCCGGCGAGTTGCTGGGCCAGACCAAAGGTGACCACCCCCTGATCTTCAGTATCTACGACGATGTAGCGACAGCGCTCATCCCTTGCCAGTGCCGATGCAAGCAGCATGGACTCAGGTACAGGTTTGTCCTGTCCCAGGGAGACGTTGCATTTGCCATCTGTAAGAAAAACCACAATGGGGCGGCCAGTGGGGTTTTTCACCAGGTAGTTGCGTACCTGTTCATGACTTTTGGCAAGCCCGGCAGACAAAGGCGTTCTGCCGCCCACAGGCATTTCGGCAAGCAGTTTGCCGGCCAGGTCCACGGAGGTGGTTGGGGGGAGATTGACCATGGCTTCCTTACGCCGGAAGGTAATCATGGAGACCTGATCCCTTTTCTGGTAGGCATCAAGCAGCAGGGACATGATGGCACCTTTGGAAGCTGCCATACGTCCTCGTGCTCCCATGGAACCACTGGCGTCAACCACAAACAGCAGGAAGTTGCCTATTCGTTTTTCTCTGATTTTTCCGCGAATGTCCTGGCTGTGAATGTGTACAGCCATGCCGTCTTGTGAGCCGCGCTGTTTCTGGTACGGTGCGGCAGCCCGCAGGGTGGCATCCAGGGCCAGGTCACCGTTCTGGTGCATGGTGCTTTTGATATAACGCCCATTTTTCTGGGCGACCCTTGTGCGGGACCTGCGCCCGGATCCCCTGCGGAAAACACGGTCTTTGGCGGAGACAATGGCTTTCACCCGAAAGGTGGAGCCAATGGCAAAAACCTGATCTTCTTTTTCAACCTGGGGCATGGGAACCGGTTGCTCTTCCTCGCCCTGTTCCGATTGCTCATCAGGAGACTCCTCAGCCTGGGGAGGTTGCTGTCCTTGATCTTGTTCACCGGATTCCTGTTCGTTCTGTTGTTGCTCCTGGTTCTCTTCCTGGGGAGATTCTTCTTGTTGCTCCTGTTCCTGATTGTCCTGTTCGGGTGGGGGAGGAGGCGGTGGAGGTTCTGCTTCCCTGCGACGATGGAGCAGGACCAGGGGCGCTATCTGCTGAATATGATCAAAGGTTACCTCATGGGCGCCTTCCAGCGCAGCTATGGCCCGACTTGCCTGTTCCAGGACAAGGTCAGCGCGATGTCCGGCCACATTGTTTTCCACACAGAGCTCGCTGATAAAACCCCGCATGTATTTGGAAACCTGCACCAGGTCCAGTGCCTGTCTGGCCTGGACTATCTGTTGACGCAGCATGTCTGTCTGTCGTTCATACTGGTGGATAAACACGGTGGGATCAGCATCAAAGGATTCCCGGCGGAGCATCAGCTCCACGCGTTTTTCTGGATCCTCCTCTCCTTTCAGGTCTACGCAGAGCCCGAAACGGTCCAGGAGTTGTGGGCGCAACTCGCCCTCCTCGGGATTCATGGTTCCGACCAGAAGGAAACTTGCAGGATGGGTAAATGAGAGTCCTTCCCGTTCCACCCGATTAATACCAGAGGCCGATGCATCGAGAATCAGGTCCACCAGGTGATCATCAAGCAGGTTGACTTCATCCACATACAGAATTCCCCGGTTTGCCTGTGCCAGTAAACCCGGTGCACAGACCACCTTTCCCTGTTGGAGGGATTTGGGAAAATCAATTCCACCTGCGACCCTGTCCTCTGTACCATTGAGCGGCAGGGTGACCAGGGGAACCTGTTTTTTTACCGTGATATGAACAGCATTTTCCTGGCTGCAGCTGGTGCAGCGAACATCACCGTTACGGGGGCTACAGCCGAAGGGGCAGTTTTGTACCACATCCAGTTCGGGCAGTAATTGACTCAGCCCCCGAACCATGGTGGACTTGGCTGTCCCCTTTTCTCCACGGATCAGCACACCACTGAGCAGTGGATTTACGGCAGCAAGGAGTAGCGCCTGTTTCAGTTGATCCTGGCCAACAATGGCTGCCAGAGGATAGAGATTGGTAAACATCAGTTGTGCCTCAAAATTCCATCATATGAATAGAGTGTTGAATGTTCACGAGTTTTCATATGTCCCAGGTCATGCCTAGTATCCACGTTCTTGGTGGTGCGGGCAGGCCGTCTGCATAGGAGTAACTGCAGTTCAACAGGTTTTTTATTTCCGTAAACAGGGCTATCTTACCCAGGTCATATTCTGCCCTGGCATCCATCAAAAAATAATCTGGAATCACAATGGTATTGCTGCGATCCCGATAGGCTTCAGAGACGTATTTTGAGGAAAGCACTGTCATTAAGCGGTCGCTAGCCTTGTAATACAGGTCTGCTGTGGCTTTGTGTTCTGATTTTGCAGGAATGGTCAGATCCGTCTCCTCATCACGGGCTTTCAGGTAGGTGTAGCTGGCCTTGAGGGAGAGTTTCTCCGTGGCCTGCCAGCTGAGGGCCAGATCGCCTCCACGATAGGTAACCTCTCCAAAGTTTTCATACTGGCCAATGCCGTCGTCGCCGGTCACGTAGGTGATACGGTCTGTCAGCTGATTATAAAAAAAGGTGCCCATGAGGCTGATCTGTTTATTAAAATCCCGGTGCCAGGAAAGGCTGTAGTTATCAGATGTCTCAATATCCAGGTCCGGATTGGGCATGGTGGAACTGCTCTGATTGTATCGCTGGTACAGAGAAGGAATATTTGCAGAGGCACTGTAGGCCAGTGTCAGGGACCATGTTTCCTTGTGATAGCCCAGCTTGGCTTCCGGGCTGAGGGTATCATCAAAGTCGGTGTTGGCATTGGCTCGCAGACCGAGGGTAAAGAACAGAGGAAACTCATCCTTTTCAAACCGCTGGCTGCCATATAGGGAAAAGGTTTCTTCAGACTGAGCGTCGAGGTTGGAGCCGGTAGCCCAGTTGCGCCGGTAACCGGCACCATAGGAGAGTTCTCCAATTTCACCGGTTTTGCTGGATGTGGAAAGATCCTCACCAAGCTCGTACACACGCAGGGTCTGGCTGAAATCTCTGCTCACATCACTGTTATGACGGTAACCGTCGTTGTAAAAGGTTGTGCTGGTGGTCTGCAGGTACTGGGCCTGTGCTGTCAGGGCAGTCGTCTTGGTCTTTTTACGGGAATAGGGGGTAGGATGGTCGAGAAAACCTGCCAACCCTCTGGTATCATAGAGGTAATCGGCCCCGAGGCTGATGTATCGATCCTGGTCATGGGTATAGGTGGTTTTTATGCCTGCCTTGTAACGATGCTTATCATTGTTTTCACGATATCCTTGAGTAAATTCAGTTTCACCGGAAAACGCCGCACTGTAGGCACCTTTCTTGGCCTGGACCTGGGCGCTGCCATATCCCGTGTCCAGGTTGCCGCCATAGGTTTTGATATGGCCGGAAAGACTGGACACCTGCCGTGTGGTTATCAGGATGACACCGCCGCTGGCATCCTGGCCGTAGCGTACACTGCCCTTGCCGCGCAGAATCTGGATTTCCTCTACCTGCTCAAGGTTGACCAGGTTCCAGTTGATGCCTCCATGGCTTGATGTGGGATCATTGATGGGGCGGCCATCCAAAAACACTTTGACTTTGTAGGAGCCGTGAATACCAACAGACGATTCCCCTGCTGTGATTCCTGCCACGTGATTAAGCACATCAGCCATGGTATTGGCCTGCATACGGCTGATGTCTTCACCTGTAATAATGACCACATCACCGTTGGTCTGTGCATATACCTGAGGGCCAAACAGTAATACCAGCAGCAGCGCAGAAAGAGCGCAGCTGCTCTTGGCGCATCTGCTTGATATATTAAGTTTTTTGTTGATGTTGTGCATGCGGCCAGCCTATTTGCTCTCTGGAGCTTTCGCTGAATAATCAGGGCAGACAACACTTTTCAAAAAATCGTGGAAAGTTGAGGTCATTCGGTCCACTCCTCTATCTCTCCCTCCATTTCCAGGTAGGCATCACGCAGATCCTGTTCCATTGATTCGTCAGCGTTCCACATGCCGCGGCTGATAGCTTCCAGTAACTTGTCCAGAATGTTCTGCAAGGCGTAAGGATTGACCTCTTTCATCCACTGCTGCATTTCCGGGTCAAGGGCATAGGCCTGGGCAATTTTGGCGTACATCCAGTCTTCGATCACCTCACCCGTGGCATCCCAGCCTAGGACCACATCCATCATGTGGGAGATATCGCCAGCACCTTTGTAGCCGTGACGTTTCATGCCTTCCAGCCACTTGGGATTCACCAGCCGGGAGCGCAGGACGTGCTTGGCTTCTTCAAAAGTTGTGCGTACCTTGACCCTTTTGGGGTCTGAGCTGTCGCCCATAACTGCAAAGGGGAGGCTGCCGCGAACTGTTTTGGCTGCTACGATGAGTCCGCCGTAGTAGTTGTAGTAATCAGTACATGACATCATGTCATATTCGCGGGAATCCTCGTTTTTAACAGTGACATCCATACGGGAGAGGACACGTTTGAAATTTTCCGGTTTCTGGGTGCCATAACTGCCCTGGCCATAGGCATGTGAGGAATAACGGATATAGTTGTTGCCCAGATCTTCCTGGGTTTTCCAGTTTTTGGATTCAATGAGTTCTGAAACTCCGGCTCCATAGGTTCCCGGAGGACAGCCGAATACCCGAAAGGTGGCTTCCCGCAGGGCTTCCTCTTCACTCATCCCCTGTTTTTTATACTCAGCCACGTCCTTGTAGACGTTGCGGCGGACAAAGTTGGATTCAGGAGCTTCTTTCAAGGCACTGACAATGCGTACTGCCTCGTCGATACGTTCCATGAGGTTGGGGAAGGAATCGCGAAAGAATCCCGATACCCTGGGAGAAACATCCAGTCGGGGGCGGCCAAGTTCTTCAAGGGGAATCACCTCCAGGCCGCAGACATTGCCGCTGCCTTTCTGCCAGACAGGCTTCAAGCCCATCAGGTAATAAATTTCAGCAATATCATCGCCTCTGGTTCGCATGGTGACTGTTCCATACACCAGGATGCCGATGGTATCCGGGTAGCGTCCTGTTTCCTTGAGGTAGCGTTCAATGAGCGCATCTCCCAACCGAACTCCAACTTCCCATGCTGCAGGAGTTGGAATTTTATTGGGATCAACAGAGTAGAAATTACGGCCTGTGGGTAAAATGTCGGCCTGCCCTCTGGTAGGCGATCCTGAAGGGCCTGGTGGTACAAAGCTGCCGGCAAAAGCATCCATGGCCGCGTTTATTTCTTCACGGCTTGCTATGATGTTGGGTACCAGTGAATCGGTGATGTATTTGAGGGTT
Source organism: Desulfogranum japonicum DSM 18378 (assembly GCF_000429945.1). GTDB lineage: Bacteria > Desulfobacterota > Desulfobulbia > Desulfobulbales > Desulfobulbaceae > Desulfogranum > Desulfogranum japonicum. The sequence continues at coordinate 35,301 of NZ_AUCV01000022.1, read as the reverse complement.
GCTTCAACACTGCTGCGACTGATTTTGGGAATATTTTCCAGCAACGGCGGAACGCTCTCAGGAGAAAAGTTGTTCTGCTCCAGTACATCAACCAGTTCAAGTGCCTGGTTATGTGCATTGCGCAGCACCTCACCACCTGTTCTGTTTCCAAAGTGAGGCTGTCGTACACCACGATGTTCCAGAACATCGTCGTAGTCACATCCCATTGCTGAAACCAGAGATTCGCGAAGGGATGGAACAGAGCCATTTGGCAGGCGGGTCAGCTGAACCAGAAATTCTGTCAGTCTTTTTCCCTCAGGGGGCTGGCCGAAGGTGTGCAGGCCATCGTTGATCATGGTATCGCCCAGCTCCTCCACATAGGCATGGAGTGTTTCAAGAAACCTGTCAAAATTATCCATGGCTTCCTGTTCGCTGATTTCCAGGTCTTTATCCAGGTCTGCTGCAGCAACAGCTTCCCAGATCATGGGCTGTAGAACAGGTACTTTGCCCGGATCTTCACTGACTGCCATCTGGTACTGGAGGACCAGTTCCTGCACTTTTGCCAGGTCATCGTACAGATCTGCATTGGTAAAAGCCGGGGTCAGGTGGTCGATGATACAGCAGTAGGAGCGCCTTTTGGCCTGGGTTCCCTCACCGGGATCGTTGATGATATAGGGATATACATTGGGCAGTTCCATAATTGCCAGATCTGGGTAACAGTGATCTGATAACCCCAGGGCCTTGCCAGGTAACCATTCCAGAGAACCATGTTTACCCACATGCATGACCACATGGGCCTTAAAGATATCACGTATCCATCTGTACTGGGCCAGGTAGTGGTGTGGCGGGGAAAGGTACATGTCATGATAAATGGCATCTATCTGTTCCAGATAGCCACGCGGTGGCTGGATGGTAAGAAAGATGTTGCCGTTACGCAGACCTGCAAAATGCATCTTGTCATCATGGACAAAAAGATCTCCTGGCACAGTACCCCAGTCATTTCGCATTTTTTCCTGAATGGCCTGGGGGAGTTCTGCATGCCACCTGGTATATTCTTCCCTGCCAGCATCGGCTTCAGCACGTGCCGCCATCTGGTCTGGAGTAAGCCAGCGTTGATCGCAGGTCATTTTTTCCAGCAGGGCATGGGAGAGCTCGTTGTGATCTGGATAGGTGTGTTCCAACTGGTAACCGGCTGCCCGCATTCTGTCCATGAGCAGGGAAACCGAGGCAAAACTGTCCAGGCCTGCAGCACAGCCAATGCGGTCGTTGCGCGGGGGATAGTGGTGGAAGATAATGGCTACCCGGCGTTCGCTGTTGGGAATACGGCTTAGACGACCCCAGTTAAGAGTAAGACGAACCATCTTGCCCACCCGCTCAGGGATGGGATGATATTTGGCCATCAGCGCCCCTGTGACGGGATCCACGGTTTCCTGTTCCCTTGTAGCAACGGGGACGGTGATCAGGGCGCCGTCAAACTCAGGCTGGGCAGCGGAATAAGAAACATCCATGGTGGGAAGCCCCTGAATACTTTCGTTCCATTGCTGGTAGGGGGCAGAGCAGGTCATTGCCTGAATGAAGGGGACACCGAGTTGACTGAGGAGATTCTGGTATTCCTTGGCAACCAGGGTCAGGGAAAACATCTGGGGATTTATGAGTGCCTGGATGCGCGGCTTGTCTCCATCCATGAAGTAATGTTGAACAACATAATCCGCCCCGTTGTTCTGACGTTCCGCATCCTTGTAGCGATGATGAAAAACCGGAATAACATTGGCACCGGCAGCTTCTATTTCCCGGATAATGGCATCGATAAACGCGAGATTGTTATTCACCCAATAGGTTTGGTAAAACCACAGCCCCACGGTTATTTTATCAGTGTCAATTTTTTCACTCAGGTAACGTTCCAGTCTTGGAATGCCTGCGTAATCAGGATGATAGATACCGTCATCTGGAAGAGGCGTCGGTGGTTCACAATGCAAATCCGTTGCAAAAAGACGATTATGGAGACGCACCAGCAGTTGATGAAAGTTGATATGACCACCGGCGCTGATGTATTGCTTTACCAGGTCCCAATCAGGGGTTCCAAAATCCTGACAGAATTCCCTGGCTGCTTCAATGGAATCTTCATCACCGCTGGTTGGCTGAATGTGAATAAGGGGGCGCTGCTCTGGCTGGAGCAACTCCAGTTGTTCAGCCAGCAATTCAAAGGCTGGAAACGATGCCTTACCACCATGCAGGGAAATAATCAGTACATCGTTTTTCAGAGCATCTTTAATGAAGGCCTTCTGCCTGGCCTTATCAAATAACTGTACCTGGGTGCGTGCGGTAACCTTGACAGTTCCGCCATATTTCTGAAACAGGCTGACGCCTTCACTTAAAGAAGGAATCTCAATGGCTGTGGCTGAGTAGTAACACAAGCTGAAAGGTTGCATCATACCTCCTTCATGTGAGCTGGTCCGGCTGTTTTCAGCCCGTGTTGTTTACCTGGCAGATAGTTGTCCAGGGTTGTTATAAGTTCAGCAACATTTTTGAGTTGGATGTAATTACCATTTTGCGTATTGAGTTTTTTACCTGCATCCGGTGTTCTCAGGCTGAACAATGGTTTGCCCATTTCCAGTGCTGTTTGCAGCAGTTCACCATTGGCCATGTTATGATTCCCCAGGGCAAAACCACAATCAATGACCACGTCACACTGGGCCAATTGTTCATGGGCTTTGGCTGTGGCTGTTCCATTGATAGTTTCCATGGCAGGAACCGTGATACAGGTTCCCCCCAAAGAGTCGGCCACAAAAAAATCCAGATCATTGGTGTGGAGTACGCCTGTGGCAAAAGAAAATCCTTTTTTTGCCAGCATTCTATATACATGGGAGCCGCTGGCCATGCCGGCCAGGACAAAGGCTTTGCCACTGTTGCCGTCGCTTCGCAGCTCAATACCTCCAAGACGACTGTTGAACTCTGCCTTGTCAAAATCATAGAGGGTGGTAACTGCCTGCTGGGTGAGCACCTCTTCTGGAGCACCATAATGTTGCACAGAACTATCTTTGATCAGGGCTACCTGGTCGGACACTTTGGCTGCCACGTCCACGTCATGGAGAGAGGCGATTACCGTAATACCTTTGGTCCGGCACAGGTCTCTGAGAATGGACATCACCTCAACACGGTGTTTGAGGTCCAGGTGAATGGTAGGTTCATCAAGGAGCAGCAGCTTTGGTTCTTGCGCAAGAGCCCTGGCAACCAGTACTTTCTGGCGTTCACCGTCACTGAGGTCGGAAAAGGGGCGTGATGCCAGGTTTGCCGCATGGACTGCCTGAAGAGATTGAAGAATACTTTCTTTATCATGGAAATTCAGCGTGCCCAGATAATTGGTGTGTGGATATCGTCCCAGGGCAACAAATTCATAGACAGAAAACAGGGGAGGGCTGATCTTGTTTGTCAGTACCACGGCCATGATTCGGGCCAGATCCAGAGCAGGCATGGCTTGCAGTTCCCTGCCCATGACTGCAACGGAACCAGAAAGAGGGGGCAGGTGTCTGGATAAGGTACGGAGCAGAGTTGTTTTGCCGGCTCCATTGGGGCCGAGCAGGCTTATAAACTGGCCTTGCTCAAAAGTGCAGTGGATATCCCTGAGTATAGGGGTGTTGCTGTACCCCACGGTGAGACCATTGCAGGCAAGAACAGGATCAGAATTGGATTTGCTCATAGTTTAACCCTCCGTTTGAGGAGCAGGCCAATAACAATGGGAGCTCCGAAAAAAGCAGTGATAGCTGACAGGGGTAATTCCACCGGAGCCAGGATCGTGCGGGCGAGCAGGTCACACAGGCTGGAAACACAGGCTCCCATGAGACAGGCACCGGGAATCAGGATACGGTTATCAGAGGTGGCAAAGCTGAGCCGTGCCATGTGGGGAACAGCCATGCCAATGAAGGCAACCGGGCCTGCCATTGAGGTAACCATACCGGCAAGCAGACAGGCGCAGAGCAGAATGAGCATACGGAAACGTTTGATGTTGACCCCCATGGAGGCAGCGTACTCTTCTCCCAGAAGGAATGCGTTCAGGGGTTTTGATTGAAAAAAGAGCAGAATCAGTACAGCTCCGCCAAGAAACAAGAGGAGACCGATTTCATCCCACTTAAAGCCGGAAAAGCTGCCAAGCTGCCAGAGAACGAATCCTTTAATTTTTTCTTTCTCTGCCAGGGCTGTGAGGATGGCGGTTACCGCACCACAGAGATACCCCATCATCAGACCAACAATGAGCAGGGTAATGATACCTCTGATTTTTGAGGCTATGGCAAGCACTATCATCATCACCGTGTAGGCTCCGATGAAAGCGGCGAGGGTATTCATAAAAGGCTGAAACACGGTAATGCCCACTGTTACGCTGGTGAGCATGACAAAAGAGACCATCAGGGTCGCGCCGGAGGAAATACCCAGAATATAAGGCCCGACAATGGGGTTGCGAAAAAAGATCTGCAGCAGCAGTCCGGCCGCAGCCAGGTAGGCTCCGCCAAAGATCGCAGCTACGGCCCGTGGCAGCCGGATATTCCAGATTATGTTATGGGCTATTTTGTCGTTTGTCTGGTCAAACAGAACCTGCCAGATCTGCTGTGGCGTGTACTCAATGGAACCAATACCGATATTGAGCACCATCATGGCCAGTGTCGTCATGACCAGCAACAAAAAAACCGTGCTCTGTCTGCGCATGGCAGGAAAGCCCCGGGCAATGCTCAGGGTCTGCTCACTTGTCGTCATCTTTGTTCTCCTTTTGCGCTAGGACAGGATCTGTATCTGGTAATTCGTTAAAAAACTGCAGGGGAAAATCCGGATAAACATCAGGATGCAGGATGGCCGCGATTTCGGTGAGGATTTCATCCAGACGATCACCCGACTGGACATAATGGGGTTTGGGAGAGTAGACCCGGCCAGTATGCAGGGGGGCTATGTCCTTGATTAATGGATTCATCCTCGCCAGGGCTTCCTTGGAGGTTGCACCGGAGTCAATGGTGCGGTAAGTGAACAGAATATCCGCATCTTTGCCGGAATAGAGAAAGCGTTCCAGGGTGATTTCAATGCAGGATGTTCCAAAAATGTCATCGAATTGATAATCGCTCTGTGCAAGACCTACCAGTTCGCCTACCCATGCATTGCCTGGTTCCACCAGTACCCTTTTTTCATATACATCTCCCCACATCACCTTGGGTTTACTGGTGGAGGTGACGGTACGGGCGCGGATATCATCCAGGGCAGATCTGATGCGTGCAAAAAAAGCGTCTGCTTCCTGTTCTTTATGAAAAAATGGAGCAAGGAACTGTACAAAACGCATACGGGCGTTAAGGCACATGGCCTCTGGAGTGGTGGTCACCACACAAGGGATACCCAGCTGGTCAAGCATTGGGATGATGGCAGGATCCCAGGTAAGGACCAGTTCCGGATGCTGGTGTTCCAGCCGTTCAAAATCGATCTTGCTGGAGTCACCCAGAAAAGCAATTTTACCGTTTTTCATTCCTTGCTTAATTTCAGGGATAAACCAACGGTTTGCAGGTGTTGTTACACCTACCAGGGTGTTTTCCAAAACACCAAGTGCTCTGAGAACACAGACCTCGAAATAGCCGTAAGCTGCCACACTCTGTACAGGAACCCGGATAATCTGGGTGGCTGGAACATTCTTTGGCGGTTCGGTGCCGCGTTCGATGAGCACCAGGGTACGGCCTGCACCGTCGCGGACATGAGTACGGGATGGTGAAACATGCTGAACTGAAAAACTCCCGATCTGCAGAAATGCAGGCTGGGAGGGATCCTTTTCAACAACTGCCTGTTTGTCAGTTTCACCTTTACAGCCGGCGATAACGAGCAATATCACCAGTAAGGCCCCCAGGCGTTGAATTATAACTCTCAACTGGGCAATCATTTTTTGCTAACCTCTCTAAAGAAAATCCATTCACATCCATAAAGGACCATGCCAAAGGAAAACAGAATGAGACCTGCAAGATAGAGCATGACCCCGGGATCTTTGCGCACATGGAGATCAATTCTGGTTTTACGATGCATTTTGCCCTGGGTTTTGGGTTCGAAATTTTTCAGGTGCAGACTGTACCCATTAAAACGGGCGGGACGATTGAAACCAATGACAGCTTCCTGCTCTGTATGGGGAGTGGAGAGCCGCAGTGTGGCTTTGGGGGACAACACGTTGCCATCAAGCCAGTAGAGCCGTTCGCCGTTATACGTTACCGGGTCAAAGGAGATGAACCGTATGGTTCCTGCCTGGTTGGGAAGTATATATTCAGAGCCGATCACAAGAGTCTGGGTGGGGATGACGATGCTGAACAGATAGCTGCACAGATAACCTGTGAGGATCAACAGCAGAGCATAGTGCATGCAATGTGGCGCCAGGCGGAAAAGGAGTCTGGCAGTACTATGTTGTTTACGGTTGCGGAGAATTCGCAGAGTCCGGTCAGTGGTGCAGACAAAGGTGTTGCAGCAGAGGACAAAAAGGAGAGCCAGCAGGACAAAAAACCAACCGGTAACCGCGAGATTGTGACGGCCATAGGTGTCGATCCAGGTCATCAGGCCCATGTCACCCATGGGCCTGAACAGGGACGGGTTACGATCCAGGCAGAAATAGCCGACCAGGGAATCCAGGGTGAGCAACAGAAGAAGGATGATGGACAGGTTGATGGATCCTGCCATTTTCCAGAGCGTTGACAGTGTTGAAGGGGAACTTTTCACTGCGTTTTCAAGTGTGGTTGTGTTGGTTGCTGTAGTCATGGAAAATCCGGGTCAGAAAGGTGAACGGAGAGGCCCCAGATCAGGCAGGGTCGCAAAGAGAAGAATGACCAGGCCAAAAGAAGCAAAACAGGCACGGTATCCGATTTTCCATGAACGGGTCAGGTGAAGGTGAAGATAGCAGCCGTAATAAAACCATGCCGCCATGGTAGTTGTGAGTACTGCATCCTCCCAGACCACTGGAGTTCCCCAGCCAAGGTACGACCAGACCTCACCGCTGAACATGGAGAGGGTCCAAAAGACAAATCCCCAGATTGACCAGTTAAAGGATTGGGTCATACAGATTCGTTTTTCATCCTGGGTGTTGCATGTAAGGCTGATGATGCCCCAGGCTGCACAGCAGAGCAGGCATGCTTTGCCAATGATACCGGTGAGCAGGAAAATATGGGCAAGCCAGGTGTTTGACTGAAGAAAGGGCAGGTAAAAATCCTTGGGAAAACAGAGGCTCAGGCCTGACCAGAGCAGGCAGAACAGCAGCAGCAGTCGCTGAAAAAGAATCTGCTGCTTAAAAGGAACGCTGGACGTTTGCGGAAACATCCAGAATATGCCTAAAACCATGGGCACAGCAAGACTGCTCATGTACATGGGGAGTAAAGGCCATGCAGCAAGGTAGCGCAGATATATCAGATATACATGAACAAGCAGGGCCGGCACCACAAACCAGAACAGGAGAGGTTTTCTTTTTGTCACAAAGGACACGCAGAAACCGAGAAAATAGAGCATGGTGATGCATTGCAGGCTGAAATGGGCAGACATCAGTTTGGTACCTGGTTGTTATTAAGATGATTGAGGGCAACCAGAGCTGCCTTTTTTTGTGAAGGAAAGGTGGCAGCTTTGGTAAAGGCATTTCTACTGTCGCTCAACTGCCTTTTTTGCATGGCAGCGTATCCGGCCATGAGCCAAGCCTGTCCTTCCCTGGATTCATGGGTAAGTGCCGCCTGTTTGAAGGCTGTTTCAGCCTCGTGGAACTGGTCGAGTCTGTAATGGAGTTCTCCTTTAAGCATAAGGAGGCCTTCCGTGGTTACCAGGCTCTGGTAACTGCCCAGGGTTTTGAGAGCCTCTTCGATTTTACCCAGCTGGTATTGAGCCATGACCAGCCTGTGCAGTAATTTGGCGTCGTTTTTCTGTTCCAGCCACCGGCGGTACAGCGGTTCTGCCTTGATCGGGATGCCCTCCTGCATGCAGAGGTCTGCTATAAGCTTGGATTCCTTATAATCGGGTTCTGTCAGGTAGCTGTAAATAACCAGTGAGGCCAAAGCGTTCATGCCCCGGTCCATGTTGAGTTGAATGTGGGCCAGGGTTTTCCACCATTTTTCAACCTGTGGGGCAGACTCGGTGAGAAAATGGGCATAGGAGTGTGCCTCTTTGATCATCTCCAGTTGCAGGTACTGATGGAGCAGGATTTCCTGCCATTTTATCTGTTTTTCACCTGTGTAATGTTCGGTGAGCAGGCGAATCTGGGGAAGGGCTTTTCTATTTTTATTGATAGCCAGCAACGCATGCACGTAATTTTCTCGCCAGGGATCACGGATGGCATCAGCATGGGTGGCAAACAATTTTTCAAATACTTGCACTGCTTTGCCAGGTTTTTCAGCCATGAGCAGTGATGCGGCCGCATAATATAACACCTCGGGATTCTTGCTTTCCTCACTTGCATAACCGTGACTGAAACAGTCTGCTGCAGCCAGGTATTGCTCAAGCTCATAATAGGTTTTTGCCAGGTTAAGCCAGGCATGGGTATGCTCAGGATCTGTTGTGACAGCCTCTCTGTAGGCTCTTTCTGCAAGCTGATATTGCGTATTCAACAAATAACAATTTCCCAGGGCAAAGTAGACTTCTGCATGGTGATATCCCTTTCCCCGGGTTGCCTGGGCAAGAGGACAGGAACTTTGCCGCTCAACAATGAGTGCAGCAGCCCGGGCGTATTGCTGTTTCTGCAGCAGGGGAGATATTTTGCTGAGCAGGATCTGCGCCCTGGGAGGAAGGGATTGTTGCTTCCCCGAGGCGGCATTGGCAAAGGTTGTTACCAGCAGAACCAGGAGAAGAGTAGAGCAGATGTTTCTCATTGTAGACAGCATAGCCTTACTCCAATGTGAAATGAATAACGGTTTCCACCTGTGCTTTGACAGGTACACCATCAACAGTACCGGGCTGAAAGCGCCAGCTGACGACACAGTTGCGGACACTTTTTTCAAAAATACCGTCTGGTTGGGCTTCGAGAATGGTCACGCCGCTTACATCGCCCTGTTCATTTACCAGCAGACGCACCTTGACCCAGCCTTCAATACCTCGCCGCCGGGCCTTCAGCGGGTAGAGGGGAGGTATTCTGGCAACTGTTGTCAAAGGTGCATCCAGATCACCCACCTCAAATATGGCATCACCGCTAACGCCCTGCAGGTTCAGGTCAGGGGGAGGCAATTCCAGGGTGGTTGGGCCTTTGGGAAGTCGCGGGTTGAGATCAAGAGCCAGCTGCAATTTTTCCTTGAATATTTTCTGCTGGCTGGGTTTTGGCTTCTCTTTTTCTAAGGGTTTTGGTTGTTTGTGTTCTTCAGGAGGTTTGGGAGGTGTTTCCTTTTGCAGGCGAATCAGTTGCACCTGCTCAATCATGTCTGTGGCAATGAGTTCAGGCGGCTTCTTGCTGATGAGCAGGGGCAATAGCAGGAAGATGAACATATTGCAGCAGAGAGTACCAGCCAGTGCCAGTGGCCAGTTGAGTTGTGTGTGCGGAAAATGCATTGTTTTATTTGTCCTGATTCAGACTTGCTGCCAGGGAAACACTGGTCGCGCCAGCCATGCGGCAACCGTCCATGACCTGGATGGCTGTTCCGGTGGCACTGGCTTTATCCGCTACCACAACCACGCTGCTTTCAGGGTTTTCTGCAAGTGCCCGCTCAACATTGGCTCGAACAGCACGAATATCAATTTCCCTGCGTTGCATGAACACTTTGTTCTGTTTGTCAATGGCAAGGAGAATGGTGGTATTTTTTGCAGCAGTGGCCGTTGCCGCTGTCGGACGAATAACTTCAATGCCGGTTTCTTTGACATAGCTGGTGTTCACCAGAAAAAAGATCAGGAGAATAAAGACCATATCTATGAGTGGAGCTATATCCAGCCCCGGTTTCTGCCGATTAGATCTGCGAGAGGCACTGATATTCAGCATGGATCGTACTCCTTATACTCCTTGAGGTGATTGCGCAGGTAATATCCGGCAGCCGCAACCTGATGCCTGGCATTATGTGCGCGACGATCCAGAAAAGACTTCATATATAAGCCGGGAATGGCGATAACCAGACCGGTCTGGGTAGTTATCAGAGCCTCTGAAATGCCGCTGGCCATTCCCTTGATATTACCGGTTCCGAAAAGAGCCATGACATTAAAGGTGTTCATCATGCCGGTAACTGTGCCCAGCAGACCTAGAAGCGGGGCGATGGCAGCCAGCACACCGATAATGGCGAGGTAACTATTGAGTGAGCGGTTGAGGGAGAGAACTATTTCGTCGACAATGTAGTGATCAAGCTGCAGGTGTCCGCTTCTGCGACGGAGAAAGGTATCCAGAAGCAGACCATTGAGGCCTGTTAAGGAAGGAGCCTGACCCCGGTTGGAGCAGACAGCGGTCCAGAGGGCATCAATGGGCTGGTTATTTTGGAGAAGACGACGAAAATGAAACAATCGCTCAATAATTAATGCCCACATGGCCAGACTGATCAGCATGAGAGGCACCATGATTGGCCCACCTGTGCGGAAAAAATTCAGGCTGTCATGATACTGGAGAAATAATTGACCAGTCATAAAGACATACTCTTACCGTTGCTGGAGTGGATCAGGTTCACCAGTGAAACGGCCTTTTCTTCCATTTCGCCGATGCGTTCATCAACCCTCCGCTGGAGTACGTTGTGTAGCAGCATCAGGGGAATGGCAACTCCCAAGCCGAGCATGGTGGTTACCAGGGCTTCGGAAATACCACCGGACATCAGCCGTGGATCACCTGTTCCATGGAGGGTGATGACGTGAAATACATTGATCATACCTGTGACGGTGCCCAACAGTCCGAGAAGGGGAGCAATGGCTACCAGCATGCCCAGGGTGGAGAGAAATCGTTCCAGGGGAGGGATCTCGCGAAGAATGGCTTCCTGAAGAATATTTTCCAGGTCTTCCCTGCTCTTTTGAAAGGAGCGCACCCCTGCAAGAAGAATTCTGGTCAGGGGTTTGCTGGCATGGTTTGCGAGCCACTCCTCGCATTCACTGAACTGGTTATTTTTGCAGTATACCTGGATCTGGTCAATGATCCTGGATGTACGTGCCCTGGTTCGGATTAAATGTATACTGCGTTCCAGTACTATCAGGAGCCCCAGAATAAAAATTACCACAATGGGCCAGACAATGGGCCCTCCCCGCTGAATCTGGTCTGATAGCTGTAACTGATTACTGAGCTGTCGCAGGGCGTTACCTCTGGAAATGTCAATGGGAACGCTGCTCCGCTTGCCCTCCATATACTGGGCGAGTTGTTTTTGCATTCCTGAAGAAGGCAGCCTGGACAGGGCATACAGGTTATCTCCATCGGGAGAGTATGTGAGAAATCCGGTTTCCCCTTGATGGGAATAGGCAGCCGTAAATGGTCCTATCAGCAGTATCTCACTGCTCAAGGCGTGCCCGGTTCGATCAACTATGTTGCCTTGAATTCGGGCCACTCCCTGGGAATGATCAATAAGGCTGGCCACCGCATCCATCATGGTCCGAATCTGGCCCATGGAAGGAAGCTGGCCGTCCTGGGCAAGCAGATTACTGAAGCTGGTCATTTCACCGGTCGCCCGGTTGGTTAGATCCTGGCTGGCCAGTGAATCCAGATCTTTGGCATTCATGCGGATGGTGCCAATCAATTCACCAACGGTTGCCCGTTTTTGTTCAAGTTCTGCTGTGAGCTGTTCTTCCTGTTTGCCAAGTTGTTCGCTCTGGGCTGTGAGTTCCTCCACACGGGACGTACGGGTTTGTTTTTCCTGTTGCAGCTTGGTAATGGCCTGTTGCAGGGTTTCTCTGTCTTCAAGAATTTGCTTGCGGCTTTGGGCAGCCGCCTGCTCGGCCGCTGCCTTTTCCTGCGTGGCTTTTTCAGTGAGCAGGTTGCGAGCTTGTTCTGCTTCAAGGGAAATAACACGCATATCCTGGGCAAAAGAGCAAGGGGAAGATAATAGCAGGAGGGCCCAGGCAACTGTGCAGAATGAGCGTAAGTGATTCATTGCTGCACCTCCTGATTCATCGGTTGTATCTGGCCGATGGGAAGGTTTACCAGCTCAATGGGATGCTGTTTGCGACCCATTGCAATGACAGACTGGATGGCCGGCAGATTGGTGACAGACAGGGGATGCCACTGTTTTTCAGCAGGATTGAAGGAGCCGCACTGTGTTCCATCCAGGGTGAGGTAGAATAGATTGAGGCGACCAAGGCGGAAAATATCCACCAGGGTTTCACTTCCCTCGAGTAAAATCTTCTGCTGGTATACTTCCGTTGTGAAGCCGTATTCAGCTTCCACAAGCAGGGCTTCCGCAAGCCTCCGATACCGCTCGCTGATACTCACCGATGGATCGGAACCCAGGGAGGTTATTCTGTACAGGCGCTGCTCTCTTTCTTCCTGGAGAAATGGCAGCCCCTGATCAATGGCTTTTTTCAGTGAGATGAAAAGCTCATCCAGAAAGGGCTCGATTTGCGCTGTTATCTCATCGATATCAGCAATTTGGGAAGTCTTTCCGACGATACGCTGTTGCGTATCCTGAATGGAGGTCTCGAGTTGGTTTTGTTGCAGGCGCAGTTCCTGAACTTCGGCTTCCAAAGTTTCAAAAGTAGCCTGGAGCCTGGCTTGCTCCTGACGCCATTGTTCTTCTTCCTGCTGGTTTTTTTTGCGCGTAGAGAGCGCAGACTGCACTGTTTTTTGTACCTGATCATCAACTTCTGCAGAATGAACAGGCGCAGAGGTGAAGAGAAAAACAAGGAGTATACCTAGAACCGATAACTGCTGTACCATTACTACCTCACAAGGCTTTGCCAACTGTTAACCTATGCGAGGCACTCTGGGAGCGATTACTTCTGCCCAAAAAAAAATCCCGGATTGAACTGACTGTTCAATCCGGGATGTCCCTTTTTTATCCGCAGATGTATTGGAGAAGCGCTGTTGTCCTCGCAGCATGTAATGCTTCAGGATTCAGGCAGGTCTTCTGACTTCCGGATCATTCTACTGACTGCGTCTTCCCGATCATCTGATCAGTGACAAGGTGCAGTGTTCGTCCCCGGTTACAGCGGCGGGCCCGTCTCCGACTTTCACGGAGTTCCCTCTTGTGTTCTTGTGAACACCTGAATCGTCATTCAGTTAAAACGTGAAAGCAATAAAAGTCAAGAAAAATGTATTTTTGTTGTATTTCTTTTCGTCTAAAAGTGACTAAATGTTCAACAGAGAGACATTTGAGGCGATGCCCGGTGGATATGGGACTGCATCTACTTATTCAGGCTTTTATGGAACCCTGATACCTGGAACTCTCATATGGGAAATTTCTCATACAATATGCATATGATGCATTCATAATGGTTTGTGAACAAGCAACTTCAACTTGACTTCCAACTTGTTGTTATGTAATAACTTTTGGAGAGTTCTTGTTCCCCAGTGCAGTCTCCTCAGCAAAGGCCTGAAGATACTCTTACCTCTATATAGATAAGCGGTTATCGTTCATTGGTAAGCGTACAAAAAACAGGCCTGTAATAGGGAGCACAAATATTCCTCGGCAGAAGGGGCTCCAATGTCATCACCATTTACATACCTGAAACAGTTATTTTCCTCTGATCAATCCGGGATACTGCAGAGATGGAGGGAAAAGAGTTTTCTTTTCCTTTCTGGAGCCATTTGTGTGGGAGGCTCAATTCCCCTGATAAAGAGTCTCATCAGGGCGTATCATGATGAATTCTGGGTGAATTTTTTTGGGTATATCATTGCCTACCTGCTCTGTCTGTTTGTAACTTTCTTCCGTTCCGTTCCCCTTAAGATTCGTGCATGGATCATTATATGCGGGCTTTTTGGCCTGGCTACCCTGTCGATGTTTTCCCTGGGGCCGATCGGTAGTGGGCGACTCTGGCTTTTTACATGCACGGTTATCGCCACATTAACCTTGGGTATTCGTGCTGGGGTGGTCGCACTGGTTGCTCAACTGATAGTACTGACCATAAGCGGTGTGCATATTCATTCAGGTGCCACCTCCTGGCTCAGTCTCCAATACTCCATCGATGTGTGGGTGACCACATCCATCACCTTTGTATTTATCAGTTCCATCACTGTTATTGCCCTGGGAATCCTTATCCGAGGTCTTGCCGATGCCTTGGAATGGTCACGTCAGACTGAAGAACGGTGGCATTTTGCCCTGGAAGGTGCCGGTGATGGAGTATGGGACTGGGACCTTGTTCAGGATTCGGTATATTATTCTCCCCGCTGGAGGACAATGCTGGGCTACGGGCAGGATGAGGAGCTTGCGACCACCATGTATGTTGCCTATGCCCGTATGCATCCGGAGGACAGGGAAGAAGTTGTGAGAGCCATTGAACGCTGCGTTTGCGGAGAAAGAACTACGTTTCGCAAACGATATCGTATTCGTCGGAAAAACGGTTCGTACATGTGGGTGCTGGACCGCGGCAAAATTATGGAGAGAGATCAGGCGGGCAAACCTCTGCGCATGATTGGAACCCTGGCAGATATCTCTGTTTTAAAAAAGCTGGAAGAAAAACAGATTGCCTATGAAGCTCGTTTGCAGCAGGCGCAGAAAATGGAAGCCATCGGTACCCTTGCCGGTGGGGTTGCCCATGATTTCAATAATATCCTGACACCCATCATCGGGTATACGGAGCTCCTTTTAAATGATTCGCCTCCAAGTGGTCTACAGCGGGAAAACCTCAATGAAATTTATGCCGCTTCCATGCGGGCCAGGGATCTAGTCCGGCAGATACTGGCTTTTTCACGGCAGGATGTGGTTGAGGCCAGGCCGATTCAGATGGAGATAATTGTCAAAGAGGCGTTGAAATTGCTTCGGGCTTCTATCCCTGCCACGGTCGAGATAACCAGTCGGATTGAAAAGGATTGCGGACTTATCAACGCATCCCCCACAGAGGTGCATCAGGTTGTAATGAATCTCTGTACAAATGCCTTTCATGCCATGGAGGATCAGGGCGGGCAGATGTTTGTGGGCCTGGAACGCAAAGATGTGGAGAGAAATGAAATGGTGGAAGTGGGAGTGGAACCGGGGAGGTATGTGGTACTTACCGTTTCAGATACCGGTATGGGAATTCCTGAGGAGATGATTTGCAAAATATTTGATCCATTTTTTACCACCAAGGAACAGGGAAAAGGAACCGGATTGGGACTGTCCCAGGTGCATGGCGTGGTGCAACGATTGGGCGGAGTTGTAGAAGTTGACAGCAAGCCTGGTAAAGGGAGTACTTTTAAAGTATATCTTCCTGTAACATCGGAAGAAAAAAATGCTGATCTGAAGAGTCCATCCGGTATCCTTGGTGGAAATGAACATGTGCTATTGGTGGACGATGAAGCGCAGATCATTACTTTGCGAGTCAGGCAGCTTGAAATGCTTGGCTATCGGGTGAGCGCGTATAAAGACAGCATGGAGGCCCTTGACGCCTTTCGGGAGGATCCGGATAAATATGACATTATCATTGCAGACCAGGCCATGCCCAATCTTTCCGGGGACAATTTAATTGAAGCAATACGTTCCATCCGTCCTGAAGTGCCTGTTTTGATGTGTACCGGACTTCACACCAGTATATCCAAAGAAAGACGTGATGAACTGGGGATAGACAGCTTTTTGCTTAAACCTGTGTCTATGCCTGATCTTGCCAATGAAATCAGACTGGTGTTAGCAAGTAACAACTGAAGCATGTAGTCACCAATACCCTGAGGAGTAATATTCGTGCAGTATGAAGGCCCCATTTACAGACCACCCAGTGAAGCAGATTCACTGCTTATTCAGGCGACTGTCGGTTGCCCTCACAATCGTTGTACGTTCTGCATGGTGTATAAAAATGGTCCGCCTTTTAAAATCAGGCCGGTTGCCGATATTATCGCAGATCTTAATCAAGCTTCCGAGTCCTGCAGTCCGCTGGTAACCACGTTGTTTTTTCCTGCAGGCAATACCATTGCCATGAAAACAGAACAGCTGAGTATGATCTGTAGGCATGCTCATTCTGTTTTTCCCCATCTGCAGCGTATTACAGTGTATGGTTCTTCCCAGTATATCCATCAAAAAGGTGAACAGGAACTCAGGGAACTTGCCCAGGCCGGACTTTCACGCATACATGTCGGGTTGGAGTCTGGAGATGACGTTATTCTCCAACGCGTCTGCAAAGGAACAACTCGTCAGCAGCAGATTGAAGCCGGCAGATACGTTATGGAAGCGGGGATAGAGTTGAGCATGTATGTGCTCCTGGGAATCGGAGGAGTGGAGCGAAGCTTTGAGCATGCACAGGCAACGGCCTTCGCCCTGAATGCCATCAATCCTACCTATATTCGGTTACGGACATTTTTGCCAAAAATACATACGCCAATGCTTGAGGACGTGGAGGCAGGGGTTTTTCAAATGCTGGGACCCCATGGAGTATTGCGGGAAACCAGGGAATTTCTGACCTCCCTGGATGTGACCTCACAACTGACCAGTGATCACTATACCAATTATGTGAATATTTTCGGGCAACTCCCCCATGATACACCCAGAATGCTCAAAGAGCTGGATTTGGCACTCCAACGAGCCGAAGGGAGTTTTCGGCCTGTGTATATCGGTACACAATAGAAGCTGAGTAAGTGACCACAGGTACACTATACAGTCTCCTGCTGGTGCTCCTATAATCTGCTGACGCTGATGTCATCGTCCATACGTGGTATCGTCAAGATGAAATGATAACTCTGTTTCTTCCTTCATTTTTTGCCTTATAGAGAAGGGCATCAGCTTCCTGGATCATATCTTCCAGGCTTTTTTTCAGGTCTGTGCATACACCAATACTTACCGATATATTAAAGGAATGTTCACCGGTGTACATGGTACTGTTGCTGATGGTCTCCCGGAGTTGGTCAAAGATTCCCAGGTAAAAATCCTTGTGCATGTTGGTGGTGATAATACAGAATTCCTCGCCTCCGAGTCTTGCAATAATATCACTTCCCCTGAACCAGTTCATAAGGATTGAGGAAACCTTTTTCAGAACGCAGTCCCCAATGTCATGGCCATAGCTGTCGTTGACATCTTTAAAGTGGTCGATATCAATGAGCACAACAGCAATGGAAATATTTTTTCTCTTCGAATTTTCAAAGAGTTTCTGCCCGGCATCGAACAGGAATCTTCGATTATAGAGGCCGGTGAGAAAGTCGCGATTGGAAGAGTCTATGTTTTTCTGGAGAAAATCCAGCATTTCAAGGTTTTGGGCGATTCTGCAACTGAATTCCTCGGGCAGAAACGGTTTGGTGATGAAATCGTTTGCACCGTTTTTGATAAACTTGACGGAGAGTTTTTTTTCATTGTGGGACGAAAGGCCGATTATTGCCAGTTGCTCCCTGCCATAGCGGCGGCGAATTTTTTTGACCATCCTAAATCCATCGTCCCCTGGCATGTCATAGTCGGTAATGACAAGCTTAATATCAGGATTCATAGCAAGACGTTGCAGAGCCTCTTCGGAATCCGTGGCAGTCAGTACCTGGAAGAGTTGCACTTTTAATAATTTTGTTACATGTTCCCTGATTGTCCAGGAATCATCCACAACAAGAACTTTGGTTTCCCGATTTCTCCACAGGCGGCCAATCAGCTTGCTAATATAGTCAAGGCTGTATAAATCCTCTTTGAGAACATAATCAACCACATTTTTTGCGAGAAATTTTTCTCGAATGTCTTCCCTGTAGGTTCCGGTAAAGACAATGGTTGGTATGCCTTGTTCAAGCATCAGGTCAACGATGGCGCCACCATCCGCATCGTCAAGGTACATTCCCACCAGAGCTACAAAAAAATTATTGTCAGGACGTTCAATGATTTCTTTAGCCTTGGCAAAGGTATGCACGGTGCGCACCGGAAGACCAAGTTCGCACTCCATACGTTGAGAGGCGAGTAAACTGAAGGTGCGGCTATTGTCAACTATCAGGATTTCAGGCATTATCGAGTCGGGTCAGCTAGAGATAAGAACAAAAAATATTATGATGTTTGTACCAGAATGATACAGAAAAAGCACTGAATCTCCAAAGAAGGAAATGTCTTAAGTTCAATTTCTGTCGATAAGTCTGTTGTGCAAAGTGATTGGGAAAGCTTTATGTAAGTGGGCAATAGCTTGATATGGCGTGATAAAGTCAGTGGAAAAATCACTCTTGCGGGGGATTGTTTTTCTTGCGCAAATTTGTTACTAATGCCCGTTCAACATAAAGACAGTTGTATAAACGGAACACGGTGTAAATCCGTGACGGTCCCGCCGCTGTAACTGTGCAAGTTGAGTGCATCCGTATGGAAGCCACTGGTCTGTATGCGTGACTTTTTGAATGAGCACTGCTGCGATTGGGAAGGCGCACTTGATGATGAGCCGGAAGTCAGAAGACGTATAGAACTGTTTTGGTACAGAACACGATGGTAAAGGGTTCTGAAAGGGTGGTGTGCCTTTCAGAACCCTTTTTGCATTTAAGGCACTCCATATATTAGTGTGTATTTGAAGAGCTGGCATAACTTCTTGAAGACGTTCGAAATGTTTGTTTTTGAACGTGGACGGAATATAGCCATTTCTGGAATGACGCTAGGAGGTTGTTGGAGGAATAATGAAAACCCAACTCGAGTATGCAAGAGAAAACGTAATTACGCCCCAGATGGAATCCGTTGCCCGCGAGGAAGGGCTGTCAACTGAGTTTATCCGTTCCAAGGTCGCACTAGGAGAGATTGTTATCGCCAATAATCCCAGGCGGCCGCAGCAAAAAATTGTTGGCATCGGGTCGGGCCTGAGAACCAAAGTCAACGCATCCATTGGCACCTCTTCTGATATCTGTGATATTGCCGCAGAAGTGCGAAAGGCAAAAATTGCAGAGCAGGAAGGGGCAGATACCCTTATGGAACTCTCTGTTGGCGGGAACCTTGACAAAATCCGTCAGGAAGTTCTGGCCAACACGTCTTTACCTGTAGGCAATGTGCCATTGTACCAGGCTTTTAAAGAAACAGCTCGCAGGCACCATAATCCCACAAAACTTGACCCGGAATATCTCTTTGACCTTATTGAGCAGCAACTGGAAGATGGCTTGAGTTTTATGGCCATTCACTGCGGAATTAATCAGTACACCATCGAACGCCTCCGCCGGCAGGGATTCAGATATGGCGGTCTTGCTTCCAAAGGTGGAACCTTTATGGTTGCCTGGATGGACGCCACCGGCAAGGAAAATCCGCTGTATGAACAGTTTGAGAGAGTGTGCGCACTCATGAAAAAATACGACGCCATTTTATCTCTGGGTAACGGTATTCGAGCCGGAGCTATTCATGACAGCCATGACAGGGCCCAAATGGCGGAAATGATAATTAACTGTGAACTGGCAGAAAGAGGTCGTGAAATGGGCTGCCAGATGATGGTGGAAGGGCCGGGGCATGTACCGCTGGATGAGATAGCCGGAAATATTATGCTGGAAAAACGAATGAGCGGTAATGCTCCGTACTATGTCCTGGGCCCCATACCTTTGGACACCGGGGCGGGGTATGATCATATAGCTGCGGCTATCGGCGCTGCCAACTCCGCCCGTTACGGCGCTGACCTGATCTGTTACATTACCCCTGCGGAACATCTGGCTCTTCCCAATGAAGAGGATGTTCGTGAAGGGGTACGGGCTACACGTCTGGCTGTTCGTGTAGGCGATATTGCCAAATACCCTGACCGTCGACAAGGTGAAAAACAGGCTGCCATGGCAAGACGTGACATGCGCTGGCAGGATTTGGAAAAAGTATTGCTGTTTCCAGAGATTGCCGCACAGGTTCGAACAGAACGAACTCCGGAAGCCGATGATACGTGTACAATGTGCGGCGATTTTTGTGCCATGAAAAAAGGCATGGAGGTTTTTAAGACCGATATAGCAGGAGATAAGAAGACCACTGACGAATCTGCTGCCTGATCCGCATTTTCATGACTTTTAAAATACATGTTTAACCACTTATCGCTCCTGAACAGAGAGTGTTCAGGAGCAGTGTAAGAGAACGATACAATGGATAAACTGAAACAAACCATACAGGCTATTCGCGTTCCAGATCAGAATATACGCAATCAGGCCCAACAACGGCTTGCAGACCAGGCCAGACCCCAGGGATGCTTGGGAATCTTGGAGCCTGTAAGTGCACGGCTTGCTGCCATCGCAGGCACTCTGGACGTACAACTCAAGAGAAAGGTTATTGTCACCTGTGCCGGCGACCACGGTGTGGTTGCAGAAGGGGTGAGTCTTTTTCCCCCTGAAGTGACTCCGCAGATGGTCTATAATTTTGTAAATGGAGGAGCCTCTGTCTCTGTGCTGGGCAAGCATGCCGGTGCAGAGGTGCGGGTCGCTGATCTGGGCGTAAACCATGATTTTGAATCAGACCTTCCCATTTTTCATAAAAAGGTTGCCAAAGGCACAGCAAATTTTGCCCTGCAACCTGCCATGAGCCGGGAGCAGGCGGTTCGATCGGTGGAGGCAGGCATAGAGATTGTTGAGGAGCTTATTAGCGAACATCCTGTGGACCTGCTGGGTACGGGGGACATGGGAATAGGTAATACAACTCCTTCTACTGCTGTTATTGCTGCCTTTTCTGGGATTGCGGTGGAAAAATTGACCGGTCGTGGAACTGGTATTGATGACAACATGCTGGCCAATAAGATCAGGGTGATTGAACAGGGACTGAGTCTTCACAAACCTGGCGCAAATGATGCTTTGGATGTACTGGCTAAGGTCGGTGGCCTTGAGATCGGCGGTCTTGCCGGATTGGTGCTGGGTGCTGCCGTGAATGGCGTTCCTGTTATCTGTGATGGGCTGATTTCAACAGCAGGAGCCCTGATTGCATGTTCCCTGGCTCCTGGAGCAAAGGAGTATTTGTTTGCTAGCCATAATTCTGTTGAGGTTGGCCACGCCTATATGTTGAAACATCTTGGCCTGCAACCGCTGCTGGATCTGCAGTTCCGACTTGGTGAAGGAACCGGCGCTGCCGTGGCTATGCATCTCCTTGACGCATCTACCCGTATTCTTGCTGAGATTAAGACCTTTGCAGAGGTGGGTATCGGCAACGCACAGGAAACTGCATGACTTTTCAACAGAATTGCGGGTCAGAAAATTTTGTTTTTTCTTGATATATTGATGGGGGATAGAGCCCCTGTGGTCCTTTTTGCTGCCAGAGATGCCGGGCTGTTCGTCCTCCTTGAAAAAGGTGTTAGCAGCCCGGGGTAATAAAAAATCAAAAATTTCATCTGTTTACAAGAACTATATATCGTCTAAAGAATACTCATCGCCGAAAACCTTCTTACCGATGGCAAGTCTGAACTCCTCAGAGGGGAGTTCAGATTCTTCCCCCGGCCAGACTATTGCCTTGTTGATACATCGCTCAGGCGTGGTACCGCCGTCATTTTCACAGATGCTACATTCGTAATCCTCTTCCACCTGTCTACCGGAAACCATGATCATTTCGCCCATGGGAGCACCTTCGTCGGATACTGCACAGGCCCTGATGCATCCGCAATTCAGCTCAAATAAGGCCGTAGCAACTGCATCGGGGCTGGTTTTTCCCATGTAAATCATAATGCTTTCTATGGCCCGGTTTCTGGCAGCTTCGGCTTTTTGGATGAGAGCTTTCAATTCTTCAACATAGGCTTTTCCATCCTTTGAGGAAAACACTTTTTCTGCATCCGAGATGATGAATTGTTTCATCTCTTGTTCAATTTTTTCTGCATCCCACTCCGGGTGCCGCTTTTTGAGGGCTTCAGCCTGTCGTTGCCATTTTATTACTAATTCTTTTGAATTGTCGTCCAGTTCAAGCTCCTTGTACTCCTCAACCATAACCCTCAGCTCCTTGTCGTATTTTTTAAAATGCCCTGCAATGTAACGATCTTCTTATCGTTGAGTTGACACCGGTGTCAATGCTTTAGGGGTGGGAAAATAACACCTATCCAAAAATTGTATAGAAGAATGAGTTGAGAGACCAACAAGATTGGATAATGTATTTTTTCCGCGGCCTTTAAAATCCCTTAAAAAAAATGTTGTTGCCACGCAATGGTTATTGAGGGGGCGCCGATTTTTGTATTGCGTGATGATCCAGGAAATTGATAACACGAACTTTGTTCGTCTTTAGTAGGCGTTCACTCGCACTCCCGCGGAGTTTCCTTGCGGTTGGCTTACAGCTAGCGGGTTATGCCAGGTTTTTTATACCCCGATGAACTGTTGGCATTTTTTCAATACGTACATTTAGCCTCGACCGCAACAAGATAAAAAGATACGCACCGGGATGCATCAAATTAATATTGACATGTTGTGTAAAGAGTAAACAAAACAAGTGGTTAGTTGTTATGCAAAACCTGAATTCAGTTCTGTCCACATTCATATTCAGCTTGATATGGATAGCATCTCTTTCTGTAGATGCACACTCAACAGAAAATCTTGAAATACAATTGTATCATCAGGCCCAGAAAATAATGGATAACTATCATGGAAATACTCCAGAATTAAAAAAAGTAGAAAATTTACTGAAAAGGATCAATTTTTTCACAAAAGATAGCCAATATTACCTCGTAGGAAAAGCAAGGCTTGCTTACAAAGCTGGATACCTGCACTCTAGAAGTTACAAAAAGGAATCATTACAAGAATCTAAAAGGTATTTTCTCAAAGCGTATACGCTATATCCATCTTTTTTTGATGCATACTATTATGGCAGTCTTCCGTTTATTATGACTGGAGACCTGAAAACTGCCAGATATTTAGCTTTTAGGGCCAGTCAGATAGATCCTGACAATCCCAAAGTACCTCTTATGTGGGGGCAAATAGCTCTGGATGAAAAAAAATATGATGAAGCTGAACGCTACGTCAGGCAAGCCCTTGAATCCCATAAGGACAATAAAGAATTTAACGATGCGTGCTATCTTTTGATCCATATTTATAAAGAGCAAAAAAAATATCGACAGACACGAGCCATCCACATGAAGTTGGTAGACATGTTCCCCGATGATCCCTGGGCCAGAGTCAACTATGCCAGCTTTTTACTGTATAAACTCTCAGATTATGACGAATCAATCCAACAGGCAAAAAAAGCATTGGATCTGATGAACTTCATCCTGGGACATAGGGTTCTTGGTGAGGCCTGCTCTGCCAAGGGAGAACAACTGCTCTGGGAACAACAAAAATACAAAGAGTCTATACCGTACTTTGAACGTTCTACTCAGCATATACGTAAAAACCCACGTGCCTTTTTTGGCTTAGGTGTGGCGTATTTAAAACTGGGCCAGATTAATCAAGATAAGGATTCGCTCCTAAAGGCAAAAGCAGCATTTGAACAAACCTTGAAGTTCAACAAGAATTACAAAGGAGCCATTGAACACATGGCACAGGTGAAAAAAAATCTACAAATGATCAGTATTTAAGGGGCACGGAAAAAATAAATTATCCAATCTTACTTGTCTCTCAACTCGGTAACGTCGTCGTGTCAAAGGCTCAATACGGCCAGTATCGAACCATTGACGCGACAACGTTACCAAACCGATATCCTACGCAATTTTGGGATATGTAGTCTTTCCCGCGACCCTAGTTTGCGCAAATCTGAAGCACCTGCGACCAGTTGCAACTCAGAACTCATTGAAATATCTGTGTTGTTGACCCCGTGATCAGTTACGTACACTGGGAAGACATCTGTCTGCTGATTCTGGATCATTATATTTTGAAATTAAAAAAATAGTTTTTGATGTGCCGCTTCAGAAATGGCTGCTACTGCCGGATGTTTGATGATTCGTTCAACTGAAATAGCGTAGAATTTTTCTTTCATATCCTGTGTCCGGCCAATTACCTGGACGTGGTACTGGTTTACAACTTCTCTTTCAATAACTGTCGGAGCTATAAAGATACCATCACCAGCCTGGCCAAAGACTTTCAAGAGAGCACTGTCGACAAATTCGCCAACTATCAGGGGGGTGATGCTCATTTTATTTAGCCATTGGTCCAGAATTCTACGTAAGGTACTCATCGCCATAGGAAATAGCATTGGAGCATTGTTGAGAGAATGTGGGAATTCCCCTTTAAGCTGCGCTGCCAGATCTTTTGTTCCAAAAAAAGAAACTCCGCATTCTCCCAGGAGGTGATTATAGGCCTTGACGCTCAACCCTGAACGTAAGGGGGTGTCAGTCAGCACCACATCCAGATTGTGCATTGCCAACTCAGCCAGGAGGTTTTCGTCTTTTCCTTCATAGCAGATCAACCGGACCTTTTCCGGTAAGGTATTTATTGGTGCCAAAAGCTTTTGGGCAACATGTTTTGGCACCACGTCAACGATTCCGACCCGTAAAGACCATGGTCCTGTGGTTGGAAGTCCTTTTAGCGAGTCCATCATCTCTCTGCCCAATGAAAAAATTTCATCTGCATATCGCAGAACAAGTTGTCCCGCATCAGTAGGTTCCAGGGTTCGTCCAACTTTTTGTGTCAATTTGACTTCCAGGTTTTCTTCCAGTTTAGAGAGTTGAGCGCTGATTGTTGATTGCGCAAGGCATAGTTTTTCACTGGCTGCAGTGATGCTTCCTTCACGCATAACTGTCCAGAAGTAAAACAGGTGATGGTAATTGAGCCATTCCATATAGATCTCTATTATTCGTATTTTTAGAACTGTTGCAGCGTATTTATCTATTTGTCCGAATTATATTTAGAGTTTAATGTAATGAAGAATAGAAAGAGTGCTTATTCTGGAGGGCATTCTGCCTGCGGAGCACAATAGAACAGAGGGCTGATAAAGGGCAAGGAAATTACGCTTTTTAAGGAGAAAGCTAAAAAAGCATCTCTGAAGTGATTGCCGATTCTGCGCAATTGCCTGAACAATGCGGGCTGTAAGAATTCGCAATACGGTTTCATGGGAACAAAGACGCCTGAAACCTGCCTGTTTGATAAGTGATGGAACAACACTGGAGTTTACAAATGCAAAAACTGAGCATGATCGGGCTGATCTCTCTCTTGACTGTAATACTGGGGTTTGTCTCAACAAGCCTGGCATCAGCTGCACCTGGAAGCCCTGCGGAAATACTTGATCTTACCAAACACTGGGTGGGGTATCTTGGTATTTTCGTATTTATTATCGCCTATGCCTTCGTTATGCTTGAGGAGGTAACCCATATGCGAAAATCCAAACCTGTATTATTGGCAGCAGGTATTATCTGGGGGCTGATCGGTATGGTTTACGCAATGGGTGGCATAACAGGCGTTGCCGAGGAAGCTATCCGCCACAATATTCTAGAATATGCGGAGCTGTTCCTGTTTCTTCTCGTTGCCATGACCTTTATCAATGCCATGGAGGAGAGACTGGTGTTTGAGGTACTGCGGGTCAAGCTGGTAAATGCAGGGTTTTCCTATCGTAAACTTTTCTGGATTACGGGTTTGCTGGCATTCTTTATCTCCCCAATAGCCGATAATTTAACCACTGCGTTATTGATGTGTGCGGTGGTCATGGCCATTGGCAAGGAAGATAAGAAGTTTGTATTGCTGGCCTGTGTCAATATCGTAGTCGCCGCTAATGCGGGTGGAGCTTTCAGCCCGTTTGGGGACATCACCACTTTGATGGTATGGCAGAAAGGGATCGTTCAGTTTCAGGAGTTTCTGGCCTTGTTTATTCCATCCCTTGTTGCCTGGATTGTTCCGGCCGCACTCATGCATTTCTCTATCCCGAATCTCCAGCCTGAGGCCACCAGTGAGGATCTCAAACTCAAGCGAGGCGCATTCATCATTATCGGGCTGTTTCTCTGGACCATCGCGACTGCGGTAAGTTTTCATAACTTCCTGCATCTGCCTCCTATGGTAGGCATGATGGCTGGTCTCTCTCTTCTGAAAATATTCGGCTACTATCTCAACAAAACCCATAAGCCCGATCCGGCTACCTATGATCCGTTGAAAGCTGAAGAGCGCATAGGCCAGATTGTGCCTTTTGATATTTTCAGTAAGGTGGCCCGGGCTGAATGGGATACACTGCTCTTTTTTTATGGGATTATTCTCTGTGTTGGCGGGCTTGGCTTTATGGGATATTTGACACTGCTTTCCAAGTTTATGTATTTCGACCTTGGACCAAGTGCGGCTAACATATTGGTGGGTATTCTGTCTGCCATTGTCGATAATATCCCGGTAATGTTTGCGGTATTGACCATGATGCCTGAGATGTCACACGGGCAGTGGCTGCTTGTTACCCTTACAGCCGGGGTCGGCGGATCCATGCTTTCAATCGGTTCAGCAGCAGGAGTAGCCCTGATGGGTCAGGCAAGGGGAACGTATACATTTTTGGGCCACCTGAAGTGGACTCCTGCCATAGCTCTTGGCTATGCCGCGAGTATCTGGATTCATTTTTTGATAAACGGCAAATATATGTAGCGTAGCAGGCATTGTTGAGGTCGTTAGAAAAACAATACAATCAAGCTCTGCGCGAGATTCATTATAATCAATATTCCAATCGAGGAAGCAAATGATCCAAAAACAATCTAAACGTCCCACTGCTGAAGAGGCTCTACAGATACTCAAAGATGGTAACAAACGGTTTATTTCTGGAAAGCTTGAGCACCCAAACCATTGTAAAGAAAGTCGAGAGAGTCTAACCGCTGGTCAGGAGCCTATCGCAACTATCCTTACCTGTGCAGATTCACGTGTGCCGCCTGTGGATATATTTGACCAGGGACTGGGTGATCTTTTCGTCGTACGGGTTGCAGGCAATGTAATTGGAGATCACTCACTAGGGTCAATAGAGTATGCGGTTAAGCACCTGCATACTCCTGTTGTCATTGTTATGGGGCATGCAAGTTGTGGGGCTATAAGTGCGGTTGCCAGTGGCGCTGTCCTTGAAGGCCACATTGCCACGCTTGGTCCGGCGATCCAAACTGCTATAAAAAATATAAAGGAGGTCGAGGGAGACCTGGTTAACAATGCCTCCAAAGAACTTGCCAGATTGATTTCTGTAAAAATTGCCGAGTCTGAACCAATTGTAGCAGAGTTGGTGAAAAACGGATCTGTAAAAATTGTGCCTGCCTATTATGATCTTAGATCTGGAGAAGTGGAATTTTTGTAATCAGAATAAAGTAAAATTGTAAATATGTGAGGGAAGATTGATGAATCACCCCTCACATATTTTTAAGATGTTATCAAGCGTCTAGTAGTACACTGGTTGCTTTGATGACAACATTGATATCTTTTCCAACTTCAATCCCGAGTTTATTGATTGAATTTTCTGTCACAACAGAAACAATTTCAACGTTTGGAGAAAGTTCAACAGTTACTTCTGCCATAACCTGACCTTTTTTAATATTTTTTACTTTCCCTTTTACGCAGTTTCTCGCACTGATTGCCATAATAATAATCCTTAAAAAAATAGTAATAAACAAGAGTAATGTTATTACTCTGTAAACAAGGTGTATTATGGGTGTAGTTTGGTACAAAGTCAAGCCTAACATGTTGTTATATTTTGGAATAACGGACAAATAGCTGATAGCATGTAAAAAGTGAAGTAAAATTTTTTAAAATCATAAATTTTATTGATACGTGTCATAATACCTCGTAATTTCAATATAATACCACTTGGTGGGAGTGCAGCAGCAACCTTTATCCGTGCCGTTGTATATTTCAATTGTGTAAAATAGAACTTCATATCAAAGAGTAAAAAATACAAATGATCCTACTGCGTGGTACGACGGTCGAGATATGTACATATAGTTTTCAGTGATTGTGTCTGGTTGTTTTGTTATCTTGTCATTGCGGCAGTGTCGTCAGTATAGAAGTTGGCACGAAAATCACTCCCCGAGCTGAGGGAGAGTAACTGATCACGGGGTAACAACACTGGTTTTTCAATTAGTTCTGAGTTGTAACTGGTCACAGTTGCTTCAGATTTGGACAAGCGCGTTTTTTTCGTAGGTAAGCGAAGACTCCAGGTAAGCGGAGACTCCGTTAGGCTATCTATGGGGGAAACCGCGATCGTGCAAAGAGATAAGCAACCAGCGGGAGACTTCGTGGAGTACCTGTTATCAGTTACCCTGAAATACTAAAAACACTCGATTTGAGGAAATAAAGAGACATGAAGATAATCCAAAAAGGTTTTAATCCTGAGTATGTGGAAGATGCCCCGACGATGGAACAGGTATATGAATTGATTGGAGATACCATTCTGGAATTCGGTACCCCCTGGTGTGGACATTGTCAGACTGTGCAATCAGCAGTCAAGGAAGTGCTGGCAGAATGGCCGGATGTACATCATATCAAAATATATGACGGTAAAGGGAAAAAATTAGGCCGAGCATTCAACGTTAAACTGTGGCCTACATTGATTTTATTGCGGGATGGCAAAGAAATCGACCGGTTGGTGCGGCCAGTGTCTCCCGAAGAAGTGCGCCGGTTGTTGTCACATCCCAGCATGTGAAAAGAACAACAAGCCAAATGCATTGGCATCTGTATTTAGCATGACACTCTTTATTTCATGAATGCGTGGTACGCGAAGTCTGACTATTCAGACCTGTGCCAGTAGTAAAATGCCGCGTGGATTCCCTCCGCTTGAGCTGCCTGATAATTCGATAATTCTTCGGCTTGGAGTGCATCAATTTGTTCTGCAGTTGCGAGATAAGCATCTTTCTCCTCAATTACTTCCCACTGCTCGGTCTGGAGAAAACGAAGAGCCCTGTCTCTTGCCTCATCTATGTCAGTCGATAACACCCATATGTGGACAACTGCCCTGGAAACATGGGCAATCAGAGGATTTTCACGCTGCGGTTCGACTTCAAGAGTAAAATGGTAGGAATTCATACAAGACCTCAAATATATTTCTCACCCCTGTGTGTCCTAGGGCGGTGTGATTGATATTACATATCATTTCAAAATAAACGTCATATTTTAGCAATGATTGCGACTTGGCCTGACAAAAAGCTGTCCTGGTCGTCATCTGTCAGGTCAAGTCCAAGCTGCCAACATCATCCTTCCATAAATTTTTTCCTTCTTCAAGCGTTTCCGTAATGTGACCTTATGGAGACAGCCTCTTATTTTACAGGTATGTAAATATCGGTTATCAACTCTTGTGGTTCCGTATTTTCAGGGCTGTTCAGATATATCTCGATACATTCCCTATTAATAATTTCATAACCGTTTTGAGGAATCCACTGACCACAGAGTTGAGCGTAGGTTTCAGCCAATGAGTCATAAGGGCCCATGTGCGTAGTCTTGGCAAATCTTCCGCCAGTCACATGTCTTTGGCCAACAGGCTTTTCAGTTTTAATTTGCCGTTTGATTTCGATGCACGCATCGTAGCGGAGTTTTTCCGGTGGAGTTACCTGAGGGTCGTCAAAACTAAGACCCATAATTTTGGTTCCAGGTTGCAATAGGCCTTTTGGTCCAGCCCATTGGAAAAGTATTTCCCAGGCGGCTCCACACATATTGTAAGGGCCCACATGACGAACAAAAATAACGTCCATGTCTTCCAGCGTAACGATTTCAGCTTTCATTGTAATCTCCTTCCAGTAATGTCTACGTTTTTTCCGGATTTCAATCTGATTTGTTTTGCGATAATGCAAAGGGGAAATGCCAAACGCTTTTCGAAAAGATCGCGTGAAAGATTCATGTGTTTCAAAACCGCTTTCAAAAGCAATCGTGGTAACAGGCGCATCGGTATGTGCTAATTTCTTTGCCGCCCTTTCAAGCCGTAATCGTCTGATATAGGATTTGACAGGTTCCCCAATCATTCCGCTGAAGATACGGTGAAAATGAAACTGCGAAAAACAGGCAATGTCAGCAAGAATTTCCAGCGATAGTTCATCGTCCAAATGGTCTTGAATGTGTTCCAGCACTCTGTCCATTCGTTTTGCATAATCCATTTTAGTTATCTCTTTCAGATTTTTCATAACGCCAATCATATCCTTTCTGAAAAAACGTGCTTGACCGTTTTTGCTGATATTGATGGTTGATTAACTGGCACCAACAGATGTTCAGTGCGGTTAATTGGAATTATTTTTGTTAAACTGTGTTATCTTCCTGTACTATGGTGAAAACGCATGCGCAGTATCGTTAGGTGAAAGTGAGATTCCTGAGGGGGTAATTCGTTTCCTCAAAACGCCTCAACGTCTCGCCTGCAGAGCAAAAAGTATACTGTTTAGCTATAGCGGCTTGCAAACAAGGAGCCGGGCTTGGATTAAGCGCCAATAAGAATGGTTATTGGAACGAAGCAAAAAGACTGTCCTAAAACTGGCAGCAGAATTTTGCTATCCTGCACGATCAGGCCGACGAGATATAGGAGAAAGCTGAACTTTGAGCGAACCTCAAAATTCTTGAGGTTTCAAATGGCAATCTTAATCTTTAAAAATATGAGACGTTATCTCAACACTGAATTTTACTTTCCGAAACTCAGTTCCTGTTTTGATCAACTAAATCACCTTGGCTCTCGGGCCGTATGCCGAGTTGTATGAGCGACTCAACACCACCGTCCGTACATGATGAGAATCCCCAAACAGCCATTGGCCAAAGTAAGAAATTATATTGGTATAAATGGGTCATTTTTTTAGCGGCCAAGACAGAACACATAAATTATTGAAAAACATTCCCAACAAGTTGAAAGGGAATGCCAATACCTGTCATTTATATTACTTTGCAACGAGGTGGGTTTGTATTTGAATAAGTTGCGAGTACTTTTTTAACTTCGTAGATATTTGTATGAATTTATTGAATATTTTACTAATGCCCAAAAGGATATAGGTGATAGGCATGAATAACTTAAAGTTATCCATGAAAATTGGGAGCGGCTTCGGCTTCGTTTTGGTTTTGTTGTTGATCGTTACTTATTTTTCTTGGGACGGCTTGAGCAACGTAGTCAAAGGGATGACTGAGTACGATCGTAGAGCCAATAACTCGAATATAATAGGAGCTCTTCAAGGGAATATGCTGATGGTACGCATGAAGGTTAAAGATTTCATGATTACCCATAGTGATAAAGATCTCAAGGAGTACAAGCAATACATGCTTGAGCTGCAAGGATCTTTAGAAAAGGCAGTTGAAGTTATTAATAAACCTGAACGGAAAGCACAAATCGCAAAAATAGACAAAAACGTCAAGTCTTATGAAAAATCTTTTGAGCAGCTGGTTATAGACATTCGAGAGAGTGATCACATCATCAACGAAAAGCTTAGGAGTGTCGGACCTGCCATATTGCAAGGCATCAACCAAATTATGTCTTCAGCGAAATCTGATCAGGATTTCGATACGGCCGTAAAAGCTAATCAAGCTAGCCAGCATATTCTTTTGGCACGACTTTACGCCCAAAAATTTCTAGCCACCGCCACTGAAGATGATGCCCAAGCTGTCGTCGTTGAAAATTCGAGACTGCAAGAGTTACTTAACCTGATAATTAGTTCCCCCCATGACGAGCGATCGGTTATGGCACAGAAAGTACTCGACGATGTAAAAAATTATATTAGCCATTTTAATAATATGGCCAAAGCAGCAATAGGTCGAACCAAGGTCTATGACGATTATTTATCGCCGGTTGGAGTCGAGGTAGCAACTATCATTGCTGATATGCTTGATTCCTACATTAAAGATCAACAGGAGCTGGGAACAACTCTTAAGGGATCTAGCCAAACAGCCATCCGTACGATGCTGCTGATTGCCATTGCAGCACTGATACTGGGATGCTTTTTTGCATTCTTTCTCACACGGGTTATCACGGATCCAGTACGTAAAACAGCAGTTTTTGCTGAAACAATGGCCAAAGGCGATTTCACTTCCAAACTTTATGTCAAACAAGGGGATGAGATAGGCCTAATGGCAAAATCCCTTAACGGAATGGTTGGCCAGCTAGGGGCGATGATCAAGGAAATTATATATGGAGTCAATAAGTTGTCTGCATCTTCATCCGATCTTGCAGCGATCTCTAAGCAATTGTCTTCGGCAGCAAAAGACACTGCAGGTAAATCAATATCGGTCGCCGCAGCAACGGAACAAATCAGCAGCAACTTCCAGTCGGTATCAGCGGCCATGGAGCAGTCTACAAGCAATGTCAACATGATCGCGTCTTCTACCGAAGAAATGACGAGCACTGTCAAAGAAATCGCAGAAAGTGCCGAAAAAGCGCGAATAATTACCGACAGCGCGGTTAAACAATCTCAAGAAACCTCTGCAAAAATGGCAAATCTCGGTGAATCGGCGAAAAAAATTGGCAAGGTCACAGAAACAATAACTGAAATATCAGAACAGACCAACCTGTTGGCGCTTAATGCCACCATTGAAGCGGCAAGGGCTGGTGAAGCTGGTAAAGGTTTTGCAGTGGTGGCTAATGAAATTAAGGAGCTGGCACGTCAGACGGCTGCAGCAACCATCGACATTAAAAACCAAATCGATGACATGCAGGTGACCGCTGGCTCATCTATCGAGGACATTACTAAAATTTCCGACGTAATTGTCGAGATTAATGGAGCTATAAATACCATTGCCACAGCTGTTGAGGAACAGTCTGCAGCAACAAATGAGATTGCCAACAATATAGCTCAAGCGTCTCAAGGAATTGCAGAGGTTAACGAAAACGTGGCGCAATCCACTTTGGGAGTAACGGATATTAACGGTGACGTGGCGGAGATCAGTCAACAGTCAAATCAAATCGATTCCAGCTCTGACCAGGTTCAGTCCAGCGCTCAGGTCCTTTCTGAGTTAGCAAATCAGCTTGAACAGTTGGTTGGGAAATTTAAGATATGAAATCCGCTCTATCGACCGATTTTCGCTAGGAGCGACCTTGATTGGCAATTTCACTGATTCCCCCAGCGGGGGAGTCAGTGTCGAAAGATAAAGAGCAGTTACTCGCTTTCTATGATTTTGCAGCGGAACATTGGCAATACATTCGGGCATTCAATCCTATTGAATCGAACCTTGCTACTGTACGTCTGAGAGCGGATACTACACGAGGTTGTGTTGCCCAGCGAACGATCTTGGCCATGGTCTATAAACTGGCGATGAGCGCAGAAAAAAAATGGCGAAAACTAAGAGGATTCAAGCTGCTTGCCGAAATTATCCGGGGTGTCCAGTTCAAGGATGGGGAGCCGGTCACCTCTTTAAAAGAAAGCGAACTCAACAGGGCTGTCATTTGAAAGCTATTCCTTAAACACCAGACTTGGCCATAACTCCACGAGCAGTATTTTTCTATCTTTTGGGCGAGATCGCGTGACTGCAATTTCGAGCAGTAGCGCTATAAAGCTAGCGATCCCAACTTTCCGGCCTTATTGGGGGCCTTCTCAACGAAATTGATGCGCGTGGTGTCTCTGTAGCCATATCGACCTGATGACCGGTGGCCACCGAGGTTTGCATAGTCATTCCTAGGAAAGGTGAGCTTTCATCAAGAGACTTTTTCCCGCTTCGGATTTGGTCGTTCATCCAATCGAACATTTCCTTGCGTGTCATGCTTGTGAAATCTTCTTGTTTGACGGAAGCCGTTTCGTCAGTGGCCACTGTTAGTGCGGACGAAAATGATGCGGAATTGGTGCTTTAGCAGTAGATGTCTGCGCGCGTTTCGTGGGGTAAAAGTGATTTGACTCCGCGTTTACCTTCATAAAAATCTCCTCTTGATAGCGATGGGAAAATGTGTAAAACTTTGCAAATCAGCCGTACGGCTATTTGCCTCGGTCGATTTTGCCTTGTTCGGTGTACTTTATTTTTCCAGTACCCGAACCGTTTCTTTTTCATTCTCACCAAGTAGATAGAAAATTACAAATTTAGCTGGAGTGTCCCCAACCTTATAAGGTGCAGGGGGCGCTCTCCCTCGATTTCAAAGGCAATTTGTCCTTCTGTGGCTACGCCCACCGTCGGGAAGGGGTGCAAATGCAAAGGAGGTTCTATTCCCACGTTTATTGTGACTTCTTGGGTCTCGATTTTTGCGACGAGCTTTCTTTGATCAATAAGAGCCGTCAGTAACTCTTTTCTCATAACTGGCTGTGTCATAGTCATTATGACATCTTCCCCTTTTTATTACGCGACGCGTGTCAATATAGTTGTCGTATCACCAACACCCTTTATTAGAATCCTTTTTCGAGGATGTGACAACTACCCTCACACAGGGGGCTACCCTTTCTTTCTATATATTCTTTTTTTAGGGGGAGGATCGCATGCTGAATAGCCGTAAAACAGAGGTCCTAAAAGTGGAATTAACAAGATAATTGACCATTTAATTTTTGTTTTGACATCAAACGCCTTTTTCCAAAGATTTAAAAAGCAATATATTGAAATCAATGCCAAAATTACCAGAGAAAAATTGTAGTAAAAGTTACCAAATTCGCCCAACGATTCAACCCTAACAGGTGAAGCGCTTAAACCTCTATAAAAGCCTGGATCATTCAAATGCTATTTCCTTAAAATGGCAAGGTATATTCTATCGGAATACCGTTGCTCTTAGCCACATGATTTTCCAAACTGATTACGTGATGACCGAGAGAAGTGGTACACCGACTACACGATTTGCAATGCCTTAAGGGCATCTGCCCTTGCATCTTTGGCTACGGTATATTCAGGATCAAGATCCAATGCTTTGTTAAAACATTTATATG
Organism: Desulfogranum japonicum DSM 18378; assembly: GCF_000429945.1. Taxonomy (GTDB): domain Bacteria; phylum Desulfobacterota; class Desulfobulbia; order Desulfobulbales; family Desulfobulbaceae; genus Desulfogranum; species Desulfogranum japonicum. The sequence continues at coordinate 777 of NZ_AUCV01000022.1, read as the reverse complement.
CATCGGCAAACCTCTCTTCGGCGTTAAAAATCAGCCCAAGATTATAATAAGCCTCCTCTGGAATATCAGACGCAACTTCTATTGCCTTCCTGTGATACTTCTTTGCTTCTGTAAACTTCCCCTGCTTTGCCAAGCAAGCACCCAGAAAAATCAAGTTGCGTGTAGTTTCTTTAGCTTCCACGGCTTTTCTATACCACCGCTCTGCAAGAGGATGATCACCTTTCTCTTTATAAAGATGTCCAATTTGGTGATAAACAATATGCAGATGATCTTTTGAAGAAAGTAAATTGGCTTTCTCTAACGCATCTCTCGCCTCATCATATTTCGCTATTTTTGATAGCGCATCTGCGAGGGCAATCCAGCCGAACACATCATTTGGGTATTTTGCTGTATATAATTTAGCATAGAGACGATGACATGAAATATTATCACTGTCCCATTCGTTCATTATTTGATCCCAAATCTTTTTTTGTTCTGGTTCCATTATTTACTCAAGATGCTTGATAGAATCGAGGTAAAGTGGCCACTAACCCAGACGGCCCGTCGCAGATCTCTACATACTGCATTGCAGCACAGGGATCATCAATAGTATTTGATTTCTCGTCAGAGAATCGCATCATGCAGAACGCTACCCCTGCCTATATAGAAGAAAATTAAAAGTTGGCTCCTCGCTACATCATGTGGGTAAGCCATAATTAAGTTTCCCACCGATAATGTATGCGATAGTGATAAGGTTTGGTTTGGTCCTGTATCCACGAGCCCTTGCTTTAGCGGCTT
>NZ_AUCV01000021.1 GCF_000429945.1 Desulfogranum japonicum DSM 18378 | reverse complement strand
AACAGAGAGAGCTACACTGGTCAATTACCTAAAGAAAAATAAAGATAGAATTGAATATGGCCGGTTGCGGCGAGGAGGCTATCCTCTTGGTAGCGGGGCAATTGAAAGTGCCAATAAGTTCATCAGCAATATTCGACTTAAAAGATCCGGTGCCTGGTGGAAGGTGGACTACGCCAATAATATTTTGAAACTGCGCTGCGCCAAATACAATTCTAAATTTGACTCATTTTTTGATGGATATGAGGAAAAGACCAAAGGTAAAAGAGTTACCAGAGAAAAGAGACTCCGCGTCGTCAAATGATGCCATAGTCATCGGATGCTCCCCATTTTAAGCTTTGAATCATGACATCTGAAAACTGAAAACTGAGATTTGGATTTTGAGCTTTCAAAGTGAATGCAACCGGCGCGTCTGCCATTCCGCCACTCACGATATAATCGCAAGACAGGATTTTAACCTGTACGGTATAAAAATACCACCGGTCCCTATGCATGATGCTCTTAACCCCGAGCCGGGTCCGATTTTTAACGACTTTCGTATGGTCAGCCATATGCGCATTATTTTTTCTTCGTATCAAAAACTGCTGAAATCATAAAATCTCAATTTCAGTTCTTGAATTTGATTCTGTTAAAGCAATATCCACTTCCGATTCAAAAATATCAATCTGCTCTTCAATTGACTGTAGTTTATTTTTTATTTCAAGAGGGTCAATGAGCTTTGCTTCATTATTTTCTTTAAACGGAACTGCAATCCTGTCGTAATCATCTTTTGATATTTCAGTCTCAGGTTTTGAATAAGTAGCTTGCAATAATTTAAAAAGCTGGCTTTTGATATTTGCATTGTGATTTTCAACCTGTTTGATTTTTTTAAAATATTTTTCTGCTAAACATTTTCTAATATTTTTTTCTGTTTCAATAGAACTTTTTCTCTCAATTGCTTCCGCAACAGTCATTTTTTCATTTGCTACATAAATTTCTGTAGTTGCGTTGGACTTGACAACGGCTGACTTAATTTTCCTTTTTCTTTCGATAAGATCTGTAAGGCTTTGATATGAAGATTTGGTGTTTTTTTCAAAATCTTCTTTGCTTTTAATGCCGACTTCCATTTTGCTGCCTGTCAGGATTGTTACGGGTTCCAAGTTTTCCAAAATTTTTTGAATTCTTTTATCCAAGGTCTTTAATTCTACCAAAGCCCTTGTTATAGAAATTTTATTCATAAATCATTCCCTTTATTCTTTTTTAACAGTGAGTATCTAACGACTTCTCAGTGCGATTGTGGAGCGCGCAGCGTGTGGCAATCCGCTGGAGCCCTTTGGTTATGCGATTTTTCCACTACGCGCCACCAATGCAATGCATGAAAAGACACTCAAAGGTAACTGACCAAAGGTGCATTATATTTGTACGATCGCGCTTTCCCGCATAGATAGCCTGCCGGAGTCTTCGCTTCCCTGCGAAAAAACGAGCTTGCCCAAAACTGAAGCATCTACGACCAGTTACGACTCGGAACTGATTGAAATATAAGTGTTGTTAACCCCGTGGTCAGTTACGTTTGCATTCCCGTATTGCGGCAGGCCGATGCGCATCCTGAAATTCTGGAATGATTGCCGCCAATCTGGGTGAATGGTAAGCGAGGCACCTCTATCTGAACATATCTGAAAAATAGATATTTACTTAAAGAGACGGGCTTGTTCAACCACGGATAAGATCGTGGTTCGTTTGTACCTTACTCATACACTCTATCTCTATTCATTAGGCATGGTCATCCTTTAATTGTCATTAAGGGCTCCAGTTCTACAACTGGTGTTGCTATCCCAGCCCCAGAAAGAGTTTCAACAATGGGGGTGATACCTTTATAAGCAAAAGGAGCTTCTTGTTTTATATCAGCAAATTTTTGCAGGACAATATCTTTTCTTAACTTGATATCGGGTCTCCTCAGATCAACAGGAGTTACTACTCTAAAATTTTTTAAAAACCTTTTAAATTCAGCTTCATATCCTTTTAGGGCTTTTCCTCTCGATAAAACCCTGCCAGCTCCGTGACTAGCACTACGGATTGACTCTTGATTGCCTTGCCCAGCTAACAAATAGCTACTGGCTCCCATAGACCCTGGAACCATTACTGGTTCTCCATAATACTCAAATGGCGTATTTACCATTTCATTCAATCCGTTAGCAGGGCAAGCACCTTTCCTGTGTATAAAACAACTTTCACCATTAATTGTTTCTCTCCATACTAAATTGTGTGGTGAGTCGTAGATTAATGAAAACTCAACTTGACCAAAATTGTTTTGTAAGGCATCAAGAGCCATAATTGCAAGAAAAAGTCGGTTTGCAAATGCAAAGTTAGCTGCATTGGCTAGAGCATCCCAGAATTGCTCAACCTCTTTTTGATATTTCAATCCAACAGGCAATGGAAATATATTATTTGAGGGATATTTAAGACTTTGAGGATATATTTTTCGAACAAGATCGTTGTAAAAATTACCGCTTAGGTGGCCCACAGCCACAGAACCAGTATGAACCATTACTGTGACCATACCAGGCTTTAGCCCCCAAGCATGAGCAATAGATCCATTAATGATACTTTTTACGTATTGGATTTCTACAAAATGATTTCCTCCCCCGATGCTTCCTATCTGACTATCTCGAGAAAGACGGTCCGCTGGGCCAAGAAAATCATTAAGCCCGAAGGTTGACTTTGCTTTCAAGCTTCCTTTTTGCGAAATAGAATTAAGATCGTTTTCTATATTAAGATTATGAAATAATGACCAAAGACCATCCATTAAGCTTTTGGGGGTTGCATCAAGCAACCCTGTAATTCCATTTTTGAAGAGCGCCTCACGTTGCGCTCTCGACATCGGAATATTGCGACCACCTTCAAAAAAAATGCGCCTAAATACTGTTTCAAGTTTGTCCAGGTTTGCCTTTATTTGATCAGCAGAGAGAGAAGTAGCGTGTAAGCGCATACCACAGTTTATGTCATTCCCAATTGCCTGTGGAACGATGAAACCTTGTGTTGCCAGTACAGTTCCTACAGGGATACCTTTGCCTTTATGAAAATCCGGAGTAAGTGCGATATGAGATATTTTGGGGACGACACCAAAGCTTTCAGGTGTACTCTCTGCCACTCTTTCGATAGTTTTTTTATTTCGAGAAGCTCAATGAGTTCAGAAATAGATGAAGCGTCTACAGGAACATCTTCATTTGCAAATAAAGTTGCAGCTACCCCATAAGGATTAGTTATGCTTAATCTGTTTTGATCTATGCGAGAGAGGCGAGAGTCAAGAGTCATAGTTTTGAATTAACATGGTGCTGAGTGAAAGCCGAATCGTGTTGCTAACCCGCATCTTGGGCAGTGCAAGTAAGCGTAGCTTGGTTGTGATCTTCACGGTGTCTGGTCAAGTGCCTTGTTCTGGCGCGAAGCGACAGGACGATGGGCTTGACGTAATCAGCACCGCGATTCATGGCGACGAAGTCGCCATAAACGGTGAATTCAATTGCCTAAACCGTTCATTGGCTTAGGTCCTTTGGAATGACTTGATGCAAATCATAAGTTTGAGCTCACAAAGTCGGGTCAGGATTGGCAATTCAAATCTGATATTACTCAGCGTAACAAATCAGCGGTCCAATGGCAACGGAGTAGGTAACTGCGGTTACTATTCTCCCATAAAAAATACCAAAAAAAACAGAGCTGTGGTCGTTCAAAGAGGTAAGTGACAAAGCGCGGGAGATTCTGTGGGGTGCTGTTGAACGGTCACACCAAATTATGCTTTCTTATACACCCCGTGTGAGACTGAGAGTATCTTTTCCTGCTTCTTTAACCTGTGCACGATCGCGTACAGTTTGCTTTTATCGTACCCAGTCTGTTCGACAAGCTCACCCATGGTGACCCCTTTGGTGCTGGCAGTTATTATCTCGGCAACATGAGCTGTTGCTGTTTCCGGTCGCGTCTTTGGCTGCTGGGGTACTTGTTTGGTACGTTTGCCGGAGACCGATTTTTTCCGGGTGGCGGTTTTTTTCTTTCTATTTTCCGTCGAGGAAGGTTGTACAGCTTTCTTTTTACTGAAATCAGGCGCATCATCCATGTCGATACCGAAAAGGTCTGAAAGGTTGGCATCGCCAAGCACATTGCTGCTCTTCTTTCCGGCTTTGGCAACAAGTTTTTCCGCCGAATCTTCTACCGCTTTGGCTATCAGCTCGTTGATGTCGACTCCGCGCAGGATAAAAAACAGGGCCGGATCCTCATCCAGCCGGGCCCCGACCCCGTAGAGTGTTGCAGCAACATGTTTACACATAGTGGCCCAGTCCGGGCAGCTGCAATCCAGTTGGATCGCTTTCGGGTCGGGGAATAATCCCTTATCCTGGCTGAAAAAGATATCTGCGAGTGCTTCTGGGAACTTGCCGGCAAGAAGGTCCTTTAGCGACTGCAGCTGTCCCTCACATTGTTGTCGAATCTCTTGCCATCGTTTTTGGGTTATCGGCTTAATGGATATTTCAACATTGTACGGTTGGGCAGCAGAACCTGCCACCAGCGCACTGATCTTTTCCCGTTTGATCTGCAGGTCGAGAACAGCTCCATGGCGGACATAGCTTCTTCCTCTGCCGATGCGGTTTTCATAGTCAGCATAACGTTCGAGATTCTTGTTCCACGACTTTCCCCACCAGTTGCGTGCTAGAGTTGTCCCTTGGAGGAGGACTGGCCTGATACCCGGATTTTTTTTCTTCAGTTTCTCCAGCTTTTTCAACGTCTTCGCTTTTTTTTCGGCAACAGTGACGTATTTTGGAAATTTCCAATAACTCATAAGATGCTCCTTTATCTCTTTTCTCAGACGGTTAAAGTGAAAAGATCCCGTAATTCATTGTTGCTCATTTCGGTAATCCAGCTTTCCCCGGAAGCGGCGACAATCTCCTCGGAGAGTTTGGCTTTCTCCATCAACATGTGGTCTATTTTTTCCTCAATGGTGCCTTTGGTCAGAAATTTATGGACCATCACATTCTTTTTCTGACCGATCCGAAAGGCCCGGTCGGTCGCCTGATTCTCCACTGCCGGGTTCCACCACCGATCAAAATGGATTACATGATTGGCTGCCGTAAGGTTCAAGCCAACGCCACCTGCCTTGAGAGATAAAACAAAAAACGGTACATAATCAGAACCCTGGAATTTTTCGATCATTTTTTTTCGCTGTCCCACCGGAATACTGCCGTGCAGTACCAATCCTTCCCGCTTGAAAATGGTCGTCAGAAAGCGGGACAGCGGTTCAGTCATTTCTTTGAACTGGGTAAAGACCAGGACCTGCTCCCTCTTTTCATAGATCGTTTCACAGATTTCCCGGAGCCGCTGAAATTTGCCACTTTCTTTTTCCTCAAAAAGCTCTTCCCCTAGGTATTGGGAGGGATGATTGCATAACTGCTTGAATTTCATCAGGGCAGAAAGGATAAGGCCCCTTCGCTGAATTCCTTCGGATTCTTCCAGGGCCTGGCTGATTCTTTCCAGGAACTCTTGGTAGAGCACGGCCTGTTTTTTACTCATCGGCGCCCAGCTTTTCATCTCCACCTTGTCTGGGAGGTCGGAGATAATCGCTTTATCACTTTTCAGTCTCCTGAGAATAAATGGACTTACAACCTTGCGCAGGCCGGTATATCCTTCCGGAGAGCCCTCCAGCTGTTTTGTGAATTCGCTAAACTCCTTTGAATTACCCAGCAGACCGGGGTTGACAAAGTCGAACAGGCTCCAGATATCCGACAATCTGTTTTCTACCGGGGTACCGGTCATGATAATTCTGTTTTCAGCTTTCAACCCCTTGACCGTTTTGGTCTGTTTTGTACCCGGGTTTTTGATCGCCTGTGCTTCATCAAGGATGACATAGTTCCAGCAGTTTTCCTGCAACCAGCTATAGCGCTGGACCATCTGGTACGTTGTGATCACCAGGTCCAGAGCACGAAGTTGTTCCCTGTCCGGGATGGGAACTTTAGCAGGTTTATGCATGTCCGGGTGGGCTACAAACCATGACAGCGCCGGGTAAAACCTTTCAATCTCGCTTGTCCAGTTTGACAGGAGCGAGGCTGGAAGAATGAGGAGGGAGGGAAGTGTTGTATTTGTGCTTTTTGCCTCTTCTGCTTTCAGGGCATTCAAAAACGCCAGAACCTGGATGGTCTTTCCAAGCCCCATGTCGTCAGCCAGGCAACCACCAAGCTTTAAGCTATGTAGTGTATACAGCCAGTTTAGACCATCTTGCTGGTAACCGCGGAGTTTGGCCTTGAATGTTCCGCTGGTTTTCACTGTGCCGATTTCTCCAGGGTTTTGCAGTGAGTTGAAAATCTTCTTCAACCACTCTCCGTGGGAGACGGATGAGAGGGCTTCTGCATTATCTTGCCCCAGTTTTTTTTGCGGAGACATTGAAAAACGCATAGCCTCCAGCAGGGTCATTCCGCCATCGTCGTTTAATTGCCTGGCCTTTTCATAAGCCTCCAGGGTTTGCCTGAGTTTTTCCTGATCGACGGCCACCCATTTGTTTTTCAAAAAAGCGAGTCCTTCAGACTCCTCAAGCAATCGGCGTGTTTCTTCTACGGAAATTTCCGTATCACCGACCATAAGACGTGGTGAAAAATCCAGCAGTGCGTTCATGCCGACCATGGATGGCATCTTCTCGCCGATATGTATGGCCACGCTGATGTTGGCGCTCTTTTTTTTCCACCAGTTCGGAATACGACATAGGATACCCGATTCTTCATATAACGGAATCTCCCGCAAAAAAAGAAAGGCCTGCTGACCGGACCAGGCCAATGGATGAAAGAGATCGCCGTTGTCCCGCATTTCCCTGATAAGGCAACTTTTTTTTGCAGCGGTATCGACGGTGACAAGCAGTTCGAGCAGCTTGACTTGATCGTCACGATATTCCTGTAAGGCGAATTTCAAGGGAAGATGTTTCGATTCGCCCTCTTCACCGACCATGGTGGAATAGGTTGCAAGAAAAGCAAATGGAGCTTCATGATCCTTATTTTCAACCAAGTGAAAGTAGATACGACCGGCCAGATGTATATCGGGGCTATATTCTTTGAAAAACTCTTCAACTGTCCCTTCGTATGCGTTGATTTTGCCACGGAATGACTGGTGCAATTCACTCCATACTGCCGAAAGAACTTCCGGCTGCAGGTATTCGCTTCCGGTCATCAATGGGACCGAATCGAGCCAGACCGAAAGCTCTTCATCACTTAAAGGGAGATTAATATCACCACGTAATTCTTCGATGTCTGATGAGAGCCTGAGTGTGTTGATAAAGAGAGCAGCCAACTTCCGCCAGAAATTCAACGAAGATGAGACGGGAGTCTTCCTACTGGTAAAACCGAGAAAAAGGAGCCAGCTGTCCGGCTCGGACAGATAATGCTCATAGATTTCGTTTTGCAGCAGATTTTGCCTATTGCTCATCTTGCCGGAAACAGTCACCCATTCAAGCTGAAGTGCGCCATCCGGCATGAGTACTACCTGAAGTTCATCGTAAGCCATAAATATATTGAGATAAAGAAAGAGGAAGATAGCACAAACTGAAGTGGTGCTACTTTACCTAGTTTGCGTATAAAATGAAACTACGAGGTGGTTGTCTAAAATTTATCAGATTGGCTTGTCTCTGGCCCTCAAAAGAAATAAAAAAGTCGTAACTGGTCACAGGTTCTCCACGGAGTCTCCCGATGTCCCTTACCTCTTTGCACGATCGCGGTTTCCCGCATAGATAGCCTAACGAAGTCTTCGCTTGCCTACCGGTCAAACGGGTAGAGATCCCAAAGGCAACAGGGAGTACTCGTCTTCTGGGGATACCTGCTGTCCTTGATCACTTGATTCAACAGGACATCGAAGTCTGCGCTTGTCTGTCCAGGTCCTGGTGCCAATATTCGACCTTGTTTTTTTGGAAATAAACTTTGGATTTCGTAAGGAACTGTCAGCCCACGATGCCGTGTATCAGGTCCGTCACTACATCCGCGAGGGGTACGCGTGGCTGTCGATTTGTGACCTGGCGAAGTTTTTCGACACGGTGGAGCACGATGTGCTTATAGCCCGGGTCAGTAGAAAGGTGCGCGACAAGCGTGTTTTGAAGTTGATCGGTACATACCTGCAAGCAGGAGTGGTAATAGGTGGCCGCCTTCACGAGACCCGTGAAGGTGTTCCCCAAGGTGGCCCGTTCTCACCACTGCTTAGTAATATCCTCCTGGATGAGTTGGACAAGGAACTGGAGGGGCGAAGCCACCGCTTCGCACGCTATGCCGATGATTTCGTCATTTTGGTGAAGAGTCGTCGGGCGGGTGAGCGGGTGATGGCGAGCATTAGCCGGTTCCTGGAAAAGAAGCTCAAGCTCAAAGTCAACCAGGAGAAGAGCAAGGTGGCTCACACCAACGAGATCACCTTCCTCGGTTTTTCCTTTACTGGTGCCAAGATCCGTTGGTCGGACAAGGCCTTTGTGCGCTTTAAAAAGCGCATCAAGGAGTTGACCGGACGGAGTTGGGTGTTTCCATGGACTATCGACTGTTCAAATTGGCAGAGTATTTACGTGGCTGGATGGGGTATTACGGGATATCGGAGCTGTATCGACCAATACCCGAACTCGACCACTGGCTACGTCGCAGGGTACGCATGTGCTACCTGAAACAGTGGCGTTACTGTCGCACCAAGGGGCGTGAGCTGATCAAGCTCGGGACTTTCCTGCGAACTGCCATCTCGGTCGGCTTGAGTCGGAAAGGCCCGTGGAGATTATCCCACACATTGGCAACTCTGTCTGGAATGACTAAGCAATGGCTTAAGACTCAAGGTTTGCTTTCTATCAAAGATCTATGGGTAAAGATTCATTATCCGGCTACCCGACTATGAATTATCTATATATTTTACAGATTTGAGCATGCCTATTTCATCAGAATCATTTATTTCTCTAAAAGCTCTCTTCAAATATGCTTTTATATTAGTGTCACAATGAGGATATGCACGCTCTGGATTTATATCTCTTAAATGAAGGAAGATTGCTAAGGCATAGCTGTGTTCTTCTTCAGAGAGATAGCCACCACCAGAAACGCTCCAACCTTGTGATTCAATATCTGAGTATTGTTGAAACGTAAAAGCGGCATTGGCAACAAAGACACCGAATCCTAGGAAGGTTGCACAGATATCTGTCGCATACTCCCAATTATCCATACCCCCAGGAGGTGGTTCAGGAGCTGTAGCTGTTAAATAGTGAGATAACTCGTGGGCAAAAGTTGCTACCAATTGAATAGGGTTTGATAATAGACGTGGGTTGTAGGTAATGACTATTTCGTTTTCACTTCGTGCTTCGAAGGTTCCTAAAGGATTATTCGGGACATTTTGTAAAATTACTGTTGGTGCTACTCTAATCTCAGGATCTTTTTCTTGAACTTCAAGCACACAAGGCCACTCTTCCATGCAAGCGTAAGCCTTAACTTTTTCGAATGTTTCTATTGCTAGAGAATCGGGGGAGGATGATTTTAACGGAAAATATTGTTGTGTTGGGAGTATTAGTTCGGTTTTTTTGTAAAAATCATCGCCTCCAAAATACGTCAATAACCACTTGAAACAATCTATTTGAAAATCCTTTGCCTCCTGAGTTAATAAAGGCTTTTTCTTGAATATATTGAACATATTTATAGCTTTGGATTCATGACGACAAAGTTGCCATGAACGTTGAGTTAAGAGGCTGTGGGGCCTCTAAATATTTAATTTTTAGACAAGGATTCCTTTTCGATCTATCTCAGACTTTCTGAACGCCGAGCCTCGCGCAGTCCCTCTTTATCGCCTGGTTGTGTGCCGGGCACGGCACACGTTCTTAAGGGTGAGCCTAACCGTACCTGATTTCAGAGAGTTAGGCAAGTCCCAGGCCCAGCCAGATGGAGGCGAAAGGCGTAACGCTATTGCAACGGGTATTCGGCAACGAATCCTTGAAGGATGTACCTCGGCTACGGCTGAGTAGCGTGAAAGTACGGGCGACGTACAGAAATCGAGTCAGGCGAGTCTGATCGGGGCCCTAGTGCAACAGCAAGGTCGCTTTGATGTGTTTTTACGTGTAGTGCTCTTACGTATTGAATTTAAAGAAAATAATACTTAGGAGTAAAGCGTGGTAGCAAAAAAATATCGAGTGAAACTCACCGAAGAGGAGAGAGGCATTTTAAACTAATTGGCTTCTCGTGGAAAAACAGCGGCTCGCAAGTTAATTCATGCTCAAATATTGCTTCACGCAGATGAGGCCTCAAATACGGGGGGACTAACAGATACGGCCATTGCAGAGGCTGTACACTGCAGCCGATTAACAGTAGAAAGAGTCCGTAAACGTTTTGTTCTTGAGGGCCTTGATTCAGCGCTTAACCCCAAAATCAAAAAACACAGGCGCCCTAAAAGATTGGATGGAGAAGCTGAAGCTTTTTTAATTGCAACAGCCTGTTCGCCAACACCAAAGGGACGTTCGAAATGGACAATGCAATTGTTGGCCGACCGATTAATCGAATGCGATATGGTAGTAAAACCTGTTCTGAAGAAAGAGGTGATAAAGAACCACCATATCTTTACTATACCGTCAGCAGGTGGAGTAACCACATTTGTTTCAGAAGGACTTAAGGAGGCTAGTGTCTGTCTATAAATCGGTTATTTCGAGTAGAGGTGCGGAACCGATTTCTGCAATGTCATGTAACTTTGCACGATCGCGGTTTCCCGCATAGATAGCCTAACGGAGTCTCCGCTTACCCGGAGTCTTCGCTTACCTGCAAAAAACACACTTGTCCAAATATGACGCACCTGTGGTCAGTTACAGTTAGGAGGTAAGTGAAACCAAGAAAATATAGGCCCCGTGATGAATTGCGGCTACGTTATGCCAGGATCATAAAATAGACCAATTTTGCAAAAGAGAGGTCTTTTTTCTTGACGCCCTACACATACACTGGTAAGTCAGGGAGTACTCAAAGATTAAAACCGTTACTTGTACCGAGCACCTCTTTCATGAACAACACTCTGCACACCTCTAACATCCTAGGCGCAATCGTCGAGGCAGTGGTGTGTTCTGTGGTCGTGGTGGTCATTATTCTAGTGAGGAGCGAGGCGCCGTAGCGGGTAATAACGAGTTTTTTCAACCCCTGTCGGCGCCTCGCCGGCAGGGGTTTTTTTTTGCTCCTGCCTGGCGCTGACACCAATCACTGCGGCCCTAAAAGGGCTATGAGGGAGATGTGTTATGGAAGAAATGACAGGTGCTCAACTGATAATACGGACGCTTCATAAGTTCGGCATTACCACCATTGCCGGTATTCCCGGCGGTGCGAATCTGCCTCTTTATGATGCCTTACATCAATTCCCGGAAATCAGGCACATTCTTGCACGGCATGAGCAGGGAGCTGGTTTTATTGCCCAGGGTATGGCTCGTTCATCGGGTAAACCTGCAGTCTGTTTTGCCACCTCCGGTCCGGGAGCCACCAATATTCTTACAGCCATCGCAGATGCGTACCTGGATTCAACTCCTGTCATATGCATAACAGGGCAGGTTCCACTTTCCATGATTGGTACTGACGCCTTTCAGGAGGTTGATGTCTATGGATTGAGTATTCCCATCACCAAGTGTAATTATCTGGTCCGTTCAGTAGAAGAATTGCTGCGTATTCTTCCTGAGGCGTTTCATGCTGCCACCAGCGGTCGTCCCGGGCCGGTGTTGATTGACATTCCCAAAGACGTTCAGCTGGCTCATATTACAGTGGACCGGCTGCCGGATTTGCCTGAACCTACCAGGCCGTCAGCACCTTCTGAAACTGATCTTCACACAGCTGCTCAGATGATCAATCAGGCAGAACGTCCAGTGTTCTACGTCGGTGGCGGGATTGTACACAGCTGTGCGGGAAAGGCAGCGCGCAGGTTTGCTGAAAAAGCGTGTCTTCCTACTGCCATGACCCTGATGGGATTGGGGGTATTGCCCCCGGAACATGATCTGTACATGGGAATGCTGGGCATGCATGCTGCCCGCTCTACCAATATCATGTTGGATGAATGTGATCTGCTTATTGCGGCAGGTGTACGTTTTGATGATCGTGCCACAGGAAAGATTTCAGCGTTCTGTCCAGATGCCAAAATAGTACACATCGACATTGATCCCGCTGAAATAAGTAAACTGAAACAGGCTCATCTTGGATTGGTAGGTGACATTCGCGCCACTCTGGAGCAGCTGTTTCCTTTGATTGCAGAGCGGCAGATCAATGGCTGGAATAAACGGGTGCGTAACCTGCGCGCTGAATATCCTTTCTTTTGTGATGAAAATTTTGATTTTGCCAGTCCCTATGGAATTATCATGCGTGCTGCCGAAATAGTCGGCGACCGGGCCATTGTGACCACTGATGTTGGGAAGCATCAAATGTGGACAGCACAGGTCTACCCTGTGAACCGAACTCGCCAGTTACTTACTTCCGGAGGCCTGGGAACCATGGGATTTGGTCTGCCGGCAGCCATAGGTGCGGCTCTGCAAAATCCCGACAGACCGGTTATCTGCTTTAGCGGAGACGGAAGCATTATGATGAATATTCAGGAACTGGCCACCCTTGCCGAGCATAATCTGAATGTTAAGGTTGTGGTTCTCAATAACCAGTCCCTCGGCCTGGTACGGCAACAGCAAAAGCTTTTTTATGAAGGACACTATGTTGCATCGGAGTACAACCACACCGTTGACCTGGCTGCCATAGCCCGGGGATTTGGTTTAAAATCCTTTGACGGCTCCACTTCCATGCTGCTTGACGAATTGCTTTCCGTGGCATTACAGAGTGAAGGGCCAGCCTTGATTACTATACCCATTGATATCGAAGAAGATGTGTATCCCATGGTGCCTCCAGGTGCTGCAAATTCTGTTATGATTGGAGGTAAATATGAGTGCGCATAATACTGTGGAAAATGTAGCTGTTTTGGAGTTGATGGTACGCAACCATCCCGGAGTTATGTCACATGTCTGCGGCCTTTTTTCACGTCGCGCCTATAATGTGGAGGGCATTGTGTGTCTGCCGGTTGATGATGGCGGACAGAGCAGAATTTTTCTCAAGGTGGGAGAGGAGGAGCGTCTGGATCAGGTCGTAAAACAGCTTGAAAAGCTTTCCGATGTATTGCATGTCAACCGGCACCAGGATGGTCATCCGGTGTTTGCAGACCTGCAGCAATATTTTCATGCATGAGGTGGAGACGGTATTTACCTTTTACCCGGAGAACAATCCCCTGTCATCGATACATCCGTTGATGACAGGGGGGATTAGTTCGTGTCTGTCCATAAATGGTCTTTTCGGAGTCTCGTTTCCCGCTTACCTCAACTTGAGCAAGAATCCTCATTTATGGACAGATATCCAGTTCGTGGGAGTAACGAGTTTTCCCTGAATGCGTGAGCATTCTGGAGTGGCGCAGATGCGAGGCGGCAATGTAATTGATACGACTTGAGTATCTTAATACATTGCCAACACAGCAGATATGCTACTCCTGTGCGCCCCGCAGGTGGCTGGTGCGCCTGAGTTTTCAAGTGTATTACATGTATCTTGGTAATACCGAGTAAGTACTCAGACTCAGGTGTTAACCCGCCAGAGATTCAAGTTTTTGTTACGCATCGTGTATCTGGAGATATACCAGGGTTTGATTCAGGAGTTGATAAGCAATCTCTCCGAAAGTGATCGGCCCCACAAAAGGATCTGTTCGCTGGCCTTCAAGTCCTGAATACAGATAATTCAGGATACAGTTACAGGAAAAAGTTATATCTTCTTCTTTTGCACCGCTTTCCTCCAGTTGTTTCTTGAAAGCATCTGCATAATTAGCAAAAGGTTTGGCGTGCTTGTAGCGAACACCTGTAAATACAGGCGCGTAAAATTGCACATCCTTACCGGGATCAACACTCTGGAAACTGATGTTTATCAATGCACCATAGTAGTCAGCAACCAAGGGGAGTTGAATATCCAGATTATTGTTTGTAATGTAGTCGGCAAAATTCTCTTTAACACCATTTACCATTACCTCTGAGCAGGAAAAACCGTCATTGGTAAATGTCAAGGTATCTCCGTCCCCCTGTTCGAAGATATTGATGATTCCCACATCAACGGTCTTTCCAGGTACGAGGTCAACATGCATAACAACTGCTTCGTCCTGAAAAGTCTCACCGGTTTCTCCGTTCACTACCTTGGGGCTGATTTTCCCCAGATCATCAAGGTGCACGCCTGAAATCCAGCCGAGCAGCGGTTGGCTGCCAAAGTCCTTATAGTTAGGCGCATTGACAGCAAAGGAAATATGTGTGGAACTGGAGGCAGGAATAATAATAAAACTGAAGCCATCGGAACCAGCATCTGTATAGACCGTTCCAAGCTGATTCTGATCATATACCTTAATATTTGTAGAAGCAGTGATTGCAGATATGTCGGTGACAAAGAGTTTGTCTTGGCTAACGAGGCCCCCTTGGTCAGGAGATATAAAGTATGGGATGGTTCCTCCAATCCATTTTCCTTTTGGCAACTGTTGCAGGAGTTTTTCATCCCCAGCTATAAGAAGGGTCTTGCCGGTTGAAATAAGTTGTTCAACTTCGCTGATATTAAGTAATTCCTGTTGCATGACTCCTCCTATCCAAAAATGGTTTTTATATCGTCTTGGGCAGACTTGGTTGCGGCATTCTTGGTATACAAGGCGTGCAACTCGTCAATGGCAGCAGAAACACTATCGGGAGACGGATCTGTTTTTACAGTCCGTACTAACCTGCCTAGAAGAATCTTGGCGGCTAGAAATTTCAGACTAAATGCTTTTTTTCCTGTTACAATCTCTTTCCAGCCGGGGTTCGTCTTAGGGGGAATACTCATACCTGATAACCTCCTTTGTTAAATGAGCTGAAACTCTAGGCCGTAAAGTATTATCCTGAGGAGGGGCAATTTATACGGCGTTGGTCATTTTTAACAGTAAGAGGTCTAAACGCTCAGCAAAAGGCAATTGTTTAAAGATAAGCGATCAACGAGAGATGTTGTTGGTAGCCTGTCTACGGGGACAATGAACTTCTGCAAAAATGGTCGTCTAGAGTTACTTACCGTAAAAAAAGTCTCAGTACGTTTGCCTCTTATGCATTGTATCACACCTTGGTCTGGAACAAAGAAAAGGATGGTAAAATAGGAAAAAATATGAAAAATGTTATTAAATCTGTATGTTACCAGGGGGGCTGTCGGAAGGTTGCTATTTTTTCTCAGGTTCAGGCATATTCAGGAAATTAAGCACAGCCATAGAGTTGATATGGCGAGCATTGCTTTTTTGAAAATAGCCCAGGTATGGTGGAAAAAGTGCTTTCACGGCAGGCATCCTAGATGCTGTAGGTCGTTGAAAGCATAGTATTATGCCACGTTAAGGAGATTATGCCGTTTTTTATGTTTTCCTGATCCCAGGAATACCTGGTGTATACCCATGCCTTGCCCCTGTAAAATACGTCAGAAAGAGAATGCAAGTTATCGTTGCGGCACAAGGGAAAATAGCGAAGTGGATTATTGTTCCCGCATTTCTAACTTGTCAGAGTTAGGGATAAATCTTGATTTCATCACGTAAATGGACTAGGTTCGGTCCAGCATTTTTTATATAGCCTAAATAATGCTGATACTGTAACAGTGAACTGTTCTCCTGTACCGCATCTTGGCCCGATCACCCCTCATGGTATAGTCAGCTATAGCGCAGAGACTCGCTTGAACGAATCCGGACCGCTGGATCAACGGTTACAATGAGCTTGCAGTTAGTGCCTGGCCATAAATGGTCTTTTCGCCGGGTAGCTGTGCTGTCTTTAAAGTTTTATCCTTGGAATGTCTGCTATATGCCTGCGGTAAAATTTTGAAGGTGTCTTGCTCTCCAACGATAATCTTCATTTATGGACAGACACCGGTTAACAGTATTGGTTTATACATCGTTTTAGAGCCATTGGTTTTTGTGGCTTATTATTGAATAGAGGAGAGATAAAGTATGAAAGCATCAGCAGTGCTGCTGGCCGCGGCCCTTTTCGGCCTGACAGCTTGCAGTCAAGTAAGTATGGGCACAACCGGATCTAAAAGTGTTGTTACCGGAAGTGCAGGTGGAGAAAATACTACCAATGCAAATTCTGCCCTTGAGCATTGCAGTGAACCTTTTGGCACTCTTGCCGTCAATGAGGATTCAGGTAATCTGTATTCTATACTCGGACGTTACGGTATTCAGTCCACTGTTCCAGCTCTTCGCCTGCTGGCTCAACAGAGCAACTGTTTTGTCGTAGTCGAACGTGGCGCAGGTTTAGGTCACATGCAGCGTGAGAGGCAACTGCAGCAATCAGGTGAACTTCGTTCCGGGAGCAGTTTTGGCAAAGGGCAGATAGTTGCCGCGGATTATACTGTAACGCCTAGTTTGCTTGTGGGCAGTAATGATACAGGGGGAATCGGTGGTGCCCTTGGTGGTATGTTTGGCAGTGTTGGAGCTGCGATAGGGAGTTCTTTGAAAACTGCTGATGCACAGAGCATGCTGACACTGGTGGATAACAGGTCAGGAGTTCAGGTGGTTGTTGCAGAAGGTAGCGGCAGTTCCATGGATATTGGCGGTTTGTTCAGCATGTTCGGCAGCAGTATGGGAGGAGCATTGAGCGCCTATAAAAAGACACCGGAAGGTAAAGTGGTTCTGGCTGCCATGACAGATGCCTATAACAATTTGGTTCGGGCTACCAAAAATTATAAGCCACAGAAGGCTACAGGTCCCAGAGGAATGGGAACGGGCGGCAAACTGAAAGTTAATTGAGATTGTTGCAGTTCAAAGCATTCCTGAAAAATGCGGACTGCAGCATTGCAGGCTCCATTGCCGGGAGACCCGTCTGAATGAATCCGATTTCCAGCCTTCTGCCGGAAATCGGATTATTCTCTTATCGACTCAATGCCATTTCAATTTCTTTGCTAATGGATGCAATCATCTGGCCTGGATTTTCCGCGTCCCGAATTGGTCGCCCGATAACCAGATAATCCGCTCCGTCGGCAATGGCCTGGCCAGGGGTGGCAATTCGTTGCTGGTCCCCTTTATCTGAACCGGAAGGCCTGATGCCCGGCGTAACCATAAGAAAATCAGAGGTGATTTTGCTTCGCAGCATGGAGGCTTCCTGTGCTGAACAGACCACACCGTGGCATCCTGTTCCTATCACTCGATTTGCTCTTTCAAACACCAGGTCTTCAATGGTCCCCTGGTAATTGAGTTCCTGGAGTTGCTGTTCTCCAAAACTGGTCAGGACTGTGACTGCAAGAACCTGCACTTCTGTTTTTGCCTCCAGAGCCGCTTCCACCACAGGGGTATACCCATGAACCGTGGCCAGATGTACTCCCCTGCCTGCAAATTGTTCAAAGGCCAGGCGAACGGTGGCTGGAATATCATACAGCTTCAGGTCCAGCATTACTTTTCCACCACGTGCGGCGATATGGTCTACAACTTTCCAGCCACTAGCGAAAAAGAGCTGCATGCCGACCTTGAAAGAGGTAATCTGTCCATCCAGGCGATCCACTAATTCAATGGCCTGTTCAGCTGTGGGTACATCCAGAGCGAAAATGATACGTTCGTTAAGTGGAATGCTGTTTCTCTTCATGCTGTGATCATTTCTTCTTTGAGCATCTTGTCTGCAAAGTCTAAAATAAATTGTCTCTGGGCGGGAGTAGCCTGGGCTATGCAGGAACAATGCATATTTGCTGCACTGCGAACCAGCAGTTCAAATTTGATGGAACGCTCTTCCAGAATAACTGAAAAGTAGAAAGGTGCGCAGTCGTCATGTCCCAACTGGGCTTCTCCGTAAAGATCCTGGGGGAGTTCAAGGAAAAAGACCCCTTCCAGTGAACCGGGTTTGAGAGTTCGTTTCAGGTAGCTGTCGAGGTTATCTTTTTCCAGAAATGAGATTTCGTCGACCATAAAATAACGCATAATATCCTCTGTATTCAATTGCTGGATAACTCAAAAATTTTGGGGGCGATGAAGGGTCTTGGGTAATTTGTATTTCCAGCGACCCTAAAGATCAAGGCAGGTAGTATCCTTGTTAATCACTTCGCACCCATCCGGGGTTACAATGGCTATATTTTCAAGCCTGATACCTCCCCATTCTGGAATGTACATGCCAGGCTCAATGGTAACCACCATACCTGGCTTCAATGTCCTTTGACTTAAGGGAGAGAGGCGAGGTTCTTCATGAACGGCAACTCCCACGCCATGTCCCAGGCTGTGCTGAAAGGCTTTTCCATATCCGGCATCGTCAAATATTTTTCTTGCTGCCTGGTCAACCTCTTGACCCGTCACTCCTGGCTTGAGGGCTGCAATACCGGCCAACTGAGCTTTCCTCACCAGGCGATGCCGCTCTAGATATTGATTATCAGGTTTTCCTGCCACAAAGGTTCTGGTCATATCTGAGCAATACCCCTTGTAGATAAGTCCCATATCAATGAGTACAATATCTCCTGATTGGAGGATTGTATCCCCAGGAACGGCATGGGGTTTGGCAGCATTGGGGCCGAAGGCGACAATGGTTTCAAAACTGGGCCCTTCAGCCCCCATTTCCTTCATGGTTAAATCGATGGCCAGGGCGACTTCCTGTTCCGTCATGCCTGGCTCAATGGAGAGGTATACAGATTGAAAGACCTGCTCGTTAATACGGGTTGACTCCCGAATCAGGGCCAGTTCTTCTTCTGTTTTTATCAGGCGCATCTTTTCCAGCATATCCTTTGTCGGAACAAGCTCCAAAGAGATTTTTCGGCCCATATTGAGCATGTTGGAATGGGTGGAGTGCAAGGTGTAATGGCTTTCAAAGGCCAGGCGCTGTACACCTATCTGCGGCAGCAGTTTTTTCAGTAATTTGATAAGTCCTTTGGTATAGATGGCAATTTCAAAACCACTGGTTTCCTGTTCAGCCTGCAGGGTAAACCGTGAATCCGTAAGCAAATATGGTTTGCCATTTGCCGGAATCAGGAGAAATCCTGCCGGTTCCTGAATGCCATGGTCTTTTGCGGTATAGCCGCTGAGATACCGGCGGTTATCGGGTTGGCTGATCAGAACGGCGTCAAATTTTTTCCGTTTAAGCTTTGCCTGCAGGCGAGCGATACGAGTTGAAGGCAGGCTCTTTGCACCCATCAGATAACTCCCAGGCGCTGTTTCAATTGATCACGATACTGGTTCAGAGCCTGTTCATACTGCCCATTAAGTTCTCCTTCGATTCTGCTCCACTCCTCCTGAAATTGTGGTTCCATAGTCGGGTCTATATTCATGCCTTCACTGGATATACCTTTTTGGGCAAGAATTTGCTCTATTTGCATCTGCATCTGCTGTTTAAGTTGCTCGCGATATTGATCCCGGTGGGTGGTGTACTGTCCTGTGACAGTCTGCAGTTCCTGGCACATGGCAGTAATATCCTGCGCATTACCGCTGAGTTCAATGATTCCCTGCAGAGCTTTGCCTATACGTGTCTGAGCCAGTTCATCGCGGGGAATGAAAATGTTACGCATTAATGTTTCCAGCATCCCTTTGCGGATTGCAGTCTGTTCATCTTTTGGGCTCTGCTCAAGGGATTCCATGAGTGGTGGAGGTTGACTTCCAGCTGCTGTCAAGTCGTTGAGAAATTCAGCTGCCAGCTGCATGCCTTTTTTGGTTGAGTTTTCCGTTGATATATCTTGACTGGAAGCCTTACCCATGCGGGCGGCTCTTTCCATAACCAGATCCATTGTTGATCGTATTTCAGCCATTTTCGGGATTCTCCTCAAATGAAAGATGATAAAGTGGGAGGAATTTGTGGATTGCGATTATAAGCATTGTTGTTGAAAACTACAAGAGAGGTGATCGAACAAGCAGAGCTGCAAAGAACCCGTCGCACTGCTCCTGGGGGAGAGGATGAAAAAATCCCTCTGCTGTTACAAGATGCCTTGCTTCAGGTGGGAGTAATGGTTTGGCATCCTGGATTGTAAAATCATCATGCTTTGCCAGAAAGTAATTCACCACGGCCTGGTTTTCCTCTGTTTCCAAAGAACATGTTGCATAGACGATGCGGCCACCGGGATTGAGCAGGTTTGCGCAACATTCCAGCAGCTGTTGTTGTGTTGTTTGGTATGCTGTCAGATCCTCGAGGGAACGATTCCAGCGAATATCGGGCTGGCGTCTGATAACACCCGTTCCTGAGCAGGGCGCGTCCAGGAGGATGGCATCAAAAGGTTGCGGCTGCGACTGCAACAGTTCCTGGAGCGAACAGTGTACAGCCCGGACACGGTCCTGCAGGGTGAGGCGTGTTAGATTTTCTTGAAGCAGCGCAAAACGTCTTTTATCCGGTTCTGTGGCGCTAAGAGTCGAGTCCCGGCAGAGGTGCTGGGCGATGTGACTGGTTTTGCCACCAAGGCCTGCACATGCATCCAGAAAGCGTTGTCCCGGGCGATTCGGTTCGAGAAGCAGGGTGGCAAGTTGTGCCGAAACATCCTGGACTTGAAAGAATCCTTCTGTATAGCCAGGTAAATTCGGTACACTTTCAGGCTCTTCCAAGAGTATACCCTCGGGGCTCAGGGAAGAGAGCTTTGCCTGTATTCCAGCTTGATCAAACAGGGACATGAGTTCTGTTCGGCTGCAATTACTGGTGTTGACTCGCAGGCAGATTTTAGGGATGGTGTTGTTGGCCGTGTAGAGCGCTTGCATGCTTTCCTTCCCAAATCGTTTTTGCCATCGATCTGTCAACCATCCAGGGTGGTTGTTTGGCGTATCTTTTTGGAGTTGCTCCAGCAAGACATCTTTATTTCGGGAAACATTTCGGAGCAGTCCATTGGTAAAACCAAGAAGCCATTTGGGTTGACGGGATATTTTCAGGCTGTTGACAGTTTCATTGATAGCCGCAGACTGTGGGATGCGCTCCATAAAAAGTAATTGAAAGACCCCAAGACGTAATGCCACCAGAGTCCGCGGCTTCATCTTGGCCAGCGGATGTTTGGAATATTGGCTTATAACCTGATCCAGGGTCTGCAAATTCCGCAATACACCAAAAACAAGATTTTTTGTCATGGATTTATCCCGTTGCGGAAGGTCTGCTGTGTACTGGTTGAGAAAAATTTCTATGGGCTTTCGGCTTGCATGCCAGTCGACAAGCGTGCACAACGCCTGGGTTCTTGCGGAGATGGATTGAGTGTTTTTTCTGGATGTCAATGGGCAATATGTATGTGTTGTTAGTCTTAAGGGTGACAGCGTATATTATATCCTTACCATATTCTCCAAAGCTCTTGGAGTAACAAATTGCCCTGAAGAGCAATCAGTACAGATTATCTTTGTACAGGCTCATGTGCTGCTGATAACAAGCAGATAAAATTTAAAAAAACTCTTTTCAGGATTTTTTTTCCGAAAAAATGAATATATGGTGAGCGGAAAATTGTAAATGGAGAGGTGGCATGTAAGTGTTTGTCAGTATCGGTAGATTTCACGGGGGATTGCGTTGCGTAAGATGAATTTGTCGTTGTTACGATGGTCCGGTGTAATTTTTGCAATAAATTCGCGGTGTATATTGACGTAATTCGATTCAAGATAACAGATAATGTTTTTTAGGAGGCAATGATGAAAAAAAGTTTTTCAGCTTTAGCAGTTGCCGTTTTGTCGTTATGTCTTGTGCATCAGGCACACTGCGCCAGTTCCAGTTTGAGTCTATTTGACGTTTTTCTCAATGGTAATCAGGCTAGTGATGCCTTTGGGCCTTTTGAAGGCAATGATGCTAACACCGATTGGAGTTCATCTGTCGGTGGTAATACGTACACCCTGCTTACTTCTTCTGAAGGAGATTCCGATACATATTTTCAGGGGTATGAATTTGATTTATTACTCGACTCATACGGTCAATATACGCTTTCCTGGACTGGAGGAAGCACTGCAACATCTCTTGACCTGGTGTTAGCCATTAAAGCTTCAAACAGTTTTGCTTTGTATTTTTTTAATGATGTCAGCATAGCGTTTGGTGGAGGGTCTTATGACGGTTCCTATAGCATCAGTTTCAGTAATCCTGGTGATCAGACCCCGTCTCTGTCACACCTGAATGTGTATGCTTTAGGGGAAGGAGGAACCTCTGGAGACGATCCAAACCCTTCTGTTCCTGAGCCTGGAACCATGATGCTGTTCGGAGCAGGTCTTGTTGGTCTTGCAGCCATTGGGAGAAAACGCAGCAAGTAACGACCTGTCATTTTCATCTTTTTGGGCACTCCTGAGCAGAGCGAAAAAACGCTCTGCTCTTTTTTTTAGGACAAAAAAATCAAACTTTTGCGTTTGCCCTGATTTCTGATTTATATTGGGCGGTTCCGCTCAAACTCTGATGTTACATCCCAGCTGTATACAATTCCCTGTATGCCTGCTCCCTTTTGTTTATAATGCGAAGCTGTCTTTCCAACTGGTGGACAGCTTTTGATCCCTTGGGAGCGTCTGCAATACGCTGTTGCAGGAGTGTGCTCAGTTGTCTGGCAACTTTAAAGTCAAAAGGATTGTAGTGTATCCATGCCGTCCATGCCTCTTCCAATTCCTTGGAGTTGTCTCCATATTCCTTTTGTTGAAGAAGGAGTGTATTAGCCAGGTATGTTGCCGGGTACCCGAATTGATCAAACCCAACAATATATTTTCTGTCCCGGAAACGACGATACATGGATGGAAGCATCTGAGATCTTTTAAATCGTGAAATGTTGCTTTCCTGGGGGCCGACCGGATCCCTCTGGTAATGGCACGTGCAGCTGTCCACTGTCCTAACCAGGTTTGCCACAGCTGCCCTTGATTTTTCCATGGCTATCTGAGCAGCGGCCTGATAAATGGCCAGGTCCGGTTCATAGATGCTTTCCAGTCTCTCCACACCGCGTGGGAGATTTCCATTTGCCAGGTCCAGCATACCTCGTAATCCTTTGGTTTCGTCACTGATGAGTCCAGTGGCTTCGACTTGATTGATTACCTGTTTGGCATCATCCAGGTGGTTTCGGTATATAAGGTAGGTAAGGCTTGCATAAAAGTTCTGGTCGGATTCGGCATAATCTTCGTAGTGTCTTTGCCCCCAGAGATGCACGCCTTCATCAAACCCATGGGCAAAAAAATTGGTGATGCTGTTTATTGCTTTTACTTCATTTTCCTGCACCTGTGGCTTGTTCAGACTCTTGGGAAAATATTCCATCAGTGCTACATATGGTAGAAAAAACGATGGGTGCAGGCTTTGTGCAATTTCCAGGTGTTCCTTGCTTGGAAAGCCGTCAGGGCTGTCAAGGTAGTGCAGGTGATAATGGAGGTAGGCATCACTTATCTTTTCCCTTTTGTTTCGCAAGGATGCGGGTACTCTGGATGCCTCACCCTGAGGATAGACAAGGGCAAGGGTCGCGTTGACTTTTTTCCAGGCTTTGACAAAATCTTCCTGGAAATAATCCACCCAGACATCCTGGGTGGCGACATCATATGTGACCAGCGTTTTCAACTGCTCATCATACCCGACAATGGCAAACACATGGCCAGGGACATACACCAGCGCAGGCATACCCGCATCTATGACATTTTTTATATCCTGCAGGGTTGCCATGGGAAAAAAGTCGTTTCGAAAGCCCAGGCTGTCTGTATACCATGCCTGGTCTACGGTCAGTGTCCCCCGGCCCAGGCCGGTAATGCTGTGGCCGATCTCTGTTGCTGAGAGTTTTGCTCCCCAGAAGTTGAGGACCAGTGCCAGTGAATTGGGCACACAATAAGCATCTTTAAAGGTAATCGGGGTCTCAACACCGGGAAGTACAATTCTTTTCAGGTCTGAAGAATCAATTTCAAGATTGTCGAGATATCTGCTTGATCGTTTTACCAGTTCCTGGTTGACATTATACTGAGCTACAACTTTTTGAAACCCATGTTTTGCAGCCTGATCATCACCAAGTTTATGGGCCAGAAGCGCAGCCCGGAATTGGAGGTAACCTGCAATTCTCTGGTTCGGTTGTTTCTCCAGGCCATGCTGATAACACCACAGTGCTTTTGAAACCTGACCGTGTTGTTCGAAAAATTTACCGGCTGTACTGAACCAGTTGGTCGGTGCGCCGAAGCCGATGGCAAGGCTGATGGCCGCGCAACTGTTGATGGCCAGGACCTGTACAAGGCGAAATCCTTTGCCTGCAGCAGATTCCGGACGCAGATAATAGTGGAGCAGAAATGGAATCCACCACGATCCAATCAGAAGGTTAATGGCAAAAAAGATGGCCGAGTCAGCGCCCCAGCCTCTGCCGCTGGCCTGGCCAGCCTGGAAGCTGGGCAATGCGATGGTCAGCTGCAGAAAGAAAAACCAGGTCAGGGCAATCAGGATAAGAGCTATAGCATAACCAACGGTTTGCAGTGGGGAAATGCGAAGTCTGATTTTGCCCATGTATCCCCCTGCAATGATACCTGAAAGCAGCAAGACAAGCTGACATGTGAGCAATAAAGATAAGGCCTGGGCATCGTTAAAAGCCACAGGCATGAGGGTGGCAAAAAGGTGATCGTTGGCCAGTATATATATGCTCAAACAGGCAAGGCCCAAGATAAGGCTGAACAGCATGCCACCTGACATCCCTGCAAGAATATACGATTTTTTCTGTAGTCTCCGTGGAGAAAAACGGATGCAAAAGTGTTCCTGATCAGCCAGGTAGATTCTACGCATGCTTATATAGACAATGGCGGTACAACAGATGTGAACCGCCATCAGCACGAGGCTTGACCAATACCACTTGATGGGCTGGAAGATGAGCAGTCCGTAGACTGGTGGCATGATAAGAAGGGAAAGCGTAGCGACAACAACGGCGCGGATTTTTTTCTGCAGGCGTGCAAAAACCATTGCACAGGCCAGCCCTCCTGCCAGTGGGCTGGCTATCAAAGTCAAGAGTGCCAGGGAAACAGGAGAGAGCAGGGGGCTGTCGCATTCACTGCGTTGTTTGCCTGGCATCTCCTCCTTACTCGTGGTTGGTTGGGATGTTTCGCTCATAGTATGTTGTATGTAGGGCTGGTTCGTTACTCTTTGTTATTGGCTGGGTATGGCTTACGGATAATTTTCCTGTCACTGAACACCTTGCGCTCCTTGGTCGTTGAGCTGTTCTGATTCGGGGAAATATGAATCCAGCAGTTCCTGCGCCTCCCGGCGCACAGCACCGTCGGCATCTATTCGTATTGCCCATTCCAGGGCGGTTTGGGCTTTTTGTCTGTCTTTGTTGTTTGTAAGCAATAATCTGGCATAGTCCAGGTGATAAAATGGGGTGTATTTTCTTTTGGTAATTGCCTGGTTATACAGGTCGTCAGCCAGTTGTTTTTTTCCTTCAGCGGCCAGAAGGGCGGCACGACAATAGAGATAATCTGCGTTGTGCTGTACCTTGCTTTTGTCAATTTTTCCAAACAGGTCGGCCGCCTGGGTTATTTTATTGGAGCGGATGTACAGGGTCAGCAGATCCAGGGCCAGACTGTTGTCCCAATGCCCCGCAGATATGGCGGATTCCAGAGCCTGCATCATGTGGTCCATATCTCCCTGCCATTCATACAGGCTCGCCAGATAGAGCCATCCAGGTTTGTCACCGGGGTCGGATTCTACATTTTTTCGCATCAGAGAAAGAAGAATGGCTCGTTCTTCTGGAATACTCCGATCCAGAAGGTCGCGATACTGCATGCGTATCATCCATGGCAGGGTCTGGTGCTCAAGCGCTTGCTTGAATTGCTGTGCCGCCTGCTCCATGAAAGTGGATGAAGCCTCATCCTGCATTTGCGTTTCCAGGGTTTTCAATGCCGGCAGGTTTTGGGAAAGAGGAAATTTTGCCAGGGGCTGCCTGTCTCTGGTTTGCCAGAATAAATGAGCTGTTCTGGCAATTTGGAGAGACAGGGAAGATGGCTGCAATCGGCTGCTTTTCCGTGCCCAGTGTATGGCCTGGATCGGATCGCCGCTTTTCAGGCTGTTAAGAGCTATAAGTGCTGTGAGGTGGGCCCTGCTTGTCCGCTTGATTTCATGGGGGGGCTGTCCAAGGATTTCCGCAATTGTATTTTCCTCACCAGGTACAAAAAGTACGCTCATGAAAGGAGAAAGATCTTTTTGAGAAGGACTGTCCCAGTATGTTCCGGGAAGATAAAATTTGCTTATATGTTCGATGCGCTTTCGTTCTTCGTGTCGGTCTGCGTCAGAACCGTTTTCAAGAAGAAGGTCTTTATCTATGTCTTCTCCTGTGTTGCGCTTCAGATTATATAAGAGGTATCTGTAGTCAGAGCAGATGGCAAAATTTCTTTCAGAGTCCAGGCCATATACAAGGAGAAAGGTGTTTTTAACCGGTACAATCACCGGGTAACCATGGGCAAGAAGCTTCTGGGTGACCTCAAAATCTGTGTGTAAAATAAATGAGGCAAGTCCGAGATTCCGGGCATTATCATCCAGTTCAGCCAGGGTTGGCATTGGACTGAGGGCAATACTTTCCTTTTTGGTTGAGAGATCCTTCAAAGAGCTCAGTAGCTCTGCTTCAGTGGAAACATCTTTACGATGCAGGCGGGCAGCTTTGAGCAGGACCATCCAGTTATTGGTCATATACTTGTTATAGCTTATAAGCGGCATATCGATGGGAGAAGACGTGTAGAGATACTTCGGTTTTGACAGCGCGGCTTCAGCATGCGTTCTGGCGGAAAAAAGCTGGGGTCTTGAGGGGCTGGAAATAAGTTGATGGTACAGGTCCCGGGCTTTTTCCTTTTTTCCCTGCTGGTAATAAAAATCAGCCAGCTCCTGAGTGAGGTCTGCATGGATTTCATGTTTTGGGAAACGGTGTATCATGACCTCCATCTGTCTATGTGCTCTTTCACGGTTGACTGACGACGGCGATGAGAGTTCATAGATGATCTGTTTTTGGTATGTTTGCCAGAGCTCGGGGGAAAAGAATTCCTGGCCAATAAGCAATACGCAGACCAGGGGATAGATCATGAATGAACGTTTCCAGAAATCTCTAAATCGGGGAGCTGCTCCAATGAGCAAGGGGATAACCGCATAGGGAATCATATTTTTAGACCAGAAAGAGAGCAGTTTCACAGACAGATCTGTATCTGTTCGTGGAAACAGAGCCCAGCTGGAACCAGTGTAAGAAAGCTCCCCCTGAAAAAGAATAAACATGGTCAGCCAGCTCAACAGAATAAGGCAGCAGCCGAAAAACAGGATCGCGCCAAGGAATGAAATAATATGGGCAGGAGAAAATCGTCGTTCTTCTCCTGCCCACCAGATTCCTACCAGTGCACTATATGGAAGATACCAGGGTAAATAGCGGAAAAGATCCCAGAGCAAAACCCTGGTTTCCTCCAGATCCCGGCTTTGAATCATCCTGAATCGTTCGCCAATGATGGGGAACAGTGCATGGATAACGCTTAGTCCGGCACCGATGAGTAAAGCTATGCAAAATGGTGCCAGCCAGCTTTTCCAGGAACGCAAGTAATATCTTTTTGGCGCTCTTCCGAAAAAAGAACGTTGCATAATCCACGCTGCTGCGGACCAGAGGGTGTTGGTCGTCACAGCAATAGCCAACAGGGTGTCCCAGGTTAACTGGCTGAAAATTGAGAGAAAAACAAGGCCTGCAAATAGGCCCAGGTTGCACAGTACAAGCAGGCAGGCCGTTGCTTTATATCCCTGTCTGAAGAAAAGGCGGCAGACAAGCAGCCATGGATAAAGCCCGGAAACGGAAATTCCTGTAAAAATATATACGTACCAGGGGTGAAGACCAGGATATTGTTGGTTCTGGAGATGTTGAGATGAGCTTGACATATAACAGGGGTAATTCTAGCGTTAATTTTCTGGAGATACTGCTGTTACTGGATAATTCCGAAAGATACAAACCTGTGCCTGAAATATTGAAACAATCTTCATAAGGGAAAAGCTGGGAACTGTTTCAGTTTTCAGTGGAACTATACAGAACGGCATAAAAGAATATTCAGTCAATAGTATGGATGGTTGATGTTGAGATAAGGAAATTTTCAACAACTATATGCCATATAGTACAGCGTTGCAATGTGTTTGTCGGCCATTGATGACAGGTTTGGGCGGGAGGCGAAAATTCTAGTTGTCCTGCAACGATTTTGTCTTGTTTGTGAAAAAAAAGGGGGCATCATTGATGACGCCCCTGGTGTATTGCTTTTTTCGTAGCCAGTTTGAGGAATCCGGCTGATGCAGGTGTAAATTAATTAGCCTGTATTTCTATCTGCCTGGGTTTTGCTGTCTCTGATTTTGACAGATGCAGTTCCAGGACGCCGTCTTTAAGATGCGCTTGAACCTTTTCCACATCAATGGTCTGAGGAATGGCAAAGGTACGTCGAAATTCAACGTCACCAAATTCCTGCCATGCCGATGTCCCTGTAGAAACTAGTTTTCGTTCTCCTGAAACAAACAATTTGCCGTTGTCAATATGGATCACGATATCGTCTTTGAGTACTCCAGGCATTTCTGCGTGTACAAGAATTTCATGATCATTTTCCAAAATATCAACAGCTGGTGTAACCACAGTCAGAGACTGTGAGGGCTTTGCTACTTCATGTTGTGTGGTTGTGGCCACGTCTTTACCTGTACTCATATATTTTTCCTCCTTCCTGTGTTCCATCAACGTCGGTCAATTTTTCATCTGAATGACCTGTATTATCCTGCACAATTTGGTGGTATTGCATTGCAGGCGTGACCCTGTAAACGCGTTGTCAATTCATCCATCAGTTGATGGTTATCTGTCTTGGCTTGGCTGCCTCAGATTTCGGCAGTGTCAGTTTTAACAAGCCATCTTTTAGACTTGCTGTAGCTTTTTCTGAATTCACCTCATAGGGTAATGTAAAGCTTCGGCTGAATGATTTTTCTCCGCGCTCTGACCGCTGAATACTGTACCCCTCGGGAACCGTGTTGCTGCTTTTACCACTGATGGCCAGGTAATTTCCCTGGATTTTGATAGCCAGGTCTTCTTTTTGCAGGCCTGGCAATTCGGCAACAATTTCCAGTGTTTCTCCGGTATCAACCATATTGGTTTTCGGATAGTTTCCAGCAGCTTGCCAAGGGGTGCCATGTGTATAGACCCGGTCAAACTCATCTAGCACATGGCCAAGGCGTGTTCTGAAAAAATGCATGGGCTCAAATAAACTTTCAAAATCATGTCTTCTCATCCACATAGTGTAACCTCCTGATGTTATCCAATTAATAATTTGGATCTATTTCTTTCTTGTCTCATAAAATAGTAATTGCTTTAATAGTGTCAATGAAGAGATGTGTAAAAAAATGTTTTTTTGGCTTTCATTACTTTTTTGTATTGCATGGACAAAGTAATGCAAATTGCTTATTAATGATAAAAAGGGTAAAAGGCGGGACGAGAGGTGATTGTATGAAAAAAGAAACTGACACCCTGGGATTGACGGCAGATACATTAAAAGGCAAGCAATCTGTACGCGCCACATTTCGGTTGCCCGAAGAGGTCATCAGGTTGTTAAGTATTGCAGCAGCCCAGCTAGGAATTAAACAGAAGACGTTATTTGACCAACTGATTGAAGACCAGGATGTTCTTGATCGGGTTGCCCGGGAAGCTGAAAAATACACCAGTCAGGCCCAGTCAAGACAGCAGAAGACCTATGTATTAAGCAGGAATTCTTTGATTTCCCTGGAACGGGTTTCCAAACAGCACGAAATGCCAAGGGACATTCTTGTTGAGGTATCCATACAGAGATTACAGCCCGTTCTGGATTCGGAACAGAAAAAACAGCGCAGAAGACGACAGGCCTTGGAAGAAGTTGAGCGATATTGTGCCAGGGGAAAGCAACTACTTAATGAAGTCGGTAAACTGCTTGGTGAAGATGATCCGTTGTATCAACATCTGGAAAGTGGAGTGGGGCAGCAGGAAAAGCATTTACAGCATATGCGGGAAATCGTTCGGCAGGGAAAGAGTGTGGAGGAGCTGTGAGCAATATTCATCCATCTTCGGAGTCTGCCGTTTTGCAATAGCTTTATAGCTTGCAGAACAAAGCAGACTCCGAGAAACAAGGTGTCGGCGGGATTCTTTTATCCGTTATGGCCGCCTACCCATATTTCAACTCTTCGATTCTTATCCCTGCCTTCAATACTTGTATTGGAGGCAATCGGCAACTCTTCTGATGCACTGAGAATTGATCGTACAGGTATTCCCCTTATCTTGAGTTCGTTTTCTATGGCTTTGGCCCGTTCAAGGGCAAGCCTGGTATTGTTTGCATATGAGCCCATGTTATCGGTAAACCCTATAAGGGTCAGGGTGTCAAAGGTGTATTCTTTAAGAAAGTCCACCATACGATCCAAATCCCGCAGAGAACGGTTATCCAGATTTTTGCTGCCTTCATTGAAGCGAAAGTTGAGGGAGAGGCGTTTTTTTCCCTCAATTTCCTGTAGGTAGCGGTTGAATATTTCATGGTTTTGCACCTGATTTTGTGCTGTATCAATGGCTGCGGTAAAAGCACGAATCTGCAGGTCAACAAAGCCCGTGCTGTTCACAACTTTTTGTCCATCCCTGGCAAGACAAAAATCAATAAAACGAGCTGCAACCGGGTTGTTTGAATCTCCAGGAAGGTACAGGTACAGACGACGTGCCAGTGGGTAATCCTCTGTGGCAACAGTGAAAAAACTTGGGAGCACCGGCGCTGTTCCCTGTGAGGAAATGGCGATCGCCTTTGATTGACGTATGTAGGGAAGGCCAGTAAAGCCGATTCCCATCATATCCATGGACACCTTGTCCGAGAGTTCGGGGTTTGATTCAAATCTTTTTGCACCATCTGTAAGAGGCGTTTTCTTCAGGACAATACTTTTGAAGGTGTCGTAAGTTCCTGATTTGTCGTCACGAGAATACACGTTGATGGCTCCCTTCAACCCACTTTCGGGTATTTGTGCCCAATCTGTAATCTTGCCGCTGAAAATATCCCCAACTTGAGAAATGTTTATATTTTTCAGGTTGTTATGCTTGTTGACGATAACTGCAATGCCATCCAGGGCCAGAATATGTTCACTGGAGGGAGAGGTCATTTCGCCGTGTTCTTTCAACGCCGCTTTTTCTTTGTCTTTAATTCTACGGCTTGCCATACCCACATCACAGCTTCCGGCAAGCAAATCTTTGAATCCAGTGGAAGAGCCATGGGCAAAAATTTCTATGCCAACAAGCCCTTCGTTGGTTTGGCCTGTAACGATTTTTTCAACTGCTGCTTTTTTCTGTTCAATTCTGATGTCTTTGGCATGTAAGACCTGCTCCATATATGTATAGGCCAGATTAGGTGCCAGCTTGGAACCAATGGTGTTTGATCCGTGGAGCCTGAGAATGATTGCAGGAGAAGCGGATGAAGTAACTGCCAGAGCGGAATTTACGTTTGCTGTTGATACCGTGGAAATTTTGCCAGTGGCTGACGCGAGTCGGTGGCTATTGGATGCACTATTATCTGATTGCTGATGCGAGGCGAGCTTTGGGTCTGTTTTGGATAGATTTGTAATTTTGCTGTCCTTCTGGTGGTAAAAAAAGATATAACCACCCAGTGCCGCACAGATACAAAGTACCAGCGATACATAGAAAAGAGTGTGCTGGTACCAGGGTGTTGCCTGTTTGCCGGCAAGAGTGGCTGTATTGGAGGGGACTTTTTCTTCATCCATCAGAAAATCTGAACTCAGTACAGGAATCGCATCTTCAGCTTGGTGTTGCTGCTGCTTCTGACTTTGCTCCATGAGTTGTTCAAAAGATGTGTGAATATTGACCGGGGGCATCTGTTTCAATTTTTTTTCCTGACAGGAGCCTTTTGCCAGCGCAATCAGGGCCTGAAAAGCCAACTCTCCCCGCAGATCACCATATGATGCGTAATGAAGTTTGCCCTGGTGAAAAATCAGGTATCCTTTGCCTTGTTCGCCCTGAATACTGATGGCTTTTGAGCCACTCTGGCTGGACAGGCTTGTCAAATACTGCGGGAAGTCTATATCACTGAGCTGGACTCTTTGTTCCGGTGTATCAATGAACTGCAACAGGGTTATGAGTCTGGCTGGATCAACGGGTTGGGTTATAAGGCCTGATAAGGGAAGTTGGAGAGTTTCGTTTAAGGTGGCGTCTGAGTTCTTTTTCAGTAGTATAATCCGTGTATTGGGAAGAGTCGACTGTAGGAGCGGTAGGAGTGTGTTGTTTGGTTGGGAAAGGATGGCTTCCGGACAGATTATTCCATCAAAGGTCGAGTTTTTAAGCAGAAAAGTCGCTGCAATTTCATTGGTGGGAGTAACTGTGACTGTGTACCCCTCTTTTTGAAGTTGTTCTATGTATAACTGTCTGTTTTGGCTTGGTTTGTCGATAACAAGAAGAGTTTTCATGTATTTGGTCATAGGTTGAGGAAGCAGAGAATTGTACGGTTTGCCTTTCGTGATGCTTTCAGGAGAAGACTAAGCGTTCAGCACCACTTAGTCCTTCCCCACTATGAACCAATTAAAACTTTGGAGTATTTGCTTGTCAATGGCAACAGGCTGATCCTAATCATCTCCTAATGGAGATGAACAGCTTGTCATTCATGGTAAAAGTATATTCAATGGCAAAGCGTGTGGGTGCAGGCTCTCATTTAGAAGATGGCTATTGGCAGGGAAAGCTGGGCACAGGTGCCTCCCTGCAAGCGATTTTTCAGGATAACCTGTCCATTGTGGAGCCTGGCTACCTGGCGCACAAAACTCAGACCTAATCCTGTGCTTTTTTTCCCTGTTTCAGGACGTTCGAGGGAGTAAAATTTTTCAAAAATTCTTTCCCCTGCAAAGTCAGGAATTCCTGGCCCTTGATCAAGAAAGACAAAGGTTATGGAACCGGGAAAGGTCTCAAGCCGTATTTCAATGGTTCCACCGGTCGGGCTGAAGTCCATGGCATTTGTGAGTAGATTGTTCAGGGCACGGTTAAGCAGAAAGAGATCCGCCTGCACAGTATCCTCTCTTCTGGGAGGAGCTATAAGGCGCAATTGCTTCTGTTCAAGAATCGGTTGGGCTGATTCTATAAGATTGTTGAGCAGAGATTGTATTGCCACCGTTTCTGTTTGCAGTGGTTCTTTCCTGTTCTCCAGGGATGAGAGTTCCAGCATACGATCGATTACCTGTTGCATGCGCAGGGATTCTTCCCGGATATTTGCCAGGAAACGCTTCTGCTGCTCCGGTGGCATGGGTTCTGTCAACAGTTCAGCAGCTCCGCGAATGGCAGAGAGCGGACTTTTCATTTCATGTGTCAGGTTCTGAATATACTGTTCAACATAATGTTTGCCTTCAAGAGCGTCCTGCATGTGATAAAAAGCATTTCCCATTATACCGATATCACTGTTTCCCAACTTGGGACGTGGAGGATGTCTGCCGTTGGCAATGTCCTGGGCATACCGGGTTAATTTACGAATAGGTCCGGCTAACCAGCGCGCCAGCAGAAAACTGAACAGTGCGGCAACGGCCAGGGTGAATAGCGCGGTGCCGATAATCTGCAGTTTTGCCTGTCTGAGAAAGTACCAGATATTACCTGTCGGTTTGGCGACAGTCAGCACTCCGATGATGTTTTGTTTTTCATGAATAGGGGCTGAAACATGGAGAACCGATGAGGTCTCATCCAGACGGTCCATTCTGGTGGTGCGGGCGCCATATTCTCCCAGTAAGGTACGTTGCACGTTCCGCCACAGAACATAATCGCTTCCAAGGGCATCCTTACGGCTAGAGTCAAACAGGAGTTTGCCCTTTGCATCAGTGATATAGACCCGGAGGTCGACCCTGGTTTTGGTAAGGGAATATATTTTTGCCCGTAGTTTCCTATGGTAGACTTTGTCGAACCAGTTGTGCCATTGTTGAGAGGAAAAATTGCCTGCAGCCATCTCCCTGCCAGCATATTCGGCCAGTATATTGGCTTGATCAACCAGGGGATCTTCCACCCCTTCCAGATAACGAGTTCTGAGCGTGCCGATATATTGGCTCACCGGATAGTAGAGACAAAGACTCAGCAGCAGAAGGTTGCAGCAAAAAATTCGAGATCCCAGTTTCATGACAGCTCTTTGAGAGAGTATCCTACTCCTCTGTGGGTGGTGATAATGTCCATATCCGGACGGATTTGTTTGAGTTTGGCACGCAGGTTTTTAATGTGGGCATCCACTGTGCGGTCCATGCTGGCATCTGGCTCGTCCCATGCCCTGGCCATGAGCTGATCTCTGGTAAATACCTTTCCGGGAGAGGCTATAAGTAGCGCAAGAAGATTGTACTCATAGCGGGAAAGCTCCAGGGGGGTCTTGTAATAGTATATCAACCGTTTCTCCGGAATACAGGTGAAAGGCGTTGGAAATTCGGCTGTATCTGATTGCCGTGTCCTTCTCAGTATTGCTCGAACCCGTGCTGCCAGTTCCCGTGGACTGAATGGCTTGACCACATAATCATCTCCACCTATTTCAAGACCGACTACCCTGTCGATTTCATCGGTACGTGCAGTGAGGAAGATAATAGGAACGGAGCTGAATGTACGGATTTGTCGACAGAGCTCAATGCCGTTCATGTCAGGCAGGCCTATGTCAAGAATTACCAGTGCAGGCACGTTACCTTGTATTCTTTCCAATGCAGGAAAGGCTGCCGTCACTCGTTCAGTGAGACAACCATCGGTCTCCAGTGCGTATTGAATGGTGTCGGCGATGGTGGGTTCATCTTCAACAATCAAGATCAGGGGTTTGTCCATGGGAATTTGTATGTTTACCGGATGATCGATATGACTGCCACAGTTTGCGGGACAGAGAGTATGCCGTTGTGAGTACAATGCACATGCACAGAATGGAGGCGCTGTGCTCCCAGTACCTGAGCGTATAGCTGTTTCTGTTGAGCAGCGGTATAACCAGTGTCATGCCAGCATACCAGAAGAATGGGAAAAGAGCGAGAACCTGCGATGAGCACGTCTGGGCTGATTGTTCGATCTTTTCCAACAATATAGTGGTGGCGTTATAGAGAAACAACAGCATAAGATAATATATCAGAATGCCGCTCAATCTGTGTACACGCTCAGGGGTAAGCCAACCAGCTTCCATGTGATGTTTGAAAAGCCAGATTGCCAGAATAATGCGTACTGAGTTGACCAGGATTGTGTATGTGTAGGCCAGCAGCGGAGTGACCAGCAGCCATTTCCAGAGCTGAGAACTGTTCAGGGTGATGATTCCCTGGAAGGCAACCATGCACAAGACAATGAGCATGAAATTCAGTCCGCAGCATACCGGTGCAATGATGATCTGGAGTTGTTGGTTAACATATCCCAGATGCGGATCAAAGGTAAACTGCACAGAGGTATACAGTTGTATAAGTTTTGCTATGGGGCCAAGAAGCCAGCACAGTTGAGCGGGGGTGGCAGAGCTGAACCACAGTTTTAATATCAGGGCAAACAGGAGAACACAGCATCCTGCCCATATGCGGGCAGGGTGCTGTGTTATCTGTCGATACAGGTTCATGATTGGGCCTTGCGATGTTTTCTGTATCTGAAGGCAAGAACCAGTCCAATGAAAGGCAGCAGAAAAATAAGTTCCGGCTCAGGTACCCTGTGCATGGAACCGTTTCCTATGCTGGCGTTACTTACACCCTTAGGCAGGGGCAGTGGCTGGGTGACATCTTCTGCCTGGGTGTGGGGATTACGAATACGTTCGTCAACAGCAACGAAACTGGTAAAGGCAGTAAGCAGATTATGAGTCAGCCCAAGAGTGGTAACTTCTGCCACGTGTTCAGGGTTGATATTGTTTTGCGCAAAATCAGATAGACGGCTTATGCGAGTTCGTGCCCAGAGATACTCCAGTCCCCGATCCTGCACAATGGTTGCTTCTGTCACCTGGTAGCTTTGATGAAAAGGGCCATTGCCGCCTGCTCCCGAAATTTCCAGAACACCGTTCGGTTCTCCCCTCCATTTGCCGAAAACAAGAACCGGTCGCTGTGCAAAAAGATCCGGGAATTTTTGAGGTTCTACATCATACATTGTGAAGTTGTTGGCAGTAACCTGAATATTGGTCAACACTGGAGCTGAAATATAGTCGCGAAAGTGCTGGGCAGTTGCTGGTGCCATATCCGGGTCAGTGACGATAAATGGTTCGCCCTGTCCGGATTTTGCCATGCCTTCAATCAGGTATCGATTGACGCTGGAGCCTATTCCAAAAGCAAACAGGTTGCTATGCTGCAGGTTTTCCTGAATGGTGTGAAACACTTCTTTTTCCGCATCTATGTAGCCATCTGTGAGCACGACAATGGTCCGGGAAACACCTTCTCGTTTGGGGAGGCTCAGGGCTTCGTTCATGGCAGAAAGCAGATTGGTTCCTCCACCTCCCTGCTGGTTATTCACAAAGTGAAGAGCCTGGTCGATGTTTTCTTGGTTTGCAGGAAGAGAAGCCGGGGCCATTACTGCTGACGAACCGGCAAAGAGGAGCAGGTTGAAGTGATCTGTCGGCCGAAGCCCCATGACCAGGTCTTTTATCAGTGTTTTGGCTGTATGTAGCGGAAAGCCATGCATGGAGCCGGAAACATCAACGACAAAGAGATACTCACGTGGTGGAATTGCTTCGGGCAAGACACGTTGAGGCGGCTGGGCCATGAGCAGGAAATAATTCTCTTTTTCCCCCTTCTGCAAGAGCAGTCCGGAGGTGATTTGCTTTCCCTGCAGACGGTATTTGAGGATAAAATCCCGGTCTCCTCCAAAGGATGCTGCGGGATCAAGTTGTACGTCGACATTTTTTTCGTCGATATAGGTTGTACGTGTTTTATGGGTTCTGCATTGAACATCATGGATGGGCATGCCGGCGGCTACACGTGCAGAGAGGGAAAAACCGGTATGGGGTTGAGCACCTTTTTTCAGGTAGGGATTGGCGATCCATTGGTCCTCGGGTCTGGCATTTGTTGCTGGTTGGTCAGAGTATCTGGGGCCGACAACCGTTGGGAATACAAAACTGTATATCGACTCAGATGGTACCAGGAGTTCGCTGTAGCGTAACTCGATTTCAACAGTATCTCCAGGCATGATGTTGGCGACATCCATGCTGAAGACATTGGGGCGTTGCTGGCTGAGCAGCGAACTGTTTTTACCCGCAGCCTTTGCCTGTTCAAAAATTTGTTTTGCTTTTTCTTTTTTGTGAATTTGCGCTGTGATCCGGCGTTCACCTATGGTCATGGTCATGCCATGAACAGCCGCATTGGTTGATCCGGGAAAAATATATTTTGCATTGATTGGATGTGAGCCGTTATTCGCATAGTATTGACGAACTGTGACATTGGCGATTACGCCACTTATCACTACTTCGACTTTGGTGTCCTTGAGGGGAAAATCATCGTGGGATTTTTCTGCACCTTCAATAAAGAAATACGGGGAGAGTGTTGTATCTCTTTGTATTTTTGCCGTAGCTGTGAAGGGCACACAGATGAATACGATCAAGCAGAAGAACAGTATTCGATCGGAATACATGGGGAACCTCCTGGTAAAAGATGAATAATGGTATTTCTTTCATCTTAGCCAGGTAGTGTGAACAGAATGTGAAGGGAATATGAAAAGGGTGCGAAAAAGGTAACCGTTAAAAATGGATACCACCTCGTAGGGGAGACGGTCAGCTTGAAACTCCCCTGTATTTTTGTTACCGGTTACTAAAAATCATAAAGCCTGGCTGAGCAAACGCTGCAGGGCGTGGAAATAGGATTTTTCTTCCCTTGTAAAACGTTCCTTGAGCCCATAAGGATATTTTGTGACAGAGCTGGCGGCGATATCCAGGCAGGCACTGAGCAGGTTGGCAGTAATATCTTCTGCTTCCTGCTGGCTTTTGTTGGCAAGTCGGATGGGAATAAATGCCTGGCGCATGGCATGGAGCATTGAGGGCTCTGGTTTCTGGCCAAGCAGTTCTGCTACAAAATCTGCAGCCATGTATTCATCCAGTACCAGGCAGCCTGCCAGTTGGTTGATTTCCTGAACATGATCGAGCATGTAATCGACCAGAAGCTCGACCTCTGCCTGTTGAATACATTCATCGGCCCAGGCCATTTCCGCCAGAATTACCAAGTCTACCAGGTAGATATGCTGTTCTTCGATGCCAAATCGGGCAAGACGTTTAATGGCGTCCTGAAAGGTAGTGATCGGTGGTACTTCCATTACTTTTCCGTGCAGGTAAGAAAAATTGAGTTCAACTACAATGACTATAGCCTAATTATGCGGTGGGATCGAGCATCTTTTGGGCTTGTGACTGTCCATAAATACTTTTTTTGCCCGTTGACTGTATTCTTCTTAAATTTTTATCCTCGGCGGTACGCGTATATTCCAGTAGCCGCTATATGGATTATTCTCCCGGTATGGGCAGCATTCCTGCACTTTCATCTGTGGCATGCATTTCAGCTATTAACTGGTTCAGCCCATCTTCCAGATTGACCAGGTGAGTATCGTTCAGCCTAGCCAGAGCTTCGGATAATGTTCCCTGAGCAGGTCTGGGAGCATCTGCCAAAAGTTTGGTACCATATTCCGTGAGGTACAGATGCACTGCACGCTGATCTTTTTTTGATCGATCCCTGCGTACCAGATCCTGGGCTTCCAGCTGGTCAAGCATGTTGCTGCATGTGGAAGGATGGATTGTCAGAGCCCTGGCCAGCTCGGAAACTTTTAATCCGGGACTGGCAAAAAGTTCCCAAAGCATCCAGAGTTTTGCACCACTCAGGCCGCAGGAACGTTCCACGGTTTTAGAGTGGGCCTGAACAGCTCTGAAAATTACTCGCAGCTGTTTGGTAATATTTTGCATTCGTTGCTGGCGAAAATCCATAAGGCTATTGGTACGACTGGTTTCAGCATTTTTTGGTATGTTTGGCATGGTGGTCCATGGACGTATGCACAGTGTATATAGAATAAAGGTTCAAGATCTGTCAATGGGACAATGCAGAGGATACAAAATTATGTTCTCACCTGCTGATAACAGAAAACCGTATGACAAAGGAAAGGAAAAACTTCTATGTGTTACTGAAAAATGCAGCGAGACCCCAGGCTCCTTTGCAGTGCCTGAGGTCTCTTGCAGGCTTGTCAGGTCAGTTTTATTCTGCTGCTTTACGGGCTTCGTCCAGCCAGCTGTTCCACTTGTCGGTATTTTTGGCAATCCAATCGCTGACGTGCCGTTCGATATCCTGTGGAGATTTTTCACCTTCATTCATTTTGGTGTTCTGTTCGTTGATATCTTCCAGAGGAAGCGTGAACACCTCAAAGAATTTCTTGGCAGCGGGATTTTCCGCAATGAATTTTTTATTGGCAACTATCTGAATATCTGAAACCACGAAGCCAAGCTTCACAGGATCGCTTACAGCACCCTGGATGCCGGAGACAGTCATACGATCTTCTGCGGCTTTCTGGGATTCCTTTGGCATGATTTTCGGAACATTAATCCACATGACATCTTTACCTGGTTTGAGCTTGAAGATCGTCCAGTTTGGTGCCCAGGTATAGAAAAAGATAGGCTCACCGCTTTTGTAAGCTGCCAGCGCTGAGGCCATACCCGCCTCGTAGGAAGCTTTCACAGGGTTAATATGCGCATCCAGATCATAGACTTTCATATGATGTGAGATAACATTTTCACATCCCCATCCTGGAGGGCATGCGGTCAGATCCGCTTTGCCGTCACCATTTTTATCAAAGGCTTTTTTTACCTCTTCCCGTTTGAAATCGTCCAGCGACTGGATGTTGAATTTATCCACTTCTTTTTTGGATACCAGGTATCCCTGTAAACCACCTGCCTTGACGACATATCCGTATTTGCCTGCTTTTTCATCGAAATTCTTGGGGAGTTGGCTGTCATGGTTGGGGAACCAGCCGTTGGTCCAGTAGTCTACATCCCCGAAAACAACGGATTTATAAAAGATCGGATTTTGCAGATCTTTTGGTTTTTTGACTTTGTACCCGAGTTCTTCCAGGCCCTTACGTACCAGTGCCTCTTGGAAAAAACCGGTGTTCCAGGTGGCCCTGGCAGGTTGCAGGGTCTTTCCTTCTCCGGGTTTATCCGAAGCAAGGGCAGAACCGGCGCTCAGTGTAAGAGCAAGGGTGAGGCCAAGTGCGGCTTTGGTAAATCTGAGCATTACTTTCTCCTTTTTAGAGTTATCTGTAGCGATAAGTTCCTCTGACGTATACGGTCTCTTATTTTTTCTGTGCCATAGCCTGGGTGATGCGGTCAAGGATGACGGCCAGCAATACAATGCCGAAGCCACCAATGACAGCCATGCCGATATCCAGGGTGTTCAGACCAAGAATAACGGGTGAGCCAAGGCCGCCCGCACCTATAAGGGCTGCGATAACAACCATGGAAAGTGCCATCATGATCGTCTGATTCAAACCGGCCATGATGGAAGGCATGGCCAGGGGAATCTGCACTTTATGCAGTACCTGCCAGCGTGTGGCACCAAAAGCCTGAGCTGCTTCAACCAGCTCCGGATGCACCTGGCGGATACCGAGACTTGTCAAACGAATGAGTGGCGGCAGGGCAAAAACGATGGTCGCCAGGACGCCCGCAACATTACCCACGGAAAAGAGCATGACAATGGGAACCAGATAGACAAAAGCAGGAGTGGTTTGCATGGCATCAAGAACAGGCCGTAATCCTGCTTCAAAACGGTCGCTGCGCCCGGAGCAT
This sequence comes from Desulfogranum japonicum DSM 18378, assembly GCF_000429945.1. GTDB lineage: Bacteria > Desulfobacterota > Desulfobulbia > Desulfobulbales > Desulfobulbaceae > Desulfogranum > Desulfogranum japonicum. The sequence continues at coordinate 69,131 of NZ_AUCV01000021.1, read as the reverse complement.
ATGCCAAGCGGAACACCAGCCAGCATGCAGAACAGGACAGAGGACAGCACCATGGCCAGAGTGGTCATGGTATCCTCCCACAGTCCGAGCAGGCCTATGAGCACCAGGGTGACAACAGAAAACAGAGCCAGCCCCTTGGATGCAAACCGGTAGGCAAGAGCAGCTATCACTGCTATGATAATAAGAGGATGAACGGCATTAAGCCCTACATCCAATGCGTTAAGCGTTTTTTCAACCGGCCACTTGATGGTTTGAAAAAATTCTCGATAATTTTCAACAAGAAAATCCACAGCCTGGGAGACCCAGGAGTCAAGGGGAATTACTTTATCCTCAAACATAATTACGTATTCCTGTAGGTTGTTTTATGCGGTAGTCATCTCTTGCTCTGCACGGTGCAGTGTGCGCAGGAAACGGTTTTTGGAAACCACACCAAGATATTTTCCGTCTTCATCAATTACAGGAACCGGCCAGGGGCTGCGGGCAACTTCCGGCAGAATGTCCTGCATGGAGTCATCCACTCGTACGGGTTTAGCATTTTCGATGAATCCCTGGTCTATGGGGTTGTCTTTGGCTCCTTCTTCAATGAGCTGCTGGATTTTGTCCACAGTGACAACGCCCAGGAATTTTCTATGTGAATCCAGCACATATCCAACGTCTCTGTCTTTACTGGACATGAGTTCATGGGTGGTTCGCAGACTACCTGCCTTGGACTTGATAATTGTCAGTTGGGTATCCCGGACAATATCGCCCGCAGAAATAACATTGGTTGGGTCCACACCTCGGAAGAACGCTCGGACATAATCATCTGCCGGACTTTGAAGTATTTCTTCAGGCGTTCCGACTTGTACAATACTTCCACCTTCCATAATGGCGATACGGTCCCCGATGCGAAGTGCTTCATCAAGATCGTGGGAAATAAAAACAATGGTTCGCTGGTGGTTTTTTTGCAATTTGAGCAGTTCATCCTGCATTTCAGTGCGAATGAGCGGGTCCAGTGCGGAAAATGCCTCGTCCATAAGAATGATATCAGGATCAACGGCCAGCCCTCGTGCAAGGCCAACCCTTTGCTGCATACCTCCGCTTAATTGAGAGGGGTAGGAGTCTTCCCATCCGGAAAGCCCCACCTGATCCAGAGCTTCCTGGGCACGTTCCTTTTTCTTCTGTTTGTCTGCTCCTGCCAGATCAAGGCCAAAGGCAACATTATCAATGACGGTGAGATGGGGAAGCAGGGCAAAGGATTGAAACACCATGCTCATGTTATTGAGTCGAAAACTGACCAGTTCTTTCGGTGTCATCTCCACTACATTTTTTCCATCGACATGGACGGAGCCAGCAGTGGGTTCGATGAGTCTGTTTAACATCCTGACGAGGGTGGATTTTCCAGAACCGGAAAGCCCCATGATGACAAAAATTTCACCGGCATGTACTTCGAAATTGGCGTCCTGGACACCCACGGTCATCCCGGTTTTATCCAGAATAGCTTCTTTATCCAAACCCTTATCCAACAACTCCAGGGCTTTTTTGGGGTTTTCGCCAAAAATTTTGAAAAGATTTTTAACAACGATTTTTTCCATGATTTTTCTCTGCTCAAATTACCAGGGTTCAGGAATCAACTTCCCCTTGCCCGGTCTGGGCGAAGTGAAAAGCAGAAAGAACAACAATTTATATGAGGTCGTCGGGTATCCGACTTCATTGCTTTAGGTAATATTATGTTGAATAAATATTATGTTGAATGATACTGTTTGTGGATAAATAATATTGCAGCATACTATTTTGAGAATGGATGTCAAGGTAAATTGCAAAGCATTCTGGTTTGATTTACCTGTTTGTCCGAGTAACCTGGTTGTATTTGCCCTGCCTTGGTTGCTAGCTGCACTCTTTTGGTTTATAACCAAAAATAACCTTGTTTAAATATTCAGATTGAGCGTACTCAACTGCACTCTTTGCAAGCTGAGCCACCCATGTTGATAGGCTTTATTTTTTCAGTATATAAACCTTCCAGGAACATCGCATAGCTTCCCTAACAGATGTGTTTCTCTTTCGAGGCACATCCCATCAAAAAGGAGACCGTAATGCTGACAAAATTACGACGCTTTGTAGAAGATAATCAGGATGCTGTATACAGCCTCTTCAGACGTTTTCAGGGAGATGGCAGAAATCTTATTTTAGGCAGTGAGATCTGGGATGAATTTCTTCGGTTCTGTAAAGAAAACGGACATGAGTATCTCCTTGACTCGCCTTTGGCAGAAGCACTGAAAAAGAGCCAGGAAGCGACCATTGTAGATCCCTGGCTGTATCTGGATATCAGGCCTCGGGTAGCCCGCTGGCTCTACGTGCGTTACCATTTTGAAAGTATGAGTTTTGAAGAGGTTTCCACTGCAGAATTTCTTGCGTTTAAGGAAAATCTCGTCAATGACAGTTATAATATACCCATTCTCGAAATCGACTTTAATCCCTTTGAACGTAACTTTCCTAAAATGAATCAGTCACGCTCAATCGGTCATGGAGTAGAGTTTCTGAACAGACGTTTTTCCACCAAGCTGACCAATGAACTTGCCCAGGGTGAAGAGCCGTTGCTTGCCTTTCTCAAAGTGCATGGCTACCAGGATGTCTCTTTTATGATCAATAACAAGATTGATAGTACGGCAGACTTGCGCAGGGCGTTGATCAGGGGCATGGAATATCTGGATAAACAACCCCCGGATCGGGAATGGCCGGATCTCGCCCATGATTTGAGGGTTTTGGGGTTTGAACCAGGATGGGGCCGCACCATCGAAGGAATCAGGATCAGTATGAGCCTGCTGGCAGATCTTCTCGAGGCTCCTGATCACGAAATCCTGGAACAGTTTCTTGCCAGGATTCCCATGATTTTTAATGTGGTTATTCTTTCTCCCCATGGTTTTTTCGGGCAGGAACATGTGCTCGGAAGGCCAGATACCGGTGGCCAGGTTGTATATATTCTGGACCAGGTCCGTGCTCTGGAAAGGGAGATGCAGAAACGAATTTACAATCAGGGATTGGACTTTACTCCCCAGATTCTGATTATCACCCGTCTTATTCCGGATTCTGAAGGTACAACCTGCTCCTACCCGGTGGAGCAGGTTCATGGAACGGACAATGCCAGTATTGTACGTATCCCTTTTCGGAACCACGATGGTACAATTATCCCCCATTGGATATCACGTTTCCAGGTCTGGCCTTATTTGGAGGAATTCAGTCGTGAGGCGGAAAAAGAGATTCTCGCCAGGCTGGGCAGGCGCCCTGACCTGATAATCGGAAATTATTCCGATGGAAATCTGGTGGCCTACCTCCTTGCCCGGAGTCTTGAAGTTACCATGTGCACCATTGCCCATGCCCTGGAAAAGACCAAATATCTGTATTCCGCCCTGTATTGGAAGGATATGGAGGAACAATACCACTTTTCCTGCCAGTTTACGGCTGATCTCATAGCGATGAATTCCGCTGATTTCATTATCAGTTCCACCTTTCAGGAGATAGCTGGATCCAGTGACGTGGTGGGGCAGTATGAAAGTTACAGCTCATTTACCATGCCAGGATTACAGCGTATCATTCACGGTGTAGATGTGTTTGACCCCAAATTCAATATCGTGTCCCCGGGAGCCGACGAAGAAACCTATTTTTCCTATACTGAAAATGACATGCGGCTCTATGGTCTGCATGGAGAGCTTGAGGATTTGATTTATGGCTCGGCGCAAGCGGACAGTCGCGGAGAACTGGCGGATAAGGATAAACCCCTCCTGTTTTCCATGGCCAGGCTGGACCACATTAAAAATCTCACCGGGCTTGTGCAGTGGTATGGAGAGAATCCTGAATTGCAGGAGCTGAGCAACCTGTTGATTATAGGAGGTACCACCAATCCTGATTACAGCGGGGATAATGAAGAGCGTGAGCAGGTTTTACGGATGCATGAAATTATTGATACCTATAACCTGGAATCCAAGGTGCGGTGGTTGGGAGTTCGCCTGGATAAAAAACTTTCAGGTGAGTTGTATCGTTATGTGGCCGACAGGAAAGGGGTTTTTGTACAACCTGCCTACTTTGAAGCTTTTGGCCTGACTGTCATTGAAGCCATGGTGTCCGGATTGCCGACATTCGCCACCTGCTTTGGTGGGCCATTGGAAATCATAGAGCATGGACGTTCTGGATTTCATATCGATCCTAATCATGGTGATAAAGCGACGCAGGTTATGTTGGATTTCTTCCAAAAATGTGCGGAGGATCCCAATTACTGGGAGACTATCAGCGCCCAGGGCCGGCAGAGGGTTGCCGAACGGTATACGTGGAAGCTGTATGCCAAGAGGCTGCTTACCCTGACCTGCATTTACGGCTTCTGGAAATTTTCGACGAATCTGGAGCGAGAGGAAACAAACCGCTATCTGGAAATGTTGTATCATCTCCAGTTTCGTCACAGAGCTGAGCAGATGCGCAATGTCGGCTAATCCGAACTTTCCATGAATTGTGTAGAAATGGATTAGCCGCTTCAATTTTTCACGTTGTTACAACAGGGTGTTTTTATGTCGGCACTGGCGCATGGAACCACCCTGTTATAAAGGGGTTTTTCGTTACTGCGTTGGTTGAAAAAATAATATATCTCAGTCAGATAAAACCGTAATGACGCAGGCCGTCTATAATGCCTGCCGCATATTCATCATTGCTGAAATGGATATCCGGCTGGCCCTGGAGATGCTTGAGTTCTTCACTGTGATTGCCTACAACAAGGCCACGGGATTTTCCGGCTATCATATCTTCGTCGTTACCCGAGTCTCCGGCAACCAGGACATGGCGTGGTGAAAAATCAAATTTATAGCTGACGTAATCAATGGCTTTACCTTTGGAAGCATTTTGGGGCAGGATGTCAAGGAATTGGCCATGGGAATAAATGACCTTGCAGCGCAGCTTATGTTCCTGTAACGCCTGGTACACCCGATCCAGTCGGGTGTTTTTATCTTCCAGGTAGTAGCTGATTTTGTGGCTGCGCTGTCCTTCTGCTTCCTGGAACACCAGAAAGCCCAGATCATCCAGCACTTCCTTAATTCGCTCTGGCTTCCAGTGGACCGAGATATGTTTCTGCCAGCCCTTGTCATGCCTGATATCAGGTCCATAATAGATTTCCGTGCCAACACTGCAGATCAGGATATCAGGTACTGGAATGTCGAATTCGGTCATGGCCTCAATGGTGAGTTCCAGACTGCGTCCGGTGGCAACTCCCCAGGCTAAATGTCCTTGATTGTCATCCAGAATATTGAACAGTTGACGCATGCTTTTTGCGTCCCCTACCAGGGTGTTGTCAATGTCGGTTATGAGCAGGTGATTCACGTTGGTGAGTCTGGCGCCGTACGATTTTTTTGAAGAGCGCGAGTCTTTCATTGCATCCTTCTCCTGTGAGGGTTGAATGAAATCGGGCAGGAGATCATAAATTTTTTGCAGCGTAGCGGTGCAGTGTGCCTGCCATGCATAATGCTGTCGGACTCCATTGATACCATTGTTTGAATATTGTGACCATTTTTGCGGATCAATGAGAATGTTTTTAATTGCCGTTGCGATCTTTTCAGGCTGCGACGCATCGATGAGAAGTCCGTTTTCACAGTTACCTATGATATCAACGGGGCCTCCATAATTGGTCGCCACGATAGGCAGGCCGCAGGCCGATGCTTCAATGAGTGTCAGCCCAAAAGGTTCCACAAGCGCCGGATTGACGAATACCCCATGACTTTCAGCACATAACCTGTATAACTCGGGAACCTCGGTGGCAAAGTCATGTTTCTTAGGGATGGCGAGGTTACCATACAGGTCATACCTGTCCATCTGCAGGAGCATATCGGTTAAGACAGCTTTTTCGTTTTCTTCCATGATGTTGATATTACTGCGTATTCCAGCGAATATCGCCATGTTTGCAATGGCTTGCAGTTCTTTGCTCGTACCGTATGCTTCCAGGAGTCCTGTGATATTTTTACGTTTGTCAGGTCTGCAGAGGGCAAGGATAAATGGTTTTTCCGGGTTAGCCCAGAAACGGTCCAATTCTTTGCGCAGTGTATAACGGGTCTGTTTCACTTCTTCACTGAGGAGGTCAGAATCCAGTTCAAGGTCATAGAACGGGTAAAAAGCCTCTAGATCAATGCCTGGTGGAATAACGCAAAACCCTTTGGCCGTAGCGTTATACAGGCCGTACTGCTCCTCTATCTCTTGTCTGGTGGAGGTAATAATGAGATCAGCCTGGGCAATGATGTCTTCCTCCATTTGAATGCGATGGTCGATTTTATATTGTTTATTGATGCTGTTCTCATCCATGCCGTCACTGATCAGTTTGACGCGTTTGTTTCGTCCAAGGGAATGGCCTGTAAACAGAAAAGGGGCGTCAAATGCATTGGCGAGTTGCATGGCAACATATCCGGCATCAGCATAATGACCGTGAAAAACATCGGGAATACGTCCCTCTGATTTGATGAAACGGATAGTCCTTTCGATGAACTCCTCCAGGTGCGGCCAGAGCAGTTCCTTCCGCATATATTTGGTCCCGCCGCATTGAATCCGGACGATGCGGGCATTTTCAGAAAGAGGCTCTATGATCTGGGCATAATCCGCTGCCAGGCGCTTATCATCGATATATCGGGTAACCAGATCGACCTGGCACACATCGGGATGATCTCCCAGGGCCCGGGCAAGCTCGAGAACATATTTGATCTGACCGCCAGTATCGGCATCTTTTCCCAGTTCCGGCATATTGCCACGAATAAGTCCATGAATACTGAAGAGTTGCAGGTAAAGTCCTTTGTTGTTCTCCATATAAACTGGTCCTCTGGAAGTAAGGGTTGCAGAAACAATATATTATCCAATCTTGTTGGTCTTTCAACTCTTTCTTATGACTGTTTCAAGGGTTCCATGCTGGCTCTTGATCCATTGAAAAAGTCATGAGGATAAACCGTTATCCTACCAAGTTTTTGGAGAATTATTACTTTCCACGACCCTAAAATCAACTGCTTCTTGTGTTTTCCATTCGTTGGAGGAACGGAAAGCAAGGGGGAAACTGTCTGTCGTCCTGATCTCTGTATTGGTGTTACATTGTATCTCCGGAGACGTGTGAATAAATGTAGGAGATTACCGCTGCGTCGTACGTGTTACCTCATCGTGAGCATCCGCATTGATATGCCATGGCAGGCAATCATGACTGCACATGGCAGCGGTACCTGTGATGACGTATAGTGTTGGGGGCACGGAAAAAATAAATTATCCAATCTTGCTTGTCTCTCAACTCGCTAACGTCGTCGCGTCAATGGTTCCATACTGGCCGTATTGAGCCATTGACGCGACGACGTTAGCAAACCGATATCCTACGCAATTTTCGGATATTTCTTATTTCCCGCGACCCTAAGGAAAAACCTGGCAGAGGTAAACATCCTGGGTTTAAGGGCAATTACGTGAGATTTTGTTGTTATCTGTGGCATGCTTATATTTCACACAGAAGGAAATATTCTGTGTGTATTGGTATTGCGGTATGTATCATACTGTATATTACCCTGCTGGTCCATACTCCTGATGATTTAATAGGTAAAAGACATTTGACAAAAAGCAAATATGATATTTCCAGTACACAGCTATTACAGGGAATATTCCCTGACAGGCAGATGTAATGCATCTGAGGAGGCCAATACTGTATATGAAAATGTAAAGGAGAGATGGGTAGATGTTGAGTTGCGACGCTTTGGAAGGTATAATCCGATAATTTATTTTTCGCGGCCTCACAGGGAAAAGCAAAGGTCTTGCCGTGTCTATTTCTTCAGTAAACTGAACATATTTTGGAGTATGTGTATATGAGTGATGAGCCGAATAAGATTATCTATTCGATGATCAAAGTCAGCAAGAAGTATAAGCAGAAACAGGTGTTGAAAGATATTTCCCTCAGTTATTTCTACGGCGCCAAAATTGGTGTTTTAGGATTGAACGGTGCAGGAAAAAGTACCCTGTTGCGTATTCTGGCCGGGTTGGAAACGGATTTTGATGGCAAAACCATGCTTTCAGAAGGCTTTACCATTGATTATCTGCCCCAGGAACCAAGTTTTGATCCGGAAAAAACAGTACGGGAAGTGGTGGAGGAAGGCGTTCAGTCAACGGTTGATCTGATAGCTGAATTCAATGCCATTAATGAAAAATTCGCAGAGCCCATGGATGATGATGCCATGCAGGCATTGATCGAACGGCAGGCAGAGGTACAGGATAAGCTGGATGCTCTGGATGCATGGAACCTGGACAGCAAGTTGGATATGGCCATGGATGCGTTGCGTTGTCCTCCTGGTGATATGAAAACAGGAGTGCTTTCCGGTGGTGAACAGCGCCGGGTAGCTTTATGCCGTATTCTACTCAAGCAACCAGACATCCTGCTCCTTGATGAGCCTACGAACCATTTGGATGCAGAGTCCATCTCCTGGCTGGAACAGCATCTGCAACAGTATGCCGGTACGGTTATCGCGGTAACACATGATCGTTATTTTCTGGATAATGTGGCAGGCTGGATTCTTGAGCTTGATCGTGGCATGGGTATCCCCTGGAAAGGGAATTATTCTTCCTGGCTGGAACAGAAGGAAAAACGACTGGTTCAGGAAGAGAAAAAAGAAACCAAACGGCAACGTACCCTGCAGCGAGAGCTTGAATGGATTCGCATGAGTCCCAAAGGTAAACGTTCCAAATCCAAAGCCCGTATCACTGCCTATGAAAAGCTGCTCAATCAGGAAGTGGATAAAATGGATTCCGATCTGGAACTTTATATCCCACCAGGACCTCGGCTCGGCAAGGTTGTTATCGAGGCGGAAGGCTTATGTAAATCCTTTAATGACAGGGTTCTGTTGGATAATGTGGAATTTTCTTTGCCTCCCGGCGGCATTGTCGGTGTTGTGGGACCCAATGGTGCAGGGAAATCAACCTTGTTCAAAATGATTACAGGTAAAGAACAGCCGGACGCGGGGACAATACGTATCGGCGAGACTGTGAAACTTTCCTATGTGGACCAGTCCCGGGAATCGCTGGGGGCAAATCAGACCATCTGGGAGGCTATCTCGGAAGGACAGGATACTATCTGGCTGGGAACCAAGGAATACAATTCCCGGGCCTATGTGGCCAAGTTTAATTTTACAGGTGCTGAACAGCAGAATAAGGTCAGCGAGATTTCCGGTGGCCAGCGCAATCGGGTGCATCTCGCTCGAATGCTCAAGGAGGGTGGGAATGTCATCCTGCTTGATGAGCCGACAAATGACCTGGATGTGAATACCATGCGTGCTTTGGAGGAAGCACTGGAAAATTTTGCCGGCTGTGCTGTGGTTATCAGTCATGACCGTTGGTTTCTCGACCGTATAGCCACCCATATAATGGCCTTTGAAGGAAACTCGGAAGTGGTCTGGTTCGAAGGCAATTACAGTGAATATGAGCAGGATTACAAACGAAGGAAAGGGGCCGATGCTGACCAGCCGCATCGAATCCGTTATCGGCAGTTAACCAGATAATTGATGATGGTTGAAGAGAGAAACGTTCGTAAGTTGTTTTTTCGTTCTCTTTTTAGCCCAGCAGTAAGGTATGCGGTATGTTGAAGACACAAAACGAATCAAAGAACAACAAAGATGAGAGTAAGCGAGTCCTTGCACGTTGGGTCAAACTAACGGTCTTTTGTCTCCAGATGTGCATTGTATCCTCACTGGGTACAGTGCAGATCGGTTTTGCTGAAGAAAGTGCCATAGATTCCAACCAGACAAAAATTGTGGGTGGAGAAACCGCCGTCAAAGGTGCCTGGCCGTGGATGGCTGCTCTCTTGTACTCAGATATCAACGACTTCTTTTCTGCGCAATTTTGTGGAGGAGCCCTGATCACAAAGAAATGGGTGCTTACAGCTGCTCACTGCGTTTATAATGGTAGCTCCCTCAGGGCAGCCGGTGAAATTGATGTGGCCATGGGGGTGCATGACTTGACCACAAATAGCGGTGACAGAATCAGTGTAAAAAGAATTGTGCCGTATCCAGGCTATAATAGCCGTACCAATGATGGTGACCTGGCATTGCTTGAACTTGCACGGGAATCATCTGAAGAGACATTGGCCCTTTTTACCGACAGCAGCAACAGTCTGAGCGGGGAGACAGGAACCCTCATCGGCTGGGGAAATCAGGCTTCTTATGACATAGATTATGCCGAAAAGCTCCAACAGGTGGAGGTTCCCATTGTCAGCAATTCGGTGTGTAATGCCAGCTATTCAAATCAGATTACCAGTAACATGGTGTGTGCAGGTTACTCTTATGGGGGCAAAGATTCCTGCCAGGGTGATTCCGGTGGGCCGCTCATGGTCTATTATAACAATAAATGGAGGCACGCCGGTATAGTCTCATGGGGGTATGGATGCGCCTTAGCTGGATATTATGGCGTGAATACACGTACCTCTCAGTACATATCTTTTATCGAATCTTACGTGGGGGAAGTTGAGAAGACCCCATCAGGATTGATAATGGCGCCCATATATCTCCTTTTGCAACAGGCTGATTAAGGGTCACGGAAAAATAAATTATCCAATCTTGCTTGTCTCTCAACTCGCTAACGTCGTCGCGTCAATGGTTCCATGCTGGCCGTATTGAGCCATTGACGCGACGGCGTTACCAAACCGATATCCCACGCAATTTTTGGATATTTATTATTTTCCGTGCTCCCTAAGGGGGCTTGATCAGGATTTTTCAGGAGAATATTTTTCGTAGAGGCGAGGCGCGAAGAGAACGCCGCAGTTCACTCCCTTGAAGGATCAGGGGGAGTTTTTCTGCGGCTGTTTTTTTTCATGCTGGTGAATCAGTACAGGCAGCATGAGGTTCCAGAATGCTTTGGAGGTGTTGGGATTGTTATACCCGACGCCTCCTGCTGCATTCGCAACATTTGGAACAAAGTCAGCTCCGTTCGGATCTGTCAAATTGGCCACAGAATTGAGAAACTCCTGGAGATCTGTATAGTGGTCTCCGTCAAAATCTGTCAATGCATCCGCTGTTTCTGTGTCTGCAAAGTATCGTATCTCCCAACTGTCATCCATGCCATCTTCATCATCGTCCTGAAAAGTCTCTGTGGCATCTATGTAGCCGGAGACAGTTGCCGGAGAATAGGCCGGATAGGCAAGGGCAGGATCAGTTTCTCCTTCCACCATGCCGTACAGAATGGGGACCTGTTCTCCTGAAGCTTTGTACCCGGCGCTGGTGTCGGAGACAACGCTTGGCTGAATGGAAAGGGGGATTACATTGTCTGAAATACCAGCAACGTCGTTTATCATGAAGGTAAACGTCATAAGGACTGCTGGTTGTCCGCCTTTAATTCTCGCTGCTGCAACCATAACCTGGGAAGTGCCAACGGCGTGGGCCAGTGGCCTTGTATATGTTATGCCTCCTACGGTGACGCTGGTATCGGGAAGCGGATCAGGTGCTGGATCGACAAGGCTCCATTGATTGAGAAAGTTGCCGAAATGATTGGAACTGATATTTCGCAATGTGAGAAAGGTGGAATTGTAGGTCAGAGTGAAAACGGTTCCAGCTATATTTTCCTGATTATAGTCACTTACCGTAATGTTCACCGTGACTTCACGACCTGGAAATGATTTGACTTTGGAAACTTCCAACTGCAGAGCCAAACAGAAAGAGGCGTTCAGCATGAGTAATGCAAATATGAAGACGCCTGAATATTTTGCTTTATGCATACTGCCTCCGGGGGCATAATGGAAGTGACGCATGTGCTGTGCGCATGCCTGACTCGTTGGGAAGAGATAATGCCTTTTTGGACAGGATTTGCTTTTTATGATATTGATTTTTAGGGTGTTCGTCTAGAATTTTTTCAGAATTTCTTATAGGTGTAATTGTAGTACTGCTAGTTGTGCCGGGTAGTTGGACAGACACAGTCTGCGTAACATCATATGTATGTTGATTACTTTTCGATAATCAACGTAGAGCAAGAACTCGTTGTAATCGTTCACGTAACCGGTCACCAAGGCGTGAAAATGTCGGTGCCATGATTGGAAACGGTTATCAGTGCTTCATATGTACACGAATTGGCTGGCAGGCTATAGCCAATCTGGCATGGCAATCCAGTCGTGCGAAGAGGTGGTCGACCACAGGAAGACTCCGTGGAGTGCCGGTGAAAGATTACAGAGAGTTGGGGATGGGAGATATTCCATTCCTTGCGTATATGTTGATTGTGATAGGAGATCGATATGCAATGGACCAGGTTGCTGGTGATGACACTGGCCTTTTTACTCATGGTAAGTGCAACCACCTGGGCACAGGTACGTGCGCCTCAACTGAAATGGAAAGAAGGGGGATGTTATTCATCCTGGTGCGAAACAGGATGGTATTCATCACCAGCAGTTGCTGATCTGGATAAGGATGGAATACCTGAAGTGATTGCATCCGCGTATTCAGTGGTGGTGCTTGACGGGCGCAACGGATCCGTGCGTTGGAGGGTTGATGCAGGAAAAGACAGAACGAGCCCTGCTGGCCATTCCCACCGGACCTGGCCGGGTATATGGGTAGTGGATGTTGACAACGACAATGCATTGGAAATAATTACTGCCCATGGCGGCGGTTATGTGAGTGTTTATAACCAGAATGGATATTTTGAAAGCGGATGGCCAAAGCGCCCCACAAACAGCGAGCTGCGTGGTTTATTTGTCAGTGATCTGGACCGGGACGGCACAGGTGAAATAATTGTTACCGGCGCTGTTTCGAGCAAGATTAATACCTGGGTTTTTGAACATAACGGCGCCTTACGTTCAGGTTGGCCACAGGTCTCAGGGGATACCGGGTATGCCTATGGGGTCTTTAATGATAATGCCTGGGTTGCAGATCTTGACGGCAGCGGCAATGCAGAAGTTGTGGTGCCTTCTGATGTTCACTATATCACGGCATTTCATGCTGCCGGGACACCTGTGCGTGCCAATAGTGTATATGGTAACAAGTATTGGGGACAGGTTGGTGTCTGGGAAAACCTGGCTGTAGAACTGAGGGGCTGGGGACAATGCAACGGTGTTCGTTCAGAAAGCTATCGTTCTAATTTTGCCCATGGTCCGTCTGTGATAGCCGATGTGGATAATAACGGTACGAAAGAAGTGGTGGTGACAGGCAATATGTACAACTGTGCGGTTGGGCATCCTCCTGGAAAATACACCTCGCTGTTTATTTTTAATGCTGATAGAAGTCGATTTAACAGTGGGCAATGGAATTGGTCGCAGGCACCTGTCAATACCGGCGCACCGTTAAGCGAGAGTTACAGTGTCATTGAGAATTGTCAGCCCAATCCTGTTGTGGCAGATATTGATAATAACGGGGTGGCAGAGATACTTTTTTCAGGATATGACGGCAGGGTTCACGCTTTCTGGCTGGACAAGACGGAGCACGGCAGCTGGCCTTTTTCAGTATACAAAGCAGCGGAAGGCTTCTACCGGTTTGCCTCGGAACCTGTGGTCGCGGATCTGGACAACGATGGGTGCAGTGAGGTCATTTTTACGTCCTGGCCGCAGAACACCAGCAGCGGGTTGCGACTGGGCAAATTACATGTTGTCGACTGTAATGGACAGGAACTGTTCTCCCAGAACCTGCCCGGACCCAAGTCTGCCAGTGTGCATATTAATGGAGCGCTTGCTGCTCCAACCATCGCAGATATTGATGGCGATGCTGATTATGAGCTGGTGATCAACACCATGCGTGGTGGTTTTGTAGCCTATGATCTGCCTGGATCAGCAGGTGCGAGGATTTTGTGGAAAAGTGGCAGGAACCGTGGCCCGGAATTGATGTCACCTGATCATCGTATTCCAGCATGGAGCAGGCTGAATCCGGCAGTCCCGTTATTGCTTCTGTTTTAGCCCTGTTTCTGCAGGACAAGAAAAAGCGACTTTTATCTGGCAGAGTGGACACTCCATGCTTATTCTCATCATATTGATGGAAACGGGTAACCGTCATCAGTACTTCTTTTCGTCCGACCAGACCTTATCGTGTAGCCGACTGTGGCCTGGAGATTTACTGAGCCGGACGTGGAGTACCGGATAAACGGTTTCAGTCATCGGATTATACCTGGTTTTTTATACCCCGGTGAACTGCTACATATGGTAATCAACAGCTTTCTCCGCCTTGCAGTCGGTTTGGATAACGAATTCGTATCGTCTGCTACGGGTGTTTTTATTTTTTGGCAGTACAATGTCTTCATCCAACAAGCTTCTTGTTAACCGAGAATATTTCACCTTTGCCCAATCCCCGGATCTGTTGCAGTTGGATTGTGGTGCACAGCTAGGCCCCATAACCCTGGCCTATGAAACCATAGGGGAACTCAACAAAGCCCGATCCAATGCAATACTTATCCTGCATGCCTTTTCAGGGGATTCCCATGTGGCTGGATATTACAGTGAAGAAGATGAACGACCGGGATGGTGGGATTTCATGGTCGGCCCAGGCAAACCCATTGATACAGAGAAATTTTTTGTAGTCTGTTCCAATATCCTGGGGAGTTGTGCTGGTTCAACCGGGCCTTCCTCAACAAATCCGGCAACGGGAAAACCCTATGGATTGAGCTTTCCCATGGTGACCATTAAAGACATGGTTGCAGCCCAGAAGCATTTGATCAATCATCTGGGTATTACAAAGTTGCTGTGCGTTATAGGTGGCTCCGTGGGAGGGATGCAGGTTCTTCGTTGGTGTGCCGACTATCCTCAAATGATAGGTGCAGCCATTCCCCTGGCGACAACGGCACGTCATTCAGCCCAGGCCATTGCTTTTAACGAGGTCGCACGTCAGGCCATCATGGCTGACCCTGATTGGAATGGAGGGAACTACTATGAAGGGCAGGGGCCCGCTCATGGTCTTGCAGTCGCACGTATGATAGGTCATGTGACCTATCTCTCAGATGATGCCATGCGGGAGAAGTTCGGTCGACGTCTGCATCGCTCAGCCTTTTCTTTTGCCTTTGACGGCGATTTTGAAGTGGAAAGTTATCTTCGCTATCAGGGAAAAAAATTCGTAGACAGGTTTGATGCCAACTCTTTGTTGTATATAACCAAAGCTGCTGATTATTTTGATCTGCAGGGGAGTGAAGGATCCCTGCTCGTCAATGAACAACTCGCTGATGTATCGTTTCTTGTTATCTCTTTTACCTCGGACTGGCTGTATCCCACGTACCAGGCCAAAAATCTGGTGTCAGCATTGAAAAAAAACGGAAGCGATGTCAGCTTTTGTGAAATTGAAGCGCAATGGGGGCACGATGCCTTTTTAATTCCCAATGGGCGTTTACAAAGCGTGATAAGCGGTTTTCTGGAGCGGGTATACCATGAGCAATGCTGATTTGAAAAGCCCGGCAATGCGTTTTGACCTGCAGGTGATAGCCTCGTGGGTGGATCCGCATACCCGCGTTCTGGATCTCGGGTGTGGAAAAGGTGATTTGCTTTCGCATCTGCGGGAACAGAAACAGGTCAAAGGAACCGGGATTGAGTTGAGTGAAGAAAAAGTAGCCTGCTGCATTGAAAGAGGGCTCACTGTTCTTCAGGGAGATTTTCTCGAAGAAGTACGGGATTACCCCAAGGACTGCTTTGACCTTGTTATTCTCAGTCAGACTCTGCAGCAGGTAACTGATCCAAAAAATTTGCTGACAGATCTCCTGCGTATAGGAAAGCGGGTCATAGTCAGCTTTCCCAACTTTGCACATTGGTCATGCCGTATGCAGATTCTGTTTCAGGGCATTGCTCCGGTCACCGATCAGCTGCCTTACGAATGGTATAACACGCCTAATATCCGGGTGATGTCGATCCGTGACTTTAAGCGTTTTCTTCGTATGATCAAGGTCCGCATCGTCAGGGAAGTCGCTATCAATACCCATCAGCGGGATGTAAAAGGAAACACCGTACGGTACCTGAAAAATATCAGGGCAACCTATGGAATTATGATGTTGGAACAAGTGTAATTCGCGAAACTGCTCACAGTGCACTTGATCTTTCCGCGACCATACTGGCTCCCGTATTTTTGGATGCGCTGCACCAGAGGTCTAGCGAAAATTTCAGGCACCCTGTAACGCGGTGCCAATACGGGGAATTTTTAAGATTGTCTTTCTCCCCTGTGGGTAGTTGGTCATTCGCCTAACTTTAAGGACGTAGTATATTATGGGAGAACAAGATATCCTGCCAGGAACCTGCAACAGTGAAGCGGTAACGGACAGTACTGGTACTGATCCGGTTCCCGAGGTGGTGGAGGCACTGGCGGAAGGATTTAAAAGCGGACGATGGGCAAGTCATATCGAGCCTGTTGCAATACCTTCGAAGAGTGAGGTGATAGAGCTGGTTGAGCAGATGCAGCGCATTCTCTTTCCCGGATATTTTACCTCCATGGTTTTGCGTCCCAACAATTTGCACTATTATTTGGGGCAGGAGCTCAGCCTGTTGCAGGAAAACCTGGCCGACCAGATCGGTTCAGCCATCCGTCACGACTGTTTTCGGCATAACCAGGTGTGTACAAAGTGTGGAGAACGAAGTTTTGAACTGGCATCGGAACTGATCAGCTGTTTACCTGAAATTCGAAATTTGCTCGAATCAGACATTGAGGCAACCTTGACAGGTGACCCGGCAGCAGCACACCGCGATGAAGTTATTTTCAGTTATCCCGGCCTGTTTGCCACCATGATTTATCGTGTCGCCCATGTGCTGAACACCATGGAGGTTCCAATAATTCCTCGTATCATGAGCGAATACGCTTTTCATCGTACAGCCATAGATATAAATCCCGGAGCGTCAATTGGTGGCTCCTTTTTTATAGATCATGGCGCCGGTGTGGTTATTGGAGCAACCTGTAAGATCGGCAGTCGGGTCCGTATTTATCAGGGCGTGACTCTGGGAGCTCTCTCGCTGCCCAAGGATGCAGGTAAGAAGCTGCGTAATGTGAAACGTCATCCTACCATAGAAGATGATGTAATAATTTATTCCAATGCCACCATCCTGGGCGGTGATACGGTAGTTGGTGCACGTTCGGTTATCGGAGGTAACGTGTGGTTGACCAAGTCCGTGGGGCCGGATACCAAGGTGGCACTGGATCCGCCGCAACTGAAATATTTTGGACCGGAGCAGAAGAAATGACCGAGAATGTTTTTCATGCCATCAGTGAAGCTGTGGGGAATACCCCCCTGGTACGGCTTGATCGAATCGGCCAGGGGCTTGCCGCAACCATTTACGCAAAGGTGGAGTCAGCCAACCCCCTTGGCAGTGTGAAGGATCGCGTTGCCCTGGCTATGATTGAAGATGCGGAACAACAGGGATTGATTGGTTCAGGAACAACTATCATAGAACCGACCAGTGGCAACACCGGTATCGGGCTGGCTTTTATCTGTGCGCGTCGAGGATATCGGCTGGTCCTGACCATGCCGGAAAGCATGAGCCTTGAGAGACGGATGCTTCTGAAGCATCTGGGGGCGGAGCTGGTGTTAACTCCCGCAGCACAGGGAATGAATGGGGCGCTGGCAAAAGCCAGGGAGCTACGGGAACAAATTGATGATTCCTGGATGCCAAACCAATTTGCCAATGCCGCGAACCCAGCCATGCACAGAAAAACCACAGGGCCTGAAATCTGGAAGCAGACCGGGGGAAAGGTAGATATTTTTGTGGCAGGCGTAGGTACCGGTGGAACCATAACTGGTGCCGGTGGATATTTAAAGGAACAAAATCCGGATATTCGGGTGATTGCAGTTGAACCTGCTGCCTCACCAGTACTTTCAGGAGGTACCCCCGGCCCCCATAAGATACAGGGCATAGGGGCTGGATTTGTGCCTGAAACTCTGGATCGCAGAGTTCTGGATAAGATCATTCAGGTTGAAAACGATGCCGCTATTTTCCAGGCCAGGGAAGTGGCTCGAAAGGAAGGCATACTGTGTGGTATTTCCTGCGGAGCTGCATTGTCGGCAGCCTTACAGGTTGCTTCTCAGGAAGAAAACAGGGATAAAATGCTGGTCGTTATGTTCCCGGATACCGGTGAACGGTATTTAACTACAGATCTGGTAGAGAAATAGAAAAATGGCAACTATTGTTTCTTTAAATGTCAGTGAGGCAAAAGGTACACAGAAACAACCTGTGAAGAGCATCGAACTCAAGGTTGATCATGGTATTACAGGGGATGCACATGCTGGGAAATGGCACAGGCAGGTAAGTCTGCTGGCCGAAGAATCCATTGATTTCATGCGAAGTCAGGGGTTGTCCCTCGACCCTGGAGCGTTTGCTGAAAACATAACAACCAGAGGACTTGAGCTCCATACACTGCCTGTGGGCACACTATTGGGTAGCGGTGAGGTGGTCCTGGAGGTGACACAGATTGGAAAGAAATGTCATCAGGGGTGTGAAATCTTCAAACAGGTTGGCGACTGCATTATGCCAAGGGAAGGTATTTTTACTAAAGTGATCAAGCCGGGAACGTTGCATCAGAGAGATACCATTGAGGTTATCTCTTCCGGGCAAGAGGATTCCTGATGGTTGGTGCGAGCGGTTGTAAACGTTGCGGGGAATGCTGCCTGCAGGGTGGCCCTGCATTGCACACCCAGGATCTGGAGCTTGTCAGGAATGGGCACATCGTTCGCAATGACCTGGTGACAGTACGTAAAGGGGAGTTGGCCCTTCAGCCTCTGGAAAAGATTCCCCAGCCGGTGGAGCGGGAATTTTTAAAGGTGCGCGGCAGCCAGGGACAATGGCGTTGCCTGTATTATGATCAGGAACAATCAACGTGCAGCAGGTACCGGCACAGGCCCCTGGCCTGCAGGCTTTTGGAATGCGCTGAGCCGGAACCGTTGCTCGCCATAACCGGTAAGGACCTGGTGTCCCGTTTTGATCTGATTGCAGCTGACGAGCCAATTCTGCCCTATATCAGAGAGCATGAAAAACAGTGTGCCTGTCCCTTTTTTCAGGAGATTCAAGAGCGTCTGGATGATTCTGCGCAGCAGTACCAGCTGCTGCAGGAACTTGAAGAGCTGGTGAATCTCGATATCAGGTATCGCAGCGTGCTGCAGAACAGGTTTCAATTCACTGTGGGACTGGAGATGTTCTATTTAGGCAGACCGATTTTTCAGTTGCTTTCCCCGCTGGGGATTGTTGCATGCCAGGAGAACGACAGGATGAAACTGACCTGCGGCAAAACGACATGAGTTGCTCCATACACCTTTGCAATTAGAGGTTGTGCTCTTTATAAAAGGTAGCCAGTGCTGCCTGCGGTGTGCGGGCAGTGATGGTTTCTTTTTCTTCATAGCCGTGGGATAGGAGCAGGGATTCCCACCAGTCGTTTCCTTTCAGACCAAAAATGATGGAGATGGCCAGGGAAATGACGTTGATAATGTCGTCTCCTGTTTTTCCCATACCAGCTTCCGCTATGTAGGTGCCGAGTATTAAAGAAAGAATGAAGAGGGTTGCTCCGGTCAGCCACATTTTTTTGGCCAGCGCCCAGAAACAACTGAAAAAAAAGGCAGGCCAGGACCATCCCTGTTTGACAGCTTGCAGTGTTCCATCCGGGTGTTGATAAATTTTAAACTGTTTCATGAACCTCTATATCTATATGATTATACTTTTTCTGTCACCGGTGAAAGAGTACTGCATGCTGTGATGTGATAGCCATGGTGGTGCACAATTTGCGAATTGCCTGATCACAAGCAAGGGGTTTCCAGCCAGTTGTTATTCATTTAAAATGACTTCCAGGGTGCCTTCGCTTACCTGGAGTGATGCGATGCCTTCGGCAAAAGCCTGCCAAAAACCATCTTCTGTTCCAAACTCTTCTATGAGATCAACGTTTTTCAGCCCACCTAGCCATGCTTTGGGTAAGGGAACCCCCATGAGAGATACGCCCCGGAGGATGACCACTGGTCTGTTTTGCCGATAGGCTAATTCTGTTCCTGCATTGATGCGCAGCACTTTGCCCCCCAGTATGGGGAAATCCGGGTCAAGTGGAATCAACATGTTAACGCTGAGCATGTCGTTGTCAAGGTCAATGGCCACTTTGTCGGCAAGGTCTGTGTTTTTGGCCAGCATGCCATTGAGTTCCCTTTCCGTAAACGTCACTGTACGATGCGCCGGGTTCTCAGTGTAGGGTTGTGGTACGAGTGCTCCGTTGTCATGCATTTTGGGAGGTTCGGCAAGGTCGTATCCGGACCCTTTCACAGTTTTGGAATTTGCTGCTTTTATATCAGCCAGAGACTGCAGTTTGCTGCTCAGAACAGTCTGTTCCTTCTCTGAGAGAACCACTGGTTTAAATGGTTGCGGGAAAAGATAGGTTCTGGCAAAAAGGACACTGCCAGCAAGAGTAAGCGTAAAAACCAGCAGAATAATACCCAGAACCTGGAGGCCTGAGAATCCTTTTTTAGGATGTTCGGTTTCCATAAAGTGTAATCTCCTCAAAATATGCTTGTACAATGTATAGACACGGTTGGCTTTTCTGTCAAATGGGATTGAACGGGGCAGCCACAGGTTCAAACTGCTATCTGATCGGGATGAAACCACTGAGAACGTGTATAAATACAATCATATATGAATATGTTGAGGTTGCCCTGATGGAACATACCAAGGGGTTCTGGACGTAATCGGGATAATCCTGTATTCTGTTTTATTTTTTATGGGAAGTAAGCAGTACATTTCTACAGATTCAGTTCGGTGTCGTAGCTGAAATTTTCGGAATTATTTTAGGGTCACGCAAAAGAATAAAGTATCCAGTCTTGCTTGTCTCTCAACCCGGTAACGTCGTCGCGTCAAAGGCTCAATACGGCCAGTATGGGACCATTGAGGCGACGACGTTACCAAACCGATATCCTACGCAATTTTTGGATATTTATTATTATCCGCGACCCTTAGAAAAATAAAAGGAATACCTTATGAATCCATATCTTGTATTTGTTTTGGTGGTCTTGCTTGGCCATTATCTTTTGGAATGCATGGTGTCCCTCCTTAACCTGCGTGCTCTTGACCCCAGACTTCCTCGGGAATTTGCAGGGGTATATGATGAGGAACAATATGCGAAATCCCAGAAATACACCAGAGTGACAACACGCTTTGGGCTGCTCCAGAACAGCGTACTCACTGCTTTGACCCTGGGGTTTATTCTGTTCGGGGGATTTAACCTGCTGGACCTTTTAGTCCGTTCACCTGGGTTTGGTCCTGTCGTTACCGGCCTGCTGTTCATCGGATCTCTTTTACTTATGACCATGGTGATCGGGTTGCCGTTTTCCATCTATTCCACCTTTGTGATTGAGGAGCGTTTCGGTTTTAACACCACCACAGTAAAGACCTTGATTCTGGATTTGTTGAAAACCCTTCTGCTTGCTAGTATTTTAGGAGCTCCGTTGTTGGGTTTTATACTCTGGTTTTTTGAACGCACCGGTCCATATGCCTGGGTATACTGTTGGGGGGCAGTGGTCTGTTTTATTCTGGTTGTACAGTTCCTCGCTCCAGTGGTGATTATGCCTCTGTTTAATAAATTTGAGCCGTTGGAGGATGGTGAACTCAAGGATGCCATCACCGAATATGCAAAGCAGCAGCATTTCACCATCCAGGGAATATATACCATGGATGGTTCCAAACGCTCCACCAGGGCTAATGCATTTTTTACAGGTTTTGGCCGTTTCCGACGAATCGTCTTTTTCGATACCCTGATAGAGAAAATGGAGACAGAGGAATTGGTGGCCATACTTGCGCATGAAATGGGGCATTTCAAGAAAAAACATATTCTTAAGATGCTGTGCGCTTCTGTGTTGCAGACAGGTCTCATGTTTTATATCTTATCTCTTTTCCTTATGAATTCAGCTTTATTTGCTGCTTTTCAAATGGAACATGTGTCTGTATATGCGAGCCTGTTGTTTTTTGGATTTCTGTATTCTCCGATTTCCACGATCCTTTCTGTATTTTTTAACAAGGTATCGAGAAAAAACGAATATGAGGCTGATGCGTATGTGGTAGACACAACTTCACAAAGTGAATCGCTGATTGCAGGCCTGAAGAAACTTAGTGTAAGCAACCTCTCAAACCTGACACCGCATCCCCTCAATGTGTTCCTCAATTACAGTCATCCCCCTGTAATGGAGCGTATTAAGGCTCTGCGGCAATATGCACAGACAAGCAAGGATACCAGAGATTCATGCCACAAAATTTGAACGTATTTGAACAGAATTGGCTCAGACAGCTGCAAAAAGAATGGGAAGACATACAGTTTCTGTATGATCTCCCCTTGGCAAGACCGATTTTTCAACTCTCACGCTCCACGACTGTATTGGGGTCCTGGGATGAGCAACATCGTATACTGACCCTCAGCTCTTTTCTCATCCAGAATCACTCCTGGCAGATTACCATGCAGGTGTTCAAGCATGAAATAGCCCATCAATGCTGCAGCGAGATGGGGGCTTTTCACAAGTATGCGGAAAAAGGCCATGGTCCTGGATTTAAGAAAGCCTGCGAATTGTTGGGCGTGGATCCGCCGTTTCAGAGAGCCCAGGCTGATACGGAACAGGCATTACATCTGCTGACGACAGAAGAACATACCTCAAGGCATTCGCGTATACTTGAAAAAGTCCGTAAGCTTCTTCAGCTGGGCGGGTCCAGTAACGAGCATGAAGCTGCCGCTGCCCTGGCCAAGGCCGGTGAATTGATGCAGCGGCACAGCATTGAACTTGATCAGTTTGATGAACAGGCCGGGATAACGGCAGTGGTACTGTCAACGGGGAAACAACGTCTTTCCTCAGCTACCAAAGGCATGTGCGGTTTGCTGAACAAATATTTTTCTGTTCGGGTGATTATCGGGCTGGAGTACGATCCGCTGGCAGACAGGGAATACCGGACCATAGAAATCTATGGGACAGAAGAACAGGTGGCCATTGCCGAACATTGCTATCATTTTCTGCAGGAACGCCTGGATACCCTTTGGCTGGCAAATAAAAAGAGATTTGCCGGTACCGGGATAACTGGAAGGAAAAGCTTTGAACTCGGGCTGTTGTCCGGATTTGCCGAAAAATTGGAACAACAGGCCCGGGAAGAGACTTTTGCCACCAAGGAGCAGGAGCAGCAGGCAATAACAGCCCTCGTACGCCTGGAGCAGCGAGTGGATGAATATGTGCAGGTGCGTCATCCAAAATTGAAGCTGCAGAAAAGCAGACGTATCAATTTGCATGCAGCAGCATATAATCAGGCTCAGCAACAGGGAAGAGCCCTGGATTTCAATAAACCGGTAACAGCAAACGATATTCGGATGCTTACCTGAACGATGGCCTGAAAAAATGATGCTCTTGCTGTGAAGCGCAAAAAAAAACTTTCAGCCAGGATCAGAGTCTTGTATAGTGCTGGCTTTTTTTCTTGGCAGGGTGATAGGATGACTGTGTACAATATGTGCACGGAAATGTGATCATTCCCGAATGTTTGTACTGTAATTGTTACGTACAGGATGCAGAGAGAACAGGGGAGAAGGTGAGCCTGTGAATTATCAGACAATGGAACGCTGGAACAGCAACAAATCTTCAGAGTTGTATGGTGTTTCTGAATGGAGTGGTGGGTATTTTGGTGTGGCTGAAAATGGCGACATGATGGTTATGCCGGAGCCCGGTGCAATAGACCGCGCTGTCAGCATTCATCAGATCACTACGGGCATAAGGGAGCGTGGCCTTGACATGCCTGTGTTGCTGCGCATTGAAAATATCCTGGATTCCCAGATTAAAAGCCTGAACGAAACGTTCCAGGCATCCATGCAGGAACTGGGATACCGTGGAGCTTTTATGGGAGCTTATCCCATTAAGGTGAACCAGCAACAGCAGGTTGTGGAGAAAATCACCCACTTCGGTTCACGTTATCACCACGGACTTGAGGCTGGCAGTAAAGCTGAGCTGATTGCGGCCATGGGTATGCTCCGTGATAAGAATGCCGTTCTTATCTGTAACGGATACAAGGACGAAGAATTTATTGATCTTGGGCTCAATGCCACCAAAATAGGCTTTAACTGCATTCTGGTGGTTGAAATGCCAGATGAACTGCCCCTGATTATCGAACGTGCGAAGCACTTAAATGCAAAACCCATTCTTGGTATACGCCTTAAACTGACAGCCCAGGCTGGCGGACATTGGGCTGAATCCGGAGGGGAACGGTCCATTTTTGGGCTCAATACCAGGCAGGTTATCCAGGCCGTTGATCTCCTGAAGGAAGCAGGGATGCTCCATTGTCTGAAAATGGTGCATTACCATCTGGGGTCACAGATTTCAAATATCCGTGAAATCCGCTCTGCGGTCAACGAAGCCTGTAAAGTGTATGCCGGCCTGGCCAAGGAAGGTGCTGATGTTGCCTATCTGGATCTTGGAGGCGGTCTGGCAGTGGATTATGATGGTTCCCATTCCAACTTTTTATCGAGCCGTAACTATTCCCTGAATGAATATTGTACAGATATTGTTGAAGCTGTGATGACTTCTCTGGATGAAGAAGAGGTGAATCATCCAACCATTATTACAGAGTCTGGTCGGGCACTGGTGGCGTACTATTCGCTGTTGCTGTTTAATGTCCTGGATGTTACACGATTTCAGCCGGAGCCGTTACCTGCCAAACTTCCTGAGGATGGGCCACCACAGCTGGAGTATATGATGCAGGCGTTGCAAAGCCTGACTATCAGAAATATCCAGGAAGTATTCAATGATATCATCTTTTATAGAGACGAGACCCGCAGGTTGTTTCAGCATGGGCAGATCTCTCTGCGTGAGCGCTCTGTAGCTGAGCAGATTTTCTGGAAAACCCTCAACGAAATTTCCAGACTGGCAAAGGATGTGAAGCATCTCAGTGCAGACCTGGCAGATCTGGATCAAATACTCTCTGATTTTTATTACTGTAATTTCAGCGTTTTTCAGTCTCTGCCGGATTCATGGGCCATTGGTCAGCTTTTTCCCATCATGCCCATACACAGGCTCGATGAAGAACCGAATCGAAAAGCCATACTTGCTGATATTACGTGTGATTGCGATGGTAAAATAGATCAGTTCATCGATAAACGGGGGGTGAAACGTTATCTGCCCCTGCATGAACTGAAACCCTATGAGGAATATAACCTGGGCGTTTTTCTGGTGGGTGCTTATCAGGAAACCCTTGGGGATCTGCATAATCTGCTGGGTGATACCAACGTGGTTACTATCCGTATCCTTGACAACGGCGAATATGAATTTGTCAGTGAGCAGGAAGGGGATACCGTTGCCGACGTATTATCCTATGTTGAATATGATCCTAAACGACTGTTTATCAAATTCCGTAACACTGCTGAGCAGGCAGTCCAGAGCGGAAAGATTACAGCCCAGGAGCGACGGGAAATCGTTCAGATGTATGAGGCCGGTCTGCGGGGGTATACCTACTTTGAGCGTTAGTTGGTGTCTGGCCGGCAATTCTCAATGGATATGTGCTGGCAACAACATAGACACAAAAAAACAACGGCACAACATAGCAATATTTTGTCATTGATGTGACACAGGATAAAGGAGAATAAACATGGCTCATGTTTTGATTATCGGTGCCGGTGGCGTTGGCAGCGTGGTCGCCCATAAATGCGCCCAGGTAGCGGATGTCTTTACAGAGATCACCCTTGCCAGCCGAACCAAGCAAAAATGCGATGCTATTGCCGGGGAAATTAAAAAACGGATCGGCAGAGTGATCACCACAGAGGCCCTGGATGCCGATGATGTGAGTCAGACCGTGGCCCTTATCAGGCGTATCAAGCCTGACTTGGTTCTCAACGTTGCCTTGCCGTATCAGGATCTTCCGCTGATGGATGCCTGTCTTGAGGCAGGTGTTGATTACCTTGACACTGCCAATTACGAGCCGCCTGATGAAGCCAAATTTGAGTATAAATGGCAGTGGGCGTATCAGGATCGTTTTGCAGAAAACAATATTATGGCTCTCCTTGGCTCTGGTTTTGATCCAGGGGTGACCAATGTGTTCGCTGCCTGGGCCATGAAGCATCATTTTGATGAAATTCACCAACTGGATATCATTGACTGTAATGCAGGTGACCATGGGCAGCATTTTGCCACCAATTTTAATCCAGAGATCAATATACGGGAGATTACCCAGCGCGGCCGCTACTGGGAGCATGGAGAATGGGTGGAGACCGATCCCCTTTCCTGGTCCATGATGTATGATTTTCCGGAGGGGATTGGCCCCAAAAAATGCTTTCTCATGTATCACGAGGAACTGGAATCCCTGGTACAGAACCTGAAAGGTTTAAAGCGGGCCCGTTTCTGGATGACTTTTTCCGAACAGTACCTGACGCATTTGCGGGTTCTGGAAAATGTCGGCATGACTCGCATTGACCCTGTCAATTATGGTGGCCAGGAGATAATCCCACTCAAGTTTTTAAAGGCTGTTTTGCCGGAGCCAGCATCACTGGGCCCTTTGACCAGTGGAAAAACCTGTATAGGTTGCCTCATGAAAGGCGTGCAGAACGGGAAGGAAAAAACCTTGTATGTCTACAATATCTGCAGCCATGAAGCTGCATACAATGAAGTAGGCTCCCAGGCCATTTCCTATACTACCGGTGTGCCTGCCATGATTGGAGCCATGATGATGCTGACCGGTGCATGGAAAGCACCTGGTGTATGGAATATGGAGCAGTTTGATCCTGATCCTTTCATGGAAGCACTGAATGTTCACGGACTTCCCTGGAAGGCGGAAGAACTGTGATTGACGGTCGCCTAGCCTGCCGGCTTAATCCCAACAGAATAGCAACACCGGCCTTTGTGGTTGACCTGGGGCTCCTGGAGGACAACTGCCGGATTCTGGACCAGGTAAGACAGAGAACAGGTTGCAAAATATTACTGGCACTCAAATGTTTTGCCATGTATGCGACCTTTCCTCTGCTCCGGCAGTATCTTGACGGTATCTGTGCCAGTTCACCCTATGAGGCCAGGTTGGGGCGCGAGGAATTTCAGCGGGAGGTGCACGCCTTTGCCGCGGCTTTTTCCGAATCTGATATCAGAGCTCTTGCCAAGACCTGTGATCATCTGGTGTTCAATTCTTTTGCGCAGTTTGAGCGTTTCGGCCCTCTGGCAAAGCAGGTCGCCGAACAGGCCGGGAATATTCTGCATTTTGGTCTGCGGATCAATCCTGAGCATTCAGAAGGAACTGTTCCAATGTACGATCCCTGTTCTCCTGGCTCCCGTCTCGGCATCAGGCGGGAGCATTTTCTGTCAGACAGGATTGGGACGGTAAAAGGATTACACTGGCATAACCTCTGTGAACAGGATGCCGACTGCCTGCAGCGTACTGTTGCTGCAGTCGAGAATGCTTTTGGTGATGTCCTGCCCCGGATGGATTATGTAAATTTTGGAGGTGGTCACCATATTACACGGGCAGACTATGACAGAGAGCTGCTGGTTGATATTATCAACACCTTTCAGCAGCGCTGGCAGGTCCAGGTGTACCTTGAGCCCGGAGAAGCTGTAGCATTGAACACAGGTTATCTTGTGGCTACGGTCCTGGACATTATCCAGGCAGACATGCCCATAGCCATTATGGATGCCTCTGTCCCTGCACATATGCCCGATGTATTGGAAATGCCCTATCGTCCGCACATCATAGGCTCTTCGCTGCCAGGTGAACAGCCGTATACCTGCAGGATTGGAGGACTTTCCTGTCTTGCCGGAGATGTGGCCGGGGAGTATTCTTTCCCCAGGCCTCTTGAAGTGGGTCAGCAACTCGTGTTTACGGATATGGCCATTTACACCATGGTGAAAACAAACACCTTTAACGGGGTGAAGTTACCGGATATTGTTACCTGGGATCCGGACTCTGAACAATGTAAGGTAGTCAAAACCTTTGGCTATACTGATTTCAAACAACGCCTGTAGTGGATTATAGTGTATCTCCCTGATTTTCTTTCCTCAGAATGCAGTCTTCGCGAGCCTGATCAGGCTCTGTTTCATATTATCCCGGTTCCCCTTGAGCAAACTGTCTCTTACGGGGGAGGTACAGCTCGCGGACCTGCCGCAATCCTTGAGGCATCGCAGCAGCTTGAGGCCTGGGATGGTGCTTCTGAACCTCATGTTTTAGGAATTCATACCCAGGCTCCAGTGGACTGCAGCGGGAGTATGGACCAGGTGCTTGGCCGAATCCGTTCAACCGTGGCTTCTGTGGTGAAACAACAGCGGATACCCGTTACCCTTGGTGGGGAACACAGTGTGACCATTGGTGCCCTGTGTGGTATAACAGCAGCTGATAAAAATATCGGTCTTGTTCAGCTGGATGCACATGCGGATTTACGGGAAACCTACCAGGGCAGCAGGTTGAGTCATGCCTGTGTGGCGAGAAGGGCGGTTGCTGATTTGGGAATGCCCCTGTTCCAGTTTGGTGTCCGCGCAATGAGCGTGGAAGAGGTAAAAAGCCGACAGCGATATAAGGTGCGCTCCTTGGATGCTCAACAGTTGTACCGCGAAGGGTTCCCTGCAGCATTGCTTCCAGAAGACTTTCCCAAAAAAATTTACATCACTTTGGATGTGGACGGGTTTGATCCCTCGGTGATACGTGCAACCGGTACACCCGTGCCAGGTGGTCCATCCTGGTTTCAAGTCATGCAGTTCCTTGATCTGGTCATCAGGGGGCGTCAGGTAGTAGGCTTTGACGTGGTTGAGCTGGCACCTCAGGAACATGATCCAGCCTCCGATTTTGCGGCAGCCCAACTGATCTACAATACCATGGGGTTTATCCAGCGTCTGACACTGGACAAATAATGCCCTTTTATTCCCTTCGGGGCAGCAGTATCACGCTGCCCTGCCAAGCATGAGTTCACATAAATGCCTTGTCTGCAGCCTGGGCAGAACTCCTGCATGATACGTCTGTTTCCTGCCGAGTTTACTGATATTTCTTGTGTTTACAGCCTATCTGGCCCATAATGAATATGGGACTTCCTGGTTTGGGGGAGCCCTAAAATCTCACGTATCTCGATATTTCGTTTTAGCTGAAAAACTGCCCTTCATGAGGGCAATTGTTTACTAGTATCCGACATAGGGCTTGACTCTCCATTGTTTGGGAGGCTTACGGTGAAAAATTTTCGATTTTTGCTGTACCATGCACTGTTTTGTCTGTTGTTTGTTGGAGCGGCTGAAGCCAGTGGATTCCGGCTCCCATTCCAATCTTCGGCGGCTATCGGCAAATCAGGGGCCAATGTCGCTTCCGCGACCGGACCCGACTGCAGCTATTTCAATCCTGCAAACATGGGATTTCAGGATGATCAGATGCAGATTGAAACCAGTGTGACTGCACTGAGCCTGCCCAGTATCCATTATACTGACAGCCGAACAGCGCTGTTCAACGGCAGGTCTGAAGAAGAGCTTTTTTTCTTCCCCCTTGTTCACATGGTCTCCAATGACCTTAAAGGGTTTCGTCTGGGTATGTCCCTCACCTATCCTTATGGTCTGCAGAAGCAGTGGACACAACCCTACCCGCAAAGTTTTTCACGTACAACTTCCCTCAAGGTTGTAGAGTTGAATCCCACAATTTCCTATACATACTCAGATATAATTGGCATAGGTGGTGGCCTGCGTCTGCTCCACAGCAAGGGAAAAACAGAAAACGTGATTATAAACCCTCCCATGGCCCAGATAGGTCCCCTTACGTTTCTGCGCCAGAGTAGTGACGGTGATTCTACAGATTATGGATATAATCTGGCCCTTTCTCTGCGGCCTGTTCCCAGCTGGACAATTGCTGCGACGTACAGGTCGGCGGTGACCCTGGGCCTTGCAGGGGAGAGTACCCTGGAAGCTGGTGTCGGCGCAGAGCATCTGGCCTACCTTACTGCCTCATCCCTGGATATTGAGGCTCCTGCCGTAACCACTGTAGCAACTTCCTGGCAGTGGCGGCAGTGGACAGTGGAATTAGCCTGGGACAGGACCTACTGGTCTGATGTCACCTCTTTTGATACAGATTTTCAGATGGATGTAACAGGGACACCTTTCCAGAGTTTTGAGCAGCCAATTGCAAAAAATTGGCAGGACAGTGACAGCTTCCGTCTGGGGTTTACCTACGCATACTCTTTCTCCCTGCGCTTTATGGCGGGAATCTATATAGAAGAGACACCGGTTCCTGAGCAGACTCTGGGCTTTGAGCTACCTGATGGAGATGTCCTTGGATATTCCGCAGGTATCTCATATCGTTTTTCAGAGCTGGTCGAGTTGAGTTTCAGCTATCTCTACCATGACGTTGATGAACGAACAATTCTGGCTTCCCAGGGCAGTCAGAACACTACTGTCGACGGGTCGTTTACAGAAGCTTGTGCACATGTCATGAATGCGAGCCTTACCTGGCGTTTCTAAACGCTGGTTTTCTGTTGAATCTTTTTGGCGTAACGAGTTGGAAAGCAGTTTTTTTTGAGACTTTGGCTGTCCGCATTCAGTGTAACGAACAGTGCGGACTTCGGGCTCATGAGATTCCGGAAATGAGCATTTTCATAAGATTTGTGCATGCACCGTTGGAGGAATTATGAACAGTTCTATTCCCTCTGCCGTTACTCTCGACAAAGAGACAGAAGCAACGCAAAACCTTCTTGCGGCAATTCTTTCCCAGACAACTCTCTGCACCTTCAAAAAACAGGAACAGATTCTTGCGTCTGGCTCTGATAAACTGGCTTTTTATTATGTTCAGGAAGGCACTGTTGAAGTCAGTTACACGGATAATCACGATACCCGCATCACGGTAGCTCTCATAGGTCAGGGTGAATTTTTTGGTGAGATAGGTTTTTTTGATGGCGAGACCAGGGTGCGTGATATCAGGGCTATTGAACCTACCCGTGTTGCTGTGTTCACGCAGGATATTATGGATGCGTTGGCAAAGTCCAACTCTGAATTATATATAGAATTTCTCCATTTTCTCACGAAAAATATCTGTGCCAAGTTCAGGAGAATAGCTTCGGAACGGGAGCCAATTGCAGGCTATGCAGACTCACTGGCGTCGCGCAGGTCAACCCGGTACAGTGAATCCAAACCGTTACCCACATCATTAATTCATTCCTCGGGTTGGGGGGTCGTCAGCAGGCGCATGGAAGAGATAAAGGCCGAGCTGTTTAATCTTTCGCATAAACTGCAGCAGGCCGAATCTTCTGAAACAGAAGACAGGGACAGTGAAGAACGCTGTTTTGTCGTACTGCACGAACTGAATACTCAATTAAATGAATTTAAGAATGAAATGGATGGAAGCGGTCATGAAGAAGTTGTCTGGGGCTATGTGTTCAAGGAAATTTACCCCTATTTCATGCGTAGCCATTTCGCTGAACGGGCCTATTTTAAGCCTAAAGGGTATGCAGGTGATTTTTTAATGATGGAGCATATTTACCGAAACGAACCGGTTGGTGAAGGTAAGTTAGGTGAAATTGTAGATAAATTTTGTTTACAACGCCCGGGGTCCCTAGCAATACGTGGCCGCAGGGAACTGCTTAAAGGAGAGCTGATGAAAATTTGTGGGGACCTGGCCTCACTGGGAAAACCCATTCGAATAATGAACCTGGCGTGCGGGCCTAACAGGGAGTTATTTGATTTCATAAAAGAGTTCGAGCACGATGCACTGGTGGAAGCCCTGTGTGTAGATATCGACACCGAAGCTCTCCGTTATACCAATCAATATGTAAATGTATTTCCACATCTCGCCTCCATACGACTGATGAGTGAAAATGTGATCAAGTGGTCGTTGGGCAGGGTAACCCACACCATTGAACCCAGAGACATCATTTATTCTGCCGGACTTTGCGATTATCTGGATGTTCGTCTTTTCCGTGCACTGGTAACCCAGTGTTACAATCACCTTAAGCCTGGAGGTAAGCTCCTTTTAGGCAATTTTACATTTTACTCAGATTCTCTTTTTCTGGATAAGTTGCTGAAATGGGAGTTGATCTACCGTACAGAAGCAGATTTGCAAGAGCTGTTTGCACCAACTCCGTTTGGAGACAATGTGACCATCCTTGCAGAGGAGAATCATGTGAACCTGTTTGCTCTGGCAGAAAAGGATGGGTAACTCGTGCTTCACCTACCGGCTTTCAAAGGAAAATCATCATGTAAGGACAGGTATAACCTCTCTGTATCATTTGTGTATATTCGTATATAGAAAGACATCCTGGGGAATGACTGCGCAATGCATACGATAACAGCACCGTTACAGCAACAATATGCAGGTGATATCAAGCTGCTTTTTTATCAGCGAAGTCTGGTATGTATCTGGATGGCGATTATCTTTTTTTCTTTGTTTTCCATCCTGGATTTTATCTGCTGTCGTCAATTGTACAGCCTGTTTACCGGATACCGGGTTATGTATGTGTTGACCTGCCTTCTGATGTATACAGTGCTCAAACATCCAGCGGGAAAGCGTTATGTGCATGAAATCATGTACTGTATGATGCTTTTGGGAGCTACTGTCATATCTTTGATGGCAGCAGCGCTGGGAGGTTTTGTTTCCAACTACTATGTCGGTATTCTGTTGATGATTGCCGGCGCTTTTTCTGTTTTGCCGCTCAACGTTGTTCAGTCCCTGGTAACGGGCGTTTCCATGTATCTTGTCTATATGCTTATCGTTATGCTCTATGTGGATGAGCCGGGCGAGTTGGCAATGCGTTATGCCCTGAATAACTCCTTTTTTTTTCTTTCCATGGTCGGCGTGACCACTGTTCAATGTTACGATGATCTGTTTACTCAGATCAAGGCACTGCGAGCACAGAAAAGTCTTCGCAGATTACGCGGAAAGCTGGTTGAACAAACCGATAATCTGGAGGAGACTGTTCAGCAGCGGATGGCAGAACTGGAAGAATCTGAATTGAAATTTAAAGATCTCTATAACAATATCAGTGACATGGTGATTGTTATAGATGCTGATGGCATAATTTACCAGCGCAACAAGTTTGCCGCTGAGATGCTTGCAGGCAAAGATGAAGTGCTTCTGGGGCATAACTGGGTTTCGTTTATCTGCGCAGAAAATCGGGAAACCATAGGAACAGATATCATAGAAAGGCTCAAGCATAAAGAAGTGGTAACCAACGTGCAACTGTGCATGCAGTCCGCAGAAACAAAAGAGATTATTGAAGCGGAACTCAGCGGACAGGAAGTGGATATAGAACAGGGGAGGCAGCTTTATCAGCTTATCATCCGTGACATCAGCCTGAATAAGGAAATGGAACGCCAGGTGTTGGAATCCCAGCGCCTTATAGATTCTTCACGTCAAAATGCCATATTAGGATTGGCAAGATTGGCTGAATTTCGGGATGATGATACAGGCTCCCATCTTGAGCGCATACGTGAGTATACGAAACTTCTTGCCCAGGATCTGGCCAGGGGGGCGACTCTGGAGGAAACGATTACCCCGCTGTTTATAGAGGATCTGTATAAGTCGTCAGTATTGCATGATATCGGAAAAGTTGGAATTCCGGATCATATTTTACTGAAGCCCGGCCCATTAACAGATGAAGAGATGGCTTTGATGCGCCAGCACTGTGAGTTTGGCTACCAGACACTGCGCTGGGCTGAAGACAGATCCGGAAGAGGGTCATTCCTGCACATGGGGCAGGAGATTACAAGATTCCATCACGAACGATGGGATGGAAGCGGGTATCCGAAAGGCTTATGCAGAGACGATATCCCTCTGTCGGCCAGAATAGTTGCATTGGCAGATGTCTATGATGCCCTGACTTCAAGTCGTCCCTACAAAGCGGCGCATTCACACGAAGATGCGAGAAAATATATTATTGAGCAGAGTGGAGCGCATTTTGATCCACAGGTTGTCAACGCTTTTGTCAGGCTGGAAAATCAATTCAAGATATTGAGAATGAATATGTTGCTGAGTTGATAAGCATTTGTCTGCTTGCCAAAAATCCGCAAAGGAGCAGAAAAGTATTGGATCGAATCACTTCCAAATACCATGAACAGTACCTTGCTGAATTGCGGAATCTGCATCACAGAAGGGTGTATTATATTCTCTTGGCCGGTATGTCCCTGGTGGGAATGTTTGCCCTGCTTGATTATGTTCTGGTTCCGCATCTGTTTAAGATGTTTTTTGTGTTACGGATGGGCTGTGTGTTCCTGGGTATGGGGCTGCTTGCCGCCAATTATTTTGATCAGCAACAACGCTGGCCTCTGGTCATAGGGCTTTGTGCATATCTGTGTGCCGGTGGCACTGTACTGTATATGATTTCACAAATGGGAGGATACATATCTCCTTATTATATTGCGCTTATCCTCATTATAACTCTGTACACCGCTTTGGCCCCTCTCACTTCTTTGCAGACATTGGTTTGCGGTTTTTTTCTGGTGGCCGGGTATCTGGTTGTTATAGCTGGTTTTGAGGGTGCTTTTTCCAGCCAGTTGACCTGGACAGTGAGCAATGTCTTTTTTATGTCCTGTTTTGTTCTCATTGCCGCAACGCAGAGCGCGACAGATACCTGGGGGCGTAAACATGAGTTTAACCTGCGGCAACAGGAAAAGGAAACCGCTGCGGCCCTAAAAAAGCACGCAGCTTTTCTTGAAAAGGAAATTGCACGGCGAACCAGGGAACAGCAAGTATCTGAACAACGGTATAAGATGCTGTTTGATAACCTGGCAGACGAAGTTGTTCTGATTGGCTTGCAAGGGCAAGTTATGCAGGCAAATGCGCCTTTCATTCATCATTTTGGCAAAGAAATACTGCAAGAGAGCAGTTGCTTTTATTCGTTGCTAAAAGAGAAGCGTCCTGGAGATTTTGAGGCCCATATTGTCCGTATGCTGGCCACAGCCAAACCTCTCAAAGCGTACCAGGTAACCATAAAATCTTTTCCGGATGAAGAACGGAGCATGGAGGTGAACGGTTCGGTTTTGCTGCGTGAGCAAAAGATAATAGGTGTGCAGTTGGTATTGCGTGATATCAGTACGCGCCGGAGACTTGAGAAAGACCTGGTGCGCTTCCTTCAGACAATACGGGTAACCGAAGAGGCGACCATTCTGGCTTTGGCTAACCTTTCCGAATACCGTGAAAGGGGAACAGGTGCTCCAGCCTTTCATCTGGAGCGAGTCATGGGAATCTGCGCCGAGCTAGCGCAGGAACTGCAGACCTATCCGGACTGGCATACGATAATTTCAGATCAGTTTATTGCTGATATTTCCTATGCCTCCATACTTCATGATATAGGAAAGGTCTCTGTGCCGGATTCCATACTTCTGAACCAGGATCCCCATGATCTCAAAGAGTGCGAACAGGTTAGAAATCATACCATAACCGGTGGCGATTTTATTAAATCCATGGAAGAACAAGGGACGGCAAGTACTTTTCTTGGTTTGGCCAAGACGATTGCCTACTTTCACCATGAACGATGGGATGGGCTCGGATATCCCCACGGTTTGGCTGAGGAGGAAATACCCCTGGAAGCACGGATTATGGCGGTGGCAGATGCCTATGAAGATTTTTTGGCAGCCATCTGGCAGCAGGAACAGAAAGTAGACCACGAATGGATCTGCAGGCAGGTGGTTGCCGGACAGGGAACCTGCTTCGATCCCACAGTGATAAGGGCTTTTTCTTCTCGTCAGGACGCAATCGGAAAGATACTGCATCACTATCCACCTGCAGGCGATGAGACAGAACGTGTCCCCATGGATATACATTGAACAGTTTTGTAGACCTAGGGTAAAAATTGTGCAAAGCGTGCGCCAGAGAACGCAATTGCCTGGCACGCGGTCACATTTTTCTTGCTGTTCACGGGCAAATACACTAAAACCACCCATATAATTTTTGTACCTACTGCCATTTTGTTCATGCATTCATGCTGGCCAGTTTGTACGCCAGCCGGCAGGAAAGATCTTTTAGTCACGGAGGAGTTTTCATGAAAACAAATGTCATGCGCGCCCCACTGCTCAAAGCTGGCGCTGTTCTCGTAATCTTCATGCTTCTTGTCTATCTGACAAGTACATCGTCAGATGGAAGCGTATGGAGCTCAATTGGTCTGATGTTTATCAGAGCGATTCAGCTTGTCCAATGGGCCATTGGTATGGTTCTTGGCATTGCTGTGTGCCTTGCGGTCCTTTTTGGGATCTTCCTTGGTGCGGTTGCGATAGTGGATCGGGACAGTTCCGCCCGCATGTATAGCCAGTTGAAATCCACCCTGAAATTATGGCTGGCTGATGGAGTAACCTGTATTACCTCTGCTCGTGAATGCCAAAGCGTATGCGAATGTGTACAGGAAACTGCACCTGAGCCCGAGGTAGAAACCGTTGTTCCCGTGGTGGAGCCTGCGGTTGTCGAAGCCATGCAGAGTGATCTGGAGAAAGGGCTTGAAGAGCTTGGTAATAAAATTCACGCTCTGGAAAGTAAGCTCGAGGGGTATGCCCCGCACCAAAAAGTAGACGAGATCTCAGGTGCAGTGTCTGCTTCGGAAGAAGCAGTGGAAAAACTGCATCAAGCTCTGGCTGCCATCGAGAGTAAACTCGAAGAGACCACAGGCAAACTTGCTGGCATTTCTGCAGAAAAAATGCTGGGAGACCTTCCCGGTCGGCTGGAAGCAGTGGAAAAACAAGATGTGGCCAGCAAAGAGGAAGTGAATTCGCTCACAAGCCTCATTAAAGAGCTGCAGACTGAATTACGGGAAAGCATTGAAGCTATCGGCACAGCCGAACCTGAGCAAGCTGCTGCTCCTGTAGAGGAAGAGGAAGGTTCTTTAGAAGAGGATGGGGATGATGACGGGCACCGCCTGTTCACCTACTTTGATGACCCTGCTGATCGTGACCAAATCAGCGCTCTGGTTGAGGAAACCCTGAAGAAAGATATGACCTATGCACAGGTTATGGATCACCTGGTAAAAAGCATGGGTGATGAGAAAGGTCAGATCATTGCTGATCATCCTTCCCTGGCCAAAGACTATATCCGCCAAAGACGTCGGGGATAATGTAACTCGCTCCATAATTGTGAAAAAAGCCTGTCCGGTCATGCCTGACAGGCTTTTTTTTCTACTCTTGATACCCCTGTGTTCACTCTCTGGGGAAAAGTTCTTTGAAGAATTCAATGGAAGGGAAACGGCAGGAATAGCTGGTGCGTTTGCGGCTGCTTGGTTTTGCCAGATAAAGCAGGTGGCCTATGCCAAAATCCTGTGCTACTGCAAGCACCTCCTCTGTATCGTCTACCAATAGAGTACGGTCTTTTTCAAACTTGAGAAGGACTTCAAGTTTGTCCCAGAATTCTGGCTCCTCTTTGGCAAAACCTACTTCTTCAGCACAAAGAATACGGTCAAACCAGGGGCCAATGGCTGTCTGTTTCAGTTTTATGGACAGGGTTGTTGAGTGGGCATTGGTAATGAGGTAGAGTTTTTTACGTTTCCGCACGCAAAATTCCAGGAATTCTATCACATAAGGGTGGACGCCAATCAGGTGATTGATACGCATTTTCAGTTCAGGTATATCAAGTCCCAGCTCTTCAGACCAGTATAAGGTATCAGCCCAGTTTAAGGTGTTTTCCACCTTTTTGTATTTATCCAGTAATTGCTTTTTGGATTCTTCAACAGAGATATTATGTAAAAGGGAATAGTGCTCAGGTACGTATTGCTCCCAGAAATAATCATCAAAATGCTTGTCCAGCAGTGTTCCATCCATATCAAGGAGGACTGTATCTACAGTATCCCAGGAAAACCCAGGGCTTTGTTTTTCACAGTGTTTGTTTAACATATCTTATTCCTTCAACGTATTCAGCACAGCATTGATCTGTGGAAACAGATCACTTCCTTCCTGCAGCGGCACAATGAGACGCTGGTCCGGGGTTAGTCTTGGCTGCTGTTGCTTATGTTTCTTTCCAGGTTTTTGTTGGATGAGGTTGAGCAGGTTTTGCGCTTCAAATGGCGGATTATCTATAAAACTGAAGATTAATCCGGCAGGAGCCTGCTCCAGTTTGAGGATACCGAGTTGTTGCAGCTCTTGTTTCAAGCCAATGGTGGCAAGCAGATTATTGGCTTCAGGCGGCATAGTTCCATATCGGTCTGTAATTTCTGCTGCAAAATCGTCTAAGTCTTCTTTGGTGGCAGTACTGAGTCCGGAGAGGCGACGGTAGAGCTGATAACGCTGTGCCGTATCAGGGATATAGCTGTCACTGAAAAAAGCACTAATCTGGAGTTTGACCTCAGGGTCGATATCAGGAACGGACGTATCATCCTTTGCTGCAGCCTTTTGCTTCAGTTCGGCCACTGTGGCCTGCAACAGCTCAAGGTACAGGTCGTATCCCACAGCTGCGATGTGACCGGACTGAGAAACTCCGAGCAAATTCCCACCGCCGCGAATTTGCAGGTCGTTCATAGCCAGTTTAAAGCCACTCCCCAATTCGGAGTTATCCATCAGTGCACGCAAGCGCTGTTTTGCATCTTTGGTCAGGCTCTCCAGTGAGGGGACCAGTAGATAGGCAAAGGCCTGACGTGATGATCTGCCAACACGGCCGCGCAGTTGGTAGATATCGGCTAACCCCAGGTGATCTGCCCGATTGATGATAATGGTATTGGCATTGGGAATATCCAATCCGGATTCCACGATGGTGGTGCAGACCAGGATATCTATTTCATGATTAATAAAAGCAACCATGACTTCTTCCAGCTGTTGACCTGCCATCTGGCCGTGAGCTACTCCGATCCGCGCATGGGGCAGCAGTTCGGATATGTTTTCGGCAACGCGATAAATAGTGCGCACACGATTGTGAACAAAAAAGAGCTGACCTCCCCTTTGGAGTTCCCGTAACGCTGCTTCTCGAATAACCAGTTGATCGTGTTTAGCCAGGAACGTCTTAACTGCTCGTCGCTGTTGCGGAGGAGTTGAAATGACAGATAGATCCCTGATGCCAAGCAGAGACATCTGTAATGTCCTGGGAATGGGAGTTGCCGTCAGAGTCAGCACATCAACAGCAGCTTTGAGTTTTTTTATTTTTTCCTTATGGCTGACACCAAAACGGTGCTCTTCATCGACGATGAGGAGACCAAGTTTTGTAAATTGCACATCCTTGGACAGCAGGCGATGGGTTCCCACAACGAGGTCAACGGTACCTGCACTGATTCCGGAGGTGATCTCCTTTTGTTGTTTTGTGGTTCGAAATCGGTTCAGACAGGCGATTTCCACTGGAAATGAGGAAAAACGGTCTCTAAAGGTGGCTGCATGTTGTTCTGCCAGCACTGTGGTGGGAACGAGTACCGCAACCTGGAATCCATCTTCAATAACTTTGAAGGCTGCTCTGGCAGCAACTTCGGTCTTGCCATAGCCGACATCTCCACAGACCAGACGGTCCATGGGGCGTTCGCTGGTAAGATCTTCAAGTGCATTGTCTATTGCCTGGGCCTGTCCACTGGTTTCCTCGTAGGGAAATGATTCTTCCAGTTCTTTGTACATGGTCCCTGGTGGAGAGAATCGGTGTCCCTGGCGGACGGCACGTTTGGCGTAAATCTGCAGCAACTCCTGGGCTACTTTCCAGACAGCGTCAGTGACCTTTTTTTTGGTAGCCTGCCATTTTTGTGAACCCAGACTATCCAGTTTCGGCTGTTGATCAGTCAAACCCTGATATTTACTGACCCAGTGCAGCTTGTCCACCGGAACATAGAGCTTGTCCTCTCCTTTATACATAATGCTGAGGAAATCACCCCGTTGCCCGTTGAACTCCATATTGATCAGGCTGTCAAATACGCCGACGCCATGTTCACGATGAACAACAATGTCTCCTTGACGAAGTTCTTCAAGTGGTACAGGTTGACCTTCATGCCGTACCTTTTTGGTGGTTCTGCCAGTCTGTAGTCGCTTGTCTCCGAAGAGTTCCCTTGCCGAGAGAATGTGATACCCTTCGGCAAGCAGGTCAAACCCCTTAGACAGGGGATAGTCAATCAGGAGGATTTCCTCAGCTCCCTTGATAGTATCAAGGTTGACTGGCGGTGTATGCTGCCTGCATTGCAGTTGATAGTTCGACAGCATTTCAGCAAGATGTTTTGCCTGACGATTTGATTTACAGGTAAGCAGACAGGGTTCTCCCTTGCCTTGCCAGGTAATGATTCGATCAGCAAGGGGCGCAAGAAGCCCGCGTTTTTTTCTGTGCAGTTCTATTTCCTGCCTCAGCAGAGCATGGTCGCCGGTCTGGACAGGCAATGGTGGTTCCGGATTATCAGGGTCAGGCAGACTGACAAATCTGGCGGCCAATCGGTTTTGCATGCTTTCGTGAAGCTCTTCAGCAGGGATGAACAGTTCTTGGGGTAGGCAGGCCGGCTGACCGTGGTCGACTGCTTCCTGATAATTGGTTTTGATCCGTTCATGGAGCAGATCAAGTTTCTGTTGAATGGCGTGTGGATCAAGGAGAAAGATTCTGGTTGTGTCATCCAGGTAGTCAAAGAAACTGTGCAGATGCTTCTTACCGCCGTAGACCAGGGGCAGAAAAAATTCTATGCCCGGAAAGCGTTCCTGGTTGGAAAATTGTTCACGGAGAAGATGTACGGATTCCGCGGGCCAGTTATGCTGCTCGCCCTGGGCAAGCAGGTGTTTGTTCCACAGGGAAGATTCTTCAGAAGAGCCAAAGAGAATATCTGAGGCGGGCAGGAGAATCGCTTCATCCAGTTCGCGTAAAGATCGTTGTGTCAACGGATCAAAAATACGGATTGATTCCAGCGTCTCCCCAAAGAAATCAAGGCGAAGTGGACCCCGGTTGTCCTCGGTAGCTGCTGGTGGAAAAACATCCAGGATGCCACCACGAACAGCAAGATCACCTTGTTGCCGGACCATTTCTGCTTGCTGGTATCCTGCATTGATCAGATTTTGGACCAGGGCGTCCCGTTCAAAGTCTTCACCAACCATAATGAGTTCACAGTGATCCTGAATGGCTTTCCAGGGAAGCACACGACGTATAACAGCTTCAATGGAGGTGAGAATGATACCGGGGCTTGGGTTTTCCTGAATTTGGTAGAGGGTTGAGAGTCTTGCTCCTACCGTGGAAGGGTCTGGAGAAAGAGGTGTATAGGGCGGAATTTCAAAACTGGGGTACACCAGAACCTGTTGCCCTGAAAACAGGCCAATATCCTGGGCAAGAATTTCCAACTGTTCGTCTGCAGGAACAACGCAACAAATCGATTGCCGAAAATGTTCAACAGCCTTGCTGAGAAGCAAGGCTGTTGATCCACTATTGAGTCCTGATATATCTGGGGGAAGAACATTTGCTGTACTGAGTTTGTCCAGCGTTTCCTGTATAGTCACTATTTACAGCGTATGAGAAAAGGACAGAACATCAGAAGGTACCACCCATGCTGAAGTCCCAGTTAGAACTGTCTTCGCCGTCCTGTTGATCGAGATTGTATCCCCATGCGAGACGCAGCGGGCCAAGCGGAGACAGCCACAATATACCTACACCGGCGCTTTTCTTGTAATCACCGAAATCCCAGTCTTCTTCAACGGCATACACATTTCCGAAATCGGTAAATACTTCACCCATCATTCCCATATCTTTAACCAACGGGAAAATGACAGAGACATTACTGTACCACATCTTGTCACCACCGATTTTTTCTCCAGTCTCTTCATCAATAGGGCTGATGGAAAGGGAGTCAAACCCTCTGATGGAACGCATGCCGCCAAGGTAGAAGTGCTCGTATACAGGGAGTTTATCATCCTCGTTTTCAAAGACCTGGCCTGCAGCAGCCTTGACGTGAAACGCCATATCCCAGGCAAGTGGAAAATACCATGATGATGAGCCTTCAACTTTTGTAAACTGGGCATCACCGCCAAGGGGACCGCCTGCGTAACGCACTCCGATGGAATTTCTGGACCCGCTGGTTGGGATGAAACGATGATTACGGGTATCTCGAACAAGAGAGACGCGTCCTTCGCTGGTAAGGTGGATATCTTTTGAACGGGTGATAACCACAGAAGCATCTTCCGAAATATCTGTCAGATCTGTATCTGAGATGGTGTAGCCATAGTAGATACGCCATTTTTCCCAGAATGGATGGCCGAAGTTTATACCTGCACCCGTGGAATCTTTGGTGTAATCATCATATTCACGTTCCCAGTTGAAGAGTTCGAAACCTGCAGAGATCTGGGAATCAAACAGACGTGGGTTGGTGAAATTCAGGTTGTATCTGGTTGTGGTGCTGCTCAGGTTTGCGGCAAGAGACAAGTTATTACCGGTACCAAAGATGTTATCTTCTTTGATTTCTCCCATAAATATCAGGTTTTCGGAAGAAGAGTAACCGGCACCTATGCTGAATTGCCCGGTAGCCTTTTCCTTGACATCCACAACCACATCCATCTGGTCCTCATTTAAGGTCGGCTTGGGTGTGACATTGACCTCTTCAAAATATCCAAGACGCTGAAGTTTCTGGGTTGAGGTGCGAATCGCTTTGGAATCAAACACTCCGCCTTCTTTCACGGCCAGATCTCGACGGATGACATTTTCCCGTGTTCTGGTATTGCCCTCAATAACAATACGGTTGAAGTAGACCAGGGATCCCTTGCTTATGGTAAGCTGGATGTCCACTCGCTGCCCCTCTTCTGCTTTTTTTATCTCTGGAGCAATCTCTGCAAAAGCGTATCCGTTTTCAGCGTACAGGTCTTGAAGTCTGGTCGCATCTTCGCGCAGAGTCTGTCTGTTAAGAAAAGGCTCTTCACGAATCTTCAGCATATCGATCAGTTCACTTTTATCTTTAATCAGGTCACCGTCGATGTCTACAACACCTACACGGTAACGTGGTCCTTCTTCAATGGGAAAGGTCACATACAGGTCGCCATCCTTCTGTTCTACAATGGGGTCACCGACCTTAGCCTCGATAAACCCATGGTTGTGATAATAGGCATTAACACGAGCAGCATCCTGCTTCAGGATATCCATTTTAAGTACACCGGCATCGGTGAGCCAGGAAAGCCACCATGCATATGTCCCTGTCTGGATAACGTCTTCCAGATCATCAGCATCAAAAGACTTGTTGCCTTGGAAGCTGATCTCCTCGATGGTTATCTTTTCCCCTTCATCAATGACAAATTGTATCTCTGCATTGTCTTTACCCGGGTAGCTGACCTGGGCATCAACCGTTGTGTTATAATATCCTTTGGATTTGTAAAGTTCCTTTATTCGGGTGACCGCCTCGTTTACCTTGGTGGGGTTAAGGATGCTGTTTTCCGAAATATTCGCAGCATCTTTAACATCTTTCTCTTTGATATGATCTGTTCCCGTAATGGTGAGGGAGCCGATCAGCGGTTTTTCCTGTACGCGAAAAATGATGTTTTTACCTTTTGCGCTATCTGTGGCTTCAATTTCGACATTGTCGAAATATCCCATGCTGAAAACAGATTTCAGATCCTCACGCAACGTGGCGGGATCATAAATATCGCCTGGTTTGGTAGTTATTTTTCTGAGAATAGCCCCGGAGTCAATACGCAGATTGCCTGCCGGAGCAAT
Source organism: Desulfogranum japonicum DSM 18378 (assembly GCF_000429945.1). GTDB lineage: Bacteria > Desulfobacterota > Desulfobulbia > Desulfobulbales > Desulfobulbaceae > Desulfogranum > Desulfogranum japonicum. Next base: position 25,738 of record NZ_AUCV01000021.1, on the reverse strand, counting down.
GGAAGCAACGGAGAATCTACGGTTGGAGTAGCCCAGTGCTTCTGTTACCGCACTGTTGACGAGGGCTTCCAGGTCTCTACTGTTTCCTTCTTTAAAAGAAGTGAAAGGCGACTGAGGCTGCAGGAGATCAAAAACCGAGAAGTCGATGCTTACCCTTTCTCCAAGCTGTGTCAGGCTGCCTGTTGCCACGTAATCATAGCCCGATGTTCCTGCAATTGTAGAGAGCAGGGACGCCTTGGGTGGCCAGGTTCCCGTGTAGTTGGCCATGGAAGAAGCCTGGCTCCTGGATATCATGGTGAAGCCTTTGGCCAGAAGTGCTTTCTGCAGGGCCTCGTCTGCTCTCTGTCTCAGAAGATCAGGAGCAGAGGCGTTAATTTTCAGAGGCAGAAAAGCTGTATTCTGTTCCAGAGCCTGTGCAATTGAGGCGGTAAACAGCAGCAAACCTAGCAGATAAAAGGTGATGGAGTTGCCAAAACGCCTGGGAAATAGAGTGTAAGCACGCATCAAAGTGATCCTGTTTACTATGAATCCTGGGTATGGAAGCTGTGCATATATGTCTGGAACAGAGATGGACCTTATCCTTGATGATCTGACTACAATATCTTTGGATTCAACGATCCAATGTCGTTTCCTGACATGCAGACAACCGCTTCCCGGTATATACCGTGTAGTGGTGATGTCTATGGACCTGCCCGCTGAGTGGGGGAGGCCTCTATGGTATCTTTTTAGCTGTTATTATGACATGTATCCCTGATTTTGCAAAGAATTATAATATGATTCATTGGTTGGCTCCCTCTCTTTGAATACGTCCGCCGTATATGTGTTGGCCGACAGGGTGACTTTTTCCCCAAAATATTAAATGTGGGACAGTCGGGCAACCAGAGGAAACGTGATTATTTGTCATGCAATAACTGTACCTTTTGTTGCAGCTCGCGGGTCAGAGCCTGTTTGTCCTTGCTTTGATAATGATCTGTCGCTATGGGGCTGCCGATTCGGATGGTTACCGTACCCGAATTGGCGAGGAGCTTGCCTTTCGGGAGGATGTTATACGAGTTGATGAAAGCCAGGGGGACAACTGGAACACCTGCCTTGATAGCAAGCAGAATAGCACCTGCCTTGAAGTCTGCCATTTTTCCGTCAGGGGTGCGGGTGCCTTCCGGGAAAATGAGTACTGATTTTCCAGAAGATATCTGCCTGGCAGCCTCCTCAAGGCTTTTCAGCGCCTGACGTCCTTTTGACCGATCAATGGAAATATAGCCTACCTTTCGCATGGCTCTCCCAAAAACAGGGATATTAAACAGTTCCTTTTTGGCAATCCAGCGAAAACTGTGGGGGAAGTACCCTTGAAAGGCAAAAATATCGAATTGGCTGGCATGGTTGGCGGCAAAAATATAGGTGTCTTCCTGCCGGATGTTTTCCAATCCTTCGATATTGACTTTTACACCTACAATTGAGCAAATGATACGGCCCCATGCCCGTGGAAAAAAATGTGCTTTCTCCACATCTTTTCTAAAAATCGTAATATCCATTAGCGCAAGAGTGGAGATAACGATGGTCAGCGGAAAAGCAATAATCAAAAGAAAAAGGGCGCGGATGAATTGGAGTACGGACATCTGGCGTTACCGTGTTTATGTTAATATAAAACTGTTTATGGAAGATGAGGGTAGGGCCGAATATACCCGGCATGGTGAATTTAGCAAGTGTCATCCGGAAATACTGTTTAGCTGTTCTTTTTAAATATAGGCTGTTGGAGATAGTCTGTTGCCAGGGAACGGCCCTATGTTTTATTGTGAGCAGAAATCCTAATATCTGTGTAGATATGTAATGTTTATAGTATTTGTCAAAATATTTGTGATACGTTCGAGTTAAAAACACGACATATGCTTGGTACGATTGACGTGAGTCCTGCAATCGAATATAGTCGTATTTCTTGATACTATTTAAGAACATAACTAGTTGATATTTCCATGATAAGTATATCTTGTCTATTGTTCTTTATTCAAAGGAGGCTGCTTTGGCTGGCAACGTAATAACTATTAACTCGGATGGCTCGATCACTGTACCTGACGATCCCATTATTCCTTTTATTGAGGGAGACGGTATCGGACCCGACATCTGGCGCGCCGCTTCCAGGGTCCTGGATGCAGCTGTGGAAAAAGCATATTCTGGAAATAGAAAAATTCATTGGCTCGAAGTGTTGGCCGGTGAAAAAGCGTTTGAGCAGACAGGAGAATGGCTGCCCCAGGATACAATAGATGCCCTGAAAAAATATGTAGTCAATATTAAAGGCCCATTAACTACCCCGGTGGGTGAAGGAATGCGCAGTCTGAATGTGACCCTGCGTCAGGTGTTGGACCTGTATGCCTGTGTTCGTCCTGTGCGCTATTACCAGGGGGTTGTATCGCCTGTCAAGAATCCTGAAGACGTTGATATGGTTATCTTTCGTGAAAATACGGAAGATGTTTACGCCGGTATAGAGTGGCAGGCCGGCAGCCCAGATGCAAACAAGGTCATTGAATTTTTACGGAGCGAAATTGGCGCAGAAATTCGTGATAATTCAGGTATCGGCATCAAACCTGTTTCAGAATTCGGTACTAAGCGTCTTGTACGCAAAGCCGTGCAGTATGCCATTGATCACAACAGGGATTCGGTTACCCTGGTTCATAAGGGCAATATCATGAAATATACGGAAGGTGCTTTTCGCAATTGGGGCTATGAGCTGGCAGCCGAAGAATTCGGCGAGGTGACCATTTCCGAAGATGAGCTGTGGGATAAATACGATGGGAAGATGCCTGAGGGTAAAATTCTGATCAAAGATCGTATTGCAGACGCCATGTTTCAACAGATTCTGCTGAGACCAAAGGAATATTCGGTGCTGGCAATGCCCAACCTCAACGGTGATTACATGTCTGATGCCCTGGCCGCCCAGGTAGGAGGTCTTGGTATTGCTCCCGGAGCAAACATTGGCGACGGCATAGCCATATTTGAGGCTACCCATGGTACGGCGCCAAAATATGCTGGTCTGGATAAAGTCAATCCCGGCTCGGTGCTCCTGTCCGGAGTGATGATGCTTGAATATCTTGGCTGGCAGGAAGCAGCTGATGCTGTGAAAAAGGCTTTGGAAAAAACCATAACAGAGAAGAACGTCACCTATGACCTTGCCCGGCAAATGGATGGTGCAAATGAATTGTCCTGTTCCGGCTTTGGTGATGCCATTATTGCCAATATCTGATCAACAGGTGGGCAGCACGACTCAACGGCTATGGCGCAAGGTAAAAGCTTTTTGAAGTACTGCTGACACACTGTAAGGGGAGAAACGTGTTTGGATTGCTCCGAGCCTTCCACGATCTTGTTTTTCCTCCCAGATGTTTATCCTGTGAGCGGCGGTTGGATTATTCCCTGCCGCCGCTTTTTTGTGAGTACTGCCTGGCCAATATCAGGCCATTGGTTTCTCCGCTGTGCACCTGCTGCGGAGAACCTTTTCCCGGTGGAGAAGATCATCTTTGCGGCCAGTGCCTGAGTAATGCTCCGGTTTATGAGTCTTGCAGGTCTCTGTTCTATTATCAGCCACCGCTTACAGAATTACTGGTCAAACTGAAATTTTCCGGTCGGACCGAAGTCGTTCCCACTCTGTCTTCCCTCGTCGAAAAGTACGGTTTGCTTACCGGCCTTCCCGAGATTGATATCATTGTTCCTGTTCCCCTCCATATTAAGAGGTTACGTCAACGCGGATTCAATCAGTCCATTCTTCTCGCCCGTCAATTGTTACCTGAAAATAAAGCCCTGCTTAATGTAACAGCCCTTGTTCGGACAAAAAACACCATTCCTCAATCCAGTCTCAGTGGCAAAGAAAGGCGTGCTAACCTGAAAGATAGCTTTGCCCTGACATCATTTGAGGCAGTAAAAAATAAAAAGGTTTTGCTCATAGACGATGTGTATACAACCGGGTCCACGGTGAATGCATGCTGTCGAATACTGAGGAAGGCTGCTCCTTCAGAGATTCACGTACTGACAGTCGCCAGAAGTGTTTCCAGATCTTATGCAACCAGTACCTCCATTTTGCCCCCCGGCCAGGCTGGTAAATCCCGTGGGTGATGCCGTCCAGAAGTTGACAATACGCGGCCATTGAAGGACAGGCTGCATTATCACCTGCAGTAGACCTTCCCATGATATTTAACACTCCATAAATCCATTTTTTGCAAGATCTGGCTATAGACCAAGAATGGTCAATTTATTGAGTATTTGCCGTGTGTTTTCGGTTGTTTTTTACTGTGGGAGGTGCTCAAAAAAAACGTAATAACAGTTAATAACGATTTTGAAATTGAAAAAGATATTTAAGAGGGAGGTTTTAAAACAGACATTTTTTTTCCTCATTTATTTTATTCAAAAAACCCGCAGCCATGGGGGATTAAAGAAGGCCGATGTCACGTAACCTGAAAATAGAGGAATAAGAAGATTTATTGAGCTATTTGAAGCTTTATTAAGTTATCATTTTGTTAACAGATTGTTAATAACTTGTGAGTCTCTCTATTAAATTGCTGATATAATTTTTGATTTCTGTTGAAAACTGAAAATCTTCGATAGCGGGACAAGATAGGCTGAGCTTGTGCTCTATTCCCTGAATATTTCATTATCTTGATAAATAATCCAGTGACCTTGATTTTGCCGCTTAAATCACTGAAAATCACTTTTGACCATAGAGACGATTTTCAGTAGATCAGACCACATTCTTTCAAAGTACGGGTCCGTTACTTGTCCCCATTTATTTACAATAACTTATTAACCTCAAAGGAAAATGCCTATGGTGTGGAGCGCAATTAAATCATCGTTGGAGGCGTCTCTACCAAAGAGTGAATTCAACCTCTGGATCAAACCGCTGGAGTGCCAGTTTGTTAATGACCAGAATCTCGACTTGATTGGACCAGATCGTTTTTTTTGTGCCTGGGTTGAGGACCGCTATTTACAACTAATCCAGGATATAGCCCAAAAAATGGGCGTAAAAGGTGGTATACGTCTGCAAGCCGGGCCTCAGAAGCCGTTGCAGGTAGCTCCGCCACATCCTTCAGGTCAATTACGATTGCCTGGCATTGAGGATGTCCAATCTCGTTATCGATCACTGCATCCAGCGTTTACTTTTGATGAGTTCATGGTAGGGGAATCCAACATGTTGGCCCAGTCAGCGTGTCATGCATTGGCTGTGGGTGATCGTACGTACGGAAATTGCCTGTTTATGAACAGTTCAACCGGGTTGGGTAAAAGCCACCTTACCCAGGCTGTGGTTCATAAAATTCTTGATGTTGCACCGGGCACAAAGCTGCAATACCTGACAGCTCAACAATTTTCAGCGGATATGGTGCAAAATCTGAAAAACAATACAATGGATTTGTTTTCCAGAAAGTATCTCAATTCCTGCGAGATCCTGTTGGTAGAGGATATCCATACTTTGATCGGAAAAAATAAAACGCAGGAGGAACTGAATACTATTCTGGATTACCTGATTAAGTCCGGGCAGCGGGTGATTTTGACATCTGCGTTGTCGCCTAAGAAACTTAAAGGGTTGGATGAGGACTTCCGTAGCAGGATGACCTCGGGGCTGGTCACTGATATTGAATCTCCTGATTTTGATACCCGTGCTCGTATCATTGAGCATAAGGTGAATGTCAACAATTTGAAGATGAGCAAAAAGCTGATCGAGCATCTTGCTGATAAACTGAAAGGTGACATCCGGAAGATCGAGAGTGCTATCCTTGGTATCAAAGCCAAGTCCTGTGTGCGTAAAAAAGCGCCGGATGCCGCTTTGATCAATGAAGTTCTCGGGTCTTTGGTAGAAAATTCCGCGGATATCAACGCTGAAACTATTCGAGACCTCATCGGCAGGCAGTTTAAGGTAACCACAGAAGAGTTGAGGTCACGTTCACGTAAACGTGCCATCACCTATCCCCGTCAGATAGGTATGTATCTGACCAGGAAATATACAAAGGAGTCCTTGGCCGATATCGGCAATATGTATAATCGGGATCACTCCACTGTACTATACGCGATAAAAGTGATTACACGAGACATGTCGCAGAAAAGCGGAACCAAGCAGCAGGTGGAAATGCTGTGTGAAAAATTGAAATCATAAGGATTCTCGTTTTTCTGCCAATGACTAAAAAAATCCTGCATGGCTTTAATGCCATGCAGGATTTTTTTATTGCTGCTCCGCAACTGTTCACAAAGCACCTGATCTTTCCGCGATCAGCCTGGTTTACGTATGACTTTATATGCCGCACCAGATTGCTTGTAAAAAAAACAGGATGGTGTGTATCTGGTTGTAAACGTGTTTTTTTTGAGGTTGTTCGCTTTCCCCTAAGCAGTTACGGCGATCCATAACAAGGAGTACCTTCACCACTGGGTTGATAACCTATCGGAAACTCTTCGTTTAAAAGTAGACTGCTTTGAGTTCCGGAGCCTGATCTGTTTGTCGGCGAACGCAGCGCTCAGCCATGGCGGCTCCTTCTTTGATCATGTCATTTAGGCCAATCCCCTTCCAGCCAAAACCGCAGATATGCAGGTGAGGAAAAGTTGCGTGTAGTTCTTCACGCCAATGAAATAACGTGGTGGCATTCTCTTCAAGTTGAGGGATAGCTGCCGTGGAGCGCAAGACATGGGAATATACCGGCTGGGCAGGGAGATCCATGAGGCTGGAAAGATCCTCATAGGCACGGCTGACCAGTTCTTCATCGGTGAGCTGCAGTCGTTCCGGGTGTCTTCTTCCTCCCACCAGAGCCTCCACCAACTGCATTCCCTCTGGTGCTCTCCCTGGAAACATGTGAGAGGAAAACAACGCTCCCAGAAGAAAGCGGTTTTCCTGCTCAGGAGCCAGATATCCAAAGCCAAAGGGAATGTGTGCATCTGCGTTAAAACCAAGCAATACCGAGGCTATCGCAGCCTCAGGGACTTGGGTGGATGGGGGAGTGGGAATGTTCGGACATTGCTGGAGAAGTGGCAGGCAGGCATTGATGGGCAAGGCGACAAGTAAGTCCGTGCAGGTATAGGTAGTATCTGCAGTTTCTACTATCCATCTATCATCCTGAAAAACTATGGAGACGGCTTCAGAGTTATAATGAAGAGTTACCTGTGGATTCCTGGCCAGTGCCTCAGACAGGGCGATGGGGAGCTGGCCCATGCCTCCTGCAAAGCTTGTCATGGAAGGCAGGCCTTTTTTCCCCTGTTTTTTGGTATTATTTTTTTTTGCTTTAAAAAGTTTATGGAGAATACCACGGATAACTGAGCCTGCTTGTTGTTCAAGCTGTCTGACCCCCGGCATGACAGCATCGATCTTCAGCCGTTGGATGTCTCCCGCATAGGTGCCGGTAAATACGGCGTCGGCAAAGGGGAGGAGATGTTTGCCAAACCGGTATTCAATCCACTGCGCGACTGTTGGTTCCCCCTGTAAGGGTGTTTTCCACAGATCTGCCAGTACACGGAGTTTTGCTGATACAGGTATCAGTGGCTGGCCAAGTATTTTCAACGGTTTCTGGGGTATGCATTGCAATTTGCCCTGAAGGCAGACGTAACGGACAAATTTGTTTAAAGGCGCAAGTTCTTTTTGGGTTTCCAGGCCTGCCCACTGAATGAGCTCTTTACTCTCTTTGCAGTTGTCCAGAAAACCGTGGGGGCCCCATTCTGCCAGGTAACCATCTTGTTTGTAACTTTGTATGGCTCCCCCGGAGGTCGCATTTTTCTCCAGAAGGGTAATGCGTATTTCAGGGTGGTGATGACAGAGAAACGTTGCGGCGCTGAGACCGGAGATGCCTCCACCAAGGATACAGATATCGGAATGCGTACTCATAATGGGATCTCAAAATCAAAATAACAGTCGTGGAATGACTGCATATACATGGGCTTGACAGCAAACGTATCGTGCTTACCATGTTGGCCGAATAATTGAAAGGGCCTTGTTCGCTCTGTTTTCCCATCTGATGAGTTTTGGAGAATAATACAAATCGTAACTGTTCACAGTGCACCTGATCTTTCCGCTATCAGTCTGGTTTAGGTATGACCCAATACGCTGCACCAGCCTGCTTGCGAAAACCTCAGGATCCCTGTTATCTCTTGCAACTACTGGAGACGTATGAGCTTTTCGTCTCCCCGTGAGTAGTTACGAATAATTTTTACGAACTCCATGGTGGGAGCAGTGTTGCATGTATGGAGCATAGAAGCCCTATGAGAGGAGACACCCGGTATTGCTGGGCGTAGCAATCAAAAAAAGGAAATCTTTTGAGGTAAAATCCCATGACAGACGTACAGGCTGAGACAAAACAATTTCAGGCCGAGACACGAAGAGTTCTGGATATTGTCATTAACTCACTTTATACGGAACGGGATATTTTTGTTCGAGAACTTGTCTCCAATGCCGCAGATGCGTTGGAAAAATTCAGGCACCAGAATCTGGTGGAAAAAGTCGATTTTGATGCGCATGTTCCACTGGAGATCAATATTGACTGCGATGATACAAAACATACACTGACCATCACAGATACCGGTATCGGCATGACCCGGGAGGAGCTGGAAACAAACCTGGGAACCATTGCGCACTCGGGTTCTGGTAAGTATTTCGAAGAATTGGCTGAGGCTGTGAAAAAGGATGTTAACCTGATTGGTCAGTTCGGCGTTGGTTTCTATTCCGCATTTATGGCAGCCACCAAGGTTACTGTGCAGACTCGTTCTTATGATGGCAGTGAAGGGCATGAGTGGGTATCTGACGGAAATGGCAGTTATACGATCAGTCCTTGCCCCGGATTACACCGTGGAACCAAAATTATCATGGAGCTCAAAGAGGATGCGCACACCTATGGGCAGAAATTCACCATAGAGCGCATCATCGAGCAATATTCCACATTTGTGCCTTTTCCGATTAAGGTTGAAGGAAAAACCGTCAACACTGTTCAGGCCATCTGGACCCGATCTAAAAACGAGATTACAGAAGAAGAGTATAACGAGTTTTATAAATTTGTCGGTAATGCAGGCGATGAGCCCATGTATCGGCTGCACTTCTCCGCTGACGCTCCACTGGCAATTAATGCGCTGGTGTATGTGCCCAAGGAAAATTTTGAGATGTTTGGCATGGGACGTATGGACCCTGGTGTGAATCTGTATTGCCAGAAAGTTCTCATTGACCAGCATAGCGAAAACATTTTGCCTGAATGGCTTCGTTTCATGAAAGGTGTGGTTGACTCGGAAGATCTGCCGCTCAATATTTCGCGCCAGTCGTTGCAGGATAATGCCCTGGTTATGAAACTGCGTAAGGTGTTGACCAAACGCTTTATTAAATTCCTGAATGAAGAAGCCATCAGGGATGAGGAGAAATATCAGCAGTTTTGGAAGACCTTTGGTATATTCATCAAGGAAGGAGTGACTTCTGATTTTGAATATCGTAAAGATCTCGGGAAATTGTTGCGCTTTGAATCTTCAGCCAGTGAGCCGGGAGAAATGATCTCTCTGGATAAATACCTGGGGCGTATGAAAGATGGGCAGGAGAAAATCTATTTTATCAATGGAACCAGTCGCAGTGCTGTGGAAGCAAGCCCCTATGTGGAAATGTTCAAGAAACGGGGCATTGAGATTTTCTATACCCTGGAACCCATTGATGACTTTGTACTCAACCATCTGGGAGAGTATGAGGAGAAAAAGCTGGTTTCAGCAGACGCGGCAGATATCAGCCTGCCTGAAAATGCACAGGAATCGGCAGATGACAAGGAAGCAGAGACTGTTGACGCTCTGCCCAAGGATCAAGTAACAGCGCTTTGCAGTTGGATCAAAGAGCGTCTTGCCGGTAAGGTGCAGGATGTAAAAGTGTCGACCCGTCTGGTAGACAGTCCTGCAATGATCGTAAATGTGGACGGGTACATGACATCTTCCATGGAGCGGGTCATGCAGGCCTCCGGTCAGGATAATCCTCTTTCCATGGGATCAAAAAAGGACCTGGAAATCAATGCTTCCAGCCCATTAATTAAAAAACTTGCCCAGCTGCGGGAAAGCGATACAGATTTTGCAGGCGAAGTAGTCGAGCAGGTATATACCAATGCTCTTATTCAGGCCGGCCTGATGGTTGATCCCATGGAACTGGTCAGCCGTAACTATCGTATCCTTGAACGTGCTGTTGGCACAAATGAGTAAACTGACAATTTCAGAAAGAGTTGAGCTTTCAGCTACTGGTATGGAGTTTTTCCGTTCGATATCCGGTGAGCAGTCTGTACGCAATATGTAGCTGTGACGCATACATGATGAGCTTTAAAGAGAAAAAATTGCCAGATACTGCCGTTCAAGGCGGCTGGCAATGACTCTTTGGTTGAAAAAAGGTTGTGTTCACGATATAGGAACACAACCTTTTTTCTTGTTATAGGAACAAGACACTCTCAAAGAGTACCCTTCCGAAATGGGCATTTCAGGATGGACGCTCAATAATACGTGCGTATCTACATAAACCGGGACAAATTCGAGCTCATTGTAACCGGTGGAGGCATTCCCAATGCGCTATATATTTTCGATACTGTTTCTTTGCCTGTTACTTACAGGATGTAATGCCAAACAGGTTCGCCATCTGGCTTCTGATGCAGCACTGATAAAACCGGGAGTCTCAACAAAAAACGATGTACGCCGTTTTCTTGGCGAACCCAATGGACACCGGACAGTTTCCCCGGGTGTTATTGAGTATGTTTATTATGAGGAGGTCCCCGGTTTGTTGGGCCATACACCTGTGATAGGATCATGGGTAGATGCTGAAGGCTATGAAATGATAGTTATTTTAATGAACAATGATGTGGTGACATCCTGTGAGTTCAGAACATTCAGTGAGAAAGATCGTGAATGGCTTGAGGATTTCACCTGGGAAGACGTCAAGTGAGCAGCTCTGACACCTATGATATATATAGACAAAGGATGGTCGATGAGCAGATCATTCCAAGGGGGATAACTGACACCCGTGTACTGGATGCCATGGCAACCGTCCCACGCCATCTTTTTGTCGAGGATGCCATGGCAGCAAATGCCTATGGTGATTTTCCGCTGCCCATTGGCAGTGGCCAGACAATATCTCAGCCCTATATTGTTGCCCTGATGACCCAGGCTCTGCAATTGAAAGGCGATGAACGGGTATTGGAGATTGGCACCGGATCAGGGTACCAGGCAGCGGTTCTCTCCAGAATTTGTGAAAAAGTGTATACGGTCGAGCGTATTGACGGCCTGTTGGGAAAAGCTCGAAGGATATTTGATAAACTGCGATATCACAACATCATCTCTCGTATTGATGACGGCACCACAGGTTGGGAAGATGAAGCTCCCTTTGATGCAATTATTGTTACAGCAGGTGGACCATATATCCCACAGCCCCTTCTCGACCAGCTGGCAGATCCCGGGAGAATGATTATTCCCGTCGGTGAACATGGATATCAGGAGCTGAAACTTGTGGTCAAGGAAGACGGGGAGGTAAAAACCTTTACCGTTGAATATGTTCGGTTTGTTGATTTGATCGGCACCCATGGGTGGTAATACAGTGGAACAGAGTCAAGAACAATATGGGCTGTTGCAACGAATATACCTTCGCTGTATGGCGTGGATTCAAACACCTGCCGGAGTATGGGTTCTGTTTTTCATTGCCGTTGCAGAATCTTCCTTTTTCCCCATACCGCCCGATGTATTTTTAATCGCCCTTTGTATTGGAGCACCAAAAAAATCGTTCAAATATGCCGCCCTTTGTTCGTTGGGATCGGTTCTTGGTGGTGCCCTGGGGTATGCTCTTGGCTGGGGATTTATGGATACTTTGGGAACCCCCATTCTGGAGATGTACCATCTGCAGGAAAAGTATGTGGTTGTGCAGGATGCTTTTCGCCGATACGATGCCTGGGCTGTTGGTATGGCTGCTTTTACACCCATCCCCTATAAACTGTTTACCATCACCGCTGGAGCCTTTAAAACCAATTTCGTGACCTTTATGGTGGTTTCTCTGGTGGCTCGTTCTGCACGGTTTTGTCTGGTTGCGGGCCTTATTTATTTTTTTGGAGCCAAGGTTCAGTATTTCATCAACAAATATTTCAATATCCTCACTGTAGTGTTCATGGTGTTGCTGATCGGTGGATTTGTGCTCCTGAAATATCTCCTCTGAGCAATTACCCTTTTGCGTGTGTTCTCTTTTGTCGTAAAATAAAAACTACTTGCAGCCTTGGGCAATTATTGCCAGGGTACAGGAGAGACAAAGGAGCAACAGAAACGGATTATTCTATGGCATTTCTTAACAGCGATAAACTTATCGATCTGTTGGTTGAGCAAAAATTGCTCAGCGATGAACAGCGACAGTTTATTATTCTTAACAAAGGACGACAAAAACAAACTCTGCTGCGTCAGCTGAGCATCAGAAAACAGGATAATGATCAGAGAGATAAAGAATATCCCGATTTGCTGGATATTATCACTTCTCTGAACTTGGAAATCCCCGGAAGTAATGCTGTTGTGCTAAGTGAGGAGCACATTATTCGGGCGATTGCTAAAAAATTCCGTATTCCTTTCAAAAAACTCGATCCTTTGGAATTGGATATGGAGATTGTCACAAAGACTATCCCCAGATCCTTTGCCATCAGTCACCTGATATTACCATTTGGCCTGCGGAACGGCGTGTTGGAGGTTGTCACCTGTAACCCGGACAAGCACACCGTATTGGCAGATATTGAGCGGGCCAATCAAGTTAAGATACGGGCGTATCTTTCCACCCGTTCAGATATAAAAAAAATCCTGGGCGAATTTTTTGGTTTCCAGCACTCCATCAGTGCGGCGGAAAACCAGTTTTCAGGTACCGGCACGGCATCCACCGTAGATATCGGTAACCTTGAGCAGTATGTCCGACTGGCTTCCAATAAGGAACTGGCATCCACAGACCAGCACATCAAAGCTGCGGTCAATCACCTGTTCAGCTATGCTCTGGATCAGCGAGCCAGTGATATCCATGTGGAGCCGAAAAGGGAATCTTGTGTTGTCCGCTTTCGTATTGATGGGGTCTTGCATACGATTTACAAGCTTCCTAAAGCCGTGCATTCTGCCATTACCTCCCGTATAAAATCTCTTGCTCGGATGGATATTGCCGAGAAGCGTCGCCCTCAGGACGGGCGTATTAAAATCGGACGAAGGGAGGAGGGCAGGGAAGCTGAAATTCGTGTTTCTACCGTTCCTGTGGCATTCGGCGAAAAAACTGTCATGCGTATTCTGAACCCGGATGTGGTGTTTCAGGATCTTGACCAGTTGGGATTTTCCCGTCGTGATCGCGTTGTGTATGATAACTTCATGACCAGTCCCCATGGTATTGTTCTGGTAACAGGTCCCACCGGTAGTGGTAAGTCCACCACCCTGTATTCGACGTTGAAAAAGATCGCCACACCTGAAAAGAATATCATTACGGTTGAAGATCCTGTGGAGATGGTCCACGAGGAATTCAACCAGATAGCGGTGCAAACCCAGATTGATGTTTCTTTTTCCTCTATTTTGCGGAATATCCTTCGGCAGGATCCGGATATAATAATGATTGGTGAGATTCGAGATCTGGAAACAGCAACCTATGCTGTTCAGGCAGCTCTCACCGGACACCTGGTATTTTCAACCCTTCACACCAATGATGCGGTTGCAAGTATTGTTCGTCTGCAGGATCTGGGGCTTGAGCCGTTTTTGATTTCTTCCACCATGCTTGGTGCTCTCGCGCAACGACTGGTTCGTAAGATTTGTCCTGAATGTGCAGAGACCTACGAGGTTGAGGCCGCCGAGTTGTTGAAAATGGGATTTCCCGTACATGACAGGGAATCGGTCCAGCTCAGACGAGGAGCAGGCTGCTTGAATTGTCGAAATACTGGCTATTCAGGGCGTATGGGAATTTTTGAAATATTTCCAATGTCTGAGCAGTTAAAGAAGATGGTCTCTGCAGCCTCTCCGGTGGAAGAACTGCGACAGGTCGCTGCCCGTGAGGGTATGGCCACTTTGCGAGAGGATGCCTGGCGAAAGGTACAGGCAGGTTTGACCACTGTTGAAGAAGCCATCAGGGTAACTAGAGAGGTTGATTGAGTTTCTTTAGACCATTATTTTAGATGGACTGGTAGTTTTCAGGGAATCTGCTTGAAGTAATTCGGAATTTGTGGTAGAAGCACTCTCTTTCCGTTAAGGAGTGTTGGGATATGGCACAGAAGATAGTAGCAAAAAATAAAAAAGCTTTTCACGATTACCATATAGACCAGACCTTTGAGGCTGGCATGGTGCTCAACGGGCCGGAGGTAAAATCTCTTCGGGCTGGGAAGGTGAACCTGCGCGATGGCTATGCCCAGGTGAAGGATGGTGAGGTCTTTCTGTATAATGTACATATTTCGCCATACTCTTTTGCCACCCATGTGAGTCCTGATCCGCTCAGGGTGCGTAAATTGTTGTTGAATCGGCAGGAAATTCGAAAACTCATCGGAAAATTGCACGAGAAAGGCATTGCGCTTATACCACTTAAGATTTACTTTATAGAAAATGGTAAGGCAAAAGTGGAATTGGGCCTTGCCCGCGGTAAAAAACTCTATGATAAACGGGCTGCTCTAAAAGAAAAGCAGACCAACCGCGAAATTGAGCGCGATATGCGCAACAAGATGTAACCACAACTATCATAAACACATACTACAGAATGGGGGCGAAACGGATTCGACGGGGATATTGAAGCTTAGTGTTGCATGTCGAGTTTCTGTCAGCTCGTAAAAATGACGGAACTTAAATATAATCGCAGACGATTATAATTACGCACTGGCAGCTTAATCTGCTGTGCCGTTCCACCAGCCCTTGTCTATGGGGCTGGAATCGGAGCGTCGACTCTATAGGCTGGTCCGCTGCGCACGCCTGAGGCGCACTGGATAAGATCTTTTCAGGCTGGCATCCGATTATCCCGGTTCCGGGTGAGACCCGGATGCGAGACTTAATCCCGGAACTAAGCATGTAGAGACATAAGGGGAGAATTTCCGGACGCGGGTTCGACTCCCGCCGCCTCCACCATATTAAAGTCCAGAGAGATCTGGCAACATACTTAACCCTGAGAGCTGAAAAGGCTTTCAGGGTTTTTTGTTTCCAGTAGTGTCCAGTTTGATCTGTTGACATACCGTCATTTAAGGCGGTATATTGGACGGTATTTGATAAATAGGCAATAGGAGATACCGTCATGAAGCTCACAGATACCGCAATTCGCAATGCCAAACCACAACAGAAGCAGTACAAATTGACAGATGGTCGTGGCTTGTATCTGCTTGTCACAAAAACAGGGAAGTATTTCCGATGGGATTATAGGTTTGGCGGAAAACGAAAGACCTTTGCCTATGGTGTCTATCCAGATGTGACACTTAAAGAGGTGAGGGAGTGGCATACTGATTACAAGCGAATATTGGCGAAGGGTATTGATCCAAACGAATATAAGAATCAAGAGAAGCGTAAGCAAAAAGCATTAACAGAAAATATGTTTGAGGTGGTTGCAAGGGAGTGGTATTCGAAACAAGTACCAACTTGGACTGCAAAGCATGCGGAAACAGTAAAAGGCAGGTTGGAAAACAAGGTCCTCCCATGGATAGGGAACAAAGAAATAGCTTCAGTTGATGCTCCCATGCTATTGAAGGTATTGAGGAGAATTGAAAATGGTGGTGCAATTGAAACTGCCCATCGTGTTAAGCAGATTTGTGGACAAGTATTTAGGTATGCCATTGCAACAGGTCGTGCAGATCGTGATCCGAGTGCAGATTTGAAAGGTGCTCTGACACCAGTCAAACCGAAAGCCATGGCGACAATCACCGATCCCAAAAAGATTGGTTGCTTAATGAGGGCAATTGACGGATATCATGGCAATCTTGTTACAAGATGTGCTTTGAAACTAGCTCCTCTTACATTTGTTCGACCTGGCGAGTTAAGGCATGCGGAGTGGGAAGAGATTGATGTTGAAGGCGGTATATGGAAAATTCCTGAGTCTAAGATGAAAATGAATCGACCGCATATTGTACCATTGTCTCGTCAATCTCTTGAAATAATAGAAGAGATTAGACCACTCACAGGTGAAGGGAAATATGTTTTTCCCAGCCTGAGAAGCAGAAGTAAACCGATGAGTAATAATACAGTTAATGCAGCTCTGCGAGGCATGGGATATAGCAAGGACCAGATTACAGGACATGGCTTTCGAGGGATGGCTTCAACCCTTTTGTATGAAAATGCATGGCTTGGAGACGCTATCGAGCTTCAACTTGCTCACGCTGAGGGAAATAGTGTAAAGGCGGCATACAATTATGCACAACATCTCGAAAAGAGGAAAGATATGATGCAGTGGTGGGCAGATTACCTTGATGAATTAAGAGAGGATGTGGAGAAGTAAATATGTTTCAACATAAGAAGAATGGTTCTTGGATAAAGCCAAAATACGTTCCTGCAGATGCATTGGTAAGGTACTGGTGTGGTGATGAAGGGTCATGTTTGGAACTCTTGAAGTCAGAGCTTTTTCAGGCGTGCAAAGATGGTCATGTGGAATACCGTATGAAAGAGCACAAACTTAATTACGCTGTAGAAATCTTATTTGCAGAGGATAATTTGTACATTCATATTGAATCCTTTGAAAAGTGGGCAGCTGGTGACAGCGGTGAAAAAAACGAAGTTAAAGTTGAAAAAGAAGAGTTGGATTATGATCAGACCATTGAAATTGAAGAAGAGGCTTTAGCTGAGAAGCATAGAGCATTTCAAAAATTAATCAGCCAACCTTTATCTGAAGAAGATAAGATAGAGTTCGGCCTAATGAGTGCTACAGTAAAACAAACTAAAGAAATAGCTGTTGAGGAAGGTTCATTCACTCCAGAAACATATGAATATGTTATTGCAACCTTAGACAGATGCCTGATGGGCGAGTTTAGAGATAAAGAATTTAAAACAGATGCTTCATTGCGCCAATTTATAAATGATATTTATGGTGACTTAAATGGGATATCCGTATCGAACTTGAATCATGTGATTGCTGCCGCAAGAAAAAGATTGAAAAGGACACATGACCCCAAAGAAAATGAATCAGAAATTCTCAAAAAATATCACTTGTAAGACTCAAGTTCCGCTCTAGACCTTCCTACCAATAGAGTGCTTTCCCTTCTCCTTAGTCCTTTCCCTTCCAGAAAAATCCATTAATGCAATTTGCAATTGCAATTGCAACGTTTCCTGTAAATGCATGGGGTATAGTTCCCCCCATACTCAGTTACAAAACTTTCAAAAAATGGAGGTGATTAGAATGTAATTGGCAATCAATCAGAAAGGAGGAAAACAATGCAAACGAAAAAAGGAGGATATAATTTAAGAATACTTCGGATGGATCAGGTTCTAGAAAGAGTTGGTTTGGGCAAATCTACTATTTATGAGCGCATTAAAGAAGGGACCTTCCCTAGACAAATTAAACTTGGCCAGAGAGCTGTGGGGTGGCTAGAGCATGAAGTTGACGCATGGCTACTGAGTTGTATTGAAAACAGTGGCTTTGTAGAAGGAAGGCTTTTTAGTCATACTATTTATGAGCAGGATGGCAAAACTATCCTTACCAGAGGGGAAGGGAGGAAGGCATGGGAGAGCTGATAAAGAAAAGCAGTGGTTGTCGTTTGGAATCAATGAATTTCAGGCAGCTTGACCCAAAAACTCCAGATGGTCTTCGTGCTCTAAAATCACTGATTTGGTGGGAGAACAATCCTGATTATGTGCCTAACGCTCATTTGAGCGACAGGGTGGAGACAGATTTCCTTAATTACTCTTGGAAGTGTGAAGATCCTTTCTTTGGTAAAAAAATTGATGAACTTCTGGAGCTAATACCATTCAAGGGTAACAGTAAGATTGAGGAAAAGAGAAAACATATCGAGGGAATTGTAACATTTCTTTATCTGAAATCTCTCACAAGCGCAAAATGGGTTGGGTACTGGAGAAAGAAAACTGCGTATTCAATACCTAGAGGAAGTGAGTGCAAGAGAAGTAGGTATGAAACTGTTACAAATTACTCATATAATTATACAATTACCACTGTGGATTATTTGCATGAAAACGGATATATCGACATGGAGCTTGGTGAATGGGGTAGAGGGCGTGGTAATGGCAATATTTCAAGGATGAGAGCGACCAGAAAGTTATCTTCATTATTTGAGGGTGTGGATATAAAAACTATATACCCTGCATCAGAAAGTATAATTCTGCGAACCAATGATGAAATTACGGGCAAAAAGAAGAAAATTGAATATGTAGATGATAATTATACTAAAAGTGCACGTACAAATGTGAAGCTGATTAATGAAGTTTTGCGACAACATTCATACAGTTTGTACCTTCCAGATTCGGTTCCAAAAGGGACGATTGATTTTCTAAGAAGGAAGGCGCCATTTCTTGATATAACGGATACGTTTTTATGTAGAAAGTTTGTGGATGATTTTGAAAGTGGTGGCAGATTCTATGGTGGATTCTGGCAGAATTTACCCAATAGAATTATCCCTTTCAGAAGCAGAATAAGGATTGATGGTGAGCCTGCAACCGAAATAGACTATTCAAGTTATCATGTTGCCATGGCTTACAATATCTTTGAAAAAATACCGACTCCTGTAGGTGAGTTGTATTATATCCCTGGTTTCAGTAATGATGATAACTGTCGGAAATTTGCCAAACAGACGTTACTGCGCACTTTTAACGTGGCGTCACGTGGAGAGTTGAGAAACTCAATTGCAGGAGACATTATTAAAGGGGAACTAAAACTTCCTTCAGAGGTCTGGACTGTTAAGTCATATAAATCATATAATAGCAATGACATATATATGGTAGATGGATTGGGTTATTTCGAATTTGATGATGCCATTGATCGAGTTCTTTCCCATCATCCAAAACTTGCAGGCACAATGTTTAATCAGATTGGCAGAAAGCTGCAGTTTCTTGACTCTCAACTGGCAGAAAAGATATTACTCATATTCGCAAAGGAAGGGAAACCCTGTCTCCCACTTCATGACAGTTTTGTGGTTAAACGATCAGATCGTTCTTTTTTGAAGCATGTCATGATAACAGAGTATGAAAAAATGTTTGGTTTTCCAATAGAAGTGGATGTTGAGTTCTAATTACCTAGTTTAACATTGTTTATTAAAAAGTTCCCATAGAGTGGGGAGAAGGGGGGGAGGAGGAAGGATTAAAATAACTATCATAATGCAGAAATTGTCAAATTTTTGAGCATTATCAGGTGCCTGCTAGTGAGTCACCATGGCAGATGCCCAGAGAATATACTTGTTGTTGCAGCTTGTAATTACTCGTTATCTTTTCAATTTTTTGGGGAATAAAACAAATAGTGTGTGATGATTGTATTTATTCCAAACCCCCTTCTTCCCTATTCCCACTTTATGGGAACTTTTTCCTATCTCGCTACTTTAAATTACTTTCCATTTTTAAAGGACTTAACACTGATAGTGTTGGATTGATGTAGGTTGCATTTTTGGGGGAATAATTTGGTGATTACTTCAGATAGAAAGGTCATTGCTGCAAGCAAAAGCAACAAAATAATTTTCACATTGGAATCATTGTAGCTATGAAGTGTTTACCCTTTATGGTAGGATAAGGTAATGGTATAAAATATCGTAACTTATTGATAATAAAGAGATTGATTTAGATATGCAGTTGAACGATTCAGATATTCGTAAGTCTCTAATTCAGAAACTAGGTAGTCAGGCCAAAAAGCCAAAAGCCATTGTTGAGGAATTAAGGGTTCATAATGGAAATGCCATCGCTGATGTAGTCGCAATTTATGACAATGCACATTGTTACGAGATAAAAGGTGATGGAGATAAAATTGAAAGGGCTGTAGAGCAGGGAGAGTTTTTCAATCAGGTATTCTGGAAGATATCTTTAGTTACCACCTCTAAGCATGTTGAAAAAGCTCTATCCATTTTGCCACATTTTTGGGGAATTATGGAGGCGCAAGAGATTGATGGTACCGTTCGTATTGCTTACGTTCGAAAATCGGTTCCAAATAGTAACTTTGACAAAAAGAAAGCTCTGTTAACTCTTTGGAAGAGTGAGATGCTCAATCTAGTTGCACCTCAACAAAGGAAAAAACATATTTGGACGAGAGACTCTCTTTCTACTCAAATCTCGCAAGCTAAAAGAAAGGTTCAAATAAGTAGAGAGATTAGTTCTTTATTGACGGAGAGGTGTCAAAAGCGCTGCTTATGACCATCCTTTCATCATGTAGGTGATATGTGAATTAAGTGTGGGTTTTACAATACTTGCTGGTGTAACCTTTGGACCTAGAGATTTGCTTTTCTCTTTGAAAAATTTGCCACCTTCACTGTATCCTGGTCCTCGAAAAAAAGGTTGAGCTTCGAGGTATCCAGATAAGTCATAGTATTGATCATCGCCTCTTGGGTGGGTTGCGAGAGCCCCACCTCTTAGGATGAAATGGTTATCATCATATGCATAGATGATCTTTGGTGCGGTTACATTCCTCATTGCCTCAGGTATGATATCTATCTCACTGAAATCTGGTGATACGCTACCATAGTCTCCTAAATATAAATCAAAATCACTGCTTAGTAGTTGCACATTTCTATAAATTGCAAGCTCTTGTCTCTCTACAGTGGTAGTAGAAATTGGTGGCAAAAGGTCAGCAATAGATGGAGGGATTGAAGATCCTGCAACTATTACACGTCTAACATTGTAATCCTTTGCAAAGTTAACCGTAAAATCGATAATGTTGTTTGCAGCCTCTGCAGTATCTGTATTTAGACAAACCCGACAATCTAATATCAGGTCAATCTGATCAAATTGTGGAATTACGGTTCCTAACTCATTGATAAGGTCAAGTTGGGTTAAATGGTAATTTTGAAAGTGCTCACTTGTCAATCGTATCGCAAGAACATCTGATTCGATGTCTCCACTTGATTTTAAGTTGAAAACACTTTGGTTGTGATCTGGGTGTCTATCTGTGGAAACAACAGGGATGACTGGTAGATCTTTTAAGGTTTCGAGTATATATTGGTAGTTATTGATGCCATCAATCACCATATCGGAATCAATATTGTAATTGTCAAAATAAAAGAAAGGCGTCTTATTTAGGTTGATCTCAATCTTTCTTTTTATTTTTGGCATTTTATCTTTAAGCCAATCAGAATCAGCTTCCTTGTTGAACTGTAACTCAAGGAATGGAGTCAACTCTTCCTTTATAGTCATTTCAAGTGTTTTAATTGCACCAAACTCACCTGTTTTCGTTTTTAAAAACGGAATGTAATTATTCATCACCAAACACCATCTCCCTAACGTCAATTTGGTCTGTTATTTTCCTGAATAATTGGTAGGCATTCTTTTCTCGCTGGAGTAGGCCAGCTATCAAAGCAGGGTGAACTTCGCATTCTTGTGCAAATTCAATAATGTCCTGCTCGTCATTGGTGTATTTTGCCTTGCAATTCCTCCATTTCCATTTATCAGCTATGGCATCTTTGGCGACCTTATTGGCTTGTAGTTCCAGGATGTCTGTATTTTCCTCATCCATGTCATCAAATATAGGAGTGTTTAGGTGGCCAAAGTGTAGTGCAATGTGGGCAAGTTCATGTAGTAATGTGAACCAGAAGTAGTCTAGCCTTTTATATCTAAAACTTAGTCCAATAACAGGTTGATTATTTGCAATTTTGAATACAACACCATCCAATTTCATTGCAGGCAGAGATCTCTCATAGATAAGCACAATTCCAATTTGAGCTAATATATTTGGTAACTCTAAAATTACCTCAGGATTTGGGCTTAACCTTACAATTTCTCTGAGATATTGAATGTTAATACCATCAAAAGGTGAAATATCTTGTGTGGTTATTGCTAGTTGTGCATTTGTTAATATCCTTGTTTGCCATATTGCGCATAAAGCATTGTTGCTTGTGTTGGCTTTTCTGCAAAGACCCTTAAGGTTGTTTTGCTGAATATTGTTAAATAGAGAGATTAAAGAGTAGTTAATATTATCCTTTTCAATCCATCCCCTTTTGATTAATTCATTTTCTGGAGCCTCTGCAAGAATACTTTTATAAAGTCTGTAATTATCGAGATATGTTTTGGGATCGAAATTCTCTCCTGCAGGACGATTTACTTCAAAGTCTTCATGTAAATCAGTATCTTTGATTTTTGCTGGGCTCATATGCTTTCCTCCAAACGATCTTGTTTTGAGGGAGGCATTTCATAATATTTGAGTAGATCTTTATCCCTGTCAGGAACATTGATCATGCCAATGTTCTCGTAATATGTTGTTGCTTGCGGCAAAGAATGAAGGGAAAACCGTCTGGTTAGATTTAGTTTTTCACAAGCGAAATCACAGACACTCGATAAGAGTATGCTTCCTAATCCTTTAAATATGCGATCTTTGATGCCTGTATTACGATTCCAAGGGGCAACTGCAAGGTACTCTATGTAAAAAATATCATTTGGGCTGAGAGCACTATCTTTAGGATGATAAGTTAAACATGCAGCCTGTGGCTTATCATCAATTATAAGGAAAAACCAGTTGTACTCATCGGTACTGTATCGACAAGATTTTGCAAACCAATCCCAATGAGAATCTTGTTTGTGTAAATTAGTTATTATTGTATATCGTTCCTCATCATCAACTTGCATTTGCTCTATGGCTTCAAGCAATTCAAGGTTATAGGCTCCCCATAGTACATCAATTTCATTAGCTGTTATTATGTCCCAGCCATGTGAGATTATGTAAGTTTTTTCTTCACCATCTAGAGAATGGATCTGACCTGAAGTGATGTTGTTAATAGACTTATCAACTGGAAATTTACCATCGTTGACCAGTTTTCGTAATTCCTCTAATGTCATGGTATGTTCATCCAAAAGAGCGCAGTTATATTGTCAAATTCAACTCTCTCTATATATTTATAATACCTTATGGGGCTAATTTTATTAGCTTAGTCCAAGCCATCTTAACACAAAACCATGAATTAGAGTAGGTTCATTGGGCCAAAGGTACAATATATTAATGGTTTAGTGTCACAATGTGACACGATGGCGTGTGTACAGAATTTTCTGGTTTAGAGGGAATGATTCTTATATAAATGAATTAAATTTTGTTTTCAGCAATCTAAGATATTGAAAATACAGTGTATATTACTTCTTTATTGAGATGTAAGTATGGCGTCAGATTGTTCCTATATGGGGCTGGCTTAGAAGCCCCCCCTTCACAGAGGCGCCTAGTGCTCAGGTCTAATTAGAGTTTAAAATATTTTGATAAACAAGGTCATGTGATTCTTTAGCCTAGCCGAGATAGCCAAGATTAATGTTGCAGTAACTGGAAATTATAGTGTAGTTGCGTGTTACGATTCGATATCAATCAATCTCTGTTTTGATAGTTGATCCAAAGGCTCTGGCCAAATAAGCCCTCTTGTTTTCATGAGTTCAAATGTGTTGGACAGTAGTGAAACAGGAACAGAGCCTTGGGTAGCATCTGTCAATGTTGAAACAAGTTTATCAGCTAATAATTTTAGTTCTTTTAATTCGATTACAAAGAAATTATTTGGTGGATTTGCTTTACTTGTTGCACTGCTTAAAGGGCCAATAAATACGGGTATTATCTCCTCAGCTTCTGTGTTGTTTTTGACCCATTCTACATGATCACTCAACTGGCCGACCTCAGTCTTTTTATAATTTGATGAGTCTTTTTTATCTGTTTTGACTTCGATACAAAACGCTGGTAAGTCGGGGGAAGTCCAGAGTACATCAGGACCAGTGCCAAATTCATTATCAGGTCTTGTTGACTCCATACCCAAATATTGGCCTAATGCTCTTATAGACTCCTCTGTTTGAAAGGAAGAACCATTTCCATTGAGATGAGTAAGATCCTGGTGAATTGTTCGGGGTAACGAGATTATACCATTTTTATCGACTTTAATTTGATTTACTGCCTCTGTAACTTGTGGAGGTATTTCAGAAGTTGTTTCCTGTTTTATTGTTGAAGGAAATGTAGGTATATTTCTATGACTAGCATGGGCTCTAGTATAGTATTCAGTAGAAGTTTCTTTGTCTCCTAGTAGCTCAAAAGCCAGTCCTGCCCAGAAACAGTGCCATGCTCCTGTATTTGTACTTACCTCAAAGGCAACTTCAAGTGTTGATAAAATGGTTTTTGCCGCATTTTCATACTGACGATCCCACAATTCATATCCGAATTTAGATTCTGTCTCAGCTAAAAGCGTAAGACTTGCAGTGTCGATATCATGTTCAATTGGTTCCTCATTGGACATGAACTCACTATATGCACTCAGCCAACCTTCCTCTCTGTTCAGACATTGATTGATAGCATCATCAAACTCATCAACATTTTCAATTGTAAGCGAAACTTGATAACCAAGCTCCACCTGTTTTTGTAGGAAATCTGGTAAGGTGGCCTTGTTCTTTGGGATTAATATCCAGTCGCTAAGACGTTTACCTGTAATTATTACAACCCCATGGTCACTCATTCCTCGTGAGATTCTACCAAAACTTTGTACTATTCTTGATGCTATACTAGTCCTCATAGAATTAGATAAATCCAGGTGTTCCCACATGAATCTTTCTAATAGCCCCATGCCTGTTGGGAGGTCGTCAATCACCATCAAGCGGCAAGTATCTCCAGGTAGATCAACACCATCATATCTAGCAGCAAGAAGTAGTTTTGAGTTCCCTGTGTCAACTTTAAAGCTGTTTACCGCAGTTGTGACGTTATTGGTATCGGGAGGGATGGCAATATCAGACCAGCTGTTTGATCGTTGGTAAGATGGTACAAGAATTAGGGCTTTACGAGGGTTAATAAGTGTTTTGGTAAGAACAATGTCTTCTACATCTCTTACAGCTTTTGAAGGAAATAAGATCTGCCTTTCACATTCTCCTGCAGTTGTTGAGGGTGCTATGACTTGATCAGGAACTTTGCCAAATGTTCTTGCAAATGCATCTGGAGCTGAAAGAGTTGCAGATAAATAAATCCTTCTAATTTCACTTTTAAAGTATGGCAAGGATGCTGTTGGAACAAAGGCTGGAGTAATTGATATTTGGTTGCCAGAAATTAGTATGCAACACAAGTCGATTCGATCACGAATAAACTCCCATGAGAATTTTGTTTCAATTGAATCTGATAGCCTTGCTTCATTTAAGATACGTGTCAGTTCAGACTGTTGCTTTCTGATTTCAAATGGAGGTATTAAGAAAATATGTTTGCAAGAAGAGTCACTTAATTCTCCATAACTGCCTTCTTTTCCAATTTTTATATGATAATCATAGAATAGATTGGCTATTTCTATATAAAGGTCTGAGAAACTGTTTCTGGATATTTGAGTGGTAAAATGGTCTCGGAGTAGATGCTCAGCTGCATGTGCATCATCAAAGATCACAGCCTGAGTTATGATCGAAAGTGGTGTTTGAGGAAGACATAAAAAATAAATGACGTATCCTGTTGGGACCAATCCGCCAAGAACAATTCCAACACAAAAAGGATACGTCATGAACAAGAATAAAATTATTAGCCTGAAAAAGCCTGGAGAGTTTTCCGAGGATCCACTGACCGAGTTGTTGCGACATGGTGCTCGACAACTTATTGCTGACGCTGTCGAAGCTGAACTTCAGGATCTTCTGCAGCAGTATGCAGATGTGAAAAATGACCGGGGGCATAGGCAAGTGGTACGCAATGGTTATTTGCCTGAAAGAGAAATCCAAACGGGAATCG
>NZ_AUCV01000020.1 GCF_000429945.1 Desulfogranum japonicum DSM 18378 | reverse complement strand
CTTTTTGAGTGCTGTGCACTCTTTGGCCCGCTTGTTTACTATTCAGTTTTCAAAGATCAAAGCCTCAACGAGGCCGTCCACGCTATGCGTTTTTGTTTCGGCAAGGAGTGTCTCTTGTAGAAAGATTGTTGATATTTGTCAACGTTAAGAGATCACTTCCCGTTGCTGATGTGAAGGGTTTGTTTCTCCGTCACCGTCAGCAACGAGGCGAGAATCTACAGGAGAGTCGTCTTCCTGTCAATAAAAAATATTTGGTTTATGTCATTTTTTGATTAGGGAGTGATGGGATAGGGGGTAACCGTTGAATAAAAAAGGTATTTTTCACTTTGAACACGAAGCCGATATATCAGTCTATCCATTCCTGGAGTGCTTCAATAATCTTTTTGGCTTGTGCAGCGCTTGAAATGTTGAATTTGGATTTGGGAAGATACTGGCCATTTCTTTTTTGGTAACGGCGAATGGAATATTTGTCAGGGCCATATTCCCCTGAGGTCTTGTTGAGGTCCTGATAACGAAATAATATAGTAGTCCAGGCACCTTTAGATAAAATGACTTTATCCACCTCTTTTACGATGAGTGTGCCTTCTTCTTCGTAATTCAATGTTATTTCATCGGGTGTTTCAGCCATGACTTCTCCTCTTTGGACAATGATTAATTATGAATTGGCGCAGACGGTATCGTAAATGGAAAGAAAAGGCAATCTCCTAGCCTCGATTTCATTTGGAAGTATTTTTTGAAACTGCTCACAGTGCACCTGAGCTTACCGCAAGCAGTCTGGATTATATATGACACAATTCGTTGCGCCAGCGCGTTTGTAAGATCCTTGGGTGTTTGTAACTGTCTGTAAATGTATGGAAGTTGTTGGTGTGGGTCACTTTCCCTATGAGCAGTTATTATTTTTTTTTCCAACCAGGAGATGGGCATGCCATTGTCGAGACCGGTTATACATACCGGGTTCTTTGTTGAACCCGGTATTTGCGTTTTTTCTCAATAACGAGTTATTCTAATTCGCGCCGAAATTGAAGACCTTCAACCGGGCTGCGATCAACCACAATTTGATCTCCATGACTGAAGTGTCCTTCAAGCATTTCCATTGCCAGGGGATCTTCGATATAACGTTGAATGGCTCTTTTCAATGGTCTTGCTCCAAATGTAGGGTCATACCCGGCGTCGACTAGGAACTGTTTTGCCTCTTCTGTAAGGACAACACCGAAATTTTGTTCTTCAAGTCGTTTCCTCATGCGTTTGATTTGAATATCAACAATTTGCAGAAGATCTTCCCGACTCAAACTATGAAAGGTAATAATTTCATCTACACGGTTGAGGAACTCTGGTTTGAACTGTCTGCGCAGGAGATCATGAATCTGCCGATCCATTTCATCAGGCGCGCTTTGACCCAGTTCCATGATGATATGACTTCCCAGGTTAGAAGTCATAATTAAAATAGTGTTTTTGAAATCAACGGTACGTCCTTTGCCGTCAGTCATGCGGCCATCATCAAGGACCTGGAGGAGTACATTGAACACGTCGGGGTGAGCCTTTTCTATTTCATCAAGTAAGATGACAGAATAGGGACGTCTACGCACGGCTTCTGTCAACATTCCACCTTCATCGTATCCCACATAGCCTGGAGGGGCGCCAATAAGGCGTGCCACTGAGTGCTTCTCCATGTATTCAGACATATCAATACGGATCATGGCTGAATCCGAATCAAAAAGAAAATTTGCAAGACTTCGGGCCAGTTCGGTTTTGCCAACACCTGTTGGACCAAGAAAGATAAATGATCCCAAGGGGCGGTCAGGGTCCTGTAATCCTGCACGTGCTCTCCGGACTGCGTTGGAAACGGCCTTTATGGCTTCTTTTTGGCCAATAACCCTGGTGCCGAGTTCCTTTTCTGCCTGAACAAGTTTTTCCTTCTCTCCTTCCAGAAGTTTGTCGACAGGAATACCTGTCCACTTTGCAACTACCGCTGCCACGTCCTCAGCAGACACTTCCTCCTTGAGCATTTGATTATTCTCTTGTATTTCGCCGAGTCTGGCATTAGCTCCTTCCAGTTCTTTCTCTAATTGAACAATTTGACCATATCGAATTTCGGCAACCTTACTCAGTTCACCACGACGTTCGGCCTGTTGCTCAGCTATCCTGGCTTCATCAATCTTGGCTTTGATGTCGCGAATTGACTGGATGATATCTTTTTCCAGGGTCCATTGACCCTTCATGGCATTCAGGGTGTCATCCAGATTAGCCATTTCTGCTTTGAGTTTGGCCAGTCTTTCCTGTGATGCCTGATCTTTTTCTTTTTTCAATGCCTCCTGTTCAATCTCCAGCTTGATTCTTTTTCGTTCAAGTTGGTCAATTTCCGTAGGCATTGAGTCAATTTCAATACGAAGTCGAGATGCCGCTTCATCAATAAGGTCAATGGCTTTGTCTGGTAAAAAACGATCAGTGATGTATCTGTTGGATAGCGTTACTGCTGCTACCGTGGCCATATCCTGGATACGTACCCCATGGTGCACTTCATACTTTTCTTTAATGCCTCGCAATATGGCAATGGTATCCTCTTCAGTTGGTTCCTGTACCAGAACAGGCTGGAATCTTCTCTCTAGGGCAGCGTCTTTTTCAATGTATTTTCTGTATTCATCCAGGGTTGTTGCTCCCACGCAGTGTAATTCCCCCCGCGCAAGTGCTGGTTTGAGCATATTTGAGGCGTCCATGGAACCCTCTGCGGCACCGGCACCAACCAATGTATGGATTTCGTCAATGAAAAGGATGATTTCTCCTGCCCGTTTTTCCACTTCTTTAAGCACGGCTTTAAGGCGATCTTCGAATTCACCCCGGTATTTGGCTCCGGCGACCAAAGAGCCAAGGTCTAGAGAAATCACCTGCTTGCCCTCAAGGGTTGCTGGTATGTCGCCATTGACAATACGTTGGGCAAGTCCTTCGACAATGGCTGTTTTCCCTACACCGGGTTCCCCAATGAGTACCGGGTTGTTTTTCGTTCTTCTTGAGAGTACCTGGATAATCCGTCGAATCTCTTCGTCCCGTCCAATAACCGGATCAAGTTTTCCTTGTCTCGCTACATCGGTAAGGTTACGGGCATATTTTTCCAAAGCCTGATACTTTTCTTCAGGATATGGGTCTGTCACCCGCTGGTTGCCTCGAATGGATGTGAGCGCTTTAAGGAACCTGTCGCTTGTTATACCAAGTCTGCTAAGCATGGAGGTGACTTTAAGACTTGACGTACTGAGCATGGTTAGAAACAGATGCTCCTGGCTGACATACTCATCCTGCATATTTTTTGCTGTTTTAAATGCGTCTTCAAGTAATTTCCTTAATTGCTGCGACGCATAGGTCTGATTGGCCGTAGAACCTGTTACCTTTGGAAGATGCTCTATCAATGCATTGGTTTCAGCCAGTACCGTACTCGGCGTAACGCCCATTTTTTGTAAAACCGGGACGACTACACCATCTGGTTGTTCAAGGATAACCTTGAGCAAATGTTCAGGCTGCAGCTCCTGGTTGTTAAGGTTTTGCGCAAGATTTTGCGCAGCTTGAATTGCTTCCTGTGATTTGACTGTGAATTTATCTATTTGCATGCTTCTCTCCTTTCTCCCTTTTGGTGTGCTACTGCACTGCGGGGATGTGCTTGTTCACATGAGAAGATAAGAATTTTGCAATGTGTGTCAAGATTTTGGCACAAGTGGTTTCGGAATTTTTTTACCTGTGCTCGCCGGGGTGAATGAATAAGGAGAAGGCAGCATGCATTTGCATGCATCAGGGAAGTTGTTATTGAAACAAAAAAGCCCCTGCTGTGATAGCAGAGGCTTGCAGAATGATGTGCTTCGATTCAGCCACACGAGCCTGAAGAGCATGATCCGGAACTGCATCCGCCGCCACCCACAGGATTAGTGGAGGTTATGGAAAATCCAGAGCGATATCCTGCTTCTATAAAATCAACTTTGATGGTACCGCAGGAGGTTAAGAGGCTTTCTTCGACCAGAAATGTTAAAGAATCTTCCTCAAAAGTTTTATCGGTGTCTTTTGGCTCATCCAGAGCCAATCCCAGAGAGGGGCCTGCTCAGCCACCCTGCATCAAAGAGATGCGAACAGCAGAATCGATGTTATTCTGCTCAAAATATGATTTGAGATTATCAATTGCCGTAGTCGTTACTTCAAACATTACAACCTCCTAGGTGTTCATCTCAACCATCAAGTTTGATGGAATGTTGCTGAGTTATACAACATAAATTAAGGACTGCTTGTACGATGTCAATGGTGAAGGTGTGCTCTTCTCCTGCATAGAGAGACATTATCACAAGCGAATCTCTTATCAGGATAGCATATATGACTGCAAGAAAAAAGAAGCTAAAATTGGAAAAACGTGACTTCTGTACTATGTTGTGAGGATTTTTAATAATAATTTTTACAAGGTGAGCCACGCTCTCTCCCGTGCTATTGGTCTGTAACTGTTCTCCTAAGGGTCGCGGAAAAGAATAAATAAACAAGATTGCGTAGGATATCGGTTTGGTAGCGTCATGGAGTCAATTGTTCCATACTGGCCGTATTCAGCCATTGACGCGACGACGTTACCGAGTTGAGAGACAAGCAAGATTGGATACTTTATTTTTTCCATAACCCTAAGGTAAAACAGTGAATGTTTCTTGTTCGCCGGCTTGTATCTGTAATTTGAATTGACATGCAAACAGGAAGCTTTGGTTGTATACCGTATGAACAGGATGAATAATTTTGATTTTATATTGTGGAGAAGAGTTGTGAGTGATTCGATTGATGTAACATTAGGAAATATTTATGCAAAAATGCATAAACACTTTGGGCCGCAGAACCGGTGGCTGGCAGAGACTCCACTGGAGATGATGATTGGAGCCATTTTAGGACAGAATAGCAGTTGGGTTAATGTTGACAAAGCTCTTGCCTCGTTAAGGGAAGCAAAGCTTCTTGAGGTGGAAAAAATTCTGACAACCCCACTGGACAGACTGGCTGACTATCTTCGTCCAGCAGGCTATTACAATATCAAAGCCCAACGATTACGTAATCTCTGTCAATGCATTAATGATCTTACTGGCGGTAATGTTGAGAAGTTTCTTGCTTTTGATCAAGTAGAACTCAGGGAGATTCTTGTATCAGTAAAGGGAATTGGACCAGAAACTGCCGATTCCATCCTTCTTTATGCGGCAGGGCAGCCTGTTTTTATAGTTGACAGCTACACGTTTCGAATCTTTTACAGGCATCAGTTGCTTGCAGATTCCGTGACCTATTACGAACTGCAGGAACTCTTTATGGATAATTTATCCCACGATGTGCAGACGTTTCATGAATATCATGCGCTCCTGGTACTGGTTGGTAAAAAATTCTGTCGTAAGTCTCATCCCTTGTGCAGTAAATGCCCATTGCAGGAATATGCAGGCTGGGTTCCTTCTGTGGAAGAGTGAAGTAACACCACTAAAATCTACAGTATTGCCCCATTAGCCTTTTGTTTTCTCATTTCCCTGATTAGGAAGAGAGCAGCTGGTCTGCCTGACTTGAGAAGCGTGCCAGAGAAATTTTCTACAGATTCCCCTAATCATACTCGCTTCTTTCTTTTTGATTCTGATGCGACTAAGAAACTGGCGCATACTGCGCATCCAGTATTCCTTATTCGTGCAATGAAGAAAAGTCACTTCGTCGAGGGCTTCCTCAATATGTTCATACATACCTTCCAGGTCAAAAGAATTGGCGTAGTCCTGAGCTGGTGCATGCCGGGGCAGGGCATGGGGAAAAGCGGTGTACAGTTCGTAGCAATGAATCGCTACGGCCTGGGCAAGGTTGAGCGATGAGAAACCTGCGGTTGGGATGGTTGATGTATATTGGCAAAGGTCTACGTCCTCATTGGTTAGCCCTGTATTCTCTGGCCCAAACATAAACGCCACATTGTTACTCGTAATCAGTGGGGTAATTTCCGCCATGACTTCCCGAGGAGTCTGTTCAACTGGTCGCTGTTTACCCTGCCTGGCAGTTGTGGCTACAATGAAATGAAAAGGTTCGGCTGCTTCTCGTGTGGTGGCAACCTGCTTCATTTCATGGATAAGGTGGGCCGCCTTATGGGTAGCCATTTTTACCATACGTTCCTTATCATACGGTTCTTCACTTACGACAATGAGTTGGTTTATGCCAAAGTTGAAAGCTATTCTTGCCGAGGCTCCTATATTTTCCGGATAACGGGGACGAACGAGAATAATGCCTGTGATGCCCGTGGTATTGGTGTGTATTGTTGAACTCTGCATGTAAGGTAACTAAGATGAGTTTGGGTGAACATAGAGTCAATTTGTCCTCATTTGATGAATCTTTCTGTTCTGCCTGCTTTTCAGACAAATTGACACTATGTTGATGAAAAATATCTGGGGAGGGATACCCTCTTCTGGAGACAAGAGCGAACTATTCGCCAGTGGATTGCTCCAACTCAAGGTGTTTTTTATCTGTCATGGAAGAAGAGCTTGACGTCATACGTTTAAAAAACGGAATAATACCTCGTTCAGCCTTCTGCATCTCTTCTTCTGCCTCTTTCAGGGTAATTTGCCAGGCTGGAGCAAAACCAGGAGATTTTTCAAACATTATTTCTACAGCTTTCTGGTACACTTGAATTTGACGCAACTCCTGGCGGCCGGGTTTTTGATTGAGCACCTGTACCATATTACGAAGGTTATCACGCTCTTGTTTGAGTTGATCTGTTTGTGCTTTGCGGCGTTCAGTCTCCTCGGCATCAATTTCCAGCTTGGTATGCAGATGATCTTTAAGTTTTTTGTAATTGCTGCCAAGTTGCCGTGCTTTGACAGCACCCCGAATCCAGAGGAGCAAAGCAACAACGAGTCCTATGAGCAACCCACGGTAAAATGGGTTGGCAAGAATATTGCTGATCCAGCTTGTATCTTCCATAACTGTACCTCAATAGAGTTTATCTTCCATCTGTGAAAAACAGGAAGAATCTGTTTTCCTCGGTTGTCAACAGCCGTTAAGATTTTGCAAAAGGCTGAAGATGGCTGCGGTTTTTACGTATTTTTTTTCGGTTAGTCTGATATTGATCGATCATCCAGATAGAGCCTGTTCATAAATGGTCTTTTCGGTGTCTCGTTCTTCGCTTATCTGTCTATTTTGTGCATTATGCTCAATGTGTTACCCTCGAAGCTAATAAGCGTAGACTTCGATATCAACTATATGCCTGCGGTGAAATGTATCGTATCTCCCGGAGTCTGAGCCAACCTCAACTTGAAAAATCCTCATTTATGGACAGCCAGATATCCATTTTTCTGAACAGAGCAGTTTTTTATTTGAAAAGGTGATGTTCGTCAAGTGAAACAACCTGCCTTTCAGTTGTTGATATCATTCAGTCAGGGGAAGTATGGTCTCTGGCAGGATAAAATTAATCCGTTTGCTGAGAATATCCACCCTGTCCAGAATGACCTCGATTTCATCTCCCAACTGGTAGAGTTTATTCGTTCGTTCTCCTATGAGACGATGTCTACGTTCATCATAAAGGTAGTAATCATTGGTCATGTCCTTGACCGATATTGCACCGCTGATATAGTAGTCTTGCAGTTCAACAAAAAGGCCAAAAGAAGTGACACCGGAAATGACCGCAGTAAATTGTTCACCTATTCTGTCATGAAGAAAGAGAACCGCCATTCGAGCATGGACATTCCGCTCGGTATCAATGGCTGTTCGCTCACATCGGGAAAGCTGCGTGCCACTCTCTTCCAGTGAGGGTACCGTTTCACCTTTTGCCAGAAGAGCAGGCGCATCCTCTTTTAACAGTAAGGCATGGAGAGCACGATGAGCAATGATATCCGGATACCGTCTGATGGGGGAAGTAAAGTGCAGATAGTATCGGGATGCCAGGCCAAAATGGCCACTGTTATAGGGCGTGTAGCGTGCCTGCTGCATAGTGCGCAGCAACAGATTATTGATTACGTATTCCCTGGGTTCTCCTTTGGCCTGTCTGAGTACTTCAGCGAACCATGCCGGAGAAAGTTCCCCTCTTGGCAGGTCAACTCCTAAAAGTTTACAGACTTCTCGAAAACTTTCCAATTTTGCCGAGTCAGGATCCTCGTGGATTCGGTACAAGGTTTGTCGTCCTGCCGAGTCAAGTGTTTCCGCAACAGCTTCGTTGGCTGCAAGCATGCATTCTTCAATCAGTTGATGGGCCTGGTTACGTTCTGTGAGCTTGATAGCAACAATCTGGTCCTCTTTGATGGAGGTTTTTGCCTCAGGAAGGTTAAAATCAAGGCTGCCTCTGTTCAGTCGTTGTTTTCGCAGGAGTGCTGCCAGCTGTTTGGCTACTGATA
Organism: Desulfogranum japonicum DSM 18378; assembly: GCF_000429945.1. Taxonomy (GTDB): domain Bacteria; phylum Desulfobacterota; class Desulfobulbia; order Desulfobulbales; family Desulfobulbaceae; genus Desulfogranum; species Desulfogranum japonicum. The sequence continues at coordinate 104,691 of NZ_AUCV01000020.1, read as the reverse complement.
GCATTGGGAGAAACTCGTGATATTTCTCAAGTAGTTCCTGTTCGGGTTCATACAGTATTTTGTTCACCGTTTCGTACGTGAAGCGCTGCTTGCTGAGAATTAAACTTTTACAATATTTTTCCTCTGTTCGGTTACCCTCATCGTCAAATGAAAGTATGGCTGTAAAAGCAGGTCTGGGCTGGCAGGGTACGAGGCTGCACAGATTGTTGGAAAGCCTCTCAGGCAGCATGGGAAGGACTCTGTCTGGCAGGTAAACACTTGTTCCCCGCTGTAGCGCTTCACAATCAATTGCAGATCCTGGCCGAACGTAATGGGTGACATCTGCAATGGATACATAAAGAGTGTACCCCTGTTGGTCCCGTGTGACGCAGATGGCATCATCGAAATCCCTGGCATCTGCTCCGTCTATGGTCACGTGTGGCAGATCTCTCATATCTCTGCGATGTTTTTCGCATTGAGTTATGGGAATCAACTCCTCTGCTTCCTGCAGTACGTTTTCCGGAAAAGTGTCTCGTAATTTAAATTGTTGAATGGCCATTCGAATTTGAATTGCCGGATCTAAGGGATTTCCCAGAATTTCAAGAATTTTACCTTGAGGGCCGGAACGTTCATTACCGTAATCGGTTATTTGAGCCAGCACAGCCATTCCATCCTCACAACCCAGGGTGTCGTCCCTTGATATACCAAGGGTGTACGGGAGTTTTTCATTGTCCGGAGTTACATAGCCATGTTTCCCACTGCCATGGTAAATGCCGCAGAGCTTGCTGACAGCCCTTTTGACAATGTGGACGACGCGGCCTGTGCGTCTGCCCCTTGAATGCCCTGTCAGGGCAACCTGAATCAGGTCACCGTGGGAGGCGCCTCCCAACTCTTCAGGAGCAATAAAAATATCTTTTTCCGTATCTTCAGGATTGGTAGTCATCGCAAATCCAAAACCTTTTGAGGTTACATCCAGAGTAGCTTCTACGGTTTTGGTATGAATGTTCAGTCTGTATCCCTTACCTTTTTTCTGTATTTTGTTTTGTTCTGTTAATAGAGCCAGACTTCTGGAGACTGGTCCGCGCTCCTTTCTGGATAAGTGCAGCTCATTCATAATCTGCGGCAGCGCAATGGCTTCTTTGTGTGTGGCGAGTAATGCAAGAATTTTGTCTCCAAAGGGCGATACGTATTTTTGACTTTGTGTTGTGCGTCTGGAGCTTCGTGAAAGGGAACGTTTTTTCTTTACCCTGCAGTGTTTTTTTCTGGTCATTGTCATAAAAGAGGCTAATTATAGTGTTTATGCTTCCATAGCGGAAGATGGTTTGAGCCGGTTGTAAAGTGTTTTTTAAGGTATACTGGTCTGTCTAATGCGACAGCAAAAGCTTTTCACAGCGGGTTATTAGGGCCTGCAGGTGTAGAATGAAGTCTGTGAGGAGCCCCGCCGTTGTACTAAAGTGTCCATGGTTTTTGCCGTGTGCTACCTGATAAAAGGTAGATAGGTGTACCGAATTCGAGAATCTGCACATGGTTGCGGAAAAGACAACTACATATGTAAGTTGCCACAACATAGAGAGCAATGCAATATTCAACATTTGATCTGGATGCCTATAAAAAGGTGATGGCGGATTTTATAGGCCATGATGAAGCTTCGCAAGTGTTTTGGAGTGCACTGGATTTTGCCTTTGCCGCCCATGGAAATCAGTGGCGACGTTCAGGTGACCCTTATATCATGCATCCGTGCAGTGTTGCCCGGATCCTTGCTGAGGAGTTGGATATTCTGGACTCTGAAATATTAGCTGCCGCCTTGTTGCACGATACCATTGAAGATGTGGAGCGCGTAACAAGGGAAGGCTTGGTTAAGCAATTCGGGGGAAGGGTAGCAGCCATTGTTGATGGTTGCACCAAGGTAACTCATTATTCGGGTGACAGACAGAATTTTAAAAAAAGGGTGCATCGCAAAATTTTCAGTGGCGCGGCTGCACGTCCTGAAGTCATGTTGGTTAAACTGGCAGACCGTCTCCACAATTTGCGAACCCTTTCCTCCATGCCTAGACATAAGCGGCAGAAGATAGCCGCAGAGACGCTGGATATCTATGCTCCCATGGCCACCATACTGGGCTTGTTCGATATCAAACGGGAGTTATACAACCTTGCCCTTGCCTATAAATATCCCCGGCAGGGCGCTAAGTTACAGTCCAAAATCGATAAACTGCAAAAAGACCCTGAAGCTAACGAAATCGTCGAAAAGCTGCATGCTTTTTTTTATCAAGAAGGGTTGAAAACTACCGTAAATTTGCGCACCAAGGGGCTATGGGGATATTATGATTTCAGAAATCGTATTTTGATTAAAGAAATTGAGACCCCGCAGGAAGTGCTCATCCTGGTTGAGGATCGTAAGGACTGTTACAGTGCATTGGGAGCGCTCAATAAAATTTATCCCCCCATCCCCAGAACCATTCGTGATTTTATAGCCAACCCTAAACCTTCTGGATACCAGGGACTGCATGCACGGCACAATATTAATGGTCGTAAATATCTTTTCAAGATTCGAACCAAAGAAATGGCTAGACGTGCGCAGCGGGGATTGGTGAAAGATTGGAGTACAGACAGCAAGGCCCGTGGAAGGTTTGTTCGTGAAATTAAAGAGATGTTTGATATCCTCGGGCATGAGGAATCGGTGAGTTATCGAGATCTCATTGCTGCCAGGGGAAGAAAGGAAATTTACACCTATACTCCTCAGGGGGATTTGGTCTGTCTCCCTTTGAATAGTATAGTTCTGGATTTTGCCTTTCGTGTGCATACCGCCATTGGGCATACATGTACAGGGGCTATGATTGGTAACCGTCGGGTTGCCTCGGATGCTGTTCTTCAGGATGGGAGTGTTGTGAAAATTTTACGACAGGCAAAGCCTGTTAAATTTGCAGCCAGAATCCAGGGCAAGTGTCAAACACCTAAAGCCAGATCAGAGTTGGCTAAAACTTTTCGTGTGCGCCGGGAGGCTATAATGGCGGACATAGGGGCAGCCATTCTTCGCCAGGAGATGCGAAGGTATGGCGTGCCCTTTGAAGTATTGGAAAAGCCCGGAATGGAAGCGATTTTAGCATATTTCAATATTCCCGATCTGGATGCCCTGTTTTTGGAGTTAGGCATCGGCAGGCTTAGGTTACGTGAACTGATTTATGAGATCCGCAACGGGCTCTACGTTGATAGGCCGACCCTGTATCAGCCCACAGGTGTGTTTAATCGTGTGGACTTATCTACTCTGGATCCGGTGGTTATGAAATCATCAGCTTGCTGTAAACCGAGCCCGCTCGATAAAGGTATCATTGGCTTACTGAGTGAGCGGGGGCTTTCGCTTCATAGAAAAGATTGCGGACAGCTCCAGAAGATAACTTTTCAGCGGGAGGATGCTGTGGAGGTCCGCTGGAAAAGGAAACAGACAAAAATTGATAAACCGCAGAAACTGATCGTTATGGATGTGAATCGGAATCGGCTTTTTATGCTGCTCTCAGTCGCGCCGCAGGAAATGAAGGTGCTGGACACTATTTATCTTGGCAAGGGCGCTTCTGTGATAGGGGATTGGGAAGTTAATTTCCAGGTTCTTGATCTATACGGTTTGGTGAAAATCAATCGCCACCTCAGGCGGTCATCTCTACGTTACGATTTTGATTTGGAGTTTTAAAAATATTGTAAAAAACCCCTTGAACTTCCACAATGTGGTACTTATGGTAAGAGGTATGGTTGGGAATAATGATTTTTTGAGCGTAGTAACTGGCTCTCTTTATTGCCAAACCTATCACTCCTTGAAACGATATGTTGAAGGGTGTGGCGTATGTCCTTCCTCTTGGCGCCTTTTGTGGCAGGTTCCTCCTTACCTGATTACAAGGCGCCATTTTTTTTGTGGTAAACAGGTGTCGATATGCTCTTCAAGTCGCGACATAAACTCGGTCCGGGAAAGTTCTCTGGCTCCCATACTGAGAAGATGCGGCGTGGTCATCTGACAGTCTACCAGACGGAGGTTGAGGTTGTCGGCGTTCAGCATCAATGTGGCCAAGGCAACCTTTGAGGCATCAGTTACCCGCGTGAACATTGATTCTCCAAAAAATATTCCATCCAGGCAAACACCATATAGACCTCCTGCAAGTTTATTTTCAAACCAGGATTCGATGGAGTGGGCAAAACCAAGTTGGTGCAGTGTAATATAGGCCTGTTTCATTTCATCTGTAATCCATGTACCCTTTTCACCATTCCGCTCCGTTTCAGCACAGGCGGTTATGACCTGGTTAAAGGCTGTATCGGCTGTGACAAGAAATTTTTTCTGCCGCATGGTTCTTTGCAGCCGTTTTGAACAGTGAAATTCCGAAGGCAACAGGACCAGACGTGGTGATGTGGACCACCAGAGAATTGGATCACCTTCATTGTACCAGGGAAAGATACCCTGGGAATAGGCACTGAGGAGTCTAACGGGAGAGAGATCTCCTCCTATGGCCAGAAGACCATTGTCGTCAGCGAGTTCCGGAGCAGGAAAAATCGGGTCATCAATTAAACGAAAAACAGGCATTGAGTTATAGGTGTATCTGAAAAAATTGAGATGACTGTTCAAAGGTGTTTCTTGGCATGCTTTCCAGCCATTGGAATTGAAGCCTCAGTGCAGTTCAGGCCAAGACATCACGGGTAAAGAATTGGTCGTTGTACCGTCTTACCAAAAGCAATTATCCGCTTTATACATCAGGTCCCCAGGAGCCTGCCGGATAAAAATGAAGTTTTGAACTCTGCTCGCAATATTCGCACGCTTCCAATACTGGTGTCAGATATCGCCAGGATGCTTCCACCCCGTCCTGACGCCAGAACAGCATATGGTCACCGGCAATGCAGTCGTAGAGAACCCGGGCATAGGCATCTGGTACTGGTTTAGGATAATGCTCCTGGTAGAGAAAGTCCATGTCCATGGTTCGTAGGCACAGCTGAGGTCCGGGGTTTTTTGTTTGAAACGAGAGACGGATTGCTTCCTGGGGAAAGGTTTCAATAATAAGGCGGTTGGCCTGTATAGTATCTCCTATCCCTCCCTGGAAGATACGATGGGGAACATCTTTGAACTGAATGGCTATCTGGGTTTTCTTTTCAGCCATTCTTTTTCCCGATATCAGGTAAAATGGAACACCCTGCCAACGCCAATTGTCTATATAGGTTTCCAGGCGGGCATAGGTAGGAGTCTGACTGTTGGGAGCAATATCTCTTTCTTCACGATAGCCCTGCACAGCTTTTCCATTGATGGTTCCGGCTGTGTATTGTCCCAAAGTGATTTTACTTCCTCCACTGGGATTGAAATCCCGTAATGAACGGATAACCTTAACTTTTTCATCCTGAACATGTTCGGCAGAAAGGCGTGCTGGCGGTTCCATGGCTGTCAGTACCATCAGTTGCATGAGATGATTTTGAAACATGTCTCTGACAACACCAGATTTTTCATAATATCCGGCTCGGGTTTCCACGCCCAACTGCTCTGCCGCTAAAATATGAACTGAATCTATATAACGGCGATTCCAGACTGGTTCGAATATGGTGTTTGCAAAACGAAAAATTAAAAGGTTTTGGATGGTTTCCTTGGCCAGGTAGTGGTCAATGCGAAAAATTTGTTTTTCTCTGAAATGCTCATGGAGTTTCATATCCAGATTCAAGGCACTTTCCAGGTCATGGCCAAATGGCTTTTCCACCACAATACGCGACCATCCCTGTTCTTCATCTGCCAGTCCTGCAGTCCCCAGCAGTTGGGCGATGGTGGGGTAGAGCTGTGGAGGAACAGCCAGATAGAAAATTGTATTATTCCCGGTTTTCTGGTTCAGAGAGAGCTCATCCAAAAAAGTTTTGAGCAGAGAAAAATGTTTGGGTTCATATTCAACTGCATGATAATGAATCTGGTTCAGAAACTTTTCCCACTGAGCATTTTGGGTTACCTCTTCTGGTGCCTTTTGGGTGAGGTGAGCTCTGTACCTTTGGTCATCGAGCTGGGTTCTACTGACACCGACAATACGGAATGGAGGGGAGAGGCGCTCTTCACAAAAAAGGGAAAATAACGAAGGGATCAGTTTTCGACTTGTCAGATCTCCTGACCCCCCGAATATTACAATGGTGCATGGATCAAGGGCGGGTACGTGGAGAAGGTCACATGCATGGGTTGTCATTGGTTTCACCGAAAACGAAAGTGGATAGTATTGGGTTACCATTTGCACAGTTTTGAAGCAAATTTTAGGGAATTGCAAGTGCTATTCTGCTTTACAGCCTTCTGTATGCTTTTGCTCATGGCTGTATTTTTCATTGCTTCTTTCAGGATGGTGGCGATTAACTGGTTGAATGATCACCTTTTTAAGGTTTCTGGGGAACCTTCGTTTATTCAACCCAGTTTAACAACAGTAGCCTGTTTGAAAGGTGTTTTTTATAATGTATCCGAGTCTTTATCATGTTTCTGCATGGATATCTATACCAGCATGGCTGACGCTGTACATATAGAGCAAAACGCACTCTTGAAAAATACGGGCTTGGTTATCCTGATTGGAAAACCGTAAAAAAAGTCTATTACCTGTCAAAAAGAGGTTGCCAGGAGGGGCTAACTTATTGATAATCCCCAAGCGTATGTTACAATCAGTTCATAATTGTTTGCTGCAAGCAATACCAACCTTAGCCGCTAAGATAAAAAAACAATGTATCTGGAACATTTTCAGCTTAACCATTCGCCCTTCATGGAAGAACTTAATGCCCATATCTTTTATGGAGGTGGAGGGCGAGATACCGTCTATCAGGCGTTGCTTGATGACGTCCTGGGCGGTAAAGCCCTGATAAAGTTAACAGGGCGCGAGGGGTCTGGCAAAACTCTGCTCTGCCATCTTGTTTATGAAAATTTACCTGATGATTATGATGCGGTTTACATTGATAACCCCATTGGCTCCTTTGATGATCTGCTACGTATCGTCTGCCTCGATCTTGGAATGCATCCCACCAGTGGTGATGAACAGGTAAACTTTGTTGATGAATTGAGGCAACTGGTTGAACAGCGTCGTGCAAAGGGGCGAAATGTTCTCTTAGTGATCGATGAGGCCGAAAAACTGTTTCTTGCGACCTTGGAGCGTCTGGTACGGACAATATGCAGTGATGAGGCAAATGATACACTCAGCATTCTTTTATCCGGTCGGCCTGGGTTGGATGCCAATCTCGAGCAGTTGTCCATATTCTGTGCCAACGTCGATATCAATGCGGGATATACATTGCTGCCTCTTACCGAGGAAGAAACCATTGAATATATGATGTTTCGTCTCGAAAAAGCAGGGCTTTCCCGTGAGAAACATGCAGAAATTTTCTCAGAAGGAGCCCTTGGGAAGATCTTTACATCCTCCCGGGGCAATATGCGGCTGATTAATATCCTTGCAGAGGAATCCCTGCAGAACTCTTTTTCAGATAAATCCTTTATGGTCCTGCTTGATCATGTAGCAGTGGAAGAGGATGTCGCTCCAAATGTTACTGAAAACAAGGTGGAGCGTATCAAAGAGGGGTGTGCTATTGCCTTGGATTTTATACGTGCAAATAAAGTTTTGTCAGGAGCAATCGGTGCGGCCGTAGCATTGATTATCATCATTGGACTGCTCCTTACCACAGGCGGAAGCGAAGACAAACTGGCTCAGAAAAAGAAGCCGGCGGTAATTATAAGTTCTTCTGAATCTGCTGAACAACAACCTGATCCTCCTGTCTTTATTCAGGAAACAGCTGTTCAGGATCAGGATGAAAGTATAATGGTTTCTGAAGAACAGGATGTTTCAGTGCCAGAAGAGCCAGAAGATGCCATGCTTGAAGCAGAGGTTGTTCCTGAAATCATCGATCAGACTGAAGAGGTTTCGTTACAGCCTGTTGAACAGCCTGTAACAGTTGAAACTGAAGATGATCCCAATATAATCATTGAGCCTCTGGATACTCCGGCTCCTGAAGAAAACCAAACGTTTAGTCTCGCCCCCCAAAAAGAGCTAAAGCTTATTACTGTGGGGCCGGAAGGACGAAAAAGAGCGTATGGAGAGCCTCTCCCAACCGTTGAAATTCAGGCCAGCCCACCCGTTTTGGAGGTAACTACCAGTAATTCAAAAAAAACAGTTTCTTCCCATGGGCCAGCGCCGAGAAAAGTGAAGGAAGAGCCGGTAATCATCAATGGGCGAGACGGGCAACAACTCTTTCGTGAGAGAAGACGGGCAAGTGCGACATGGCTGGCCGAAGCATATCATGGAGCGTTTACCGTACAGTTGATGATGCTTTCTTCCAATCAGGCAGAGATGAACCTGATGAAAATGCTGACACAGAATGAGTATTTTGAAATAAAAAATAAGCTCTATATTCTACGCAAGAAAACCACACCACCAACGCTCTTTGTCTATTATGGCATTTATGATTCCATGGATCAGGCAAGAGACGCTCGAAACTCAATGCCTGTTTTTCTCCGTAAGCACCATCCTTACGCCCTGTCCATTAATGATGCTTTGAAGAAATCAGAAGATTGATACCTTCATCCAAGGGCTCTGTACTTAAGGTGAGAATACAAGAGCCCTTAGCTTCTTTGTGTACTAAGGGAGTTTTTTCCGGAAAAAAACCGGTTGCAGTCAGGGTCAGATACCTTTAATAGGCCATGTAACTCAATGATTTCAGTATCAGTGCAAAGCCCATGGCAAACATACCTGTCAATCCCATGCCACAGCTGAAACCTGCAAGTAGAACTGGGGCGTATTGTCTCCACATGGCGCCATATTTTTTGTGAAAATAGAATTTTCCAAGCAAAGCTCCGACAACTTCAAGGAGAATGCCATGTGGGGTTGACTGCCCCAGACCTCTCACAACTCCATAAATGAGCAGGACCGGCAGTCCAAAGAAAGAGAGTATCATGTATACCACCAGTCCCAGGCCAATTCCAGAGGCCACATAGCTGCCGTTGAGTGCCTGGTAAAAAAGAGAGTTCCCTTCCAGGGTGGATGTTTGCATCAGCAAGGTATTCAGCGCCTGAAGGTGCCAGAGTTCCTGAGCATATGGATAGCTGGCTGAGGGGATAGGCGCGAGCCTCCAGATAAACTGGGAAAATAACAGACTTGCAATCATAACAATGGGGAAAACCACCAATTCTGCCTTTATTATGCCCCGGAGGGAAGTGCCTGTCAGCTCAATTTCACGAAATCCTACAGTGGCTTCTCCATAGTTATGAATGGGGATGGGCGCATACCAGATCTCTATCCCCTGGTAACCGAAATATTTTGCACCGGCAATAAAACTGGCTTCTCGAACCAGAGGAAGGCTGACAAATTGGCCTGCTATTCCTTCCATGCGGGCCGTAATATAGGAGATAATGGGTGTGTATATGAACCCATAGGCCAGGAAAAATACCCAGGGAAAATTTGGGACCAGCCAGACACAGAGGAGTACGTAGGAGAGTGTTGAGAAAAAGTAAATGCCTATGGAGATCCAAAAGTTAAAATCGCCACGTCCCTTGGGTGGATTAAAGAGTGCCTGTAGATCTATGCGCCCGGCATTACTGTTTCGAAAGGAGCGAATCACCGACCATATTCCTATGATGCCTATGGATAAGCCCAATCCTATGCCAAAACTCATGTAAAAATCAAAATTATTGGCGAAAACTGTATCCACTGTTCCCATTCCCTGATGCCAACGGTGGAGGATGCCTTTATCCCAAAGTATAGGATTGAGGAAAATAGTGATAGCCAGCCCAATAAAACCCCCTATGACCGCCCAGAAAGGCAGTACCATGCCGATGAATACCAGGCCAAGGTCCAATTGAATACCGGTGGCAACTGCGGGCAGGACTTCTTCGGTATGTCTGGTTAACTCGATCCATGGTATGGGAATCAGATGGATGGGTTCTGTAAATACAAGTCCTGAAACCACTGGAAGCAGTACATAGATGCCACCAAACCCCAGCCCTACAACAGCTCCAATTGAAAAGACTCTCCATTTCCACCCTTTATCCTGTTCTTCAGCTGATTCAGCCAGAGCCATGGTTCCCAATGCCCCCACAGGTGCCATGGGAAAGGGCAGTTTTTCCACATCTGACGTTATGCGGTACAGGGCATATCCCAATCCGAAACGGTCAACACGCTGGATAATTTGAGCACCTATGAGGAGAAGGATCGGGATGAGCCAGTCTCGATGGAAAAAAGTACGTTCCGCAATGGATGCTGATGATGCCGAAGGAGCGACCCAGGTGGGAATATATTCTATAAGTCCGAGCATTTGGGCTGCATCTGACTGTACAAGATACTGATGCCACAGTAATCCCTGGAATGGAGACGCCAGGGCCGCACCAGCCATATAATACAAGAGGAAGATTTCCTGTTGCCGCAGGTTGGTATGGGCGCGTTTAGCGACTTCGGCAAAAAGAATAATGGTAACCCATCTTGCGGCCGGACCAATACCTGAACCTATAACCAATTGCAGGTACATTGACCCCGGCATCATTAAAAAGCCAATGAAAACTGCACCGACTATGGATTTCCAGTCAAATCCTTCTTCAAAATGGTCCGGCGTCTGCAGCAGGTCTCGGTACTCTTTCAATTCCTTATCGTCGTACATGGTGCCTCACTGCCTGCTTGTTTTCTGATGGAAGCATACGTTATGCATAGGGTCATTGGTGTAGTGCAATTTTATGTTGATGATCTGGTTATTCCTGTTTTTACGTTTATGCACAGCAGGTTTGTGATGCCTGGTCAATCCGGCAGAACCTGATAGCTACCGTCGGCAAATAACCCTACCAGGGCCCAGGTACCTCCCATGAGTAGGTCTCCAATTATGAGTCCGATAAACAGCAGCTGCAGTTTGCGGAAAAGTCCCACCCCTCCGTAGCGCATACAGAGTGCATTGCAGAGCCAGCCAATGAAAAAAGAAAACCAGAGGATGCGCATCGCTGAGGAATAAGCGGTCAGGTAGCCGATTGGATGGATAGGCCACCAGTAAAAACGGTGATAGCATGTTACCAGCAGGGCCATGACCACGGCGCCTATAATCACAAAAATTTTAACCCATTTCCCGGCCTCGACCCCTGTTTCATTCAACCGAACGATATTTTCATACATGGTCAGAGATGTTTGCGTAGCCCATTCCAGCTGCAGTTCCCTAATACCATATTTATAACACAGCATGATCATGGCCAGGAAAGAAGCCATTACTGCTGTGAGTATTGTCAGGCCAATGCCAAAGAGTAAAAGCCTTCTGTTTGCCATGGTGTGATGAATCTGGCGGGCATGCAGTAGTGAGGGACTTAAGGACTCTCGGAGATCGACAAAGAGCATTTTCTGTGCAGCTGCAGCGATTACCAAACCAATTTTACTGAAGATTCCAGGGCCGAATAGAATAAGTAATCCATCAAGGGGTGCAGCCGTGAGTGTAAAGTAGGCCAGACCTCCCTGGCAGATAACCCGTGATGCAACCAGAGTAATCATAAAAAAGGCACAGATGGTCAGCAATGCGGTTCCCGGTCTCATGCCAAAGCATACACCCCATCCGGCCAGGGCAACCATACCCACCGCTGCAATCCAGAAGGAGAGACGTATGGAAAACCATTCGGTATTGATGGACAGGGGAGTAGTGGTGAAGGCCTGCCTGACAATATGCCGTAGGTGATTGCGGGAAAGCCAGAGAAGGAAACAAAAAAATACACCATAAGCACCAATCATCTGCGTTTCTTCCACAAAGGCCAGAGTGGGCCCAAAGGTTACTCCCAGTGATGATGCGGGGATAGTATACCCCATGAGTGCAAGGATACCGAAAAGGAGACCGCCCAGAATGTAAAAGAGCCAGCAACTGAGCGAAACCTGTCTGGCTGTGAGAAAGGCGAACCCAATAAATGCAGGGTAAATGAAGATTTTGAGCTTGCTGAATCCCGATAATAGCCCGACTTTGGGAAAGTAAGGGCCAGCCAGAAGCAGGGTGGGGATCGAGGGTACTGAAGGATAGTAATAACTTAAACCATTGAGAAGATGCAGGCAGACGGGTAGAGAAAACCCCACAAGAAGGTAAGGGTGTAGAAAGAATGAGCCCATTTGTCCCTTTTCCAGACTGCTGCTTATCATCTGGGGAACCTGGAGCAGGGGAAAGTTCATACGTTCATTATGTATCCATTGCCTGGAAAAGAGATTGATCAGGCAGATGAGCACAGTGTAGCAGAGCAGAATAAAAATTCCCCAGAAGAGTATGGGAGCTATCCATGCTTGCCAGGGAATGGTTGAAAAAATCTCCAGCCAGTCCATCTGCCGGCCTCCAGCCAACCCATCGTAAAGTGTTTTGACAGCTTCCTGATCAGGGTAAAGTTTTTGGGGGAGCAATGGTTGGAGAGTGTCGATCCAGTTATTTTCAGATGTGGCAAATTGAAAGGGAACAGTCAGGTTGAGAAACATCGTTCGTGCCAGGCCGGTATATGCTATACCTGAGGCGATAACCATCTGAATCCATATTACCAGGAGTTCAGGGCCTGTCATCAGGCGTGAGTTCCTAAAAATATGGGTAAGGATGCCTGTTACCAGGATTGAGATAAGAAAAATATAAAAGGGTGCCAGAGGAAAGTGCCCTCCGCCAAGGGGCGTGGCGTGATGATAGATGTTGTTGACCGGCGTCAGAATGCAGATGCCGACGCTCAAAATAACACCAACCAGAATGGATCGAAGACGTATGCGGGATGCAGAGGTGTTTTTTTTCGATTTCATCATTGCTGGCCCTCCTGACCTGCAGTGTGCAGGAGAAGTTGGGCATAGTGCTTTTTATCGTTGTCATGCAGTGAACGCCAGATAAGCAGCTGTTTGCGCAGGCTGTGTACAAAAGAGGTATTGACCCTTTTCCACACACCGGCTTCACCTGATCTTCTATTGAGGACGACGCTTATTTCGAGAAAATCTTTACCTTCTCTTGCGTGGCAGAAGCTGAGGTCAACCCATTGCATAATGCCAAAATCAAAAGGTGCCAGCCAGACTTTTGCTCTGATGTGCAAGCAATCTTCGGCCATGGGCAGGCGTTGAAGGCCTAATGCGGTTAACTGGCATGTTTCCACAATTTCTATGGGACCTGTGGAAAATAACCCGTGTGAAACATCCTGATGGGTGCTGAAATACTCATAGAGGAAACCACATATGGAGTGGTGCTCATGATAACGCATGAGAAATGGCAGCGTCAGGGTTATTGCATCGTTTTCCGGAGCAGGCATGACCCAGCTTCGATTGACATCAGGGATGGCAATACTGGCAGCGACTTTGGAAGGGTATATAACTGAGAGTAAAACCACAGCCATGACAAGAAACATGGCCGCTACTCCGGCTGTGGAGGAATAATTGACAGTTATCCCCTGCCAGAGTGGGGTGTCTGCAAGAAATCCGGCAAGGGTTTGGGCCAGCAGGTATCCAAGTACCACGGAAATTATTGCAAAAGCCATGGCTTCAGCAATAAACAGAAATGAAACATGGCGGGGAGCAAGGCCCACTGACGTATAGATACCTATTTCTTTTTTTCGTTCAAACACAGAGCTGATCATAGTGTTAAGAACTATGAGTATGGAAATGAGCAAAGGGATAATGATGTTCGGCATCCCTGAATAGCTCATGGCATCGCTTGCGTGAAACACAGATACCCCGTTTTGATCACTGCGAAACAGAGTAAAATTAAAACGGTCAGAGAGAAAAGAGAGTGAGTTGTCTTTAGCTTGTTCCGGAATAATCAGGGCAATGCTTTTCAACATTCCACCCATGGCAAGCAAGGTGTCTGCCGGGATAATTGCAATCTGGTCCGGGTCTATATGGCGATATCTCCCCTGGTAAGTCTGAATGTCTTCCCCAGATTCCATGGCTTCCTGTTCTTCATCACTCAATTCACGTACGGACTGAGAGGGAAAGACAACCGGGGTTATAATCTCTTCATCCAGGTCTGGATGTTGACGAAAACCGTCTTCAGAGAAAAGACCGACCACCTGAAACGAAACACCCCAGAGAACAATGGAGTCCTTGCCTGCAATACCAGGATGAATGTTAGCTCTGTGCGCAAGTTTTTCCGGCAGGAGAATGACGTTACGTTCGTCTGGATTGAACCATCGACCAGCAACCAGGGTTTCATGGAGACGGCTGATTTGAGGCTCCTGCGAGGAAAGCCCTATCAACCCCTGGATGGTGAACTGATTGTTCGTCATGCGCAGCTGAATATCTGCGCTTCTGGTCAAATCTTCGTTACTGTACCATATTCTGGGGCCGACCGTGACCTGTGAATCAAACAGGGAAGAAAACATCGTGAGTGTCTGCCTGGGCAGGTCGTTCCAGGCCATATCTTTAAGGAGATAACCAGTATAGCTCCCCTGCTCGGCAAAATGTAATTCATTTTGGCGTCGGGTGGAGCTGACACTGGTAAAACTCATGATGGTAAACGTGAGAATAATCAACGTCAGGCAAGTCAGGCCGGTGCGCATCTTTCGTCGATTAAGATTTGAAACGCCAAGATAAAAAGCTGCTGTAAATGCTTTCCAGCTTGAGAGTTCCGTGGCTTTGGTCATGGAAGCCCTGCGTTGCAACATGATCATCTGTTGTTCAAAGCGAAAGAAAATGATCAGAGTGACCAGAAAAGACAGTCCTATGATAAAAAACGCGATAATTACGACCGTAGGGCTGTAAGCCAGCTTGAAAGCAGGATGGACATTGGCTATGAGGGCGATGAGCAGAACAAGGATGCCCGTAAAAGCGATGATACGTTTATAAATTGAGGTATAGGCAAAGAGCAGCCTTTCCATGCAGAAGGCAAAGGGAACGAAAAGAGCTATATAGAACAAGACGCCAAATAGGACATCTTTCTGGGTTTGTTCAACGTGTGTGTACACACGATCTGCAAGTGCCCAGGATGCGGTGGCATTGGCAAACATACGGTCGTAACGCTTATCCTGCAGCGCCTGATGACTTTTTTTGAGTGCCGCAAGCCCTTGTTCCTGCAGGGCGTTAATGTATTCGTCAAAGATGCCATGCTGCTCCAGATTCCGAATTCTCGGGGCGAGCAGGGCCCACATATCACGTGCCACGAGGTAACTGGTATGATGCAGGGAGGGGTGTGCTGAAACTTTATAACCGTTACCCATCGGAGTCTCTGACGAGCCGTTTGTCAGGATAAGTTTTTTATCCAGTAGTGTATCAGAAAGGGTCAGTTTCATTCTTGTTTCAGGTTCGAGAAACAGAGAAGCTATGGTGGAAGACCTGGTGTCAATGCGGCTATACCAGTAACGTACCGGCGGCGCTTCTCTGGCACCGTCTATAAGCTGAAGTTTGGTCAGGTATCTCAGGCTCCGCGGTTCCAGGAGATTAAAAATGGTCGTCTGGGAGCAGTTGAACATGATCAGGTCAGTACGCATGTCCTGCCGCTGCATTTTCAGACGATAGGCCGCTTTGCCTGTCAGTTTTTTATCAATGGCCCCAAGCACGGCACCATCCTTGGTGGAAAAGATGTATCCCTCAAAAATTACTTTGTCCTGTACATGTTTTTTGTCAGCGACCCCCTTCAGGAGGAATTGCCCCTGACTGTTTGCCTGCAAGTGATAACGAGCCGGCCCCTGATAGATCAGCAATATGGATCCCGGTGCTGGTTGTTCGGCAAATAATTCACCGTGAAGAAGCAGGCTGGTTTTACCCGTAACTGTTGCAAAACCATTGCGTAAAGAGTTGCTGACAGAGAGGTCAGACCGATCCAAAGCAGTTATCAGATGTTCTAGAACCTGGTGCTGTTGAGTAACCTTTTGCCATTGGATATTATGTATCTGGTCAAAAGGTGTTCCCCACCAGCAACGTGAATCACCTGTGGTAGCCAGGGTGATTCCGGGCAGTCCTGCAAGGGCTGTAACTTCTCCACCCAGATGAGGTTTATCCGGCAGGAGATCCTCCCAGGGATGCAAGCGGTCGGGTCTGAGGGTTGATATAAATGGAAATGGTGTTTTTTCTTGAGAAACAGCCTGATGCAGAATTTGATGGAATTCCCTGTATGAGCCGGTTCTGTTAATCCGTTCACGAAGGGGATACATGAAGCCCTGGTTAAAGGCGGCCAGGCCGTCACCGTGGCTTGAGAGGTGAAGCGATACAAACAGTCTTGGTTCATATTCCAACACAAGGGAACGGAATTCTCGTTGTTGCTCAAGTCGTTTCCTGTCAGCCTTCAATTCCCTGATCACTCCTGTGTGAAGCTCTTGAGCTTTTTGAGCCAGGCTGACAAGAACCTCTAGTTCCTCAGGATTTAGAGAGCTGAAGTCTTTTTTCCAGGAGATCCGTCGGAGTTTAATCCTGGTATCGGCCAACTGTTGTACCTTCGCGGTTATCAGTGACGACTGCTCCTGCATGCGCATTGACATAAGGCGATTGGATAGTTCGTCAATTTTGAGTTTGAGAGACTCACGAATACTATCTCCAAAGGAGGTGCTGTTTTCAGCTACAGCTTTGTGCTGAAGAAAGGCGGACAGGGTTTTTAAGTAGGCCGTCCGTGTCTTAAGCTCCTGCCTCTGCTGTTTCGAGATAGTGCGGAACATTTTTCCTGTGCTCGTCAGCGACCATACCATTTCGCGCATGCCGGCCAACTCCTGATCGTGTCCGCTTGTAGCCAGCAGGAGAAAGGAGTGTTGAGGAGGATGATTATGGAGGTAATCAGCAAGTTGAAGGAGGGAGGCTATGGACAGTGCCTCATCTGCTCCGGGAGCAGTGTCAGCAACATTTTGTGATGCATCAAAAAAGGCTTCCACCACAATGAGCTGTTCTTTTTTCTGTGCATCTGATCCTTGGAAAAATGCATAGATATTGTCTGATTCATGTTGCTGCCATTGTACTGCACT
This sequence comes from Desulfogranum japonicum DSM 18378, assembly GCF_000429945.1. Lineage (GTDB taxonomy): Bacteria > Desulfobacterota > Desulfobulbia > Desulfobulbales > Desulfobulbaceae > Desulfogranum > Desulfogranum japonicum. Next base: position 87,851 of record NZ_AUCV01000020.1, on the reverse strand, counting down.
TTGCAGGCGAATCTGTTCAGCAATTTTTCCAGGGGCAAGGTCAGGATAGAGTTGGCTGAGGCGTTTTTTTGGTATCCAGAAACAAGGAAATTGGATAGGCGTAAGTTCCTGTTTTTCTGTAAACAGTTCCTTGAAGCTTTGCCCTGAATCCAGGTAGATCAAAGCCTGGGCGCCGAGGTTGGCGGCATTAAGCCAGTTTGTACCGGAATCGAAGTCCATGAGGACTATGGATCCACGAATATCCAACCCGTTGAAATCACGGAGTTCCCCTTTGCCCACATACAGAAGTGGACCTTGAATGCCTTCAGCAGGAAGGTTTTGCGGGGTAATGGCATTATAATACAACGGATGAAGTTCCATACGCTGTTCACCAACCATGAGGGTTGATCCGCCATGTTTTCTAACAGGGAGGGTAAAGGGGAGTTTGCCTGTCTGCCCAGAGGTTGCCAGAGAAAAACGGTGTAGGATATATTCAGCAGCTCGTTTTTCTCCGCTGCTTCCTGTGGATCGATCACCGTAACTGGCCAGCTCGGTGACGGTCTGTTGAAGATCAGCAAGGTGGGGTGCGGGCATCTCTGCGAGGCAGGATAGAGGTCTGCCAAATACAGTGAAAAGGCCGATGATCAGGAATGCTATGCAGGACTGTCTGAAAAGGATATCACTTTTCATCAATGGTCCCCACGGAAATGTTCAGCTCATCCCTTTGCTCGATTTTGTCAATACGACCGTCTCGAATCCAGATTACTTCATCTGAGACATTGAGCATCTTGAAGTCGTGGGTTGCTGAAATAACAGTGACACCACGTTCAATGCTCATTTGTTTGAGCAGGGTAATAATTTCTTCTCCAGTGGTGAGATCCAGGTTTCCGGTGGGTTCGTCAGCAAGGATGATGGCAGGAGTGTTGGCCAGTGCTCTGGCAACGGCCACCCGTTGCTGTTGCCCTCCTGAGAGTTCAGATGGCTTATGATGATATCGCTGGTCCAGTCCAACCTGTTTAAGGAGTTCCATACCTCGTTCATTGGCTTCATCACTCCCTGTACCGGCAAACGTCATGGGAAGGGTGACATTTTCCAGGGCTGTCATGACAGGAATAAGGTTAAATGTTTGAAATATATATCCTATTTTTCGGCACCGCAGCCAGGCAAGTTCGTAGGCATCCAGTTGGGCAACATCAACTTCATCTATGAAGACTTTTCCGGAAGTTGGTTTATCCAGACCTCCGATCATATTGAACAGGGTGGATTTTCCCGAACCAGATGGCCCCATTATAGATATATAGCGACCAGTACTTATGGTTAAACTGATGCCTTTAAGAACTTCAAGGGTGTGGTCTCCCAGCTGAAAACTTTTTGTGACGTCTGTGGTCCGCACAATGGCATGTTCCATGGAATACCTCGTTTTCCTGTCTATTGTTCCATGCGCATGGCAACTACAGGTTGCATGCGGGCAGCTTGAAGCGCTGGATAGAGTACACCGATCAGGCTGAGCAGGCAGCCTATGGCTACAGCCTGAGATGCAGTTTGTAACAATTCCACTACGGGAAACGTACTCCAGATAAGGGAGCCGAAAGTAAAAAAAGACTGGAGAAGGCCAGCGATACTCCCCAAAAAGGCACCGGCAAGGGAACCGGCCAGCCCCTGCATGCCCGCTTCAAGTACAAAAAGGAGCAGTACCACTCTGTCAAGAGCTCCCAGACATTTCATCGTACCGATTTCTCTGAAACGCTCGGTAACAGCCATCAGTTGTGCATTGATAATACCTACCACACAAACAAGCAGCGCCAGGGTCATCAACCACTGTTGTTTGGGGCTTTCCCCAATAGCCTGTGTGTTTTCGTTGATGTCAAATCCTGTTTGGATGAGTTTTTGGATGGCAGCCTGGTTATGAGAAAGGAAAAGACTGTTGGCAAGGTCGTTCCAGGTTTGGGTATAGCTGAGAAACGCTACAGCCAGCACCAGGCTGGTCGTCGTCACCAGGGAACGAAAAAAACGCACCCGTATAGATTGAAATGCTATTTCAAGGGATTTTTTCAGGGGCAGAGGAGGCAGTCTTTCCATATCGTTCTCCTGGCATACTATGCAAACGCACTCATCTTACGGTCTTTCTTATGTACATTGAGTTGATTTAGATATATGTATGTCTCTTTTGCGAGTAGAAAACAGCATTCGTCGTTTTTTTTGGTATATTTATCAGCTGATGTTTCATCCTGTGATGTATCTCCTGCCAGATACCAGCCAGAGGGATATTTTGACACCTGTGGCAAGATATCTCTGCAAGGGCTGTTTGCGTGAAACAACACCTCTTTTTTTTATACCAAAGCCGTACATGAATTGAAATATAGGATTTTGTTAGGATGACTGAAGCGGGTATGGCAATGTTGCGGACCTGCTCCGAGTCATCTGCAGGGGAAAGGAGGAAATACAATGCAGGTTATGCTGGCACAACCTCGTGGCTTCTGCGCCGGTGTTAATCGGGCGATTGCCATCGTTAACAAAGCTCTTGAGCGGTATGGCGCACCTGTCTACGTTCTGCACGAAATAGTTCATAACACCCATGTTATAGCAGAGCTGACAACCAAGGGAGCTGTATTTGTTGAAAAACTTGAGGATATTCCCACAAGCTCCATTGCCATTTTCAGTGCACATGGGGTTTCCATGGCCATTCAGGAAAAGGCAAGAAGCCTGGATCTGCGAACCATTGATGCCACCTGCCCCTTGGTTTCCATGGTTCATAGACGGGTAACACGTCTGAATAGATTAGGGTATGACGTCATTGTAATAGGACATAAGGGGCATCCTGAAGTTGAGGGAACCTGTGGTCATGCGGTGGGAGCAGTGCATGTGTTGTCACGACCTGATGAAGTCTCCTCTCTGCAGGTGAATGATAGAACGAAAGTCGGATATGTGACGCAGACTACATTAAGCCTTGATGATACCAAGGATATCCTTGAGGCACTGTATCAAAAGTTTCCAGAGATGACGGCACCGGAGCGCACAGATATCTGTTATGCAACTACGAACCGTCAGGAGGCCGTTCGAAAACTGGCAAAACAGGTTGACATGGTATTTGTGGTTGGCTCGAAAAACAGTTCGAATTCAAATCGGCTTCGGGAGGTCGCTCAGCAAGAGGGGATTCCCGCCTACCTGATTGATCAAGCTGATGAAATTAATCCTGACTGGCTGATTAACGTGGAACATGTAGGGATAACAGCAGGAGCCTCGGCCCCGGAACATTTGGTTGGTCAGGTCATTGACTGGTTGCAGAAATTTGGATCTGTGACTGTAACTGAAATGCAGGGAAAAGTTGAAACTATTGCGTTTCAGATTCCAGATTTCAACGTTTGAGTTATAGCTGACCTGTTGCTTTGCCCTTGTGTTTTGTAGACAGGATATGCCTGGGAATATGAGGGCTTAATTGTGTTACTGGGTCCACACTGAGCAGATGCCCGGTATTGTTTTAAAAAATCGTTTGATGTTTTTTCTACGAGCTTGCCCTTCGTTGCATGGGGGGGCGTTCAGTATAAATACCGTGATTGCCTTTTCCGTTGTTGAAATCTATGAACTGGTGCTCTCCAATATCTGTACGTTGATTTTTCATCTAAACCACCGCGCTGATCAGTATCATGCATGAAAAGCGGTTGTGCACTTTACGGTAGCGGTGAACGTTTGCAGGTACGGGCTTATGCTGATATTTTTTACATACCGGCAAATTGTTTGTATCCTGATACCGGTATTTGAGCCTGCTGGATTATCTGCAGTAGAATTTCCATAAATTGAAAGGCATAGCTGTTCATGCGCTGATGATGGAGCATGAAGCCAAGAGTCCCAGTTTGCCCTGCTGTAACTATTTCATTCAGAAGATTTTTCCAGCCTGAAGGGGCATCAAGATCCGTTCTGGTATGCAGATCCACGTTGATATTCACCTCTGTAAGTGATGCCTTATGCTGGTTGCGTGGATCGTCAGATCTGGAAAGGATTTGGAACCCGTATTGCTCAAGGGCTGTCAGGGTATCTTCACTGCACCTGTTCCATGGAGGGGTGAACATGGGACAGAAAGCTTCTCCCATGATATTTTTTAAGATATCTCTTCCTTGTTGAATGTCTACAGCTACTTCCTGGGCAGTTCTGCTTGATCCGAATTCAGATTTTTTCCCTGTAGTTTCATGGTTGTGATGGGTATATCCATGTTGGTGCCAGCTCCAGAGAGGATTATTGGGCTCAAAATGGCTGTAGGAGTGCCAGCGTTTTTCATTGATCCAGGCAGGTACTACGGCAAGGCAAAGTGGAGTCTGGTAGCCCATGAAGAGTTCCATGAGCTGAGAAAACTGTTCTGCATCATCGCCGACATCATCAACACGAAAGAAGATGGAAGTTGCGGGCGTGGTGGAGAAAAGAGTTTCCAGTTCGTGTCTAATGTTTGCAGGAATCGTTTCATTCCAGAGTGTTGATGGAACGTATTTCATAGGATTTTCCTTTTGTCAGCAGCGGCCTGGCGCAGCGTCTTAGCTGAGTTTACAGCGCCGTTGATGTTGATTTCTGCAATCGTGGGTTGACAGGCCAGTGCCTGTTCCATACAACCAGCAAGCATACCTGGATCAAGATCTCTTGGTTCAAGCAGGAAAAAATGTGCTTTTTTTGAAAGCAGGCTGGCACGCATGTGCTGCTCGTGATTTTGGCTGAAAGGGAAAATGAGCGCTGGGCAACCAGCCTGCAGTAATTCCATGGTCGTATTATATCCGCCCATGGATACAGAGAGGGATGCCTGACGAAGAAGAGCCGGGAGATCCTGACAAAATGATTGAATCTCCACACTGTCTCCAGCAATATTCCGAAGGTGTGCCACGTCTTTCTGGTTGGCGTATGGGCCGGTAAAAACCAGCATTCTGGCGGGGATTTTTTTTTGCAGTATCTTCTGTGCTTTTACTGCAGCCATAAGGAGGTCCATACCTACGGAACCACTACCTGCACTGACCACAATATGCTGGATACCGGGCTGTAGTTTCTCTGTCTTGTGTACGGCAGAAATACTCTGGGTACGGCAGACATAACCAGTATAATGGATTGGTATGAGGATATCGTCAATTCTGGAAAAGGTTGCGTCCAGTGTAATGATAGATGCGTCTGCATGCACGAGAACCAGGTCAAAGAACGCATTGAGTCGGTCTACAGCCCGTTGTTCAAATTTGGTGGCGTTATCCCGTTCCACCAGAATATCCCGTACACTGCAGGCCACCAGACAGTCAGGAGCATGGGCGCGGGCATACCTGAGCAAAGGTTCCAGCTCAAACGTGAATGCATTACGGCCAAAGGGATAGAGCTCAATGAGTAGAATATCAGGCTCGATTTCTTTAAAGGACTTGAGCAGCATTTCTTTTCGCTGCTCTTTGGTCTGCATGAGGTTATCTGTTTCAGATGATGTCTGCAGGCCTGAAAATGTAGCATCCATCATCAGCGAAGGAAGTTGCAGGAGATGAATGTCTTTCGGAAATTCCACGGTTGTTTGCCTTCCGCCGAGGGCAAGAAAGACCTCCATATCAGAGCAGGCTTTTATCAGTTCCAGGGTGCGAATCAGGTGACCGATTCCAAGAACGTGCTGGCAATATACAAAAAGTCGCATTGGTTTATTGCTCCAGACCGAGGGCGTTTAATCTGTCCAGGAAAAGTGTTTGTGGGCTTGCCTTCAGAATATGCAGAGAATAGGGACGGATAATAGCAGGCTCTGTAGGAAGGAATTGTCTGCCTAACAGATGGTAGAGGATGCATTTGAGAACCCCCTGATGACTGACCACCAGCATATGTTTTCCCTGGTGTAGTGCCGCTGCCTGCAGGAGGGCTTTCCGCGCTCTTTTCAGTACCTCCTGCCTGGATTCTCCTTCAGGTGGCTGGAATTGCCAGCCCCGGCTTACTGCCTGGTTAAGCTCTATCAATTGCGTGTGTTTGAGTTGCCTGAGAGTTTGCCCTGTCCACATTCCCCAGTTTTGTTCCTGGAGCCCCTGGATGGTGAAAAACGGAATCTCAAGGGTTTGCTGAAGAATACGTCCTGTTTCTCTGGCTCGTTCAAGGGGACTGGTGATAATTATGTCCCATTGATAGGGGCGTAGAGTTTCTCCCCAACAGGCAACCATTTCCCTGCCTTTGGAAGAAAGTTGTATATCTGCTTGCCCCTGGATTCGCTTCTTACTGTTCCATGCAGTCAGACCGTGGCGGATAAGTCCAATGTGTGTCATGTTATGCATGTTTCTTTCGATACTCTGCAACTGTTCGTTGAATAATTTGTATTACCTGGAGATTGTTGCGATTTCTGTCATGTCTGTTCTGCACATATGATGTAGCCTTGAAGCCCATCTGTTTACGCAAACCAGCGTTTTCGAGCAGAAGTCGAATGTGTTCGCTGAAACTGTTCTTGTCTTGGAGGGGAATGAGAAAACCGGTGCGTTGATGCTGCATGATTTCAGGTATGCCTCCATTCTCACAGGCAACGACAGGTAGACCGCAGCATTGAGCCTCGAGGAATACCATACCAAGAGATTCGTTAAAGCCTGGAAAGGCAAAAAGATCGGCAGCTGAAAAATAGCGAAACATTTCCTGATGTGGCACTCTGCCCACAAAACGATATCGTCCGGCAGGCAATTGTTGCGCGTATGTGTGCAAACGGTTTCGTTCAACCCCATCACCTATGATCAGCAGGTGAAAATCAACCTGTTGTTTTACTAACTGCTGGCAGCAATCAATGATCCACTCTATTCCCAGGCTCTTGACATCTGCCCTGAACATGGCTGCCGTGCAGATGATAGGGGTTCCTGAAGGGATCTGCCACTGGCTGCGAAGCTGGTTTCTGGACTCCTGGTGAAATTGAAACTCACTAGTGGAAATCCCCGGCTTGACCATGTGGATTTTGTCCTGAGACACCAGTCGCTTGAGATTGAGATAATCCCGTTGCCTGTCTGTAATCAGCGTATCAGCTTTTTTCAGTGCATATCTGTTGAGCAGAAATCCAGGTAAAGTTTTCCATTGGCGGGAAAATTTAGTGGCATAACTTCCCTGTTGAATGATGTAAGGGCATTCTACTTTTCTGCTGAGAATAGGACCCAGGATATCCGGGGATTTATAATAGGAATGGTATGTAAACCAGCAATCCAGCTTCTGGTCCGCGAGACTGGAGGAAAGGCGACGGAACTCTTTGAATGCCCGGAGCAACAGGCGGGGACTTCTATAAATCCAGCGACAGCGAAGATTACTGGTTATAGTGACACTGTTCCCGTGAGACTCAAAGCTTTGTACAAGCCCCTTTGCAATGATCTGATCTCCCGAAGGATGAGGGTGTCCCAGTGGTTTGAAAGGAGCATAAAAGCCTATATGCATGCCTGAATTTCTGTTGGGACAAATCATATACCTACCAGATTATCAGGTCCCTGAGGCCAGAGCTGGAATATGATTTCGGTAAAGTCCTGAGAGTTGGGCAATGAGCTTGCTGTTGTCAAAATGTTGTTCCACATGCCTCCTTCCTTCTGAAATGAGTACATCACGAAGGGAATCTTCATGCAACACTTTTGTCAGAGCATTGGCTAAGGCCGCATCATCCTCAGGTTCTACCACCATCCCTGTTTGTTTGTTGATCAGGATTTCAGGTAGGGCTGAAACCCTGGTACCAACAGCGGGACAGCCAACGGCCAGACTTTCCACCAGCACATTGGGAATACCGTCTCTGTCCCCGTTTGGGGCGATATGGCACCCCAGAACAAAGACATCGGCTGATGCCAGTTCTTTGATAACCTCTTCGTGGGGCAGGGTGCCCAGGAGTCTGACCCGGTCACTCAGGCCAAGCTCACCAATCAATTCCAGAATCAGGCCACGGTCATCTCCGTCACCGATGAGTGTATAGGTGAAATCCATTCCCTGTTTGTGCAGTCTTGATAATGCCCTTAAGATAAAGGGTATACCCTTTTTTTCTGTCATTCGTGCCACTGTGAGGATGTGGAAGGGAGAATGCACAGGCTTGTTCTCGCGTTGCTCAAAGAGTGACAGGTCAATGCCATGATAGAGGCAGTATAGTGGTGTGGAACAACACAATTTACTCAGATAGTCCCTGTTATGGTTTGTACAGGTAAATACCATAGATGCCTTTTCAATTTTTTCACGAAGTTGCTCCGGCTTGGAGGTGTAGATATCCTTGGCATGGGCAGTAAAACTGAAGGGCAGGCCACTGAGTATGCTGGTGAAAAAGGCTACAGAAGTGGGGGAATGAGCAAAGTGGGCATGGAGGTGGACAATTTCCGGAGATGGCTGTAGCAGACGTTCCGTTACATAACAGGCTTGGAGGAGGTGTTTGATGGTTCCCAGATTCTGACTTCTCTGAAAACGTTCACCGGCCTTCCGAAGACCCTGGAGAAACGTGTGCGGTTTCCTCACTGCACAAAGCGACGCAGCTGCAAACAATCGATTGAATTCATGAAAAAGATCTGTCGGTAAATAATCGACCTGAGCCTTTATACGGGTCACTGATTCATGGCAGAAGGGTTCCCTTGGGTGTCGCATGGAAAAAATGCGGATGGGGATACCATGTTGCTCAAGGCGCAGAATTTCGTTGGAAATAAAGGTTTCCGAGATGCGTGGAAACCCCTTGAGAAGCATAGCCAGGGTCGGTGTCTTGATAGTTTCTTTCCTATTGGACGAGCTCATGAACTCCAACCAGATGAACGGATTTAAGAAGAGACGGCGCACACTGATCAAGAGCATTGAGCGTAGCTGTATTCGGGTGACCGATTCCGATCGCTGATCCTTTTTGACTGGCGATGTGCGTGAGTTGTTTGATTTGATGGCAAATTTTATCTGTTTGGTGCACGTTGTCCAGAAATACATGCCTTCTTGCCGTTGGTATATGCATGGCACTGGCCTGGGCAAACCCGACTGATTGGGCGGAAGTAAAAGAATCAACGAAAAACAGGTGATGCCGGGCAAGAACAGTCAGAACATCTTTCATTGCAGATTGCTGTTCTGTAAAAAGGGAGCCCATGTGATTGTTGACGCCTATGGCATATGGAACTCGGCTTATAAGTGTGCTGGTTTTCTGTTGGATTTGAGCTGGGGATTCCTTTAGCATGAGGGCATCCTGACCAGGGTTCCATTTTTGTCCTTTGGGTTCCATGGGGAGATGTATGAGAATATCCCTGCCGTTTGCATGTGCCATTTCTGCCAGTTCTAAAGTGTGCGGAGCGTTGGGCAGAAAAGAAAAGGTGAGATTGAGTTTCAGATCAATCAGTTTTTTTCCCAGGGACTGATGGTGGCCCATATCATCAATGATCAGGGCAATGACAGGAACAGTATCACCTTTTTCAGGCAAAACAGTTGTCTGCTGTTGCAGCAACTCCTGAAGCACACTGTGACTTGGAGAATTGGGTTCCTCAAAAATTATGGAATGTTCCATGGGCGATTCCGTGGGAGAATCTGGATATTCGTCTGCAGACTGCCCACAGGCTGAAAACATAGCTCCCTGAAGACACGTCAAGAGCACCAGTATGGAATATCGGAAAGAAGTTCGCATGGGGATTATTTATTACGCGCCAGGATATAATCAGCTAAGCCGAGCAGAATCGAGAGTTGTTCTGCGTGTTGTGCAGGATCGAAAAGGGAAAGAGAATTCTTGGCCCGCTCGATGAGTTCGTTTGCAGTTGTACCTGCAGATTCAAACCCCTGGTACGTGTTGATAAAAGTAAATATCTTTTGATATGTTTGGGGCAACTCCCGCTCATGTCTGATAAGTCGCTCCACTTCCAACCGTTCGTTTTCTGAGCTTTTTTGTAAAGCACGCAGAAGAGGCAAGGTGATTTTGCCTTCAACCAGGTCATTGCCGACAGTTTTACCTGTGTTTTTCTCTTCACCCTGATAGTCCAGGATGTCATCGATTATCTGGAATGCTGAACCAAGACATTGCCCATAGAGTCCAATGTTAGCAAGCTGCTGTTTATCTGCCCCTGCATAAAGAGCACCTACCTGGCAGGCTGATGCAATGAGATTACCTGTTTTGCATTCAATAATCTTGAAATAATTTTCTTCGTGCAGAGAGATGTCTCGTACGTATCTGTTTTGCAGAAACTCACCATTTACCATGCCTTCAGTTGCCTTACAGAATATCGACAATCCAGGAGGTCCTGTAAGTTCAGCAATGATAAACATACTACGTGAGAGGAGCCAGTCGCCGGCCAGTATTGCTTTTTCCTGACCATATTTGGCGGCAAGGGATAATCGTCCTCTCCTTTTGGACGCATTGTCAATAATATCGTCATGTACCAGGCTTGCCACGTGCAGATATTCAAAGGCTGAAGCAAGGCGGTAAAGGGAAATGTCATCTCTTCCGCACAGGCGGGAGCAGGCTGCAACGAGGACAGGACGAACTTTTTTGCCCCCCCCAAATAATGCGTAATTGATAATTTCAATGAGATCAGGATCACAACCTTCCAATGAGGCTGAGATGTCCTCACGCATGGCGATATCAATAGGGGTATGTATCTCCTTCAGGAGGAGGGAAAGGACGTTCTGGTTTTGTTCACTAGTATTCTTGTTCATATTCTTTCTGGAAAAAATCAGCCACCAAGCGGTATTCCCGCACAAGTGGACTTGGAGGGAGGCTTTTGAGAAAGCGGCGACCATACCCTTTTGTAAAGAGTCTGATATCAAGAATGGCTATGACGCCCCTGTCTTGTGCCGTTCTCATGAGTCTTCCCGCTCCCTGTCTGAGACTCAAAATCGCTCGTGGCACCTGAAAATCAAAAAAAGGATTGCCTCCATTGGCTTTGATGCGGTTAACACGTGCCATAATAACAGGGTCGCTGGGGACTTCAAATGGTAATTTGTCCATGACGAGAAGACTTAATGATTCTCCCGGTATATCCACCCCTTCCCAAAAGCTCGAAACAGCGAATAATACAGAGTGGATATCTGTGGTAAATCGTTGCAATAGAACTTTTCTTGGTGCTTCTCCCTGCATATGGAGGGGATACGGCAGACGGTTTTTCAGAAACTGATAGGCCGTTTCCATAGCTTTAAAAGAGGTAAACAGCAACAGGGCCCGCCCGTCGGCCAGGGTAACCAGCTTTTCCAACTGTTGATGTACTGCATCTGAATACCCCTGAGCTGTAGGTTCTGGAAAAGGTTTGTTGGGCACATACAGCCTCGTCCGATTGGCATAATCAAATGGGGAGGGAAAAGAAAGGGTTGTTGTATCTGCAGGCAATCCCAGGCGGCCAAGAAAATAGGAAAAGTTTCCCCCAGTGGTCAGGGTGGCAGAGGTGAAAACACAGCTTTGTACCGATGCAAACAGTGTGCTCTGCAGTTCGTGGGAGATATCTACAGGAGTGGCATGCAGAGAAAGATTTTTCTCTGTTCGGTCATACCAGTATGTGTAGTAGGAGGGTGTATTCTCCTCTTCTGGTGTTGGAATCGCAGTGATTTGTTCCAATCTTGCGTTCAGTTCAATGCTGCGTTGTCCGTAATGCTCCCACGGGGCATCGCCTTTGGGAAGGGCCTCCAGGCATTGTGTAAGCTTGTCCAAATTGGTTTGTATACTTTGTGTGGCCTCTCTTACAGCCTTTCGGGTGAGAAAGTCGGGGTCAAGGGGGAAGCGGCCTCTCTCGTTTGGGAAAAGAAGGGAGAAGGCATCCATTGCTCTGATGCATCTGGTGGTGTGGCTGAAAACTTTTTTTCGTTTGTCTGTTCCCAACTCTGTATCTGCACTACGTTCTATGTCATGAACAAGATCTGCCACCTGGTAACGCGAAAAAGTATGCCCGAAAAAAGTTGTTGCCACCTGCTCAAGGTGATGCGCTTCATCGAAGATAACGCCTTCGTATCTGGGAAGAACCTCTCCGTAACCGCTCTTTCTGACCGCCAGATCAGAGCAGAGAAGATGATGGTTTACAATGAGAATGGAACAATTGGCTGCGTCTTTTCGTAACCTGGTCAAAAAGCAACTGGCGGTATCAGGACAGTCTGCACCCAGGCAGGTGTGGGATTGGCAGCAGATTCGCTGCCAGAGTGGAGCGGAAGAGGGGAGCCACGCTATTTCCGTTCGTTCTCCATACTCGGTTTCTTCTACCCATTCTTCAATCTGTCGGATATCGTCATCTTCAATGATTCTTCCCTGATGGCTACTTAATTCCTGGTGCCATCGATGCAGGCAGAGATAGTTTTGCCTTCCCTTGACGGACATGGCCCGCAATCCGGGCTGGATATGTTTTTGTATAAAGGGTATCTCTCTTTCAAGTATCTGGTCCTGCAGGTTTCTGGTATTGGTGGAAATAATAATTTTTTTCCCGCTGCACGCTGCCGGCACCAGATACGCAAGCGTCTTGCCCAAACCGGTCTCAGCTTCAATCACCAGGCATTCTGCCTGGTCAGTGCTGTCATATTGGTTCGGAATGTGGGTCAGGAGAGATGCAACCGCATCTGCCATTTCTTGTTGACCTGGGCGTGGTTCATGGTGCTTCAGGTTTTTTGCGAGGATCCCTTGGGGACCGAAGTACTCATTCATCGGGTGTGTTTCCTAAAATATCTGCAGCAATTTCCCTGACCTGCTGGTCTGAGTCGTGTTTTATCGTATTTATCAATTGCAGGGCGTCCGGGGTGTTGATTATTCCGAGAATATTGGCAGCCTCTCCCCGGACCCAAGGCTGCTTATGTTGCAGGGATCTGGCAAGGGATGGTAAGGCGAGGGAAATTCTACTTGAAGAATCTGCAAGGAGATATTCGAACAGAACCGCTACCCCAAGGCGGACGGCAAATCGTTCATCCTGGAGAAGTTTGCCCACCCATTCGAAGTAACGATCTTCCTGCCTGAACATGGCTACAATATTTTCAACATGTCCCATGGCAAGAAAATCAGCCATAACATGGAGCAATTCTTCGTCACTCACTTCGGCCTGTGGGGGGGCGGGGTCAAGGGCCGCATCTCTTTGATTAGTGTTTGCAGTATTCACAGGGAATCCATCTCCTTGTTGTGAAATAAAGTCGTGAAATGTATTTCTGATTTTCCCGGAACTTGACACATACTATATTCGAGAGTAGAAGAAAAGAAATGGCTTTTTATCATTCTTTCATTCTATCCTTCCAGGTTAATGCACGATTCACAAAACCATATAGATGAATCTCTCGAGCAGACGGATGAACTGCTGAGCCAGGGAGAAGTGATCCTTCTTGTTGACGACTTCCCTGATATCGTTGACTTGATTAAGGAGTTTCTGGATAAAGAGGGCATGCCAACCATCACTGCCGGCTCTGCGGCAGAACTGCATCATCTGCTTACCCAGCAACATGTAGCTCTGGTTTTGCTGGATATCGGTTTACCCGATGCAGATGGTAAAGAGCTTATACCTGTTCTTAAGGAAACCGATCCCGATCTGTCCATCATCATGTTGACTGCGGTCAATGATTTACAGACAGCTCTTTCCTGCCTGCGCCACGGAGCCGATGACTATTTGGCAAAACCCGTCCACTTTGCAGATCTTCTTACCACCCTGCGCAAGGTACTTGAGAAAAGAAGGCTGAAGATCAACAACAGGCGTTATCAACGTCAGATTGAGCAGGCGCGTTTTCGTATACAGCTGGCCCATGAGCTGGCCATTAAAATGAATACAGCCTATCTCAGCCTGGTGGAACTCGATGAAATCCTCCAGGCAGTATTGGTAGGAATCACCGCCGATGAAGGGTTGCAGTTTAACAGAGCCTTTCTGCTGTTGTTTGATGAGGAGGGGCAAGTACTGAAAGGGCGAATGGCCATTGGACCGGGAAGCAGGGAAGATGGCGGTCGCATCTGGAACAATATCCGTGAACTTGATTTGGGACTACATGATTTGTTGAGCCAGAGTGATGTCCTTGTCAGTGATTCTGAAGTGAATCGTATTGTAAAGTCATTGCGGATTCCTGCTGCGGATGAGGAAAATATTTTTATTCGCTCGGTCAACCTCCGAAAAACCATCAATGTTGTCAACGGTCAGGCCGAATATCCTGTATCAATTGAACTGATGGGGCAATTACAGGAAGAAAGTTTTGTCATTGTTCCACTCTATTCTTCCAGCCGTTCGCTTGGAGTATTGATAGCAGATCATTTCGTTTCCCACAGGCCTATTACCGAAGAGCGAATCAAAGCTCTGGAGAGTTTTGCCAGCCAGGCCAGTCTGGCCATCGAACATTGCCATCTCTATATGGATATGGAGCGGAAAATTAAAGAGCTCCAAGCCATGGCAGAAGAGTTAGAAAAAAATAAAGATCTTTTAGTTGAGGCAGAGCGTTATTCTGCTGTCGGCCATATGGCAGCTCAATTGGCACACAATATCCGCAATCCCATAACCTCCATTGGGGGAACAGCACGTCTTTTATCTAGAAAAACAGATGATCCTAGTTGGCTGCAGTTTCTCAACATGATGACTTCTGAAGCAGAAAAAATAGAGCGCACCTTGGAAGATCTGTTTAACTTTGTCGAGCAGATCAGGCCGGAAAAACAAGATGTTGCCTTAAATGATCTGCTGGAGAAATCATTGCTTCTGCATTACCAGACATTTACCGATTGCGGCATTCATTATAAATTGGTGACCGAGGAGGGAGAAGAGCCGAGGGTCTTTGTCGATCCGCGATTATTTCAACAGGTGATGGTGCACCTTATCCGAAACAGTGTGGAGGCTATGCCTTCAGGGGGAGAGTTGGTTGTTCGGGTTGAAAAAATGGAAGAGTACATCCAGGTCAGTTTGCGTGATACCGGTATTGGTCTTACCTCAGCAAACCTTGAACATGCGACAGATCCATTTTATACCACTAAAACCTTTGGCACAGGTATGGGACTGGCTCTGGTGAAGCGCATTATTGAGGACCACCAGGGTAATTTTTACCTACAGGACGCAAATGGAGGTGGAACCGAGGCTATCATTCGGTTGCCCCTGTGACCTGTCTGAATAAAAGCTCCACTCCGAAGGTTGCGGGTCCCCTTTTACAATATTGACTATTCACACCATCATAACCTGGTAAGAAGACGTTGCCTTTATTCTTGTTTCGCCTCTATTGAAGTTCGCTGTGGATGTTTTGTGAGATGTTTTTTGGATAAGGATAAAAAAAGGCGGATCCTGCTAAGCAGAATCCGCCTTTTCACTAATTTAGACTTGATGTCTGGCTACTATAGGGAAAATTAGAAGCTTACTTCGAATTTACCATAGGTAGCAAATGCACCGTCGTCTTCCAGTGTGGAATCGTCGAAATCAGGCATCAGGTAACCAGCGTACCATGAGAAGGTAGCGCCTTTAGAGATGTTGTATGCCATTACACCGGAAATTTCAAAGAAATCAACGTCTGCATTGTCTGCTTCAGCATCAACGGTGGCGTAAGCCAGGTTACCGGTCAGGGCAAGGGCCTCAGAGACAGCATAGTTGGTGCGAACACCCATGATGAGCCAGTCTCCGCCTTCACCAACATTAACAACGGTGGTAGGCTCGTCGACACCCATCATCTGGTAACCATAAATGGCGTCAGGCATGAAGCCGTCCTGGGTCATGGCAATGTCCAGAGCGATGGAAAGGGCATCCATTTTGTAGGTACCTTTTACGTATCCACCCCAGCTGTCATCTTCAGTTTTGTTCCAGTCTGTCAGACCTTCTTCGACATATGCGATTTCAGTATCGAGAGCAAACATACCTAAATCAGCATTGGCATATACGGAACCGAAGAAACCTTCGTTCTCGTTGTCTGTGTAGAGACCCCAGATGCTTCCATCTGCGAGAATGTACAGTTCTTCACTTGTGGTGTCGTCACTTTGGTAACCAGCGATGAAACCTGCGCTCCAGTTATCCATTTTAACGGTCAGAGCAGTACCGAAACGTTCTGTGTCGTTGTCTTCCATGTAGTCATAAGCGTTACCATCATGACCTTCTTTCATGATCTCCCAGAAAGGAATGATTTCCAGGGTATCGGTGGTGTAGAAACCACGGATACCTGACATTCCGATATCTTCGAGAAGGAAGAGGTTACCGTAGTTAACACGGTATTTACCAGCTTCGATTTTAAAGTTGTCACTAAAAGGAATACCCAAGTAACCGTAATCAGACCATACGTTGTAATCGTTACTTGCATCAGGTCCGCCATTGAAGTCTGTGTCAACCAGACGGATACGAGCGGTTACGTAGGCACCACCAGCAGCCTGGCCTTTGAATTTCAGACGAACACGGGAGTCCCATTTGTCGTAATTATAGCCGTTGTTGAAATTCCCGAAATACACATTGTCCAGATACCTGAGACGTACACGGGAATCACCGCTGATAGTTACACCGGTTTCGTCTTCAGCGAAAGCGTTGTTGGCAACAAAGCAACTACCAGCCATGAGCAGTGCAGCACTTGTGGCAATTATTTTTTTCATCTTCATCTCCTTTGCAGGGTTTAAAAAGTTCCTCGTTCAAGCAACAATATAGATCGTAGTTACAACTTCATCTTACGCTTGTAGAGTAAAACGAGGCGAGACACACGTCAAGTTTTTTTTACTGACGGTATAAATTTTTTTACTTTACCTGCCTACAGGTTGAAACAATTACAAAAAAACAGCAGGACTATGTATGGAAAAAAATATTTCTCCGGAAAAATAAACTTTTTTGTATCGTTCCGGTATCATTGCTTTTTATTGTTTGCCTTCTCCGTGATATTTTCAAAGGTGTAGTTGTTGAGCGTCATTGATGATGACTCCCAGAAAACAAACGGGTAACTGGTTTTGGATTCACCAAAAACGAGTTGATAACGATCATCCTGCTGAGAGAGGATTTGGGTATTGATGATATAACCACCAAGTTTCTGTGTTTCCCACAAAGGTTTGAGCCTGTTTTTGTCCCATTTCATAGCAGTAATGGTGCTACCGTCAAAGTAACGAAGTCTTGGCATAAATGGAACGTGCTTGGCCCTGTTACGGACTACGATTACTTCTTCAGAACCATCCTGATCAATGTCATGGGCAATGATACGGGTTTTGATATATTTTTGTGGGATATCTTGATCTTCATTTGAATGTAACGTGCCAAAAAAGTTCCGGCCAGCACCGTATTGATCCTGACTGCTCCACATTGACTGTCCACTCGCATCCAAGACCTGGAGAAGATTGGCTGGGCTGATGACAATGGTTTCCAGATTACTGTCACCATCCACATCTGCTCTTTTAAAATCATATACCGAGACATCTTTTGGCAGGGAGAGGCGTTCTGACGGAGTTAACGCGTAATTGGCGTCGATTTCCAGTTTAAAAACAGGGCCGCCATAAGGTACTTTTATGCCACTACGTTGGCCATAGATCACAGGAGCCCCATGTTCCTGGACAACATTGAGGTAATAGGGAATATTGATGGCCAATTGCCGTACATTTCCGTCTTTCCATTCCATGATGCTTGAGATTGCATCTTTTCCATTATTGCCGCTGATATAAAGTTCCTGGATGCCATTATTATCTATATCAGCGGTTGTTACTGCATGTAAGCGTAAATGATTGGAGAGGGGAATCTCATCGACTTTAACAAAACTTTCCTCGATAAACTGATAAATAAACAGTGTGGTATTGCTTAAGAGGAGTATTTCGGTGGTACCGTCGCCATCAAGGTCCTGGCTGTTTATATCCATTATATCATAATTGATTGTAGGTGACCTGTGGGTAGACAAGAGCTTGAACTGCCCTCCTGATATAAAATCTATGCTGGCAGTGGAGAGTAACCCTTCGCGGTAGGTGCGATCTGGATGGCTGGTATGAAAAGCTGAGACACCTGAACTGGTATCCACGAGATTTCCAGACTTTTCAGGTCGGTTGCGGCCAAAAATGGTCTCGCTTATCTCCCAGGAAAGGCTGTCCATCGCCGTCATGCTTTCATCAATTGAGTTGATGGGTTGCTCGAACGAATGCGGTCCACTGGCCATATCGCGGCTAAATACATAAGTGGATATGCGTAATCCGTTTTCAGCGGAATGGAGTGAGCCAAGGATGAGGAAGTCCGCTTTTGTATGGTTGAGTTCTCTGGCAAAAGCCTCAAGCTTATTGTTTTGCAGGTTACTCCATAGACGTTTGGCGCTTTCACCACTGCTCACAGGTACAATGTCTGCACGCGATGCAAGACGGCTTTTAAGCATGGAGCTTAAACCGTTTTCCAGATAATCATATGGTCCGTTGACCTGAATGGTAAAAGGAAGAAAAACAACCTTTTTTTGCTGGGAGGCTGCCGGTTGAGACGCTGCGAAAGCAACAGGCTGAATTGTCAGAAATGCCATGCACAATAGGAGCAGGCGGATATGCAAATGAAAAAAATGATGAATACGTGTGGTAAACATGGGTCAACTCCACGGTTTTCAAGCTGATTGTAAAGGTAACGACTTCTTGAAAAACGAAAACTAGTTTATGTAAACTGCACTGACAAAAAAACTGAGATAGCTACCGGTAAAGCCGTTTCCATACTTCATAAAGTGGCTTGCTCCAGGAGGTAGGGAAAGGGAGTGTTTGCCGATAGGGCAATCAGTTGCCTGCTACTATACCTTATTTTGTTGTTGAAGAAAGGTGTAAGTGGTGAAGAGGTGTGTGGTCAGGTAAAAAAAGCGTGACTGAGTTTACAGGAATTTTCTGGGCAGCGCCAGGTTTGAGTATATCGTCGGAATGAAAAACATGAAGGTACTGTGTAGATGCAAGTTGAGTCTTCAGGAGAGACCAGAAAGCGTCGTGCTTTCATGGTTCGTTGGGCTCCAGCCAAGCTGGTTAGTAGGAAAATGATACGGAGACACCACCATAGAAAATATTTTCTCCAATATCATCTTTATCTGATTCAGGACTTGAGGAGATATGTTCCTCATCGGCAGGCAATGTCCGAGACCATTGTACCTGTGGTGTTATGGTGATGTAGCTTTTATATGATATGGGCATATTAAAGAGGATGGAAAAAAGTTTTCCCTCTTCGGTTTCAAAAGGATTTTTCATCAACATGGTTTTACTGCCAAAACCGAAATTGATATTTTCATCATACGCATATGATCCGGAAAGATCAAATGCCATATACCAAGAGCGGGTCGGATTGAACCTTTGATATTCAACAGGATCTATGCCGAGGAAAACCGTTCCCTCTCCCTGCTGTTCATTTGCATAGATATACCCGGCAGAAAATTCGAGTAATCCTGATGAGCCATCGTAGGAAAAAGTGATAGCGTGTCCGTTAAGCGTCGCCTGGTCTGGAGAAAGACCCTTGTAGAGATCCTGGGCGTTCTGAAATTGTATGGCCAGCCCTGTCTTTTGGCTGTCACCTATACCGTACATACCTGTAGCCAGCAGGCTGTTGACGGTATTATCCCATCCAGTTTGGGAAACATTGTTGCCGTCAACCGCGAAACTCGCCTTACTTTGGCCTAGAACTAGTGTTACAGCCAGTATACAGGCGATATATAAATATCTGTCGGTGTTCATATCGCATGTTTAATTATCGTATATATAAAATGTACCTCGGGGGCAGGGGAAAAGCAATCTAAAAAACAGGGGTGCAATGTGGTACATAGGGGCCTGTCTGTTAGAGGTCTCGAAGAAATTTATCTCTTTCACACATAGAACCAGGCAACGAATAAGGTTGGTATACCTCTATGATTCCAGGTTCAGGGACGCGAACAGTGTTTAAGGTATCTTTACCATGCCAAAATCCGACATATGCCCCATCTTCGGCAATGATAAAGCCGCCGTTGTAGGGACATCCCATGCTGTGATCCAGTGAAAAAGAGAAATTCCAGGATTTCAATTGGGCTGGTGTCAAATCTATGGGAATCCAAATCCTCGAACGTAAAGTATAGTTTTTATGAATGGCAATTACACTGTCCGGTTCAACTTTTGATCCCAGGTAATAGTAGCTGTGATCTTTTGCGATTTTACCGTTGTTAAAGTCTTTCACTGCAGATCTGCTGACCTTCCACTGGCCATAGGGAATGGTGGAAGCGCATCCGGTGAGCGTGAATAAGAGAGATGCGTAAAGAAACAGGATTCGAGGGATACTATGCAGCGACATGGAGCCTCCTCTTTGTAACAGTGAGCAGCCGATAAGTGTGTGACAGGAGCTGAAATATGGAAAAATGTAGAGCATAACTTTTTCATCGTATACATCTGCCAGGCCCAAGATTCCCCGTGTGCCTTGATTTTGCTTGAACCTTTCTCCTGTACACGTTAGGCTTGAATTGTTCTCATAAAGTTTTTTCTTGCACACGACTTCATCCCATATTTTGTAATAATCATTAATCCCTTACATTGGTAGCCGGAATGGCTGGTCTTTATAATATACTCATCTATTCCCATGATACCTATGGCCTTGGTCATATTCGTCGGACTATGGCCATTGCCGGGCATCTTCGCTCTAAGAACGTCAATGTGCTTATTCTCACGGGGTCTCCCATTGCCGGACGGTTTTCCTTTCCTGAAAACGTAGATTTTGTTCGTATCCCTGGGATGATAAAAAAAACAAATGATGAATATCATTCTCTGTCCATACGTATTGATCCGGAACATGCATTGAACATTCGGCAGTCTATTATCCTGACCACAGTACAGACCTTTCAGCCCAATCTTTTTTTGGTTGATAAAGAACCCTTGGGACTG
The DNA here is from genome assembly GCF_000429945.1 of Desulfogranum japonicum DSM 18378. GTDB lineage: Bacteria > Desulfobacterota > Desulfobulbia > Desulfobulbales > Desulfobulbaceae > Desulfogranum > Desulfogranum japonicum. Next base: position 67,237 of record NZ_AUCV01000020.1, on the reverse strand, counting down.
AAGAAAGAAGTTCTTCCAACTTTGGAATGGATACAGCAGCACAGTCCTCAGACCAGAACGATTCTGGGGTTAAGGGATATTATGGATGATCGTGATACAGTGCGCACTGACTGGCAGAATAAGGACGTTTACCGATTGTTGGACACCTTGTATAGCGAAATATGGGTATACGGGTGCCAGAATATATATGATGCTGTCAGCGAGTACGCCATTCCTGAAAATGTTCGTAATAAAGTACATTTTACCGGATATCTGCCACGTCAGGTCGCCAGTGTGAAAGCCATTGCCAAGGCAAGGAAAAAATTCTGCGTCAAAGATGATGAGCAGATGCTCGTCGTCACCACAGGAGGTGGCGGAGATGGCTATGCCATGATGGATGCATATATGAAGATGTTTGAACAGGGGTTGTTCGATAGAGGAAAAAGCATCCTGGTGACCGGGCCATTCATGCCTTTGTCTCTGCGAAGGAAATTAGCTAAAAGGGGGCGGAAAGCGCACGTTAAAGTGTTGCCTTTTTATCCTCGTATGGAAGAATTGATTGGAGCTGCAGATGTTGTTGTTTCCATGGGAGGATATAATACGATGTGTGAGGTGCTGAGTCAGCGAACACCTGCATTGATTATCCCTCGCGAAACTCCCCGCCGGGAGCAATTGTTGCGCGCCATGGCTTTTAAAAGGGAAGGGCTTATCGACTATCTGCCCTGGTCGGATCTTGACGAACATCATCTTGCACAGAAACTCAATGAAATGTTTGACGCCTTGTCAGCTTATGAGGATGTCATCCGTGCCTTTCCTCTCAACGGCATTGCCACCATAAAAGAGCGTTTGGCTTGCTTTCGTGCCAGTTAACTTTGAGTTGTAATAGTGTACAAACATGGCGTTTGGGTTATTGCTTTTCGATTAAACGGTTTCGGATCAAACCATAAAAATAATCTTCCTTCCCGGTATAAAACCATCCCAGATGTGCTCTGCAGACTTTGCACAGAGCAATTTGCCATAGATACCCTGAGAACCAGGTAAATTCTCCGGTTGCAAATCCTTCCGTGTACACTCCTGGCGCTGCTCTGAAACAAGCTATTTCATAAATCACTCCAGCTGGGTTGAAAAAAGCATGTTCATGGGTTCCAGCGATAGCTGTGCGCGATTCAGGGGATGTTATGGCATGGGAACAGTATGCGCAAATAATGGTGTTTTCACGGTCAGACTGCTCTTCCCCTGAATCACTCTTAGAGCGTTTTTTGGTTTTCAGGGGAAGGAGGTCTAAGCGAAATGCAAAGGGTAGGGGGGCCGACTTATGGTTGCTCGGTTTGGTAATAGCGAACAATGGCACGCACCATGTCTGCAATGGTATAACGTTCGGGTTGAATATGTACTTGCAGGCCAGCTTCGCGTATGGTTTCTGCTGTAATCGGGCCAATGGCGGCTATGGTTACTCCCTGCATGAGTTGTTTTAGTTCTTCCTCGTCCTCCGGGGCGACCATGGTAATGAAATTGGTTACCGTGGATGAACTGGTAAAAGTTACCAGGTCGATATCACCCTGAACAAGCTGTTGCCGGAGTTCTTCCTTTCTTCCCTGCGGAGGCACGTTTTGATAGACCGGCACCACATCTACTTCAGCGCCTGCATCGGTCAGGGTCTCCGGAAGCACCTCGCTGGCACGTAGCGCTCTGGGGAGAAGTATTTTGGAACCTTTGCCAACTTGGGATTCAAGCAGAGACTGAGCCAGGCCTTCTCCTGTGAAGGTATCTGGAAGCAGATCTGCACGGATGCCGTATCTGCCGAGTTCTTCAGCTGTGGTTTTTCCAACTACAGCAATTTTAGGACCAGCCAGGCTTCTGCTGTCCCTGCCTGTGGAATGCAAATGGTTAAAGAAATATTTGATGGCGTTAATACTGGTAAACAATATCCAGTCGTAGGAAACAATGTTTGCCAGAGCCTTATCAAGAGGTTGATAGTCGGCAACCCGCTCAATGTGAATGGTGGAGTATTCGAAGCATGCTGCCCCGTTTTCTTCGAGCTTGGCTACCAATTCACTTGCCTGCTCTCGTGTCCTTGTAACAACGATGCGCTTACTGAACAGCGGTCTTTTTTCAAACCAGTCAATAGTACTGCGCAGCTTTACTACATCACCAATAATAACCAGGGCAGGCGGTGTTATACCAGCATCTTTGACTACCTGGGTAATGGTTTCCAGGGTGCCTTCAACTGAACGTTGTTTCGGCGTGGAAGCCCAGCGAACCACCGCAACCGGTGTGTCAGGTGAACGGCCATGGGTTATAAGTTTTTGAGTAACAGAGGGGAGATTTTTTATTCCCATATAAATAACAATGGTACCGGCGCCTGTGGCAAGCTTGTCCCACTGCAGGTTGGAATATTTTTTGGTGGGATCTTCATGACCGGTCACAAAGGCCACAGATGCTGTATATTCTCTATGGGTGATTGGTATTCCAGCATAGGTGGCCGCTGCCGTGGCTGAGGTTACACCTGGAACTACTTCAAAGGGGATTCCTTCTGCTGCGAGTTCTTCAATCTCTTCACCACCGCGGCCAAAAATAAAAGGATCACCGCCCTTTAGCCTGACCACCATATTTCCTTCTTTTGCCTTTTCAACCAGCAGACGATTAATTCCTTCCTGTGTGAAAGCATGCAGGCCGCCACCTTTTTTTCCCGCATAAATAAAGGTGGCAGACGAAGGAACATGTGTAAGCAGTTTTTTATTTGCCAGGTAATCGTAGACAACGACGTCTGCCCTTTCCAGCAGGTATTTTCCTCGCAGGGTAATAAGGTTGGGATCTCCAGGACCGGCACCGACCAGATATACTTTGCCAGTATTCTTTTTTGGGGTTCTTGTTTGTTCAGTCACGATATTTCTAAAATATGTAAAAAGAAGAAAATGCAGCAGGATCAGAGGGACGCCTGATAGACTTCCTCCAGGATTGCCTTGCCCCCCTGTTGCAACAGGGATTCTGCCAGTTTTTTGCCAAGTTCCGCGGCCTGATGTGTTGGTGCAGCGCCGGTTTCCTTGAGTAGGATTGTCCCGTCTATACTGGCTATCAAGCCGGTCAGAGACACCTGCTCTTTGTCAACCACAGCATAGGCACCGATGGGTACCTGGCAACCACCCTCGAGGCGGAGGAGAAACGCTCGTTCCGCAGTTACCGCAATCGCCGTAGTATGGTCATGCAGGGTCTGCAGAATTTCAAACAGTTGTGTATCGCTTTTGCGTAATTCTATGCCCAGTGCTCCCTGACCTATGGCTGGTAACATTTGTTCCGGTGAGAACAACGTACGGATGTGAGCTTGCATGCCCATCCTTTGGAGTCCCGCACCGGCAAGGATAATAGCGTCATACAGGCCATCTTCCATTTTTTTCAACCGGGTCTGCAGGTTCCCTCTCAGGTCAGTAATGACAAGGTCTGGACGCAGAGCTGTAAGCTGTGCTTTTCGCCGCAGACTGGATGTTCCAACTGTGCTGCCTTCCGGGAGTTCAGCAAGGGAATTATATTTGTCTGAAACAAAAGCATCTTGGGGGATTTCACGCACAGGGACGATAGGTACATGGAGTCCGTCGGGCAATTCTGTCGGGACGTCCTTCATCGAATGAACGGCAAGGTCAACTTCTCCTGCGAGCATGGCATCTTCAATTTCTTTGACAAACAACCCTTTGCCGCCAACTTTTGCCAGAGGCACATCTAGAATCTTATCTCCTTTGGTTTTGATTTTGACCAATTCAATGGAGATTTCAGGATAAGCGGCAGTGATTTGTTTACCCACCCATTCGGACTGGGTAACAGCCAGTTCACTGGCCCGTGTACCGATACGTAAAAGAGATTTCATGAGATTAAATCAACTTAAGTTACCATTTATTTATTGGAAAAGCGAAGTTCCCTTATACTGGTTCCAGTATTCAGTGTCTATCCTGAAATAGTCTTTTTTCGTCAATTTTTGTGTTGTGCTCAAAAAATAGCCTTTAGGGAGCGTGTAATCCCTGTAGCGGGAATGTGTCTGTGTTGAAGTTTGGTGCACGTTCCGGACGTCTGCGTCTGCCTGAAACTGAACAATACAATTGTTTCCGGGCAGCCATCAGCACTGGCATTGGAAACGCCAGGGTCAAAGAGGGTATTTCAGTTCTAGGGTACTAAGCCTTATCGATTGCATCTAAAAGCGCGGCAGCCATTAGAGGCAGCATCAATTCATGATGTCCTGTGAAATTATATCCCTTTCCTCCTTCAAGATTTGGCCGGTGTACCACGTTTGTCGCTGGCCGATAATGTCGGATAAAGTCAAAATTTGCCGTGGTGAACTGTTTCACTTCAAATCCAAGGTTACGAACTACAGTCAAAGCCTTTAAAAAGACCTCCGGCAACAGAACCGCGGAACCGACATTCAGATAAACCCCTTGCTGTAAGCTGCTGACCAGGGTGCAGAAAAGACGGAAATCCTGGTGGCCGGCTTTTCCTATTGCAGCTCCGTCAGCTCCCGGATGAATATGAATAATATCTGTGCCCATGGCAACATGTACAGTAACAGGAATGTGTAAACGGTACGCCATTGCAAGGAGACTTTGGTCATTATGGGGAAAGTTGTTGTCGTTCAGCACTTTCCCTACTGATTCACCAATTCCCAATCCTTCATTTGCTCCCATAACAATGGCCTGGTTCAGGATCTCTCCAGTTTCCCTGGCTGCACCGAAAGCTCCGGCGCCAAGCACATCAGCCACTTCTTCCGATGTCCTTCCTGCCATGGCGATTTCTGCGTCGTGGATTATTCCTGCTCCATTAAGGGCTATACCGCTCAATATGCCCCGTTGCATAAGGCCAATGAGGATAGGATTCAAACCCACTTTTATGACGTGGGCGCCCATACCCAGCAGGATAGGCTTATCAGCCTTAAATGCCTCGGCTGTCCTGCAGATAAACTCAGGAAAATCAATGCCCATGAGTTGTCCTGGCAGGCACTTCACTAATTCACTGACAAGCATTCCAGGGCGCAACGGTGTGGCAAAGTCGTCCACAGTCACCTTTGAATGACGATCATGGATGGAATAGGTGTTGAGGTTGCCAAAGGTAAGGGGCGATATGGAATAATGAGACATGATCAGAAGAAATGATAATCTTGAAAAGAGAAGGTCTGCTAACAGGGAGGAAACATTTCCTGTTCTACAATTTCGCAGACAATATGTTCCAGCCAAAGGTGGGTTTCCTGGATATGGGGTGTGGAGTCAGAGGGGACATTAAGTGTAAGGTCACAGAGTGCCTTGAGATCTCCACCGGGCCGTTTGGTGCCACCTGTGAATGCAACCGTTCGCAAGCCCATATCTTTAGCTGTCTCCAAACCTTTAACCACATTGACCGAGGTGCCGGATGTTGATATTCCCAGTGCCAGGTCTTCAGGTTTAGCCAGCGCCTGAATTTGTTTGACAAAAATCAGGTCATAGGAAAAATCGTTTCCCACTGCGGTGAGGATGGATGTGTCTGTAGTCAATGCCAGAGCAGGTAAAGGTCTCCGGTTGATTAGAAAGCGATTGACAAATTCAGCAGCCAGGTGCTGTGCATCCGCGGCACTGCCGCCGTTACCAAAGATCAGCAGCTTTCCACCATCTTCAAAGGTTTCCTTAATCCAGGAACAGAGAAGAATGATATCGTCGATGGATTGATGCGCAAAGGACTCCTTGGCCATAATAGACTGAACAAGGCTGTTTGAGATACGTGTTTTCATACTCTTCACAATGAAGAAAAAATCTCGGTGTGTCAAATAAAAAAACGTTTTCGCATCCTGGATGCGAAAACGTTTTATACAAAAACAAGGAACAGACCAATCAGGGCAGATCCTTTATGATGGATTCAGATACTTCTTTGATCGGCAGGGAACCGTCAACAGAGATGACGGGAATGCCGTCCAGATTTTTGAAGTAATTCACAGCAGCCATGGTGCCGGTGTTGTCATCGTAGTAGATATTGTGACGTTTGTTGATGGCATCTTCATCCTGGTCATCTGCGCGTGTGGAAAGTTCACCGCCACAGACGCGACATACGAGCTTGCCGTCTTTTTCTACAGGTTTGATGGCTTCAAAGGCAATATGGTTAGGGTGGTTGTTGTCATTGGCGCACAATCTGCGACCCATGATACGCTCTTTTGCAATTTCGCGATCAAGAACGATTTCAACTACGCAGTCAAGCTTCATATCAGCTTCTTTGAGCGCTTTGTCAAGAGCCTCAGCCTGGGCCAGGGAGCGAGGGAAACCGTCAAGCAGCCATCCTTTTTCTTTTGATTTATCAAGGGTTTCTAAAACCATGGGGATGGTGATCTCATCGGGAACCAGGTCTCCGCGATCAATATACTCCTTGGCTTTTTTACCAAGATCTGTACCGCCTTTGATGTGTTCACGGAAAATTGCACCGGACTCAATATGGTCAATGCCATATTTCTCTTTGATGATAGCGCCTTGGGTGCCTTTGCCACTACCATTGGGGCCGAAGGTAAGAATGTTCATGCCGTTCTCCTTTGTAATTGATTCAAACGGGAAAGTCGTATAACACCTTATATTTTCAGTTAAAATTAAGGTGAGAAAAATGAATGACTTCTCATTAATCGGGCGAGTATACAGTAACTTTTCCGGTTTGGCTATGAAAATGATAGCTGGTCCTCTGATACGGATACGGCAATACAGTTATATAGATATGCTATGGTCAGCTTTTCAGCGTTTAAGGAACAGAAGGGGGATTCCACAATCTATACTTTTTGACAAGCGTCGGTAAAGTGGGTACAAAGGCCCATACAAGGCTGATCTGGTGTCTTGCCGGAAATGTCCTGGGGGCACCTCATAAGGCTGTCTGGGATTGTAACATCTTTTCCGGTTGTATAATTGACATGGGAACATTTTTCCGTGCAGAAAAACCTTTAATTTCCAGTATGTCGGCCAGACACAATCACAATAAAATACCACGGATTATGCACATTATGAAACAGATCAAAATAGGTATCATAGGTTTTGGCACTGTTGGCAGCGGACTCGCTGAGGTCCTTTATTCTCAAAAAGAGAGGATGACCAAACGAACTGGTATGTCCATTACCCTGAGTAAAGTTGCTGACCTGAACCTGCCTGAATTACCTGATAAATTTCAGGGTGTGACTCTGGTTCGTGACGCCCAGGAGATAATTCATGATGCTGATATCGATATTGTTGTTGAGCTCATTGGCGGCATAGAACCGGCCAAGACCTTCGTTATTGATGCAATCAATGCAGGAAAACATGTGGTGACTGCAAATAAGGCGCTTCTCTCCCAGGAAGGCAAAGATATTTTTGCAGCTGCTTCGAAGAAGGGAGTGGAAGTGGGGTTTGAAGCCAGCGTAGGGGGAGGTATTCCTGTGATCAAGTCCCTGCGTGAAGGCCTGGTAGCCAATAAGATTCTTTCTATTATGGGGATTATGAATGGTACTGCCAACTATATACTGACCAAGATGACCGAGGAAGGGGTGCCTTTTGACGAAGTACTCAAGGAAGCTCAGGATAAAGGCTTTGCTGAAGCGGATCCAACCTATGATATTGAGGGTATCGACACCGCACACAAGCTTGCGATCCTTATGAGTATGGCATATGGAATGAACATTACCCATAACGAAATTGTCACAGAGGGAATTTCTCAGATAGAGCCTCTGGATATCCAGTTGGCCCATGAGTTCGGGTGCCGTATAAAATTATTGGCCATCAGCCGTAACCATGGTGATCATGTGGAAGCACGCGTGCATCCAACCATGGTACCGGAATCGCACCTGCTGGCCTCCATAAACGGAGCGTATAACGCTATCCATTTTACAGGCGATACCGTAGGTAACGTTCTGCTCTATGGACTCGGAGCAGGTATGGTTCCTACGGGCAGTGCCGTTGCCGCGGATGTAATCGATATCGCCAGAAATATTAAGGCGCAGTCTATTGGTCGTGTACCGCCATTGTCATATCTGCCAGAGCATATTCAGGCTCTACGGGTAACCCCCATGGACGAGCTTTACGGTCCCTATTATTTCAGATTTACTGTTAAGGATGAGCCCGGTGTTCTTGCGGAAATAGCCGGGATATTAGGCCAGCATGACATAAGCCTGGAGTCTGTTGTGCAGAAAGGGCGAAAGAAAACCGGATCAGTTCCCCTTGTGATGCTAACCCACGATGCACGTGAGTCGTCTGTGAGTGAAGCACTCAAAGAAATCAGTAAGCTCGATACGGTACTCGCCCCTGTGGTCAAAATACGACTTTTAGGCGATGAGGCGTGAAAAAGAGGGAGTGCTATGAAATATGTTCTGCTTATTGGAGATGGTATGGGTGATGTTCCTGTACCACAATTGAACGACCAGACCCCTCTGGAGGCTGCCAGAACTCCAACCATGGACAGGTTGTCAGTAGAGGCTGAAAAGCTACTTTTACACACTGTTCCCGAGGGGTACCCACCTGGAAGCGATGTGGCCAACCTTTCACTTCTTGGCTATGCACCGGAACGGTATTATACCGGTCGTGCTCCGCTTGAAGCAGCCAGCATGGGAGTTGAACTCGCCTCCGATGAGGTCGCTTTTCGCTGCAATCTCGTGAATATTCAACAGCAAGCCGATGAATGCCTGTTGATGAAAGATTACAGCGCCGGGCACATCACCACGAAAGAGAGTACCCAGCTGATTAACAGTATTCAGGAGCAATGTGGAAATAGTGTGATTCGTCTCCACCCGGGCATCAGCTACAGGCACCTGCTGGTGTATTCAGGCACACCTGCAGCAGGGGTGGACACTGTGCCTCCCCATGACTACTCGGAGCAGGAGGTTACAGCTCATTATCATCGCTATAAAAATGACTCACATCTTTTTGCCTTGATGGAAAAGGCCCGTATCGTCCTGGCTGATCACCCTGTCAACAGACAGAGGGTTATAGACGGCAAACTTCCGGCCAATGCCATCTGGCTTTGGGGAGAGGGCAAACGACCTGCAATGGAAACCATACCGCAACTGTATGGTGTGCATGGAGGAATGATCTCGGCGGTGGATTTGCTCATGGGCCTTGGAGTCCTGAGTGGGTTGGAGGTCGTCAAGGTAGAGGGGGCAACCGGTTACCTGGATACCAATTATGCTGGAAAGGCCGAAGCCGCAATTGGTGTACTGAAAAACAGAGATCTGGTAGTTGTACATGTTGAAGCTCCGGATGAAACCGGTCACCAGGGCCTTGCAGCGGAAAAAGTGCAGGCCATTGAAGATTTTGACGAGAAAATTGTCCGGCCGATAGTGGAATCTCTGGAAGATCAGGGAGAAGAATTCCGAGTTGTCGTTACCATGGACCATTACACCCCCATACACCGTCGAACACATGAAGGCTGGCCTGTGCCGCTTTTTTTGTATGATTCACGGAAGAATCCCAATCCTGATGGCATACTTTATAGTGAAAAGAATGTCCTTGGTGCCATGGCCAATGGAGGAAAGGAATTTGTGTCTGGTACAGACTTTTTTCGGTATTTTCTTGAAAGGGGATAATACATGGCAAGGCAACTGTCAGTCTCCCTTGGAGAAAAGGTCTTTCACACGCAGTATCGGGTTATCTATGGAGATACCGATGCTGCAGCTATAGTGTATAATGCCAATTATCTTCGGTATTTTGAAATTGGTCGAACAGAGATGATGCGCGCCTGGGCTATGCCCTACACCGCCATTGAAAAGCTTGGATGTATTCTTCCTGTGACTGAAAGCTATATCCGCTTTAAAGCTCCTGCCAGGTACGATGATCTGATCACCATAGCAACTTCATTGGTAGAACTAAAAAACGTTTCCTGCCGTTTTCATTATGCTATTACCAGGCAAGAAGAAAACGAAAAAGAAACCTTATTGGTAAAAGGATTCACCACCCATGCGTGCGTAGATATGGCTGGCAAGCTTACGGCTTTTCCTCGGGAGGTGGTAGAAATGATCACTCCTTTGCTTGGAAATGCAAAATAGAACAGTAATGGAAACTTATATTATTTGTTGACACATTTTTTTTAATGTGGTATATACATATCTCGCAACGCGGGGTGGAGCAGTTCGGTAGCTCGTCGGGCTCATAACCCGAAGGTCAGAGGTTCAAATCCTCTCCCCGCTACCAAGCTTATTCAAGGAGTTAAGTCAGTCTGGCTTAACTCCTTTTTTTGTTTGTACAAAATCGTACAGACAGTATGACGCACTGCCGCCAATTCCCACCAGAATGCTATGCCGTTCAGATACCATTCAGCCTGATTGAGTTTTCTCAATGGATTTTTTTATAAAAATGCTTGAGTCAGTTTGACATTTGAAAAAACACATGCCATAAGATATCTTTGTTACCACTTTGTGGTGCTAGTCTGTGTTTCTCATGATTTTTTTGAAGACCTATTTGAGGTACAGAATGAATAGTATTTATCGTATGCCTCGGAGTCTGTGTTTACCTAAACTTGAGTAAAAATTCTCATTTGTGAATAGACATGATTCGGTTTTGAAAACGTAGCGTTTCTAGGAGTCTGTCAGAGAATTGCTATGTATCTCAGATTAAGGTATTTTCAGGAAATCTAGCACAGCCATATACTTGATATTGCGAGCATTGATTTTCTGGAAATAACACAAATATGGGAAAAAGAGCTTTCTCCGACAGGCTCCTGGAAAAAATCAAAGAAGTTGACTGCTGCTGCATATTTGGTGCATCGTATCAACTACTATTCTCATGAGAAATCCGGACTGGTTGAAGTTTTTGTTAATAAACTACCAGTAAAGAGACACAATGAAACTGACCAAGGCCATCATAGCCAACGAAATTCGCAAGGCAAACAATAAGGTTTCCACAAAAGAGGCAAGTAAATATGTAGAAACATTTCTTGCTATTGTGAAACAGGATATCGTAGCCGGTAACGACCTCTTGATTTCAGGGTTCGGCAAATTTGTCGTCAGGGATAAACGGCAAAGGCGTGGAAGAAACCCACAGACAGGAGATGCCTTGTTGCTTGACCCAAGAAGAGTAGTAACTTTTCACTCTTCAGTGAAATTGCGGGAAAAAGTAAACGGAGACGTCGTCGATTGAAGTTATGGAGACGCCATTATGGCGCGCTCCACAATCGGCAGCTTGCTATTTTAAAGAGGAATATCCCCCTTTGGGGTAACTGTTCACAGTGTACCTGATTTTTCCCAGGTCAGCGTGGCTGACGGGCCAAAGACGCTGCACCAGTCTGTTTGTGAGAATCTCAGGTGCCTTATAACCACTTATAAAGAGGGAAGGCTTTCACGTGTAATAGTCTTCCCTCTGACACTCTGTGCAGTGATCTCGTTAGTGTTTGTCCATAAATGGCCTTGCTACCCAATTTTTGCGTTATGTTCAGACTTCTGCCTTTGAAGGTAAGCGTAACCTCTGATATCAACTATATGTCTGCGGACATTTTATTGTATAGCTTAAATGTGAGCAAAAATCTTCATTGCTGGACAAATACAAACTCTACATCGAAGGTTTTTCCAGGTAGAATGGGTTATCTGTAAACAAGGGAATTATTTTCCTGCACTGTGCTGCTGGTATTAACCAAAAATCTGAGCCGGAATATTGACGGAAAAAGCTTTTTTTGCTGTAGTTGTGTTTTTTGAGAAGTTCAAAGCTTTCCTTGTCTATCAACATGAGTGTGCATATTTTTGGAAAAGTTTGTATTCTAAGGAAAAAAGTAATTCTCCGACCGGTTTTAGGAAGGCTTTTTGAAAGGTGTTTGCATGAAAGAAAAATTGAAAAAAATCTTCGCCCCAATTCTTAAGCCATTTGAGTCTGGTGAAAACGAATATATTTACCGAGAATCACATAGAAGCATACTTAAAATATTTGGCTTGTTGTTCTTTATCCTTTCCATTGGTTCTATCTATGCTTCTATTAAAGCCTCTGTGCTTGGTGGTGTTCTACCGGCAACAGTTTTTTTCCTGATAGCATTTGTTAGCGAAATTGTCGCTTTTTTAGGGAGTGATAGAGCTGTAGCAAATATATGGAAAAGAAGATAAGTGACAACCCTTCATAGAAGAAACGGTTACAGTACCAACTCCCCCGTATTTTTGTAACTGGTTACAGTGTGTTTGAACGCACACAGGTTGATCACGAAAAAAATCAGAAGCACTGTGAGCAGTATCGATAAGTGTTACAAAAATATTCCTGCGACAGCCCCTGTCATGCATGTTGCAAGGGTTCCCGCTACAATGGAGCGAAAGCCCAGAGCAACTATTTCGTCTCGTCTTTCCGGCGCCATGGTTCCCAGCCCTCCTATCATGATTCCCAGGCTTCCGGGGTTGGCAAAGCCGCACAGTGCATAGGATATAATGATGCGACTGCGCTCTGTCAGGTCTCCTTCAGGAATCCGGCTGAGATCCAGGTATGCGATAAACTCATTGAGAACAGTTTTGGTCCCCATGAGTGAGCCGGTTGTCAGTGATTCGGTCCAGGGAATCCCCATAAGCCATGATATGGGAGCCATAACCCATCCAAGAATACGCTGTAAGGTCAATTCCTGGTCCTGAACCAGAGGCAGAAGTGTCAGGATCATATTGAGCAGGCTGACCAACGCAACCAGCACGATAATCATAGCCACTATGCTTAACAGAAGCTCGATGCCGGAGACTGTTCCTTTGGTTATGGCATCCATGGAGCTCTTGTATTCCAGGTTTAAAGAGAGTTTTCCTTCTGTTACGTTTTGGGTTTCCGGCAGCATGATTTTGGAAATCAACACAGCCGCAGGGGCACTGATAATTGAAGCGGTCAGAATATGGCCCAGAATTTCCGGGATGGCTTCGTTTAAAATAGTTGCATACAGTACCATGACTGTTCCGGCAATGGTTGCCATGCCACAGGTCATCAGAGTAAAAAGTTCACTCCGAGTCATGGATGCAAGATAGGGTTTTATCAACAGGGGCGATTCCACCATGCCTAGAAAAATATTTGCAGAAATGCCAATGCCTTCGGCTCCTCCTGTCCCCAGCGTCTTTTTAAGAATCATGCTGAAGAAATGCACCATGGCCGGAATAATTTTCCAGTAGAACAACAGAGCCGAAAGAGCACTCATTACCAGTACCAGCGGAAGGGACTGAAAAGCCAACACGAAGGCCGCACCGGGGTATGATTCTGTGAAAGGCAAGGGGCCGCCTCCAAGGTAGCCGAAAACCAGGGCTGTACCATCCCCCGTAGCCCTGGATATGGCCATTACCAGGTCGTTGAGGTATAAAAAAAACTGGCGCACCCATGTAAGTTTCAGCAGTAAGAGGCCCAGGAAGAGTTGCATTCCCATGGCTGCCACAATCAGTTTTACCGAGACTCCTTTTTTGTTTTCACTCAGTAGAAAAGCGATGGCAATAAAGGCAAGCAGGCCCAAAAGACTCTGAATCATAACTTCTCCTTATCTCTTTCCATAACTCTGCTCATTTATCATAATCAGCTAATTGAAGTAACTCAACTTGACAACTTCCATGTATCTGAACCTGGTTACAGGCTGTCTGAGCTTTGCGCAAGCAGGCTGGTGCTGCGCATTGGATCATACGTAAACAGGGCTGATTGCGGAATATCAGGGCCACCGTGAACAGGTACGTTTTACCCTGTTGTGTTGGAGCAAAAGGTACGTGGGGAAACGGCTTGTTGTAACTGTTTAAAATTCTGTGTCCTATTGAAGGTTTCAAGGGCCTTAATCAAATGTTCATCGCCTTCGCGGATAAAAGAGCCTCCCTCCACGGCCAGACCTTCATCAAACAATCCGACAAAGAGGGTGAGGGAGGAATCCTCTGCATATAGAACTGCCTGTACCACATCAACCAGCTTTGGAGGCACGAACGTGCCTTCGTAAAAGGATTGTTCCAATGGCGTACCGTATGCTGCATAGGTGGGATTAAGGTGCATGTTGATTCTTACATTATATCGTATGGACATGTCATTCAGGTAGTCTATGGCATGGATAATATCAGCCAAAGCATCGCTATCAGAAAAATTGGGTATGGGTTTCTGCATAAAATAGCATTTCACCCGGCAGTTGAATGGTGACACCTGTCCAATAAACCTTTCGAAGGTTTCAAGTGTTAACCCTTTGTTGAAGGTATCATTTCGGATTGTTTCATCAAATGCCTCAAAGCCTATACCCAGTTCCAGCAGGGTAGGAGTATCTCCCTCGGCAAGGGTTCTTGAGAGGAATTCAAGTTCTTCAATCTCTACAAATTCTGGCCTGGTCTCCAAGGTGAGAATATCCAGATTGGTAAAGTTGAGGTTTATTTTGGCCATTAGATACAGCAGGGCTGTGGATGAAAAAGTATCCTGGTCAAGAATGGAGCCATTGTTGCTGATTATCAACTTTCTGATTACATGGCGTTTTGTGAGAACCTCGGGCAGGGAGAAAACATGGTCAATCTGGGCAATAATATCTTTATATCCCACATGGTGATATGAAGATTTACTTGGAAGATTACATCCCATGCATCTCGACCATCGGCAGGCTTGGGTATAAAAAACAATAAAAAGAGTGAGGCCGTCAACGCTATTCTGAAACCACATCTGGGCGGGAGTTTTTTGATCGTGCTCCTCGTTAAATGCGTATGTTTTTCCCCCGGCAAGAGAACCTGTTTTGATTTGTTTTTCTATATTGTCTGTTGTCATGATTCATTCAGTCCGTATTCTGAGCGGACGAGTAAGGTTCGTCTGATTTGAGTGAAGTATACCATTCCGGCATATCTGATGAAATAACATAAACGTCTTTTAATTTGCGCCCTTCCGCTTGAGCTTTTCATTGCGTTTATAGAAGATAATTGCTCACAGTGTACCTGATCTTTCCGCAATCAGCCCTGTTTACGTATGATCCAATGCGCAGCACCAGCCTGCTTGCGCAGATCTCAGGCACCCTGTAACCAGTTATAAATACAGGGGGAGTCACGTTTGCCCGTTTTCTTATGAGTAGTTGCCGTTTGCGTATAGTAATATATTTTGTGATAGGTTTTACCTATTTGACACATTGAAAACATTGTGGTAATAAACTGTGTTTTTATTATCTGATACATAATTCTATTGAAGACAAAACTGGTAGCTGAGTGATGCAAGAGAAACAAATGACTGATTTGCGGATAGGTGTGTATGTTTGCCATTGTGGGTTGAATATAGCTGGGGTGGTTGACTGTGGTGCTGTATCGGAATATGCGGCAACTCTGCCTGATGTCGTGCTATCTCGTCATAATGCTTATACTTGCTCAGAGCCAGGTCAGAATCAGATAAAGCAGGATATTGCAGATCATAAACTCAATCGGGTGGTTGTGGCATCCTGTTCTCCCAGACTTCATGAGCCTACCTTTCGGCAATGTGTGGCTGAGGCAGGATTAAACCCATATCTCCTCGATATGGCTAATTTGAGGGAACACTGCTCCTGGGTGCACTGTAATGATAAGCAGGGAGCTACACAGAAGGCATGTGATCTTGTACGAGCATCTGTGGCTCGTACCCGCTTACTCCAGGAATGCCACGAGGCCCAGATAGCAGTGACTCCCACCACTCTGGTAGTAGGTGGAGGGGTAGCAGGAATTCAGGCTGCATTGGACTTGGCAAACGCTGGCACCAAAGTCATTCTGGTTGAAAAGAAACCCAGCATTGGTGGGATAATGGCGGCCTTGGACAAGACGTTTCCAACCATGGACTGCTCTATCTGTATATTGGGTCCAAAGATGACGGATGTGGGACGTCACCCAAATATCACTTTACTGACATTGAGTGAAGTGAAAGAAATTAAGGGGTTTGTTGGTAATTTTACTGTCAGGGTTTTAAAGAAAGCCAGATATGTGCATGAAGATATGTGTACAGCCTGTGGTGAATGTGCCAAGGTTTGTCCTGTTGTGCTACCAGACGAATTTGATCAAGGCTTATCTTCCAGAAGAGCCATTTATTCTCCTTTTCCCCAAGCTGTTCCTTCTTCCTATCTCATAGAGATGGAGAGGTGTCTGGGGCAGAATCCCACTGTATGCGGTAAGTGTGTCGATCAATGTGAAAAGCAGTGTATTGATTTCCACATGAGTGATGAAGAGTTATCTTTTGAAGTCGGTACGATCATCATGGCAACCGGGATGGACATTTATGATCCGACACGGCTCGATGAGTATGGCTACACGCGGTTTGACAATGTGCTGACGAGTATGGAATTCGAGCGCTTGATTAATGCAGGCGGACCGACAGGCGGTGAAGTGGTGCGCATGACCGATCGTAAGCGACCACGATCGGTTGCTTTTATTCAGTGTGTGGGGTCCAGATCTCTGCATAAGGGAAGTTCATATTGTTCCAATGTCTGCTGTATGAATACAATCAAATGCGCTTTTATGTTGAAAGAGCATTATCCTGATATTGAAGTCAAAGTGTTTTACATTGATATTAGAGCATTTGGTAAGGGCTTTGAAGACCAGTATCGACGGACCAAACGAATGGGAGTGCAGTACATACGTGGTTTGCCAGGAACCGTTGAAGAAAATACAGACAACGGGAACCTAACGGTATTTGTAGAAAATCCGGAAACCAGGATTGTTGAACGTCATGAATTGGAAATGTTGGTTCTGGCAGTAGGCGTAAGACCACCATCTGGGCTGAAGCACCTGCAGGAAATGCTAGCTCTGCAACGTAATCCAGATGGTTTTTTTCTCGAAGCACATCCTAAATTACAACCGGTTGATGCCGCCACCAGAGGAATCTTCTTTGCAGGATGCAGTGAAGGTCCCAAGGATGTAAAGGATAGTGTAACCCAGGCCTCTGCAGCGGCCATGCGAGCCAGTATATTAATGAGCAAAGGCATGCTTTCTGTTGAAGGTATTACAGCTGAGGTAAATCCTGAACTGTGCTCTTCTTGTGGATTGTGTGCAAAAGTATGTCCATATAAGGCAATTACTGTTGATAGAATAGCCAAATCCGGGGCTCACGTAACCACAGCAGCCTGTTCCGGCTGCGGAACTTGCTCGGCTGAATGCCCTGAAAACGCCATAGAGATGCATCATTTCACCGACCCTCAGATAGAGGCACAGATAGAAGCTGTATTAGGGGATAGGGCGGAAGAGCGCGTACTGGTTTTTGCCTGTAACTGGTGTTCGTATGCAGGTGCTGATTTTGCAGGGGTTTCAAGGCTTGAATATCCGGCAAGCACTCGCTTAATCAGAACCATGTGTTCCGGCCGGGTCGATGAAAAATTTCTATGGAAGGCTTTTGCCTTAGGTGTGCCCGCCATTTTGGTATCAGGGTGCCACCTCAGTGACTGCCATTACATTGATGCCAATCACTGGACGGAAAAACGCATTCATCGTATGTGGCGGAAAATGGAAAAATTGGGTGTTCGGCAGGAGCGGCTTCAATTGGAATGGATCAGTGCCGCAGAAGGCATTCGCTTTCAAGAAGCCATGCAAAAAATGGAAGGTATCCGGAAAACGGTCAGTTCAGAGGAGATTGCACTCACCAGAGAAGCATTGCAGTCTATGTTGGGCATGGCAACAGCTGAAGAAGTGTTGTGATTGAATGGCATGAGCTTGCGGCATCCTTCCTGCCCGGAGAAACAAACCCTATGTGCATTTAAGTTGCTCTTGCATTGTGTCAGCGTCCAACGTGTTGCGGGCTGGGCTGCTTTCGCTTGAAGCTTCTGAAGTCCAGGCCAGGATCTCTTCCTGGAAGTCGGCTTCATTGATCAGCTTCAAGGCTATGATTTCACATATTTCTTTTGAGAGAGAAGGGTAGTCCTGGCCAATGACATCAACGACCATCTCACCATTTTCATCAAGGGTCAGTAGGAGTGCAGCCTGGTTATGTTCTAATTTTACTGTGTGCACGTGTTTGTAGTATTAAGTTAATATTGGTTGTTTTTTTGATTAAGTCATCTTTGAATGTATAATATGTCAGTTTTTGACAACACACAAGTGCGATTTTATGGAGAAATTTCACGATTTGTTTAAGGAGCTGGATAACTATTTAATTTTATAAGTTATTTCTGGTGATGAGAATGTTTGTTTAGTGCTTCATTTGCAAACTTCCGCTTTTTTTCGCAGGATAGTTTGCGATACCGTATTCCGCCACTGAGTCTTCCGTGTATATTCAGATTTCTACCTTGCAATTCAAATTCTTGTGGACAATTGCTTTTTGTCAAGAGTATTATCGTCACACATTTCATGTGAAAGAACATCTGCAACCGTTGTGTGTACAACGGCATTTGTTTTGAACCGTTGGTAGAGCAGCCTTTAGCGCTGTATTTTGGTGATTACTTACCTTCCCGGCCGATTATCTTGGCCTCAGATCCTGTGGACCCTCAGGTGACAACCTCTATTATTTCGGGATGTGTTCTTGTACGGAACGTTTGCTGGAGGAATTCTGCGAATTTCTGACATTGGACACGACTATCCATGCGATGTGATATCGGATAATGTAGTGAGATAAGATTTATGTTCCAGTTTGGCGTATATGATAGATAGCCAGAATATCTTGGATATTCACTCTAATTTTTTAGGAGTAATACACAATGCCAGAGAGCAGCTTAAAAGAAATATCTGTGGTAATTCCAGCCTATAACGAGGAAAACGCAGTCGCGCAAGAGATCATGAATCTCAAGAAAGTATTGGATGTGTGCGATATTACTTATGAAATTATCGTTGTTGACGATGGCTCAAAGGACAGGACGGCGGAAGAGGCTATTGGTACAGGTGTGCAGGTTCTCAGGCATGTTAGAAACAGAGGATATGGAGCATCGTTAAAAACAGGTATTAATGCCGCCCAATATGACCATATAGCCATCACTGATGCCGATGGGACATATCCAGCAGAGGCATTGCCTGCAATGCTGAAGTTGGGAGCAGATTACGATATGGTCGTAGGAGCCAGGGTCGGGCCCAATGCACAGATTCCCACTATCCGTAAACCAGCCAAGTGGTTTTTGCGTATTCTGGCGAGTTACCTGGCCGGTCGGGTCATTCCGGATCTCAACTCCGGATTGCGGGTCATGAAAAAATCAGTGGTGAAACGTTTTGAATACCTTCTGCCATCGGGTTTTTCTTTTACCACCACCATTACGCTTTCCATGCTATGTAATGATTACCTGGTACATTATCACCCAATTGATTATTTCCAACGTGTGGGAAAATCTAAAATTAAACCAGTAGATGCCTATTATTTTTTTCTCCTTATTCTTCGCACAATCGTTTATTTCAATCCCCTGAAAGTGTTTTTACCTATTGGCGCGATATTTTTCGCGACAGGCCTTGGGAAGTTCATCTATGACCTTTTTCTGGGAAATATGTCTGAAACAGCAGTCCTGGGATTATTGGCAGCCTTTCTTTTCTGGGGAATGGGGCTTCTCTCCGATCAAATTGCCAAAGTCGGTATGAGTTTGCACAGGGAATAAGCATGCAATACCTTCTGGGGGTGTTCAAATCTCTCTGGCAGAAACCATTGGCCAGGGCCTTGACCAGCATACTCATCTTGGGTGTGTTGTTTACGCAGTTACCGATTGCAGAGTTCGGTCAGACGTTCTCAAAAATTTCTTTCACTCTCTGGGGATTGGTGGTGACTGTGTTTATTTTAGGTCACCTGGTCGGCGCTGCGAAATGGAATGTGCTGATAAATATTGGTCAAGGTGGTTTTTCGTACCTGCCCACAGTTCGTTATTATTTTGCTGGTCTCTTTGCCAATCTTTTTTTACCTTCAATTGCAGGGGGAGACGTGGTTCGCGCTGGGCTGGCAATTCGTCAAAACAGTATGGAGAAAGAAGCGGTTGTTTTGGGGAGCCTGCTTGATCGCTTTCTTGACATGGTTGCTCTGGCTTTGCTCATTATGTTCGGGGCTCTTTTTTCTCCACTTGGCTTAGGTGTAGAAGATCGATGGAGAATCTTGTGGGTGTGCATACTCCTTGCCTCTCTTTTTATAGGTGTTCTTCTGTTTGTCGTGGTTCCAATCCCTTCCAGTACGCCAGCAAAAGTATTGGCAATTATTGAGCGTGTTCGATCCATTCTCAGACAATTGTTTCTACGTCCCCAAAAGGCGATTCTTGGGCTATTCTTGGCTCTTTTGATACAAGGTACGTTTGTGGTGATCAACGCTTTTCTGGCAAAGCATATCGGGCTGGACCTGCCCCTGGCAGTATGGTTTTTAGCCTGGCCTCTGGCAAAACTTACGGCAACTTTACCTATCAGTCTCGGAGGACTTGGCGTTCGAGAGGCAGCTCTTTCCATTTTCCTTGGAAAATTTGGCGTCAGTATGGTGGCTGCTGTAAGCCTGGGGCTTATGTGGCAAGCTGTTTTAATCTGTGGGGGGGGACTCGGAGGTATATATTATATTATAGCCAGTCATCAGTTACCAACCGCTCAAGAATTAGGTGTTGCAACCAAAGAAAAGCATGAGGATGCCTGAATGTGGATACACCAGGCATTTTCATTAACTGAACCCGTAAGCGTCCTGGAGAGCGAGAGGTACAGAGTTGTTCCGTTGAGCCGCTGTTCGTATCTGTCTTGCAGGCTGAGCGCAACGTCTTCACGGATTCATGTTCAGAACAACGACAAAATAACGACCTATGGAGCATATTAATGTGTAAGCCACGTGTGGCGATTTTAGGTGCAGGACCTGCTGGTCTTGGTGCGGCATTTCAGTTAGCTCGTCAGCAATCTGCAGAAGTTACCGTTCTGGAGCAAAACAGTTACGTCGGAGGAAATGCAGGAAGTTTTGAACTGAATGGCATACACTTGGATTATGGTAGCCACAGGCTGCATCCGGCATGTGATCCTGAGGTGTTACGAGATATTCGATCTCTACTCAAAGCTGATCTCCTTGATCGGCCTCGCCATGGGCGTATCCGTCTACGAAGGCGATGGATTCATTTTCCTCTTAAGCCCCTGGATCTTGCCCTTAAACTCCCACCAGCTTTTGCGATCGGTACTTTTGGAGATATTCTGCGGAAACAATTTCCCGGGGGGAACGATAACTCTGGATGCGGTAAAGAAACTTTTGCGTCTGTACTGCAGGCTGGACTTGGCAGGACAATTTGCAGGGATTTTTATTTTCCTTATGCACGCAAGTTATGGGGCACAGAGCCGGAATCATTATCTGCAATTCAGGCTCATAGAAGAGTTTCCGCAGGTTCTCTCGCGAAGATAGTTCGGAAAGTACTTGCCGCTATTCCAGGATTAAAGCCGGAGGGTAGTGGACGGTTTTTTTATCCCGTTAAAGGGTTCGGACAAATTTCAGAGGCGTATTATCAAGCTGCTGTTCAGGCAGGTGTACAGTTTCATTTTAACACGTCTCTTACCAGTGTAAATATGCAGGGTGCCAGCAGGTCAGTGTCCTTTTTGCAAGATGGTCAAGAGAAAACCATAGAAACAGATAACGTCTGGTCAACCATCCCCATTACCGTGCTTGCCAGGTTGCTTATGCCATCTGTTCCCATGAAAGTCCTGGAGGCAGCAGAAAATCTTGCATACCGATCAATGATTCTTGTCTACCTGATACTGGAGCAGAATCAGTTTACGGAATATGACGCTCATTATTTTCCTGAAACAGCAATAGGTATTTCACGTCTCTCGGAACCTAAAAACTATAATGCATCCATTCAGCCTGAGGGGAAAACCATACTCTGTGCAGAATTACCTTGTTCTAAAGACGATGATGTCTGGACACAGAGTGATGAAGAGCTTGGGACCCTGGTCTGCGAGAGCCTTGCCGCTGCGGGAATACCTATTCAGACAACTGTTCTGGAGGTCGTTACCAGACGCCTGCCACAGGCCTATCCCATTTATACAAACGGATATGATGAATATTTTGATCAGCTTGACAAATGGTTGGGTGGCGTGGATGGTCTGCTGACTTTCGGTCGACAGGGGGTGTTTGCCCATGATAACACCCATCATGCCTTGTTTATGGGGTATAGTGCAGCCCGCTGTCTGGATGAGGAAGGACAATTCGATTCCTCGCAGTGGCAAAGATACCGTGAAATTTTTAAAACTCACGTGGTTGAGGATTAAAAATAGAGAGGATCGAACAATACTCAAGTGAATAGGCAGAGCCATTGGGGCTCTGCTTTTTTTGTTTGCAATGTAAAAAGCTGATACTATTTTTTGCAGTATGAATAGAGAAAAAAGAAAAATAGAGTTACTCGCACCTGCAGGTAATCTCCGTAGCGGGATAGCTGCCATTAATCACGGTGCAGATGCTGTTTATATAGGCGGACCTGCTTTCAGCGCACGCGCTGCAGCTTCAAACAGTCTGGCCGATATTGAACAATTGGTTCGTTACAGCCACCAGTTCAATGCAAGAGTGTATGTGGCACTCAATACCCTGTTTACAGACAGGGAGATAGAACAGGCTGTGGATCTTACCTGGCAAATGTATGAAATCGGTGCTGACGCTCTTATTGTACAGGACGTTGGACTGCTGGAATCTGATATTCCCCCCATTCCCCTACATAGTTCAACCCAGATGAATAATCGTACCCCTGAAAAAGTACGGTTCCTTGAAGAGGTTGGTTTTTCCCAGGTTGTTCTGGCCCGGGAATTAAGTCTGGACCAGATTCGATCTATCCGCGCAGCAACGACGGTTCCCCTGGAATGTTTTATTCATGGGGCATTGTGTGTCTCATACAGCGGGCAGTGCTATATCAGTGAGTCGGTTGCCGGCAGGAGCGCTAACCGGGGAAATTGTGCTCAGTTTTGTCGTCATGCCTATGATCTTTGCGATCTGCAGGGTAACACTCTGGCTCAGGAGAAGTATTTATTGAGCCTGAAGGATCTCAATCTCTCTCACTACCTCAACGCGTTGATTGATGCAGGTATTGATTCGTTTAAGATAGAAGGTCGTTTGAAAAATGAGAACTATGTTAAAAATATTACTGCATATTACCGACAGTTGCTCGATGCCCTGATATTGGAGCGGAAAGATTTGGTACCTTCCTCCAGCGGCATCTGTAATTTTACGTTCGTTCCTGATCCTGACCGAGTATTCAACCGTGGCTACTGTTCTTATTTTGTAAAAGGTAAGAGAAATCGGGTGGCCCAGGTAGAGACGCCCAAGTCTTTAGGGAAAATGCTGGGACAGGTAAACGAAATACAATCACGCTCTTTTACGCTCAATACCAAGGAGACTGTCGTCAACGGAGATGGTCTTTGTTTTTTTAATGATCAGCATCAATTGGTTGGAATCAGGGTAAACAGGGCCGAGGGTACTACTATATTTCCCTGGGACGGTGTGACGAAAGCAGGATTGCGTAGCGGACTGAATGTATATCGAAATCTGGATGTTGAGTTTTCCAGGCAGTTGCAAAACAGCATCCTGTGTCGACGGATAACCGTAGCGTTGACATTGCAGGACAAGGGAAATTTTCTCCAATTGCAATGTGTGGATGAAGATGCCATTGAATCCGTTGCCTCCATCCCTATTACAAGGGAGAAAGCCCGCAAACCAGGTACCTTGGAAGCAGTGGCTTGCAGGCAGTTGCAGAAAAGTGGAGAAACTGTTTTTTCCATTGGAACAATCAACACTGAACTCGATGAGGATCTTTTTGTTCCAACGGCAGTTATCAATGCATTGCGTAGAAAAGCCCTGGACCTCCATCTGGAGAGACGATTGGAGCATTACCAGCAGAAGAAAGTTTCACTGAATCGTAACACATACCCGTGGGTGGCTCAAACGGTGTCGTTTTTTGACAATATAACCAATAGCAGGGCAGCAGCCTTTTATCTGCGTCATGGTGTCCCCCCCTTTTCCTGGAAGGAGTTACGTGCTGAGTTTCAAGATAAAGGAGCTCTGATGACAACCAGGTATTGTGTTCGCTATCAGTTAGGCATGTGTTTGCGGAAAGGTCCACAGGAAATATCTGCAGAACCGCTTATTCTAGCTGACAGGACAGGAAAATATCTGCTTGAATTTTGTTGCAGGCAATGTGAGATGACGATAAAAAAATTGATAAAACTTGATTCCTAGTCCATCTCAACGTTGTATCTGCTTGATAGCACATCTGTATTCCCTTTGCGGCAACTCGTTCCACAATTTGACAATTATCTCCCGTGTGCTAGAATTTTTCTTATCTTATAGAATATTAGCGCGTCATGCTATTGTTTGTATCCCTGCTGTTTGTACTTTTTGTTTGCGTATTAACCCGCATTTCTCGTGACTTCTTTGGATAAAGGTACAGTCATTCTGAAATGATTGCATTTGTCGGGTGTTCTTGGAAGACATTGTGCTTCCAGGGAAATTTAAACGTTCGTATTGCAGGGGGAGCAGATTATACACATTTGTTGTATTGGCAGACGGTGTCATTCTGGTGAATGATCATTATGTAGTGTTGCATATAAAATGCATCCTTTTTGAAGCGCGCCTGTATTGGCTATAAGCACAGGAAAAGAATACATAAAGGAGATTGCCATGGGGTTGTTTGATTTCAAGAAAAAACTGAAAAATGACCTTCACGTGGGGGCTGTTGTCGTTGAAAGTAGTGTTGACCGTTTGTCAACAAAGCTCAATGCGGTGTCTCTGGAGCCAACGTTTATATCAGCCTATGTTTCTCCTTATGTGGATATTGAACAAGCAGCCAAAATCATTACCGCCAGATTTCCCAAGGTTCCCATGACCCTTTGCTCCACAGCCGGAGAACTTTGTTCAACTGACGAAAAGCTTTATTGCCAGACAGGGAACAGCTGGGACAGAGTGGTGGTGCATTGTTTCGACGCCTCGGTTGTTTCCAAAGCCGAAATAGTGAGCCTTCCCCTTGCCTGCGAAGACCTGCGTAGAGGTAATGTTGAAATGCCTCTTAATGACCGTATTGCAAGAATCAAGAGAGGGATTGAAAGTCTGAAAGTCTCCATGCCTTTGGATTACCGTGATACGTTTGCTTACATTCTTTTCGATGGGTTATCAGCATCTGAATCATTTTTCATGGAGGCACTATACGATTCGGGACGCTTTCCCTGCCTGTTTGTTGGAGGATCTGCTGGTGGGAAGCTTGATTTCCAACACACCTGGCTGCATGATGGAAAGAAGAAATATGAAAACCATGCCTTGATCGCCTTTATAAAGACTGCTCCTGGAGTACGCTTCGGCATTATGAAAAGTCAGAATTTTGAGCCGACTGCTCATGTATACTCCGTTCTCTCAGCTTCTGTGGAGCAGCGATACGTTAGCCAGGTGATAGATAAGCAGGGGAGGATCAGCACTCTCGTCGAAGCATTGTGCGATACTTTACATTGTTCACCGACAGGGTTGGAAGGAAAGCTCTCGGGGTATTCCTTTGCAATTCATGTGGGCAAGGAACTGTTTGTTAGATCCATATCACAGATAAATCTGGAAACCGGTAACGTACATTTTTATTGTGATATCTCTCCAGGAGAGCAGATTTTGTTGGTTAAAAGAGGCGATCTTACTCAAAATACGCGGAGGGATTTTGAGCGTTTCATGGAGGGAAAACCTGCCCCTCCCATTGCTGGAATTTTAAACGACTGTATTTTGAGACGTCTGCTCAATGAACGGGAACTAGCAGGTATGGGAAAAGTATTGCATGGGCCTGGTATGGCAGGTTTTTCTACCTTTGGGGAGATTTTGGGACTGAATCTTAATCAGACCCTGACAGCAGTGTTTTTCTTCAGGGTGGGTGACGGACAGCAGTTCAGGGATGGGTATGTAGATGGATTCGTTTCCCATTATGGTGAATTTAAGGCGTTTTTTTTGAAAAGGCAGATTGCTAAGCTCAATGGGCTGGCCCAGGTTGTTGTCAGGCAGATATCTGATTTCAAGCAGCATGATTATGAGAGCCATCTTGATGCAGTTGGAATGGATCCGACCATGGCAAGGGTATTTGCGGGTCTCAATGATCTGGGAAATACACTCCAGGCTGTTAACGAGCAGCGTCGGGACATGTCTGGAAGGATAGAGGATTGTTCCACGGATATTTATGGATCTGTTGATAATCTGGTTTCACATATCGATCGGCAGATAAAGGCTATTGAAGAGCTGGGAGGCAATGTATCAGAGCTGGCAGAACAGGCGACAACAACCGCAGCCAGTGCGCACGATTTAGCCGATGCCAGTCGACGTATTCAGAAAGTAGTTGAAATAATTGAGCAGATTGCTGACCAGACCAACCTGTTGTCACTTAATGCAACCATTGAGGCGGCTCGGGCTGGTGAGAGCGGCCGTGGTTTTGCGGTTGTAGCCGATGAAGTCCGTGGTCTGGCGGAACGATCCCGAACCAGTGCTCTTGAAATACGAAACAGTATTGTTTCATTGGCTTCCGAAATCGGCAATGTGGCCACTGAAATTGAATCACAGAACGAGAGTGTTCTCAATCTTTCATCGCTGTTGGATGTCATTAAGGAGGCAAGTGATCAGACTTCAGAAACAGCCAGTCATACAAGAGGGATTGCAGATACATTAAAGGATGTTATCAGTTCACAGCACACGTTGTAATAACAAGCATGAAAGAAGAAGGGTGGAGGAGTTTGTTCGAAAATGCCTCTAAATGTCTCTTCTCGGACAACCCTCTCCTGTCTGTGGAGGTTATCAGCACGTTATCTGCCATTCTTTGTTAGCAGTGTGGTCGGGCAAGATTGCCCGACCATAATCAAGGTGACTTGTCACGGCTTTTGTATTTTGGTCAATGGTTCATTTTTCTTTGGTTCACTGAAACGAACCACCCAGAGCATTATCCACATGCCGGTAAAGAGCATAAAAAATACTTTAACCCCAAACAGCAGCTCTGTGGCTAAATTCCCTTTCTGCTGTGCTTCAAGGGGTGGGGAAAACGTATATACATAGTAGGGGTCAACAGCCGCATCTTCGGTTTGTATACCCATGGTATTCGAACCTATTGTATTGAAGGCTGTAATTTGATTGCTGAGCGTAGGGGTGACACGGAGCAGATCAACGAGTTGTTTACCTCGCACGTTGTACAATCCCGCCTCCTTCATGACAGCTGAACCTGCCATGTTCATCACATCCAAACGTATTCCATGAATTTTGCTGGCGGCAATGGTCAGGTAAAGCGGTGTTTCTACTTCTGGTGTAATAACAAAACTTGTTGAGTCATCTTCTCCGTATCCCCCCCCTATATCATAAAACAGCTGAAATATGAGGGGAGTATCTTCTGTGGGCAGTGTTGTCGGGGTAAGTGTTACGGTAGCTTTGAAAATTATCTGCTTTTCTGCCTGGTCGTGAAACCAGGTAGAGATGACAGCTAGGATCAGGGCCAGAATACAAGGAAGATAGTGGTTTTGAAATCGGGACATCGTCATCCTTCTGGTGTGCGGAGCCAGCGAGTGGTGCGTTGCTCTATGACCAGCTCCGGGTTATGTTTAAGGGTAAGTTCCTGCATGTTGACTCTACGTACAGGACTGTGTGGGATATAGGTAACTGTCCCAAACGTTTCTGTGAGGTATGGCATCAGGGCCAGGGAATAGGAGTCTCTGAACATAAGAACAGAATATGGTTTACCTGTACATGTTGTGGTAAACCATGCACGGTTGCGTGCTGCTGATGTGGGAAGGTTCTGTTCATTAATGGCTCGATTGAAACATTCCGACTGCCAGTTTTGTGGTATGAAAGCTGTTTCCCGTAAGCTGTCTCCCAGGTTGAGTGATTCCGCCAGATCTCCACCTTCCTCTTGTACTGCTATGAAATCCTGCACAGAAAGGTGTATTGGTTGTACCTGTGGGAGAACACGGTTGATTTCCTGCAACAGAGCACGATATCCATAGTAGGCTCCAAGACTGTTCCAGTGAGTGTCTGTTTTATGGTAAATCTGTCCGTTTTTTTTAGCTTGTTGCAGTGCCTTTCTCATATCTACTACGGTAACGTTTGTATGGCGCTGTAGATATGTTGTCAACTGGTCGGCCCTGCTTTCCGGACTGACAGGTTGGAAAGCATCTGGAAGGTTTTCTCCGTATACAATATGTTTGCTCGGTGTTATGACGAACATGTACTGAACGTTTCTCTGTTGCAGCCAGCGTTGTTTTTCTATAAGTACGTTGGCCCAGTGTCGTAGTTCTGCTTCAGAAAATGGCCATTGGTTTCGCATGTCTTTGAAGTGCGGCTGGCCATTTTGAAACAGCCAGCCGTTTTTGCCAACTATAACTTTTTCTGAAGATGATACATTGAAAAGCGCAAACTGATACAGGGCATGTGTTTTGAGAAGGGGTTCTCTGAGGCCAAACTGATCGTTGAAATATTTTTCAAACTGTTTAGGGTAGCCGCTTACTCCGGTTTCTTTCAGAGAGGGTAGGGAAGCCAGTTTTCGTTTTTCATGTATGGATATTTCTTTTCCTCCTGATATGAGAAGAAGAGATACCGGAATCCAGAGGGCTACAAAAAATGTAGAAATGAAGATAAGATGTAAAGGTTTGGGACAATGCATGTCAAAACCTGAAATAAATAAAAGGGTTGTGTGTTCCTGCCGCCAGTTCCATGGCACATAAGATAAAAAGCACTGCAAAAAAGAGAAAGCTCATTATGCACCAGAACATGGTATTTGTAGATGCTGAACCAGGCACGAAAAGAGTTTGCTGACCTTTCAGAAAAAGAGGGGTGGCACCGGCACAGGCCAGGATGAGAACGAAGACGGAGTGACTGTTCCAGACAAGGTCTAAAGGATATATCTGTGAGGATATACGGTGACCACCAAACATTGCTGCAATAAAATGCAAGCCTGTTTGTATGGAATCAGCTCTGAAAAATACCCAGGTTACAAGAACCCCGAATAGAAGATACATATGGCGCAGAATGTTTGGGAGTGTACTGAGCAGAGTGCCCCACAAGAAACGTTCGCCTATGAGGAAACAGCCGTGCAGGGTTCCCCAGAGTACAAAATTCCAACTTGCTCCGTGCCAGAGTCCGCAGAGCAGGAAAACTATCCACAGGTTGATTCCTGTTCGCCAGGGTGAATAGCGGTTGCCGCCAAGGGGGATGTAGAGATAATCCCGAAACCAGCGACTGAGTGATATATGCCAGCGTTGCCAGAATTCACGGAAGGATCGTGCCGTGTATGGATAGTTGAAATTAATGAGAAATTCAAAGCCAAACATGCGGCCTAGGCCGATGGCCATGTCGGAGTATCCGGAAAAATCAAAATATATCTGCAGGGTGTAGGCTATGGCGCCACTCCAGGAGAGAACCAGGGAAAGTTCTTCAACGGGCAGTGCAAAAATCTGGTCAGCAACACTTCCCATGGGGTTTGCCAGCAGCATTTTCTTACTCAGACCTATGATGAAAAGGATTATACCGCTATGGAATTTTACTGGTGTATGCTGCCTGTTTCGTAGTTGTAGGGCTATATCGTGGTAACGAACTATCGGGCCGGCAATCAGTTGAGGAAAAAGGGCTATGTAGAGCCCGCAATCCAGTACATTTCGTTGAACACGGGTCTGTTTTCGAAAAACATCAATTACATAGGAGAGAGCCTGGAAGGTAAAGAAAGAAATACCGATGGGCAAATGGATTGGAGCAAGCTCAAGAGGAGCAATTTCTAGCTGGTGAAGAAGCATGTTGAGACTTTCAACTAAAAAATTAGCGTATTTGAATGCTCCCAGCATTCCAAGATCTATTGTGATTGCAAGTGTCAGGAATAGCTTGGCCCGGAAAGGAGAGTTGTTTGCGGCCAGGAGTAATCCTATTCCGTAATTAAAAAAGATGGAGAAAAGCATGAGGATGAGATAGATTCCCTCCCCCCATGCATAGAAAAACAGGCTGGCAAGCAGCAGGCAGAGGTTGCGTAACCGGATACCAGGAATGCAGTAGTAACCTGTGAGAACAATCGGAAGAAAGAGAAAGAGAAAAACCGTTGAGCTGAATATCACTGGAATACTGTCCGCTGAGGCACAAAATCCTTGTTGTCTCTACTCCGTATCCTGCCGAAGAATACAAGGGTAGAGAGATTTTTTGGCGTTATTTTTTTCTTGCTGTGTCAATATAACTGAAGATATACAAGGTGCATGAAAAATATTAGTTATGCAAGCAAAATTAACGGGTAATACCCAACGAAAGCCATTGGATTAACACCGGCTTTAGGTACTATGAGAATCTTCTGTAAATGAGACGATTTATCCACACAGGGCATGTATCCTTTTAAAAAGTCAGTCGCCCTGTAATTACAGCTACGGGAAAAATTTAGGGCAGCGGAAATTAAATGATCCAATCTTGTTGGTCTATCAACTCATTTTCACGACTGTTTCACTGGATCAATACGGCCTGCATGGAACCATTGCGACATTCATGAGAATGAGCCGATGTTCTGGCAGTTTTTGGTAGTGATTATTTTCCGTTACCCTTAAGAATGATCGTCTCTTCTAGAAATCGTTACCCAAAAAAATAATGCAGATGAAGGATGCCTGCTGAATTCGTTCTGAACGGGCAATTACATAAGGAGTCGTTAGTTTGGAGCTCAATGCAAGAAAACAGGATCAGAAGGAAAATCGCGTTCTTCTGCTTGCCCCGCAACCTTTTTATCAGGAACGGGGAACTCCCATGAATGTTCGCCTTATGTGCACCATTCTCGGAAAAGCCGGATACAAGGTGGATCTGTTAGTGTTCCCTACAGGCAGCAGTCTTGAAATACCTGGCGTACGTATTTTTCGCGTGCCCAATGTGTTCAGACTCAAACGGATTGCCATCGGCTTTTCCATGATCAAACTTATGATGGATGCTGTTCTTATTCCGTATGCCGTTTTTCTATGCCTGCGAAACAGATACCATGTTGTTCATGGTATAGAAGAAGGCGGAGTGGTCGCGGTTGCCCTTGGCAAACTTTTTGCCTGCAAAAGTGTTTATGATATGGATTCGGTTATATCAGCCCAGTTTTCCACCCATGGTCTTGCTGGCGTTTTTCAACGTTTTATTTCCTTGGTTGAAAAGCTGGCTATTCGCAAAGCGTCGCTGGTTTTAACGGTGTGCGAATCTTTATCCGTTCATGCCGGAAACTTGCAGCCCGGTGGACAGATAGTGCAGATCGAAGATATCCCTCTGGATTTTGCATTTCCACTCTCTGAAGAAAAGAAAATGGCAAGTATGCAGACTGTGACAACGTACTTGAAAGACAGACAATTACTCGATAAGCAACTGTTTGTCTATACCGGAAATCTTGAATCATACCAGGGGATAGATCTCATGCTTGAGGCATGGCAACAGGCATGCCTCAAGTCAGAGAATATGAGTGACGCCAGGCTCGTAATCGTTGGAGGCGCGGAAGGCGCGGTTGACGCTTATAGGAGAAAAATAAAGGAACAGCAAGGGTTGGAAGGTGTATTGTTTGTTGGTCAGCGACCGGCAGAAGAGATGGGAGCCTGGATGCAGCATGCGTATTGCCTGCTTTCTCCCAGGGCAGAAGGTGAAAATACACCTTTGAAAATCTATAGCTACATGTCTTCAGGAAAGCCTGTTATTGCTACCAATATCGTCTCCCATACCCAGGTATTGAGCGATGCAACAGCAGTTATGGTGGCTCCTGAAGCTGACGTTATGGGCAAGGCCTTTATCCAGGTTGTTCAGAATGCCGATGACATGGCTGCAAAGGGAATGGCCGCAAGGCAGGATGTGGCGTCCCGTTTTGGATATGAAGTTTTTTCTGCAAAACTTCTTGCAGCGTATGCTGAATTGGTCAAGAAAAGAAGTGATAGAAACATTTTGGGGTAATGATCTGCAGGAAAACAAAGAAGCGCGTAATCGAAAATCCACTCGTATCAGTGGAATATGAGAAGAGAGAATATAATGGAATCAATACTAGTCACTGGTGGGAATGGATTTCTCGGTTCCCATATTGCTAACCGGTTACAGACTCTTGGATACCGAGTTCGTATTTTTGCACGCCGTCATGGACAGCAAGCCGTACGGGAAGAGTTTGACACAGTCTGGGGTGACATCCGTGACAAGGAAGCTGTCCGTACAGCTGTTCAGGGCATGGACCGTGTGATTCACACTGTTTCAAATTTTCGTAAAGGTGGATCAGATAAAGATGAAGCTCATGCCATTAACGTGGAAGGTACCAATAACGTTCTGGAGGCATGTAGTGAATTTAAGGTGAAACAGCTTATTCACTGCTCTACCATAGGTGTACATGGAAGTGTCAAGGAGATACCGGCAACTGAAACCACACCTTACAATCCAGGAGACCTTTACCAGGAAACCAAGCTGGAAGCAGAGCTTGCTGTCCGTAAATTCGCTGAAGATAAAAAATTGCCTACAACTGTAATCCGGCCAATTTCTCTTATCGGGCCTGGTGATATGCGAATGCTTAAGCTGTTTCGTATGATTCAGAAAGGGAAATTTTTCAAGGTAGGTCCCTGTACTGCATATTTTCAACCTGCGTATATAGACGATGTGGTTGAAGGATTTGTTACCTGTCTGGGTAATGAAAAGGCCCTGGGGGAGGTCTTTATTGTCGGTGGTGAGGAGTATGTTCCACTGGAAGAGCTGTTCCAGATTATCGCTGATGAATTGGGAGTAACCCCACCTAAAATTCGTATTCCTTTGACCCCGGTTCTCTGGATGGCCTCACTCTGTGAAACTATATGCGTGCCTTTACATCTGGAGCCGCCATTGCACAGACGTCGAGTTAGTTTTTACCAGAATAACCGGGCGTTTGACATATCTAAAGCCAAAGAGAAACTGGGATATAGGCCCGCTGTCTCCTTACGTGATGCAATCAGGAAAACCATTGACTGGTATCGCCGGGAGGGATGGTTATGAGTGCTGACAACAGCAGAGACCAACAGGAAATTTTTTCCGCTGAGCAGGCGGCAGAAGGAAAAACAGCGCTTCAGTCAGCTTTGACAGATAAGAAAACCTCGGCGTTGAAAAAATATCAACAGGTTGTAATCGGACGACCTGGCCTGATGAAACTCCTGTTTCTGGAACTGATTACATTGTTTATTACTCCCATGCCGGGTGCTCTGGGACTTTTACTACGCAGTAAGATCTATCCCTTGATTTTTGGCTCCATTGGTAAGAAAGTTGTGTTTGGTCGTTCCATGACCATTCGTCACCCCCATAAAATCCATATTGGAGATCATACTGTCATTGACGACTATGCAGTACTGGATGCCAAAGGTGAGAATAACAGGGGAATCAGAATTGGCAGTAATGTCATGATTGGCAGATCAACGGTGGTGAGTTGTAAAAATGGCGACATCACCATAGGTGATAATACCAATATTGCCATGAACTGCTTTATCCAGTCTGCAGGCAATGTACATATCGGAGATTTTGTTCTGTTTGGCGCGTACTGTTATGTCATCGGCGGTGGTGACCATCAGTTTGACAGAATAGATATCCCTATTATCAGCCAGGGACAGATAGTTCGTGGTATCCGTATCGATAAGAATTGCTGGCTCGGTGGCGGTGTGCTTGTCCAGGACGGGGCAGAGATAGAGCGCGATTCCATTGTCGGTAGCGGCGCTGTGGTGCGAGGCCATATTCCTGCATACAGCATTGCTGCAGGTGTTCCTGCCCGAATACTAAAATCCCGGAAAGAGAAGGGGGCTGAGTGAAAATTTTGCCCAGGATCTCGTATTGGCTCAAATTATGTATAAGTTTGTCCATACTCGGGATTATTTTAACCCAGATTGACTGGCAGACTTTTCTCCATACACTGCGCAGCGGTGACATTATGCTGCTGAGTGCAGCGTTTCTGCTCTTGTGGGTTGAGCGTGGCTGGGCTGTGGTCAAATGGCATTTTCTCCTGCGAACTCAGGGGGTGGCTATCTCCTGGTGGACCTTGTTCGGAATTTACAACATAGGCGCTTTCTGGGGCTTGTTTCTTCCCTCCAGCCTGAGCACTGATGTGGTCAGAGGGTATTATCTATCTAAAAATACCAGAAATATGGAGTTATCTGCAGCTTCTGTTGTTGTAGATAGGATGATGGGGCTCTTTTCTCTGCTTTTTCTCTGCCTTGTAAGTATAGGCGTGTATAGCTCCAAATTACAAACCTCGGTTATTGAACATGTGGTGCTGAGCAGTCTGTTTTTTATTCTTCTGGCTGTCCTGGTACATCTGGATTGGGTTTCTGATGTGTTGGAAAAAAAGATCCCATTTTTTGCCCAGCATAGTCTGGGTAAAAAATTGATCAGCATGCACAGAGCTTTCCTTCAATTCAAGAAATTTCCCCGTATCCTGTTAATATCGTTCATATTTTCCCTGGTACTGCAATTCATCAGGGTCATCACTATGTATGTTACTGCGTGTGCCTTTGGCATTGACGCCGATATAGTGACCTTTTTTATTGTGGTGCCCATTACAGTGATCGTGATTATGATCCCCGTTTCTGTGGGTGGGCTCGGAGTAAGAGAAGGAGCCTTTGTCAGTCTCTTCGGGCTTGTAGGTATCGGCGTCAATGAATCTTTTGTGATTTCAGGGACTAATTCCGTAATGGTTACCCTCATCGGTTTGATGGGGGGAATTTTCTATATAGCCTATAAAAACAAGGTACCAGCCGAATATGGACAGGTTAAGCAATGAACTGTTTTGCTGGTCAGGTATCAGAGGCTCAATTCGAACAACAATTATTATTTCTGGATAGATATAAACCAGGAGAGCAGAGTGGAACATTTTTCAGCAGCTGACGTAACCATCGCTGTCATAAACTATAACGGCAGAACGAAGATCCCAGATTTGTTTGAATCCATTCTCAACCTTGTGGAACCTCCAGGTGAGGTCATTATGGTTGATGACGGATCAAACGACGGCAGCCCTGATTGGGTTGAAGCACATTGGCCTGATGTGCGAGTTATTCGTTTTACAGAAAATTCAGGCGGAATGCTCAATATTGTGCGAAACAGAGCACTGCGCGAGGCGAGAAAACCGTTGGTATTAATTGTGGATAACGATGTGGTTCTTTTACCGGATTGTCTTCGGGAAGCATTACATGGCCTCAACACCTTACCGGATGCTGCCGTCTGCATGACCCGTGCTGTTTATGATGATCGTCCTGACATTATCTACCAGGATGGTCAGATGCTGCATTACATAGGTGCATCTCCGAATATTAACCGGGAAGCATCCATTCAGGAGGTTGATGCAGAACCCAGACTCAGTATTGGCTGGGGAGTACAGTTGATAAATACCAAACGCTGCGAACCACTTGGTTGGTTCAATGAAGCGTATCCCATGGGTTGGGGAGATGACGGTGAATTTAATCACAAATTGAATATGGCCGGACTCAACTGCTATCATATTCCCAAGTCTGTGGTGATTCATAAACGGCATAGCGCCTCAAAACGGTATATGGGCAGCGTCAGTAACCGGTGGCGGTTTCTTCTGGAAATGTATTCAGTGAAAACCCTGGTTCTCATTTCCCCTGCCTTGATTTTTTACGAAATTCCCCTGTTTCTTTTTCTGGTTATGAAAAAGCGGCCTGGCGATTATTTCAGGGGCATGTGGCATATGACGACACGGTTGCCTGGCATTTTACGTGAGCGAAAAAAAATACAGTTTCACAGGAGAGTTGCCGATAGAGAACTTATGGGGTGCGGTGATATTTTTGTATATACAGATGATATGTCATCCAAGATACTTCAACTCGGGTACAATTTTTTGAACAAAGCTCTCTTTTTTTACTGGCGAATTATTCGCAAAGCGCTATAAAACGATAAGAGATGGCTCTGTAGCATTTTTGTCATACGGTTGTAACAAAAGGTTAATGGTGCTGTTGAGCTTACTTTTCTGTTTGAGCCTTTGAGGAATATAACAATGAGAAAACGACTCCAAACCCTGTGGAGATATTGCGGCCAGTGCCTTTTTTTCGGTGTGTGTGTAATCCTGTCTGGACAGGAAATCGTCGCGGCTGCCGCAGGCCTAAGTGATTATGATGCGATATCCGTATATTCACAAGAAGATGAAAGCCGTTATTCCATTTTTCTGACAATACAGAAAAATGGGGCCTGGCAAACACCGGTAGTACTTTCTGACAACGATTACCTGAATATCGTTCCTTCCCTGGCTGTCAATGACAAGGGAGAAATCTGGGTTGTCTGGGCGGTTTTCCACAAAGGGGAAACC
This sequence comes from Desulfogranum japonicum DSM 18378, assembly GCF_000429945.1. Lineage (GTDB taxonomy): Bacteria > Desulfobacterota > Desulfobulbia > Desulfobulbales > Desulfobulbaceae > Desulfogranum > Desulfogranum japonicum. The sequence goes on along the minus strand of NZ_AUCV01000020.1, from coordinate 31,252 downwards.
AGCCTGTACATGAAACAATATAGTAATGGAGCCTGGAGCAAAGAAGAAAAAATTGAAACCGGTCAGGCCTCCAGCATTGCTCCTTCTTTAATTTTTGACGCAGATAATGTGCTTTGGCTGGTTTGGGCCGGAGATGACGGGCAGGATGACGACATCTACTTTTCCCGCTGGAATGGCGCCAATTTTGAACCCCCTTCCAGAATCACAGACAATGAGGTTCCCGATGTTCAGCCTGTACTCGGATTGACCGATGAGGGAATTCCCTGGGTGCAGTGGCAATTCTATGGTAATGACGGCTATGTTCCCCGTTACGCAACCTGGAATCCTGATAAATCAGAGTGGGTGATCTCCACCCAGGAAGAAGAGGAAAACGACGTTCCTCTGAAAAAGGCCATGACCTTGAAATCCTCTGACGACAAATCCTCTGATCAGGTTTCAAGCTTTGATGTTCCCGGTTTTATAGAAAAGCCTAAGACAGCTTCATTTTATATCCCGGGAAAACAGGTGCAATCAATCCCTTATCGTATGGTTGAGGAGTATTTACAGGGTGGGACAAACGAGACAAAATGAAAGGGAACAGTGGTGTGAATAAGACAAAGGTGAAGGTCATGAATAAGATTTGTCTCAAGTGTCTGGCAGGACTCATCGGATTCTTTGCGCTGGTACAGGGCGTGCAGGCCGGAGTTATTATCGCTTTTGGAGATAGTATAACCGCAGGCAGGGGAAGTTCAACAGGAGGATATCCCCCCAAGCTGGCTGCTCTGACAGGCGATAACGTTTTGAATTACGGAGTGGGTAGTGAAAATACGGCCGCAGGCTCGTCACGGATCGATACTCCCCTTTCAGAAAATTCCGGTGCCTCGTTTATTTTGATTATGGAAGGTACCAATGATTTGTATTATGGGCAGTCATTGAGTTCGACACAGTATCATCTGGAAACCATGGTTGATAAAAGCCGTAACCATGGTGTGACCCCGGTACTTGCCACCCTGACTCCTGATACCCGCGAAGGCCATGAAGAAAAGGATATATCAGGATCCTATAATCCCATGATTCAATCCATCGGTTCAAGTAAAGGTGTTGCCGTCGTAGATATGTATGGTGCAGTGGCCGCTGACTGGGGGTCTCTGAATTCCGATGGACTGCATCCCAATGACAGCGGTTATCAGATCATTGCAAATATGTGGTCAGGTGCCGTCTCGTCGGGAGGTGGAGGAGGCAGCGACGGTGGCGGTGGCGGTGGCGGCTGTTTTATCGCAACCGCTGCTTTTGGTTCTTCGCTGGAAAAGCATGTGCAATTACTTACCCAGTTTCGTGATCAGTATTTGCTGACCAATAAACCGGGAACAGCTTTTGTTCATCTGTATTATACCTATTCTCCACCAATGGCTGACTTTATTGCTGATCACGATGGGTTGCGCACCTTTGTTCGGATTGCCCTCTATCCCCTTGTTGGCTTAAGTTATATTTTGGTAAAAGGTACTATCTGGCACAAGTTAGGCGCCATGCTGGTAACGTTGGTTGTGTTGACGACCCTGATAAGATTGCGAAAAAGGCGAGCATCTGTACTTTGCGCTTAGCCTGTTTGTTCCTGACAGCTACCCAGGAGTCTGGTCGTCAGATCAAATCTGTTAGGGTATATGAAAACAACATGAATATGTTACTTACATAGTCACACCCTGTCGTGGCAGACATTTCATCAGAGCAGGAAAGGGGATGCCTCTTTCCTGCTCTTTGTTTGTGCACCTAGCCCGGATTTCAAACGAGTATATTTTGCAGGAGATGCGAGGCACCGGAAATGAAACTGTAGTGAACTCGCGGAGTCTCTGCGCTTACCTGCAAATGTTCGGTAACAAGGCAGGTACTGTAAAATCTGCTCGTCCCATTGGGGACTTTTTTGAATCTCCCTGAAAAACAGTCTGTTTTTCAGGGGGGTAGCAAACGCTTTCATTTGAGTGAGTTGAGCATTTATTCAAAAAAGTCATGAGAAAGGCGGGCTAATTGTTAATCTATTAATGCGTTATATCCCATAGGTTGTGCCCGTGTATGTTGTAGATGCTCATACTCATTTAGATAAAGTAAAGAATTTTCCCGTGTTGCTTGATAATTGTGCGCGGAATATGCGATTTGTTCAGCAGGCGCAGTGTGGAAAAAATGCAAAACTAACCGGTCTTATGCTTTTGGCGGAGATTTATGGGCAGGATATTGTGGATCCCATCCTCACTTTGGGGCGGCAAGGGCAATCTTTGCAAACAGAGAGTCAATGGTGTTTCAGCGAAACTTCCGAACCTGGAAGCATATGCTGTACAAATCAGCACGGAGACAGTTTGTACTGTGTTATGGGAACCCAGGTCAATACCCTTGAAAAAGTGGAAGTATTACTTTTTGGACGCCAATCTGTAGAGTCCAATCTTCCTTTGAGAGATTACCTTCCAAAGAAGCGCGACGAGGCAGGTCAGCTGACAATCCTTCCCTGGGGGGTGGGAAAGTGGCTTGGCCAACGGGGGAAACTTATCAGTGAAGTATTGCGCCAGGAAGATACCCCATTGTTTGTTCTTGGAGATAACGGCAATAGACCCCAATGGTGGAAACGTGTGCCTCAATTCACCTTTGCTCAGCAGAATAACCTTCCGGTTTTGCGTGGAAGCGATCCTTTGTTTATTTCCGGTCAACTGTCGCGGGTAGGAACGTATGGACACCTCATTGAACAGGTGCTTGATCAGAAGTATCCATTACAAAGCTTGTGCCGCCATATCTTGAATTGGCCCGCACATATACTGCCCTGCGGTAACCTGCAGGGGATTTTATCCTTTATTCGTAGTCAGATAGCTCTGCGAGGAGCAAAACGTATTTCATGAAAAGACAACTCTCTGAACTCTCAAATCAAAGGTATGACCTCGCTGTTATTGGCGCTGGGATACATGGTGCCGCCATAGCGGCCATGGCGGCAAGTTGCGGTCTTTCGGTTGTTCTTCTTGAAAAGGGGGATTTCTGCAGTCGTACCTCGGCCAACAGTTTAAAGATTTTGCATGGTGGTTTGCGATACCTCCAACATCTCGATGTACCGAGAATTCTGGATTCCATTGCCAGTCGTCGCTGGGTAATGGCAAATTTTCCAGAAATTGTTGAGCCGCTAGAATGCATTCTTCTTACTTCAGGACATGGTTTTCGCAGCAAACAGGGGATGGCTGTTGGGCTGGCGGTGAATGATTTGTTCAGCTTGTTCAGGAATCGTGGTGTGCGCCTTGATAAACATCTGGGACGTGGTCGCACACTCCCTTTTGAGAAGTGTCAACAAATTATACCCGGGCTTGCCCGGGATCATTGGACCGGTGGAGCTTTATGGTTCGATGCACTTGCTACCAACACCGAGCGTGTTGTTCTGACCCTTATACATAACCTGGTTGATGGTGGAGGTGCAGCGGCTAATTATGTGGAAGTGAAGCGTATTCTCTGTCCGCATGGCAAGGTAACCGGGGTTCTCTGCCATGATCACCAGGCTCATCAAGATATTGAAATTCAGGCCGACATGGTGGTCAATGCTACTGGAGCCGGTGTCGCCCAGTATGCGGAAGACAAAATACCGCAGGAAAGTATTTCCGGGTGGAGTAAGGCTGTAAACCTGGTTTTAAATCGTCGCTTTTTTGGAAAATATGCTGTAGGCCTTGAAGGAACCAGCAGCTTTGTTGACAAGGATGCTCTGGTTCAGAAAGGGAAACGGTTATTTTTCTTTGTGCCCTGGAGAGAGAAGACCATGGTGGGTACCGTGTATACCCATGTGGAAAACGTTGACAAAGGTGCGGATTTGTCTCGTGAAGAAATTGAGGCAATACTTTCCGAGATAAATCAGATTTACCCTGCGGCTCAGTTGCAGCTCCGTGATGTCATAAACTATCATGCCGGCTTTGTTCCCTGTATAAAAGGCCGGCATCAGGGGCATTTTGATGTGCAGTTGGATAAACGGGAAACAGTTCTTGATCACGGCGCAGAAGGCGGTGTTGAGGGGCTGTACAGCATAAAGACTGTAAAGTTTACCACTGCCTATACACTCTGTCGGGATTTTTTGCAGAGGTTACAGGCAAAAGATAAAATTTCGAAACAGATATGGAAGGATCGAAGCAGGTCAGAATTCGTACTCTCCGGTGAAGGCGGGTCTCTTGAGCAGATTCCTGAGTGGCTGGTACTTCGATGGGGAAGATCTGCAACCGAGGTCGCTCGCAGGCTTCCGCGCGAGATCTTGGAAGACGTCAATGCAGGACATGTTCTCACCACAGAAGAAATCAAATATGCCGTGGAAGAAGAAATGGCATTGCATCTTGATGACCTGCTATTTCGTAGGACGGGCCTGGCAACCATTGGTCTGCCTGAAGAGGATATTCTACAAAAAGCCTGCGTAGAAATGGGGGCACTGCTTGGATGGGATGATGCGACCTGTTTAGCCGAACGAGGGCGGGTTACACATCACTTTCACCCTTTGGAAAACATGCAGGAAGAGCAGGCCTGACTGAAAACGGTGGTATGCAGTAGTGAACGATGGAGCTGGTCTGCCGGTAACGAACAGGAAATATATCATGATCTTGCAGCAGAGGATGTGGCGTTTAGCCGAAGTATGAGTGCTCGAGTCCTTGCCGTTATACCAACGTATTTACCCCAGCGGGAGCATCTTGGCCTGCTCTGCACTGATATCGCAGAGCAGGTCGATCATATTTTGTTGGTTGATAACTCCACGTTCAACCAGGCATGGCTGCATGAGCTTACCGCGGCAAAGATAAGTGTAGAAGTGCTCGGAACAAACGTTGGTATTGCTGCCGCTCAAAATAAAGGTGTGCAGTATGCAGAAAAGCAGGGGTTTGACTTTGTTCTTTTTCTTGATCAGGACAGCAGACCGACCAGAGGGATGGTAAAGGCACTTGTGGATGGCTACCACGCTTTGATGAAGCAGGGATTGCCCGTTGCTGCAGTTGGACCTGCCACCTATATGCAGAGCCCTGATACACTTGAACCATTTTATACCACCTCCAGATGGGGCTTGGGAAGTCGGCACTGCTGTAGCCCAAAGGATCAGGTTGAGGTTGCTTATCTCCATGCTTCCGGAACTCTTGTCTGTACAAGGATTTTTAGCCGCGTGGGGCTCCTGGCAGAGAACCTGTTTATTGACATGGTGGATATGGAATGGTGTTTTCGTGCAAGAAAGCAGGGATATCTCTGTTTTGGCCTCTGTAGGGCACTGTTGCAGCATCAGGTCGGTGAGGTATATCGTCCCTTATCTCTGAAAAAAATGCCACAATTGAGTGTACACGCGCCGTTACGCGGGTATTATCAGGTCCGTAACATTGTTCTGCTTATGCGTGGCCGCTGCGCCTCCCCAATGCTGCTCTGCCATTATTTTTTACGTCGGGTGTTATGTCGGTTTTTAGCGCAGCTTGTTTTTGCAGGCAACCGTCGTGAACGGTTGATGTTATTTGTTAAAGGTCTTATGCATGGGCTGCAGGGTATTGAAGGGCCTTATAAGAGTTTTTCAAAGAAGATATGAAAAATGCTGGGTAACAGGAAATTTTTACGGGCAGGTACTTCACCTGTAAATCCAGTCTGGGCAAAATATTATGAATTGTGAAATCCTACATATCCTCTACGTTAAGAGTAATGGGGAAATACTCTGCAACGATGACTTTGGAGAGCGTATTGTATTAGGGCATGTAGATACTGTACAGACAGCGGATGATGTCTCGACCCTTTTCTGCAATGAACAGTACACGCATATCCGCGATAGTTTTTTGCAAGGTGTGGTTCCCTGGCCGGATATTTGTGAACACTGTGCTTTTTTGCGCCGCAATGACGAGTTTACAGATCATATAGCGCACAAACATATTATCAAATTGCAGTTGGAGCCAACACTGCTTTGCAATCTTAACTGTCGGTGCTGCAGTAATGATGTGCAGATACAGACCAGAAAGAAACCTCACATAATGGCTCCGGAAACCTATGAGCGATTTCTCAGGGCTTTGCATGGGGCTGGGTTTCGTATTGACAATCTGGAATACTGCGGCCAGGGAGAGCCTCTGTTGCATCCAAAGATTGGAGAATTGCTGCGCATAACCCATGAAGTATACCCCAACGCCTGGCAACGTGTTATTACAAATGGCAACGTCTCCTACAGTAAAACCCTGCAAGGGACACCCGTTGATGAGGTCATGGTTGCCGGAGATGGCGTATGGCAGCGCAGTTATGAGCAATACAGAGTGCAGGGGCAGGTTGACAAGGTCCTCCGCTTTATGGCCGATGCTGTGGCGGACAAACAACTGGGAAAACCTCTGGTTATCTGGAAATATATTCTTTTTGAGTTTAATGACAGCAATGATGAGTTGATCGATGCCCAGCACAAAGCCCAGGAAATTGGTGTGGATTCGCTGCTTTTTGTGGTAACCCATTCCGAGTTTCATTCCCGGCGTTACCCAATGGAGGAGTTGGCGAAACTACCCATCATTATTCCGCAGGTTGCTACTAATGCACATCCTTCTTTTTTTGATGGTGTTCAGCAGGGAGTGTTACGTTTTCCAATTTTGCAGGCTATTAAAAACAAGTTGAGGAAACAATACCGGGCACAACTCGATGAAGCCCTGCTTTTTCCTGGAAATCTTCTCCAATTGAGAGGATGGACCGCTGCCACGGAACCCGTGAAGCGGATTTTACTGTATCTTGATGGAGAAAAACTGGGAGAAGTTGTGCCAACAGACTTACGTCCTGATGTGGAGGAAGTGTTTGCCACTTTCCGTCATCAACCCATGGGTTTTCGTCTGTCCGCCCACCTGGGAAAAAACATGACTGGTGCCTGCACATTTCAACTTGAGAGTTATGGAGAGAATGGCAGTTTTTTGGGCCAGACCACGACAAAATGTATTTTTATGCCATACACTGAACCTGGTATGGAGTAAACCGGTAAGAATTACCCTTTGAGGAAATCCACAGTGGATATATCTATTATTGTCCCTATTTATAATGAGGAAGAAAGCATTCCCCATCTGTACAAAGAAGTGACAGATGTTTTGCAAAATGTAAACCGTACTTATGAGCTGCTTTTTGTTGATGATGGTTCAAAGGATAGCAGTATGGAGATACTGCAGAAGATTCAGCAGGAAGATGAGCATGTGGTTGTGGTCAGTTTCAGAAGAAACTTCGGGCAGACAGCTGCCATGTCGGCAGGATTTGACCATGCCAGAGGGGATATCTGTATTACTATGGATGGAGACCTGCAAAATGATCCCCGGGATATCCCTGCACTGATCGCCAAGGTCGAGGAAGGGTACGACGTGGTAACCGGATGGCGCCATGATCGCAAAGATCCCTTTATTTCCAGAAAACTTCCTTCCATGCTTGCCAATCGTCTCATTTCATGGATAACAGGTGTCCAACTTAACGATTATGGCTGCACATTGAAGGCTTTTCGTAAAGAGGTTACCCAAAACATTAAGCTGTATGGCGAAATGCATCGCTTTATTCCCGCAATTGCCAGCGGGATGGGGATCAGTTTTACAGAGATCAAGGTTAATCATCGTGCTCGCCAGTATGGAACCTCTAAGTATGGCATTTCCAGAACCATTCGCGTGGTTCTGGATCTCATAACTGTAAAGTTTTTGCTGAGCTATGCAACAAAACCCTTGCATGTTTTTGGTGGGATAGGGTTTCTCAGTTCAGCCATTGGTATTCTTATGGCACTGGTAATGACTTTCCAGCGTCAGTTTATGGGAATTCCTCTGGGAAGCCGTCCTCTTCTTCTGCTGGCTATTCTTCTGATCTTCATCGGGTTCCAGTTTATCACCATTGGCCTGGTGGCAGAATTAATAGTCAGGACCTATCATGAGTCCCAAAAAAAACCTATTTATTATGTGCGCAAAGTATTGGGTAGAGAGCAGCAAGATAAGTAGTCATTTTTAACGTAACCTTAACCTACCAGGCTTTAAGCGTCCAATCTGGGTTAAACGTGAGATAATACCGACACATCTGTCACTGTAGTACTGACAGATGTGTCGGAAGCTAGATGAAACTCTACTCTGCTGGAAGCGGGAAAATTTTTCCCGTTGCCTGGTCCACCGCAATGGGTTGCTTTCGTTTCCAGATACTGGCTACCTCAATATCGAAATTTCTCTTGACCGCATATACTTTTTCAAAGTCCCTTTCCAGTTGTTCTTTGTTAAAGGGGTAGTCAAAAATACTTTCTCGAGGATCCCTTCTCGTATAGTTTGTGTCCACAATATAATTAAAGTGAATGAGCACATAGTTGGCGTTTTCAGGTGACCATGGAATGTCCAGGCCGTAATGCCAATAAAAGGGGGCCTGAATAAAAGCGTGTGCCATCATCCTGTAATTGAGGTAGGCAACCACATTCTGCTCTGGAGGGATATTGGCAACAGCCCATTTCAGCACCTGGGTTGTGCCATCCGATGGAATCTGGACTATGCCTTTATATCCAATGCTGCTTCTTCCTGCTATATATCTTTTACCAAGCCACTGGTAGCCGTTCAGATGAAAATTCGGGTAAGTAAGTTGTATGTCATAGAGGCAGTGGCCACAAAAAAGAAACGTTAGAGCATATCCTGTTATCTTTGAAGCGTTCCAGATGCGATCTAACAGGCAAGCTGCCAGGAGCGCGCATTGAGGAAGAATGGCCATCATATAAAAGGTCTGGGCTCTGCCTATGAAGATCAAAGATATAGGGTACACCAGCGCCATGGTAACCGGTAGGATAAGAATTGGCTTTCGGGATATGCAAAATGGAGAAATAAGGACTGCGACCAGTATGAAAATGCCTACGCTAAGTCCGGATTTGATGACCAGAGAAAGAATATTCAATCCTGCCGCGGAATATATTTGCATTATGCTTAGTCCACTTCCGTTGCTGAAAAATTCTCTGTAGAGCCCTTGAAGCAGGTTACCGTTTGTGAGGTTTGTCGGTGGGAAGACAAAGAAGGTTAGCAGTGATCCCGTAGAAATGATAGCAAGAGTCCAAAAAAGAGATATAGATTGTTTGCAACGTATAAGGATGACACTTGCTGCCGCAACCCAAAACACGGCAACCGATTTATAGTGTTCGATTTTGAAGCTAAGCACATGATGATCGTAGTACTTGTTCATATTTGCAACATGCTGTGCACCGCAGGTATAGTATCCTTTGACTATAAAAAAAATACCACAGAGAAGAAGGAGCACGACCAGCAACGGGCTTATGCTTGACAGGCTGTCTTTACTGGCTCGAGGTCGCAGAAAAATAAAGGGAATACATAAAAAGGGAATCCATACGGCGGCTATGACTTTGGTGGAGACCATGATGCCTGTTGCAAAGGCCAGCAGACCGGTTCGTCCAAGATCAGGAGTGCGCCGCCAATATGCGATTGTCAGCATGAGCCAGATACTGGAACAGGCAAGAAATGCATCACCTTCCGTCATGGCTGTTCTTGAAAAAGCAAGAAAATAGGGACTTACGGCAGCCATCCCCGTGGCAAGCAGGGCGGTTCTTCTGTTAAACTCCATACGACCAAAAAGATAGATGCCTGCCAATGTGAACACGCTGATGATGCAGCTAAAAAAGCGTGCCGTATAAACTGTCGGATTTTCAAACAATGTGCCGAAAAGGCCGCTGAGAAACATGGGCAACCTGGCTTGGGTAGGATCAACATCAGACCCGTTCCACCAGCCTTTCAGGGAAGAAAATAACGTCTGACTGATGGAGTGATCTATAAATTCGTCGTTGGAAATGCCTTGTACCGAGATGGTTGGCAGTATAATGGCCAGATACACAGCAATAAGCAGGAAGAGTGGGAGAATATCTTTGGTTAGTATGGAGTCCTTGTTCATAGGGTTTTGTGTATGCAAAAAGTTATGTTGAAACGTCCAGCCAAAAGATTACTGTAACTTCAGGAGAACACAGATGTGAATGTTCCCGGAGTTTTATGGCTTTTTTTAGAGACGGGCTTCATGTAATGAGTAAGCTGGGATAAATTGCCATCAAGCTGATAACTTTGCAAATACTAACCCACATTTCCTGTGTTTTTTTTATAAATATTTAGCTGATCGAAATAATACTGTTTATCTGGAATTCTTGAAAAAAATGAATTTTCCAGGAAAATTAAAAAAAACAATATGTTGTAGTGTTTTACTGGAGTGCATCATGTAAGACGCTACAAAAGCACAAGAAAGTCTATTCAGGGACGAGAAGAATACATGCGTACTCTTGTTTCTCCCCACCACGACATGAGGCAGAGCCCTGTCAGTATTCCCACTTCCTGAAGTACGGCTAGAAAATTATGGAGAGAAAAGAGACTGGGGATAAAACTGCTGGTATCAGAAGCTCGCCTGATATCGCTGAACAGGGCGATTGGACTTATGAGATATTCGTTGGAAAGCGGCCAGAGAAGCATGAGGCCAAAAGGGGCGGTGGTGTCTGTACAAAAGAGATCTAGCACGAGATGAAGGGTGGCCAAAAAGGTAAAGTAAAGAAAAAGTCTGGTACGTTGAGGAGTAGAATTTTTTTGTTGTTTGTCTTTGTCGCTAAAAAGTACAGCAAAAAGAATGCCGGTGATGAGTGCGAAAAAGAAGCTGTGAGTAAGCTGATGATGAAATTGATTGGGTGCCCCCACAAGAAATCCGGCAAGAAAATCAATATCAGGACTGTTGGCAACAAAAATGCTTGCCAACAACAAGGAGGGGCTGGCTTTTTTCTGCCAAATACCGCGACCCAATATTGGCAGGGCAATGCAAACACTTAAAGTGTGACCGACAGGTGAGGGCATGATAAATGATTAAAGACTGACACTGGGAGTTTGTAGGAGAAAGCTCTTCTTCCCCATATTCGTGTTGTTTTCAGGGGATTAATGTTCACAATATCAGCTGTATGGCTGTGCTTGATTTTCTGAAAATGTTCTCATCTGAGAAAGAAAACAATTCTCCGACAGACTCCTCGATAGTTATTCTTTTGCGCGGCCCTTGGAAATATGTGTGCAAGGAGTCTGTGGGTAAGTATTTTTTTCCGCGATCTTTATGTTATCCTCAACAAATCAATGTTCGCAACAGCAGTGAGATGGCTGCGCCTGGTTTCCTGAAGAGGTTATTATCCTGAAAGAAATTTTCGACAGACTCCGATCATGTGTATTTTTCAGGCCAAACGTTTCTGTTCAGATGTACTATTGATCAGTAGAAGCTTTTTTTCAAGGTCAATAATGCTATGTCGAACAGCAAAAATATATTTGGCACCAAGATACACATCCCGAAGAGGGGTGCACATAATAGTGGATTGGTATGTTCCTGTTTTTATCCATAGGGAACATCAATATGTCCTCCGATGGTGTACCAGCGTTACCAGATTCTTTACATATCTGACAACGGGTCAGGCTAATTTGCACAAGAATATACATTGGATGTGTGGTATAGTTGCCTTGTTGACATTCAGGAAATATGTTCTGCGTTGAACGTTCCTGTCAGGGGGTGGCATGAGCGATGGAAAGCCGGGAACAAGAATTGCAGGAAATATTTACAATGCTGTGGAACATTTACATCTATGTACGAAACAATGAATGAAAAGCTTTCCAAAAAGAGTATACCTGTAGCGCAGGCAGTTGGCATGGTTCTTCCACATGATATCACTGAGATTGATGGTACCACATTTAAAGGCACAGCCTTTAAAAAAGGTCATATTATTCAGGAGAAAGATGTAAGTCATCTGAAGCGTCTCGGGAAAGAACACATTTATGTATTTGAATTGACCCCGGAAGAAATTCACGAAAACGAAGCGGCACTTCTCCTTGCTGATGCACTCACAGGGGTGGGGGTCGGGTATTCGACAGAAGTTTCAGAAGGCAAGATAGAACTGGTCGCTCTGTGTGACGGAATTTTGAAAATTAATAAAGACGCTCTGTATGCACTCAATATGAGCGGAGAAGTGATTTGCGCGACTTTGCAGAGCAATACACCTGTTTTCAAAGGCGATCAGGTGGCAGCAACACGACTTATCCCGTTGATCAGCCAGCGTGCGCTAGTAGATAAGGCTGTCAAGGCTGCGAAGGAAGCGTCAGAACCTGTTGTTTCCGTAAAACAGTTGCGTAAAGCCCGGGTGGGATTGGTAATCACAGGAACTGAAGTATATTCCGGACGCATACAGGATAAATTTGAGCCGGTATTACGCAAAAAACTAGATCAACTGGGGTCGGAGGTTCTCAGTGTATCCTTTGCACCCGACGATATTGAACATATTGCTGCAGAAATAGGCAAGGCTCTCGACAAGGGGGCTGATCTTATTGTCACTTCCGGTGGAATGTCGGTGGATCCCGATGATGTTACCCGTTTAGGCATTCAGGCTGCGGGAGCGGTTAATATGGAATATGGGACGCCTGTGTTGCCAGGTGCTATGTTTATGGTAGCGCAAATTGGAGAAATTCCTGTTTTAGGCTTGCCTGCCTGTGGCATGTTTCATAAAATTACGGTTTTTGACCTTATACTGCCAAGAATTCTGGCCGGAGAAAAAATAGGAAGAAAGGAACTGGCAGAACTTGGACACGGCGGCCTGTGCCGGAACTGCAAAGTCTGTCAATATCCTGTCTGCAGTTTTGGTAAATAGTTTGTAAAACAAGACGTTGTCAGTTGGTCGATGTCTGTTCGGCAAGGAAAATTTCTGTTCATGTTCAGGTGAGACAAGACTCCGGGGCATGCTCAGAATTTTACCTCAGACATATCATGGATATCCGTATCTACTGCCTGTCTATTAAATGGGTTTTTACCCAATTTTTGCGTTATGCTCAGGAAAATATCCATGGAATATCGATTATATGTCTGCGGTAAAATGTATCGCATGCCTTAAGCAAAACTCCCAATTAATGGACAGCCTCCTAGGCTTACCTGTGCAGGTCAAATTTTGAACATAACTTGGGAACAGGATGAGAGATCGATATTGGGCGCAGACACCATTGTATCAGTCACAGCAGAATTTTGCCCAACTCGGTTTTAGTAGTATACTATCAATGTGCACAAGACGTTTTCTCTACAGGGAGACTACCAATGTTTAGGTACGCATTTGCAACTGGTCTATTTTTGCTTGTCGTCTTGACATCGTTGGTTCAGGCAGAATCAGCCTTGCGTTTAGCTTCAGACTTCGGTGAAGATGGTATTCTGGATACCGGTGTAGGCGTGTATGGCGACCGGGGACATGCCATGGCTGTTCAGGCTGATGGTAAACTGGTTATTGCCGGATCATCGTCCAATGCAGCGGATAATGATTTTGCTGTACTGCGGTTGCTGCAGGATGGCTCCATGGATACGAGCTTCAATGTTACCGGGCAGGCAACCACTGCAGTCGGCAGAAGCGATGATGAGGCGCTTGCCGTTACGGTTCTCAGCGACGGACGTATTGTTGCTGCAGGGTATACCATGAATGAGGGGAATAGGGATTTTGCATTGGTTTGTTACCAAGCTGACGGTTCCCTGGACACCTCATTTGGCGATCTGGGTATTGTTGTGACTGCAATAGGCAGTGGCCACGATGAACTGACAGCTGTCACCGTCGATAATGAAGGCCGTCTTGTCCTTGCTGGCATTGCCGAAGGTACCAATGGCGGTGTGGTGGTAATAGGTAGATTTTTTGAAGATGGAACTCCGGACACTTCCTTTGGTGACCAAGGGTGGTCCCTGGTAGGGGTAGGGGATGACGCCGTTGCCCAGGGCATTCTTGTACAGGAGAATGGACGCATTCTGGTTTCTGGTACCTACCAGGAAGATGATGTCACCTCTCTTTTTCTTATCGGTTTTTTGGAAAACGGGACCGTGGATGAATCCTTTGCTGAAAAAGGGGTTGCCATCCCAACTGCTGTTTTTGAGTTCAGTGAAGGGTATGGCCTGGCAAAAGGGGCGGGAAATGAAATTTTTGTTGCCGCGGCAGTTGGAGTAGATCAGCAGCGGGATGCGGCTCTTTTTGAATTTAGCGAAAGTGGAGTACCTGGAGTTTATTTTGATGGTGAGCAGTATCTCATTGCCCACGCAGGTGAAGGTGATGATGCTCTTTATGATGTGAAGGTGCTTGCCAGCGGCACTCTTGTTGCTAGCGGTTTTACCACAGAGGATGAGAGGAAAAAATTTCTCCTGATCAGCTACGGAGAGCAGGAGGCGGAATTCACCTCCAGCAGTCACGAAATAAATGAATCCAGCAGTACACAGGTAACAAAGCCTGTCAAGGTATCTGAGCTTCAAGTGGTTGAAGACGGGTCTCCTTATGCAATTCCAGATATTCAGGTTCGCAGCCTGAAAATGGAAAGCTCCCTGGAGTCGTTTCTTCAGTCTTCAGAGAGTGCTGCTGTTCCGTACACCGTCAGTCCTTATACCATTGATGTACTTGGAATTGAGCGCAAGCATCTGAGTTTTGGTGAGGTTTGCAACAAACTGTTGACCATGCTGGGCAATTTTTTTGTCGCCCCGGCTGCGGCCGAAGAGTCTTCCGGAAAGACTGTGACTGCAACAGTAATTGATGTCGGTGATGGAGATTCTGTCAGTTATTCCATTGGTGTGGTGGATGGGGAGGATGTAGTTGTTGTCGGTACCTCCAGTGATGATTCAACCGATACCGTGAGTGTAGCGAAAGTGACTTCAGGAAGCAGTGCCGATGCTGCAACCAGCAGTTCCATTGTGACTACACAGGTAACTGATATTAACCGAACAGGGGCGTTGAGCGGTGGCACCATCACCAGTGGTTTGAGTGGGGTTACCCAGCGCGGTGTGGTTTTCAGCATCGATCCTTATCCCATCTATAGCGATGCCAGTGGAGATGATGGCGATGATGATACCCCCACTACATTTACTGCGACTATAACCAATCCTAATAGTTCTACGATAACTACTACTACGCCTACGTTAGAAGTTACAACCTCTGATACCGCAACATGTAAATATAGTAAAGGTAGTGATCCTGGATATAGCTCCATGACCACCTTTTCTTCAACATCCAGCACGTCTCACAGTCAAGCTTTGTCAACACCGGTTTCTGAAAATCCCTATACGTATTATGTACGCTGTCAAAATAGTGACGGGGACGAAGCTTCCGATTCAGTTTCCTTTACTGTTTCAACTAGTAAAAATGCCAGTGCGCAAGTCTTACAGGATGTGCTGCAGAAGATGGGAAGTTTTTTGGTTGGCGATGCCCTTGCCGCAGACGACGATTCATCTGACGACAGCAGCGGCGGTATTTTTAGCGGGGTAAATTCATCCGATAAGAGGTTTGATGAAGAAGGCCATACCGACGATGGATCTGGAATCGGAATCTACACGTCAAGATTAACGAATCTGAAACCCAGCACTATCTACTATGTCCGCGCGTATGCAATGGTCGGAAGCTCGGTATACTACGGGCAGCAGTACAGCTTTAAAACTGCTGACGCCTGTTTTATAGCAACAGCATCATATGGGTCTCTGTTGCATCCATGTGTGCAGGTGCTCAGAGATTTTCGTGATCAATATTTGCTTACTAACGGTCTGGGAAAGGCTTTTGTAGATCAGTATTA
This sequence comes from Desulfogranum japonicum DSM 18378, assembly GCF_000429945.1. Taxonomy (GTDB): domain Bacteria; phylum Desulfobacterota; class Desulfobulbia; order Desulfobulbales; family Desulfobulbaceae; genus Desulfogranum; species Desulfogranum japonicum. The sequence goes on along the minus strand of NZ_AUCV01000020.1, from coordinate 15,722 downwards.
CTCCCACTCGCCATCCATAGCAGCATATATTGAACAGCACGGATGGGCCCGCGTCGCTGTGAAGGTTCTTCTTCTCCCTTTAATCGCTTTTTCCTGGCTAGCTGTTCATTGCGGGCTATATCCTGCATTGGTTATATCTGCAGCATTGACGGGAAGTGTGATGATGTATCTGAGAAAAAGAAGGCACTTGGCAGCGGTGTAATGTTAAGGTGGTGTTTCCCTGGCGAACGATCTCGACAGGTGATTTCAACTGTTGATTTGTGCGATGCTATATTTGCCTGAAAAATGCCCGCCAGGAAATCTTTACGTGAAAAAAGAGAAGACTTCTGAGTAAGCGAAGTCTTATTTATTGATATTCAACCGGTTGTATCTATGCAAAGAGCAAGAAAAGACAATATGCAAAAGATGTGTCGAAATATGAGAAAAACCACACTATTACGCTCCCAATCCGGCTTTACGCTGATTGAGCTGATGGTTGTTATGGTAATCCTGGGTATTCTGGGAGTGCTTATCGCACCGAGGATAATGGATCGTCCGGAAGAGGCGAGACGAACCAAAGCCGCTATTCAAATACAGTCCATGGAACAGGCTTTGAAGTTGTACAAGCTTGACAATGGCGAGTATCCAACGACTGAGCAGGGATTACAGGCTTTAGTAGAGGCTCCTTCTGTTGGGAAATTGGCTAAAAAATGGAAGGAAGGCGGATATCTGGAGAAAGGAAAAGTTCCAAGCGATCCCTGGGGAAATGATTTTGTCTATCTGAGTCCCGGTCTTCACGGCGACTTTGACCTGACCAGTTATGGCCCGGATAACGAACCCGGTGGAGAAGACAAGAACGCTGATATTAACAACTGGGAGTTGGAATAATTGCTGCCTCAAAGCAGGTTTTTTATGCGAGGACCTGCACGATGTATCATTGAGAATGCAACTCCAACTCGGAGTACACCTATTGGTATGGGTGCCCGGATGTCCGGGTGCCCGACTCTTTTAGGCTGGGACACAGTTTTCAGCCGTGTATACCTCATTCATTTCTCAGACAGTGTTTCATGACAGGCAGTAACAGCAACACACCAGTTGCGTTTTCATCTGTGTATGCCACGGTGAAAGGAGATCAAGCTTTTACTTTGGTTGAACTCATTGTGGTGATAGTTGTTCTTTCCATCACAGTGTTTTTTGTCATGCCACAACTCGGCTATGTTGTACCCACCGGTTCCGTGCAAAAGGCAGCCCGTCAGCTTTCCGCCTATTTTTCACAGGCTTCCCGGCTTGCCCAGAAACAATCAAGACCGTTTACAATTCATTATACTCCGTCTTCACACACTTTTACCCTGGAACCCACTGGCCTGGAATGGAGAGCAGACGTTGATGAGGAACTGACATTACCACAACTCACTTTGAAGCAGGATGTTGTTGTCAAGGATGTACAACTCTACAATGGTGGAATATTTTCAACAGGTACATTTTCTTTGCACATCGACAAGCATGGTTACCTGCAACCTGCTCTTGTCCATCTTCAGGATGGGAGTGGCAGTGAACTTACCCTGCAAATAGAACCTTTTCTCGGGGCCAGTAACATTATGAAAGGGTATGTGTCTTTGAGTGAAGAACTTTTTTATTAATGCCATGACCACGCAATCATTTCGTATGCAACAGGGCGGTTTGGCCCTTCTTGAAGTATTGCTTGCAGTCGCCGTTATCTCCATCACCTGGGTAACCCTCATAGGCAGTCAGTCGCAGTGTGTCTCATTGATCACAGAAGCACAGTTTGAGACCACAGCCGCGTTTCTCATGCAGCAAAAACTGGCAGAATTGCACCTGATGAAGTTTGATGATTTGAACAGCGATAATGGCGAATTTGGCGAGGATTTTGCAAATTATCAATGGAAAACAGAGGTGCAGGTTTTGTCTGAGGGCGACTTGAATATGGAAGGTGCAGACGACATGGTCAAGTCAATACTGCTTACTGTTTTTTCCTCCTCTGACCAAAAGGTATCTAGTCAGGTCCACACCCTTGTTTGTCGAGCCATTGATGGGAATAACAATGAGCAATGAAAAAGGGTTTACCCTGCTTGAAATACTCCTTGCTCTCTCCATCCTGGCTGTGGTGGGGGCAATGGTCGGATACGGTTTGCATTCAACTGTGCAGGTAGTGGCCGCCACTCGAGATCAGCGGCAGGTTTATCGCTATGCACAGATTACTTTAGCCAGAATTACCAGTGATTTAAAAAGCACGATAGTACATCCGGATATCGCCTTTGAAGGCATATCTCCCAAAGATGATGCGGAAAGTGTCACTGTATTGAGCTTTGCATCTTTGGCCCACCTGTCGTTTGACGGCAGTGAAACAGGGAATGCCCTTACAAAACTTCAATACAGGATTGTCCGCGAACCTGACACTGACGGGCTGTATAAACTCGTGCGTGATGACAGACTGATTTTACCTGGCCAGGAAGATGATGAAGACCAAACTTCGGGATTTGTACTTGCCAGGGGAATACGCCAACTTGAAATTGCTTTTATTGATCAGGATAGTCAAGAAGTTGACTCGTGGGATTCATTTTCTCAAATGGAAGAAGATGCAGATTACACGACACAGCTGTTTCCCCATGCCGTGCGTATTTCCCTACAGTTTGCGTTGAATCGGGATCAAGATGAAAACCTTGCTCTGCAGACAATGGTATGGTTGCCCACAGCAGTGTTCAAGGCCGATACAGGTGGGGAGTAAAGTGAGATCGCTGCAGAATGATCAGCGAGGTGTGGCCATGTTGCTGGCCTTACTGACCATGAGTTTTATGGTTGTTTTGACTGTGCAACTTATAACAGATGTCAACCAGCAGGTACATGAGAGCAGGAGTGCGATACACAGTGTGCAAAACCAGGAAGCGCTTATGTCTGCGCTGGCGCTGGTACAGACTGCTTTGTTTGCAGATAAGCAAGAAAATCGTGGAGACAGTTATCTTGACCAGTGGGCGCATATCAACCAGGAAACCCTGAGAACGCTGTTTGGAGGGACTGAGCTGCAGATACGGGTTGCTGATTTGACAGGGTTGCTGCAGGTTAATGCACTTGTCCAAAAAAAACAGGTGGGAACCAAGCAAAATACCAAAGACCTTGCCAAAATTATGGAAAAACAGCGAGAGTTATGGCTGCGTTTTCTGCTCTCTGGCAATTTTGTCATTGAAGATGAGGAGGACGCAAGGACCGTGGTGGATTCGCTTTGCGACTGGCTTGATAAGGATGACGAGCCTCGGGAAAATGGTGCGGAAAGCAGTTTTTACGGTTCACTTTCTCCTGGTTATTCAGCGGGCAATCACTCTATCATACATCTGAGTGAGCTAGCTTTGATAAAGGGAATGAGCAATGAGTTGCTTTACGGAGATGAGGAGCATGATGGCATACTCAAATATCTGACAGCCACAGGCACAAATGGAAAAATTAACATAAACACCGCACCGCAACCTGTTCTGATGGCTCTGGCAGATGGTATTACAGACGATATGGTCGAAGCTATGATCACTTTCAGAGAAGAAAAGGAGAACCATGAGGCCCTTGATTCCATTGATTGGTATAAGCAGGTTGATGAATTTCCTGGTGATATCACTCTGGATCAGGACCTGATTGGAATCCAGTCGACCTATTTTTCTGTGGATATCGTATCCAGGGAGGTAACAGTTGTCCAGCGCGGCAGCGCACTTCTGGAACGTGATGATAAAGGTGCCCAATCCCTGTTACAGTGGCATGTGGAATAAGAATTTGGTGGAAGTGAAGGCATGGTAAAAAAGGCCCTTGGCATAGACATTGGCGATGATTTCATAACTGCCGTAGTCACCCGGCTAAAGGGTAGACAGGGTGAAGTCATCTCTGCGCACAGCATCTCGCGAGGGTATGAAGAAAGCCTGGAAGATCAGTTGAGTCAGCTGGTAGAGAATCTGCAGTGGGAGAAGGAAGAAGTATTTTGTGGAATACCTCTTTCCATGTTGAGTGTGCGGAATCATTTTTTACCTTTTCAGGAAAAAAAGAAAATTATTCAGGCTTTGCCACTGGAGTTGGATGATCAGGTCATTCATTCCATTGATGATCAGGTTTTCGATTATAGCCTTGTGAGTGTGGACGGGACAGGCAGCAGCCTTCTTACTTTTACCTTGCTCAAGGAAGATATGCTGCGAATTCTCGCTTCGTTACAGGCACAGCATGTTGATCCTGATGTGGTTATGCCCCGAATTTTTGCTTTGGCAAATGCTGTTGGCAGGCGTCACTCAACTGGTTTATGTCTTCTGTTATGGATTGATATTTCCTCCCTGAGTCTTGTGTTGCTTTCAGAGGGGGTTTGCGTTTTCTGCAGGCGAATAGCTTATCCAGAAGAAATGCATGTGCAGTCTCCGTTTCGGTTTGATGACGGAAGTATTGATATTATTGACCAGAATCGTGCCGAACAGTGTTTTAAACAGGTATCGGCTTCCATCCGTCAGAGTCTTGATTTTTTGCATTTTAAGGGTCGTCCGGTTGGTAATGTTGAACGTATTCTTGTTACCGGGCCAATGTCAGGAAATGAAACCATTTGCCATATGTTGCACAAATATCTGGCTGCACGGGTAGAGGCCATTGATGTTGCTTCGTTGTTTGATGTTGAACTCCAGTTTGCTCAAAATGTTACCTTTCAGGGGAATATTTTTCAAACAGCTCTTTGTCTTTCTCTGGCTGGGCTGCAGAAACAACCTTTGCTGAACTTGCGCCAGGCCAACTTCAGCAAAAAACTGGCCTTGTTCTCTTCAAAAAAACACATGGTGGCATCAGGGCTTATTGGAGCGCTGGTTCTGATTTTGGGCACAGGATATCTTGCCATTGACAATTATCGACTGCAACAGAAGGATACAGCACAGGAAGAACAGATGCAGGCGATTTACAAGCAGACCTTTCCCGCTGCCAAGGTGATGCGCGAGTCGTATGGGCCAATGAAAAGTGCCATGAAAAGATTCCAGCAAGGCGCCACTTCAGGACCTGTTTTTTCTGATGAAAAAAGAAACCTCGAGCTTCTCGCTGATATATCCTCCCGAATTTCAGATGAGTTGGAACTGCAGGTAGCACGTATGGTGATAGATCAGGAACAGATAATGATCAGGGGAGAAACCACAACGTATAACAGTGTTGATGCGATTAAAAATGCGCTATCAGAATCCGACAGGTATACCGGCGTTCAAATCATTTCCGCAACAGCAGATAAGAAAACCAAGAAGATACGGTTTGAAATTCAACTCCAACTGGGTGACGCGTGATGTCACTTTCAGAAAGAGAAAGAATAATGGTCACCATATGCGGGATAAGTGTGGTGGTTTTTCTGTTTTTATATTTTCTTTTGCTGCCATTGCTTGATTCCCGATCCCGGCTGTCACTCAAAGTCGAACAACAGGCAGTCCAGATTAAAGAAATGAAAGTTTGGCAGGCTGAGCACCGATCTCTGAGTGCGCAAAATCAATCTTTGCAGGCCGTGTTGAACACACGTAGTTCAGGGTTCAGTCTTTTTTCGTTTTTGGAAATGCATGCTGCCAGGAGTAAGGTCAAGGATCATATAGTGTATATGAAGCCTTCTGAGCTCAAGGGGAGTGAAACGCTTTCGCAGAGCCAGGTTGAAATGAAATTGCAGGCCATTGACTTGAAGCGACTGGTCTCCTTTCTTGAGCAGGTGGAATCTCCTGAAAACCTGGTGGCTATAAAACGTCTTTCCATTCAACGTAACAGTAAAGAAGCCGGAACATTGGATGTGGTAATGCAGATAGTCAGTATTGATGAAATGTATGACGTGGACAATTGATGTCTTTGAAGGTTTTGAGGATGAAGTCCATGAAACTGGCAATGAAGGCAGTCAAATATTTTGGTTATCTGGTCTATTGCCTGCTCACGCTCATTGTTTTGCTCTGGCTGCTTTTTCCTGCAACATATGTAAAAGAGTGGCCTGAACGCTATATTAATGCACGTTTTCCCGATATTCAACTGGTGCTGGGTGAAATTGCCTATACGTTTCCTTCTCAGCTGGCATGTCAACAAGCAGTTATTCTTGACAGAGTGAAGCAAAGGGAAATCGTAAAACTACAGAACTTGAGAAGCAACATCCATATCCTTGATTTTTTTAAAAAAGGCGATGTTTCCTTGGACTATGATGCTGAATTGTACGATGGAACAGTGCAGGGTACCGGGCTTTTTACCCGTGATTCAATCCACATCGACGCAAGATCTCATGGAGTAATGGTGGAGCAAATGGATTGGTTTAGAAATGAACTGCATAGAAATATTCGGGGCAGTGTGCGGGCAGACATGGCAATTGATGTGGGGCTTCCCGCTGGTCAGGTGCGATCGCTGGTCGGTAATCTGACCGTCACCCAGGGTAGCGTCGAACTGAAGACTCCTGTATTTGGTCTTTCCAACATTGTTTATGACAGCTTGTATTGTGCAGTGAAGGGAGCAGCCAATCGTATACAGATGGAATCATGCCTTCTGCAGGCTGATATGTTTGATGTGCATTTTGGAGGCGAGATCTGGCCGAACACGACTTTGAGCCGCTCTACGCTGAACGTGAAAGGAACTGTGAGCCCTAAAGAGGATTTTATTTCTACCCTGCAAAGCCCTATGGTGCAACATCTGTTTCGCAAAAAACTGCAGCATGTACCGCTACGTTTTTTTGTTTCTGGCTCTGTCACCAAACCTCATCTCAGCATGGGAGAATATTCACTTTTAAATGAGACATTGAACAGTAATTGAGGAAAAACGTATGATTAAATCCGCCATCATACTCGCCATACTCACGGCCTGTCTGTATCTTGGGGTTTCTCAATTGTACGCAGAGGTCAAGGAACGCCTTGATGCTGTTATTCCGGCTGAAAATATTACGGGTGCCGGCAAGCAAACACGTGCAGACGATACTGCCGGGGAAAATGCAGGGTTGAAGCCAGTGGAATCTTCCTATGGTATTATTGTTGCCCGCAATATCTTTCAGGCAACACTGGAATCAGTTGCTCCCGTAAAAAAGGACGCCGAAATAGAGCTTGAGAATCTTGAGGAAACAACTCTCAAGCTGGTGTTGCAGGGTACTGTTGCCGGATCAGACAAGGACGCACGGGCCATAATCATAGATGAACGTGAAAAACGTCAGGATTTATACCGGGTAGGTGATAGTATTCAAAATGCGGTTATCACTCAGATTGAACGAGGAAAGATTGTTCTTGAACATAACGGAGACCGTGAAATCCTGGTTTTAAAAGAGAGAAAGGCCGGAGGTGTATCACCCCATACGCGGTTACTTGAGCAAGAGCCCATGGGTTTTCCCGACATTGAACCCCAGTCTCCCGAGGTGAAAGCTCCGGTTGTCCGTCCCAGGAGGCGTATTTCTTTTAGGCAGCAGCAGCCATCTCCTCCACAGGACGAGCAGGAGACTGCTCTTCTTCAGAATGAACCAGGAGAGGGGGGGGATCAGAATGAAGGAACTCTTGACATACCTGATGACAATGTTGATCAGGAGCAGAATATACCTGAAAATAATGCAGAAGGAGAGCTTGTGCCGCCTAATGAACTGGTTGAGTAGTATCTGATAGAAGGAGGCGCTGGTAACCGCCTGGCAGAAGGGAACGTCAACAGGAAGAAAATAAATCATACGGGCTGGTAGAGAGAGTTCAACGTGGTGCAATCTATGAAGGATAGAAATAAAATATTGAGAGGAGCTGTGGGGCGTAAGCTGGCAGTGGTGTGTTTATGTGCGTTGTTTGTCTGCAGCTGTTTTGCTATGGCTTACTCCGCCTCGGCCAAGAGTACCCAGCGATTTGTCACCATTGATTTTAATGATGTGGATATTAACCTGTTCATTAAATATATCAGTGAGCTGACAGGCCAAAATTTTATTGTGGACCGTTCTGTCAAAGGAAATGTTACCATTATCAGCCCGACGCAGATTTCTGAGCAGGAGGCCTATAAGGTTTTTGAATCTGTACTTGAAGTGAATGGATATACTGCGGTGCCAAGCGGTTCGGTTACTAAAATTGTACCTGCGGTGAATGCCCGTTCCAAAAGCATCGCCACTCTGATGTCCAGTAACTATACTGATCCTTCTGATCGCGTCATTACCCAGATTATTCCTTTGGTTCATACCAATGCTGATGATCTGAAAAAAATCCTTGCCCCTCTTGTTTCCAAGACCAGTGTACTCATCTCTCATGCAGCCTCCGGGATGCTCATCATTACGGATGTGCAGTCTAATATCAACCGACTCATGGAAATCATTGATGCGGTGGATGTTCCCAGTATTGGCGAAGAGGTAAAAATTTTACAGCTTGAGCACGCTGATGTTCAATCCGTAGCCAAGTCTATGAACGAATTGTTTGCCAAACAGGCTGCGACGAAAGGTGTACGCGGTAACCAGATTGTGAAAGTTATCGCCTATGAGCGAACCAACTCACTGATTGTCTTTGCGCCCAGGGCGCAGATTGACAAGATTGAAGAAGTATTGAGAGAACTTGATACCGAAGTTCCAAGAGGAGAAGGAAACATACGGGTCTACTATCTGCAACATGCCAATGCGGAAGAGTTAGTCAAAGTATTGACCAATCTTCCTGAAAAAGGAACTACCACCAACAAGCAGGGGGCAGTCAAGGCTCCAGCCATTTCTTCGGATGTAAAAATGGTTGCAGATGCAGAGACCAATTCCATTATCATCACAGCCCCGCGTGAAGAGTATCTGGTGCTTGAGGATGTTATCAAGAAACTCGATATTCCGAGACGGATGGTGTACATGGAAGCCCTGATTATGGAAGTACAGGTGGATAAGGATTTTAATATTGGAGTTCAGTGGGGTGGCGCTGGATCATATAATGACGAAACAGGTACCCTTTTCAGTGGATTCAGCGGCAACCAGGATAATCCTTATGATGTGATTTCGGGGATGACAGCGGATAAGCAGGTCTTACCTGCAGGCTTTGCTCTGGGTGTGCTTCAGGAGGGGGTTGAAATCGGTGGTGTGTATTTCCCTAATCTGGGTGCGGTGATCAACGCATATAAAAACGATGAAGATATTAATATCATAGCGACACCTCAGATTCTCACAACGGATAATAAAGAAGCCTCGATCAAGGTGGGAGAAAACGTACCGTATATTACCAGTAAGAACACTACAGCTTCAGAGCAGGACTATACCAATTACGAATACAAAGATGTTGCCACTTCCCTTAAAATTACCCCCCAGATCAACCAGGCAGATGTAGTACGCCTGGAGATAGGGGTGGAGGTTATTAAACTCAAGGACCTCAATGATGGTAACCCCACAACTTTTACCCGTACTGCAGACACAACTGTTATCGTACACAATGAAGAGACTGTAGTCCTCGGTGGCATGATAGGCCAGGATACAAGTTCTGGTGAATATAAGGTTCCTCTGCTCGGCGACATACCTCTTTTAGGCTGGTTGTTCAAATCGCGTACTTCATCGGAAACCAAAACAAATCTCTTTATTTTTATTACACCTCATATTGTTGAAAATCCTGCTGAGCTTGCTGCGATATATTATAAAAAACGCGATATCATGGAGAATCTGCAGCCTGGTTCCAGTGATATCCCGGACCAGTTTTTCTATGATAAGCCCAGCACTGATCATGCTGCCGCTCTCACTGATTTGGGTTTTGCCCGGTTACAGAAAAAACAGAATGGAGCTGCTAAGGATTATTTCATGCAAGCTTTACGAATCGATCCCCAGAATCCCTATGCCACCATTAACCTTGGTGTCGTGTATGAGCGGGAAGGCAGGTATCCACAGGCAAAAGAGATGTATGAGAGAGTATTGGAACTGCAGCCCCAGCCTGCTAAAGAAGGTTCTTCTCCAGCATATCCCTATGAGGATCTTCGCCAATTGGCCAAAGAAAATCTGATGCATCTTGGACAGCTCCAGGAGCCAAAACCTTGAATTCAGAAATTGATATGAAGCTCCCGGCAGTGGAGGCGCCCTCAGAAGCGGCTATTCCCAGGATGGAACCGCTTGGGAGTATTCTGCGGCGAACCTGCGGGTTGAGCGAAGATTCCCTGCATGCTGCCTTGGAAACACAAAAAGAAAAAGGTGGTCGTATCGGCGAAATTCTCGTACAGCTGCGGGCTATTACAGAAGAAGATCTGCTTGTTGCCAGAAGTGAGCAATGCGGGTTGCGACTTGTTACCAACCTGCCGGTTAACATTGAGCCATTTTTTGTAAAACGTGTACCAATAGGATACTTGAAGCGTTTCAAGATGATACCGGTAGCTACCAGCGAACGTTCCTTTATTGCCATCGCAGAGCCGCAATATTTCCAGCCTTTGGACGACCTAGCACGGATACTGGAGTGGGATGGCATTGAAGTGGTGCTGAGTCCGCAAAATGAGATTTTTGTGGCTATCAATGCTGCCTATGACACAACCAGCCAGGACGCAGCAGACCAGGTCATGCAGGATATGAACGAGGAGAATCCAGAGAGCATCTTCAACGAGATTGAAGAAACATCTGATCTGCTTGACGATACAAGTGATGCACCTGTGATTAAACTGGTAAATCTGGTGCTCTCCCAGGCCGTGAGAGACAATGCAAGTGATATTCACATTGAGCCCTATAAGGATCGGGTAAAAATCCGTAAAAGGGTGGATGGGATACTTTACGATATGTATACTCCACCCCGGCATGTCATGGGGAAATTGATTTCCCGTGTGAAAATCATGGCAAAAATGGACATCGCAGAAAAACGTCTACCCCAGGATGGGCGTATAGAAATCCGCATAGCTGATAAGAATATAGATATTCGAGTTTCTTCTTTACCAACCTCTTTTGGTGAAAGGGTGGTTATGCGTTTGCTGGATAAAAGCAGTGTGTTGCTGGATCTGCAGGATCTGGGGTTTGGAACATCTGAGCTGGCACGTTTCATGGAATTGATCCGTATGCCTTACGGCATTGTTCTTGTTACAGGACCAACAGGAAGCGGTAAGACCACAACCCTGTATTCAGCCCTGAATATTCTTAACACCTCTGATATCAATATTATTACAGTAGAGGATCCTGTTGAGTATCAACTTGATGGCGTCAGTCAGATGCAGGTCAACTCAAAAATAGGGTTGACTTTTGCCAGTGGTTTGCGAACCATTGTCCGTCAAGATCCGGATGTAATTCTGGTAGGTGAGATCCGCGATCTTGAGACTGCTGAAATAGCAATTCAGTCAGCTTTGACAGGTCATCTGGTGTTCAGCACTCTGCATACCAACGATGCTGCCAGCGCAATTACCCGTTTAATTGACATGGGTGTTGAGTCTTTTCTGGTTTCTTCTTCTGTCAACGCAATCCTGGCTCAACGGCTTGTACGTAAGATTTGTCCGTCCTGCAAAGAAGTCTTTGTTCCTTCACCTGAGCTTATACAAAAGACAGGACTGACTCCCGAAGAACTTGACCAGGGAACCTTTTACAAAGGCAGGGGATGCAGTGAGTGTTTTGATACCGGGTATAGAGGGCGACTTGGTATTTTTGAGCTGCTGGTGCTGACAGATGAGGTGAAGCGTTTTCTGCTGACAACTTCTGATGCCGGCCAGATTAAACAGATGGCATTATCTCAGCCGGATATAGGCATGCGGACTCTTCGTCAGGATGCGTTGAAAAAGGTACTCGCCGGTCAGACCACCTTGGAAGAGGTATTCAGGGTTACGTGATTTCAGAGAATGGTCAGAATCTGCAGAAGACATCAGTCCGTATTATGTCAGCCGGATACTTGATTGATAAACTATGGATTTTCTAGCGCCACCTGCCACGCATGCAAGGGTATCCACTGTTGATATTGTTGTTCCTGTATATAATGAGGCAACTTGTATTGAAGAATTTGTGTCAATAACCTTTTTGGCTTTTGAGTAAACCTCGTATACATATAGAATCTCACTGATAGATGATGGAAGTGTTGACTATTCTCTCATATTGATGAGACATCTTGCAGAAAGACATGGGGCAATCGAATACATCAGTTTCAGTAGAAATTTTGGCAAAGAGGCAGCCCTGGCGGCTGGGCTCAATTATTGTACTGCTGACGCTGTCGCGACTATCGATGCAGATCTCCAAAGCCCTCCTGAACTTATATCACAAATGATTGAAAAACTTGAACAGGAGGGAGCAGATGTTGGGGGCCGGCAAAAGGAACTCCCGTGATGGTGAGAAATGGCTGAAAAAAGCAACTGCTGCAGCATTTTATAGAGTATTTAGCCGACTCAGTAGATTTTCTTTTCCCCGGGACATTGGCGATTTTCATGTGTTACAGAAACGGGTTGTTATGAGTTCCAAGGGATTCATGAAAAAAATCGTTTTAATGAAAAGCCTTTTTGCCTGGGCAGGATTTCATCAGTTGGAATTCCTTTATGACCGTGATGCTCGTATCAGGGAGAATCTACGTTTGCTTTCTTAACACTATGGAATGCTGCTCTGGATGGTTTTACTGTATTTATACCTGTACCACTTAAATTGGCGACCGGCCTTGGTGTGCTTTTTTCTCTTGCAGTGGTTTGTATGCCATGCTTTTTGGGGTGAAAACACTGTTTTTTGGAGTGTCTGCCAAAGGTTTTCCTTCTCTTGTTGTCGCTCTTTCCTTTTTCAGCGGTATTCAGCTTTTATTTTTGGGAGTTATCGGAGAATACCTGACTCGACCATATGAAGAAGTCAAGGGCAGGCCGACCTGTATTATCGCAGAGTCAACATTGCAGAGGAGCGAAATGAAAGGCCATGAATAATACACTGATGACATTGCCAATGTATTTTTTCTGAAAATCGACTAAGATTTTGCAGGTGCTATCTCTTCTTTTATTGTTTTTGTTTCTATGCATGTCTCTGAAAAGTTGACAATATTGGCTGATGCTGCCAAATATGATGCATCCTGTGCTTCAAGTGGCAGTCGTCGAAAGAACACTCCCGGAGGACTTGGCAATGCCGCCACCAGTGGAATCTGCCACAGTTGGTCTGCTGACGGTCGTTGTATTTCATTACTGAAACTGCTATTGAGTAATGATTGCCTTTATGACTGTGCATATTGCCTCAGCCGACGTTCTAACACTATTCCCAGAGCCACTTTCACCCCCGAAGAGGTTGTAGACCTTACCATCAATTTCTACCTGCGTAATTATATAGAAGGCCTTTTTCTCAGTTCTGCGGTGTATGATCACCCCGATACCACCATGGCAGATATGATTGAAGTGTGCCGGGTGCTTCGTAAAAAACATCAATTCAATGGATATATCCATCTCAAGATTATCCCCGGTGCAAGCAGCGAACTGGTAACAGAGGCCGGATTATTGGCAGACAGGTTAAGTGTAAACATTGAACTCCCCTCATCCCAATCCCTGAAACAACTTGCTCCACAAAAATCGAGGAAAGGTATCTTACAGCCCATGCAACAGATAGGAGAGTATGCGCGTGGGTATGACAGGGAGCGGAAAAAGAGCAGGCACGTACCGGGATTCTGTCCGGCGGGCCAGTCTACCCAGATGATTGTCGGCGCCTCGACAGAGCATGATTTGCAAATTTTGACCCTTACCCAGAGTCTCTATCAAACCATGCATTTGAGGAGGGTTTATTATTCAGCGTATATTGCTGTGAATGATGCCCCTGATTTGCCAGCACGTACGTCAGCTCCGCCTCTTATTCGAGAACATCGATTATATCAGGCTGACTGGTTGCTCAGATTCTATCACTTCCAGGCAAGTGAAATACTTTCTGTTAAAGATCCTTTTCTTGATGAACGTCTTGATCCCAAAGCTGCCTGGGCATTAAAAAATTTTGATGTATTTCCACTGGATATCAACAGGGCAAGTTATGAAGAGCTTTTGAGGGTCCCTGGGCTTGGCGTAATTTCAGCCAAACGGATTGTAGCCACTCGCAGGGTCGCGGCCATCAGGGAGCAGGATTTGAAGAAAATAGGATTGGTTATGAAACGAGCCAAATATTTTCTTACCATCAATGGCAGAAAACTGGTGGATTCTGTTCCTGCCTATCCGGCATTAGTATCGGCGATGTGTAAGGTCGAAACTGCCTCTACCAGGCGTTTGATCCGGGAAAGCCGGCAACTCCGGCTGTTTTGATATGTCTCGCAAGGTGTATCTGTATGATGGTTCCCTGGAAGGCCTTCTGCACAGTGTTGCTGCGGCTGTCAAGCAAGGTACGGCTGTGCAGGGGATTTATTCTCAGCGCACCTATATGCCGACCCTGTTTGATACTGTGGTTAATGTAATTACTGATGCTGACCAAGCAGATAGACTTCTTAAGTATTTGTATAAATTACATTTTACGGCAGCGCAATTTGCTATCAATGGTTTTTTCAGCGAACATAGAGAAATTGGTCTGCATTTATACAACTTTGTTCTTCTTTGTTTAAGGGTTGGGCCTGATGCTATCCAACTTCATAGTGATGACAGTGTGCGTCAACTACACGCGTTAAACCGGAAGGTAAGTTTTGAGGCTCATCGCCTGGCAGGTCTGATTCGGTTTCGCATTCTTGCTGATGAGTTACAATATGCTCCCTTTGAATCAGATCATAATGTACTTGGCTATTGCGCCAAGCATTTCAGGAAACGGCTTGCAACCCGTAAATGGATTATACATGATGTTGGCCGTGATATAGCTCTCTATTGGGACAAAGAAGACCTACACCCCGTGAACATTGACAGGGAATTTACCAGCCAGGTAGGAATACACGGCGAGATCGCTGGTATGGAGTTAACTGAACAGGAGCGTTATTACCAGACCCTTTGGAGGAATTTTCATGACTCAATATCCAATCCAGATCGACAAAATAAACAGCTTCAACGTTCTCTTATGCCAAAGCGGTACTGGAAATACCTTCCTGAAATGAAATGAGAGTATTTATTCAGAAGGGAGTCCTAAAAGAAATACTGCAAAACATACCCCGGCAATAATTGTATAGGTAATTCGTAGAATACCTCTTCTGGGAATATCCGTATTCTGCCAGGTGATTATTACTGCCACAAGGCACTGCAGCGTGTAGTAAAGAGCAAATGCCCGTGAAGCATATGAGATAATACTGTTGACATTTGTTTCCCACGAAATTGTAATGGTAATACAGAGGATTAAGAGATAGGTGTAGCGAGGAGGCAGTTTTTGATGGACAAGTTCTTCGATAAGGCCGCCGGCACCTGACGTGTCTGCCACAGCGGCACTGAATTGGCTTCCTATTGCAGCAAAAGAAAGTAATATCGGTAGGATAACTGCAACTGGTGCGGC
This sequence comes from Desulfogranum japonicum DSM 18378, assembly GCF_000429945.1. Taxonomy (GTDB): domain Bacteria; phylum Desulfobacterota; class Desulfobulbia; order Desulfobulbales; family Desulfobulbaceae; genus Desulfogranum; species Desulfogranum japonicum. Next base: position 466 of record NZ_AUCV01000020.1, on the reverse strand, counting down.
CATGTGGGTTATTGCTGTGACATCAGTGCCAAAATCACTGTGAAAGAGCACTGTGGCAAGTCCGACAAAGAGTAGATAAATGAGCGAGGAAACAATTTGTGCTGTACGCATGGTAGCTATTCTAACTGCTGCAGCGTGTTGTTGGACGAAGCCGCTATGCGGCAGAAAATAGTGTATATTCCTGTAACAGGTTGATTCTCTAATCATTTACAAAGGAGTATACCATGAACAAAGCAGAAATAAAACGATTCGAATCTCTGTATGAGCGCCATCTGCAAAAGCTGACCCTGCAAGGCAAAAGTCCCAAAACCATAGACGCTTACGGTAGGGCTGTACGCCGTCTGGTTCAGTATTTTGGCCGCTGCCCTGACAAAATCAGCGTACCGGAGCTTGAAGACTACTTTGCCAAATTGGTCGAAGGTTACTCTTGGAGCACGGTCAAGCTTGACAGGCTCGGGTTAATGTT
>NZ_AUCV01000019.1 GCF_000429945.1 Desulfogranum japonicum DSM 18378 | reverse complement strand
TCGTACCTCGCTTACCTGCACTCCAGCTTCCTTCAGACGAACCCTCGCGAGATCGCCCTTGCTTTCGGCTAGTATTTATGTTCCTGTCATCTCGACAGTAACAGGGTTTACATACAGGGGACTTGCACCCCATTAGATCACGCCCATGCCGGGCGTACACCAATTGTTCCACTGGACCCGCAAACAGCGCGGGCCAGTGAACGCTACGTTGGTGCGCTAGGCGCAGCTTGGCACTTCTTATATGGTGCCCTGCAGTGATCATGCAGGTAGTCCGTATCGGGCAAGGCCTAGCCAGCAGCCCGTACCGAGTGTTGCGTGACTGGCGGAACCGACCTATCGGTGAACAACAGTTGCGAAGCGTACACAGGGAACAGTGAAGGTCGCAGGGGAGATGTACCTCCCTGAAGCAATTGAGCCTCGTAAGAGTATCGAGCAGTTGGCGACGGTTTTAACGTGCCGGAAGCCAGAACAGAGGAATCGTCATGGCAAGATTCCCGAGGGGCTGCCGGGGTCAGAGAGCGTGGCATGTACTGAGAGAAGTGTCAGGAACCTGGGAGACCCTTCCACCTCCTCACAGATGAGGTAGGGCAGTCTAACGGGTAAATGAAGTGAAGGGAGTCAGATCATCTCATAGTACTCTGAGACGGTAACGCCGGTTACATGGGGAAGGGGATGACGGTATTGCGTAGCCCGCAAAGGAAATTTTTACGGAAAAGAAAGGCCGAATACTGCAAGCAAACCTCACTGAGGGGAACAGCAAAGAGAGTGTATATACTCTTGTACGAAGCGAGCAATATCGAGGAGCCTTGTGCGGGAAAACCGCACGCAGGAATTTGCGAGGGGGTGGTCGGGTAACTGGCCGTCCTACCTCGATTATTTTGAAATATAAAACATAGGTGGAAAATGAAACTATTTTCATGAAAAATGAAATACTTAAAATACTTGCTATATTATATTTTGCTGCTACCATAGCTGTTTGGTGTGTTTGCGCCTATTTGGTTATAAAAATAATTAAAAACAGAAAAGAAAATGTACATCTTTGGTTTGATACATATTTAAATCCATTTATTTTGATTTTCTTAAGTTCAAAACTGAATGAAAAAGGGATTAAATATAGAAATAAATTGTTCATATTTGCGACAATATTTACAGTATTGGTTCCTTTTTCTATTTTTTGGGCTGAAGTAATAAAGTAATATATAGTATAATAATCGCATCAAAGGGACGGCAAAAACTCGGCGGTAATTTTAAGAATCATACTACGCTCCAAGGTCTTAGATCATTCGAAGTCAATTTCCACGCAGCCTTGCCGCCCATAATGCAAACGTTATGTCCCCCCCCCAAAAAAAAATACAATGCCCATAGAAAGTAAATCACAATGGAAGAAACTTCTCGCAAATGCCCACCAAGGTGACGCTGAAGCGCAATGGGAAGTAGGTTTTTACTATGATGAAGGTTTGGTAAATCAATCAGGCCAAATAATAGTAAAGCCAAAGCCTAAAAAAGCTTTCAGATGGTTTCTCCTTTCCGCAGAACAAGGAAATGAAGGTTCCCAATTAGCGTTGGCAAATGCTTTGAGCACTGGTGTAGGAACAAAACGTGATTTTGGCAAAGCAATTTTTTGGGCAAAAAAAGCAGTAAAAAAAGGTTCCTTTGCTGCTGCTCATAATCTTGGTTCAATTTATAGAGACCTCGAAAAGCCAAAATTGTCTTTTACCTGGTACAATAAATCTGTCCAAATGGGTGATTATGATTCTCTTTTAGAGGTCGGGTTGTGTCATTTGTTTGGTTATGGAACGAAACAAAACTTTGATTTTGCAAGAAAATTAGCACTTGTGATCCTTCGAAAACGTGTCCAAGAACAAGAGAAAATGCTTTATACTGGCTAAGTCTCATGAATTTGCTTTCCCTTTCTAAGGGAAAGAAATCAATAAAAAAAGTGAGAAAGCTTTTAGAAGAAGCAAATAGAGATGATGACCATGAACAAGCCAATGAGATACTAAACCTTATTGGTAAAACCAAATATATAAAGACATAACGAGGCGCTCCAGTGGATTTGCTGAGGTCGGCGGTTTTTTAAAGTATAGTGCTTCTAAGTTTTTCAATTGTTATACGAGCATCTTGCTATTAATCCGCAAACCACTGAGCTCCACGTTAGGCATGAGAATCCGGGGGAAGCCGTAGATGGCTAAGAAGAAAAAACTAAGCAATCCATTCTCCACCGGGGGTGGCGGCGTCCATTTTGAAGCGCATGTCCAAGCGTCCTTTGTCGCGCTGATGCTTACCGGTGGGCACGCTCCCTGTCTTCCCTGCTGGCCTATTGCCGAAATCAAACTTCAAGGCAAGATTGACGGCTTTGATACAGACGACCTTGTTGTTGTCGTAGAAAACGTGAACAGCAAGGAGCGGCGTAAACTTCTCGGGCAGGTCAAGCACTCCATCGCCATCACGCAGGGCAGCACCCTATTTGGGGAGGTGATGCAGGCCGCCTGGAATGATTTCAAAAATCCTAAGGTGTTCACACGAGATAAGGATATTATTGCCCTGATCACAGGACCGCTCAGCGCAACCGATGCGCACAACGTGCAATGGTTGCTAAACCAGGCGAGGCACACCAAAAACGTTGATGAGTTTTTCAGAAATGTCCAGCAATCGAATTTCAGCCCACCCAAGAGTGCCGAGAAACTGGAGGTCATTCAGTACCACCTAAAAGCAGCAAACGGTGGCAACGATGTTTCAAGGGAAGAACTCTATGACTTCCTGAACAACTTTCATCTGCTTGGTTACGATCTTGGTAACGAGTTCGGTGTTGTCCTGTCTCTGCTGCATTCCCATATTTCCCAATTCCAGCAGCGGCATCAGCAGTGGGTCTGGTCACGTGTTGTCGATATTGTACAAACATGGAATCAAGATGCTGGTACGATCACGCCCGGCAAGTTTCCGGACGACCTTCTGGAAGCATTTAAGCAAAAGGCCGTAGCGGAAATGCCCGAAGAATTCAAGGCGGTACAGGAGAAACCTAAAACCGATTGGACCCAGCACCCGGACGCCACCTATCTGGCCTTGGCGGTTTTGATCGGCTCTTGGCGAGACAAAAGTCAATGTGATCTTGAGGCGATAACCCAACTTCTCGACATCAGTTATGACGAGTGGTTAAGGAAGGCGCGGGAAATATTACACTGCCCTGACAGTCCGTTGTCTCTCAGAAACGGCATCTGGAAAGTTGTTAATCGAGCCAAGCTTTGGAGCCTACTGGGAACACGCATCTTTGATCAGAACCTCGATACGTTTAAATCGCTTGCTGTTTCTGTACTAAAAGAACCAGACCCCGCTTTTGAACTGCCCGCCGAAGAACGTTATGCGGCAAACATTCATGGTAAGGTGCTGAATTGTTCACACGTGTTGCGAAAAGGTATTGCCGAGGGCTTGGCCATTCTGGGTAGCCAACCGGAGGCGTGTGCTAACTGCTCGCAAGGAAAAGCTGAAGCAACCTGCATATTGGTGATACGTGAACTTCTGACCGATGCTGACTGGATTTTGTGGGGCAGCCTGAACGGTTTGCTGCCTACTCTGGCCGAAGCTGCCCTAGGTGAATTTCTTGATGCTGTCGAGAAAGCGATGCGTCTGACACCCTGTCCTTTTGATGAGCTTTTCTCCCAGGAAGGCAACGGCATCACCGGAGGCAATTATTTAACCGGCCTGCTCTGGGCGTTGGAAGGGCTGGCTTGGGATGAACAATATCTGGTTCGTGTCTGTGTTGCGCTTGGTGAACTTGCCAGCCATGACCCCGGCGGTCAGTGGGCAAATCGTCCATCCAATTCGCTTGCAACCATTTTGCTGCCCTGGCTTCCGCAAACGCTGGCATCTATTGACAAACGTAAGGTGGCGGTGCGGACGATACTTAATGAATGGCCGGATATCGCCTGGAATCTGATCATTCAACTGCTGCCCGGTCAACACCAGATCTCCTCTGGATCGCACAAACCAAGCTGGCGCAAAACCATCCCCGATGATTGGGAAAAAGGGGTTACTCATCAAGAATACTGGCAGCAGGCATCTTTTTACGCGGAACTTGCGGTGGTTGCCGCTGGTCAAGATCCCGCTCGGCTTTCCGCATTGATTGATCATTTTGATAACCTGCCAGAACCCTCTTTTGATCAGCTTCTCCAGGCTCTTGCCTCCCAACCCATTATTGAACTATCAGAAGAGCAACGACTTTCGATTTGGGACCATCTCACGAAATTCACAAATAGGCACCGACGATTCTCCGATGCGAATTGGGCCTTGCCCGACGAACTGATTACCCGCATTGAACAAGTTGCCGAGCAACTCGCCCCAACTAACCCGTTCAATTTATATCAGCACCTTTTTTCAGATCGTGACTTTGAACTCTACGAAGAGAACGGCGACTGGGAGGAGCAGCGAAAGAAACTCGACACCCGGCGCGAAACAGCCATTTCGGAAATCTTTCAGCGAGATGGCGCAGAAGGTGTTGTCCGATTTGCCGAATCTGTTGCTTCACCCGGTCAGGTTGGGCAGGCGCTTGGCGTTCTTGCCGATTCAGTCATTGAGCAAACCCTTTTGCCTCCATTCCTGGATTCAGCGGACAATAAGCACAAAGCATTGGTGAGTGGTTTTATCTGGCGGCGTTACCATCTCGAAGGCTGGGAGTGGAGTGACAACCTGGATAAATCAGATTGGACGCCCGAGCAAGTAGGACAATTCCTGGTTTGTTTGCCTTTTGCAAAAGAAACATGGGATCGCGCTTCCCAATGGCTTCAGGCGCACGAGAATGAATATTGGACCCGCACCGGCGCGAATGCCTATCAGGCCGATGGCGATCTTGCCATTGCGATTGAGAAACTAATTGAACATGGCAGACCACACGCGGCAATTAACTGCCTGGACAGGATGCGCCATGCCAAGCAGCCAATTGATAGTGATCAATGCGTTCGAGCGTTGCTTGCCGCGCTTTCCTCGAGTGAGCCCAGCTACGCCATGGACGGGTACCACATGGTCGAACTGATCAAGTTTCTTCAGGAAGAGCCTTCGGTGAATCAGGACGACCTTTTTAGAGTCGAGTGGGCTTATGTTCCCTTGCTTGATCGTCATAGAGGTGCCGCCCCCCAACTCCTTGAAAGCAGACTGGCCAATGACCCAGAGTTCTTTTGCGAGGCAATTCGACTGATCTACCGATCCAAAAACGAAGATCAGCCGTCTAGAGAGCCAACCGAGGAATCAAAGGCAATCGCAACAAATGCCTGGCGGCTCCTGTATGAGTGGAAGACACCGCCGGGAACACAAAAAGATGGAAAGTTCAGTGAAGAGCACTTCAGTGAATGGCTCCAAAAGGTAAAGGAAATATGTTCTGAATCCGGCCACCTGGAAGTTGCACTCATCAATATTGGCGAAGTATTGATTCATACCCCAACCGATCCAGGCGGCTTATGGATACACCGCACTGTCGCTGCCGCACTGAATGACCGCGAAGCTGATGACATGCGCGACGGTTTCAGGACAGGGACATACAACTCGCGGGGAATTCATGTCGTTGACCCAACCGGAAAACCGGAGAGAGAACTGGCTGAACAGTTCCGAAATAAAGCCGAGGAAGTAGAGAACGCAGGGTTTCAACGATTTGCCGTTACCTTGAGAGGTTTAGCGGACAGCTACGACCGCGAGGCTGAACGGATAATTAACGATCACAAAGACCGGGAAGACTAGTAATCTAAACGTCTAACAACCGCATAAACTCGGACTGGCTATTTCGCTGCGCTCCATTGCCAGCCGGTTATGCGAAGCGTTGTCGACTCCGCTGCGCGGACTCGACAATGGCCGAGCTGAGCGGAATCCGCTCAAGCGCTTGGTAATCGCTTCGCTGCGCTACGCGACAACCAATCACTCGAGCGGACGATTTTACCGTGATAATCAGTCCGCAAGCGGCCCATTATCACGGCAAAATCGCCGCTCAGCTCGGCCATTAGTGCGTCAGGCGCAGCTTGGCGCTTCTTGCAGGGTGACCTGCTATAAAGCAGGAAGTCCCTGTCGGGCAAATCCTAGCCAGCAGCCCGTACCGAGTGTTGCGCGACTCGCGGAGCCATTTGGCGAACAACAGTCGTGAAGCGTACACAGGGAACATTGCAGGCCGCATGGGAGACGTACCTCCCTTAAGCAATTCAGCCTCGTCAGAGTAAAATGCAGTTGGCGACGATTTTAACGTATCGGAAGCCAGAACAAAGGAATCGTTACGGCAAGATTCTGGAGGAACTGCCGGGGTCATAGAGCGTGGCATGTAATGAGAGAAGTGTCAGGAACCCGGAGTTTACGCTTACCTGGGAGGCCCTTTTATCTCCTCTCAAAACTGAGGTAAGATGTATCAACCACAAGAAGAGCATCTGATGGGTAAAAGGGAGTCAGATCATTCCATAGTACTCTGAGACGGTAGGGCCGATCACATGGGGAAGGGAATGACAGTAGTATGTAGCCCGCATAAGGAAACATATGCAGATAAGATTTGCGAGAGGATGGTCGGGTAACTGGCCGTTCTACCTCGATTCCTTTTTGAAAACATATCCATGCCCTTCCATTGACTTTTAGACAGAAAATGACTAGACTGACTAGTGTAAAGTCAAAATAGGAGGTGTTATGAATACATCATGGAAATTACAGGATGCAAAAGCAAAATTCAGCCAAGTCGTAGATGATGCTTTAAAGGTTGGTCCTCAATATGTAACCCGCAGAGGGCAAGAAGCTGTAGTCATACTATCCGTAAAGGAATACAAAAAAATTACGTCAAAGAAACCACCTCTCAAAGAGTTTCTCCTAAACTGTCCAAAAATCGACAGTGACTTTGAATTTAAAAGGCAAAGAGATTACTCAAAAGGTGTTGAATTTTGAACTACTTATTAGATACTTGCGTTATATCAGAACTTGTTCGGCCTACCCCAGATGAAAATGTTATAAATTGGTTAAACCAAACGCCCAGTGAAAGATTATTTTTATCAGTCATCACTATTGGAGAAATACGTAAAGGAATTACAAAACTTCCTGACTCCCAAAAGAAGAATCAACTCATTGATTGGCTAAACACTCTACTCGAAAATTATGAATCACGAATCTTCCCAATCAATTTAATCGTTGCAGAAACTTGGGGAAATATACAAGGCCACGCTGAAACAAGAGGGACACCTCTTGCTTCCGTGGATAGTTTAATTGCAGCTATTGCTCTTACAAATAACCTCATAATTGTAACAAGAAATGAAAGTGATTTTACTGCAAGTAATGCCACCATTTTAAATCCCTGGAAGATTATAGGGTAACCAGGCGCTCAACAACGCTCCGTTGCACTACGCTCGGACCCGGCAAACAATGCCGGGCCGGTTAGCTCTACGTTGGTGCGCCAGGCGTAGCTTGGCGCTTTTTGCAGGGTGCCCCTATAAGTGTGAAATCCCTTGTCGGGCAAAGCCTAGCCAGCAGCCCGTACCGAGTGTTGCGCGACTCGCGGAGCCATTTGGCGAATAAAGATCGTGAAGCGTACACAGGGAACATTGCAGGCCGCAGGGGAGACGTACCTCCCCCTTAAGCAATTCAGCCTCGTCAGAGTATAATGCAGTTGGCGACTATGTTAACGTATCTGAAGCCAGAACAAAGGAATCGTAGTGGCAAGATTCCCAGGATCTGCCGGGGGCCAAGAGAGTGGCATGTAGTGAGAGAAGCATTAAGAACTGGGGAGACTCTTCCACCTCCTCGATAGTCAGGGGTAGGGCAGTACAATCGCCAAAAGGCTGTCCAACGGGTAAATGAAGTGAAGGGAGTCAGATCATCTCATAGTACTCTGAGACGGTAACGCCGATTACATGGGGAAGGGGATGACGGTATTGCGTAGCCCTCAAAGGAAATTTGTACGGATAAGAAAGGCCGAATACTGCAAGCAAACCTCACTGAGGGGAACAGCAAAGAGAGTGTATATATACTCTTGTACGAAGCGAGCAATATCGAGGAGCCTTGTGCGGGAAAACCGCACGCAGGGATCTATAAGGGGGGTGGTCGAGTAACTGGCCGTCCTACCTCGATGCCCTCGTCCTCGTAACGTTTGGCTATTTTGCTGTTCCCGTGAAACCTTATCGCAGAAAGAAGCATGATGAGCCGTGGCCACCTTTGTTCGTGCGCCTTGAGTGTCTGGCGGTAGATGACAAATTTCCCAGGGCGCACCGGCAGCGGAACGAGTGTATTTACCGCACCACGAAAGCGCATTTCGGTCGCGCTTCACGCCACCTATTTCGTTCCCATGTCACTCTGTGGGAGGATGTTTTCTTGATGATCTTGTCGTAATTCAATCAAATGGCTCCGATGATCTCCATTTTTTCTATCCTATGTTCATAAAAAGATGAGCCCCAAAATTACACACGTAAAACTTGACACGATATGGCATCTCTGGGGTATGATCACGAGATGTGAATTGGGATTTTTGGTGAAATGTTGAACACAGAACAGAGGTCCACGTTTGTAAAGGTAATCTCTGGCTGAAGCTAAACGAGGAGGAAAGGATGGCACACAGGACACACTCGGAAAACGTTCCGGCAGCGATGCGTGATATCTATACGCAAATTGTCGGATTAACCGATACGTTTTCGTCGGAGTATCTCACACCGGAATACGCGCAACTTATCCGATACGCGACAGCAGCCTTGTGTCGAAAACGGCCGTCACCTCTTCTGAAGGGCAAGGCCAATACCTGGGCGTGTGGCATTACGCATGCGATAGGATTCGTGAATTTTCTGTTTGATCGGAGCCAAGAGCCATCAATGAGCGCCACCGATCTCTACGCAGCCTTTGGTGTTGGTAAAAGTACCGGAGGAGCCAAATCAAAAATTGTACGTGACCTGCTCGATATGTATCAGCTTGACCCAAATTGGTGCCTCCCAAGCAAGCTTGATGAGAATTCAAGAGCATGGATGATTACGGTGAATGGATTCATTCTTGATGCCCGCTCTGCTCCGCGTAACATCCAGGAAGCCGCGTATGCCAAAGGACTTATCCCGTACATCCCCGAGTAAATCTCTGATGTATGGAAGATATGATGGAATGGGTTAATTCACGATGATACGATTTGTTAATCATAGTTATTACAGGAAGTTATGGCGATTTGAGGGCTAATAAAAAAATGGTGCCGCCCCTACCCGCGCTCGCGAATTTTAGTATAATTGCCCGCCATAAACGTTTCGTGGCAATTCGGGCTTCATCCTGCCGCTCAGGGCGTGGGTGGGCCGCACATATTGGGCGTTAACTGTAAAAAAATATGATCGTCAAACTTGTCAAAAATATTTCAGAAGAGGATCGATTTATAATTAAAGATCTGAAAATAGGAAAAGACTATGAAGTGATTGGAATCGAAGCAGACGATTATAGGATAATTTGTGATACTGATAAAGAACCTTACCTGTATCCTTTTGATTGTTTTAAAATTGTAGATGATACAAAACCCTCTTTCTGGGTCACAGAGTTCGGTGAAGATGGAGAAGAATATTCTTGCCCTATAAAATGGAATCAGGTTGGTTTCTTTGAAGATTACTTCGATGAAGTTAAAGAGGTAAAAGAACAATTCTGGGCCGATTATAAAAAATTCTACAATAATAACAGCAATTAACAAACGTTCATCGTTCCGGGATAAATCCGAAACCATGGGATGTGACTAATCACTGAAATTGGTTGTTGTTACCTAGCGGGTGAGGGAGGTAACTCCCAAATCCCGCCTGTCCAAAGCTGAGCCGGCAGAACAGTAGTGAAACCTGAGGGCCAACCCGGTAACGGGAGTTCGAAGCCAGGTGAATCAAGAATACAGGGTCTGTATTGAGCCCCGAAACATGTATAGTTGTGGTCCTGAGGATAAGTCATTATTCTTCACACAGTGCTTGATGATTGGTTTGGGAAGGAGGTGCAGCCGAGGTTGAGCCGGCGCAGCTTTATAGTGCTTTCTGTCGATGATTTCATCATTGGCAGCAATCCTTACCTTGCAGGCTTACAGGTATCCTCAAGTTGTACTTTGCGGGAAAACTCTCATCGTGGTCTATGTAGTTCAACTCCACGTTCATGTCGACGTCGTTGCCATGAATCGCGGTGCTGACTGCGTCAAGCACAGTGAACACCGCAACCAAGCTACGTTTGCTTGCACTCTACGGCGCTGGTCAGCACCACGATTAGGTACCAAAAATATTAGGAAGATATAGATGCAAACAGATTCTAAAAAACACGGCTCCTCGCTTTATCAATGATCCCTGAGTTCAGGTATCAATCTGAAAATTCAGGATAATGCTTAGTGATGCAATCCGGGCAAATACTGTGACTAAAATTGGCATCTGAATGGTTTTGAATATAGACTTCGACTTGATTCCAATATCCTTCGTCGTCTCGAATTTTCTTGCAGAATGAGCATATTGGAAAGATTCCTCTAAGAACGGTAACTTCTCTTAGAGCTTGCTGAAGGGTATCTATGGTTTGTTTAAGTTCAATCAGAATCGGATTGGTGACTCTAAAAAAAAGACTCACCCCAAATACGATAAAAATCATGGCTAGCAAACCAGTAATGCCTGCAGCTCTATAAAACGGAGTTCTTACTTCTGATAGATCTATTTTTGCTACAATCCCAAGGTTTAGTTCATTTACAGGTTCATGAGCTGCAATAACTGTCTCTCCTCTATAATCAAGACCAATTACCACACCTGATTTACCAGATAGTGCCAAGCGCATAGGCTCAGCGAATGTAGATTTCCAGGGAACAGGTTTAGGGTTATCAAGATCATAATGACGATGGTTGAGCAAAAAAACAATTTGTTGTTTTTGTTTTTCCGCAAGAGTAAATTCTCCGGTGATTCCAAACCCTTGGTAATTAGAGTGAGCGTTCTTAATCTGTTGAAGCGTAGCCTGTTTGGGGCCAAGCGGGTAGGCATTGCTATATTTTTTGTCAAAGTTGGCGACTGCTTCGATTAATCGTGCCTGGCTTTTAGCCGTTTCAGAAAGTCTTATAGTTTCCTCTTTGATGGCAGTTCTATACAATATACCTATAGATGTCATCGTGGTAACAATAACCAAAAACGACATTATTGTGATCAATAATAAAACTCTCTTTTTTGGATTCAATTCATTCTCTCCTTCTTAAGGGAATGCGTAACTACTGGAGGCACGGGTGAATTTATACTTATTGCCAGTTGGTTATGAGTGTTTCCGGTGAGTTGCAAATACATTCAACGGCTTCATTGAAGTCTACGCAACTCGTGGGTTAGAGTATAATAATGGGAAGGGAAATTCCCCCTACTATCCATATAAAAGCTGCAAACACGGAGAATTTGAAGATATATGTGCTTATCTGGATTGCATCATGCTCTTTATGTTCATGATGTTTATAATCAGTATTTTTTTTTGTCGACCACCAGATCCAGGAAAGAAACGCCGAAATACCGAGAAACAATATGTTAAGATAAAACCCATAGTTAATCGCAAAATGATTTCGATTGACCAACGTGTCCGTTCCTGTCGGGTGTGGTAATATATTAAGCCCGGCAAGGGAATAGTGCAGGAGCAGGGAAACTATAATCAAGCCACTGAGAAGCATAGCAAGTATATAAAAGGCCATTTTCCATCCATAATATTTTGCATTGATTCGCAGCACGGGGAACACTACGAGATCGGAAAAAATAAAGGCCATTACACCGGCAAAACTGACTCCATTGTCATAGAGGAGCGCAGCCAGCGGGATATTGCCCATTGATCCGATAAAGGTGAAAAATGCCACAACTGGACCGATCAAAGCCTGGAAAAAGATAGCCCCGAAGCTTGGATTTTCTGCTTGGCTGCCTCCTGTCCCGATAAAAAGGTGTGTGAAAAAAGTATCAGGAACAAAAGCAGCTATAATGCCGGCAATAGTGAACCCGATCAAGACGTCTTTCCAGACCATCTGCCACTCCATCACATAGGTTGTTCCGATTTCACTCCATCCGGACCAACTTGACACTTTTTCTTTCCAGTCCTCTCCTTTATTATCAGTGGATGTATGCTCGCTATCCAGTTTTTCTCTTGCATTTTGTATAAGCGTATTTGGATAAAAAAATCGTATGAAGAGCCAGGCAAACAAAATTAGGAGGATTCCTCCAAGATACTCACCTACAACAAATTGCCAACTCAGAAAAAGGGCAATGATTATCCCTAATTCTATTACCAGGTTCGTAGATGCCAGCATGAATGCCATAGCAGGTGCCAGACCGGCACCTTTTTGAAAAAGTGCCCGTGTGGTTGAAAGGGCAGCAAAACTGCATGAAGAAGACACGAACCCAAAAAAGGCGCCAAGGATCATACTTTTGGGGCCGGCTATTCCCATCATTCGCTGCATTCTTTGCTTGGTAACAAGCACCTGTATCAGGCTTGAAACAAAGTATCCAAGAGCAAAAGCCCACAATGCCATCCAAAAAAGACCTAGACTTATCATAGACGCATGGTGCCACAATTCAAAAAAGATTTTCATGTTTCACCTGTATGTTTAGTGGATTGTTATTGCTGTTTTAATATTTGTACCTGTCACTATTCACGTAAGTCAACATAGATTGCTCTCTTGCTATCAATTGCATTGTCCTAAAAAAGTACGCAGAAGGCTGCTTAAACAGATAGTACATCACCCTAATGAATAAAAACATGCAGTTTTTATTCCCGGATAGAATGCGTAGAGGTATTATTTTTTTCTTTTAGGGAAAAAAATAGGTGGGCTTGTGTAAGAACGGTATGATATTTGCTTTTTGTGTAATAGAGGATGTCTATTTTCTGTTAATAGCAAGTAAGAGGTACGATTATGCATGACAAGCAAGAATTATGTGAAAAAATTATTGCATTATATCCTGAAATTGGTCAATGCGGCATAGATGTCAACGTGAGTTTTGATCATAGTAAGAATGTTTGGATTGTTGACCTGAAAAAAGATAAGCATGAACTCAAGCACTATCTTGAAATACCTGATGCTGACCAGTGTATGAATGGTAAACAGTGTGTTTCTTTAGGGCTTGAAATTGTGCAATTAAAGAAAAATGTCCAAGGAAAACAGTTCTAAATACATGCTTTTATATATCCTAAATATAGTAGCTAGCTCTATTAGAGCGTAGCACACTCTTTAACAGGTAATATGTTGTCATTCTATATGGTTAATGAAAATATACACTGGGATGGAGGGGTAATGGATAGATCAAAAGAAATTTTGTATGATACTTTTAGAAATATTGACTCTATGATTCGAAACAAAAGAAGAAGCATCGATGCAGATACATCAGAGACTGATAAGGGAGCTTCTTATCAGAAGTTTGAAAAAGAAGCAAATATTCATACGGATAGAAAAAATAATGAAATAGATCAACATCTGTAGCCCGCTTTATCCATTATTTTTTAAATAACTGTTACCACACTGAATTCAAATGGTTTGTCAGACCCGTTTACAAAATCTTTTTTTAGAAACATTCGCATACGGCCTCTTTGATGGGCAAGCAAATTTTACAGCATCTGCTTTGCTGCCCGACAGTTGCAGTCGGTCACTCTGACTGCAACTGTCTGGTGGCTTGAATATGATGCAAAATAATCCCTAAGAAATGTAGGTTAGTGGACAGGCAAGATAGGGGCACGTTCTAAGGGGTCTCAGAAAACATGTTACAAGGAGTACTTTGAACAGCTATGTTGCTAGAAGACTTCCGGCAAAGTTGGATTTGTCCAGTTTTGTTGGTTCGTAACCTTGTAAGACATGATGCTGCTTCGCAACTATGTAAAGCATGTCTTACGCGTAACATATTGTAAATATATCATATTGTATTGTTTTTGGTAAGAAAAGGTTATGCAATCTCATAATGTAGTGGTTGGCTGAGAGGTGACCACAAATGATATGCCGCTCGCATCTGCCTTCTTTACTGTCGCTTTTTGCTTGGATGCTTTATTTTGGCGGCAAAATTTGCAGTACACTCAGGGCAGACAGTACTCCCAGAATTTGTTTGTATGGTACGCTGATACAATTCGTCAATATGTATCCAACTCTTTTCAGCAGTTTGTATTTTTTTACAGCTTACGCAGGCATTCAAAACTGTTTCCAACCTATTAATGTGTTCAAGTGCCAGGGTGAGACCATTTAACAGATCTTCTTTGCTTTGTAAGATAGCAACTCTTTCTACGGAATGGGTAATAGATTTACAGAGAAAAGAAGGAGAAATATTTTTCCATTCTATATAGTCTTGGGCTCCAAGCCGAACACATTGAAGTGCAACTCCCTCATCCATATCATCGGAAATGACGATTATTGCCGATTGTGGCGATGCTCGATGTAGCTGCCGAATTGTATTTAATCCTTTAGAGTCAGGCAAAAAAAGCCCAGCCAGTACCACATCAAAATCGTACGTGTCCAACAAAGATAATGCATCTTGCAAAGTGCCTGCCTCTTGTATTCCGTCATTTTTTACCTTTTTCTGTAAGAGGCTATTTTTTATCAGGAGGAGTTCATCGGCTTGATCTACTGCAATTAATATTGATAATGCATGCATGCATAACCTATTCGTATGGAATTGACAGGTAAGAATCGAAAAAATAATATCCGATCTTGTACATCTATCGGCTCATCCGCCTCGACGAACCATTGAGGCAGCCGATGTGGTTGAGGGGATATACTATGTGTCTTTTTCTCGCGATTATTTTTCGCGTCCCTCAATTGTATTTCCAATAAACACCCATGCAAAAAATATTCTCAAATTCCTGAGAAATATCCTTTCTCCTCTTTACAGCCCTATTGCTATTGAACATTCAGCTGCCAGTCTTTGTACCAGATAATTTCATTTGTGCAGAGCTGATAGCTCATGTACGGGTATACCTTGCAACTGCTACCTCTTTTTTTATCCTGGAATGTTGTATAGACTCTGGTAGTAGATATATATTTGTGGTAAAATTTTTTCCATGCTTGAAATTTAATCAAGCATGGAACCATTGGCGCCATTCACCCAACTACACCAATATCCTCGCTATGTTGGGAAGTGTATTATTTTTTACAATCCTAAGTGCCTTTGCATGTCAAAATTCCACGGTTAATACTACGGATATATGGCAAACACTCAACCGCTTGCATCTGTGCTGCTAATCGATAGCGACCAGCAACTGTCTACATCTCTTCTAGACAGTCTGGAGAGTAGCAGCCTCACCACCACACACGTATTAACTTTACAGGAAGGGGTTGTAGAAAACAGTACTAATGGATATGAAATCGTAATACTACGGGACCGTCTCTCTGATGGTTTGGCCAGCGAAGCCATTGCGGACCTGCAGGCATGTGAAAACGCACCAGAGCTTATTATATTTACCACAAGTGGAGATCCCAAGGAAGCTGCGAAAGCTCTCAAAGCAGGAGTCTGGGATTACATCATCGATCCTTTTCCAGATAAAACACTGCCAAGCATTGCACATAGAGCTCTACGTTACCGTAATAATAAGGTTGAATCTACAGTGCAACGTCTTACAGCTATGAGCTCTGACCTACGGCGTAATGGGATTATTGGTGGAAGCAAGATAATGCAAAACTGTGTCGATCTTACCGTGCGTATCGCAGAGTCGGATGCAAACGTTTTGATCGATGGTGAATCAGGGACCGGCAAAGAGCTCTTTGCTGCAACTATCCATAATTTGAGCGCGCGGGCCGAAAATAACTTCGCTATTGTGGACTGCGCTGCGCTTCCATCCGCTCTCGCGGAAAGTATTCTCTTCGGCCATTCCAAAGGGGCTTTTACCGGCGCAGATAAAGAACAGCCTGGACTCATACCACAAGCACACCGTGGTACTCTTTTTCTTGATGAGATCGGCGAACTGCCACTTGATATACAAAAAAAATTCCTGCGCATTATTCAGGAGCGTACTTATTTACCAATTGGAACAACCAAAGAGAAAAAAATCGATTTCAGATTGATAGCCGCAACGAATAAAGATTTACAGGCAATGATAGACGAAGGTACCTTCAGAGAAGATCTGCTTTTTCGAATTAAAACATTCCATCTGGCTCTTCCTTCCCTGAGGAGTAGAGTGGCAGATATTGCAGAGCTTGCTTACCATTGTCGAGACAAGTTCTGCAAACGTGAAAAAATAAAGAAAAAAACATTCTCTCCTGATTACTTGCTCGTACTCACTCGCTACGATTGGCCAGGAAACGTGAGGGAGCTCTTTCAGGCAGTTGAGCGCTCGATTATCGATGCGCGCGAGAGCTCGATATTGTATCCTATACACCTTCCCCCTGCTATACGAATACAGGTTGCCCATAAAAAGCTCTGGCAGAACCAGAAAGAGGAAACTCCTCAAAAACGGAAGGTTAGAGGGCAGAAAACTGAAGATGCTTTGCCCAGTCTAAAACAATCGCGCGAAAAAGCGGTTTTTTCACAAGAGAAAATCTACCTTAAAAAGCTACTCTCCCTTACAAATGGAGATATTAAGAAATGCTGCCATATTGCAGCAGTTTCCAGATCTCGGTTGTATGGTCTTTTAAAAAAACATGAGCTCTCTGCAAGAGACTACGCACCGGGGGATGATATTTGTCGCAAAAGATGACTCTTGGGAGACTTTCACTGTTGCTTTTTTAGCCCTCAAGAAATAAATGTGCCTGAGTGGTATTGGGTACAATATTCTAATAGGTGGAATAACGTATTTGTATCTTTGGAAATCCTATTTGAGAAAACGGGATACCGCTGAGTCCAGAGCTGTATTCATGGCTTCCCACGCCAAATCAATACCGTTTTTCATATCTTCCCAGGCGTCTTCACTACTATTACTCAGCTCATGGATTTGCTTTTCAATGTTAGCCCGCTTTTGTTTCAGCATATCAATCTGTTGCTGCAACTTTATCCGGGAATCCGCTTCGATTTTGTTTGCTTCCATAGTCAGCCGGTCAATTTCGAGATTCCACTCGTCGATTTTGTTATGCAGTGCTTGGGTGTATTCCTGACGTGATTTCATGTGTTTTATTCCTTATCATGTAAACTGGTTGCTTTAATTTTTATAAAAAGTACTGTGCTATTAATGTAGCTATCAGATGCAACAGGTGGTTCGTTATGTTATTTCTTTGCAGATTGTGGATCAGCATTTGACAATTTTGTATTGAGTCGCTAAACAGTTTTTACCTGCATATTCCGCTGAAGACGACAGTTACAGCGAATAATCTGAATGCACTTGGCCGATAGGGAAATAACTTTGAATCAGCGCAACAAACACACCCAAAATGGGTGTGTTTGTCACATCATATCAATGCAACTCAGTTACACTGTTTCATTTAGCCCCCAAAAGATATGACTAAAAGGTGCAACGGCCTTTGTCGTTCATCGGCACCTACCTGTTCTCGACTTGGCTGTCGTGCAAAGATAGGCTATGCCTTGGTAGGCAATGTATGCACATATGAAGTGCTGGTCCCGTGGCTCTACGCCTTCCATAATCCGTGCATATTGCAATACTCCCGTGCTGAGACATTGCTTGCCTCAATACAGAAAAGAGCCTCCGGAGTTTCGCCTGGCATAAGAAATTGAAAATAACTTTTATTATCGGCAATCAGTTCTATCCACTCAATGTAATGTTTTTCTTCCATGGGATGAGGGGTGCTGCCAACAGAAACTTTGTACCCGTTCGATACTTTTTCAATAACCGGAACATGTTTTTCAGTGGCGGCATCAACAGTGTTTTCAGATAGCATAACCATATTTTCACCACAACAGACCAAATCGCCGTCACCACCATGAAGAACAGTAACAATGTTACCACATGCTTTACATTTATAAATTTCCGATTGCTTTGCCATGAAACCTCCTAAATAGAATAGTTTAAAAGAAATGCATCTACAAAAAACAGCCATAAAATAAAAAACTGTTTTACAGAGAGACAATCGAAATGGGATAATTCATTTTTTCTGCGACTAGAAACTGTCTATGCAATACTCGATCCAGGAACATGAAGTCTGGCTGATAACCGTTTACCAGCACTACATCTGCATACGATTTAGCTTTCATTCAACGATATAATAGCTTGCCAGCAGGTCCTGTGCGAAGAAGCCTTGATAAGCGGATTCAAGGTTAAAGGGAATGATCAGCGTTATCATTTTCACAGAAGCGTGTTTCCAATAAAGCTGGAAATGTCCTATTATATTGGACGTCACAGCTGGTTAACCACCTGGTTCCTTTCAAACTGTGATTTACAGGATAAGGAGCCGGGACCAGCGGTTAAAGGAACGGAATTTTAGGGTCGCGGAAAATATCAATAGTGTGGCGAAGGTTTGTGGTATGATACGCCATGGATTGGATCTCTCTGTTATGGTAATGTTTTTTTTGAAATTATTTTTTACAGTGGAGAGTCCTTTGGGGCTTATTTGTTTCGATCTATTTGCGGTTTTATGAGACAGCAGAGAGACGGTATTGCATGAGTGAATAAAATTTTAAAGAGTAAGCCTCTCATTATGGAGGTATCCTGTAAGGTTGGCTGCAATGATGGAAAAAGTTTTTTGTATTGGCGATATCCACGGTTGTTTTGATCGATTGAAAGCCCTGTTTGAGCTGTTGCCGGTGGATCGGGAAAGAGATACTCTCGTTTTCCTGGGGGATTATATTAACAGGGGGCCGGATTCTGCAAAAGTTTTGGATTTTCTATTGGAACTGGAACACACCCACGCGCAGGTAGTTTTCCTCAGGGGAAATCATGAACAGGCACTGCTGGAATATGCCGAATCTGCAGATGTGGAATTGCTGCCCAGTCTACGTGTAATGGGCATAGAGGCGACCATTGCGAGTTATGGAGCAGGTATGCATACTTTGCAGAGTCTCTCCTGTTTTCCGGAGAGGCATAAAGCGTTTCTCTCTTCCCTGCTTTTTGCATGGTTTTGGAATGGATATATTTTTACCCATGCTGATATAAGCAATGCATTGATTGAGCGGTATGTGGATGGAGACGAACCTGATGAGGCAAGTCTTCAGCAGGAAGCGTCGTTGCTGTCCAGCAGGAGATTTTGGGAAAGAGAAGAATACAGCAGGGATATAACCGTAGTTTTCGGACATACGCCGTTTCTTTCCCCGCTTGTCAGACCCCGGCAGATCTGTATTGATACCGGCGCAGTGTATGGGAACGTGTTAACCGCCTTGGAACTGCCGACCCGGCGGTTTTATCACGCCTGAATCTCTCTCTGGTGTTTTTTTCAGGAAGTTGACCTCTACTCAAATTCTCTGGTGTTGTATTTTCCCTCCAGAAAAGCGCGGGCAAATATTTCCGGGGACTTTTCGTCGTGCATAACCCCATCCAGAAATCGGCTGTAACCGAAAAGTCTGCCCAGCATAATCAACTGCTTATATACCCTGTCTCTCGATGCTCCCGTTAATGAGGCAGTTATCAGGTCACCGACAACGGTGGTGAAAAAACCGTTTTCTTCAAGAACTTTTTGTAGAAATATTGCCCGTCTATGACCTCGCTCCAACCCAGCTCCGCCTCCTTTGAAACGGAAACGTATGTAATTGGCACGGGTATTTCGGCCACAGATGGCATCGAGCATGGCAAAGTGATATTCAACTTTGGCATTCAGGTTAATGTAATCACGGGCAACCAAGGCATAATTGAATGACCCGGCAGGACGTTTTCCCCGTTTGTCCAGCAATGTACGGGATAAGATACCTGACATTGCTCCGGCATCAGGTGCAGAATGGTATGAAAGGTTTGGTGTCAGGAGCCCTTTGCAAAGTGCCTGGAGCGGAATGCAGAGAATATCGTTCAGGTCGAGAGGTTTGTGTAGAGCTAACTGTTTACGTAAAAAACTTTCATGGGAACGCCGAATACCTCCCCCAACGTCTATGAGCAGAAAGGAAATGGGGACCCCGATATCCAGCTGGCGCAACAGGCTGCCTGCAAAATCCATGATCGCATCCCCTGTGGAAAACATGGCAAGGACAGCCATTTCATGTGCATAACGGATGATATCATGGATAGATCGGCATTCGAGGATGGAGAATGTTGAGCCATACGCGTCGGTGAGGTTAAGGGGGAGCAGAAGCTTGCGTAATGCTTCCCGTTCAGCAGCAATGGTACCTGAACGAAATTTGGTGAGCGGATCAGCTGTTGCCGGACTGGTTTTGTTTTTTTGTTGATCGTTAAATGCTTTTATTGCAGCCGACGAGACCACTTCCGAGGCTGTAAACACCGAGCCATTATCAGCGTCCAGGATAATCCATTGCCCGTCTGTGAGAGTGGTTAATGCTTCCTGACAGTCTGTCAGCATGGGCATGCCCAACTCTCTGGCAATACAAGAGAGGTGGTCTGTGGGATTGCCTGTATCAATGATGGCTCCTCGGCACAGGGGCAGCAGATTCGAGGCTTCGACAATGCTCTGGGGAAGAACAACAATGGTTGGTAGGCTACGGAGTTTAGATTGTTCTGAACCCAAGGCAATAAGATCGTTTATGGAGTGGGCTTTCCGGACGCAGCCAACGACTTTACCCGATGAAGCGCATATACCTTGTAGAAGCCGATCAGTTGTGTCGTGTTGAGGTTTGCGGCCTGATTTTGCCGCCAGCCGGAGTGGACGTGCCTGGAGCAGAGATAAACCATGTTCCGCCGAGTATGCCCATTCGATATCCTGGGGCATGCCCCACAGGTTTTCCAGAAGCATGCCAAAGTACATCAGGCGAGCAATAACCCAGGAGTTGAGGAGCGGCATATTGCCTCTAAGTGGGTCAACCTGTTCTATGCGTGTGCCTCCATCAGGCAGGGGGATTTCCCGCATGGTTTTTGTATTGATCTGAGAACCATCCAGAAGCATGTCTGCCTGCCTTGAAGTCTTGGGACCTATCTGGCAGGAGAATTCATCTTCCATTCCAGGTAATGCGCCTTCCATTGCTGAACGGGGAGGGCGATACAGGTCAGCTGGAGACGTCCCCCCCACAGCCAGAGTGCCGAGACCGGGAACCGCACTGATTAACATTCTGCCATTCTCCGGTTCCACAGCATCTACCGTAAAAAGGACGCCTGCACAGTCCACCGGAGCCATAATTTGACAAAGAACAGCGAGATCAAAGTCCAGAGGGGGGAGCCCTGCATTCAGTCTGTAAGAAATAGCGCGTGCACTGAAACCGCTTGCTATAACTTCTTTGAACGCCACAAACAGGGAGGGAACTCCCACAACATTCAATACAGAGGAAAATTGTCCCGCAAAGGAGTATTCAACACCGTCCTCAGCTACGCCGCTGCTACGGACCGAAATCGGCAGAGATGCCTCCGGATCGCCAAGCCCCTGTTTTGCCAGGAGCTGATACTGGTTTTCCAGCGATCTGGCCAGTTCATCCGGGAGTGGCGCATCCATTATTTTGGTGGTGATCCGGTTCGCTCCTCTGTTCAGTTCCAGTCGCCCCTGGGTAATGTCACGTAAGATGCGCTGAATATCAGCCGCCAGTGTTCCCATTTTTAAAAATCTTTTGGTTGCATACACTGTACATATGAAACCGTCAGGAACAGGCAGAGCCAGACGTTTGAGCCTTGCAATGTTTGCTGCTTTTTTTCCTGCCAGACGTTCCCCATTTCTTGGAAGTTGACTTAAGGGGATACAGAAATCACGAGCATCCTCATCTTTAATGGTGTCCTGGATGGCAAAGATCTGTTCGCTCATACGACCATGGAAGCCATATAACTGGACATGCCCATAGTTGGAGAGAATATTCAATCCATCAACCAGTTCCGTGGTCACGCTGATCAGATCTGCTACCAGTTTTTTAATTTCATCACTGTCCCCTCGAATCAGCAGGGAATCCAGTTTGGCAAGGAGTTCCAGGGCGGTGCCGTTATTCTCAAGGAAGATCCTGAATGCATGGTAACGGGCCTTGAGTTCTTCAAGGGCTATGGCTTCCTGTTCCTGCTGCCGGGATTGAAGTTTTTCCAGAAAGGAGGTGACCAAAGGAATATTCATGGTTATTTCCCTCCTGACATGGAGAATTCTTCTGCTTTATTAATGGAAGATGAATGGGAATCCTCGGTTGATGATTTTTTTCCATAGGGCAGCAGAAATGTTGCTGCAAAGTTGCGGAAAAATTGTTCGCTTTGCCGTTGGTTATCCAGCAGTATGTCCTGCTGTCGTGTACATGTTGTTAATGCCCCTAATACAAAAATGGCACGGCGCAGAGTGTCCTGATGTTCAAATTTTATCCTGCCGACAACAAGATCTCCGTTGAGTTCCACCTTGAAATCCATGGTGGCCAGCACATCTGCTATGAATTGAGCCCGTCTTTCCCGTTTAGCTGCTTCAGCCATACCCCCAATAAACCGAAAATAGATGTAATTTTTATTTCGGTCAGCTGAAAAATGTGCATCTATAACACTGAAATGATATCCCAGCCTTAAGCTGAGATTCATATATTTGCGGCCGATAATTGCCAGATTCCCGGTGAGTAATTCCGGCTGGCTGTTCATTTGGGACAGGGTTTTCGGGATAGCGTTCAAGATATTCCGTACTCCCAGGGATGGAGTCTCATTACCGCCTGCCAAGGGATGGAGTAACCCGTCCAGGAAGACTGCAAACGGTATGGAGCTGATATCGGCAAGGGTGATCTCCTGGTTGGTGGTCGCATGGAGCCCGTTTCCAATATCCAGGAGATTGATATCCATAGCGATTGGGAGTCGCAGTTGGGAATTTTTCAGCCCATGCAGTTCAGGACGACGTTCCTGGAAATGGGCAAGTTCATCAACCGCTGCCTCATGGCAGTAATGGATGATATCATGATAGGTGCGGCATTGTTGCGCGGAAAAATCAGGAGATTCTGTGTCGACAAGGTTCAGAGGGCTGATAAAACGCAATAACCGTCGGAGGATACGGTATTCTGTATCAACCGGCGAGAATGCCATCTCGCTGTTTCCCAGTTGAACCAGACTTTTAACAACCCCCTTGAAGACACAGCGCATACCACTGTCAAGGGTGATCTCCTGCCCAGGGTGCAGATCGTTGACAATCCCAGGTATACCGAAAAGTGCCGGCAGGTTGAGTTCTCTGGCAACCGTGGCCAGATGGCCGATGGTTTTACCCTGTTCCGTCAGAAGGGCAGAGGCTCTGTGGAGAAATGGTGTCAATTGCGGGGTAGCTGCCGGAGCCACGGCTATGGCGCCTAGAGGAAAATCTTCCGGGTTCATCTGATCTGTTATATGGACCACAATGCCTGCCGCCACTCCGGATTGGACAACTCTGCCTCCTTCAGCAAGGATAACCGCATTGTCCATTTCTTCGGATAGCTCTGCGGCGGTGGGTTCTTCCGGTTTTTCCAGAAAAGGAAAGAGCCTGGTGATAATGAAATCTCCATTAAGCGTCAATTCCCATTGAACGGTAACCGGCACGCCCATAATGCGCTCCAGGGTCATTGCTGTTTCCGCCAGAGCTGTCAACTCTGCAGGTTTGAGAAGAGATGAACCTCGCATGAACCTGCCGTCTTCAAGCCTCCGGTCAGCCTGTTCTTCACCCGGGAATTGATAAGAGACGGGTTTTATAGAGAGGTTTGATGAGATGATGTTAAAAGGAAAAAGACGTTTAAGCCAATATCGGTCCCTGGTATTCTGCTGTTGTGACGGGTGGGCTGTTATGCGTAACAGTGGAACCGGACCGGTCAGCCGGGTTCTGGTGGTAACTGTTCCAGAAAGTAAAGGAGGCAAGGCTCGCCGAATAAAAAGGGCAAAGGTGGGCTCAACGGAATCTGCAGTTTTGTGAAGTCTTGAGTGTACAACGCGTGAAACTCGTTGAATACCATTGAGATACTTCTCCAGGGTGGTGGCTCCTTGGGTGCGCTCATCGGGGATAACCTGGAAATTCTTTTGTTCAGTTTGCTCCAGTGGGGTATGGCCTGAAGAAATTTCTGAAAGGGTTTCTCTTAGAACGATATCTGCCCCATCCTCTGTAGGTGTGAGGGAAAATTCTCCGAGATCTCTTGTCTCTCCCACATCCTCGTCTATCTGGCTGGAGGTTACGACAAGGGGATTGCTCTTGTTTTTTTTTGGGTGGTCCTGCAAGAATGTTGAGAGGGCATCAGCCACTTTTTGTCGGCTGATTTCCGGTCCATTGCTTACGTATTCCGGCTGTCCGGCAAGGGAAGTCGCCGCACCGCTGGTAAGTACAATTCCAGTTGCCGCCTGGATGCCCTGGTGATGCTGCAGTTCCGCCAGGCAGATAAGGTTGATGCCCACCAGAGGCTCAAGTTCCCAGCTTAAGGTATGCAGAGGCATGACAGGCGGGCAATACAGAGCCTTGTAATTGCCTACCAGTATATCATCCAGGATACTTCTGATTTCCTGGTATTTGTCGTATATAGGTATGTGAGCGTTTTCAGTAAGGGCGTTCAGGCTGTAGGTTACATGATGAACATGGGAGGAAATCGTTCGTACCGATTCTTCCAGATAATTTTTGTCAAAAACATATTCTCCTCCAAGAGTCCTATCCATTTCAGCAATGGTTTCAAAGACGATGGTGTTAAGTTCGAGAATTTTTCTGAAATTATTAAAAATCGCTCGAATGCGATAAATGTCAGTGCTTTTGGGGTGCTCTGTTGTTATCTGCTCTATTGCTCGGTTTTTTCGCCACCACATGGCTCTGTGTATTCCTCTTCACGCACAACATTGGTCTGTATGCTGGTTGGATCAATCATGGAAGCATACCACTAAGCAGTGCTTCATGCGATGCCTTTGAAGAAATATCAGGAGAAGGCTCCGTGGCCATATTCTTCGTCACAAGAAAAACCTCACAGTGAATTTTCCGATGTGGTATCGTCTGCCTCTGTACAGAACATGTGGATTTTACAGATTGTTGGCAAGGAGCTCTCCTGAATCTGTTATGGTTTGCAGCCTGATATCTAAAAATATCCGGTGAACCCAATACTCCTGCTCAAGTAATATGAAATTATAATGGCAAGATGATGGAAGGATTACGCAAAAAATTAATAGTGGTATGTGGGCTGGCAGCAATCTCTCTGGTGATTCAACTCGCTGCCTATATCTATGGCACTTACGAGTTTCAGGACGATTTCACCAATCTTCAGGAGATTCATACTTTTATGGAAAATGTCCTGGAGCTTCGGCGTTATGAGAAGAATTTCGTCTACGAGATCGCCCCAGGCGATCTGAATGAAATGCTGGTGTTTATAGATAAACTGCAAACAGGTCTGGAAAGTGTACGCCAATCTTCGGTGGTAGGAAAATACGAAGATGATATAGATCAATTTCAAAAATACTTATCCACTTATAAGCAGTATACTCTGGACGCAAAAAACGGACATGAGGTTGATCCTGATATCATGCGAGAGTATGGGCAAAAACTGCTTCTTTTTTCCAAAAAAGTACTGGCCCAGAATCAGGTTTATATACATAGAAGTTTAAAAAAGATACTGGTTGTCCCTGCCACGGTCATGTTTCTTTTCAGTGGAGGTTTGATTGTTGCACTGTTGTTTCTGACAATTGCGACCCTGAAACAGATTAAATTTGTGACCAGCACCACCCGACGGATTGCCCAGGGTGATTTTCGACCGGTCAGTCCCTCTGAAACCGGATACCATACATACCCGATGATTATCAAGGCCTTTAATCGAATGATTAAAGAGCTTGATTATCGTCATGAACAAATTGTTCAATCAAGAAAATTGGCCGCTGTCGGCATCCTTGCCTCGGGTATAGCCCATGAGGTGAACAATCCATTGAATAATATCTCGTTGACCGCAGAAGCCCTCTTGGAGGAGAAAGGGCTTTTGAGCCCAGAGGACGAGAAAGAGATGATTCTTGATATCATCAGCGAGGTGAGCCGTGCGAGCAAGGTTGTCAATAATCTGCTCGATTTTTCCAGAGCCCATGGGAAGATGTTTTTTGAACAGGTTGAAGTGACGACCATATTGAGAACCACGCTGAAATTAATCCGAAATCAGATCATGATCGCCAAAGTGACCCTGAAGACTGTATTTCCAGACCAGG
The DNA here is from genome assembly GCF_000429945.1 of Desulfogranum japonicum DSM 18378. GTDB lineage: Bacteria > Desulfobacterota > Desulfobulbia > Desulfobulbales > Desulfobulbaceae > Desulfogranum > Desulfogranum japonicum. Next base: position 92,554 of record NZ_AUCV01000019.1, on the reverse strand, counting down.
AGTGCTGGATCAAGGGAGATGTTGACAGCCTTAAACAGGTTTTTATCAATCTCTGTCTTAATGCTATCCAGGCCATGCCCAGTGGCGGCACACTTTCCCTGTCCGTTGTTGACCGCCAAGAGGATATGGTAACCATTGAGGTGGAAGATACAGGAGCTGGCATGTCTCCCGAGGTGATTGAAAAAATCTTCGTACCGTTCTATACGACGAAAAGCACCGGTCAGGGAACTGGGCTGGGCTTGTCTGTGGTTTATGGGATTGTTCAAAAACACAGGGGGTTTATTGAAGTGAGTTCAAATGTGGAACAAGGTACAACCTTTGCCGTAAGCTTTCCTCGTCTACCTCAATCAGAGAGTGAGGAAAAAGAGAGCATAAATGATGCAGCATAACAGGAGAGAACGCATAACCACGATTGTTGCAGATGATGATCTGATCTTCTGCAAGCAGGTTCAACGGATTCTTCAACAGGTGGTGGATCGTCTTTTCGTCTGCCATACTGGTCAGGAAGTATTTGAAACGGTCACCCATCATACAGTGGACATTGTTTTGCTTGATCTGCAGTTGCCGGACATGGATGGGTTGAAAATTCTTGACGCGTTGAAAAGAACGACTCCTGACATTGAGGTCATTATTATAACAGGACATTCCAGTATCGATTCGGCGGTAGATGCCATCAGAACTGGTGCCTGCCACTATTTGCGGAAGCCCGTTAAACGCCATGATTTGCTATTGGCTGTCCAGGCTATCCAGGAGAAGGTTCTTCTCAAGCGTGAAAACGACTGGCTTCGTCAGCAATTGGAATGCAGTGAAGGCGATTGTGGTATCCTTGGACAGTCTCCACCAATGGAGACGTTGATCGCAACCATTAAAACAATTGCGCCCTTAGACTGCAATGTCTTGATTCAAGGAGAAACCGGCACCGGAAAACAGCTGGTTGCCAAAGCCGTACATCAGTTGAGTCACCGAAACGAGCAACCTTTTATTGCATTTAATTGTGGCGCCTTTGCCGAGGAACTGGTGGCAAATGAGCTTTTTGGCCATGAAAAAGGTGCATATACCGGAGCAACTACGAATAAAATCGGGCTGCTTGAGGCTGGGAACAACGGCACTGTATTTCTGGATGAGATAGGAGAGATGGACCTTTCCATGCAAGTCAAGCTTCTGCATGTGTTGGAAGAAAAAAGGATTTTGCGGATAGGCGGCACCACTCCTGTGGATTTGAATATCAGAATTATTGCGGCTACAAATCGTGATCTTAAAGAAATGGTCAGTCAGGGTACATTCAGGGAAGATCTGTTTTTTCGTTTGAATGTTGTGGTGCTGGAACTTCCTGCGCTGAGCGATAGAAAAGAAGATCTTCCACTGCTGATCAGCCATTTTCTTGCGAAATATAATAGAAAATTTAATAAGGCTGTTCAGAAGATTTCACAGAATGCCATGGAAATACTGGCCCATTATGATTACCCCGGTAACATTCGAGAACTTGAAAATATTATTCAACGGGCTGTGGCTCTTGGTGCAGGGGATACAGTTGAGGTGGAGCATTTGCCCCTGGATATTCAACATTGTAGTTTTGAAACAGCCGATAGCCAAATACTGAAATCGCTTGCTGAAGTAGAAAAAGAGCATATTTCCAGGGTATTGCGTTTTACAAGGGGTGACAGGAAAATGGCGGCAGCCATCCTGGGGTTACCTCGCACAACCTTGTGGAGAAGGATCAAGCAGCACAAGTTAGATGATGAAGACAATTAGATTGCATCTTTAGTGCCTGTAAAAGTATTGCATCCAGGGATGGTAGGTTATAACCGTAATACATTATATTGAGGTTTTTGGTTTCATTTTGAAACAAGAGCTCAAATTCTTCGCAGTTACGTTCTTCAGGGCTATAGAGATGCTACTTCTGAAAAGAGATTTCCTCGTCCATTTATACCGGCATCTTGCTCTATTTCCCCACGGAAGATCAGTTATCTTGATAGTGCCCTATACAAACCAACAGGAACAACGAAAGATATCTTTTGTTTCTGATAGACTTTTTGATATGCTCATTTTCTTATAGCGTCAGAGTGTTTTATTCTTACCTATGTTTCAAAATGAACAGCTGCACCCATGTTCTTCTCTCCTGTGATATCTGGCTGGTTATGAAACCAAAGTAACAGCCATCTGTTGTATTTTTCTCGCATCAAGGCACCCTGTGGTGCTGTTTCTTTTTTCCAGCTTCACCCGAGCTTCAGGAAGATTATGATACTTCATTTTCCTGCATGCTTTTTCTGTTTCAAATTGAAACGCGTATTACTTCTTATTCCTCTTTTCCTACCCTTGTTTTTCTTTAAAACCATATAAAAACAGTAGTTTAATTGAAAGGCACGTTTTGTGCTATGAAAGAAATATGGAAAAAATTTTAGTGCCTGTAGTCGCAGGCGAAAAGAATATCTGGGCGGTCATCCATGGGTTGCAACTTGCCAGACGTGTTCAGGGAACCGTAACGATCCTTGAGATTGATGTATCTGGTGAGCAGGAACAGGCTTCAGCCCGCATTCCTCCTATTAATCGAAATATCATACATCAGCGTTGGAGAGAGCAGGCAGAACAAAAGGAGGTCAGCTATGAATACGTACAGGTAAAAGGATCCTTTTGCAGAGAGATCCGTCGATTTTGTTATCGCAATTCTCATTCGACACTGATTCTTGAAATGTCGGTTAATGGGAAAAAAACGACACCCGAAGCCATGCTGAAAATGGCTCGAACTCTGCAAACTGAAAAAATTTGCAAGGTGGAACTGCTCATGAACTCGTGAAGGGAGCAGCCCTTTCACCAGGAAAGCAACCGATCCACTCTTGAAAAGGAGATCGTTACGAGTGTATTGCATTTTGCTTGAGAAATTCAACCAGAGGAATCTATTCAATGTTTCACATGTATCTTCCCATTGCAGGGAACAGCGTTAATATTGCTGTCATTCTGGGGTTAGGTGGCGTAGTTGGGCTGCTCTCCGGAATTTTTGGAGTAGGCGGAGGGTTTTTAATGACTCCCTTGCTGATTATGTTTGGTATTCCACCAACGGTTGCTGCGGCATCGGATTCCAATCAGATAGTGGGGGCCTCAACTTCAGGAACCCTGGCACATTATCGATTTGGCAATGTGGATATGAAAATGGGTTTCCTGCTGCTGATTGGCGGAATTGGTGGCGGCGCCATTGGGGTTCAGCTCATCAAAATCCTTCGGGCAATGGGAAATGCGGACTTTTTGATCAATATCACCTACGTTATCATGCTCGGTGGTGTTGGTGGTTATATGTTTGTGGAAAGCCTGCAGTCTTTGAAAAAAGATAAAGATGACCCCGCAGCTGCCGTAGCTGTCTCTGTTGAAAAGAAGCCTTCGGCAATTGGAACAATGATGGCTGGTTTGCCCTTTCAGACCGAGTTTACAAAATCAGGGGTAACCATGTCAGCGTTGACGCCATTGGTTCTGGGTGCTTTTGTAGGGGTTCTGGCAGCTATTATGGGTGTTGGCGGGGGCTTTATTATGGTTCCGGTCATGGTGTATCTGTTGCGGATGCCTATGCATGTTGTCGTAGGTACCAGCCTTTTTCAAATTCTCTTTACCTGTATCAATGTTACTGTGATGCAGGCGCAGACCAACCACACTGTAGATTTTGTTCTTGCCTTGCTTCTCTTGCTCGGTTCAACCATTGGGGCGCAATTCGGGACAAGGATCAGTAGAAAGCTGAAGGGCGATCAGTTGAAAATCATCCTGGCATGTCTTGTTCTGCTGGTCATGGTGAAAATGTTGTTCAGTTTACTGATGGAGCCATCGGTAGTACTGTCCTATGCTGGAGGCCACTGACCATGAAGATGAAAATATGCATGATTCTGCTGATGGGCCTGCTTATGTTTTTTTCTTCCCAGGCCATGGCAATTCAGATTTCTCCTGAACAGGTTAATATTACCGCCACCTACAACGGGCAAGATGTTGTAGTAAAGGGTGCTTTGCAAAAGGATGAACAGGCTGTCGTTCAGATTATTGGTAATGGGGCAGAGGTGGAATTAAAGCAACAGGGGAAGGTCGGTGGGTTTTTATGGATGACTGTGGGCCATATTTCCATCGCTAACGCACCAAGTGCTTACCTGCTGTGTCTGCCTGAATCCATTAATACGTGGCGGGAAAATCAGGATCCTCGATGGAAAACACTGAACCTGGGATTTTCATCCCTCTTGCCACAGGTGGATATTGAACCGAAGCCTTCCAATAAGGAAGAGGTCTTCAGGAATTTTGTTGAACTCAAACAAAGTGACTCTCTTTACAGCATCATTGCAGATGGCATGCAATATAGCGACAATGCTGAAGGTGGCAAAGAGTTTTCGGCAACAATTCATATTCCAGCCAAAATGCCTGTGGCCGAGTACACTGTCAAGATGCTTCGTGTGAATAAGGATGGAGCCATTGACGGCCAGGAGACTGCTCGACTGCAGCTCGTGGAGACGGGTTTTCCGAAATTTATCAGCTCCATGGCTTTCAACAGAGGGTTGCTGTATGGCGTACTTTCCGTTGGTATAGCGATTATGGCAGGTCTGTTTATGGGGATAGTATTCAAGGATAGAGGAGGAGCCCATTAATCCTCATTTCCCATGATTTTTTTTTAAAATGGCAACTCCTTACAGGAAATTCGAATAAAATTATAAATCTTCTGTAGTTATAAGTGCTTGCAAGTCGTCTGAGGTTCTGGCAATCAACCTGGACTACGTATTGGATCATACGTAAGCCAGGTTGATTGCGGAAAGATCATGTGAACTGTGAACAGTTATCTCAGGTCGTATATGGGAAGAGAGCAAAAGAATGAAATACACAACAGGCCTGCAGCGTTTCTGGAACAAATTACAGTTTATGGAGCGGCGTTCCACCCTGCCTTTTCCCCATACGTTTGAGCATTTTCGCAAATTGATCAAAGAAAATAACCGTGCACTCGAAATCATGGCTGATATGGGAGCAAAAATGGGCGGAGAGTTTGTTTTTGACCGCACCTATATTGCCTCAAGTACTGAAAAGGTTGCCGAATCTGTTTATACAATGATCTATCATCTCGACTGTATGGTTCCGGGTAAGTTTCATTCCCTCTTTCCAGTCTATAACAGGATACGAGCGGATCTTGACAGTGAGTTAAGTGGGGAATTGGTGATTCCGGAAGGCGATGATATCATTGGGTATGAACATATCGATGATACCCTGGCAACACTTGTCGGCGGCAAGAATGGAAACCTTGGAGTGCTCACTAGCCTCTTCGATATCCGTGTGCCCCGCGGTTTTGCTATTACAACCCATTGTTTTGATAAGCTTCTTCGCCAGGGTGAAAATGGTGAACGGGTACGGAATATTTTGCAGCAGTGGGAAGAGGGCAGACCTACCGTTGATGCTTCCCGGGAACTGGAGCAATTTATTTGTGGCGTGACCCTCCCCAGATCCATTAGTAAAAGTATCTCCAGGGCAGTTGCGGCTATTTCCTCACATTCCCACCGGAAAGAGGATTTGCGGTTTGTCGTTCGTTCCAGTGCCATCGGTGAGGATAGTGAGCATTCTTTTGCAGGGCAATATGAAAGCCTGCTTAATGTCACACCTTCAGAAGTATGTGACGCCTACCTGCAGGTTGTGGCCAGTCTGTATTCACCTCGTGCCATGGAATACCGCAGGCGGAACAATATCCGTGAGTCAGAGGCTGTCATGGCCGTTGGCGTACAGGAGATGATAGCAGCGCGTGTCAGTGGCGTTGTATACTCCCTCAATGCGTTTGAACCCAAGAAGGATCAATTGCTTATAGCCTCTACCTTTGGTCTTGGAGCCGATCTTGTGGGAGGAAAACAGCCAGCTGACCAATTCCATGTCTCACGAAAACCACCGTATGAGATTGTTGGCATGGACCTTGTTCATAAGAGTACAATCATCAAGAGACGTAAAAACGGTAACGGCGTAAGAACGCTCGCTCTCAATTCGCGGCTGCGTGATCGTCCCAGCCTTCAGGTAGCAGAGATACGGAAAATTGTCGATACAGCCATGCGGTTGGAAAAGTACTTTCGTCACCCACAGGATATTGAATTCGCCATTGATGAAAATAACAGCCTGGTTATTTTGCAAAGCCGTCTATTGAACATTGAGCAGAGCGCTCCCACGTTAATTTGTGATTTTTCAGAACTGGGCGAGGGGTTCCCTTTGTTACTCGATGGGGTCGGAGATGTGGTCCATGAAGGTGTGGGCATCGGGATTGTACATAATGTCCGTTCAGAGGAGGAACTGGACGTTACTCCCCAGGGGGCGATTCTGGTAGCCCATTTTTCTTCACCGAGCTTTGCCAGGGTGCTGCAACGCGTGAACGGAGTGATTACAGATATCGGCTCTCCCATCGGCCACCTTTCGACCATTGCCAGGGAATATCGAATTCCCATGCTTATAAATACCCAACAGGCTACCAAGATTCTGAAAACAGGTATGGAAATTACCCTGGACGCCAAGGAACGAAGGGTCTACGGAGGGTTGCTCTCTGAATTGTGTTACTATCAATTTGTGGAGGAGCCATTCGAGCAAACCTATGAGTTTCGTGTCCTGCGCAGATTATTAAAGAAAATCAATCCGCTTACCCTGGTCGACCCCGCTGCCTCGTCATTTAAGCCTGAATCCTGCAAGACATTGCACGATCTTATCCGTTTTGTGCATGAAAAATCAGTTGAAGTGCTTGTTGAAAGTAATTTTGCCAATGACGGTTTTTTAAAGACACATTCAAGAACGTTACAGCTGGATATTCCCCTTGATCTGACAGTTATTGATTTTGGTTTATGCCGCGGGAAAGGCTGTTCAGGGCCATTGACGCTGGAGAGCGTGAAAAGTGCTCCTCTCCAGGCTTTTGCAAAGGGAATGTGTATCGAGGGATTATGGGAGAGAACCCCGGTGGAAGTTGATATGAAGAGTTTTATGTCTAGCATGACAAAAACGTTTACCACCAACGCGGCTGATCCTCGCTTTGTGGGACAGAACCTGGCTGTCACCGCTGGAGATTATATGAATGTGAGCCTGAGATTGGGGTATCATTTTTCTATGATCGACAGTATCTGTTCGGAGAGAGCAATGGAAAATTACGTGTATTTTAGATTCTTCGGCGGTGTGACTGATCCCAAAAGACGATCACGTCGCGGACGCATGATCAGGCAGATACTGATAGCCCACGATTTCATGGTGGCCAGTAAAGGTGATTTGGTCGTCGGACGTATAAAAGGCGCTTCTCTGCATGCTACCCTGGAAAAAATAGGTATCCTCGGAGCATTGGTCAGCTTTACCAGGCAGCTGGATGTGAAACTGGTTAACGAGGCACTGGTGAGTCAGTATGTTGAGCGGTTTGCACAAATCAAGGCGCAGTCTAGCCCGGCAGAGGAGGTAGCATATGGAAAGCAATGAACAGTTGCGGATTCTGGTACTTGACGATGAACCCATTGTGACCAAACGTCTCAAGCCGATTCTCATGCAAAAAGGATATTATGTTGAAACTTTTGTGAAAAGCAGCGAAGCGCTGGAAAGGTTTCGTACACATCCCTTTGATCTGGTTATCACCGATCTCAAGATGGAAGGCATAGATGGGATGGAGTTTCTCTCTGAGGTGAAAGATATGAAGCCGGAAACCGAGGTTATCGTCATAACGGGTTTTGCTACCATGGAGACAGCGAAAGAATCCTTTCGTAAAGGTGTTCTGGATTTCCTTGCCAAACCGTTTACCTTTGGAGAGCTCTTGGCTGCTGTTGCAAAGGCCGAAGAGCGAAGAGGCATTGGAGGAGCATAGCTTCCGGCATACCCCTCCAAATAACTCGAAGCAAGATTCGCAGGTTCAGATTACCTTGGATTGAAAAGAGAGCAATGGTATATAGTCACTGTTCATCCGGTCTTTGAGAGCAACTCCTGAGTGTTTTAAAGTAAAAGCCTCTTCAACCAGGTAGGCTATTTTTCGTACAGCTTCCCCGGTTGACATGCCTCCTTTCCTGATATTGGAGATACAGTTTCTCGATTCATCGGTAAGTCCCGGCAATGGTGCATAGGTGAGATACGCACCAAGGGAGTTGGGAGAACTGAGACCGGGACGCTCTCCAATGAGAAGAACAACCATTCTGGCCTGCAGCAGGTGGCCTATCTGGTCGCCTATGGCTACACGACCATTGGTGACCATACAGACCGGAGAGGCTGTTAAGGTTGACTGACGAACAATGTTGAGAAAATGTATGGTCACGTCAAGGGCGCTCTCGTGGATGGCAGGAGCGGATAGACCATCACAGATAACAACGCAGATATCATAGCCAGTCTGTTCATGTGTGAGGAGATCAACAGAATTCTGGCTTAAACTCCTGCCTTTGTCCGGTCGGGTCAAGTATTCGCTGCGATCCTGAACACTTGAGTGCAGAACCAGAGGTGTAAATCCGTTTTGCTGTAGTTTGCTGGCCATAGCCTCCGTCTGCACAGGTTGATGGACAGCATCCCGCGCTTGAGCATGGGAGAGTTTGAACTTCAAGACTTCTTCCGTCGGCATACTGGTGCCACACCGGCCAAGTCCGATGCGCGCATCGGTGAACTGTTGTAATTTTGCCCACGGATCACTGACTATATAGGGTTTACTGCTCTGGTTCATGATATTTTTTTTGCTGAGAGTTCAAGGAGTCTGTTGGATTTCAGAATGGGTTGCAGGCTCCCGGTCTTTGAGTGGATGGACATGGACTGCAGCCAGTTTTCAAATTCAGGTGCTGCGCGCAATCCCAGGAGCTTGCGTATGTAGGCGGCATCGTGAAAGGAGGTGGACTGGTAATTGAGCATGATATCGTCAGCACCCGGAACACCCATGATGAACGTGCATCCTGCTGTTCCGAGCAGGGTGAGCAAGGTGTCCATGTCGTCCTGATCTGCCTCGGCGTGGTTGGTATAGCAGATATCAACTCCCATGGGCAGCCCGAGAAGTTTGCCGCAGAAGTGGTCCTCCAGACCTGCCCGCTGGATCTGTTTACCGTCATAGAGATACTCCGGTCCGATAAATCCCACCACTGTATTGACCAGCAGGGGACTGAATTTCCTGGCAACTGCATAAGCCCGTGCCTCAAGAGTCTGTTGATCTACTCCGTGATGGGCATTCGCAGATAATGCACTTCCCTGGCCGGTTTCAAAATACATGACATTGGTGCCAACCGTGCCGCGATTGAGTGCCAGGGTGGCCTCGTGGGCCTGTTGCAGAAGGGCCAGGTTAATGCCGAAGCCGGTATTTGCCTTCTGGGTACCGGCGATGGATTGAAAACAGAGATCAACAGGTGCACCTCTTTCTATGGCTTCTAAAGTGGTGGTCACATGGGTTAGTACACAGCTTTGAGTGGGGATAGAGTAGTTCTCTATCAGGTCGCTGAGCATGTGAAGCAGGTTGCAGATATTGTCTATGTTGTCTGTGGCAGGGTTAATGCCGATTACGGCATCTCCGCATCCGTAACACAGGCCATCAAGGGTGGATGCAGCAATCCCAGTGAGATCGTCGGTGGGGTGGTTGGGCTGCAGGCGTACTGAAAATGTACCCGGTGTTCCTATGGTATTCCGAAATTTCGTTGTTATTCTGCATTTCGATGCCACCAGAATAAGGTCCTGCAGCCGCATCAGCTTGGACACCGCAGCAGCCATTTCGGGAGTAATGGCAGGGGCAAGCTTTGCAAGCGTTACACTGTCGGCCACATCGGAAAGCAGCCAGTTTCGAAAGTCACCCACCGTAAGACTGCTAATAGGGGCAAAGGCTTCCTGGTCATGTTCATCCAGAATCAGGCGGGTAACCTCGTCTTCTTCATACGGGATAACCGGTTCTTCAAGAAATCTTTTGAGCGGTACTTCTGCAAGCGTCATTTGCGCCCGGACACGTTTTTCTTCGTTTTCCGCAGCAATGCCAGCAAGTACATCGCCGGATCGTAAGGGGGAGGCCAAAGCAAGGAGTTTTTTCAGTGATGTGTGTTTCATTACAACATGGATGATTTGAGATGGGTTTAGAACAATTTTGTGCTGTATAGTTATGTTTTATTTCAAAAATGGAATTTTTTCTGCGTAATTGTTGGGTTGCGTGTTAATGGATGTACATAAAAACAATAGGTTGTTACAAGGCATATTGTGTCAGGTAAATAGACATGCAAAAAAAATGCACAAAACCTGTTGTTTTTAGGAAAAAAATATTTATGCTCGATGAGGAGAACCTCTTTGAAAAAACCACAAAAAAATCTTGGTAATACAGGAACCTTGCTGTTCCTGGCACTGATAAGCGCCTTTCCTCCACTTTCAACCGATCTATATTTGCCAGCTATGCCGCAGATGGTCGAAGCGTTGGCTACCAGTCATTCCAAGGTGAATATGACACTGAGTATGTTTTTTGTTTTTTATGCAGGGGGCTTGCTTTTCTGGGGGCCTCTTAGTGAGAAATTTGGTCGTAAACCCATTTTGCTGGCAGGTATCGGTGGGTACATTATCGCCAGTATTTTCTGTGCCTCCTCCCTGAATATCGAGCAGCTTATTGTATCACGTATTCTGCAGGCATTCGGTGGAAGCGCTATTACTGTGGTGGCAACGGCAATTGTTAAAGATCTCTATGATGGTCGCGAACGTGAGAAAGTCATGGCAACGGTGATGTCCATGGTGATTATCGCTCCCATGGTAGCTCCGGTACTTGGTGCCTTTCTCTTGAAAATAGCATCCTGGCGGATGGTGTTTCTGGTTCTTTCCGGTATTGGTGCAGTAGCGGCTTTGATTACCTTTTTGTTCCAGGAAACGTTGGACGAAAAATATTCAGGTTCTATTGTTTGTTCCTGGGGGCGTTTGGCTGTGGTACTGAAGAATCCTGGATTTATATTTCTGCTGGTCATCTTCTGCCTGGTTCCCATGGCCATGATGGCCTTTTTGGCATCATCATCATTTATTTATATCTCCGGATTTGGATTGAGCCCGCAGAGATTTAGTTTTTTCTTTGCTTTTAATGCACTTTTTGCGATGGTAGGGCCAATGCTTTATATGAAGTTGTCAAAGCATCTTCAAACTAAGGTCATTATTTCGGGCTGTTTTGTGTTGTTGATGTGTTGTGGTATTGTTGTCGGTACCCTTGGGCATCTGTCTCCGTGGCTCTTTGCTCTGGCTCTTGCTCCTGCAACCCTGGCAGTTATTACCATGCGGGTGCCAGGGGTAAATCTTATGCTCGACCAGCAGGATCACGACACGGGGTCCGCCTCGGCGCTGATTAACTTTTTCAGCATGATCATGGGCAGCTTAGGTATGTTTCTGGTTTCACTCTGCCCCCATCATCTTATCGAGTCCCTTGGAGCTATCCAGTTTATGGTGGGATTGATCGGGGGGTTCCTGTGGCTTCTGGTTCGTAATCGAAAATTTGCCCTTTATAGGGTATAGAAAGGGGCGTGAAAAAGAGAATGTCCAGACTGAAAATGTGTATATTGGTTCGACTTGAAAAAATTTTATAAGGGGGAATAGCGTGGCTAAATGTTTGACCTGTGAATCCCGGAAGGGAAAACGGAAATGTCAAGCCAATGGGGCGTGGATATGCAGTAAATGCTGCGGTGAGATTCGTGATGCTGCAACATGCACGGGGTGTAGTTTTTTTAGCGGCAGTGCTGAGAAAAAGAATTACCGCAAAGTCCCCTTTTACGGGACTGAGCAGATGTCTACGTCAATAGAACTGCAAAGTGTAGGTCAAGTGGTTGAGTCGATATTTTGTACCTTTGACGTTGAAACGCAAGGAAATTTTACAGATAGAACAGCCCTGCAGTTGCTGGAGGCGTTCTTTGATGTCCATCATTTTGAGGGGGCCGGGCATTCTTTAACCGACCCTGCTTTAAGGGAACACTATGAGAAAATGAGCAGTATAATCGAGGAGGAATTGAGAGATGTTCCCTGGGAGCAGATTGTTAAAGTCATGGCGTCTGTCTATCGATCAATTCAGCGTCGTACCAATGGTGGGCGTGAATATCTAAGCTTTGTGCAGCGATTTGTCGGCCCACTCATGGATTCTGGTACATGATTATTTTCTTCATAATCGTTTTTCCCTGACAGGCATTCGTTCATGTGGGTGGGGTGAGACCTGTCCACATGAACGAGTTCCAAATGTTTCTGAGTAAGAGCCTGGGGGGTTGTCGGAGAACATACTTTTTCCCTATACTTGATTTCCTGAAAAGGCCTTAATCTGGGGAAAAAATGCGATTTGCCGATAGACTCCTAGCAGATAAAGATTGTTACCCGGTTGGAGTGATGACATCCATTGGGTTTACTTTATCAAGCTGCCTCCATTTTGGTTCACCCAGACGGTGATAGGGTAAAATATCCAATCCTTCGGCCGTCGTCAGTGATTGTACAAAAATGCCGTTTCTTCAATACGTTCCTGGTTGTTGTTGGTCTCCAGGAATAAGGAGCAGAAGACTTAGGGTCGCGGAAAATAATAAATATCCAAACATTGCGTAGGATATCGGTTTGGTAACGTTGTCGCGTCAATGGTTCCATACTGGCCGTATTGAGTCATTGACGAGGCGACGTTACCGAGTTGAGAGACGAGCAAGATTGGATGATTTATTTTTTCCGTAGCCCCTAGAGAGGGATTCCTTCCCGGGCCAGTGGTGCATTTTTGGAGAGGACCAGATCATTCCCAATATAGGTCAATTTTGTATACCTCGAAGAGCACATGTGCTTGATAGCACAAGTATCTAGTCCAAATGGGGTGGCAGGGTCTCATAGGTTTGCCAGGGTGTCTGATCACAGGTTTCCATGGCCGTATCCATGTCTTTGGCTACCTTGATGGGGTATCAATATCAGAAATTCTTCGATGACGGATTGCCCCATATTTGTTAAAAGGGGCGGTTCAGTATACTTGATTTAACAATGGCGTGAGGAGAACTATGAAAAAGGTTGTGTTGATTGCTGGAATGCTGGCACTGATATGTTCGTCAGCATGGGCTAAGGCTATCAAAGTTGGTATCGTGGACTGCTATTCAGGCCCGGCCAGCACCTATACCAATGATGTGCGCGACGGCTTTAAGCTGTATGTGGATCAGGTGAATGGTGCCGGCGGAGTATTGGGCACACCCATCGAATTCACTACCAGGGACAGTAAGTTTAAAGTAGATCTGGGCCTTCGGGAAGCCAAGGAACTGATCATGCGGGAAGGTGTGGACATTCTGATGGGTACCATCAACTCAGCCCTGGCCCTGGCCCTGGCTGATCTGTCCGCCAAGGAAAAAATACCATTTTTTTCCACCTTTTCCAAAAGCGCTAAGATTACCGGAGAGAAGGGCAACCGTTATGTCTTCGGCATGAATGAGAACACTACCATGGCCGGAAAAGCGGCGGCTGTTGGACTTGCTCAAAAGCCCTATGTCAAATACTGGATCGCCGGGGATGATTATGAATACGGCCATGCCATTGCCGAAGGTGTCTGGGACAACCTCAAAAAGCTCAAGCCGGAAGTTGAACTCCTTGGGCAATCCTGGTGGAAGGTGGGAGAGCCTGATTTCACTCCATATATTACAGCTATGCTGGCTGCCAAGCCCGACGCGGTGATTATTGCCACAGGTGGCCGGGATTGCGTACCCTTTCTGAAGGCAGCCCAGGCTACGGGATTCAATCAGAAAGTTCCGTTTTTCATGCATACAGCAACAGAATTGTCCACCCTCATGCCTTTGGGACAGGAGGCTCCGGAAAATGTTATCGGTACCTCCAATTATTTTTTCTACTATCCTGAAACCGCAGAAAATAAATCATTTGTGGAAAGCTTCCAGTCCGCCTATGGCCGGCCACCCAAAGTGGGAGCCATGTATGGGTATGTCACTGCCAAGTTTATCGTCGAAGGGTATAAAAAGGCGGGAAAGGTGGATACGGAAAAGCTCATTGATGCTCTGGAGGACATGACTGTCGATTCACCGGTGGGACCTCTCACCATGCGAGGAGGTGACCATCAGGTGATGTTTCCCATGTTCATGGGCATTACCCAAAAAGTACCTGAATACGACTTCCTCAAAGCCTCAGACATCGTAACCATTCCTGGCGATCAAGTGATGCCTAGCATGGATGAGATCAAGGCAGCTCGCGGGCAATAACCCATGGATTTTGCCGCGAATTTGACACTGAGCGCCCTGGGGCAGCAGATTCTGGTGGGACTGAGCCGGACAACGATTTTGTTTATTGTGGCCTCTGGACTCAGCCTGGTACTGGGAGTGTTGCGCATTCCAAACCTTGCCCATGGCTCCTTATATATGATAGGTGCTTTTGTCACCTATAGCGTGGCTATGGCCCTGGGAGGCGGGGCATTTGGCTTCTGGCTTGCTTTGATTGTGGCCCCTGTTCTTGTTGCTGCCGTCAGCTTTGCAGTAGAGCGGGGTATTTTCCGGCACCTGTATGACCGGGAACACCTGATGTTGCTATTGTTCACCTTTTCTCTGACATTGGTGTTCAATGACATGGTTAAACTGATTTGGGGGGCAGATTACCGTTCTTTGTCTCCACCTGAGGTTCTTAAGGGGTTTGTAACCATATTTGGGCTGCCTTTTCCTCGATACAATCTTTTTCTGCTGATGCTTGGACCGGTGGTGGCTCTGGGGTTGTGGTGGCTGACCAACCGGACAAAGATAGGTAAAATTGCCCGTGCAGCGGCTGTGGACAGGGAAATGGTAGGCGCTGTGGGAATCAATGTCAGTCGTGTTTTTTCCAGTGTCTTCGTCATTGGCTGTTTTCTAGCCGGCTTGGGAGGAGCTCTGGTTGCCCCTACCCAGAACATTACCCAGGGCATGGATCATGCCATTATCATTGAAACCTTTCTTATCATTATAGTGGGTGGACTTGGTAATATCTGGGGGGCACTCCTGGGAGCCCTGATTTTTGGACTGACCGATTCCGTCGGTATCCTGATTTGTCCTCAGTTTGCCATAGTGTTCCCGTATGCGGCTGTGGTAACAGTGTTGCTCGTTCGGCCCAAGGGACTGCTCAAATCCACATGGTAAGGTTTATGACTCAATCCCGTTTTCAAGCTCTGGTGATCCCTGCAGTACTGTTGTTGGCCTTGGCGTTTCTGCCGCAGTTCGGCACACGTTTTTATATCTACCTGGTCTCCCTCATACTCATACAGGGGCTTCTTGCCACCAGTCTCAACCTGCTGCTGGGATTTGGGGGCATGTATCAGTTCCACCATGCCGTGTTTTATGGCACCGGAGCATATGCCACTGCCCTGGTACTGACCAAAACCGGGTCCCCTGCCTGGGTGGCTTTCGCTGCTGCTCCCCTTGCCGGAGGTATCCTGAGTTTACTTATTGGGGTGGTGTGTGTGCGCCTTTCGAAACTCTATTTCGGTATGCTGCAGATTTCCCTGGGCTCTCTGGTCTGGACCATCGTTTACCGCTGGTATAATTTTACCGGAGGTGATGACGGCATCCACGGTATTCCCGTACCGGATGCGATCTCTTCAGGGGTCGGGGCGTACTATTTTACCCTGGCTGTCACAGTGGTTTCTCTGTTCATTCTCTACCGGATTATCCGTTCCCCCTTTGGTATGACTTTTCAGGCCGTTCGGGACAATCCTGTCCGGTGCGAGGCCATTGGTGTCAATGTCCGCGTTCACCAGCTTATAGGCATGGTCATTGCGGGAGCCTTTGCCGGAATCGCAGGAAGTCTGTTTGTTACGGTGGAAGGTTCGGTTTTCCCGGAACTGATGTTCTGGACCCTTTCCCTGGAGATTCTGATCATGTGTCTGTTGGGGGGCTGGTTCACCTTTTTCGGCCCCATGCTGGGAGCTGCGGTTATTGTGTCCCTTCAGACCTTTGTAGGGATCTACACCGAGTACTGGACCATGGTGCTGGGAATTGTGCTCATGATGCTCATCCTGTTGCTGCCCCAGGGGGTACTTGGATTTTTTATGGAACGATGGATAAAGATTTCCCGTTCGGAGGAGAACTGACAATGCTGCAGGTTACAGCACTTCAGAAATCATTTGACGGGTTCATGGCGGTGAGTGATGCCCATCTTCATGCCGCTCAGGGAGAGATTACTGCTGTTATTGGGCCCAACGGTGCAGGCAAAACAACCCTGTTTCATTTGATCACCGGTCAGATTACGCCGGATCGTGGCAGCATCCGGTTCAAGGATAAGGATATTGTCAGCCTGCCTCCGTATGCTATTTGCCGGTTGGGTATCAGCCGGTCGTATCAGGTGGTAAATGTGTTTGACCGTCTGGATGTTTTTGAAAATGTACGCGTGGCGGTTCTGTCCCGGCAGCGCCGGTCCTTTAATCTGTTTGCCAATGCTCGGCGCATGGCGGTAAAGGAAACCAGGGAAATCCTGCAAACTGTAGGACTTGGCGATAAGGCCGGACGTATCAGCGGCACCCTGTCGCACGGTGACCGCAAGGTCCTAGAAATTGCTGTGGCTTTGGGCAATCGGCCTGAGTTGCTGATCCTGGATGAGCCAACTGCAGGCATGTCCCCTGAAGAAACTGAAATTGTCCTGCAACTGATGCGTCGGCTCAGGAGCGAGATGGGAATCACTCTTGTTTTCTGCGAGCATGATATGGAGATGGTTTTTACCCTGGCCGACCAGATAATGGTCATGCAGCACGGCAGAACCCTGATCCAGGACCGGCCCGATGCTGTGCGGAATCATCCCGAAGTCAGGGCCGCATATCTTGGAGATGATGAATGCTGAAGGTTGAAGGAATCCATGTTTATTACGGTTTGAGCCACATTCTATTCGAGGTGTCCCTGGAGGTTCATCCCGGGGAAGTTGTATGCCTTCTAGGGCGAAATGGGGCTGGAAAAAGCACTACCATGCGAGGTATTATGGGCCTCAATCCGCCCAGACAAGGGAAAGTCCTTTTTGAAGATCAAGACCTCAGCGGTAAAAAGCCCTTTGAGATCGCCCGCCTCGGACTTGGCTACGTGCCTGACGATCGCCGGGTGTTTGCTGATCTCACGGTGGCTGAAAATCTGGATATCGTAGAAGGTGTCTCCAAACGAAAACCGCAATGGACCCGTGACCGGCTATTTGAGTTTTTCCCGCCATTGGCTCCTATAGCTCACCGTAAAGCTGGCCTCCTTTCCGGAGGCGAACAGCAGATGCTCACCATTGCCCGTGCGCTCATGACCAATCCAAAGCTCCTTCTTCTGGATGAGCCCACTGAGGGGCTGGCTCCCCTTGTGGTGAAAACGCTGGAAGAGCAGATCTCTTCTCTCAAGGAAGCCGGCCTTACCGTACTCCTGGCCGAACAGAATCAGAAGATGGCCTTACGGCTCTCTGACCGCGCTTACGTGATCGACAACGGTAGCATCAGATATCATGGAACCATTCAGGAACTTCGTGAAAATGACGAGGTGCGCAGGAAATACCTGTTGGTTTGATAACCTGCGCCTTCCCTGTAGATCCAATTGGGCAATATTTATTCTTTTTCAACTTACCTGGAGTTCATCCAACCGCGTAGTTCAGCGGTTCAGGGGTAACGAGTGATTAAATTTTTTCTTCATAATAATCATTTATTACTTTTGCTCCTGGCATCAAGCTTAAAATAAGCCAAAATATAGCAGAGCCTATAACGGGAACTAAGTTAATCAAAATCCACCATCCAGATTTATCTAAATCATGTAATCGCTTTACAGATATAGCTAAAAATGGCCAAATAATAAGTAAGTTGATAATTTGGAAAAAATTTGATTCTAATGTGATAGCACGTCTTGCCAAGAAGTAATCTATAATTGCTAATACAAGAAAAGGCATATTCCAATAAATCCAATATCCTTTCAAAGGAAGCGTTCCTTTAAAGCTTAAGTAAATATATGCAAATTTTGGTTTCATCGATATTTTGTTTTTGTCCTATTTAAGGATTCTTTTTTAGAAATCAAAATTATTTTTTCTTTACTTTAACGTATTATAGCAAGTGTAGAAAAAACGAAAACGCCCGTTAGGACCTACTATGGAACGTAATAGATTTCATCAGCCGTTTCACCGGAATTCTGTTATTTTCTCCTCGCCCTCTTCTCTATAGCTTCGTTGGCAGGATATACGTATTACTGATCATGACGTACATAAGCCACAAGACCGGCAATGGTGATCAGGATACCAAGCAGTCCCGTCACTCCTGGTGTAGGGGCGCCAAGAAAGAGTATTTCTCCCACTAGAGCAAAAAGTACTTCACTGGCCTGGGTTGCGTCAGCTGCTGCAAGCTGACCGGCATTGTGTGCCATATGGCGGGCATTAAGAAAGAGGGTAGTTGCGATGATACCGGAGAACAACGCTACCAGGGCAACACCTGCGGCTTGTTCTGTACTGGGCAATGGCGGGCGAATAAGGCAATAGAGGAGCAACCAGAACGGCATACTTCCTGTGGTGAGCAGCAGAACTTTACGAAAACCACTTCTAAGTACTTCCTGGTCAACTTTTGGTAGCCTGGGGTTTCTGTTTTGAGCCTCCCAGACAAGCTGGTTTCCCAGTGGATAACAGAAGGCTGCACCCAATACGGGCAACGTTCCCATAAGAATGGTCTGCCACTGCATATTTTCAGCCTGGCTCAAGTTTACCAGGGCTACGCCAAAAAATACTGCGAGAGAGTATCCCCACACTTTTGCTGAAAAAGTTTTACCAAAACCCCTGAGTACAACAAGGCTGGCCAGGATGGTAAGTTGCCAGGTTGTGGCTACAACCCAGCCTGGGGTATGCTCTGCAGCCAGGCAGAGCAGTGCATAGAACCCCCCAAAACCAACACTTCCGCTGAGTGTCCAGAATTTCCAGTGATGCATATATTCCCTGAATAATGCCTGTAACTGGCCCCGGCATGCAACAGACAATCCCAGTACAAGAAAAATGAACATATATAAATAGCGCAGCGATGCAGACCAGAACCAGTGACCGCCTTCAAGGCTCATGGCACGGTTTAAGATAAAAGTGGTGCTGAAAAACAGGGCAGCGCAAAAACCTGTGAGCATGACACGAATCATTTGCGATTGACTCTACAGTGGAAATTGTATTAACCCGGAGAACGCCATAAGTGTGCATGGAATAACAACTCTTCGGAGTAACATGGTAATGATCTAACTGATCAGCCTATGAGTTTAAGCATTTCAAGTATCTGGTGTTCATTGGTGTAGTGTTTGAAAGCCAGAGTGGCGGCATTAACTGCCATGGCAACGATAAGGCCGGAGAGAACCAACCCCGTAAAAGCTATAATAATGGACAAGAGGCGAGTTGTGGACCTCTGTGGCCGAATGTCCCCATAACCCACAGTGGTGGCAGTTACAAAGGCCCAGTACAGGGATTCGGTTTTTTCCCATCCTTCCTGTTTGCCGACCCATAAGCCAAGAGTTACTATCAACAAGCCTAAAAAAGCGAGTAAAGGAGCAGCAAGCCAGGTGGACAGGAGAAACACCTTTATAAAATAGATGGTAAAATCCATACTACCTCCGTGGTGTCAGCATGTCTTAATGCCTCGATGCTATAAATATCTATTTTTCAGATGATTGAGGAGGGATCTGGCGTCTGTTTTCATCCCTGTAGCCCCCTTGATAATATCCTGGGAGGACTGTCCACTGGCCTTTGACCAGACCTTATTTTGTAACCATTCTCGCAGGTCTGCCGTATTTCCAGTTGCAAAAGCTTCCTGCCAGTCAGTTGTTTCTTTGGTAAAGGCCTGGAAGATCTGCGCAGCATTTACCGCACCCATGGTGTAGGAAGGGAAATATCCAAACGAACCATCGGCCCAGTGGATATCCTGGAGGCAGCCATCTTTATAGTTGCCGTGGGTATCAAGGCCAAAATGTTGCTGCATCTTGTCATCCCAGAGTTCAGGAATGTCTTTTGCCTCAATCTTGCCGTTAATCAAGTCTCGTTCGATTTCAAAACGTAAAATCACATGCAGCGGATATGTGGCTTCGTCAGCTTCAACCCTGATCAGACTCGGTTCTACATGGGTACAGGCCGCATAGAGTGTGGACTCATGCATATCACGGGTTGTTGGCAGATATTTATGCATTTTCGTGACAAAAAAGTGAAAAAAAGGTTTGGCAAGAAAGAGATGTTTTTCAAAGAGCAGGCTCTGACTTTCGTGAATGCACATATTGCGGGCCTCACCAATGGGAAGGCCATGCCAATTTTTCGGCAGGCCTGCTTCATATTTGGCATGACCAGTTTCGTGGGCTGTCGCCAAAAGTGCCTCAAGGAATTCACTGTCACGAAAACGGGTTGTTATACGTTGGTCATCCATATCTCCTGTACTGAAAGGGTGCAGGGAAACATCAATCCGACCTGCCTCAAAATCAAAGCCGAGACAGCTCATCAATGATCGGCAAAGTTTTTTCTGTTGCTCTATGGGAAAGGGACCCTGCATATGCGGTTTTGCCTTTTGTTGTTCACATATTCTGCCGATTAGTTGAGGCAGCTCCTGTTGCAGAACAGTAAAAACTGTTTCTATTTCTTCTGTGGTGTCGCCCGTACAGTATAGGTCGAGCATGGCGTCGTAAGGGCTGGAGACTGAGCCATTGGCGGCAAGCCGTGCTTGTGCCTCTTCACGGGCCAGCATCACCACCTCCTGAAAATTCTTTAGAAAACCCTGCCAATCATTATTTTCCCGCTGTGTTCGCCAACCCTGTTCGCAGAGAGAGCCAGCCAGTGACTTCTTTTTTACAAGATCTTGGGGGAGACACACTGCCTCGTGATAGACACGCTCCATTTCGTGTAGAGATGTTCTGTCTATTTCTGTCAGGTCCTCTTCTTTTGCCTGTAACAGGAGATCCCTGATCGTAGGG
Organism: Desulfogranum japonicum DSM 18378; assembly: GCF_000429945.1. Taxonomy (GTDB): domain Bacteria; phylum Desulfobacterota; class Desulfobulbia; order Desulfobulbales; family Desulfobulbaceae; genus Desulfogranum; species Desulfogranum japonicum. The sequence continues at coordinate 71,756 of NZ_AUCV01000019.1, read as the reverse complement.
GAGGTGAGATGCTCATGGTGCAGGGAGGTGAGCTCTGCTATGGATGATGCCCTTGCTGCGTTACCGCCAGGAGGCATCATTACTAACTGGTCCCAATGCAGGAAGGTCAGAGCGTGGCCAATGTTACTGAGTTTTTGGAAATATCCGGTGAGCTGTGTGTATGCTTCCTGGTTCATTGTTCATCCATTACTGATTGTTGCAGGTGCATTTTGCAGAATCCTTTGTGGGTACCATGGAAGAGAAAAGTACCCACTGGACACAATACTAGTAACTGATCACAGTCTTTGGAAGAACTATTTTTCCTGTATAACCATCTCTTTTTCCTAATCATAACCTGTTCAAAGGTTGGGCAGGTAAAAGTTTAGGCGTCATTGGTCTATCTGGTTGCAGTTATATATTTACGCCTTTCATACCTTCAACTGTGTATCGAGCCCCGCTGACAATGGAACTATCCAGGATTTTATTTATGTGAAGCAGGTCAGTCTCTGTCAGTACCAGCTGGTTCGCAGCTGTGTTGGACTCCAGATTTTTGATTTTAGTGGTGCCTGGGATTGGAACAATGTGTCGTCCTTGTGCCATAACCCAGGCAAGAGAGAGCTGGGCCAGGCTGCAGTGTTTGTCTTCAGCTATTTTCGACAGCTCATGGGCAATCTGTTGATTGTTGTCGTAGGCGTCACTCTGAAAACGGGGAAAAAATGCTCGAACATCCTTGGGATCATTGTTTTTCACTGTACTGCTGCTTAACAGCCCCCTGCAGATGGGACTGTAAGCTACAAAGGTTATGTTGAAATCTCTGGTAATTTGTAAGATATCTTGTTCCGGATCACGGGTAAACATTGAGTATTCTGATTGAACAGCTGAAAGAGGATGCTCCTGGTGTGCTCTTTGAATAGTTTGAGCTGAGGCTTCACAGATTCCAATCGCCCGGATTTTTCCTTCGTCCACAAGCCTCGCCATTTCTCCAACTGTGTCCTCAATGGGAGTGTCCGCATCGATTCGATGAATATAATAGAGATCGATATAATCTGTCTCAAGCCTGCGTAAACTTTCGTGGCACGCTTTTCTCACATATTCAGGGGAGCCGTTTATTTTGCGTGCATAGTTTGCGCCTTCCCTGACGATACCAAACTTGGTGGCAATGGTGGCCTGTTCTCTTTTGCCTTTAAGGGCTGATGCCAGCAACTGTTCGTTATGGCCATTTCCATACATATCGGCAGTATCAAAAAACGTGACCCCCAGGTCAAGGGCATGATGTATTAAACGAATCCCCTCAGCTTTCTGTACCGGCTCTCCATAGAATTCGCTCAGCCCCATACATCCCAGTCCCTGCCTTGAGAGTGTGATTGAACTGTTTCCGAGCGCTACTGTACTGATGGTATTTACCATGTTGATTCTCCATTGGAAGTATTTTTGACTTTCCAGAACAATATGGCTATATTTTTGATATGTAAAATATATTTAAAATATAACTGTAATACTTTTTTCGTCTTAATTGTGGATACAAAACAGCTTAAATATTTCGTTGCCGTGGCAGAAGAATTACATTTTGGTAGAGCTGCAAAACGGCTGAACATGTCCCAGCCTCCTCTGAGTCAGCAAATCATGAAGTTTGAAGAGGAGCTTGGGGTCAGTTTGTTTCAGAGGAACAATCGATCAGTTTCACTCACCCCGGAAGGTCGACTTTTGCTTGAAGAAGCAAAGGCTATATTGTCTTCCATTGATCGGGCGAGAGACCACGTACGGGCAGTGGCCGCAGGAAAAGAAGGACATCTTTCCTTAGGCTATATAGGGCCGGCCCTGGATACTCCTCTGGCAGAGATTATAAAAGAATTTAAACAGACCTATCCGAAGGTGCGTTTTGAATTGATGGAGATGCCCACGAACGTTCAGCTTGAGGCCGTGCAGAATGGCGGTATTGATGCAGGTGTTGTTCGGTTGTTTAAACATGATACAGAAGGTCTTGTTTGTATCAAGTATCATGAAGAGTCGTACGCTTTAGCACTTCCATCAGGGCACAGATTAGAACACAGGAAGCAGATTGCTATAGAAGAACTTTCTCAGGAGGATTTTATCTTTTTCCCACGTGCATCTCAGCCTCATCTTTATGATGAATGGATGAGCATTTTTTCAGAGTATGGAGTCAACCCTAAAATTGTACAGGAAGCATTCACAAAAGCAGCTTCTCTTTCATTGGTGGCCGCCTCCATTGGGATCGCAATAGTACCCGAAAGTATCGCTCGAAGAGCTCCGAAACAGGTAAGGTTCAAAAGGCTGGTGGGAAAGCAGCCGCGCCTTGAAATGCATATGGTTTTTAAAAAGAATACCCATCACCCTGTGCGGGAAAAATTGTTATCAATCATCCATAAGGTAACCGGATATCCTTATATGGGGGACAATCCTGCATAGGGGCAATGGATATTTTTTGTAAGGGGCGCGAGAAATAATAGCTATCCTGCAAATGCTCGGGATGTCGAAACATATCGCCCCTTTTCGGACCAGAAAACCTACATCCTTATCACCTCTGCAAAAGAGCACGTTCCTATGGAACTGTTAACGTTGTCCCTGCCGTCCGTTATACACGGGCTGACCACTTTCCGCGAACCGTTCAAACTGTTCCACAGCTAACTGATGCAGGATATTTTCCTGAAGGCTGATGCCACGTTTGCGGAGTTCTTCTTTCCACTCAGGAGGCATGGGGCCTTCATCGAAACCGGTTATCTGCTCCAGTTTTTTGCCTGCCCCGGCAATGACCAGTGAGCGAATCCCTGACCACAGTACCGCACCAAAACACATGGCGCAGGGACACCAGTTGACCACCAGTTGGTGCGCGGGCATGTCTTCTCCTCCAAGGTCATACGTATCCAAGGTTTGCTGTGCAAGGGACAGGGCCATAATTTCTGCATGGGCCGATGAGCAGTTGGATGGAACCACCCGGTTAACTCCCATGGCGACAAGTTTGCCTGAATCCTGTTCAAAAACTCCGGCTGCAAAAGGACCGCCTGATTCATGATTGATATTTTCTTCGGCAAAGTCGAGCACGATTTGCATACGTTCTTCTATGGTGGCATACCGTAGAGGCGATTGAGCCAGTTTTTGTGCTGCCCAGGCAGGCAATGTGAGTTGAAAATGAGTCTTTTGCATGATCTTTTTTTGTAAGGGGTTATCGCTTGCTTATTGTCTTAACAGTAAAACAGGTGCTGACATATTTTTTGATCCGTTTTACACTCAGTATATACTGCTGTCTCAATGAACCTGTTTTCTCTTTTCCGAGGCTGAATCATGAAATCCGATGATCAATCCCTGGCTATTCAGTCAGATGCTCTGAAGGCAAATCTGCAGGAAACTGCGCAGGAAGTCGAAATAGATCCCAAGTATATCCCTTTACAGGAAATTGTACAGAATTATCAGGGACTCTCAACCAAGTTGGAAGGCTTGCTCTACGAGATCAGTCATCCATTTCGTAACTGGAAAATGATTCTTCCTGAGCTTCGTGCCTATGTGCTCAAAAATATTCCTCATTTTGTTAAGCATGAGCAGGGGCCACATGCCTTCACTTTACTGACCTCCATTTTTTTTGAGGCCCTGCATGATTCGATAAAAAATGAGCAGCTTGTATCGCGGATCATTGAGGCTATGCTTGCCTATGCTGATAAGCTTGTCAAATCGCTTTCTCCGGAAGGTCTGGTTCGCTACCACACAGAGCTGAATTGTTTTTTTCGCAAGCTGCACGGACTGAATGACACCATGCCCGCCGTTATGATGATGATCGTGCAGGGACATCATCCCGTGCGCAGGCTGGTCAAGCAGGTAGTGCAGCTACATAAGCAGCTTCCGGAACAGGAGTTTGAGTTGCTTGATCTCGCCAAATTGATGCAGCGCATTCTACAGAAAAATTATGAATATTGGCTTGGGGAAGAAGATCCTCTGCCCTGGTTTGAAGAGCAATGCGGTGAGTATTGTAACAACTGGCATGCAGGTGATAAATTGATCGCTATTTCCCATGGAGTTATCCGGGAACATCTGGAGTATGTCAGTGTCGTGGATATGCACAAGGATACGCTCAGTGGTCTGGAAACTATCCTGGCTTTACCCAACCATATGGATATTGTTCGTTTGTATAGGGCCATTCCCACCCAACTGGTCGGAGATAAGGATAATCCTGATGAAGCGCAGTTTCTGGAGAATCGTAAATTACTCTTTCTCTTTCGGATTATGGATACCGGGGGCTTGTACCTGATTCACGAGGAGACGCTGCGGGAAATCAACCGTTCCCTGGTGCACCTGATCCGCAGCCAGAGTTTTGAAGATATAGAACAGTTTTTTATTACAACATTTCACTTGCTGAAAGCCAATGTGCGTAGATATCCCCACACATCGCTGCAATGCATACAGGTGATCGGCAACGAGGTGTTTAAAAGGGGAAATTCCCGTCTGGTGGAAGCCTTTTTGTGGGAAGCAGTCCGTTTTGGCTTTCAGTATGCCAATTTTCGAGGAGTGGATGAAGACTGGCAACCCATAGCCAATCCTGCCCATTTGAGTAATATCAGAATCTGGCTGAATTTGATTCAGCAGGAACCGAAATGGTGTTCCACGCTTTTTTCTGCACTTATTATCAATATTCGCCTCACCGGGATTTGTGTAAAAGACACAGATCTTTTTCAACGGGATATTACGGCGCTGCTCAATCACCCCATTGAGCCAATATACAATCTCGCAAAACAGTTCACCAAATTAATGCCGGTCTTTTTTAACGAGATTGGGGCAGAGGGCGAGTTGCGGGATGTTTCCACGGAAATTGATGAAATTCACAAACGCAAAGATGTTTTGATTCATTTTCTCCGTAAACAGGCGCATGTGGAATCGAGCAATCTCATTGTTGGTTTTATAGAGGCTATTTTCACCTTCTGGATAACTTTAGAAAAAGAATACTTAAAGGATTATCTGCCCGAGGAAGTACTCAAGCAGGTGGCTACCAGCGGTCCTTTTGTGGATGATCAGCACACCCTTGCCCAGCGTATAAAGGGTGAGCTGCGTTTTACCCGTATGGACCAGATCCTGGAATGGGCAGAGGAGGAAAGACACAGATTTCTGGACAGGCAGGATGATCTTGATGAAAGGGAGATAAAACGGTTCGACCTGCTGGTGAAAATGTATAAATTACTGCACCAAAAATACAACCTGAGTCTACCTGAACTGCGTATGCAACTCCAGCATGCCATGTATAACGGTTTTCCTGAGTTGGAGAGATTGCTGCATGTGCTGGAGAAGAACGACCCTTTCCGGTGTCTGGAGGAACTCCTGAAACAGTTGGAGCACCTGCACCAGATCATTCTCAGTGATCAGCAGTTTGAGCCCAAGGAAGAAATATATTACAAGCGGCATATTGCGGTGGATATCCCTTCTGTCTATGGGCGCTATTCAGAACGAAAGTTTGATGCCCTGGGACTTACCTTTCGAATGGAAAGCCTGGCAAATATTTACCTTGAGCGGTTGTTTGAGACGGTAAATCTCTCTTTTATTACCCAGGCAACCTTTATTCACATTCTACGTTGTCTGCGGCTTTTTTCGCGTGCCTTGCAGATAGATGGTATTACCAGTCGTAAACTGGATACCTATATCAGTCTTCTCGGATCATCCATCGGTATTAAGCGGTTTTCATACACGCAACATCTTGATATTATTCGAGGTTTTTCAGAGTCTGTCAAGGACATCATATATGCGTATTATACCAATATTCATCAAAACAACCTTTCCATCATTATCCCACAGGTCGGTAAGGACAATCTGCTGAATAAATACCATTGTCTGTTTGATGAAAAGAATATTCCTGAATCAGTGTTGCGGATATCGGAGAGCTTTTTCCGGGAACTGATCTCCACTGCCTTTGGCCTGCAGCACCTGGATAATTTTATCAGTAAAATTATCCAAACCTTGGAGGCCCAGAAAGATTTGCTGGATGAACAGACCCTGGATCTGCTCATGACCTATAATCCGGAAAAAGCCATCAGTGCGTTACATGATGAAAACATGCGTACCCACAATCTGATTCATCTGGGAAACAAAGGCTTTAACCTGGTGATACTGGCCCGGGATGAAAAGCCGGTACCGCCAGCGTTCATCATAACTTCGGAGATTTTTCGTTGCTATACTGCGGTTCGCAAGTTTGACAGGGCCCGGGATGAGTTTATGCAGCAGGTTAGGGCTTCCATTACCAAGATTGAGCAGTTAACAGGTACGGTGTTCGGGTCTCCGCACAAGCCTCTTTTACTTTCGGTTCGATCCGGATCAGCCATTTCCATGCCCGGCATGATGACCACCATTCATAATGTGGGAACCAACCAGGAACTTGTTGATGAGTTTGTCGCTGCATACCCTGATAAAAGCTATTTTGTGTGGGATAATTTCCGACGCTTCTTACAGTCCTGGGGTATGTCCCACGGCATGGATCGTGAAGATTTCCAGGAATTGATGAATGAGCACAAACAGACCCACCAGGTGCATCTTAAACGGGATTTTACCCCTGCGGCCATGCGTGAACTGGCTTTGCTGTATCAGAGGGCTGTGCGAAATCGTGGTTATGGCATGCCGGAAGATCCCTGGCTGCAGCTCATCGGTGCTGTGGAAATCGTTTTGGATTCCTGGAACGCCCACAAAGCTCGGGAGTATCGACGACTCATGGATGTCTCCGATGACTGGGGGACTGCAGTGATTGTCCAGGCCATGGTCTATGGCAATCTGACCCAGGAGGCCGGCAGTGGTGTGTTATTCACCGCACACCCCTATCGTAAAGTGCGAAGGGTTGCCCTCTGGGGTGATTATGCTCCCGGAGATCAGGGAGAAGATATCGTTTCCGGTCTGGTCACCAGTTATCCGGTATCTGTGGAACAATCTGAATTGGATGGGCGTGATGCCGCTAACAGTCTGGAATTAAAGTTCCCCCAAATATATGCCCGCCTACTGGAGATAAGCCGTAATCTTGTTTATGACAAGGGCTGGAATCCCCAGGAGATTGAATTCACCTTTGAAGGTCCGGAACCTGAGGATTTGTATATTCTCCAGACCAGAGACATGATCACGATCAAGAAAAAAGAACACCTCAATGTCTTTGTTGACAGTGACCAGGCCCATCGACATATCATGACCAAGGGCATTGGCGTTTCAGGGTCAGCCCTTTCCGGCAAAGCGGTGTTTACGGTAAAAAATATTCGTCAGTTACGGGAAAAAGAACCGGATAGTGTGCTGATTCTTCTTCGCCAGGATACTGTTCCTGAGGATATACGTGAAATTTCCATGGCCGATGGGTTGATAACCTCCAGAGGAGGGCAGACCAGTCATGCCTCTGTGGTTGCCACCCGTCTTGAAAAGACCTGTGTTGTGGGCTGTCGTGATTTGCAGGTCTATGAGACAGAAGAATATGCAGAGGTCCATGGACACCGGATTAATTTTGGTGATCCCATATGCATTGATGGGCGTCAGGGGTTACTTATTGAGGGCAATTATCCTCTGCAGGAGGAAATTCATATTCTCCCATTGTAAAAAAGAATCTTGCGTCGTCATTGGGAATGATTATTGATTATGCGGGTAGTGAACGAAAATTATTTATAAAAAAATACATATGTCTAATGAAAAGGAATACCTTATCCGTGTCACGGATATGAGTTGTGAGCATTGTGTTCTTGCAGTCAAGGAAGCAGCAGGTAGCGTCCCTGGCGTCTCCGAGGTGCAGGTCGATCTTGAAGCCAAAGAAGTGCATGTGCATGGAGGTGATCCGGAGGTGGTTGTTGCAGCCCTGCGTGAGGCTGGCTATCAGCCCGAATACGAGTGCGATTCGTCAGCTCCAGGGCAGGGCGGTGGTGGGCAACTTCCTGTGCTTCCCTATTTGATTGATGTGGAAGACATGCATTGTGCTGGTTGTGTGGCAAATGTTGAACAGGCAGCTCAGGCCGTAGCCGGTGTTGTCCGTGCAGAAGTGAACCTGGTTGATAAAAATGCCCTGATTGAAGGCGGTGACCCGCTGGAGGTCGTTGCAGCAATCAGGAAGAAAGGATACGAAGCCCGTCTGGAATCGCAGGGCGAGATTCCGCAGAATGATCTGTATGAGATTGAGGTGCAGGATATGACCTGCGCCTCCTGTGTGCGTAAAGTAGAGAAGGCTATTCTGGATGTTGCTGGTGTGAAGAAGGCAGATGTCAACCTGGTGGAGGGAAAAGCCGTCGTCCAGGGAGGTAATCCAGAGTCCGTGGCAGAGGCTGTCAGCGTGAAAGGGTATCCTGCCACGGTGGTCAGGGAGGTGAATCAGGATACCTTTTTCTTCGTACTTGACTCAGCACTTACTGATGAGGATTTCACCCAGATCAAAGAAATCATCTCTGCCCGTGACGAACTTGCCGAAGTAATACAAGAGCAGGGGCGGGTACGGATAACCACCTGCGAACACCCTGCAGATGTTTTATTGCGAATTAACGATCTTGGTTTGACCGGTATTATCGCAGAAGTATACGAATCACCCCATGTAAAAAAGAAACGGGAAACCAAACAGCAAATTCGGCAGGCCTGGCAGCGCGCCCTGGTTGCCGGTGTTGTCGGCATGGGGCTGATGGTAGGTAACATGGGTGGATTCTTTCCCACTTTAGGGGAGAATCGTCTGTTTTGGATGGGCGTTGCAGTTCTCTGCCTGGTGACCATGTTGTATAGTGGTCGAAGATACTATATCACTGCCTGGAAACAGGCCCGTCACCTCTCTGCCAACATGGATACCCTGGTGGCCATGGGAACCGCGGCGGCCTGGCTGTCCTCCTTGCTTGTTACTTTGCATCCGAATCTGTTGAGTGGAGAGCCCCATCTGTATTTTGATGCCTCGGTAATGATCCTTGCTTTTCTGCAATTTGGCCATGCGCTTGAAGTTCGGGCTAAACAGAAAACCAGTGAAGCTGTAGGCTCTTTGGTGGGAATGCAGGCCAAGGTCGGAATGGTTCAGCGTAATGGCGGGCAGGTTGCTGTCCCGGTTTCTCTGCTCAGGCCAAAGGATGTCATACTGGTTAAGCCGGGCGAAAAAATACCCATTGATGGTGTTATCACCAAAGGCAGGTCAACTGTTGATGAATCCATGCTTACCGGAGAACCTGTTGCCGTGCCAAAAGAGCCTGGCGATGAGGTCACAGGAGGAACGATTAATAAAAAAGGTTCTTTTGCCTTTGAGGTGAGCCGCACAAGTAAACAAACAACATTGTCTGCTATCATCGCAATGGTGAAAAATGCACAAACATCAAAACCTGCCATTGGCAGGCTGGTGGATAAGGTCGCAGCTGTTTTCGTTCCTGCGGTCATTGTCATTGCTGTGGCAACCTTTGGTATCTGGTTTTTTTTCGCGGATCAGGGAAATGTCGCTTTTGCTCTGACGACTGCCATTGCTGTGTTGGTAATTGCCTGTCCCTGTTCCCTTGGACTGGCAACACCCATTGCAATTATGGTGGGTATGAGCCGAGCTGCTGAGTGTAATGTACTGATTAAAAATTCCGATGGCCTGCAAACTGCGGCTACCCTTGATTACCTGGTGGTGGATAAAACTGGAACATTGACCCTGGGTAAGCCAACTGTTACCCGAATTGTGGCTGATTCAGGGCAGGATGAACAAAAAATTCTGCAATTGGCAGCAAGCCTTGAGCAGCATTCTGAACATCCTCTGGCAGGTGCTGTTGTTGATGCCTTTGCCGAAAAAGATGCGGAATTACTGGAAGTGGAGGCCTTTCAATCGCATACCGGTATGGGCGTAGAGGCTGTATGGAGAGAAACGGCGTATCTTTTAGGAAATCAGCGGTTGCTCCACGAAAAAGGGGTTGCAACTCCTGCATACCTTCTTGAACTGGCAACGCAGGAGGCGGAACAGGGGGGGACTCCGGTGTGGCTCGCAGACCACACAACGTGTCTCGGTTTTCTGGTTCTCAAGGATCCTGTTCGCCAAGACTCTGCTCAAGCTGTACGGCAGCTCCAGGAACAAGGTATCACAGTGGTCATGTGCACAGGAGATACCCGTAAGACCGCAGAGGCCGTTGCCTCACAACTTGATATTGCGGTCGTGCACAGTGAGGTTATGCCTGAAGACAAGCTGCAGGTGATTCGTGATCTCCAGGCAGATGGTGCAAAAGTCGGCATGGTCGGTGATGGCGTCAATGATGCACCCGCCCTGGTCCAGGCCGATACCGGGTTCGCCATTGGCAGCGGTACGGATGTGGCCATCGAACATGCAGATATTACTCTGACCGGTAATTCCCTTATCCATGTTTCCACAGCCATACGCCTGTCATCTGCAACCATGCGCAATATTCGCCAGAATCTGTTTGGCGCATTTATTTACAATGTTATCGGTATTCCACTGGCCGCCGGCCTGTTCTATCCTCTGACTGGTTGGTTGCTCCAGCCCATGTTCGCCAGTGCAGCCATGGCATTGTCATCGGTGACCGTGGTGAGCAATGCCAACCGTCTACGTTTCTTTAAACCCTGATTTTTTTTTTCGTTGTTTTATGAATATACAGATGAATAGCTTTTATGAGAGGATCACCTATATTTTTGATCCGTTACACAATTTTTATGAGCATGAACGGCTGCACAGAAAACTCTCTGCCGCTTTGGTCGTATTTTTTATTTGCAGTTTGGTCCTGATAGAATTCAACCGTCAACACTGGCTGCCTGCAGGGCTCAAGACCTTGGTTCCCATGAACCATTTTTCTGCAGTTGAGATGGCCTTTTCCATCATTCTGGTTTTAGAGGTTATCAGCCTGATTTTTGTGTTGCCCTGTTCTTTTTCAAAGTCCCTGGGGAAGCAGTTTGAGATTTTATCTCTGATTCTTGTTCGGAATGCATTCAAGGAGCTGAGTTATTTTCCCGAACCCATTACAATGGCTGATAATGTGGATAAGGTGTTCCACATCATTGCCAATGGGTTTGGTGCCATAGTGGTATTCGGGTTACTTGGTCTTTATTATAAATTGCAAAAACGGGCAGAAGATGGAATCAGGTCCAGGGATTTGTATGGGTTTGTGGCTGCTAAAAAAGCCATAGCACTTTTTTTGCTGATCGCTTTTTTCAGTATGGGGCTGATGACTGTGGCAGATACAATCAATGGTGCCAAACATGGTGAATTTTTTCATGATTTTTATACACTGCTGATTCTTACGGATATTTTAATCGTCCTGGTCTCCCAGATTTTTAACCCGTCTTCCAAATTCGTTTTTCGAAATTCAGGATATGCGCTGTCCACATTGATGATTCGAATCGCCCTGGTAGCACCTGTCTATTATAATGTGGTTTTAGGCATTACAGCTATTGGCTTTGCCATCTTGTTGACGCTGGTCAGCAATTATCTGTTTACCAATGATCACTCCTGGAAGTAAAAAAATACTGAGTATTACATATTGAGGGGATGACATGCTTTGAAACAAGCAAGTATTTGATTTGGGCGTCAATTCACCCTGAATGAGTAATACTCATATCGTTGTGTGTCCATACATGAGAATTTTTGTCCGATACCAAGGCCTCTCCAAACATTTGCTCTGTAAAATCCGAAAACGGTAAAACAACATGCTGGATTAGAAAATCCATCCTAACCATGGAATGGTGGTCTGTATAACGGTTGTTTACAGAACTTTTTGATTTCTTCCCTTCTTGGAGGCTTTTAGAAAGTTCCTTCTGTGGTCTATGAGTCTGTCCGTTCATGAGGATTCTTGCTCAAGTTGAGGTAAGGGCCACGGAAAAAATACATTATCCAATCTTGCTTGTCTCTCAATTCGGTAGCGTCGTCTCGTCAAAGACTCAATACGGCCAGTATGAAACTATTGACGCGACGACGTTACCAAACCGATATCCTACGCAATTTTGGATATTTATTATTTTCCGCGACCCTAGGCGCATAATCTGTAAAAAAAATAACTGGTTGAGGACAAGGCTGTATGGGCAGCAATAGGTCTATTGAAATTGTGCAACGTAATACATGAACCAATACTATTTCTGAGCCACTTACTGTTGATTACACCAATTAATAGCATTCATTAGGATAAGGTTTATGTTTGCTGAGGGGAAAAAATTTAGGTTGCTGTTCAGGGATCGTATCGGGATTGTTTTTGATATCACGCGACTCATGCTTGAACATGGGATAAACATCATCAGCATGGAGGTGGAGCAGGAAGAAGGCTATGCTAAAATTTCACTGGAAATAAGCGGTGATAAAGCCGAGTATCCTGGTGAAATGCTTGCCCTGTTTCGAACCTTACCGGGTATTGAAAGCCACGATATCGTAACAAAACTGCCCCAGGAAAAGAGGGATCACTGGTTTCGCACTCTTTTTGATGGCATAAGTGAAGGGATTATCTCGGTCAACTCCAAGGGCATCATCAATACAGCGAACAAGGTAGCTTGTCATATCCTCAACACTCCATATGAAGACCTTGTCAATACCTATGTTGGCGAAATAACACCGAAGAACAACCTGCTGATGGAGTGTATGCAGAAAAAAATCCCCATCAGCAGAAGAAAATCCGTGGTTACCGGTACAGGCAGGGTTGATTTTTACGGTTCGGCAAAGCCTATTTATGATTCGCAGGGACAGTTTGTCGGAGCTGTCCTGCTCATGAAGGACCTTAAAGAGGTCAAAGCCATGGTTGACGCAGTGCTGACTCCCATTGAGGTGAAGCTTGACGATTTTATCGGTGAGAGCAAGACTGTAAGAAACCTGATAACCTTTGCCAGAAGGATAGCCGCTCTGGATACCATTGTCTCTATCACTGGGGAGAGCGGCACAGGCAAGGAGCTGTTTGCACGCGGTATTCATTACGAGAGTGGGAAAAGCGGCCCCTTTATTCCCGTTAACTGCGCAGCTCTTCCTGAGCAATTGATAGAAAGTGAACTGTTCGGCTATGTTGACGGCGCTTTTACCGGGGCAAAAAAGAGGGGAAAACCGGGACTTTTTGAAGCGGCACAAAATGGGACGATTTTCTTGGACGAAATCGGTGATATGCCACCTGGACCCCAGGCAAAGATTCTGCGGGTACTGCAGGACGGTTTTGTCAGGAGGATCGGTGGTGTTGAGGAAATTCCTGTCAATGCAAGGGTCATTACCGCAACCAATAAAAATCTTGGTGACATGGTTGCGACTAGCAACTTCCGTGAAGACCTTTTTTATCGTATTAACGTGCTGAACATCCACATCCCCCCCTTGCGGAAACGAATTCCCGATATTGCGATTATGGCAACCACCTTTCTCAATCGGTTCAACCGCAAGCTGGAAAAAACCGAGCAGACCATTAGCCCGGCAGCACTTGAAAAGCTCACCCGTTACAGCTGGCCCGGTAATGTCCGGGAACTGCAGAATGTGATAGAGCGAGCTTCCATTATCAGTGATTCGTACGAGATTCCGGCCCAGGCTATCCATGTTGAAGAAAACAAATTTTCCGAGGTGCCATTTACGGATGCCGCAGAAAAGGTTTCGTTAAAAACAATGGTCGGGAACTATGAAAAAAACAAGCTTTTAGAAGCACTGAACTCCACCCCCACTATCCGCCAAGCAGCCCAACATCTTAAGATATCCCATACTGCTCTCATTAGGAAAATTGACAAATATATGCTGTGTCACGACACCACTACTTCTCTTTGGAGCACCATCGGTACAGATAAGTAACCACTTGTCGTGTTTCATTCACGCAGGTGGAAACAATCAGCACCGTTTTTGGAACGAAAATGCACCATAAATAAATTGCTGCATATTCAACAGGATAGAGGCCTTTCTCTTTTGAAGTGGAAACAAAACGCACCGCAACTCTTCATTTTGGATTCTTCTGCATAGTTGCCTTTTATAATCTCTTTTTTTATAATAACTTGATTTTATTAGATTTTATCTGGAGATATCCGAAAGAGATTAACTCCGTCTCTTATGGAACACCCCTTGCTATGTGTGAACCACGCAAGGAGCTCAGATGCTCGATACAATAGCCCTGAAATACTTTAAGGGGTGTTTTTTAACCAACCTGGAGATTTTAAAATGAAAGTTGGAATACTAAAAGAGATCAAAGCTGAAGAAAACAGAGTTTCCATGACGCCTGCCGGTGTTGAGGTCATGCGCGCCAACGGGCATGATGTTGTGGTTGAAAAAGCAGCCGGTTTGGGTAGCGGGTTTTCCGATGAAGCCTATATTGCCGCTGGTGCAAAAATAATCGATACTCCGGCTGAAATTTACGCTGATTGCGAAATGATAATGCACGTGAAAGAGCCGCAACCGTCTGAATATGACCTGGTTCGCGAAGGTCAGATCGTGTTCACCTATTTTCACTTCGCTCCTGATGAGCCCTTGACTCGGGCCTTTATCAAAAACAAATCTGTTGCCATTGCCTATGAAACAGTGGAAGGACCCTCAGGCGATCTGCCTTTGTTGACTCCCATGAGCGAGGTTGCTGGCCGCATGTCCATCCAGGAAGGAGCAAAATATCTTGAACGCTACTATGGTGGACGCGGCCTCCTTATGGGCGGCGTTACTGGGGTTGCCCCGGCAAATGTTGTCGTTATCGGTGGCGGTGTTGTCGGCACCAATGCAGCCCATATGGCCTGTGGGCTTGGTGCAAAAGTGCATCTGCTTGATATGAACCTGGACAGGCTACGCTACCTTTCCGAAATTATGCCCAAGAATTGTTTTCCCATGATGAGCAGTCCTGCTCTTCTTCGCGAGCTGGTTATGGATGCCGATGTTGTTATCGGAGCTATACTGGTTGCCGGTGCCAAGGCTCCAAAGCTAGTAACCCGCGATATGCTCAAATCCATGAAAAAAGGTTCTGTGATTGTTGATGTTGCCATTGATCAGGGCGGATGCTTTGAAACCTCAATCCCCACCACGCACGGTGATCCTGTCTATGAAGTGGAAGATGTCATTCACTACTGCGTTGCCAATATGCCGGGAGCCGTTCCTGTAACCTCCACCATAGCTCTTACCAATGCCACCCTCCCTTATGCTGTTGAAATTGCGAATAAAGGATGGAAGCAGGCTGCCATTGAAAACAATGCCATCAAAACAGGTCTGAATATGGTTAATGGCAAGGTAACTTACAAAGGGGTTGCTGAGGCTTTTGACCTTGAGTATGTGGTCGTGGACAACGTGCTGTAATACAACCCCTTGCCATTACAGTGAGTAGTTTACCGTGATACGGTAGAACAATCTAACCGCGCTACGGTTTGTGTCGAACCCGGCAATATGCTCACCATGGCCTTAAATTCGGGTTAATAATTTCCTGCTGCAGTTCTATAGAGGTAACAAGGGCAGCCTTATTGCAGCAGGAAATGAAAAAAGTCCAGATTGATGTCTAGAACTCTCTGCATATCAGAGGATGAAGTTTTGAGCCTGATGGCTCAATTTGGCAGGCAGGTGTAGGCCAGGAAAAGATCATTTTGGGGACAGACACAGATTGACGACTCAAAGAGAAGGGGATTGGCGAACAGCAAGAACAACAAGCTACACAGTACAAAGCAGTACTACGCATCAAGAAAAAAAATCAAGGGGGAAAGATGGATTTTTTTACGTTACTGGATGGAATAGTAGGAAAGATATGTACCTTGGTATGGGGAGTGCCTATGCTCATTCTGCTTGTGGGAACGGGAGTCTGGCTTACCATCTCACTGCGTGGGCTACAATTCAGGAAGCTACATTATGCCTTGTATCTTGCGTTGATTAAACGCAAGGAAGAAGGTAACGAGCCTGGCGATATTACCCATTTTCAGGCTCTTATGACAGCCTTGTCGGCAACGGTGGGAACAGGGAATATTGCCGGAGTAGCCACGGCTATTGCCGTAGGGGGGCCGGGAGCGATGTTCTGGATGTGGATTACCGGTCTTGTGGGGATGGCAACGAAATATGCAGAGGCTGTTCTGGCTGTAAAGTATCGCGTTGTTGACGAAAATGGCGAGATGAGCGGTGGCCCCATGTATTATATCTCCAGAGGGCTCAACATGCCGCGGCTGGGAACAATGTTTGCCGTTTGCGCCGCCATAGCCTCTTTTGGCATCGGCAATATGGTGCAATCCAATTCTGTTGCCGACGCAGTACATGCAACCTATAATATTTCCCCAGTTGTCACGGGAATCGTCTTGATGATCTGTACCGCTGCAGTTATTTTGGGCGGCATTAAAAAGATCGGGCAGGTGACAGGCTATCTCGTACCGATCATGATCGTTTTCTATATGGGCGGTGCGTCCTACATCATTCTTGCCAAGATTGCCGAAGTACCGGCAGCCCTGGTCCTCATTGTTGAGCAAGCGTTCAATCCCACTGCTGCAGTCGGTGGATTTACCGGGGCAACCGTGATGCTCGCCATCAGGATGGGAGTTGCACGCGGCATTTTTTCCAACGAATCCGGCCTCGGAAGCGCACCTATTGCAGCAGCGGCAGCGCAGACCAAGTTTCCTGTAGCCCAGGCGCTGGTATCAATGACCCAGACTTTCATCGATACCCTGATTGTCTGCACAATGACCGGTTTGGTCTTGATTCTCACCGGTGTATGGTCAAGCGGTGCCACCGGGGCTGAGCTTACCACCATGGGGTTTGCCGCAGGTTTTCCAGGAGGTGAGCAGGTTGTAACCATCGGCCTGATTCTCTTTGCTTACTCCACCATCCTTGGCTGGAGTTATTATGGTGAAAAGTCAGTGGAGTACCTCTATGGAGTGAAGGCTATTAAGGCTTATCGGATTCTCTTTATTCTATTTGTTGGGATCGGCGCATTGTCAAAACTCAGCCTGGTCTGGAACATCTCAGACACTTTGAACGGTATAATGGCTGTACCAAATCTTATCGGCCTTTTGTTACTGACGCCGGTGGTAGTCTCGGAAACCCGTGAGTACTTTTCGTCTGTCAAAGAGGCCCAAAAAAAATATGAACCTAGTCTATCATAACTTTTTCAGCAGCGTTTTGCCTGGCTTCTTTCAGGATACCTGGGAGAAGCCTAATCTGATTGTAGGCTTCTTCTATGAAAGTTGTTATTGTAATATTACGAAATCATTTGTAAATAATGATTTTCAAAGCTGATAGATGTAATGAATGTGAGCAAAAAGCAAAAGAAAAGGCATGTTCAGCATTTTCTGGCGTAGTGGCTCAAGTCTTAGATATGGTTAACACGATGAGAGTATTGGCGTGTGTAACTGATCACAGGTATTCCACGAAGTTTCCCCCCTGGTCGCTTACCTTCGAAACACCGCGCTTGCACAAATTTGAAGCAGCTATGACCCGTTACAACTCAGAACTCATTGAAATATCAGTGTTGTAAACCGCGTGATCAGTTATTAAAAAAGGGATGGTGGTGGCCATGCCCCCTGATGCTTCATTCATTTATGGTATCTTCGTGACCAAGGGTTTTCTTTTGAGTGGACTCCTCTGCGGGTGGGGGAAGGATCGGCTGCCAGGCGAGCCATTGCTCTTCTGCCTTATCAGCAAGGGTGAAATGATCACCGTTTTTTGCAGGCATTCCCATTTTTTCATACTCAGGCGTAGCAAGGGATATGCCTCCTTTGAGTAGAGCCTCCATGGATTCTGTACTCACGGAAAGCCCTGTGAATACCCCTCCTTTTACCCGTAAGCCGCTGGAATTCCAGAACTTTGATCCTGAGTAAACCAGATGGCTATATTCAGAATCAATGCGAATACTGACCCATACCTGCTGATTTGTAGGTGAAAGTGTATAACCTGTTACCTGGCCTATCTGAATCTGGCGATAATAGATGGGGTTTCCAACGGCTATGGATCCAAGGTAAGGTGTTTCCAGGATGAGTGTCAGGCCGTTTTGTCCGACCAGTGCCAGGGCCGTCTTCTCCTGAACAGTGTATTCCGTACAGAGTGTACCTTTTCCCTGGATAACATCAATATAGGGACCAGTGAGCAGTGTATCAAGATGCATAGCACCAGTGAGAGAAAGCTGAGGTTTCACCAGCCATAGCCTGCTTTGGCTTCGCAACAGATCACTTCTTTCCGGCAGAACGTACGCAGTGGCAACTATGTCTGTATTGTTTTCATTAAGATTGATGGTATCTACTTCACCAATACTGACGCCTTTATATAAGAGCTTAGTGCCTTTTTGTATCCCTTTGCCATGTGGAAAATGGAGTGTTACACGAATGTCTCCTGCATGCAGCGCTGCAGCTCGATTGGTGAAAAGCTCAAAAGTATGTCCGTGTTTAACAGGTTTTCCTTTTTCGGGATTCAACAGAGAAAGTCCACCGCTGACAATGGTATCAAAGGAAGCGAGCTGTACTTTTATCCCCCTCAGACCGCCTTCAACTGTGATGCCCGACACGTTATAGACTCGCGAACTGGTGGAAATAAGGTCTGTGTATGGCGAGTTGACCAGTATCTCTATGGCGACCCTTGTATTATTTTTGTCTAGTTTGAAGCTGACTACTTTGCCTATGGTGACGTTGTTATAGATGAGCGGTGAACCAATGGCAAGAGAAGGCATACTTTCACTGGTTACCTTGATGAGCAGTCCCTGGCTACGGAGTACTTCGTTGCTGGTAAGCGCTTCGCCCAGATCAGCGTGCAGCTTGAAAATAGTCTGTTCTGCTGCCTGATCGTGAGATGTAAGGTTTTGCCCCGGATTGAGAAAAGAGACCCCCCCTGCCAGCATTGCCTGTAGAGAAGCTAAATTTATCTTGATATTGGAAATGCTGCCTCCCACATTGATACCTGATACATTCCAGAAAACAGAATTGTCTCTCACCAGATGGGCGTATTCATTATAGATCAGTATTTTGATGGATACATTTGTTCCATTGGGGTTCAATGTTATGTTTGTAATCTCACCAACCTGAAGACGTTTGTAGAGTACCGGTGCCCCAATGGTCAGGGACCCGCTGTCACGGGTCAGGAGTTGAAATCGTTTGCCCTCTCTGTTCGTAGGTTGCGGCATGGGGCCGGATTCTGCGATAAAGCTGTCTCTGTACTCGCCATCACCTAAGGCGAATGTTATGTACATTCCCCCTAACAATGTTTCTATATTGTTTATTCCGGTGAGTCCAATCTCAGGCTTTATTACCCAAAATTTGGTGTTTTGACGTAAGATTTTTTCCCCTCGAGGATCCAGTAGAATGTGAGCGGTCACTGTGTGCATGTCGTCATTGTTGAGTACGACTTCTTTAACCACTCCAACCTTTAATCCCCGATACATGACTTTGGTTTTGCCTGCCATGATTCCCTCACCAGAAGAGAGTTGCAGGCGCATATGAATTCCGTATTCTGCATCTTCAAAGTCTTTGAACAAGGTAAAAACTGCCCCGGATGTTGCCTCGGTGGTTTTTTCCATATTGGGGTCTGTTGCACAGGTAATACCACCGTAAACCAGGGAGGCCAGTGATTCGATGTTGACTGACAGACCCTGCTGAAGGTTGCCACTCAGTGAAAGACCGCTGGAATTCCAGAATCTTGTTTCGTTTTTTATCAAATGGCTGAATCGAGGCCTTACGTATGCATTGAAGACGATCTTGCCGTCATCTCGAAGAGCGTAATCTTCTATGTGCCCAATTTGCAGGTTTTTTGAATAAATATTGGAACCTCTTTGCAGGGAATACAGATTGTCTGCAATCAGGGAAAATCTGAGGCCGGGAATTGCTGGGTCAAGTGGAGGTCTCTCCTGCAAACCCTCAAATCTTTTGGATGGCGTCTTTGATTTGCCTTTCTGAGCCCCTATATATGAACCGCCGAAAAGGGTGTCCAATCCACTGATGCGGCCTGCTGAGACCTCGGGTTTCACAAGCCAGAATGCAGTGTCCTCAACCAGAAAAGGGTGGGTGTTTTTCTGCATTTCAATGAGGATGTCTACTCCGCTCATTTCCTTGTCAATGGTAATGTCCTTTACTCTGCCGATGGGAATTCCTTTGAAGATAACTTCTGTTTTTCCAGGTGTTATTCCCTTTGCATCCTGAAAATGAACGGTGATATCAATGCCAGCATCACGGATACTGGTATATAGCAGCCAGCCTCCTATACACAATGCAAGCAGGGGCAGAATCCATACGGGTGAGAAAAAATATCGAGGTTTCTGAATTGGTTGCTCCATGGATGTACCTGTCTACGATGGGGAACCTGTGGTATCCCAGATGAGTCGAATATCAAAGGTGGTTGCGGCCATCATAGTGCAGATGACAACGCCTGTAAAATATACAGCTGCCGGGGCGATTTCAATGGTTGAGAGAAAACCAAACTGAACGAGGGCGCAGAGAAGCGAAATAACGAAAATATCCAGCATGGACCAGCGACCGATAAACTGGATGAAACGCATCATGGTTGTTTTGTGCCGCAGCCATGATTTCCAGCGTAATTGTATGGAGAGAAGCACTATGATCAGTCCTGCAATCTTAAACAGTGGAACAAGGATGGAAGCTGTAAAAATAATGAACCCGATGCCGTAAGAACCTTCATGGAAAAAGTAGATTATACCATCCAGTATGGTGGAACGGTCCGGCATGCCAAAGAATTCCACCTGCATTATGGGCAAGAGATTGGCTGGGATCGTGAGGATGATAGCTGTTATCAGAAGCGCCCATGTGCGCGCCACGCTATTCTGTTTTCTTGGGTGCAGTGAGGCCCTGCAGCGGGGGCAATGGGAATGAGTTGCCGCGGTTGCAGGAATAATTTTGTGACAGCAATGACAGAGAATGGGAGGGGTGGTCTCGTGCTCCTTAAGAGGCCATTGGGTATTTGTACTCCCGCTGTTTTTTTCCAACAGCTGCCAAAACAGGTAGGGTGCTGTCGTTGACTGTGCAGCAAGAGTCATAAGGACCAGCCCGATAAAGCAAAAAAAACCTGTGTTGAATTCAATGTCTGAACTGTGGGCCATCTTGATGATGGTTATAAAAATACCGATGAGAAAAACATCGGTCATCGCCCATTCATTGACGTGGTGGTACCAGCGAAACAGGGTGGTCAGAGGCGTGGCGGGCCAGTTTCTGATGATTCCAAGGGACACGAGAAACAGCATTATCAAAATAGTGAAAGGAGCAATGATTGCTGTACAGAGAACCACCGTTCCAATCAGGTAATCCTGTTGTGCAAAGAGGCTTGCTACAGTCTCTGCAAGGGAACTGGTCGATGAGAGTCCGAAGACTCCCAGGGTGAGCAATGGCAGGGAAACTGCGGGAATAAAGAGAAGTAATCCTGTAAGGCTGAAGGCCAGTGTTTTTTCCAGTGAATTACGCCTGTACTTATACAGTGTCTGTGCACACCGAGGGCATTGAAGACGGTGATGTGGTCTTGGGATAACCAGATATAAAGGGAGGCTGCAGTGTGGGCAGATAATGGCAGCCTGCTGGTGATTTTGCTCTGACTCCATAGGTATTTTGTCTGGTTAAGGCTAAGATGGTAGTATTCCATGGGGTGGCGTTATAGCCGGATCAACGCGTTTATTCAATTTGCACATAGTCCCCATCCGGCTCCGGGCGGGTAGTGAGATACTGCATAGTCTGTATCTCAGACAGGGGTTGGGCAAAGTAGAAGCCCTGCACCTCATCGCAGCCCAGATCCCTGAGCCACAATAATTGATCCCTGGTTTCGACTCCTTCGGCTACAATTTTTAGTTGCATCTGGTGACTCATTGCAGCAATGGCAGCAACGATGGATTTTTTGTTTGTATCTTTGGAGCGGATAAATTTTTGGTCGATTTTCAAGGTCGATACCGGCATTTCACTCAGGTAACTCAGGGAAGAATACCCTGTGCCGAAGTCGTCAATGGAGAGATGGATACCCCGTTGTCTGAATCTGTGCATGGTGGCTATGGTATGTTCAACATCACTCATGGCTGTGGTTTCTGTAATTTCAAATTCTATATATCTGGGATCAACACGATTATCTTCCAGGATACGATCAATGGTTTCAACCACTTCAGGGTTGTTAAATGTTCGTGGGGCCATGTTGACACTTACTGGAAACAGTTCTATCTCCTGTTCTTGCAATTCACGTAAAAAGCGACAAACTTCTTCCAGGGAATACAAGCTCATGATATCAATGAGCCCTGATTCTTCAGCCACAGGGATGAACATTCCCGGGGATATGATCTGATCGCCTTTTTTCCACCGAATCAGAGCTTCAAACGAAGTTAGCTGTTCACTTTTGGCATTGAGTTTAGGCTGATAGTAGATGACAAATTCACGTTTTGCCAGACCTGTACGGATGGCATTTTCTATGCGGATATGAGCAAGGAATTTTTCATGCATCTCCCTGGTGAACATGACAAACTTGTTCTTACCCTCATTTTTTGCCCGATACATGGCCATATCGGCATTTTTAATAAGCTCATGGGTTGTACTGCCATCTTCCGGATAGGTCGAGATGCCTATACTGGCGTTGATGTATATTTTACTCGGTCCAAGGGTGAATGGTTTTTTCAGGCAATTGAGCAGACGACTTGCCAGTGTAAAGATACCGCTTTCGTTTTCGGTATATTCACTGAGGAGAATAAATTCATCGCCTCCCAAACGGGATAAGGTATCCTCGTAACGAATGGTTTCCAACATGCGTTGGGCAACTTGTATAAGCACCTGGTCGCCTTTGTCGTGACCCAGGCTGTCGTTGATATTTTTAAAATTATCGAGATCGATAAAAAAGACTGCCACTATGGTTTTATCCCTTTTGGCACGGGAGATGGCCTGGGTGAGTCTTGTTTCAAGGGCCGCCCTGTTGGGGAGTTTTGTCAGAGCATCGCGGTAGGCCATAAAAGAGATCTGCTGTTCCTTATTTTTCAGCTCTGTAATGTCGTGGAAAAAGGCGAAGTAATGCGTGACATTATCAGCCGTGTCTTTTATGGCACTTATGGACAGCCATTCCGTGTAGGTAACACCATCTTTTCTTCTATTACAGATTTCACCAGACCAGTTGCCTCTTTCATTCAGGCGATCCCACATCTCCCTATAAAAATCTTCTGATTGCTGCCCGGATTTAAGCAGGTTGGGTTTATTGCTGATGACCTCATAGGCCTTATAGCCTGTTATGTTGGTAAATGCTTTATTTACAGCAAGGATTCTCTGTTCTTTATCCGTGATGATAATGCCTTCATTGGCATAGTCGAAAATGTTTTTAAATAAAAGAAGGTAATTTTCAGCACTTTTTCTGGTAGAGATTTCTGTCAACAACTTGTCGTGAGTTTCCTTACGGTTAAGGAGTTCCATACGCAACTGTTCATGGATGGTTTCACTTACACGTTGTTCTTCCTGCAGTTCGTTTTTTAACTGGATGCACTGGGCGATTAATGTGTTGAGATGGGTCGCCACTTTCTTATATTCAAGAATGTGCGTTTTATTAATCGAAAGGGGAGACATTTTATCAACAGCTGTTTCTGTGCGATCAAGAAAGTTATACAGGGGAGCGACGAGGTTCTGGCGAAAAAATAGAAACAGGCCGGCAACAAAAATAATGGTGCCGAGGGTGAAATGAATCCATGAATGATTGAGCAGGGCAAGCCACGGCTTTGTGTGCGGAAGCACTCCAATTACACCTGTAATAGTGCCGCAGCATTCATTTTCACGGAAGGCCAGCGCCTTGGTAATGTGTTTCTTTTTGTTTTGTGGTAACCAGTTGTAAGTATGATATCCATTTTTCTTTTTTTGCAGAAATTCGATCAGGGTGGAAACTTCTTCACCATGCCCGTTTGCTGTCCCTGATTCGTTAGAACTCGACAGCCAGAGTCGACCCTCGGGGTAAAGAATGAACCATTGCCTGGTAGCATTTTGAGAAAGAGTATTAAGGTGAAGTTCAATGAGCCCGGGATTAAGAAGAGTGTATCTGTTTTGCACTGGAATTGAGGTGACAATGATCCAATCCCATGGCTTGAAATAGCTGAGATAAGCGAGTTGCACAGTGCCCTGTCCAGATTTTTCAGATGTTTGCCAGCTATGTTCGATAAAGCCATCTCGCTGCTTGAGAATCCCTTTGATATTTTCATCTTTGGCAAAATTTTTACCAATCAGTTCCTTTTTTGGATGAACTTTCATGGTGCCTTTTGAAGTAATGGCAAAGACACTGCCCTGAATACCAAGTTCCTGTGAAGATAGAATCTCTGCAGCCAGCCACTGGGCCTCATCTCTGGTCAGAGCATCACGCTGCTGCTGTGTATAGAGAACTTTGATGGCCTGAACAATATGATCGTCAGATGCCTGTAAAGCATTTTTAGCTGCGAGTGTTGTGGAGGTTTCAAGTAACCGTTGTAATTCATCAGCGCTTTGATTGAGAGCCTGTTGCTCCTGTTTCGCTGACTCGGGCCACTTGGGCAAAAAAAAGTGCGCACAGGCTGGCACAAGAAGGGCGAGGAGAAGCGCGACTTCTGTGCAGAGGGTGAATATGCGTTGAACGGAGAGGCTTTGAAATATTTTCATGTGTTTTTACGACAGCTTATATCCTGAGTCTCAGGCTGCCTGTTTGGAAGACGAAATGAATGTATTGCCTGGCCTGAACACTTTTGTTGCACTGAGTATAGCATCCTTTTATGTAGTGGATGATCAAAGGTCACGCTTCCTCACTGCCCATCCTGTTTGCTGTCATGCTATACTTATACTGCCACCTTACTCAAACAGATCAAAAAAAGAGAATGGTTTTTTAGCGTAAGCGACATTTCCTTTCCCTCTCGGCAGGGCTTTGGCCCCCTTAACAGGAATTGTTATGTAGGGGCCGCGCGAAAAAATAGTAATTTTTGCAAGTCTCTCAACTCGTTCTCCTGTGCAATGTATGGAGAGCTATTCTTTTGTCGCGATCCTGAGAAAAGCAGTATAGCAAATGATCTGCATGCCGCTGCTGGAAGTACTGTTTTGGTAACTGATCACGGGGTAGGTAATCCTTTCCTTTCATCTATATTATAATTGTAGGTGATTTATGGTATTCCAGAATTGTGCAAACGTGATTGTTCGCAGGTAAGAGTATATTCCGATAGCGGCTCTATATTTGTGGTGCGATGTTTCTTAGGCCTCAGATTCTATACTTACCTAAGGGCCACGGAAAAAAATGCATTATCCAATCTTGCTTGTCTCTCAACTCGCTAACGTCATCTCGTCAATGGCTCAATACGGCCAGTATTCAACCATTGACGAGACAACGTTACCAAACCGATATCCTACGCGATTTTTGGATATTTATTATTTTCCGTGACCCTAAACTTGGGCAAAAAACCTCATTTCTGGGCAGACACCAGGTAATAGCGATATTATAGAAAAAGATTCGTTTTAAGTCCAATCTAATGATTTTCTTCACTGTTTTCGATTTTTATGCCAGAGTGTCCTGTATGGGAGTATGGTTCATTTTTTGATCTACTATATTGTTGAATGCTCTCGTAGCCCTTGTCCTATAACCTCTTTGTGGAAAAGGTGGAGAATGGTACCTAACAAAATGTCCCCTTTCAGACTTACGAATATCAGACTGTTTATATTGTTTCGGGTGTTGTTTAATGCCCGGTTTTATTACCCGGTATTCACCATTCTGTTTTTAGATTATGGATTGAGCCTAGAACAGTTTTCCCTGCTTAATACTGTTTGGGCCTTTACCATTGTCTTGACGGAAGTTCCTTCCGGTGCTTTGGCTGATGTCTTTGGTCGGAAAAGACTCCTTGTGGCTACCAGCATGCTCATGGTCATCGAGATGACTTTACTTGCCTTTGTGCCACTTGGAAATATGCGGGTTATTTTTGTTGTTTTCCTGCTGAATCGAATTCTCAGCGGTCTGGCTGAAGCCATGGCGAGTGGAACTGATGAAGCTCTTGCTTATGACACTCTGGTTGAACACGGGCTGGAAAAACAGTGGCCCAGGGTGCTTGAAGTACAGATGTGGGCACAGAATATTGGTTTCATGATTGCCATGACCTTGGGAGCAGCTGTATATGATCCGGGGGTCATGAATTCCCTTCGAGAATGGTTGGGTATGGAACCGCTATTGAGTCAGCAGGTGACCATGCGTTATCCTTTGTACCTTACTTTCGGGTTTTCCATGGTAGCCTGTTTGGTCACGTTGTTGATGAGAGACCCACTGCTGGTTGATGAAAATTCTTCGAAAGAAACGAAGGGTTATGGTATTGCTGCCATGACCAGGATGACATTATCCGCCGGTGGATGGATTTTACGTACGCCCTTTGCCCTGGCTGTAATTCTGTATGCCACAACTCTGGACCATATCTTGCGCATGCTGGTAACCATGACCAGCCAGTATTACCGTCTTATCCATCTTCCTGAAGCCATTTTCGGCATTCTGGGATCCATTGTAGCTGTGGTTGGCCTGATTGTTCCGAGAATAGCCAGACGCATGACGGAGCGTTTCAGTCCTGCATATAACGTTGCTGTTCTGGCGGGCACCATGCTGGTCGCTCTTTTGGCCTTGACGTGGTTTATCCCTTATGTGGGGGTACTCCCTATGCTGATGGTGTTCTGGGGTATGATGATGACTTCATTTTTTACCAGTCATTACCTCAATGAAATTACTTCCTCATCTCAAAGGGCAACGGTTTTGAGTTTTAAAGGTCTTGCTTTCAATGCAGCATATGGCTTGATCGGTATTCTGTATGCCGGTTTAATGGTTTATTCACGGGAGCGCCAGCGTCAGGCCTTTCCGGATTTGGACGGACAGGTCTTAGAAAACGAGGCTTTTAAAGCATCCCTGCAGTGGGCTCCCTGTTATTTGTTGATTGGGTTGCTCCTGGTGACACTTATATGCTGGCCATTACTGAGGAAAAGATCCAGGGATTTATAGCAACTCTCTGTTTTTCACTTCTTCCTCAACATCAACAAAAATTTCCCGCACTGTTTCCAGCAGTACGTATATCACCGGCACCAGCAAGGTGGAAACAAAGGTAGCTGCAATCATTCCTCCCATGATAACCACACCGATTGAGCGCATGGTCATCGCGCCTGCACCGCTGGCAAAAGCAAGGGGTAACACTCCAAGGAGAAAGGAAAGAATAGTCATCATTATGGGTCTGAAACGCAGGCGTGCTGCGTTTTGGGCAGCTTCGATGATGGAGATGCCTTCTTCCCTCTGTTCTTTACAAAATTCGATGATCAGAATGGAATTTTTGGCAGACATACCTATGAGCAGCACCAGGCCGACCTGGGCAAAAAGGTTAAGGTCCAGTCCTGCAAGTCGTTGGGCTGCAAGTGCTCCCAGCATAACGAGGGGAACCGGCAGCATGATCATCACTGGCAGAACCCAGCTTTCATACTGGGCGCAGAGAAACAGGTAGACGGCAATGAGGGCAAAAGAAAATACAAAAACAGTCATATTGCCGGCAAGCTTTTCCTGATAGGACATGCCTGACCAGTCAAAACCAAAATTTTTACTGGTTACCTGTGTATTGGCAATTTCGGCCATGGCATCCATGGCCTGTCCGGAGCTGTATCCCGGAGCTGCAGAACCGTTAATGGTTATGGCGCGGTACATATTGTGATGCTGCAGGCTTTGCGGGCCTGTTTGGTATTTGACTTTGAGCAGTGTGCTGAGAGGGACCATTTGGTTATTGGTGTTGCGTACGAAAATACGACTTATATCGCGGCGATCGTTTCTGTAAGGGCTGTCAGCCTGTATGTATACCCTGAAGACTTTACCAAACTTGTTGAAATCATTAATGTAAATTGATCCAAGATAGGCTTGCAGGGTCCCAAATAATTCATCCATATTCACGCCGAGAGCGGCGACTTTTTTTCTATCTATCTCTACCTGGAGCATGGGATAGTTGGCAGCATACGTTGTGTATGCCATACCTATTCTCGGATCCTTGTTAGCTGCCGCGATAATGGCACCGGTATT
The DNA here is from genome assembly GCF_000429945.1 of Desulfogranum japonicum DSM 18378. GTDB lineage: Bacteria > Desulfobacterota > Desulfobulbia > Desulfobulbales > Desulfobulbaceae > Desulfogranum > Desulfogranum japonicum. The sequence continues at coordinate 43,972 of NZ_AUCV01000019.1, read as the reverse complement.
CGCAAGAAAGGTGTTGATGTCTCCGGCCATGTAATCCTGATAACGAAAGTCGAATCCGCCTACGGTTCCCAACCCGGGAATACCCGGTATATTAAAGGCGACAACGCTGGCATCGGTTATCTGACGACCTTTCTTGTTGATGGCCATGATGATTTCCTGCACAGACATTCCGGGGTCTGTCCTCTCTTCCCAGGGAATAAGGGAAATAAATCCGGCTGCTGCCGCCGAGTCCAGGGTGGATGTGAGCAGGTTGTATCCGTCGATGAGGACGCTATCCTTGATGCCGGGAATGCTATTAAGGAGCGTTTCAACCTCTTTACGCACCTCAGTGGTTTTTTGCAGTGATGTGCCTGGCTTCAGGTTTACTATTACCAGAAACGCGCCTTTGTCTTCTTCCGGAACAAATCCCGACGGGCTGTTTATGAACATAAGGTATGTTGCACCAATCAGGGCTATGAACACAAAGATAACGATATAACGGAGTTTTATCAGCAGGTTTACCAACAACATATAGCCAGTGGTTATACGTTCAAAGAGCAGGTCAAATAATCGAAAGACAATAAATTTCACCTGACCTTTTTTCTGGCGTTTAATCAGGATGGCGGATAGGGCAGGGGAGAGTGTTAAAGCGTTAAGAGAGGATATGAGTACAGAAAAGCATATGGTGAGTGCAAATTGGCGGTAAATTGATCCCGTAAGACCCGGCATTAATGAAACCGGAACAAAGACTGCAACCAGGACCAGGGTTGTGGCAATGATGGGCGCTGTCAATTGCAGCATGGCTTCCTTGACAACCTGGGGAACTGTGAGGTCGGGATGTTCGTGGAGCAGACGTTCAACATTTTCCACCACGAGAATGACATCATCCACAACAATTCCTATGGCCAGAATAAGGCCGAAAAGAGTTAGAAAGTTGATGGAGAAACCAAAAACCTTCATAATGGCAAAGGTGCCTATCAGTGATACCGGGACCGCAACAGTGGCAATAATTGTGGGTCTTACTGCGCCGAGAAACAGCAGAATAACCAGGATAACCAAAACAACGGCAATAAAGAGGGATTCCACAACATTTTTAATGGCAATCTCTACAAAAAGGGTTGTGTCATATGGAATTGTCCAGCTGACACCGTCTGGGAATCGTGCTTCCAGCTCTGCCATTTTTTGTTTAACGGATTTTCGTATCTCTAGAGAATTTGAGCCGGGAAGCTGGTAAACACCAATGGCAGCAGCACCTTTTTGGTTGAGTATGGCATTCCAGTCATAACTTTCTGACCCCAGTTCAATCTCAGCGACATCCTTCAGGTAAACCAGGGTACCATCAGCCTTATATTTTATAACGATCTGCTCAAATTCTTCGACATTTTCCAGTTGGCCGCGGGTTGTAAGAACGAACTGGAGTTTCTGGTCCTGGTCGGTCGGCGCAGCACCGATTCGTCCCAGGGCTGCCTGTCTGTTCTGGGACTTTACAGCATTAATGACATCTGTTGGTGAAAGATTCAGTGCTTTAACCCGGTCTGGATTAATCCAGATGCGCATGGAATATTTTTTTTCACCCAGATTTTCCGCTTTACCAACACCTGGGATACGACGCAATTCATCCAGGATATTTAATGTGACAAAATTACTCAGGAATTTATCGTCGTAACGTTCATCCCCGGTCAGGCCAACCAGGCAGACAATGGAAGGTGAACGTTTATCGACAATAACCCCCTGCTGACGAACTTCGGCCGGTAGTTGAGGGGTGGCCATGGAGACCTTGTTTTGCACATCAACAGCTGCAATATCAAGGTCATAACCAGGTTCAAAAAAGACGTTGATGGTTGCCTGGCCCGTACTGGTGCTGGAAGACTGCATGTAAATCATTCCTTTGACGCCATTTATTTTGTCTTCCAGGGGACGGGTGACAGCCTCTTCAACCGTATAGGCGTTTGCGCCCACATACGTCGCTGATACAGCAACTGTCGGTGGAGAAACGTCTGGATATTCCTGTATCGGAAGGGTGAAAATTGCTACAGCACCTGTCAGTACAATGATCAGGGAGATGACCATGGCGAAGATGGGTCTTCTGATGAAAAAAACCGGTAACATATTACGCTTCCGTTAAAAGGTTAGGGAGTGGGATGTCGGGTTATTTCGGGATCATACCCTTTTCTTTAAAGACAGCCAGAACGCTTTTTGTATCGGTGACATCGTCAGGCTCAACCCTGATTCCTTCCTGCAATCTGGCAAGACCATTTATGATGACCCGGGTACCTTCATCTAGACCTTTCTGAACCACCAGCATATATCGATTGTCATGGCCTCGCTCTATATAGGTTTTCGTGGCTGTATTCTGTTCTCCAACAGTATACACATAGCTGCCCAATTGGTCGTCGAACACAACTTCAGGTGGGATGGTAATAAAAGAACTTTTACCGGTCAGGAAAATTTCCGTGTAGACGAATGTTCCTTCCAGTAAGAAATGTTCAGGGTTATCAATGATGGCCCGCATGGTAATGGTACCTGTCATGGGGTCAACCTTATTGTCTGTGAAATCTACATGGCCGGTGAAATGCGGGCGATTGACTATTTGAGCCATTGTATCAGGTACTCGAACCCGGGCATCCATGGAATCCTTGTCCCTGTATTGCCGCATTATCTGGAATTCTTCTTCTGTTGGGTTGAAATAACTGTAGATGGGGTTGTCGACAATGATCGTGGTAAGCAGGGTGGTCTCACCGTACCCGACAATATTCCCCACATCAACGAGCTTACGGCTTATCCTGCCGGTAACAGGGGCTACTACTTCAGTATAGTCAAGATTGAGCCGGGCATCGCGTATGGCTGCTTCATCTCCTATGATGATGGCTTCAAGTTCTCCCTGCCTGGCTATATATTGTTCAAGAGTCGCCCGGGGTGCCAGGCCTTCTGCAACCAGAGGTTTGTAGCGGGCGACATCGGCTTTGGCCAGGGCGAGGGATGCCTTGTTTTTTTGCAGGGTAGCTTTTGCCTTGGCTAGGGCAGCCTCATAGCTGTCTTTTTCGATGACAAAAAGTATCTGTCCCTGTTCGACCACATCACCTTCATTGAACGTGACCTGTTCCAGGCGTCCGCCTATGCGGGCACGGACTTCAATTCGTCGGGTTGCCTCTGTTTTGCCGGTGTATTCAAGCCAGATGGGAATATTTTCTTGTTTGACTGTGATGACTTCAACCGGCATCGGAGGCGGTTGTTGAGGCTTTTGTTCTGCCTGCTGATTTTCATTACAGGCAGAGAGAGAAGCAAAGAGAAACAGGGAGAGAACAAGCTTGCGGAGACATTGCATGGAAACACCCCAACCAAAGCTGTAAAAAGGATAAAAGAAACAGATTACACGTAACTGCCAAGCCTGCACGGGCTTTGTATATCTGCACAGTAATGTAATGCTTCAAGCTCTCACTGAGGAGGTCAGATGAAACCCTCCAGCTGCCTTGCAAAAAAGTTACCGGAAGTGTTGAATCAGGCTGACCGTATAATGTCGTTACAACACATCATAAGAAGATGATGTGCCAGCGAGAAGCTATCGAAAACCTTGTCAGGAAAAGAAATTGTCTGTAATACACTAGTCTAGTAGACTGATGCGATCACCACAAGGATAAAAAGAAATTCCTGTAATAAAATAGTGTTTTGGATTTCTCCATACCTGTGTTTGAATGATGATACAGTGGTCAGCTGGTTTCCCTGTTTTTTGGTATTACAGTTCTGTGGTACCTTGCAAATGTTACCATATCTTCAGTTGGAGAGAGCACGATGCAATTCAGACGATTGGGATGTTTACTGTTGATGTGCCTGATGGGAGTACCGTTGCAGATTACCTTTGCAGCCCCTGATGAGCTCTCATTGGATAAAGCGGTTCAACTTGCGTTACAGCACAATCCGAGTATTGATGTCGCCCTCCAGCAATGTCGGCAGGGAGAAGGGGTTTTGCAGCAGGCACGCTCAGCCTATCTGCCGCAGGTCTCCCTTGGTGCTGATTATGGACGGCAGTCCATTGACGGCCTGACCCCTGAAGATGAAGACAATGTCGGGCACGGTTCAATTGCCCTTTCTCAGTTGATTTATGATTTTGGAAAAACTACCGGGGCCATTGATGCCGGTAAATTTTCCCTGCTTGCCACCAATGCTAACCTTCAGCAATCCTTTTTAGATGTCATCCTCCTGGCCAAAGAGGCGTTTTATAATGTTTTGGAAAAACAACAACTCGTTGAGGTGAGCCGGGAAACTGTAACCAATTACGAAAAACACCTGCACCGTGCCAAACGGTATTATGAGGCCGGGGTTCGTACCCGGGTGGATGTTACCAATGCCCAGGTAAACCTCTCAAATGCGAGGCTGGAGCTTGTACAGGCACAGTCGAATCTGAAGTCAGCCCTGGTATCGCTTAACAGGGCTTTAGGGAGCAATTCGAAACAGGATGCTTATGAGGTGGTATTCGAACATCAGCCTCTTCATCTGCTCGCCCAAAAAAGGCCTGCCATGTCCACTTCCCTTGACACTCTCCTTACAACTGCTGTCGAAAATCGGCCAGATATGCAACAGGTGCAGTTTCTTGTGAATGCTGCCCAGGCGAAGGTTCGTCAGGTCAAAGGACAATTTCTTCCATCCCTGCAGGCCAAGGGCCGATATGATGATTATGAAACAGATCTTTCGTCCCTGCGTGATCAATGGAGTCTAGGGGTTGGTCTAACCTGGGAGTTGTTTTCAGGCTTTCGTACCCAAGGGGAGATGGTGGAAGCCAAATCCAGATTCCGTGAACTCCAGGCTGGCATGCATGAGCTTGAACTCGCTGTTACCCAGGAGGTTACGGAGAGTTATCTGCGGGCAGAAGAAAATAGTCAGAGCGTTACCCTGGCCGATGAAACGTTGATACTTGCCCTGGAAAACCTTGATTTAGCCGAAGGTCGTTATAAAGCTGGTCTGAACGATATGATAGAGTTCAACGATGCTCAGCTTAATCTCTCTGCAGCGAGAACCAGTCTTGTTTCTGCTTATTATGGGTATCTGGTCAGCCTGGCCAGAATCGAAAAAGCTACTGGCGTTGCTGAAGGATTGGTATTGCCGGAAGATGGGGGGCTTTGCAGCTCGCCACATTGGAAGGAAGGGCCCATTAAACATTGACCAGCGCCCCTCTGCAAATGATCTGCTTGAAGTCTTTGCTTTACCTGTTCCTTCATTATGGACAGGCATTAACCAGCTATCCGTGATCCATGAAAAGACAAAAGGAGGGACAGATGATACAGGGAGGGAGATTGAAACACAGCGTTGTGTTGCTTCTTTTTGTCGTACAAATTTTTACAAGTATTGATCTTGCGTCAGCCCAATCCTTGGCGGAGAGTGAACGTGTGCAAGCGTTGGATTTCGTGCAGGATCAGGCTCAACTTGATAGTGTACTTGCAACCATGGATGACCAACAGGTACGCGAGGTCCTTCGGCAGGAACTACAGCAAAAGCTGCAGCCTTCACAAAATCATCAGGTTGCAGAGAAGAACGTGTTCACATATATACAGGGTTTGCTGCATATATTGCAAGGTGTCACGTTTGAAGATATTGAAGATGGTGATGGTGCTGCAGGATTCGCAGCTGCTATGAAACGCATTCCAGCAGATGTTGCTGCTGCGTTTCTGCAGGTGGGCGATGGAACCGTTGCTGGTTTTGCACTTCAGCTGGCCCTGATTGTGGCGATACTTGTCGCATCTTGTGGTGTGGAATACTATTTCCATCGTGTAACGGGAAATGCAACATTGCAGTTCCCGGAAGTCAAGGCAAGTGACGAGCTTGGGGGAGGTCGTCTGATTGCGGCCTGTCTGGTCCTGTTACCTGCTGTGGTGCATCTGCTGATCTTTACCTTAACAGCTTTTTGTACCTTTTTTCTTCTTGGCGTTGAACAGTCTGCTGTCCGCATGGCATTTATGGCGTGTCTGCTGGCCATTGCACTTGGCAGAGGCATGTCGCTAATAATGCGTTTTCTTTGTGCTCCTGATCATCCAAATCTTCGTATGCTTGCCATTGATGATCATCTGGCCAAATCCCTCTACAAGGGATTACGCTTCCTGGTCTGGTACCTGTCCGTTGGGCTCTTGCTGTTTACCTTCTTGAAAGAACTGGGAGGAATCAGGCCCGGCTATCAAGCGCTGTTGGTGCTGGTTGGGACCCTGTTGATTGTTTTTCTTGGCGGGGGCATGGTGTTTTGCAAAGATACTGTTGTCCGGGCGATCATCAGTGAGCATGGGGGAGGGATTTCATGGGCTCGCAGGCAGATGGCTCAATTTTGGCATATTCTTGCACTGTTATATCTGTTTGTCGTCTGGTTGGTGTGGATAAATTCTGTCTTTTCTGGAGAAATCAGGAATAACGGAGCCTTAATTATCAGTTTACTGATTGTTCCTATTTTTTTAGTCATTGATCGCTTGGGGTTCTGGGTTATCGGTAATATTGTCGAAGCATTGGAAATACAACCGGATCAGGAAGAAGAAGAAAAAAAGAAAAAGGCCCTGGGTGAAGACTATCGTCCTCCGGAAGAGCGCATTGATACCATTCGTCGTCTCCTTACACAGGCAGTTCGCCTCTTCATCTTTTTTATCCTGGCTATATGGCTGCTCAGTTTGTGGGGGTACCCTTTTCCTTATGGATATGCAATTGTAGACGCAGCATTTGATATTTTAGTAACCCTGGCTCTGGCTCTCTTTGTCTGGCGTTTCACTTCCCGGTTTATTGAACGCAAAATAGCAGAATCCATGCCGGAAGAGGAAGACGTCCCTGAGGATGATGGCGGTGAATTCGGCAATGTCAGAAACTTTGGGCGCAGCTACACTCTGCTTCCACTTATACGGAAAATGGTGGCAATGAGTCTCATGGTGATGGTGACCATGATAATTTTGTCTGCAATAGGTATAGATATAGGTCCTCTTCTTGCCGGTGCTGGCGTCATTGGACTCGCGGTAGGGTTTGGAGCTCAGAAGCTGGTCAGTGATGTATTCTCTGGGATTTTTTATCTGCTAGATGATGCCTTTCGCGTTGGAGAGTACATAGAAGCTGGGACTGTTAAAGGCTCTGTGGAAAATATAACCTTACGTAACGTCATGCTTCGACACCACAGAGGCATGTTGCAGATTGTTCCCCATAGCGAGCTTGGTTCCATAACCAACTATATGCGCGGTGGTATTGTGGTGAAATTCAACCTTGAATTTCCCTATGATACTGATGTGGAAAAAGTACGTAAGATTATCAAAAGAGTCGGCCAGGCCATGCTGCTGGATGAAGAACTCGGTCCGGATTTTATTTTACCGGTCAAGTCCCAGGGTGTGTATGAGATTACCAACTCAGTCATGGTTATCCGGGTGAAGTTTACCGCGAAACCGGGGCGGCAGTTTTTAATACGCAGGGAGGCTTTTCGTAGAATCACAGAGGCTCTGGCTGCCAAAGACATTCATTATGCCCACCGTAAAGTTATTGTCGAGGTCCCCCAGAACGGGCAGAATCAGCCGTCACCGGATCAGATAAAACAGGCCGTTGAAGCTGGTGCCGCTGCAGAGCTGATTAAACAGGGGGGAGAGCAAGCCCTTGAAGAAGATGTTCACAAGTTACCATAAACTTGGTTTGATGAGTTTTTAAGAGATTTTGGCGGAAAAGGTGATTTCATTCGGCGTTGCCAGTGCTGCGGGAATACGATTAGCACTTTTTCTTCTTGTTTTTCTCCCGGATGTGAAAAGCATTTGCTTTCGGGCATGCCATAGCCCGTGAAGTTCGGGAAAAAACAGGGACCTAAGAATACGTCGGCATGCTTTTACAGGTTAGAATTGTTTGAACCAGAAAAATCTATTTCGCTTATGCGGAAAAATCTTAAAGACCTAAAACCCGTAATTGTAAGCGATGAAATAAACGATGAAGTAAGCGATGAATAGTCTGCAGTGAAATCGAATTGAGAGTGAGCAGTGTATATAAAAGAGTGGGCTTGTTCATACAAGCCCACTTACAACAGGAAATGCTAATGATTTGGCTTGAGGTCTCGTTTATTTTTTTCTTCTGCTTACTGCAGCGAGTCCAGCCAGGCCAGCTCCGAACAACAGCATGGTGGTTGGTTCGGGAACTGTTGGGTTGTAGTTCTGAATTTCAGTCAGTTTTGCAGCGGTAAAGTCTGCTGTGAATGCTGTGGGGTTACTTTGCAGGTAAGAAAGATCAAATAATCCGTGATACCCATCAGTGGTGGAGAAAACAGCATCATCCCATTGATTAAAATAGTATTGATACGTGATTACATTGAGCAATATACCACTGGTCGTCATAAGAGAACCCAGATCTGTCTCACTGATACCACTGTATTGATCACCTTCTTCATCGGTAAGCAGAATCAGGACTTTTGCATAATCACCGCCTGACCAGTTGAACCCGTTTGTGGACCATTCTGCCGCATGATAGCCTCTTTCCTGATACCCGTACAAACTTGAACCTGCAGCGTTTGCCTCTGAAATTACAAGACTGATATCTGATGTAAGATCTTGGAAAACATTGGAAGAACTTTCGGTGCCAGCATAGTACTCATAACCAGCGATTCCGTAGTTTGCTGTAATGCCTGCTGAAGAGATAGATGAGGCAATGGTACTGATGCTGTTGCTGATCCAACCGAACTCATCACCCATACTGCCCGATTGATCGACCATGAATACCACGTCAGCATAGCTGGCTGCAGAAGCGTTTTGTGCCAACCCCAATCCCATTGCTCCGATTGCTACAGCCGTCAATATTTTCTTTTTCATTTCACTTCTCCTTTTTTGAAATGAGTAATAATCGTCTTAGTGCTTTTATCTAAAGCAAACAGCGTGCCATTGATTTTCAGTTTATTGTCGCAATAATAACAATAAGTTAATGTTTTGTATTTTTTAATGCTGTGGATACAGTTTTCTTTAGGACGGATTAGCGAATTTTTTTTTCATAAATCTGGAATAATACCTGGGGGAGAATGGTTTTATGAATTGAGCTGTGCACATCAGCTTGTTCTCGCGTATAGGAGTGGGTAGATGTAAGAGAGCGGCAAAGACCAAATTACAGTATAGGCAACCGTCTGATCTGTCGCCTTTAAAATACTGTTGACATTTTTTGGTCAAATGACTAAATTTCTAGGTCAAATGAAAGTTTAAGATCCAGAAAGGCTTTGGTGTGTAAATAAGGGAGGAACGTACACTGGACACGAAAGAGACGCTGATTCTTACAGCAGGTAAATTATTTGCGGAATTTGGCTTTGATGGGGTCAGTACTCGGGCAATTGCTGAGAGGGCCAACGTTACCCTGGGAAGCATTCATTACCATTTCGGGACCAAAGAAAATTTATATATCGAAGCATGCCGGAGAGCTATGGGGGCCAAAAAAACCAATGGCTTTGCTGATGCTTTACAGGAAAATTCAGCCCTTATGGAGTCTCCCGAAGGCCTGGCAGAATTGATCCGCATGGTTGTGTTTCGCACCTTTCATGATTATTTCAGGCCGGAAAGAAAACAATGGGAGCGAAAGATACTTGTGCGTGAAGTCGTTAACCCTTCATCCGCCATGCCCAGGATTTCTGAGCAGTTGTTCATGCCGGATATCTTGGCGACTCGTGCCGTGTTCAAAAGAATTAAGCCATCGGCAACCGATGAAGAGGCTGATATATGGATGGATTTACTCCATGCTCAAATATTTTTCTATTCAGCGGCAGAAGATACTTTCTGCCTGCTGCAAGGAAAGGAATATATTGACCAAGAATTGTATCAACATGCTGCACGAGCAGTGGCCAAAGCAATGATTTTGCTTGTGCAGCTTCCGTTACCCCGGGATTTGCGCGGAGATTGATTGTGTGTATCCGGGGGAGAATCTGTAGAGTGGTAAGGAAGATGGATGCGTTAATATGTCATCTTGTTCGATGCGACCGTTGTAATAAAATGGTTGCCATGGAAAAAGTTAATCTTCTTCCAGGAAAGAACTTATGTAACCGTTGTCTCTATAAAGTAGAATTATCGCAAGTTGTTTCGAAAATCTGGTGTTTGAGAAAAAGGACCTGATTTGTATTCAGTTTGTGTATTTTACTGTTTCTGTGTATTTAAGCATGTGCCCGGTTTGGGGTAATTTCGGGTCGCGTTGAAATCGAAGTCCATGTTCATCAAAAAAGGTTTTCGTACCCCTTGGAACATTTGTTGCTATAATTGGACTATCGTTTTCAGACAATATGCAGAGTTTCTCAATATATTGCTGATAAAAATAATGGAAAATGCATGTTCGCATGTAATAACGAGGAGATAAAAATGAGGCGAAGACTCTTTGTTTTGCTCATGATTGTTTTGCCATGCTCATTGAGCCTTGCTGTACAGGTCGGTGCTGCCACCCAGGACCCGACAGATCAATTGCGTCCTCTGATTGATAAGGTCACTGATATATTAACTGATTCCTCTTCAGCTCATCACAGTAATGAAGAAAAAGTTGATAGAGTAATGGAGATTGCCCGCGATGGTTTTGACTTTGAGGAGATGTCCAAGCGGGTATTGGGGTCCCGATGGCGGTCACTGTCAGCCCAGGAGAAGTCCAAGTTTGTTGATACCTTTACAGAGTTATTGAAATATGCATATGTGAGACAGATAGACAGATATTCGGGTCAGCGTATAGAGTTTTTGGACCAGAGGATTCGTGGAAAAAGGGCTGAGGTCAAAACGTTGTTCCTTGATGGCGACACTCAGATCCCTGTCTCGTATATTTTGATTGATCGAGAGGGAAAATGGTTGATTTATGATGTGGTTGTCGAGGGGGTAAGCCTGATTCGTAATTATCTGGAACAGTTTCAGGAAATATTGCGAAAAGAAGATTTTCAGGGACTTATCGTCAAGTTGGAGGCAAAAATTACTGAATTAAAAAACAGTCCCACACAAGAATCCTAGTCTGGGTTTTTCGTAAGTGGTTCAGGTGCTGTGATACATACAGGGCGATTGTCTTTGTGAGGCAATCACCCTGTTTTCATTAGAGTGGGTTAGGCAGACTCGGCAGGTATTCAGCCCGGGAGACTATTGGTCGATTCCCCATATTTCTGCTTCATTTATACTGACCTGAGACATAATGATGTAGCACGTGCAGCTGGATTGTTCTGGGCCTGTTATGGCAGCATGCCTTCACGTTCAATAAACGTGATGATTTCTTCAAGGCCTTGGCCGGTTTTCATATTTGCAAAAACAAAGGGGCGTTCTTTTCGCATCTTCCTGCTATCCTTGTCCATCACATCCAGTGATGCACCCACGAAGGGTGCGAGATCAATCTTATTGATAACCAGCAAATCGGATCTGGTTATGCCTGGGCCGCCTTTACGCGGAATTTTGTCTCCAGCAGCAACATCAATGACATATATTGTCAAATCTGCCAGTTCTGGGCTGAATGTCGCGCTCAGGTTATCTCCCCCACTTTCAACAAGGATGAGATCCAGTTGGGGGAAGCGTTTTTGCAGTTCATCAATAGCTGCCAGATTCATGGATGCATCTTCACGAATGGCTGTATGGGGGCACCCTCCTGTTTCCACCCCCATGATACGCTCTGAAGGCAGGACCTTGCTGCGTATGAGGAATTCCTGGTCCTCCCTGGTGTAAATATCATTGGTTACCACAGCCAGCTGGTATTTTATCGACAGGCGGCTGCAGAGCTGTTCAAGGAGAGCTGTTTTGCCTGAGCCAACAGGGCCGCCGACTCCAACTCGCAGAGTGTGTTTTGTGTGTGTCATGGAGTAATTAGGAACGATAAAGTCTGGTATATTGGGTTTCGTGCAAACTGGATGCCATGGCCAATGCAGGCGATGAGCTGCCAATTTGTTCGTCTTGTATTTGTATTGCACTTTTTACGACAGGCGCAATATGTGTACGTAGCTTCATGAGGATGCGCTGTCCCTCGGTTTGGCCAAGCGGGATGGTTTTTATCCCGGCAAGGACTTGATTTTCCAGCCAACTCCAGCAGTATCCTGTTGCTGCCGTTTCAATGTCTACCTGCCAGCTTACAGTAGCACAGACGAAGCCTGCCAGTTGGCTTTGTTCAAGCAAGGATGGTTCAACCCACTCTGGCAGCAGGTCAAGTCCCTTGAGAAGTGAGCACATCGCTTTCCCCCTGTTTATTTCTTCCTCACGTAGTTCAAAGGTTTCTCTGCAGGCAAGCAGCGTTTTGCACCAATGTGACAGGGCTGCGGAATCTCTTTTATGGTATGCTTCAGCCATTCGCATGAGGATGGGCAAGTCGACCTTCGCAAGAGGGCCATGCAATGATTCTTTGAGCCAGGTTGCAAGGGATGTGCTGTCATGAACCCAGTCTTGTTCAATGGCCCATTCCAGCCCCTGGGAATAACTGAAAGCACCTGTTGGCAGAGATGGACTGACAAGTTGGAGAAGAGCTACATGTGCTGCCGGATTAATGGGCATGGTGGTGTCCGTGTTCGGCGTGTGATCCATATGCTCCATGTTCGGGCTCAAAAGGAAGGGAGTCTGAAAACACTTCAGCTCCCAAGCCTTTTACCATGTCATCTAAGACATGATCATGTTGATATCTTGCTTCTCCCTGGTCAATTTGCAGGGGCACATGTCTGTTTCCAAGATGATAACAGATCCTGGCAAAGAGCAGCGGGTCCTCGCAGCGAACGATTGAGATTAGTTCAGGTGCGGCAATGACTGCAATGATGGTATCCTCTGCCTGAAGCACATCCCCCCCTCTGAGTACGGTTCCTCTGGGAAGGATGATCCCGGCTTCTACACCGTTGTCCAGGGTGACTTTGATTCGACTTTTCAACCGCAGATCCCAGGGGAGAGTGAGCGTTGTCCAGGGGGCTGACGCGGGGGTGGTTTTTGTCGTAAAGGTAAGCATGATTAAAAGAGGAAATAGCGTTGTGCCATGGGGAGTACCTTGGCGGGTTCACATAACAGAAGCTGGCCATCGGCGCGAACTTCATAGGTCTGAGGATCAACTTCAATAAGCGGCTGGTAGCTGTTGTGGATCATATCCTTTTTACCGATTGAACGACACTTTGAACATGCAGCTAAAATCGATTGCAGTCCAAGAGACGAACCTATTCCAGATTCCAGGGCAGCTTTGGAAAGAAACGTCATACTGGTGGCTTTGGCAGCCTGCCCATAACTGCCGAACATTGGGCGATAGTGCACGGGTTGCGGAGAAGGAATAGATGCGTTGGCATCGCCCATGGGTGCGGATGCAATCATACCGCCTTTCAGAATAAGGCTTGGTTTCACGCCAAAATGCATGGGTTTCCACACGACCAGGTCAGCAAGTTTCCCTACCTCGATGGAACCCACTTCATGGGCAATTCCATGGGAAATAGCAGGGTTAATGGTGTATTTGGCAATATATCGTTTAATTCGAAAGTTATCGTTCTCCATCGGATCCTCAGGCAGGCTTCCACGCTGCACCTTCATCTTGTGAGCGGTTTGCCAGGTGCGGATAATTACCTCACCGACTCTTCCCATTGCCTGGGAATCTGAGGCAATCATGGAGAATCCTCCCATATCATGGAGAATGTCTTCAGCAGCAATGGTTTCCCTTCTGATACGGGATTCAGCAAAAGCCACGTCTTCGGCAATTTTGGGATCAAGGTGATGGCAGACCATGAGCATGTCCAGGTGCTCGTCTATGGTATTGATGGTGTATGGCCTGGTCGGATTTGTCGATGAAGGCAGTACGTTGGCTTTACCACATGCACGTATGATATCAGGCGCATGGCCTCCACCTGCACCCTCTGTGTGATAGGTGTGAATGGTTCTATCCTTGAATGCAGCCATGGTCTGTTCCACAAATCCGGATTCATTCAACGTGTCAGTATGAATTGCCACCTGAATATCCATCTTATCCGCCACAGTGAGGCAGTTGTCTATGGAGGCAGGGGTTGTGCCCCAATCTTCATGAAGTTTTAGCCCCATGGCTCCTGCAAGAACCTGTTCTTCCAGGGCCTCTGGCAGGCTGGCATTCCCTTTACCAAGAAAACCCAGATTCATGGGAAACACATCGGCAGCCTGAAGCATTCGGTGAATGTTCCATGGCCCTGGCGTGCATGTTGTCGCATTTGTTCCGGTGGCTGGACCTGTTCCCCCTCCAATCATGGTGGTTACACCACTGGTCAGAGCTTCTTCAATCTGTTGGGGACAGATGAAATGGATATGTGCATCGATTCCACCAGCAGTGACAATGGAGCCTTCTCCGGCAATGGCTTCAGTTCCAGGACCGATAATAATGTCAACTCCTGGCTGAATGTCTGGATTGCCTGCTTTGCCTATACCACTGATACGGCCATTTTTGATACCGATGTCAGCTTTGATTATTCCCCAATGGTCAACGATGAGTGCATTGGTAATGACAGTATCAGCTACTTGAGCCCCGCATTTCTGGCTTTGTCCCATTCCATCTCGGATAACCTTGCCACCGCCGAATTTTACCTCATCGCCGTATATGGTACGGTCTTCTTCCACTTCCAGCCACAGTTCAGTATCAGCCAGGCGCACTCTGTCGCCGGTGGTGGGGCCGAACATTTCCGCATATGCCTTTCTTGAAATCCGTACCATAATCAGTCCTCCACCTTGCCCATAACCTGAGCATTAAAACCATAGATTTTCCGTTCACCTGCAAAGGCAACCAACTCAACCTGTCTCTGCTGTCCGGGTTCAAATCGAACTGCGGTTCCAGCAGCAATATTTAAACGAAACCCTTTGCTTTTTTCTCTGTCAAACTGCAGAGCTGGATTGGTTTCATAAAAATGGTAGTGGGATCCGACCTGTATGGGACGATCTCCGTTGTTTTCCACGGTTATGCTCACAGTGCTTCGTCCCTGGTTCAGTTCGATTTCACCTTCAGCCGTACGTATCTCTCCTGGTATCATCAGCTGCTCCTTATCATTCAGACTATGGGGGTATGGACCGTAACGAGCTTGGTTCCATCTGGAAAAGTAGCTTCAACCTGCACTTCTTCAACCATCTCAGCTATTCCATCCATGACATCATCCCTGGTCAAAAGGGTCCGGCCATAGGCCATGAGTTCTGCCACGGTCTTGCCTTCTCTGGCTCCTTCCAGTATAGCTCCACTGATATACGCGACAGCCTCGGGATAGTTGAGTTTAAGGCCTTTTTCTTTACGGCGTTCAGCCAGAAGCGCAGCTGTAAATAGCAGGAGCTTATCCTTTTCTCTTGGTGTCAGTTCCATAAGTAGTATCCTTGCAGTGGTTGCATTATGTCGTCCAGATTCTTGGCGGACAGGCTTCACAGTTAAAAAGGGCCGGCCTCAGGCTGGTCCAGATATGTTGAAAAATAGTCCTGGCTTCAAAGGTTGAGAATCCCAGGTATCTTGCCACCAGAATTTCGCCGGCCAGGGTTACAGATATCATGGCACCGTTAAGGAGGGGGAGGGACTCCCTGGCTTTATGAACCAGAGACTGATTTGCGTTGGTTGCCAGAAAAAGCCCGTTTACCGGATAACCGTGTAAACCTGTCAGGCTGTTTAACTGATCTGCTGTTTCGATCTGCAGTCGATCGATGAAGACAGGGGCGTTATTTCTGTACAGGCAAAATGAGTTGGTCAGGCTTCCGTGGTCAAACGCTCTGTTCTGGGTGGGAAGGCCAAGGCTTACAACTTCCCAGCCCATGAATTGTCCTTCCTGTTCCAGGTCTACCCTGGTTTGTATTCGTGCATGGGCTCCTGGGAAAAGTATGGTATCCTGTGGAAACCATTCCAGGTTTCCCCCGTTTATGGAAAGCTGGGTGTTCTGGTGTGCTGTAAGCCCGTTTGAACGATAAAATTTTGTCGCACCCGGAGTGGTTATCAGTGCGTGGCTGTGCGGTTCGGAAGAGGTTTCGATATGTAATGCATCACCGCCAACCACTCCACCTGGCGGGTGGAGGATACAGACGTGGCATACCTTTTGTTCCGGGTAAAGAGGGCGTTGTACCATGAGCGGGCCCTGATGCCTGTTTTCCGCAAGGACAGTGGTGTTACCTCTATGTTCAAAAGCGAGGTTCAAAGAAGCCCGCCAGCCCTCACTGTGCTGTTGTTTGGCTGTGCCCATTAAACTGTAAGATATTCGCGGATCAGGTTTTCGTTCAGTGTGTCGATGTCTCCGGAAGCCATGGCGCGCCCACGGTCCAGTATGGCAAATCGGTCGGCAATGGCCCTGACAAATTTTAACTTTTGTTCTACCAGCAGGATGGTCATGCCCAGTTCACTTTTAAGTCTTTGGATGATATCACCGATTTCCTGGACAATATTCGGTTGGATGCCCTCGGTGGGTTCATCAAGTATAAGCAATTGAGGATCAAGGACCAGGGCTCTGCCAATGGCAAGTTGCTGCTGTTGTCCACCGGAAAGATCCCCACCTCTCCTGTTCAGCATTTCATGCAATACAGGAAAGAGTTCAAAGATCAACTCAGGAATGGCCTGTTGTTTTTTTCGTCCGCTTTTTAAACCTATTTCCAGGTTTTCCCGGACCGTGAGTAGTGGAAAAATTTGTCGTCCCTGGGGGACATATCCTACTCCAAGTGCAGCACGTTTTTCAACTGCAAGTTTATGTAGCGGCTGATCTTGCAGGAGTATGCTGCCTGATGCAATGGCTTGATGTCCCATAATACAGGAAAGCAGGGTGGTTTTTCCCACACCGTTGCGTCCCATCAGTGCCGTGCACTGACCTGCAGGTACCTGAAGCTCAATATCCCAGAGGGTGTGGCTTTCTCCATAGTACTGATTGAGTTGTTCGATCTGTAACATGCTATTCTCCAAGATACACTTCCACAACCTGTTGATTGTTCTGTACTTCATCCATGGTTCCTTCCGCCAGGATGGATCCCTGGTGGAGTACAGACACTTTGCGGGCGATGGAACGGACGAAATCCATGTCATGCTCCACAACGATAACCGAATGTTGGCCGCTTAAAGTGGTAAGCAACTCTGCTGTTCGTTCCATTTCCTGTTGGGTCATACCTGCCACCGGTTCGTCGATGAGCAGCAGTTTGGGGCTCTGCATGAGAAGCATGCCAATTTCAAGCCACTGTTTCTGGCCATGGGAAAGGGAACCTGCCCTTGTCCTGATTTGTTCTTTGAGTCCAATAAGGGTTGCGACTTCATAAATCGAGTCTTTCTGCTCGCTTGAAAGTTTTGCCTTCAGGGTTTTCCATACCGATTTGTCTCCGGCCATGGCCAGCTCAAGGTTGGTATGGACTGTATGCTCTTCAAAAACAGTAGGCTTTTGGAATTTTCGACCAATACCTTTGGCAGCAATTTCAGGTTCATCCAGTTTAAGGAGGTTTATTCCCTGCCCAAACCAGGCAGACCCGATGTCTGGGCGTGTTTTACCGGTGATGATATCCATCATGGTTGTTTTTCCGGCACCGTTGGGGCCTATTATGCAACGTAATTCGCCATCATCAATGTACAGGTTCAGGTCATTGATGGCCTTGAATCCATCAAAACTGACACTTATCCCTTCCAGGTACAGAATAACTCCATGGCTTAAATCAAGCTCAGGGGGAATGTCCGGAACGAGAAAGGGAAAAACTTCCTCTCTGTTGAGCAGTGAACGAAGGGAGCTACTGCTGATCATCGGTGAGCCTCCTGCTTTTTAAATAATCCGGCAACACCTTTGGGAAGAAACAGTGTAACCAATACAAAAATGGCTCCAAGTCCGAAAAGCCAGGCATCCGGAAAGGTGACTGTAAGAAAACTTTTGGCATAATTAACCAGCAAGGCACCCACTGCTGCTCCATAAAGGGTCGCACGACCACCTACCGCCACCCAGACTACCATCTCAATGGAGTTGAGCGGGGAAAATTCGGTTGGATTTATGATTCCGACCTGAGGGACGTAAAGAGCTCCGGCAAGTCCGGCGAGCATGGCGGAAAAGGTAAATATCCATAATTTGATATTTTCAACACGATAACCGATAAAACGCAGGCGTGCTTCCTGATCTCGGATGGCCAATGCTGCCTGGCCAAGACGGCTGCGTGTGATATATCGGCAGGAGATATACCCAAAGGCAAGGGCCAGAGCAGAAGCAATAAACAGGCCTGCACGGGTGGAGTCGGATTGCAGTGAAAATCCAAGTAAATCTTTGAAATCAGTGAGTCCGTTGTTGCCGCCAAAGCCCATTTCATTTCTGAAAAAGGCAAGCATCAGTGCATAGGTCATAGCCTGGGTGATAATGGACAGGTATACGCCTGTCACTCTTGATCGAAAGGCAAACCATCCAACGACTATGGCGAGGAGGGCAGGGACAATCAGGACCATGAGCAGGGTAAACCAGAACATGTCAAACCCATGCCAGAACCAGGGAAGATCTTTCCAGTTGAGAAATACCATGAAGTCCGGAAGCAGAGGGTTTCCGTAAACACCCCTATCCCCGATCTGGCGCATCAGGTACATCCCCATGGCATAGCCACCGAGAGCAAAAAAAGCCCCATGCCCCAGGCTGAGTATACCCAGATATCCCCAGACGAGGTCTACGGAAATGGCTAACAGGGCATAGCAAAGATATTTCCCCAATAGAGCCATGGTAAAGGTCGAGATGTGTACCGGGCTGTTTTCCGGAACGACGAGGTTGCAGACAGGCACTGCCACCGTGGCCAGTAAAAGTAGAATAAGCAGAATGATGCCTGCTCTATCTCCCCGAAGGGAAGCGAATAATGAGATCATGAAATTACTCCGCAGCGCGTCCTTTTTGAGGAAAGAGTCCCTGGGGACGTTTCTGGATAAAGAGGATGATCAATACCAGGATAAGTATTTTGGCAAGAACTGCTCCGCTCCAGGGTTCAAGGACTTTATTGGCAATGCCCAGTGATAGGCCGCCAAGCATGGTTCCCCAAAGGTTGCCGACGCCTCCGAATACAACCACCATAAACGAGTCGATAATATAGGATTGTCCGAGATTAGGTCCCACGTTGGTAAGTTGGGAGAGAGCAACTCCGGCGATACCAGCAATACCTGACCCAAGCCCAAAGGTGAGAGCATCGACTTTTGCTGCATGTATTCCCATGGAGCGTGCCATAGCACGATTTTGTGAGACAGCACGTACCTGCAGTCCCAGTGAGCTCTTTTTCAACAGGATGTAGAGCGTTGTAAAAACGAGCATGGCAAAAATGAATACAGTTACCCTGTTGGTTGTCAGCGAAAGCACTGGGTTGATGGCCAGAGAACCGGTCATCCATTCAGGGGTTATGACAGAGCGGTTAAGGGGGGAGAAAATAGAGCGCACAGTCTGCTGCAGGATAAGACTGATGCCGAAAGTTGCCAACAGGGTTTCCAGGGGACGCCCGTAAAGAAAACGAATAACTGACCTTTCAATAATCACTCCCACCAGGCCGGATACGCAAAAAGCTGCAGGAATGGCCAGGGCCAGCGATAGCCCTATATGGTCTGGCATGCATTGCTGCAGTACATACGTTGTGTATGCCCCGATCATGATCAGTTCGCCATGGGCCATGTTGATAACGCCAATTACTCCGAAAGTGATGGCCAGGCCAATGGCTGCGAGAACCAGAACTGACCCCAGGCTCAATCCAAAGAACAGGGTTTCTAATTTTGCATACCATTTGACTTTGGCTTCTATTGTATGAAGTGCCTGCAAAGCCTTTTTTTGGACCGCCTCACTGTTTTCCTGGGTGGTGATTTTTTTCAGTTCATTACGAACAACCGGTGTCAGGCTGCCGGAAAGCGTGTCCAGAGCTTTAAGTTTTTGGGCCTCGTCGTTACCTTTCAGCCAGGAAATTGCGATTGCCGTTTCAAGTTCTCTGCGAACAGCTTTATTCTGTTCCTTGGTTTTGAGCTCTTCGAGCATTTGCACTGAATCGGCAGTGATTTCTTCCAGCATACTTTCTACAGCATTGGCCCTGACACCTGGATCGGGATGTTGAAGATTGATTTTGGCAATGCCTGATTTAAGGGCACCGCGTAGCGCATTGTTGATGGTGATTTTTTTAAGCTGTCTTGTTTGCAGAGTTCCCAGATCCTGTTGCTGGAGAACTCCTGTAACAGCGTAACCTCCCTTTGCCGATTTGACTTGCACCACGGTCTGGTCTGTCCTGAGCAGGAAAAGTTTGCCGGCAAGAAGATCTTGCAGCACATCCATACTGCGGGGGTCTCCGCTATCTGTGATAAGCTCGACAGCTCGGTTTTTTTCCTGGAATTTTCTGCTTTTCAGAAGGTGTATCCCTTGCTCAAATGATTCCTGGGTCGCAGTCTGGGCAGCAACAGCAGGGAAAAAACACACGAGGAGTAAAAATGGTAGAGTAACCAGGCTCAGAAGAGCACGGTAATGGTGTTGTCCCATGGTTCTATGTACGTTGAAGAGAGTGTGAGCACTCCCTGATGTTACGTCAGGGAGTGCGGGGAGGTTACTCTTTGTTGCCTGCGCAGGTTTTGGTTACAACATTGTAATTTCCGCAGGAAAGAGGCGCTCTCCAATCTGAAATGAGATCTTTAGAGCCTTCCAGGTAATCAGACCATGCATCACCCACAACCAGTCCCGGGGTTTCCCAGACCACATCAAATTGACCGTTTTCCTGAATTTCTCCGATAAGTACAGGCTTGGTTATATGGTGATTGGGCATCATTGCGGAATAACCGCCGGAAAGGTTGGGAACAGTTACGCCAATAATGGCCTCCTGGACCGCCTTGGGATCTGTGGTGCCTGCTTTTTCCACTGCTTTAACCCACATGTTGAAGCCGATGAAGTGTGCTTCCATGGGATCGTTGGTGACGCGTTTTTCATTTTTTATAAAACTGTGCCAGGCTTCAATAAAATCCATGTTTGCGTCGCTATCTACGCTCATGAAGTAATTCCAAGCAGCAAGATGTCCGACCAGTGGTTTGGTGTCAATACCTGAGAGTTCTTCTTCACCAACTGAGAAGGCTACAACTGGAATGTTGTCTGCTGTAATACCCTGGTTACCCAATTCCTTGTAGAAAGGTACATTGGCATCCCCGTTTATTGTCGATACCACGGCGGTCTTTTTGCCAGCTGAACCGAATTTTTTAATATCTGCCACTATAGACTGCCAGTCTGAGTGTCCAAAGGGGGTGTAATTGATCATGATATCTTCCTGGGGTACACCTTTTGATTTCAGATATGCCTCCAGAATTTTATTGGTTGTCCGCGGGTAAACATAGTCGGTTCCCGCAAGAACCCAGCGCTCAACGCCCAGATCGTTCATGAGGTAGTCCACAGCGGGAACGGCCTGTTGATTCGGCGCAGCGCCAGTGTAAAAGACATTCAATGACGATTCTTCACCCTCATACTGAACAGGATAGAAGAGGAGGCTGTTAAGTTCTTCAAAAACAGGTAATACGGATTTTCTAGAAACTGACGTCCAGCAGCCAAATGTGGCTGCAACTTTTTCTTTTTCTATCAGTTCACGGGCTTTTTCAGCAAATAGTGGCCAGTTTGAAGCCGGATCCACAACAACCGCTTCAAGCTTTTTTCCCAGGACTCCGCCTTTTTTGTTCTGCTCTTCGATCAGCATCAGCATGGTGTCTTTCAAGGTGGTCTCGCTGATTGCCATGGTCCCTGACAAAGAGTGCAGAACGCCCACCTTGATAGTGTCGGCGGCTTGTGCGCCGGAAGTTAGTAGGCTTCCGGCGAGTAAACCGCAGGCCAGGGGAAGGGCAAAAAGTTGGTTTTTCATTAGTCTCTCCTGTGAGTCTGTGTTTGAAGAATAAGGGGGATGATTCTGTTCTATCGGTGTTGTGTAGAGGTAAGTGCTCACGGCGCACCCAATCCATCCGCTATCAGCCAGGCTTATGTATGACCAAATACGCTGCACCAATCTGCTTGCGTAAATATCAGGCACCTGCAAGCAGTTACAAATACTGGAGTTAATCGAAGTTATCGGTCTTCTCCTGTGAGTGGTTATGTGCAGAGAGTGTGCCATTATTGCTTTTTCAGCGACATGTGAGGCGTGGAAGGTTGTTTTTGTGTGATTTTTTTTCTACAAAAGTGAAAGGGTGTGGCATGAAGAATGAACAATAAGTTTCATAATTGTTAATAATATGGAGCTGTGTTTACAAAAAAGTGAGTATGGGGTGGCGCATGTTGTTTTTATAGTGAAAAGATCAGGTGATGCTTGCGGGGTGATGTGGAGGGCTAAAAAGGGAGATGGAAGATGGGGGCGTGGGAGTGTCTGAAAAACAGTTTGTGTATGAAGGAAGTTGAAAAAGATCTCCCGGAGGGCGAGCAGATTTTACAGGGCCTGTTATGGTACCGAACATGTGCGGCGGTTCGCCACGGTTGCATGTCAGTTCCTCAAATCTTCTGCAAAATCTGCTTGTGGGAAATCCGGCCAGGATGTTAAAGGGTTTCCTGCTTTGAATCAATGTAATGTGCTGCTGCAAGGGCTGCGGTTGCTCCTTCGCCGGCAGCTACAACAATTTGCTTGGCGTACTTCTGTCTGAGATCGCCTATGACAAAGATACCCGGATTTGTTGTTTCTCCTTTACAATCTGTAACCACATATCCGTCCGCATTCATCGGCGTTCCTGCTGGTATGAGTTGATTGTTTGGATTAAACCCAATGAAAATAAATATGCCATCGGCTTGGATGCTGCTCTGCTCATGGTTGAGGGTGTTCTCGAAGAGAATCTCGTTTACTCCCTGCTCGTCTGCTTTGATTTCAATGGGTACAGTGTTCCAGATTATTTCAATTTTGGGGTCAGCTTTTACGCGTTCCTGGAGGATCATGCCAGCCCGCAGGGTATCTCGTCGATGAACCAGGTAGACTTTTTTTGCTATTTTTGCCAGATAGAGCGATTCTTCGGTGGCAGAGTCTCCTCCTCCTATGACAACAACCGTTTTGTTTCGAAAGAAAAATCCATCGCAGACAGCGCAGTACGATACTCCTTTGCCGTAATATTCATTTTCTCCCGGGATGTTCAATTTCTTTGGGCTACCCCCTACTGCAATGATGACGCTCTGGCAGGGGTACTCATCGCCATTGGTTAAGCGGACGGTATGGTGATTTATACCGGGAATTACGGATTCCACTTCTTCCTGCAGGATTGGAAGATCATAGGATTTGACGTGATGTAAAAAATTGTCCGCCAGTTCCTGGCCAGTGATGTTCTCGATTCCAGGCCAGTTCTCCACCACATCTGTGGCGGCCATTTGACCACCGGGAAAGCCTTTTTCGATGAGTATGGTTTTTAAAGCGGCGCGTTTGGCGTAGATTCCCGCTGTCATACCTCCTGGGCCGCCCCCGACAATAACAAGGTCATACATTTCATGTACGGTCATAACTGTTCCTGTTTTTATCTGGATTCAGGTACTCCAAGTTTTTTAAGGATAAGGCCCAGTGGACAGAATTTCGTCCAGCCGAACTGGAAGAGGTTGAGTCCAACAAAGGCTGTAAACAGTAGCCAGTATTTACTCATGAAAAAAGGGTTGCCGCTGAAGTCAGCCCCCAGAGTAACGCTTATGAGAATAAAAAAGCCAGCTGCAACATGAATCCAATCGTTAATAATCATGAGAAATTTACTCCTGATAGGTTATAAGTATGATCTCTGCTTTACACGAGAAAAAATTTGTTTTTTTTGCAAATAGTTTCCATCTCAAAGATGTTTTTGCCTATATGCAAGATGGGGGAGTGATCCTTGGTGTTACATGACCGGTCAACGGTGCCCTTACCGAATTTTCCCTCCCTTCTTGTCGTGCTCTGTTTGTACGATATGGCTGCCGTGGGCAGATAGCGTACAAAAGAAAGCTTCTTTCAGCAATATTTCCCGGCGGTATAGTAATCTCGCGCTGTTTAAATTTTCAGTGTATTCTCCTTGGACTCTTCGTCTTCCTGGAGAGGGGTATTTTCTGATGTCCCGTCCTGGAAAGATATATCTCCTCCTGCTGCAGTATCTGGCTCTGGTGTTTTAGCTTTACCTTTGTTGAGGGAAAGTGCAGGCGAGATTTCTATTTTAGCTTCTGTATAAAACAACCAGCAAATACTGGGCAAAAGTAACAGTGATGTCAGTAATGCGGCGCCAGTTGCAGCAATAGCTATGCTGCCGCCTGTGCTGAAAAGAGTGAACTGGGTGAACAGGAATGGAAGGGTACCGGCAATGACGCAGCCGAATCCAAGGAGTAGCGGTACGGAATTGTGTTCAATGGCATCTGGTAGCGCTGTGCGGTAGGTGTCGCCTTTTTCCATATACCTGTTCAGGGTATAGAGGATTTGCCAGGTCGCCATGCTGGAGGTGTATACTGCCAGCCCCAGAAACATGGACGAGCAGGGGCTTAAGTGCAGGCTGCCGAATCCCATTATGCCAAGGGTGATGAGCAGGTTGCCAATGCCTGTCGCGCATAGGGCTGTCCCGGTGGTAATTGATCGTGTGCTGAGCGAAAGCAGGGTGGATGTGACTATGAGGAATATACCCCATCGCGCCAGAATAGAGAGGTTGAGTCGTTCGTTCCACTCCGTGTGGGCATGGAGCGGTCCTCGCCAGCTCGTCTCAAGAGGTATAGGCGGCGGTTCTGTTTCAAAGTATTCCAATGCTGTCCGTTCGGTTTTGTGAAGGACAACCGGTGAAGCGTCTTCAAGTAGCAGGAGTATGTCGACTGTGCTGTACGAACTGTTGATAAAGCGGTTGAAGAATTCAGGGTGCCGTCCCTTTTGGTATTGGCGCCATGTCTGCAGAATACCGTTGGTTGTTGTGGGGATGGTGTAGTGTTGTTGTGCACCTTCGTAAAGTTCCTGGTGCATCATCTTGGTCATATCCACTATGGAAAAGACCTTGCTGGCAACTCCTTTATTTCGCAGGAAAAGAGAAAATTGATCAAGGTAGCGGAGAATGTCTGGGTGGGCGAATGGTGCCGATGCGTGGGTGATGCTGGAGAGGCTGTCAAGGGCGATGGACCACAGATCCTGGGAAAGTGCGTCATCTTCCGGGATATTGAGTAGTTCTTGTTGCCACTTGTGGGCAAGAGTGTCGTGGAATTCAGCTGCACTTGTGCTGGCTGAAAGCGCTTCGTCTATTTGGTGCATGATAACGGTGCGCGTGTCAACACCTGCGGCAAGTGGCCTGAAAAGGTTATCCTTCAATTGCAAGGCTATATGTTCCAGTGGTGTGTCTCTGTCTGGTGATTTTATTCTCAAAAAAAGTTGATACGTGCCTGTAAAATTCTTATTGAGCAATTGTTCAGAACGATGCAACGGATGATCCTGGCTGTATAAGGAAACAAGAGGGGGGGATTGTTGAAGGAGAGAAACGCCGAGAGCGCAGGTGAAGGTAACGACACATACTGCAGCAATGAAAGCCAGGGGGGCTTTGGTGATACTATAGGCGAGGTGAGGGAAATCAAAGGTTTTTTCTGGAGTCTCAGGAGGTAAGAGATATGATGCCGCCAGTTTTGACTTTCTTTTCGTCGGCCCGAAGAAAACCAGGCCGGCGGGAATGAGCAGGAGTACCATAAACCATGAAACAACGATGCCGGACGCCAGAACTGCACCTGCATGGAATAGCGGTGTAGAGGTATAGGGAAGCATGACCAGGCAACCTGTAAATAAGCAACACATGAGTTTAAACCAGTTGCCGAGGTACGGTTCAAGGAGTTCAACAATATATTCAGGTTCTTTCTGTGTCCATTTCGCGTTATTATTGATTTTATGAAAAATAAAGAGCCCGCTTAGCAACGTGTATATTGCGATGATGCCAGGCGAGGTGAATATGAAGATGTCTGGCCTGAGACCGGTGGCAAGCTGCGCGACAAGGACAAACATGACGGCGTTGACAATAGGGAACAAAGCCACAAGGCCATGGGTGGCTTTTTTCAGGGAAATGGAAATCGTGGTGTAGACAAGCACACAGGATATAAGAGACAGGAGGATTCCCTTCCAGTAGCCATCCCGGAAAAACGTTTCACGCAATAAGCTCAGTCCTCCATAGTGCACATGATTGCGGGGAAGCTTAAGCTGTTCGATCAGATCTTCGCTGATAGATATGAGTTCACCCGTTACCCCCGGTGAGCGGAGGGGCAGGTACAAAGCTGTTGACTGGCGTCCGCGGGAGATAAGGAGATCGTTGAAGAACAGGTGTTGTTCTGTGCGCTCTATGAGGCTGTCAATATTTTGAGAATCATAAATGAAATTATCAGACATGAGCGGGGTCAGTTGAGCGCTCCCCAGATTTTCTTCAGACACCATGTCCACATTGCACAGGCCAAGGAAATCTGTAGCAATAAAGGCTGGGTGCTCCTTGTCTGTACCAGAGAAATGTTTGAATGCACTGCAGTACTGGTATGCCTTGTGTAATGTTTCTTCTGTAAAAACACCATTCGGCTTACCTGGGGCTCTCAGCGCAATTATCAGGTTGTCCTGCGAGGTGTGGTCAAATTCAGTTTTGTTCTCAATACTAGAAAACGGAAAGCCTTGAGCCAGGCGATAGGAAAGTACAGAGGAGCTTATGGTGATACATGCCGCGCTGCAGGCGATGAGAAATATCATCCCCAGGCCAAGGACCATTTTGGGGCGGGTGATCGCCAGCGTGATGAGTTTGAGTGAAAAAGTCACAGTGTTCCTCGTTTACCTCGCCTGTCGGGCCGACGACAAATTTCCTTTCTCTCCAGGGATGGTACGTCTTCACCCTTTACCGATTGGAAGTGGTTCCTCAAGGGAGTTGCTTTTTGGACAGGTATTTATTGAAATGCACTGGTTTGTATAAAATTATCCATCAGCCTGGAGCAGGTGTCAAGTATGAGAAGGAATGCTTAGGGAAGGGAGGGATGAATGATGGTTCAGATTGGAGGTAGAATTCTGTTGCGGAGTTTATTTTGCAGGAGTCTAGAAAAGTTTTGCATAAGCAAATCTGATGTGAATCTGGTGAAAAAATAAAAAAAAATGATGGTCCAACATGTGTACCTCTGCAGGCCTGTGACAGGTGCAGTCTTTTTCCGGATTATTGAGTTAACTGTTAGATAAAACAGTATGTTTAGTTGCCTGGTTTTGTAATCGCAGAGCTTTTGCAATGGGGTCGCATATAAGGATTTTCGGCCTGGAATGGGAACCGCAACCTCTTCATAGCGCTTGACAAAACAGGCTTTGAAGATTACTCGTATAATCTTATCAGGAAAGGGAGGTTCCTGATAACGTTCGATTTTCTTTCTTCATTGGCCGGCAGAAATCGAGAGTGCGACAGATAAACAGGGCCATTCCGTCAGTTTTTCTTTCAGTAGACCATTGAAAGGAAGAACGTTTCACCCAAAGCTTCAATTGAGGGACATATGAGCGCGCAGGAAGACAAAATCACAAGTTTGTTAAGTGAAGGGAAAACGTTTGATCCGCCTCAGAAGGGGCGTGAGCAGGCTTGGGTCAAGTCTTTGGATGATTATCGTAAAGCGTATAAGAGATCCATGGATGATCCCGAGGTTTTTTGGGCAGAGAGGGCAGAAGAGCTAGTCACTTGGGATAAAAAATGGGATGCAGTTGTAGAAGCCGACCTGACAGTGCCGGAAGTGCAGTGGTTCAAAGGTGGAAAGCTCAATGTGTCAGCCAACTGTCTCGATCGTCACTTAACCGATGGCAGGCGGAACAAAGCTGCCATAATCTGGCAAGGAGAACCAGAGGAAGATGTCAAGGTATATACCTATCAGATGCTGCATTCCGAGGTTTGTCGCTTTGCCAATGTATTAAAAAAGAAAGGCGTTAAGAAGGGTGACCGGGTCGCTATTTATTTGCCGATGGTTCCTGAGTTGGCCATCGCCTTGCTCGCCTGTACAAGACTGGGGGCTGTACATTCGGTTGTCTTCGCAGGTTTTTCTGCCGTTGCCCTGCAGAGTCGTATCCAGGATTGTGAGGCGAAGGTGTTGATTACAGCAGATGCCGTACTGCGGGCTGGCAAGGCCATTCCTCTGAAGGCAAATGCTGATGAAGCACTCCAGGAGTGCGTTAGTGTGGAAAGTTGCATTGTTGTCAATCGTGGAAACACTGCCATTGAGATGCAGGATGGCCGCGATACCTGGTGGCATGAAGAAGTCGCTGCCGATGATATTACGACAGAATGCGCTCCCGAACCTATGGACAGTGAAGATCTGCTCTTTATCCTTTACACTTCAGGCTCCACCGGAAAGCCGAAAGGCGTGGTGCATACTACGGGTGGGTATCTGACATATGCCATGCATACGTGTCAATGGGTGTTTGATCTCAAGGATGACGATGTTTACTGGTGTACGGCAGATATTGGGTGGATTACCGGTCACAGTTATATTCTCTATGGACCACTTGGTTTGGGCGCAACCACTGTGATGTTCGAGGGTGTACCTAATTATCCGGCTCCTGACAGGTTCTGGAAAATTGTTGAAAAATTCAAAGTCAGCATATTTTATACGGCACCGACAGCTATTCGTGCACTGATGCGTGAAGGCGAAGAACATACGCAACGCCATGATATGTCCAGTCTGCGCGTTCTCGGTTCTGTGGGAGAGCCGATCAATCCTGAAGCCTGGATGTGGTATTACGTGAATGTGGGAAAAGAGCAACTTCCCATTGTGGATACATGGTGGCAAACAGAAACCGGTGGAATTATGATTTCACCGCTTCCCTATGCGACACCGTTGAAGCCAGGATCTGCAAGTTACCCCCTTCCCGGCATTGATGCCGCTATTCTCAATGAAGAAGGGAATGAGGCCGGCCCCAATGAAGGCGGGCATCTTGTCATTCGCAGGCCGTGGCCAGGGATGCTCAGGGGGGTATTTGGGGATCCGGAGCGATACAAGAAAACATATTTTAGCCGCTATGAAGGCATTTACGATCCAGAGGACGGTGCCCGGCGTGATGAGGATGGGTATTTTTGGATAATGGGTCGTCTTGATGATGTCATTAATGTCAGCGGACATCGTTTGGGGACAGCCGAAATCGAATCCGCCTTGGTGTCCCATGAGGCTGTTGCTGAAGCAGCTGCAGTAGGTATGCCGCATCCCATTAAAGGGCAGGCTATTTTTGCCTATGTTACTTTGATGAGTTGGGCTGAAGAGACTGATGAGCTTCTCGCTGAGTTACGAACTCATGTGCGTAAGGAAATAGGTCCGATCGCAACTCCTGAGGCGATTCAGTGGGCTCCCGGGCTTCCCAAAACTCGGTCCGGAAAAATCATGCGTCGTATCCTACGCAAGATCGCTGCCAATGATTTTGCAGATTTTGGCGACACATCAACGCTTGCGGATCCGTCGGTGGTTGACCAACTGGTTGAGGGGAAGAAAAAGCTGGATCAATAGACAGGGCGGTAATCTAGACACCCCACTGCAAATAGCATGGATATCAACAGGCAGGGCGTTTTCGCTCTGCCTGTTTTTTTATCTGCTGCTTTGTGTTGCTCCTGTCGTTGTTCAGTTCAATCGCGAGAGTAGTACCAGTATGCTGAAGCTTGGTATGCAGATCGGCCTGATGTCTGCTCTTTTTCTATCAGTCTTCAAGAGTCCTCTGCGTGGAGACGTTGTTTTTTTATTGGCATTAGGAGATTTCATGTATATCATGAAGAGTTAATTTTTGTGACCACTCTGGTGTTCAGGATGGATTAGAGGCTGGCCCGGTACTTTTTCGTTTTTTTGAAGAGTAGGGTAATTGGTTAAATTTGTGGAAGAAAGCTGAGGGCTGTAAAGGCAGAGCACTTTGCATGCAAACTCAAAGTCACCCTGCCGGGCGAGTGGATTTACTGCAGTAGCTTAGGTGCCGACAGTTACGAGGCATTATTACGAACGCAAATTCGATCCGTGCTGCTGCAGCAAAATACGTGTGTAAGAAATCCGGACTAATTGTGCGTGCCAGGTATTCTGGTTCCATGTAAACTTTTACTTTTTGCTGAGCGATGACTGGAAAAGAGATCAGAAGACGTTTCCTGCAATATTTTGAACAAAAACAACATACAGTGGTGTCATCTTCCTCATTGGTACCCCATGATGATCCTACTCTGCTCTTTGCTAATTCAGGCATGGTTCAGTTTAAAAAAGTGTTCATGGGGGAAGAGCAGCGGCCATATCTTCGTGCGACCACTGCCCAGGCCTGTGTGCGTGCCGGTGGAAAACATAATGATCTCGAAAATGTTGGCTATACAGCCCGTCATCATACATTTTTTGAGATGCTGGGTAATTTTTCGTTTGGCGATTATTTTAAAAAGGAAGCCATTGCTTTTGCCTGGGAATTTCTCACGGTTGAACTAGGTATTGACCCCCAAAAACTTTGGGTTTCGGTGTATGAGGATGATGATGAAGCCTATAGTTTGTGGGAACAGGTAGAAAATCTGCCACCGGGCAGAATTGTTCGGATGGGAGAAAAGGATAACTTCTGGGCCATGGGGGATACCGGGCCATGCGGGCCTTGTTCTGAGATCCATATCGATCAGGGAGAGGCAGTCGGTTGCGGAAAACCTGACTGTGTTCTGGGTTGTGATTGTGACCGTTATCTGGAGTTATGGAATCTCGTGTTCATGCAGTTTAATCGCGATGAACAGGGTAATATGACTCCTCTGCCCAAACCTTCCATCGATACAGGTATGGGGTTGGAGCGTGTAGCCGCGGTCCTGCAGGGAAAATTCAATAATTTCGATTGCGATCTGTTTACACAGTTGATCGACTATATCGCCAGTCTTGCAGGGAAAAAATATCATGAAAATGATCAGGATGATGTCTCTCTCCGGGTCATTGCCGATCATGCAAGAGCAACTACTTTTCTTGTAGCTGATGGTGTGCTGCCATCCAACGAAGGAAGGGGGTATGTATTACGCAGGATTATGCGTCGAGCAATCCGATATGGACGTTCCCTTGGATTGGATTCTTTTTTTCCTGGTGTTTGTGCTCTGGTTACTGAAAATATGGTTGAGGCCTATCCGCACCTTGCAGAAACAACTGAGCTGCTTGCAAAGGTCGTAACAAATGAAGAGAAACGTTTTGGCGAGACCTTGGACAATGGACTCCAAAAACTCGATCAGGAGATTGGACGACTTCGAAAAGAGCAGGCTGACAACGTTACCATTGATGGCAATTTTATTTTTAAACTCTATGACACATACGGTTTCCCTGTCGATATTGTTCGAGATATCGCCATTGAGCGCGGAGTAGGTTTTGATCAGAAAGGTTTTGATTTTGCCATGCAGCAGCAGCGCGAGCAGTCCAGGAAATCATGGAAGGGCAGTGATGTCGACCATCTGGACAAAGGCATACTTACTCTTCTTGATAAGGAAACAGTATGTGGGTTTACAGGGTACGCTTCAACATCTGAAAACAGCTCAGTGGTAGGCATTCTTGATGAGCAAGGGGTGCTGATTGATAGTGCGAAAGAGGGGAGCCATGTTCGGGTAGTTTGTGAAAAGACTCCATTCTATGCAGAATCAGGTGGACAGATCGGTGATTGCGGTAAGATTGTTTGGGCTGATGGGATGATGCAGGTAGAGCAGACAAGTTCTCCTGCTGAAGGAATTATCCTTCAGCATGGTGTGGTCACCCAGGGGGTGTTGAAGCAAGGGCAAGATGTAACCTTGACGGTAGCAGCTCGAAGAAACGATGTGGCTTTGAATCATACAGCAACACACTTGCTACATGCTGCCTTAAAACAGGTGTTGGGAGATCATGTCAAGCAGGCTGGTTCGTTGGTTGATGGTAAACGACTGCGATTTGATTTTACACATTTTTCTCCAATAACCGCCGAAGAAATTGTTCGTATTGAGCAGATAGTGAATGCCAAAATCCGTGAAAATGCATCTGTTCAAACAGACGTTCTGAAACGGGAGCAGGCCATTTCAGAAGGGGCGACTGCGCTGTTTGGGGAAAAATACGGGGATGAAGTGCGAGTGGTTACCATAGGAGAGTTCAGCAAGGAGCTTTGCGGTGGCACCCACACATCAGCTACCGGGAATATAGGGCTTTTTAAAATCATTCATGAAACAGGGATTGCCGCTGGTGTAAGAAGAATTGAAGCTGTGACTGGCCCCGAAGCTATTGCCTGGATGCATACTTTGGTGAATCAGGTCGCTGCGGTTACAGATGCAGTCGCTGCACCCCTTGATAGTGCGGCAGATAAAATCAAGACACTGTTTCGACGTCAGAAAGAGCTTGAAAAAGAGATCGCTTCTCTTAACGCTTCCATGTCCCTGGCCAATCTGGATGATATGATTGCAGGATCTGTTGAGGTCGAGGGTGTTCCTGTGGTGGCCTCTCTGGTACAATTGGACAGTCCGAAAACTCTACGCGAAATCGGGGATAAAGTTCGGGATAAGCTGTCGTCTGGTGTCGCTGTCCTCGGTGGTGCTTTTGGGGGAAAAGCTGCGCTTTTGGCTATTGTTTCCAAAGATATGACCTCAAAAATTAAGGCTGGTGATGTGGTTAAAGAGGTCGCAGCTATAGTAGGTGGAAAGGGTGGAGGACGTCCTGACATGGCTCAAGCTGGTGGCTCAATGCCTGATAAACTTGATGAGGCTATGGCAAAAGTTCCCGAAATTGTGCAGCAGCTCCTGAAATAGTGCCTGTAGTTCTTATGATGTTTCTGCAATAAAATTGTATAGGTCATACTCTTTATATTGTCCATGCAAAGAGTATTTTTATACTTTTTCAAGCCTCGCTCTGCTGAGTGAAGTTGTGGTGCAGCATCTGTAGAGTCGCCAACGTGTCTCAAACAGGCAACTACAGCTATATACCGGCAATTCGTCGTTGCAGTTACATCTTTTCATGGGAAATTCTGGCTAAAGGAATTGGAACTCAGCAGTGGTCGGCAGGTTCAGAATGTGCACTTTGTGCTGTTAAGGACGTACGACTTGAAGACAATATGTGTTTTACAGACAATTTAAATAGAGAATGACCGATTTATCAGATTCACAGCGTATCGTAATAACAGGTGTCGGGTTGGTTGCTCCAGGTGCCTCTTCTTTGGAGGAGTATCGTCAAAACCTTCTTGCTGGTAAGAGTGGAGTAGGGACCATTGACCTGCGTTACATGGGGCCCCATCCGGCAGGTATTTGCAAGTTTGATGAAACCAGATACCGGAAGAAACGAGAAAATAAGCGGGGGACACGGGCTGGCTGTACTGCGGTATACTGTGCCAACGAAGCTTTGCAGGATGCAGGGATCACCTTTGATGAGTATGATAAAAGCCGAACCGGCGTATACCTCGGATTAACGGAACACGGAACCGTTGAGACTGAAAACGAAGTCTACAATATCGGACAATTTGAAAATAATGTGGACTACTGGACTCATCATCATAATCCCCGAACGGTTCTCAACAATCCTGCCGGCGAGATAACAATGAATCTGGGAATCACCGGACCCCATTATAGTATCGGTGCTGCCTGCGCTGCCGGGAATGCCGCCTTGATTCAGGGGATACAAATGCTGCGCCTCGGAGAAGTCGATCTGGCACTGTGCGGCGGATTTTCTGAATGTACAGGATCTTTTGGGATTTTTGCCAGCTTTAAGGCTCAGGGAGCATTGGCTGAACATGAAGATCCGACAAAAGCCAGCCGCCCATTTGACAACGCTCGAAATGGTATCGTTATCTCCGATGGAGGGTGTATTTTTACACTTGAACGATTGGACAAGGCCTTGGCAAGAAATGCAAAAATTTATGGTGAACTCGTCGGATATGCCATGAATTCCGATGCCAAGGATTTTGTTCTGCCCCATGGGCCAAGGCAGAAAGAGTGCATGGAAGCCGCGTTGGCTAAAGCTGGGATGTCTCCAGAAGACATTACCATTGTTAATACCCATGCCACTGGAACCAAGCAAGGCGACGGTGAGGAATGCCGCGCGGTGGGAGAGCTTTTTAACTCCTGTACCAACACATGGATTAATAATACCAAGTCAGCTATTGGCCATGCCATGGGGGCCGCAGGGGTTCTTGAATTGGCGGGAAATTTGCCTTCCTTTACCGACAATATGGTACATCCTACCATCAATATTGAAGAGCTGGACCCTGCCTGTGATTTACGAGGCCTGGTAATTAATGAGGCTCGTGAGGTACCTCAGGTGAACGCCATCCTCAATAACTCCTTTGGAATGCTGGGTATAAATTCAGTGGTCATTGTCAAGAGATTTATGGCGAACTAACTTTTTCTATGGTAAAGGTTTCGGCTTTGTCGCCAATCTCAGCTTTATTCTCTCCTGTAACGATTGAAAATAAGGCAGACATTGTATAACTGATAAACGACTATTGACCTGATCCAAATTCACTGGATTCCTGATCAGGTCTTTTGTGTATAGAGAGGAACAGGAATGACTCGTGACGAAATTAAGGACGTTATCCTTGAAATCATTGAAGAAATAGACGAAGAAGCAGATTTCGATAATTTAGATGCAGATGCTCCTCTGCGCGATCAGCTTGATCTGGACTCCATGGACTTTCTGGATATAGTTATGGAGTTACGAAAGAGATATCAATTGCAGATTCCTGAAGATGAATATCCTGAACTGGCAACACTGACAAGTTGTGTGAACTACCTGGAGCCAAAACTGAAAGACGCCTGATTTTTTTGCTGCCAGGTTACTGCAAAGTCTAGGCATAGGGGAACGATATATCCTTTATGGCTGATTATCAGCTTCTCATCATAGGTTGTGGACTCTCAGGAATTGCAGCAGGGATACGTGCTGCCCGTTTTGGTGTAAAAACACTGATCGTCGAGCAACATGCGCTGCCAGGAGGCCTGAACTCCTATTATTACAGGCAGGGCCGGTTTTTCGAAACCGGCCTTCATGCCATGACGAATTTTGCCTCGCCAGGAGATAAAAGAGCTCCCCTCAACCTCCTGTTCCGCCAGCTCAAGCTGTCACGCAAAACGTTCAAAGCGAATCAGCAAAATCACTCACTGGTTCAGTTTCCTTCTGCATTGCTTCGTTTTTCCAATGATCCTGCTCTGCTGGAAGAGGAAATTGCTCAAACGTTTCCAGAAGCGATTGACCGGTTCAGAGTTCTGAAAAAGAATATCTGTGAATACGATTCCTTCTCTGTGAAACCATGGAAATCAGCAAAAGCTTTCTTGAAGCAGCATCTTGAAAATGAATTGCTTGAACATATGCTGCTCCTGCCAACAATGATCTATGGCAATGCAGAAGAAGATGATATGGATCTGGGACAATTTACCATTATGTTCCGTGCCATTTTCCAGGAGGGTTTTTTTCGTCCTGAAGGAACAATCAAAGATTTTCTCCAGCTTTTATTGCAGCAATTCGAACAGTTTGGAGGTGAAATCTGGTATAAAAAACCGGTTGAAGGCATAGAGCACGATCATAATAGGGTTCACCGGTTACGGTTTGCTGATGGCAGTACAGTTTCAGCTGATCATATTGTTTCCACTGTAGGACTGCCTGAAACAATACGCCTGACAGGTTGGCAGACTGATATGCAGCAGTATGTCGGTCAGATGAGCTTCATGGAAACGCTGTCTGTCCTCCGTTCCGATACGACAGTCTCTTCCCGTGAACGGGAAACGATAATTTTTTACAGCCATTCTGACTCTTTTCACTATCGGCGGCCAACCGCTTTGTTTGAGCCTCAGTGGGGAGTTATTTGTTTTCCTGATAATTTTCAGGGACTCCCTGTGAAGACTGAGCCGCAGGTGCGGGTGACCAATGCTGCCAATTATCAGCATTGGTGTGTCATGTCTGAAAGCGAATATGAAGAGCAAAAAAAGCGGTGTGCACAAGAAGCTGTTGTCAGTGCTGGTAAGATAATCGGTCCGTATGAACAGGATATTATCTTTCAGGATAGTTTTACCCCCCTTACAATCGAGCGTTTTACCCGTAAAAAAGGAGGGGCCATTTATGGTAGCCCTGTAAAGTTGGCAACCGGTGCAACTCCCTGGGAAAATTTATATATTGCAGGAACCGATCAGGGATATCTGGGTATAGTAGGCTCCATGCTCAGCGGGGTGTCAATGGTGAATGCCCATGTCCTTTAGTCAACAACGACTCAAACAGACTGAAAAGATTTAATGAATACTGCCCTAAAAAAAGAACTTCTTCCCCGCTATGATGTTGTTGTCATCGGTTCGGGACTTGGTGGTCTTACCTGTGCCAACAGATTGGCCAAAGCCGGACACAGTGTGCTGTTACTTGAGCATCATTTTCAGTTGGGTGGTCTTGCTACCTGGTTTAAACGCGGTGGGCACATTTTTGACGTATCCTTACACGGCTTTCCGTACGGCATGGTAAAAACATGCAAAAAATACTGGGGAAAAGCGATCAGGGATGCCATTGTCCCATTGCCTAACATTGTCTTTAATAATCCTCAGTTCAAGTTGACCACCACCTTCAGCAAAGAGGATTTTATCCGTATTATCCAGGAAAAATTTCATATTGCGGAACAGACTGTTGTTGAGTTTTTTAAAACCGTAGACAGTATGAATTTTTACGATGATCAGTCCATGACAACCAGAGAGTTGTTTGAACAATTTTTTCCAGGCAGGAGCGATGTTCACAGGCTTCTTATGGAGCCAATAACCTATGCTAACGGGTCAACTCTGGATGAACCGGCTATTACCTACGGCATCGTGTTCTCCAACTTTATGAATAAAGGTGTCTTTACCTTTGAAGGCGGCACAGATAAACTGATTTCTCTTATGACCACAGAGCTGGAAAACAATGGGGTGACCATTGTCACCCGAGCGCTGGTTGAACGGGTGGCCATTGAACAGGGGAAAGTCAAGGGGGTTTTTGTTAACGGTGAATTTATTGAAGCAGGGGCTGTGGTTTCAAATGCCGGGATAACTAACACCGTAGACAAACTTGCCGGTCGAGATCAGTTTAAAGAGAGTTTCCTGGAACAATTTGATCGTGTCGAGGTAAGTAATTCGAGCTGTCAGGTGTATTTTGGGCTCCGTAAAGGAGAGACAATAGCAGAAATCGGTGATTTGATTTTTTCTTCCTCTGCTCCCGAATTTTCTGCAGCTGAAATGCGTCGCATGGATACGTCTAGCAGAACGTTTTCAGTGTACTATCCGAAGACACGTCCTGAGCATCCGGATTATACCATTGTTGCTTCGATGAATGCTGACTATGATGATTGGGCTGAGCTCGACGATAATCAGTACCAACAGGCCAAACAGGAAATGATCGAACGGTGCATTCATGATTTGGAAAGATACCTGCCCGGTATACGTGAGAAAATAGACACTGTGGAGTCCGCAACTCCCCGCACTTTTCATCGATATACTCTCCATACCAGAGGCACTTCGTTCGGTACAAAGTTCGAAGGACTCGACATCTCCAGATCCTTGCATAAGGAAATTCCCGGGTTATTTCATGTCGGTTCCGTTGGAATCATCATGTCTGGTTGGCTGGGAGCCATTAATTATGGTGTGATTGTGGCAAATGATGTGGATGGTTTTCTTCACAGTTGAAAGATGAAGAAAACCTGCCGTTGCCTTGCTGGGGTGGATGTGCGGCAGACAAGGAATATACGGTAAAGACTGACAAAAGTGTTGATGCGTGTACATCGCATCTCCTTTCAGGCAGAAGGTTTATAATCTCAACATAACCTGCCTGGACAGGAGAAAACATAAACGTAAAAAACATGTTAAAGCAATAGTCATGAGTGTGGCAGGCTGAGGGGGATCATTGGAGTTTACAGGAAAGAAGGCTATTGTAACTGGTGCCACCCGTGGAATAGGAAAAGCCGTGACCTTGGCATTACTGTCCCGGGGGGCACAGGTAATTGGCATTTATGCAGGTAATACCAAGGCCGCTGAACAGTTGACGGCAGAAGCCGAACAGTTGAGCGGGATATTACAACTGCACCAACTCGATGTCCGTGAATATACCGCTGTGGAAGAGTTTTTTTCACAGATCGAGAGTACGCATGATTCCATCGATATTCTGGTGAACAATGCAGGCGTACGGCGAGATGCCATGGTCGCCTTGATGAAGTTGGAAGACTGGCAGCAGGTTATTGACGTGAACTTGGGCGGAGGCTTCAATATGTCAAAGTTCGCTGTTCCCCTTATGATGAAGCAGAAATATGGAAGGATAATTTTCATCACCTCCCCCATGGGATCCTTGGGGTTTCCGGGCCAGGGAAATTACGCTGCTTCCAAAGCAGGGCAGGTGGGACTTGCCAAGTCCTTGAGTAAAGAAGTTGCTAAAAAGAAAATCACGGTTAACTGTGTCTCCCCTGGTTTTATTGCCACTGATCTCATTGATGACCTCACCGATGTTCAGGTTAAGGAATATAAAAAAATGGTGCCTCTTAAACGTTTTGGAAAACCAGAAGAGGTAGCTGAGGCAGTCCTGTTCCTGGCAAGTGAGAAGGCTGCATATATTAATGGTGCCGTCTTGGAGGTCACCGGAGGTCTGTGATGGGAGAGAGAGGGAAAGAGTATATCTGTCGGCGGATACCACATAGAGAACCATTTCTGTGGTTAGATCGAGTTGTGGAAATCAGCGACGATAGCATTGTTGCAGAGAAAGAGATACTGCCGGATACTGATCTGTTCAAGGGGCATTATCCAGACTATCCTCTCATGCCCGGAGTTATTCTTTGTGAGGCTGTCTTTCAGGCCGGTGCGTTGCTTATAGGCGAACTGGTACAAGGTAATACGTCAGAAGTGGAACAAGGAGTACCGGTTTTAACC
This sequence comes from Desulfogranum japonicum DSM 18378, assembly GCF_000429945.1. Taxonomy (GTDB): domain Bacteria; phylum Desulfobacterota; class Desulfobulbia; order Desulfobulbales; family Desulfobulbaceae; genus Desulfogranum; species Desulfogranum japonicum. Next base: position 5,404 of record NZ_AUCV01000019.1, on the reverse strand, counting down.
AGAATTCAGGGGGCCAGATTCAAACGTGAAGTTCGTCCAGGAGATACCATTACTGTTTCTGCAACCATCAAGGAGTGCTTGGCCGGGGCATGGTTTCTTAAAGGGTCAGTAAAAGTTGGCGGGAAAACAGCCGTACAGGTTGATTTTTCATGTGCACTCAAGGGGTAAACATGGATTTTTTGGGGCTTAAGGGAAAAAAAATTGTTGTTTTTGGTCTGGCCAATAAAAAATCCGTTGCTGCACATGTCGGCAAGGTCCTCACTGAATCCGGTGCCGAAGTCATACATGTTGTGCGCAGTGAGCAACGTGTCGCTGCAGCAAGAAAACTGTTTCCCGACTCACAGGTATACACATGTGATGTGGAAGACGAAGCCAATATCATCGCGCTCAGAGATGAGATACAGGAGAAAAACGCCGGTCCCATTGACGGACTGGTTCATTCGATTGCATTTGCCAATTACAGCCAGGGGTTGAAGCCTTTTCAGCAAACAGTGAAACGCGATTTTCTACAGGCTGTAGATATAAGCTGTTTTTCTCTTATCGCCATTGCCAATCACTTTTCATCACTTCTATCAAGGCAGGCATCGGTTATAACCATTTCGATATCTTCTACCCGCATGGCTGCTGAGAATTATGGGTATATGGCTCCAATAAAAGCAGCACTTGAGTCTTCTGTGGTATTTTTGGCTAAAAGTTTTTCAGCTTTTTCTGAAGTTCGCTTTAACGCTGTTTGTCCTGGCTTACTCAAAACCTCAGCCTCTGCAGGAATACCGGGATACATTGACTCATATCTGTATGCAGAGAAAGCAACTTTTCGTAAACGTGCTTTACAAACCTCTGAGGCCGCTAATGTGGCTGCATTTCTTCTTTCGTCTCGATCTTCCGGGATGAACGGTCAATGCCTGATAGTGGACGCTGGAATGGGCATGAATTACTACGACGCAGAGATCGTGGGCAAGGTGGTTTCCTGATATCATGGGTGGAGATAAAAGTATTGGCAACAAGATGCTAGGCATGTTGAAACATGCGTACCGAGTGTTTATTTCTCCGTCAACTCCGATGTATGTCAAGATAGTATTGGCAGCGGGTTTATTGTACGCCCTTAGTCCCTATGATGTCATTCCTGAATGGATACCCGTAATAGGGGTTCTTGACGATTTGGCGCTGGCCGCACTACTGATTGGGTGGGCAAACAAGTTTGAAGCGTGAGGGTGAGAGACTGATCTGTTTAGATGTGTACCGTATTCCCGGTTACCATGATAACAGTCTGTACTCTCGTCTCAAGCATGACTTTCGATAACCCCCTGTCTGGCGATAACGGACATGTCCGTCATAGACTCTGTCAGCCATTCGACGTATTCACATATAGTTACATATAGATATAATATTTAGGTTCATTTAAGGGATATGCGTTATTCACAGGTGTGTCTTCACAATTTTGGCTATGCTCTGCCACCAAGAGAGATAAGCTCTGCAGGAATTGAACAACAATTGGAAGCGGTGTATACCCGTTTGAAATTGCCGGCCGGAAGGTTGGAATTAATGAGTGGTATCGCCAGCAGACGCCTCTGGCACCCCGGTACGCGACCTAGTCAGGCTGCAGCCCTTGCAGGCAGGCATGCAATCGAACAAAGTGGAATTGCACCAGAGAAATTGGAATGCCTTCTGTTTACCTCTGTCTGTCGGGATATGATGGAACCCGCGACAGCTTCTTTTGTCCATAGTGAGCTTGGACTCCCGTCCACTTGTCAGATATTCGATATCTCCAATGCATGCCTCGGCTTTTTGAACGGCATGATAGCTCTTGCAAACATGATTGAACTTGGACAGGTGGAATCAGGGATTATCGTGGCAGGTGAAACCGCTGAGGATTTGATTGAATCAACCATTGCAGCAATGCTTGCCGACAAAAGTCTCACCAGAAAAAGCGTCAAACCATTATTTGCCTCTCTTACAATCGGCTCCGGAGCTGTTGCTTTAATAATGACAAGGAAAAGCCTCCATGATACCGGTCACTATTTGCTTGGTGGAGCGTGTCAGGCGAATACAGCCTATAATACACTTTGCCAGGGAGGCCAGAATTCTGAACAAGGAACGCTGATGTCCACTGATTCTGAAGAATTGTTACAACAGGGCGTTGCAACAGCCAAGAGATGCTGGCAGAATTTTCTTGCTGTCATGGATTGGCAGCCACAGCAGGTAGACCGCTTCTTCTGCCATCAGGTAGGGCGTGCCCATGCCAAGCTGCTGTTTGAACAACTCCAGCTTCAATCTGATAAAAATTTTGAAACCCTTCCTTTTCTTGGGAATGTTGGTTCTGTCTCGGCACCGATTACCATGGCCCTCGGTATTGAGCAGGGGGCTCTAACCTCGGGACAACGCGCAGCCTTGATGGGTATCGGTTCCGGTATCAATTCTTTGATCCTTGGTGTTGAATGGTGAATTCTCATACTCTTACACAATATCCTTTTACTCCGCGTTTTTTTGATATAAATGGAAACAGGATTGCGTACCTGGATGAAGGATCAGGTCCAGCCATTGTTTGTGTTCACGGCAACCCTACCTGGTCATATATGTACCGACAGGTAGTTTCGGATTTTTCCAAGGAATATAGAGTTATAGCTCTTGATCATATTGGCTGCGGCTTTTCTGATAAACCGCAAAAATTCGACTACACTCTTGAAAACCATATCAGACATTTAGAGTATCTGTTGGACTATCTTGGAATTAAAGAATGTGCCTTGATGGTCCATGACTGGGGAGGAGCCATTGGTATGGGATGGGCTGTTGAACATGTCTCTCAAGTGCGGGGAGTTGTTGTTTTGAATACTGCCGCCTTTCGATCTTCTAGAATTCCGTTTCGCATTGCCCTGTGCAGGGTTCCCATTCTCGGTTCGTTGCTGGTGAGAGGAATAAACGGGTTTGCAAGGGCAGCTCTGTTTATGGCTGTTTCCAAACCACTGGAGCAACCTGTCGCAGCCAGCTTTATTGCACCCTATAATTCATGGAAAAATAGAAAAGCTATTCTTGAATTCGTACATGATATACCTCTTGAGCCAGAGCACAGATCGTACAGCAAACTTCAGGACATAGAATTTAGCCTTGAAAAACTCGCTTCCGTACCCATGCTTATATGCTGGGGTGGGAAAGACTTTTGCTTTACTCAACATTTTTATGCGCAATGGTTGAAATGTTTTCCCCATGCCATAGCTCATTACTTTCCTTCTGCCGGGCATTATATTCTCGAAGATGCCTATTCTGAAATGCAACATCTTCTGTACCGGTTTTTTGCAAGAGTCCATGGAAAAACAACAGACTGATTTCAATATTGGCCATGTTCTTCAGCAACTTGCTGAAGAACTCGATGATAAAACCGCATTGATCTGCCGGCGAGGGCGAGACTGGGGAGCCTGGAATTTTGCAGAACTGACGTGGATAACGAGAGATTATAACTTGCGCTTAAAAGACCTGGGGGTTGCAAAGGGTGATAGGGTTATGCTCATGGTGAAGCCATCTGTAGAGTTTATCTCTCTCACTTTTGCGTTGTTTCAGCTTGGTGCTGTTGTCATCCTCATTGACCCGGGTATGGGATTTCGTAATTTATTGCGATGTATAGGTTCTGTTCGTCCTGATGTACTTATTGGCATTCCAAAAGCTGTACTCCTCAGCCTTGTGTTTCGAAGACCTTTTCATACTTTGAGATTGCGCATTAGCGTAGGGAAAAGTTTCTGGTGGAAAAAATATGTTATACCCTTGGCTGCTCAGAATAGGTTGTCTGTTTCTGGAGCTGAAAAGGAAGCAACTGTGAAGGCCTCTTTTGATGACCTGGCAGCAATTATTTTTACCACAGGTTCCACTGGTCCTCCCAAAGGGGTCCAATATACCCATGGGATTTTTCACACACAATTGCAGTATATACGTGATTATTTCGGTATAAGCAGTTCTGATACTGATCAACCAGGATTTCCCCTGTTCGGATTGTTTTCCATAGCTCTGGGAGCTACTGCTGTCATTCCTGATATGGATCCGACAAGGCCAGCCAAAGTTGATCCTGTAAAGTTTGTGGCAAGTATTCAGAAATATGGCGTGACATATTCCTTTGGGTCTCCTGCAATTTGGCGCGTCGTTGCCCGTTATTGTTTTGAGCGCAACGTACATCTTGGACTGCGAAAAATATTGATGGCAGGTGCTCCTGTGCCTGGAGAACTTATTGAACAGTTACAGCAGATTTTGCCTGACGACGCTGAGATTTTTACTCCTTACGGAGCCACGGAGAGTCTGCCAATTGTCTGTATGGAAGGCCGTGAAATTATTGAAGACACTTGGCAACAGACTGTTCAGGGTGCAGGAACCTGTGTGGGGAGAGCTTTGCCTGGTATCGAAATCCGCATTATAGAACCATCTGAACAGGCCATCGAATCATGGCATCAAGTTACCGAACTTGGGAGTAACGAGATTGGAGAAATTGTAGCCAAAGGTCCTGTGGTGACCAGGGCCTATGATGGTAACGAAAACCAGACTCATCTAGCCAAAATAATGGACTCAGGTTCTTTCTGGCACCGTATGGGAGATATGGGCTACCTTGATGACCAGTCCAGGCTATGGTTTTGTGGGCGAAAGGCTCACCGTGTCATATGCGGGAAAACCATTTTATACTCCGTGATGTGTGAGGCGGTTTTCAATCAACACCCTGCTGTGTACCGGTCAGCCCTCGTCGGTGTAGGTGAACAGGGGAATCAGCAACCTGTCATTATCGTTGAACCCGTAGAAAGAATACAAAACGAAAAGGAATTCTTTATAGAATTACAGAATATTGCCGATAAATACGAGCATACGGCATGCATAAAGAAATTTTTGGTGCATACCAGATTTCCCGTCGATATCCGGCATAATGCAAAAATATTTAGAGAGAAACTGGCTGATTGGGCAGCAGGTAAGATAGGAAATAGTTGTTGATAGCTTATGATCGCCTGGTCAGGCTGATAAGTTGTTAAGAGATAAAATTTGGAAGGATTAGGCTCTCTGCGGCATAGGCTGCAGGCAGTGACTACGAAAGGTCTATTTACAGAGTTTTTTCGTTACACTCAATTGAGAATCTGAAGTTTCCTGAAAATTGTGCGGCAAGGTTAAAAGCTAAACCGTAAACATGGGAAACGTTTTTATATGAGAATGACTATTAAAAAGCGGTTCATTTTCTGTGCCTATCTTGAGTCGGAAATATAAATATATTACGCAATATCAACATGATAAGAGGTGAAAGGTGAGCGCCACTATGGTATAGTTCAATTAGTACTAAGTAACTGAAAATATACCAAAAGGAGCAACTCACCATGTTCATATTAAAGGATTTACTTTCTCCTCTGCAAGCACAATTTTCAAACACCAAGCAGGGGCAAAAGAGAAA
>NZ_AUCV01000018.1 GCF_000429945.1 Desulfogranum japonicum DSM 18378 | reverse complement strand
CTGTTACAGGAATATACACTATTTTCTGCCGCATAGCGGCTTCGTCCAACCATCGCCTCCACTCGGACCCCGCAAACAGCGCGGGGCCGGTGAGGCGGAACGTTGTGTGTAAAAGAAAAAAATTGACTTTGCGATCGCAATGGCGTACGTTTTGTTCAGGAGGTACTATTATGAATATACTAAATGCTACAGAAGCAAGATCAAAGCTATACAGGCTAATTGATGAAGCTGCAGAGACGCATGAGCCAATTGTTATCACCGGAAAAAGAAGAAATGCAGTGTTAATTTCCGAAGAAGATTGGAATGCTATTTCAGAAACCATGTATCTGCTTTCAGTTCCCGGAATGAGAGAGTCAATCAAAGAAGGCTTAAACGAAAAACTGTCAAATTGCTCAAAGGAACTTGATTGGTGAATTGGGAACTGGTTTTTACAAAACAAGCTCAGAAAGACGCAAAAAAACTTTCTGAATCAGGCCTTAAAAAGAAAGCTCAGAAGTTATTAGACATCATCAAAGAAAACCCCTATCAAAATCCACCACCATATGAAAAATTAGTTGGCGATTTATCAGGTGCATACTCTCGAAGAATAAATATTCAACATAGATTGGTTTATCAACCTTATGATGAAGAAAAAATAGTGAAAGTCATCAGGTTATGGACTCATTACGAATAAAATCTCACACAACCAGGCACTCCACAGGACCCGCAAACAGCGCGGGCCTGTGAGCTAAACGTTCAGGTGCTCTATCTGGCTTAATTTGGTGGCGGTTATTGTGGCGGTTTTAATTCATTGTGAGCGTTTTAAATGTATTGATATGCAAAATGCATGTTGTAACTTGTTGATTTTGCATAGGCTATAATCCGGTAATCCTGCCTTGGGAGCAGGAGGTCGTAGGTCTGAATTCTACCGCCCCGACCATTTTTTCAACGGGTTACACAGTTTATGTGTAACCCGTTTCTTTCTGTGTGGCGGATAATGGCGGCAATTTTGTTATTTTTCACGCTGGGATCTGCAGCTTCTAAAAGTGAAGTTACGTCCACTTCCGTTGGTATCCGTTTCCTGGTAGCTGTGTGAAGCAGTTTTTGAATGGAGGTAACAGGATTATGTGAATGATATTTAGATTTGGATATCCAATTGCTTGATACAGCTATAATTCATGCCGAAGCGGCACTTAAAGCTTCAGTTTATTTCAATATATAAACCAACCAACCAGCCATAAAGAGCTTGATTTTGTAGGATCGTGGCAAATGCTTACCATGTGGAGAAAAATGCCAACGGCCAAGAAGACTGTATCAGCATGATCAAACAATGGATGGAGGTCAATAATTCAGGACTGCAAGGTAGCCTTTACCAGCCGTCCTAGTTGTCTCAGGCTGTAGGGTTTGGATATAAAATTTTTTGCCCCGGCAGCCAGGGCGGCTTTCACATCAGAATCTTCCGAGAATCCACTTACAATCATAGCTTTCTGCGCAGGTCGTATGGCCACAATTTCAAGATAGGTTTGGAGACCGTTCATCCCTGAAGGCATGATCATGTCAATCAGGATCAAATCAACATTGTTATCGGTCAAATATCGAATGGCCTCCTCGCCGGAACAAACAGCTGCGACATCGTAATGTAATTCGCCAAGCATCTGTTGTGCTATATCACGCTGCTGTGGTTCGTCGTCCACAATCAGGATCTTTTCCTGTGCCCCGTAGAGACTTTCCTTCTGTAGCTCTCCATTCTCCACATCGGGTCCTTCTGGACATTGGGGGTAATAGAGTGTGAAAATGCTACCGTTGCTGTCGCTCTCAACTTCAACTGCGCCATTGTGATCCTTCATGGCATTCCACACAACGGAAAGACCAAGCCCTGTACCGCTACGTCCCATTCTCTTGCTGGAATAGAACGGTTCAAAAATATGCTGCAGGTCCTCTTGAGCGATGCCCGGACCACTGTCGCTTACCCGGATAAAACAGTACTCGCCTGACTCAACACTCAATTTGCCGGTCGTCTGTGGATCGAACCGACACCTACCGGTGGATATCTGGCAATAACCACTCTGGTCCATCGCCTCAAGGGCGTTTCCGACCAGATTCATAACACATTTTTTTACATGTATGGCAGAGCAATGCACTGGCAGTTGTTCCTCTGAGAGGTCTGCCGTGACAATGATTGCAGAATGATTCTCCTGCAATTTTTGAAACTCGGGAGAGCACAGGTATTCGTTCACTAACTGATTAAGATCGAGTGTCTCCTTTTTACACGCAATGCCCCGAGCTACCATAAGCAGATCTTCCACGACTGCGGCCGCACGCTGGCCAGACTGCTGTATCGCCTTGATTGTCGGCCTGAGCGTGCTGTCCTCAGGCAGCTTCAAGAGCAGTAGTTCGGGGTAGTTGATGATTCCCGATAGGATATTGTTGAGGTCATGAGCTACGCCTCCGGCAAGAAGGGCGATTGATTCCATTTTCTCCGCTCTTGTCAGGCGGTTCTTTATCTCTTCGCGTTCTTTTTCCTTGTTGATACGCTCGGTAATATCTTTCACCATGAACAGGAATCCAGCATGGTCATTCTCCGGGCCGGTGATTTTTGTAACTTGAGCCTCGAGCGTTTTCCCATCCAGTTCGAAACAAAACTGAAAGGATCCATCGCGATTCACGATATCAACCACCCTCTCTGCATAACTGGAAGCCGGCACTCCAATCCTTTCTGCGAGATCGAGAAAATTATGATTGAGCACTTCACCAACCGGAAGCTGAAAAATGTTCTCAGCTGCGTTATTGCAATATTCGATGTCGTAGCTAGGAGCGATTGCAAGGATAGCCGTATCAATGGAGGACTGCAGCACCGAGTTGAGATAATAAAAGTTGTTAAGAGCAATTTTCTTTTGTTTATCTGCTTCTCGAAAGAGGAGATGAACTACCGTAAATGCCCCTGAAAGAAGAAAAAATGTGATCACGGAAAGTATTGACGCCGTACGATCCGCCTTAGCCAGCAACTGATTGACCGGAATTCTAACGGACATCAGCCCTCGCATGTACCCCACCTCTTCATAAAAACCAGCCGTATCACCATACAAATCGATCATTTCCTGAGGTGCATCGACCGGGTCGCCATGACATTTCAAGCAGTTGACCATATTTCTGTCAATGGGAAGAGCATAATACAAAAAAGCATCATCGCCAATATGGACAAGCTCTTGGTATTCCTTGAGCTTTCCGCTATTAAAGGCTGCAAGAAGTTCGAGTTCGGCTGAATCTGCCTTGTTGGAAGGGTTGCGCGGATTTGGAGAAGCAAATTTGAAGTAAATCTCCTCAAGTCCGGCATCATTGCGGCTTTTGTTCTGCAATTCATTGATATTTCGTGATATAAATGTTCCCGACAGCAGTTTCGGAGAAAAATATTCCTCGTAAAGCCGTTGTGTTTTCTTCAAACGATAGATTTCCGGCTTCTGGGTGTACTCGACATAGTCTCTTGTTGCCTTGTGATTGAGCAAAAACGCGGAAAGGTTATTTTCCGCCTGGTCTAACGCCAACTTCCGGCATTGGTGAAATATACTGAACACTATGAAAATAAAAGCGAAACAGAACAGGATTGAGGTGATCCATAACCTGCCCTTTGCCCAATTATGCATGATGTTCTCCAGTCAGGGGTAACGGTGGCCGGATAGCAAGAAAAGAGACCGATGCAATAAGAATCTGTTGCTCAAATCATTGATGCTGATATTGAAGTATCTTATCACAGTATAGCAATCATACCAATATGACCATTTATTGAGTATGGCATCATTCTCAACATTACTCCAACCATAAGCTTCTACATATATGCCAGACGGCAGAAACAAGGCGCAATTTTCAACTTCGAAATAATTGCAAAGTCTTCTTAATTATTAGAAAAGTCGAAAAAACTTTTGATTTCTTGGTCTCTTGGCGGATTTTGGAGGACTCTCCTCAATCCGAAATAATCAGTAAAGTTTCAGCCTCGAAACTTGAGTTCTTTGCTTTCGACAACCTTTTCATCCCACGGCAGCCATGGCAGGCCCTGTCTAAGGGCCAAACGCATTCGTTTTTCAGGGTTCTTTTGATAGCCATACACCCGCAAGCCAAAACTATGCAGCATGATGCTGGTCGCTCTGCTTTGACTGAGTTCCAGATCATATTCGCGCTCCAAATATTGTTGAAACAAGGCTTCCATTTCTGCCAGTTTTGCGGCAGCATGGGCATACAGTTCGTTTCCCTCTCCAGCCAGTTCAAGTTGAGTCTTGACAAGAAAGCAACTTCGGAAATCGTGTGCCGCTGCGTCATTTACCAACCGATCCAAATGGTGGCAGATTCCTTTTCCTACGCTGCTTGCGCCATCCAACGTTCGGCGAATCCGCATTAATCTTTTTTGTGCGTAGTTTTCCAGGGCTTCTTTGAACAGGGCTTCTTTATTTCCAAAGGAGTAATAAATCGAGCCTGGTTTGAGTCCTGTTACTTTTACAACCTGCTGCATTGAAGAGCCACTGTAGCCATGGTTCCAGAACAATTCGGTAACCTTGTAGATTATTTCTTCCCTGTTAAATTGGGCCTTTGCCATATTTTCACCTGAGTTTCCAGTATTATACTGGCTTGTAGCACTTAAAGATTTTAATTTGAATAATCATTCAAGTAAATATTGACAAGACCTTTTTGCAGGTTTAACTTGAATGCTTGTTCAAGATAGATGCGTTCTCTCTATCTCTGTGAGTTACACAATAACACAATGAGGAAATGGCTATGCCTAATAAGCTTAATATTCTTTGGACCAACGCTGACCCGGTGACTGCGGAATTAATGGTTTTGATGTATGCACATAACACTCTAAAGAGAAAACTGTGGGAACAGGTCAGAGTCATCATTTGGGGTGCCACTGCTAAATTAGTGGCGGAAGATGTTCACATTCAACACCTGATAAAGGATGCGCAAAAAGACGGAGTGGTTTTCAGTGCATGTGTGGCTTGTGCTGAACGCCTTGGGGTGAAGGGAGAACTTAAAGAGCTGTCGATCGAAGTAAAATCCTGGGGGGCTCCGTTGACAGAACTGATGCAACATGATGAAAAACTGATTACCATCTAAGAGATAGTTGTATCGCAAGATCAGATGCTCTGTGAGTAGTTACCCCGGAGCTGGATCGAATTTGTTGCAGCATGCGATCTCAACTGCTGCTGACCATTGTGGTCTGTATCTTTCTGGTGTTGCTGCAAGCGGTGATACTCGCCAAAAGATGATTGCGGTCAACATTTTGAGAAGATGCCATACATTTCAGCAGCCGTTGTCAAATACCAATGTATGAATTACAAAGTATCCGGATATTGCAGGTCACAACGCATGCAGACATCAGCGAAGGGTGGTCGAATAAATGACCATTCAATCTCGATTGCCAGGAGGTAACAATGAAAATCGTACTGTTTGTAATAGGGGGGCTCACCATAGCTTTTTTTGCGCTTATTTGCAAAGCGGCCATTGCCAGCGTAAAAGAAATGTTAGATCCAGATTCGATGTTTGTTGAGCCATCAGAAAACATCGACAGTACAACTGATACCATGTTTAAAAAATGTTTTGATGAGACAAATATATGGGCACAATATCACAGATTTGAATTTTTTGAATATATAGATTTCGTAAGTAAAACGAGCGGGAAAACGATAAATTGTGTGTTTTGGTTCAATCAAGACAAAACTCTTGCGTTTGCAATGTTCTATGTTGAGGGCAAAACTCATTTTGATTTTGTAACTAAATTCGAAAATGAATGGGGGTTAACAACTTCATCAAGTAAAGATGGTGGAATGCTGCCGACTCTTCCAACGAATTTTGCTCAATATTTTCCGGGATTGACTTTAAACGAAACCTGGAAGCACCATTCAGAAGCTGAAACATATATTGAAAAGAAGTATGGGTACACAAAAATACCATTTGATAGAAATATTATATCAGAGGTAAAAAAAGCTATTTTTAAACAAGCTAACTATGTAACAAGTCTTTTTCTCTGGCAATTTCGTGCTCCGTATTGGTTTTTTATTCGTAGAAATTTGGTCTCAAACAAGAAAATTTCAGAGAAATTAACATAGCAACCGTGCTGCTGGGCCGGTATGAAGCACTGATCTATTTTCGCGACCATAAACGTTCAGTGTGGATGCAACTTGTATGGCATTAATCATTTTTCGATATAAAAACCGGATGGTTACATGCTGTCCGGTTTTTTTATGCAACACATTCTCTATAATTTCCCCACTATAGCATGACAAGGTTCGTTTCTCCCAACACCTGCATTGCTTTTTCGGTTGATCGACTTCTTATTAGTATACATACAGCAAAAAATTCGGGGTGCTTCTGGAGGTAACCGGTCACAGACTCCACGGAGTCTGTGACCGGTTACAACTCAGAACTAATTGAAATGCCAGTATTGTTACCCCCGTGATCAGTTACTTCTGTAGAGGTGGTGTTATTTCTGTGACTGGACGATGAAGGCACAACGAATGAGTAGTGAAGTATAGAGTTTTACTTCATGTTTGTAGGGTATTTGTCTCCCTTGATTACAGTTATGTAATTCGCTCCGCGAAAGAAGTGGATGGAAAGAGCTGTGGACATCATTTTCTAATCATCGAATGACGGTGTATCAGGTTGTTAGAAGACGATAGAACTGCCTAAAATGTTTAATCTTTTTCGGCATATTATTTGCTTCTTTTGATGTGAAAGCGATTTCCATACCTCCACATTACAAGGTGCCAAGATATGCAGACGCACAAGATTGAGTTACACACTGCCGGAACCCAACTGGAAGAGCTGGATTTTTTATTTGACTTCGACCCCGAAATAATCGGCGGAGTTGTTCTCCGTTATTTTGGCGTAAGTAATCGGCAGGAATCCGTTTGGCGAAAGATCGGCCCTCGATCCCTTTCAAGAAAGCAATCTGCCGATATGAAAGTTGAGATGTTTATTACTGAGCCGCCACCATCTTTGTTAGCGAAGCTTGCAACTGTTAAGGCTGTTCGTGATCTACGTATAAGTCGCTGCACAATGCTTGATGCAGCCCAATTGGAGACGTTTGAGAGCGCATACGAGGAGAGCGACGCAGCTGCCTCTGAGCCTGTTGCTTCATCTTCTGCGCGGTGTCGGGTCGAACCGGCTGTGGCTGGCAGATCTCGTGTGAAAATAGAGGCACCAGTGGATGACTCGTTTCTTGAGAAGATTTTTTTTATTCTATATTTACATCAACTCTCAATTGTATCTGGCAGGAAGTTTCGACAAGGAGAGGGCGATTATGCAATATTGACTATTCTTTCACGACAGACCGAGCAGCTTGCTCAATTTGCTGCCGATGTAGAACAGGAACTTTGCAACGATATGGCGAACACCCGCGACATTCCGGCGTTGCGTGCCAATCCTGGAAAAGATATCGATATCGCACTCTCCTGGCAGAAATCGAAAGGCCTTGCCAAACTGAAAATATCAGCTGTTTCGGCAGATATGCCATTCTTACGTTATACAATGCACCGGTTGTTCAATAAGCTGGGGTTGGATGTTTATATCGCTCATATGCAGAGCAGGGAGGATACGTTGGAAGACACCTATCATCTGCGGGCTTCCTCTCCGGCTGCAGATATTAACACCCTCGTAAATACTTTTTGTCAACACCTTCAAGGAAGATAGTAATGCGAAAAATAGAAGTATTCTTACCGTTATCCATAGATAATGAGGCTGTCTCTGAAAGTTTGTTGGATGCCGGGGCTTTTTCGGTTTCCATTACGGCTATGCGTGTTTTTAATCGTGATCAGAAACGCGTTGGGAATTATCGGGGAGCACGATATGCGGCTCAATTTGTGCAGCAGCTCAAGGTGGAAATTGTGGTTGAGCCGGTGGCCATGCAGCCTGTGATGACTGTTATGCAGGGGATTTTAAAGGAAAATGATCAAGTTGCAAAGCAGGTTCGGGTATTTATATCTGAGCTTGAAGAGTTAGGGGGCGTTGATACGAAGACACAAAATGCTGGAGCCGTACAATAGTGCAACGGCTTAAAATTGAGGAAAAATGTGGAGTAACCATGAAAACATCTTCAATATGCCGCTGTCCATGCAGCTACTGGCACCTCCGGCAATGATTTTTCTGTATGCCGGAGGTGAAATAAACCCATATAAAAGCGTTGCAGAATGACAGCTTGTCAGTCGTTTGAACTCGTATCAAACAGACCAATCTGGTTTCCAAGCCGTACTTTAATAGCTGCCGATTTGTATTTGCCGGGCTCAAAAATCAGGATCACCAGTGACCCACCATAAAGAAAATGGCCCAGTTCATCCCCGCGTTTTACCGGTACCGGCCCTTTGGCGTTCAAAAACTTCTCTTCAAAGATGACTGACCCGACGGTGCTGAGTCCTACAGGAACAACTGCTACTACGCCGTATTTTCCTGTATCAATGATGAAATATCCTCGCTGGTAACTTTCAAAGGCACCAAAGCTGGCCCCGTGATATCCTACGTTTCCACTGGGTGGTACAAATTTTGGGAAATCCTCCATACCCAGCAAAGCACCTGGCACCAGCCGGGTTTCTACAACTTTTCCGCTTACAGGGGCGTGATAGTGATGGTAGGTGTTTGGCATTAGGATGCATGACATGGCAGTACCGCCCACGAAGTTTTTCCAGTGCTTCGATCCTGCAAGCAATTGACTGATGTTCAGCTCCTGTGTTCCCTTGGTGTGGATTTTGGTGCTTTCGTCAACTATGTTGACCGGAATGCTGTTTACAATGGCATCTGTGGGAGATGATATGACATAATCCCGCTCAGGCATGGTCTGGGGACGAACTTTGTTAATATCTTTAAACCTGCGGGAGAAAAAATTGTTGTAAGACTTGAATCCACCGTCTGGTGCCGAGGGGTCTGGTATCAGGTATTCTTCCTTCTCTATGCGGGGATCAGCCAGCCACTGGCTTATTTGTTTGGTGGATTCATCGCTGTTGAGAAAATTGCCACGTTCCTTTGCGAAGCTGTCAAAAAGATCAATGCCGGGGGCTGTTTGAAAAGCTAGCCTGGCAAACGGATTTTTATACGCAAACAGGTCCATCTGCTCTATGTACTTGAGCCCTGTGTCAGAGCTGCCCTTTGCCTCTGGCAGGAATGTGCACCACTCCGCAAAGAAAGAAACCATATCAACAAAGGATTTATCTATCCAGGGATTGCCTCCATCACGATAGCCTTGCGGTACTTGCTGTATAGTAATGAAGGCCTGGTCAATGAGCGTTTTGAATACTTTGTCGTGTTGGTACGATTGAATCATTTTTGAAATGGAGGCGTTACATGGATTGTCCGCAGGTACATCCATTTTTTCAACCGCGACAGACAACTCGGGACGCGTAAATATTGCTAGCAGTATGAAAGCCCAAAGGAACATGGAAGCTGTCTTTATCATAATTCGTGCCTCTCTGTTAAGGAGTATTGGTTTTGTACAGCAGTAGCGGAAGATCTGAAGCGTTTTATGGCCTCTATGACATAGGGTACCAGGTTGTGGGCCAGACGACTGTTTTGGGAAAACAGGTTATGTTAGGTGTTGTGAAGCGCCTTATGTACGTTAAGTGCGATATCGTACTTACGTACAGGCTTCATTAAATAATGCTGCAGGCCTTTTTGCCGTGCATTCTCAAGTGAAATTTCCTCGCTGAAACCGGAGCAGAGGATCATGGGAAGATTTATTCCTCTGGCACGAATTTCCCTTAACAGGGCCAATCCGTTGAGTTTAGGCATGTTGTAATCTGAGATGATTAGCTGAAACCAATCGGGATGACGCACGATTTCTGCCAGGCACTGCTCCGGATCCGTAAAACCTGTTGCTTGATAGCCAAGTGATGTGAGAATCCGGCATCCCATTGTCATCAGGGGTGCCTCGTCATCCAGCCAAATAATGTGTTCATTGTTGCCATAGAGAATTTTTTCAGAGATGATGGCTTGCTGTGTTTCCTGCTGCTGGCTGATTGGTAAATGGATAGTAAAGGTGGTCCCTTGACCTATTTTGCTGTCAACATGGATGGAGCCGGCAAGGTCGGTAACAATGGAATGCACCAGTGAAAGGCCTAGTCCGGTCCCCTTGCCGACTTCTTTGGTTGTGTAGAACGGCTCAAAAATTCGTTGTTGCACCGCATCAGGAATACCCTCTCCAGTATCGCTGAATGTTAGACGCACAAAAGTGCCTGGCTGTATTTGAAAGGCTCGTGCCTCCTCTTTGTTGAGTTCCACCCTTTTGACGATAAGGCTAAGTTTGCCACCGTTAGCTGCCATGGCGTGACAGGCATTGGTACAGATGTTCATTACAATCTGATGAATCTGGGTGGGGTTAGCCATGATTTGTCCCACATTTTCTTTGAGGTCCAGATGTATGCTGATCGACGACGACGTTGCGGCCTGGATCAACTTCATCGTCTCTTTAACAACTGCAACAATCTCCAGCGGTTGCTTATCCTGATCGCTTTGTCGGGAGAACGCGAGTATCTGCTGTACCAATTTTGCTGCACGGCTTCCTGCGGAAAGAATAACCTCCAATGATTTGGCTACACTGGTACCTGGTTCCACCTTTTCGGCAGCCAGTTCAGCATACCCTATGATAGCCGAAAGGATATTGTTGAAATCGTGGGCGATACCACCTGCCAATGTTCCCAAAGCCTCCATCTTTTGTGTTTGCTGAAGTTGATGTTCCAGAGCCTGTTTTTTTAATTCGGCTTTTCGTTGGGCGGTGATATCGGTTACAAGGCCAAAACTGCCGATAATCTTCTTTTGTTTGTCGAGAAGCAGGGCCGGGGAGATGGAAGAGAGCAGCATGGTACCGGATTGTGTTAGCCAGGTTACTTCGTAGGAGGGGAGTAATCCTTGGTTCCGATACTGAAATTGTTGACGAAATATTTGTCTGTCCTCTTCTTTGAGGAAATCTTCCATAGAGTGGCCAACAAGTTCCTCCACATTATATCCAAGCATCTCACCAAGCCTGGCGTTGCAGTAAGTGATTTTACCCTCAGGGTTTAATACAACCAATCCTTCCTGCATGGTTTCCAAGAGGGTGGCATGTTTGTATTCACTTTCTCGCAGCGCCTGTTCTGTCTCTTTGCGGGTGTTGACTTCATCCACAAGGTGGGCATTTTGCATCTGCAATTGGCTGGTTCGCTTCGCAACAATTGCTTCCAGGTTTTCATTGGTTTTCTTCAATGACAATGTGGCCTGATCTCTTCGCATTCGAGCTCTGGCAAGGAGGAAGGAAAAGATAAAGATGATAATGGTTGCAAGGCAGGCTGCGGCCAGCATTTGTTGGCGGAAGTTTTGCAGTGACTTGGCAATATCTTCCTGGTGCACCTGGGAAATAATTTTCCAGTAATACTCGGAGGTACTCAGGGCATGTTGGCTGTCACCAGTTGCTGTTGGTGAACCGGTGCTGGAGATGATGTTTGTATGCAGAGGCCGAACCGTCTTGTATGTATAGAGCCCGTTTGTGCGCATAATCTGACCGGTTTCTCGTACATTGATGATAGAGGCCCAGAGTTCCGGCTCCTGGTTTGCGAAGGTTTGGCTGGTATGTTCGGGAAACATAAATCCCCATTCCTGATGCTGATTACTGGCCAGCCAGTAGCCATTGCGGTTGAGCAGCATGAGGTTGCCGTCCTGGCTTTCGCTCCATTTTTTTAGGTTTTCAAGGAGCACTTTTGCCTTGTAATTAATGATAGTTACACCAATTTTTTTTCCAAATGGATCCGTGAGCACACGTCCAAAGCGGATCATTGGTTTCAGAGGGCGCTCAAGTTGACCATGCTCTATATTAAGATCCAGGGGGGATATAAAAACTTGGTTGGGATCAAGTTGCCACGTATCTTTGAAATAGTAGCGCTGATGTTTATCCTGCAACCTCTCTCGAGGAACTAACTCGGCATGGTTGGCTGAAAAGTTGACACGAATCCTTTCCAATCCATGCGCATCGAGCAGGCGTATTTGATCGTACATGGGATGGCTTTCGGCAAATGAGAGAAAGGTTTTTTCCAAGAGCTGAAAACGATACGGATCCTTTGTTTCAGTATTTTGATAATAGAGTTGGGTGGCAATCTTGGTCAAATATAACAGGTCTTCGAGAATGGGATCGATGGAGTCGTAGATGAGCTGCTCTCCCACGACGACTGCATTGGTTTCCTTTTCTTTCAACAGGTTTATGTGACTCCGGATTTCCATCTCATAGACGAAAAACATTCCCGTGAGAATGAGGCATGTGGTGGGGATGAAAATGAAAAAAAAATCCTTGATGTTCAATGCTGCAAAGGAGATGTTATGGGTGAAAGAACAAGACATTTTTTCTGAAACCCCAATAAGAAGAGAGGGAGATCACCATGAGCAAGATGTGATCCGTCTCAAGTAGTTGCCTGTCACTTTCAGTATGGCACATAAAAAAAGAACAGGTCAAGCGAGGGAGCTTTTTTAATTTATTTGCAGGGGCTTGATTCCTAAAGTGTATTTTCTTCTTTGACGTTTCATGGGTTCTCAACGTAACATAATTACAAAACTTTTGTGCGGACATGCCGCTGTGTGTTTGAGAAGTGCAGAAGACGACTGTGAATTCTTCAGTTTTGGATAGATAGGTAAATGCAGGTCAACAAAAAAAAGAAAACAATTCGTAATGCGGTTTTTATCGTCACCCAGGAACGATCATGTCCCATTTATAGTGTTGGTGAGGAGCTCAAGGTGACCAATCACATCCTCAGGGGATCATCCTCCAAGCCTGGGTGCCTTATTCTGAGCCAGAAGCTTGTGGAAATTCTTACGTCCCAGGTCAGGCTCAGTGGTTTGCCCGCTTTGAGTGAAAACAAATCTCGTTTTGATTGTGGAGGCTGTGATGGGCTGATCCAATTTGAATATAAGCGAGACAAGGCATATGCTACTGTGCAGATGAAACTGCTTGATGATGCAGAAAAGCTCCGCCGCAAACAACTTCTTGCCAAATATTTTGGAGTATTACGAAGCCTGTCTCTTTTTGAATCCCTTGACGATGATGCGCTGGCAGATCTGATCTCCCTTTTGGAGTTTAAAACCATTCCCATTAATAAGGCGATAGTGAAAAAAGGAGATCCCGCCACCTATATCTACGTTATCTTGAAGGGGGTACTCGGATTGATTGCCGAGGATGGATCAAAAATCGGTGAATTGGGAGCAGGAGAGCTGCTGGGCGATATGAATCTTGTTTCCGGCGAACTTTTCAGTGAATCGGTTCATACCCTGTCTGCAACCAAGGTGGCTATGCTGAGTGAAAAGAATTTTAAAAATGCCATTGTAAGGTATCCTGTAATACAGCTTTTCCTCTTTAAAATGCTGGTAAAACGTGCCCAGACCCTGAATTTACGCTCTGGCAATATCGCTTCAGGTATGACTGGCGAGCTGGGGGAAATATCTATCGTAGATCTTTTACAGCTCATGCATACAGCACAGAAAACCGGAACAGTGGAGCTTTTGCTTCATCAGGGGCAGGCCCTGGTGTTTTTTAATTATGGTGAGATTGTCCATGTTCGCTTTAATACCCTTCGGGATAAAGATGCTCTGTTCTCCCTGCTTGGTAGCAATCAAGGACATTTCAGCTATTCCAAGGGCATCCCGGATGAAATTCGGGAGCATCCCCCGCTCGGTGATTTTATAGGGACATTGATGGAGGGTTTGCAGCGGCTGGATGAAGAAGAGGCATAATACGTATTCCTCAGGACGCTTTCAACCTATCGGATTTGCTGCGTCCCCCGGTAAAGTCGGTCGCATTTTTACATGCCGGTCACCCCCCTCAACTATTTGTTGGAGCTGCTGTAACAACCTTGTTGCGTCCCTTGTTTTTGGCCTCATACAGGCAGGCGTCTATGCGTGAGATAAAGGTTGTAATATCTTCCCCTGGTTCATATTCTCCCAATCCGAAACTTACCGTAATTTTTTTGTTGATGCCAAAGGCTGTGGATTCGATGGAACTTCTCAGTTTTTCGGTAAAACCAGCTCCTCCTTCACGATTGGCACCTGGAAGTATGATTAAGAACTCTTCACCACCCCATCGTCCAAGATGGTCTGAATGACGCATAGCCTTTGCTATATGACCGGCCAGCTTTTGAAGTACCCTGTCTCCTGTCAGGTGACCAAAGGAATCGTTAATAGACTTGAAATGGTCAATGTCGCAGATGACCAGGGTGAGTGGATCGCCGGTCATTGCCACACGATCCATTTCCGCTTGCAGTCGCTGTTCAATGGATTTTCTGTTGAGCACCTGGGTGAGATGATCAATGGTTGAGGCATGCTGAAGCCTGGTATTCAAGGCCTGCAGTTTTCTGGTATAGCGATTGAGGGTAAGTTGCCGCCAAAGCAGAAAAACAAGAATCATAAAAAAGACAATGACGATTCTTATCACTGTCGCTCTGGGCATCAGATGGTTTTCGATTTCCACGTTCAGCCATTTTTTGTAGAAACCGATTTTTTCCTGTTCACTGAGGGAGGTTACACCTTTATTCAGAAGTGAAAGTAAAAGCTTTTCTTCTTTCCTGACTCCAATTTTCATACTGTTCTGTTGGGGAACAGAGCCCACTATCTGGATGTTTTCCAAGGCAGAACGTTCAATGGTATTAACAATGGTAGGTAAGCTGTCAATGGTTGCAAAAGCCTTGTGTTCACTGACAAGTTTGAGAGCTTCTTCCGTGTTTTCCACCTCGATAATTTGAATTCTGGGATGGTGTGATCGAACATATTCTGTGATGAAAAAATAGGCTTGCAGAGCAATGGTTTTACCGTAAAGTTCCGAATAGTCTCCAATAAATGATGCATCATCTTTTCTGGTGGCGATGACCGTTGCGAAATTAAAATATGGTGTTGTGAAATCAAGATAATCGCTGGATTCCCGGGTTTCGTTCATGAGTGGAATGATATCACAGGCCCCCTCTCGAATGGTGGAGAGGCTCTCTTCCCAGGTGCTGGTTGGTACAAGCTGCAGAGAGAGGTTTAAACGTTTTGCGATGGTATTGATGAGATCGGCGGAAAGACCGCTGTGATGCCCCTGTTTATCAATAAAATCCAGAGGCGGCCAGGAGGGATCAACACATATCCTGACTGTTTTATGCTGATATACATACTCTTTTTCCTGCACCGACAGGTTGATCATGCTTTGTTCATAGATTTCATGAGCCTGGAGGAGCCATTTATGACGAATGTTGTTGAGTTCATCTCCAGATATGGCGTTGAGCCCCTTTTGGATAATGGAATGGAGCAGGGGATCATCGCGTCTTGTGCCAATGGTGAGATTGCTGATAAATGGCTTTTCATCCACCTGAAAAGCCATATGAATGTTGGGGATAACACGTTGGGAAACGATGTAGTTGGCCACTCCAATTTCTTCCATAAAGGCATCTGCCTTGCCTGCGTTCACCGCTTTTATGCACTCAAGAATATCACGTACAGGTAGAAGCCGTACCTCCGGGTGATATTTGGGCATGTTGATTTCAAGATCAAATCCTGCAGGAACAGCTACAGTCCTGCCTGTAAGATCATCAAACGAATGAATGTCGTGTCGATGACTGCCGGCCACGAAGACACCGGTAAGGCTTTTGACGTAAGGAGCGGTAAACTGAAACTGCTCTTTTCTTTCCGGGAGGTCAATGATGTTGAGCATGACGTCAAGCTGACCATTTGCCATCATTGCAACAAATTCGTCCCAGCTTGGTCCGGTAACATATTGGATACGCAGTCCTGTGAGAGTCGCCACCCGGTTCATTACATCAATGCTTATCCCTTGAGGGATACCATGTTCATAGAAATTGAACGGGGGCCAGTCAGTTTCATTATGTACACGAATGGGTTTGTGGTTGGCTATATATTCCTGCTCCCTGAGAGACAGTTCCAGGCTGTATGCTTCATGTGATATGCAGATGAGAGCATAGAGGGTCAGTGCCAGGATGAGAAGCAAACCTTTGGAATGAAAAATCCCCATGAATTGATTACGCATTGTTGAAATATAGTTGAATGAAAAGAAATCAGAGTCGCGATGAACCTATTGTAACAGAAAGATTTTTTTTTTTACTCCTCTGTTGACAGGTATTTGGAAAAAAGATGAGAAGATTCATTTTTGTCACTCACTATCAACGGCATACCGCTGCACTTGGCTGGTCTTTGTTGTTGGTTGCATGACGCATATTGGAGGGCATGTGAAAGATAGTACCAGGTTCGTTGTTACAGGAGCAGAAAAACATAAAGTACATCCAGGCCATATCCCTGAGGTAAGACAGGGAGCGTCATATGCACCGTGCAAAAACAGCATGCTGAATTGCCCTGGCACTCACATCTTTTCATGCCGGCTGTTAATGCGTTGAAATGGAATATTTTATGAATATGGCACATGAGAGTTGTCAGATATGGAGGCATGTGTCACCTTAGTTCATGCAGCAGCATTACATGGTGGTGAACTCAGGGCAAAAGAATACAACAGCAAATGGATACAAATATGATCGCGGCATGGCAACGTACTGCATATGGAAAAACTCCCATCTATATTCATCCGCAAAGACCAGATTGGTTTGTTCCCAACAGTGTTGCAGATACGGCATTGCAAAGTGTGCTCTCCGGAGATAAGGCTTCAGATGCGATCCGCTGGCTTTGCAGGAGATTGGACGGCCCAGTGGCACATGGGTACCAATTTCGAACTGAGCAGCTTGCCTTGGGGGAATTAAAGGAATGCTGGTTGCATGTCACGAATCAATGCAATATGCATTGTAAGCATTGCATGTTTCAATCATCGTCTCAAGCCAGTGATAAGCTCTGCACAGCAGATTGCCTTGATGTGATCAGAGAATCGTATGAACTTGGATGCCGTATTTTTTATTTCACAGGTGGCGAGCCTTTTCTTTCAAAGGCTTTTTGGAATAGTATTACGGATGTACTCGAACGTAGCGGAACCCACGCCGTTGTTTTGACAAATCTTACCCTGATAGCGCAGAAAAAAGATTTTTTTCAGAATTTTCCCAAGGATCGTCTGCATTTCCAGGTAAGCATTGATGGAATGGAAGCCAACCATGATGCCCTTCGGGGAGATCATGCCTTTGAACGGTTGGACAGAAACCTGTCCATCATTCATGAGCTGGGCTTTCCTGTAACCCTTGCCATGACTGTGACCAGTAACAATGTTGCTGAAATGGAAGAGGTAATAGATTTTGCTGCAGCAAAGCATGTTACCAATGTTCATTACCTCTGGCTTTTTCAGAAAGGTAATGCCAGGGACATGCAGTTTGTTGAGCCAGGGGCTATTTTTCCCCATCTGGTTGCAGCTCAGGAACGTGCCGAAAAAATGGGCGTGACCATTGATAATGTAGAAATTCTACGGTCCCAGATTTTTTCCTGTCCCGGTACCCGATATGACCTGAGCAATGCAGGATGGCAATCCCTGGCCGTCGGGCCTGATAAACATATTTATCCCACACCAGCCCTGATATACAACGAGAGCATGCAATGCGGTCATATTGATGACGGCGTGCAGCAGGTCTGGCTTCACAGTGAGGTCTTGAAACGTGTGCGCAGCGCTTCTCTCAACAACAGCGAAGCCTATAAAACCAATATTTTCCGTTATCTTGTGGGGGGCGGTGATATCGACCACAGCTATATCCATTGCGGTGAGCTTACTGGTGGTGATCCATATGTTGCGTTGTATAATACCATTGCTGCATGGCTTATCGCACGTGAAGCACAGCAGTATAAGGATGTGAGTCATCCTGCCTTTGTTGTAAAAATGGGAGAAAAGCTGGGGGAATGCCCTGTTGAAGGCAGCACGACTTTTTTCACGCATTCCAACTGCGTACTCAGCCTGCCGGGGCATGATACGCGTACCCAGATCAATCAGTTTTACAGTAAAGCAGCTGAAGAGACCCAGGAAGATATCCTCAACCCGATCTGCTATGAGGAATCTCTGGTTCAGCATATTCCGGAAGCAATGCGCTATCGAAGTTATGGTTGTGGTTCACCGGTAATGGAAGCTGATATTCAACCTGGAGAGGTTGTACTTGACCTGGGAAGCGGCACAGGCATTGAATGCTTTATTGCCAGTAAGCTCACTGGACCTGAGGGCAGGGTTATCGGTATTGATATGGGAGATGCCATGCTTGCGGCAGCTGAAGCCACCAAGGGCCATGTTGTTCATAATCTGCAGTATAATAATATCGAATTCAGACAATCATTTTTGGAAGAACTGCCCATCGCAGATGCATCTGTGGACCTCGTGATCTCAAATTGCGTTTTGAACCTTTCGCCGGATAAGCGCAGGGTGTTTTCAGAAATATATCGAATACTGAAGCCTGCAGGCCGTTTGGTTATCTCAGACATCACCTATAATGACACCATACCACTGCACATACAGTATAATGAAAAACTTCGCGGCGAGTGCATTGGCGGTGCCTTGAAATATCATGACCTCTTCGGATTGTTGAATGACATCGGATTTTCACATAGCCGGATACATGCAGGCTATCACTACAGGTCAATACAGGGATATGATTTTTATTCCATAACCTATCAGGCAACAAAACCTCTGCAGCATGCAGAACCTGTACTTTATGATTTCCCTGTGTTTACTGAAATCATGAAGGAAGTTAAAACCGAGCCATCCTGTAACTGTTTTGTAAAACCAGAACCAAAACACGAGGGCTCGGGGCGGGTACGCCCGGCACGAAAAGTGGATTGTATGATCTGTGGTGCCGATCTCGTCTACACCGCAATGGATACAGCAATGACCTGCGATTACTGCGGGCGGACAATGCAGGCA
Source organism: Desulfogranum japonicum DSM 18378 (assembly GCF_000429945.1). GTDB lineage: Bacteria > Desulfobacterota > Desulfobulbia > Desulfobulbales > Desulfobulbaceae > Desulfogranum > Desulfogranum japonicum. Next base: position 102,360 of record NZ_AUCV01000018.1, on the reverse strand, counting down.
AATGCGCACTGTACCAGCGGCCATTTTGTGTGCGATGCGTGCCATCGTTCAGATGCCGTGGAGATCACAAAACATATTTGCCTGACCAGCAAGGAAAAAGATGCGGCTGTCCTGATGCAGAAAATCCGTTCACACCCTCATTTTGCTATTCACGGTCCTGAACATCACTCTCTGGTACCTGCTGTCATTCTTGCTGCGCTGAAAAACAATGGACATGATATCACCGATCAACAGATAACTACCGCGATTGAACGGGGTACAACTATTGCGGGTGGTGCCTGTGCCTTTTTAGGTGTTTGCGGTGCGGCAACAGGTGTGGGGATATCCTTGTCTGTATTGTTGGGGGCCACTCCTTATGATGGGGAAAAAAGGCAGATGGTCCAGAAAATGACACAAGAAGTTCTGAGAGACATCGCAAGCTATTCAGCCCCCCGTTGCTGCCAGAGAGACTGCTGGATTGCTTTACAGGCTGTATCCCGCATGCTCAAGGAGACTCTTGGGATGACTCTGCCAGTGACGCCCATTGTATGTGAGCAGTTTGCAAAGAATAAAGAATGTATCTTTGCTCAATGTCCATTGTATGCCAAGTCCAAGTCGAAAGAACGCTAATACTGTGCCTTAGCGGAATCCACAGGCGTGTATCTTTTAAACTGCTGGTATTGAGCCCGTAGGTTCAATGTACTTTTCCGGGAGCCGGATATGGCGGCAAAAAAAATGGTCTTGATTGGGGGCGGGCATGCCCATATGGTCACTCTTGCCCGTTTGCGCACTTTTAGCGAAAAAGGCTATGAAGTGACAGTTATCCAACCTTCTGATTACCATTATTATTCCGGGATGGGGCCTGGAATGCTGGGGGGAACCTATACGCCGGATGAAATCCGTTTTAATACCCGTAAAGTAGTGGAAGGTCAGGGGGGATGTTTTATCCGTGGGAAAGTTAGGCGGATTGATCCTGCTCACCAGGTGGTCTCGCTGGAGGGGGCAGAAGGAAACATCGCCTATGATGTCCTTTCCTGTAATGCCGGCTCGTTTGTCCCTTTGGGCAGCTTCATCCAAGGCCCCAATGTCTTTACTGCCAAGCCCATAGAAGGATTGCTGAAAGCACGGCAGGAAATAATCAAACGCGGAAAACGTGAGTCACTGGAAATAGCCATTATTGGCGGCGGCCCTTCAGGTCTGGAAATAGCAGGCAATATCTGGCAACTGAGTGAACTGGAGGAGTTACCTGCCGTCACTATCCGTATTTTAGCCGGCAAACAACTCATGAGACATCATCCTGAAAAGATAGGCATACTGGCCCGTAAGATATGTACAAAAAGAGGCATTGAAGTCGTTGAGGGCTCATACGTCCAGGAGATGAAGGGCGGATACATCACATTGCAGGACGGGAGATCCTACAGAGCAGATATGATTTTTCCAGCCATTGGCGTCAAGCCATCCGCAATATTTGCAGAATCAGGCTTGCCAACAGGGCCGGATGGGGGACTCCTTGTGAATGAATATCTCCAGTCAACTACGTTCAGCAATATTTTTGGCGGTGGAGATTGTATCTCTTTTCAGCCACGACCACTGGCCAAAGTGGGCGTGTACGCTGTAAGGGCAAACCCTGTTCTTTACCATAACCTGATGGCAGCATTGGATGGCAAACAGCTTCTCTCTTTTGATCCAGGGGGACAATACCTTCTTATATATAACCTCGGCGGTGGTGTTGGAATTTTGTGTAAATGGTTTTTCATCTTTTCTGGGAGATTTGCCTTTACAATAAAGGACCATATAGATCGAAAATTTATAGAGACATTTCAGGCTGTCGAACAGAACAATCTCCATCTGAGGTGATCGTGATCAGGTATTGTAAGTATTTTTAACTTGATTTTAGTCATATTGTGTACTTGAATTGTTTATTCCTCAATGTAGTAAATTTGCTGGACAAGTTTGTTACCCTTTCCATTCAGATAACCTGACAAATCATATTGTCAATTTGCTGTCATTTTAGGCGATTACGCAGAACGCATGTGGTAATTGTTGTATCGTTTACGTGTAGCTACTCCCAGCGGATACAAATAGGCTTGAATATTTCCCCTATTTGTAAGTGGTTACAGGGCGCCTGAGGTTTTCGCAAGCTGGCTGGTGCAGCGTATTGAGTCATACGTAAACCAGGCTGATCGCGGAAAGATCAGGTGGGCTGTGAGCAGTTACGTTTACGTAAGAAATTATTTGTTACGTCCTGGTCAGATAATCCTTCTGTTTACGAAATATTTCCATACTCTTCATAGGTCTTACCCCGTTGTATCTTCGCCATACGTGGTTGAAGACAGTTGTCCACAGTGATGGTGTTTTTTGTGGAGGTTGAAATGAATCTGCTGTGTGATTTTTGAGAGGCTCTGTAAGAGCCGCATACTCAACTTGCTGTTACCGACTTGTTGGTGTTGCGGAGGAGGCAACCCGGCATCTTTTGAGGAAAAGATGTTTTTCAACAAACAAAGAGGAGGTAGTCATGTCAGTGAATACGTATGTGGTATTGAGTGGCCAAAGTATAGTTGTTCCGACCATTGACAATCTCAGAACTGTATCGAGATCATCAGCTTTTACCCCTGTACATGAAACTGTTGAAGTAATGGAAGCAGAGTTGAGCGCCAAAGAGCGTAATGATTTGCGGCGCGACCCCAGAATTCGTGCAATCGCTCCCCCTATGCCACTGAAACTCATCGAGCCGGTGGAAAAAAAAGATATTGATGCATCGCTGTTCGCTGCCGCCACATGGGGAGTACAGGCTGTAAGTGCGCCGCTTTCTTCTTTTGATGGTTCCGGCATTACCGTGGCAGTTCTGGATACAGGGATAGACCCTTCCCACCCGTCATTCAGGCAGGTTAACCTGATTCAGAAGAATTTTACCTCAGAGGAGGATAATGATACACATGGACATGGTACCCATTGTGCAGGGACGATTTTCGGCAATGATGTTGACGGGATGCGTATAGGGTTGGCCAAGGGCGTTCGTCGGGCGCTGATTGGGAAAGTTCTGGGCCAAGGTGGTGGCTCGTCTTTAACAATAGCCAGGGCCATCCAGTGGGCGGTGAATGAAGGTGCCCATGTTATTTCCATGTCTTTGGGTATCGATTTTCCCGGTTTTGTACACAAACTGGTGGAGGAGTACGAGTATGACATAGAGCCTGCCACCTCAATGGCTCTGGAGGCATATCGTGCCAATATAAATCTGTTTTCTGAGTTATCTGCGTTTGTACAATCTCAAGATTATTTTGATGATGGTACTGTTATTGTGGCGGCATCGGGAAATGAAAGTAATAGGCCTGAATATGAAATTGCTGTTGCTCCTCCCTCTGCAGGTACCGGTGTTATAGCGGTTGGGGCCCTTGCCCAGAAGAGCAATGGCCTGGATGTGGCATATTTCTCAAATAATCAGGTGGATGTATCTGCTCCGGGAGTGGATATCATATCTGCGGCTCTTGGCGGAGGCCTGACAAGCATGAGTGGTACCAGCATGGCTACGCCCCATGTCGCAGGCGTTGCAACCTTGCTCGCACAGCGGCAGCGGCAAAGGTCAGGCAGGGTGGAGAGTCGCTCACTGTTATCCCAGCTTATTGCCAGCGGTACTACTGTTCCCCTGGTATCTGGCATTGAAGAGGAGGATGTGGGAACGGGAATCGTCCAGGCTCCAATTGATTAGGTTCACACCTGGTATGCCCTTTTCAGGGCGATTCCGAAATTGTTGAGTATGCAAAGTGAGTTCCAGGCATAGGCATGGTTTATGCCTGGAACCTGTAAGGTTTAGCCTGGCGGCAATATGGTGTATGGGGATGAGGGAATACAATCTGTCCCTGTCTCTTTTCAAATTATAAGTTTTTCTTCCGCAACTACTTTGTTGCAATCCACTTGGCAGGGTGCGCCGTGCATACCATCAGTCACTGTTTTTTGTGTTACCTGGCTGGATAATATATTGATAATGCAGTGATATTTTCAAGGAGGGAAGCAGCCCTGTTGCGCGCCAGAATAATGTACATGCCAACATCGGCAAGGTCGGGCAAGCCAAGGGGGTTGGCATGTTGCAGATACAACTTATACTGGGTGTTTTCGCTGGTTCTGGTGAAAATGCTTTATCCTCTTTTCAGCGTACAGTATTACAACGATCGATGCTCAATCCTATTACGCCGCATCTATCCGAATTCTTTTGGATGAAACAATCAGCGCTTTAGAAGCCAAAGATTCGTCCTTATTGCAACGAATGAAACAATTGCGCAATGAACAATCCTTGACGTACGAAAATCGTGGGAACCTACTTCTTCATGCAAAAAATTTCCATAAACAAGGGGTTGCCCTTCGTAAAAAAGAGCTATTACAACAAGACAAAGATAAATGAATTGTCATTCCGAAGAATTACCTGATATGAAATCTTGAAGAGCCTCTATGGGGGTGCGTCGCATAAGGCGTCCGGTTCTTTCCATTTTTCTGGCATTACTGGCATAGAATTCCAGGCATTTTCTTGCCAATGCAATAACTTCGTCATCGGTCAATCCTTCCTGGATAACATCACCTATACGCGGTACACCTCCACCATTTCCTCCAAAAATCAGCGTCCAACCTTTTTTGAGCGCAAAAATTCCTATATCGCGAATATAACATTCGCAACAATTCATGGCACAGCCTGAAATGCCGACCTTTGTTTTGGCTGGTAAAGGGATATCCATTAAGGCTTTTTCAATCTTTTTCCCCAGAGCCAGTGAGTCTCTTTTGCCATACTTACACCATTTCTCACCGGGGCAGGCCTGGATATAATGTATGCCCACAGGTTTGGAGGGCCCCTGCTCCTGTCCCATCTCCTTCCAAATCGCTTCTGCACTTTCCTTGGAATGTCCAGCAATGGCAATTCGCTGGGCACCAGTGAGTTTAAGAAAGGGAATACCATGCTTTTTAGCTAAAGCGGCGACCTGTTCAAGATATTCAGGGGTAACCAAACCCATTTTAGGTCCAGGAAGCACATGATATGTTTGTGTTGTATTGCTTTCAGGGTTCATGGATTTCTCCTTGATATTGCTCACAGTCTATGAGATGGAGCGTTGACAGTCGTTTGGTGACTATAAGATACTGCGCAAAAATTCACGGGTACGCTGGTGTTGTGGATTGGTGAATATTTCTTTTGGTGTATTCTCCTCTATAATATATCCTCCATCCATAAATATAACCCTGTCTGCCACCTCTCTGGCAAATCCCATTTCATGGGTCACGACTATCATGGTCATCCCCTCGCGGCCCAGTTGCTTCATGACTTCCAGAACTTCGCCTACAAGTTCAGGATCAAGGGCGCTGGTTGGTTCGTCAAAGAGCATGACCTTTGGTTGCAGGGCAAGTGATCTGGCAATGGCAACTCGCTGTTTCTGGCCGCCGCTGAGATGATCCGGATAACTATCTGCCTTGTCAGCCAGCCCCACTTTGCCAAGCAGCTCCCTGCCAAGTTTTTCAGCCTTGTCAGAGGGCATTTTACGTACCTTGCGAGGGCCAAGAGTTACATTTGCAAGGGCGGTCATGTGGGGAAAAAGGTTAAACTGCTGAAATACCATTCCTGCTTCTGAGCGGATAAAATTAATATCTGTTTTTTTATCAGCAACGTCCTGATTATCAATAAAAACTTTTCCCGAAGTAATGCCTTCCAGTCGATTAATACAACGCAACAGGGTACTTTTTCCGGAACCGCTTGGGCCCATGATAACGGTTACTTCTCCCTTGGAGATGGTGAGATCTATTCCCTTCAGCACCTCAAGAGATCCAAAATTTTTATGAAGATTTTCGATTCTGATCATGTGTTGATATCCATCCTTTTTTCAAGAAAATGCAGTAACCGCGAAAGGGAAAGGGTCAGCACAAGGTACATCAAGGCGACAGTCAGCCAGACTTCAAACGCTCTGAAGTTGGAGGCAACAATTTCCTGTCCGGTTCGTGTCAGTTCGCCGACGCCAACTACGACAAGGAGCGATGTATCTTTCAGGCTGATGATGAACTGATTTCCCAGTGGCGGTATCATGCGCCTCAACGCCTGAGGCCAGATTACGTAATACATGGTCTGTAAGTGGCTCAAACCAATGGATCGTCCAGCTTCAGTCTGTCCTTTTTCAATGGATTGAAAGGCGCCGCGAACAATTTCTGCAATATAGGCGCCTGAGTTGACCGCAATGGCAACGATGCCTGCAGCCATTGGAGGAATGCGCATTCCCAGGGCCATTGGAAGTCCGAAATAGATAAACATCACCTGCACCATGATGGGAGTTCCTCTAATGCACTCGATATATAGCCCTGCTAACTTCCGAACAAACCAATTTCTGGAGATCTTCATAAGCCCGGTAATTGCACCGAGCAGAAAGCCAATCACCAGACCGAACACGGTGATGATGATAGTCAGCTTTGCGCCGGATAAAAGTAGTGGAACCGATTCCCACATTACGCTGTATTGAAAATCAAAACCCATTTCCATAATGATATCTCATATAAAAACAGCCCGTCTCCTTTCCTGGTTAGAAAAGGAGACGGGCTGGTGATTAGTTTATAAATGCACAATTACGGTAACTTGCCAAACCATTTTCCATAGAGGTTTTCATAGGTTCCATCTTCCATGAATTTTAGCAGGCTGATGGAGACTTTTTCTCTTAGTTCGCTTCCTTGGGGAAAGGCAATACCGTATGACTGCCCCTGGTACAGAGGACCTACAATTTTAACTTTGTCTTTGCCCTGGTTCTGGGAGAAGTACATAAGGGGTGGTGAATCAAAGAAGACAGCATCCACTCCACCTGTGAGCAGTTCCATAAACAGGTTATCTGTGTTGGGCAGGAGTTTAACATCGTTGACTCCGTTTGTTTTGAGGTAGTCCGCACTGGTGGTTGCAAGTTTGGTTGCAACTTTTTTGTCTTTCAGGTCTTCGATGGTTTTGATGCTGGTGTTGTCGGCACGTACAAGGATAACCAGACCTGCATCGTAGTAAGGATAGGAGAAGTCCACCACTTCTTCCCTGGATGATTTGATAGTGATTCCCGCGATGGCGGCATCAATGCTTTTTGACTGCAGGGCTGGGATAAGGCCATTGAAATCCATGGTTTGCCATTTGTAGTTTAAGCCAAGGTCTTTGGCAATGGCATCAAACAGTTCAACGTCAAATCCGGTGAACTTTCCCTGAGCATCTTTGAATTCAAAAGGGCGAAAATTAGCATCTACGCCGATAATAAGGTCTTTGGCCTGCACTGAGCCGATGGCGATGAAGAAACAGATGAATGCATGCACAACAAATTTGATGATTCCTGGCATTTTTCCTCCTTGTTTGAGTTGGGCCGATAATGGCTGTCGTCAATGCTGCAACGCTGATCGGCAACGTTGCAGACTATCTGGGGCACTGTAGAGAACTGTAATGGGGCAAAGTTTCTTACAGTATTTTCTGTTGGTTGTTTTCTGCCAGCATACCTCCAGGCTTTCTGGCGATATGCTGTTTTGGTGAATATTGTCTGCGACAGGAGATGGTGACCATGAATAGTTCCTTACACTACCTTACCTGTCGCATTTTTCAAACCTGTTTACAAAATAAGATCACAAACAAGCCAGTACGCCGCAATATCATCATGTAATTATTCCCTCCAATGTTCAGGTTGATTTAAAGTAACTGAGCACACGACTTTTCCTTTCACCTGGTCGAGAATACCTGGGCAAAGTTCCTGCACCATCCAGGCTTCGGAATGTTCAGGGGGGATGGGATATGGGGCTTCAAACCCGATCGATCCAGCAGGGATAAAGCCACAACGTGGATAATAGCCGGGATGACCCAGCACAAAGACAAGTTTGATACCGTACTTTCGAAGTGCATCAATGCCTGCATGAATTAACTGAATGCCGACTCCTTGATTTTGGTGCTCCGGCAGAACCGCCAGAGGCGCTAGAATTTGCGCTGGTATATCTATATCGCTGCCCGTTCCTTCTATGTTAACATGTGTAAAGAGAATATGGCCAACAATGGTATCCTTGTCATTGGCTATAAAAGAGTAGCTGGGTTTTGCGGTGGTGTCTTGAAAAAGGTCGTTCACTAATCGGCTAATAACAGTACCTTTGTCCTCACCAAATGCTTTTTGATGTACCTGGAGAATTGCAGGCACATCCTGTTTGTTTGCTTCTCGTATGTCCATTATCTTTTCCTCTTTTTTATGGCTTTCGCTTGTTGAGAAACAGCTTTCCAGCGCTCTTTTTCCAGTCTTGAAGCGCTTTTGCTTTCCCGTTGGTGATGATAGTCGAGTTCATTTTGCAGTTTTTGATAACTCTGCAGTCTGCTTAACGTTATCTGGCCATTTGCTACCTGCTCCAGAACATTACACCCAGGTTCGTGATTGTGGCTGCAGTTGGCAAAGCGGCATAATCTGGCAGCTGCCTCGATGTCGGGAAAGGCTGAATTTTCCCCAACAGTATCAAGGCTGAGCGCAATCTCTCTGATGCCCGGATTGTCGATAACCATGCCGCCCGAGGGAAGTACAATGAGATCCCGGGTTGTTGTGGTATGTCTTCCTTTACCAACCCTGCTGCCCACGTGACTGGTCGCCTGTATTTCATCCCCATAGAGACGATTTATCAGGGTGGATTTACCAGCACCTGAAGATCCAATAAGTGCGGCTGTCTGTCCAACGGACAGCAGTGCTCTCAACTGTGAGACTGTGGCTGTGTCATTTGCTGCAACCGGGTATACAGGAACACCGAAAGCGACTGATTCCACCTCCTGAATCAGGATCGTGGGGTCATGATGCAGGTCACATTTGGTTAATATGATAACCGGTACTAGGGCGCAGTTATAGACCAGGGTAAGGTAGCGTTCTATTCTTCTGGGATTGAAATCCCTATCCAGGCCACATACGATAAAGACCATATCAAGGTTTGCCGCAAGTACCTGCTGTTTGGAAAATGCTTCGTTGTTTTTACGGTCTCTGCCGCCGGATGCTGTTCGGGAGAGTGCATTTTTTCTCATAAAAATCTGAGTAATAACCGTATCGCGTAACAGCACCCAGTCTCCGACAGCAGGAAATGACAAGCCGGATGTGTTGAAAAGCCTGCCTGAAAGGGTGGCAGGTATCTCTTGGTGCCCCAGAGTTGCCAGGTATGTGTTTTTTCTTACCCCTATAATGCGAGCAGGGCTTGTGTCGTTGGAGTCGTTTTGCAGTTGATTCTGAAAAAAAGACGACCAGCCAACCTGTTGAAGTGATGTTGGTATATTCTGGTTGTGTAGTGTGTTTATGGTGTCTGTTGAATTCATGGTTTCTTCCAAATAGTTGAAATATCCAGAGTGAATCAACACTGTTGGCTGAGATTGCATGTGCATGCAAAAAACAGAAGTTGATCCAGGTAATTAACGTGTTCTGAATGCTATGAGGAAGTGTTACTGGGGCAGGGCGCAACTATAACGCAGAGGTTCTATCGAACCAACTCGGAGAGTAACCAAAAGAGGGATTTAGAATATAATCTCTTTATGGCGTATTGAAATACTGCTCAATCGTCTGTCTGTTACGCTGCCTGTCTTCCAGTAACGTAGAGCACAAGATCAATTGAATGGGTAAACATAAAAGCTCCTTGAAATAATAAGATGTGGGCAGAATTTACAAGCAGCACAGGCGTTTGTCAACAGGAGACTGTACTCTCGGCGGAAGTAATTATAGTCGATACTATTTTACTATTCATGGCCATGAGGAGAAGGGTGCTGCCGGTCTATATTAAAAAAACACTTTACTATCCTGAAAATCGGCTAAAGCGTACACTATATATCAACGCCCAAATACTCCAAGAACAGCTTGTCTCTGGCTACTGATTCGGTGGACCATCGATGTTCGGCCATAACCGTCTGAACCGTTGTGGTTTCGATGCAGTCGAACCAATCAAGGATCTGAGCTAAAGAACGTTGTGAAATCCAGTAGTCCAGTTTCTTTTCAAGTTTAATAAGTGACTTGGACTTTCCGGGTTCTTGTATTTTGAGCCTGGCTTGCACCTCCTTTATTTTTTTCGTCAGGAAACAATGATAGCCCAGCGAAATAAATTGTGCGAATTGTCTTCCGCGTAGATTGTCCGGATACCATGTTCGTGGTCGAGCACCGTCGAGCCTTCCCTTTTGCACGGCAAAGAGTTCTTCGATTTTTTCTCGCAACCGATAGTTTTCAAGTGCGGTAAAAGTGTCCATTGCCTGATTACTGACCAGGGCGAAGTAGCCGAAGTACTTCTTTGCTTCAGCAATAGATTCGTCTTTGAATCCTACTTTCAGTCGTCCCCCTCGCCCCTTTCTGGAGCAGGTTAGATATTTGTCGATTTTCTTTTGCGCCGATTCCGTGAACTCGGTTTGCCCTTCTTCTACTTGCGCCTTCAATTCAAGCAGATCCTTGCGAAAGGCCAGTTCTTTCTTGACTTCGTTGTCTGGAGAATAATAAACATGCACATACAGGCGTCGTGAGATTGTTTCTCTTTCACCGGCTATTTTGCCATTGCGTGATCGTTGACGCACACGGCTAAATTGGTGCATTCTACGCGATGTTGCGCCACAGATGGTAGGATCAAAAGGACAAGTGCTGGACATACCGGCAATTGTTGCACGAAGCTCGTCAACTGTTTCCCGAACCCAGACAATATTTGGATCGGCTAAGGTCAGGAATTTCACATTGCGCAAGGCGAATTCCATCATGTTCTTTTGACTATAATAGCCGTTATCAGTGACAATCAGGGGTTTTTCCAGATTGAGGCACTTGAGTTGTGCCAGCGTATTTTCAATGGATATGACATCAGGAATATTTCCGGGTTGTTTGGAGAAGGCCATGGGTTCGCGAGCCTTCACGGAATATAAGGTTAAAAGTTTGATCGTGTTGAGCCCGTCGCCATCCTTATTGAATCCCCGTCGTGCCTCTGACTGGTTTTCAGAGTAGGTCGAAATGGTGGTTGAATCAAACGCAAGTACGGGAGACTTCCCCAGTCGTGCTGCACGGGCTGAAAAATACTGCTGAACGCCATCTTCATTGCGTCCAACATCCCTGAACAGCTTACCATACACATCTTCAGTAATTGTTTCTTGGTATGGAAGGGGGTGCATCACCTGCCAGCTTTCAAGGCGCGGGAGCGTGTTGCCACCTGAACCGATCCAGTAACGTGCGATAGAAAGCATCTTCTCCGCATCACCCTCGCTAAATGAAGAACGTATATCATTATCGATGCCGGAAACCCTACCAACCCATTCCAGGATATCCGTGAGGCCTGTGTGCTGACGTGTTGCATCAACAACATCTCTTTCACCTCTACGTTTTTTAGGACGAGTCGGCACAATTTCTTGGGTCCCCGCCTTGATTTTTCCTTTTAGCTTCTGACTGACAGTGTAGGTCTTCCTGGTCTTTTCGTCGTAGGCCGTAATCCGTTCATAGACGTAAATATCGCCATTCGGACGCTTTTCACGCCGTTCACCGACATGAGTTTTTCCTGTTATTGGCTTAGCCATGCATGATCCTCCCTTTAAGATGCGCGTATATATAATAATACGTACACGTTTAAAGGCAAGAAAAAAGCACGGCATTTCAACAATGCCGTACTTATAGAGCGGTACCGTTTGTTTAAAGTGGACGCTTTAGCCGACTTTCAGGTTACTATCTGACTATAATTGCGAAATTTTGAAAAAGGCATTTTTAACAAATTGTGAAAAATGGCGATTTTTGGTGTCAAAACACAGTTGTTGACAAATCATGGGAAAACGATGTTGTGTATCATGCTAATTTTACTTATCTTCTTTCTGGTCCTAACGGGTTATTTTCATTACTTTGATACGTGAGGCCAAAGTGGTAGGTTTCACGCCTAAGACGAAGCTGCACCATCTGTTCCTCTTATTTTCCAATTACACAGCTTTAGAGCTGTAATGATATTCTCGCGTTCTCTTTCTTTCATTTCTGCAAATGTGAAAACAGTTCGAGATTGGCTTTGGGGTGAGACTTGTTCTATGCTTTTCTGTTTACGTAGTGTTTGTATAGAAGAAAGATTTTCAAAAGATAACGGACTGTGGCGGGAAAGAATGAGAGCACGTTCTATAGTGTTTTCCAATTCTCTTACATTACCTGGCCAGTCATATGATTTTAGACTGTTAACGTGTTTTTCCCTTAAAGTTGGTACCGGCATCTCTAATTTCGCAGCTAACAGTTCAATAAAATGAAAGGCTAGCAGAGCGATGTCTTCTCCCCGCTCTCTGAGAGGAGGAACATTAATGGGAAACACTGAAAGCCGATAATAAAGATCATCTCGAAAGTTTCCCTCGCGAACAGACTTTTCAAGATTTTTGTTGGTTGCTGCTATTATTCGTACATCAGTCTTATGACATTTATTATCACCAATCGGTTCAAATTCACCTTCTTGTAGAACTCTTAAAAGCTTGACTTGGAGTTCCAAAGGGACTTCTCCAATTTCGTCGAGAAAAAGAGTTCCCTTGTCTGCAAGTTGAAATCTACCGATCCGATCTTTCACTGCCCCGGTAAATGCACCTTTCAAATGACCGAAAAACTCACTTTCGAAGAGTTCCCTGGGAATTGCGGCACAGTTAACCCGTACCATTGGCAGATCTTTTCTTGCCGATCTCCGATGGATTTCTCGGGCAACAAGCTCTTTACCGGTACCGGATTCACCCGAAATTAATACCGTTGTGTCGGCCTGAGCAACTAAATTCACCTGCTCCAGCATTTTCTGAATGAGTGGACTATTTCCAATAATTTCTTTCGAATCATAGATGGTACTGACCTCACGACGGAGGTATTCATTTTCTGACTCCAATTTGTACCGAAGCCGCTTATTCTCTTCGAAAGCACGTGCATTGGCGTATGCGGCCGCAGCATTGTCTGCAAAAGCATGTAATATTTCAAAATCTGCCTGTCGAAGAATTTTCCTGCTAAAGATCACCATGACCCCCAAGAGTTCTCCTCGAAAAAGCAACGGCTGACCTGCAAAACTCTTCACGGCTTCTCGTCGAGCCCAATCTGGATCCTTAAGCCAGGGAGGTGATTGATCCACGTCTGCCAGCAATACTCCTTCACCTGAAGATCCAATCTTTCCGACTTTCCTGATGCCAAGAGGAAACCTCCTGTATTTACCATTAAGCCCAATCGGTCTTGGTATGCCAGGATCAAGCGGAGTCCCATCTGAAGCTACGAGATGAAGGCATAGACGATGATCAGGACACTCATCCACTGCAAAACAGTTATCACAGATATCACCAGGCTGTTTCAGCCAGATCCTGGCAAGAACCGTGTTGGGGGAATCTGAAAGACCAGTGGTGATTCGTTGTAACAGGGTTCCAATTGATTGTTCATTTGCAACAGAAAGAGCGATCTTTTGTAAAAATTCAGTGTTCATGGCAAATACCGATCTTAAACAGAGTTATTTCATCACATGAATCCCAATTTTATTTGTTGTAATACCACGCTTTCTATCCTCTTAAAATGCGAAATATCGTTGTCTGCCAACGAAACTTCGTGTTTGCACGAAGTTTCGTCATCTCTGGTCATCTTCCATACTTGGCAAATGGTCATAATATTAACATGTTGGCAACTTTATAAAAATGGCATGTTTCTTGACTTGAAAAGAGCAAAGCGTCTCAACTCCTCCAAAGGACAAGGCGTAGAGATGGTCTGGTGGATTGCGCTTTAGTTCTTGCAAAATTACCATACCATCGCAAGTCGGCTTAAACCGGTGAGTAGTCATGCTGGTTCAAGCATTACGATAAGATACATCACATATAGGTAAGGTGGAGGTAGTCATGAAAAGGATAGTAACCATGGTCATTTCTCTGGCAGTTTTCGCCGTAGCTTCAACAGTAGTAGCTGCAGACAAGTACAATACAATTACCATAACAGAAAGACCTGGCTATTTTGAAACCCAGGGCGATGTCTTTGATATAAAGGCTGGAGAGTATAAGTTCGTAGTTATCAATAAATCAGGTAAAGACGCAGGTTTTGTTTTCAACAAAGGGCAAAACAATATCACGACAGATAAAACGAGCATGAAGGTAATCCTGCTGAAAAATGGTGAGCAAGGTGATTTCACCGTCTCTTTGCCCAAAGGAAATTATACATACTTCTGCCCTATTATCCCCACCCCTCCTTATCCCGTCAGGGTTAAATAAACGGTTGTTCCTCCTGGACTGGCTCAGCATTGAACTGAGTCGGTTCAATTTGCAGGGTAAAACATAATTATTCCCATCAATCTGGAGCGATATCATGAAAGCTGAAAAGGCGTGGTCTCCACTTCATGAGGGTGAAATTGCGGTACAAAAACGTGTCGGTGTCCTCGACGAGGTCAGCCACTGGGCCCCTCATGCGATACGCCCATTCATGCCAGACCATCATCGAGTATTTTTTCAACAACTGCCCTTTTTAGTTGCAGCCGCCAGGGATGCTGCAGGGGCTCCATGGGCGACATTGTTGGTCGGTACTCCCGGGTTTGTGCAATCATTTGATCCTAAACACTTGACAGTCGGGTCGAGACCCTTGCAAGGCGATGCGTTGGAAATGTCATTTTTTCCAGGCGCAGAGATTGGCCTTCTGGGAATTGAGCTTGAGACTCGTCGACGCAACCGAGCCAATGGAAAGGTGACGCATTGGGACGATAAAGGCTTTACTGTTGCAGTCGACCAGTCATATGGGAATTGCCCGCAATATATATCGAAACGTATCTGGCGCAAGGCTGACACAAATTTGGACAAAGCAAACATTTCATATCACACACATCTTGATGATCAAATGAAATCCTTAATCGTCCAAGCAGATACGTTGTTTATTGCCAGCGGCATCCAAAAGGCAAACCAGGAAGAAAGGAGCAGAGGAATGGACGTTTCTCACAGGGGTGGTCGGGCAGGCTTTGTCAAAGTCAGCAGCGACACCTGCCTTGTTCTTCCTGATTATGCAGGCAACAATCTATTCAACACCATCGGCAACTTGACTGTGGATTCCAGGGTGGGAGTGCTTTTTGTGAATTTTGGAAATGGCTCTATGCTGCAAATTAGTGGGAATGCTGAAATTGACTGGGATTCCGTCGAGGTCGCCAAACATTTTGGTGCAAAGAGGCTTATTAATATTCAAATTGACCGTATCGTGCAATTAAATCATGTATTGCCTCTGCGATGGAGTCCCTCTAACGGCCCTGTCCGTGAACTACGTTTGGTCAAAAAAATTATTGAAAGCGAAGATGTTACCTCCTTTGTGTTTGTCCCTCGGGACAATGGCCAATTACCGCTGTATCGGGCAGGCCAGTATCTTCCGATTGAGCTACAGCTTAGTGACAACGAATCGGTGGAAAGAACCTACTCCTTATCAAACCCGCCCGGAGAGGGAAAATACCGCATCAGCGTAAAAAAGAACCATTGGGGCTGGTCTCCCGTCTACTACATGATCACCTTTCACTAGGGGATGTCATCCTCGCAAAAGAACCGGAAGGTGAGTTTATCCTTTCTGTGGATAATGATCGGCCCATCGTGCTTATTAGCGCAGGAATCGGTATCACACCAATGGTGAGCATGCTTCATGTTCTGGCAATACAAAACCGTCGGATATATTTCGTCCATGGAGCACGCAATGGGCCTCATCATCCATTTAGAGAAGAGGTCGCCGCTCTTGCCGGCTCGAACGACATGATTCAGTTGATTGTATTGTACACTAATCCGCATGAAGAGGATGTAGAAGATCGGGATTACCATCGGTCAGGCCGTATTGATATGGGGGTTATGGAAAAATTTGTCCCTATAAACAGTGCCGAATTTTTTGTATGTGGGTCAAAAAGGTTTCTCGCCGACATGGTATCTCTTCTAACTGAACGAGGTGTTGCTGATAAGTATATCCACATTGAAAGTTTTAACTGAAAGGGAAGTTTTCTTCCCGCGTGTAGCCCAAAGCTGTCAGGCTAAGCGAGATTTGTTCAAAGAACCGGTTCGGTAAACGGATTCACTTTTCTTTGTTTGTTAGTTTTCAACCGTGACGACTTGGCGTCGGAGGGTCTCTCTGACTGAACCGTCAAATTGTGACTCGACTTTGGCATCAGTATAAAGAAGCAGTCTCCTGACGAGCGTTTTAATCGCCATGGGGTTTGCTTTCTTAAAACCGTACTCGGCCAGCTGTTGAGCAAACAGATATCCAGGAACAATCCATTGCTGCTGAAGTGCAAGCGTTTTAATCGAATCTTGATAAAAGATTCGGTTTGTTTTCAAGTGGATAAAAGGTTGGCAGAGTACTATCCCGGGAGTGGAGGCTGTGGTTCCACGGACATCGTGAGAATTCAGTTTGAGTACGACCTGCTGTCCGGCCAAATAGTTGATCTCAGTTTGAATGCATTCAACGACCAGGACACCACCATCTCAACAAGGACACTGGATGTCATTGGCGAAGGTAATCTGGTCATACGGGATCTGGCTGGGTGCGCCCAACTTGAAGTGCCCTGCAGGTGAGGAAAACGATACTTGTGAACACCATGGCTATGGCATATAGGTCCAGCCACAGTCATTGTGGTAAATCATCAATTTACTCATCCCGCCATCCACGGTTATGTTTTGGCCAGTAATGAAGCTGCTTTGCTGGTCGCATAGGAACATAACCGTGTGTACAATATCAGATGGTTCACCTACTCTGCCCACAGGGTGTTGTTGCTTATCGGCATCTTCCCATTGCTCTCCCCTGGTATCAATCCATCCTGGAGAAACAGTGTTTACCCGGGCTTTTCCGGCAAGAGTGACAGCCATGGCATGGGTAAGTGCTGTAATGCCTCCCTTGGCTGCAGTGTAGCTTTCAGTGTCAGCCTGACTCATCAGGTGACGGGTTGAAGAGATGTTCACGATACTTGCCGGTGTATTAAGATGTTCCATAAAGAGTTTGCTTAGTAGAAAGGGAGCTGTTATCCCCACCCGAAGTACATAGTTGAAATCCTGAAAGGAGCAGGTGTGCAGGCCACCCTTTGAAAGGCAGGCATTATTGACCAAGTAATCAATAGATCCATAATCAGCAATGACCTTTGCGGCAAAATCACGGAGCACCTGTTCGTCGCTGATGTCGCCAACAAAGTAGTCGTTTTCAAGTATGTCAATGGTGCAAACTGCTGCTCCTTGAGCTTGAAAGGCTTTGCATATCGCTTTTCCTATACCTTCGGCTCCACCTGTTACAACGGCGACTTTTTGTTTGGCCATATGTTTATCCCTTGAAATATAAAAATGTTATGCGCATTGTTTTTACCGGCACCCTTGAAATGGGAAGCTTGGCATGTAACTATAACTTTTTTCGTAACTACTCACAGGTGAAACAATTAAAAGTAACAATTCCCTTGGTATGTGTAGCTGGTTACCGTGTGTCTAAATTTTTCGCAAGTAGGTTGGTACAGCGTATGGGTATATGTAGGCCAGGCTGATGGTTGAAAGAGCAGACGCAGTGTGAGCCGTTATTTTTTCTCAATACCCTGAACGTGCAGTATAAAAATATACGTAGCTGTATGCGACCTGTTTTTATATTCTCCAGGCTCATACTCGAAGCAATACCGGTTTTCGGAGGCGTAATGGATTCTTTGACAAGAGATGAAAAGAAATTTTATGATCGCTTGCGGCTTTTGGGGCATCCCTCGGTATATGAGCAAAGATAAAGGCTAAGACCACATGCAAAGGCATTCTCTCTTGTTTGAAATATGACACTAAGACAAATAATTGTAGAGGTATTTGGGAAATGAGTGAGGTCAAACAAACAGCTTCCGTATCAGACAAGGAAGAACCTTCTGAGCACTCAGGTAAACAAAGCGACTTCTCAGAAGATGCCGTGCACACTGAACGTAGTGTGGAGCGGCAAATTGAAGACAAGGATTTCATACCAGTCATTGTTAAAAGAAACGATGAGGCTGTACGGCATCCTGATGATGTACTGGAAAAAGCAATCAATGAAGGCTTGGAGCAACTCAGGCGGCCTCTGCTTTCTTTTGTATTGTCTTCTGTTGGGGCAGGACTGATTCTTGGTTTTACCGTTATGGCGGTCGCTGTGATGGCCACCTTTACCTCTTCTGCGGCAAACCCACTGATTCCCAGGCTTGCAATGGCGCTCGTTTATCCTCTTGGGTTTATCATCTGTATCATGAGTGGAACCCAGCTTTTTACAGAGCATACAGCCACGGCAGTGTATCCTGTTTTGGCAAAACAGGCCAGTGTCAGTCAGCTGTTACGGCTTTGGATCTGTGTAATCATCGGTAATGAACTGGGGGCAGCCTGTAGTGCCGGATTACTGATGCTTGCCGATGATGTTGTGTTGGCGCGTGACGGGTATCTGTTCATCGGGCATCATCTTGTAGGGCAAAGTGCAGGGACACTTCTTGTAAGTTCAGTGTTGGCAGGGTGGTTAATGGCCATTGGCGCATGGCTTGTTCTTGTTTCTCCTCCAGGATTCAGCCAGATGCTGTGCATCTATATCGTTACTTTTCTGATAGGCCTTGGTGGGCTTCACCACTCCATCGCAGGCTCTGTGGAAATATTGACAGCCATATATATGAGCGAGCATTTTACATTCCTGGATGGAGCGCGATTTATAGGGCTCTCAATGGTTGGTAACCTCATAGGCGGTAGTGTTTTTGTTGCGGGCTTTAACTTCAGCCATATCAGAAAAACGCAGGAATTAAAGGATGATTTGGGTGGTTGATATGTTTGGCTACACGTAGTTACCCCCAACGTTAATACTTTTTATTACGCAGGATGGTGAGAACAAGCCATAATCCAAGTACGACGGAAATGATGTAACCTATAACGCCCAAAGCCGGATAGCCGAAAAGGAATGGCTTTACACCGGTTGTGATGATCATGGAAGAGCCCATGATGATTGCGCCGGTGATAATACCTATGGTTAGACGGTTAGAGGCATTTTCAATTGTTGTGACCAACCGTTCGATTTTTTTCAGCGTCAGGGTGATATTGAGATCGCCCTGTTCAATGGCTCGAATAATGTTTTGCAGTTGGCCAGGAAGCGACTCATGCATGAGCCACAGCTCGGCAAATGAATTTTTGAATTTTTTCCAGATCAGCTCGGGGCTGTAGCGTTTACGGGATATGGCATGTACCTGGCTGCTCATTTCTTCCACGATATTCAGGTCAGGGTAGGCAAGCCTGGCAGCACCGTCAGCGGTAATCAATGCTTTTGCCATGATAACGTATTCAAAGGGAAGGTGCAGGTCAAAATCTCGTAATATCTGCATCATGCTTAAAATGAAATGGGCGGCATTGATCTGTTTAAGCGGTACAGCATGGTATCGATCCAGGAGATCGCTCAGTTTTCTTTTTAATCCCTCCCTGTCAATGGGTTGCCCGGTTTCTCCACATATTCTGAGAAAACTGCGAACCAGGCCTTCTGTATTTTTTTCAACAATGGTTGATAACAGATCAATGAGTATGTAGCGATCTCGGTCCGTTAACCTGCCGGCCATGCCCCAGTCAATGAAACAGATATTCATATTGCTGCCTACGAGCAAATTACCTGGATGTGGGTCAGCATGGAAAAAGCCATCCTCAAGTATCTGTTTTACTGCTGCCCGCAGGCCATTCCTCGCCAGTTGTCTGCGGTCTTTTTCCTGCTGGGAAATGGCTTCTTTAAATTTTTTTCCGTCAAAAAACTCCATTATAAGGAGTCGTTCTGAGCAAAGTTCATCGTACGGCCTGGGGATGTAAACATCGGTGCCTTGAGCATGGGATCTGGCAATGTTCATATTGCCGCATTCCAGTGTAAAATCCAGTTCCTGAAGTAAGGTCCGCCTGATGGTGGCCGCAAGCTCTGGCAATTCAAAGGTTTTTAGATCCTTTGATTGTTCATCCAGAAATGCACAGACTGATTCCAGGATATCCAGGTCATGTTTCATGATTTCACTGATTCCCGGGCGCTGAACTTTGATCGCAACACGATCTCCGGATGATTTCAGTACTCCGGTGTGAACCTGAGAAAGAGAAGCTGCGGCAACAGGCTGAGGGGCAAAGGTGGAAAAGACCTCAGGAATGTCCTTGCCAAGACTTTGTTCTATGGAATCAATAATTGCTTCTGTGTCAACGAAAGGAGCGTTATCTTGAAGTGTTTCAAGCTCTGCAAGCAGTTCCTGGGGTAAAAGATCAGGGCGTAAGCTCATGATCTGGCCAAATTTGATGAACGTGGGGCCAAGCTCCTCAAGAACAAGTCTGATACGTTGATATATGGTGAGGTCTCCATCTATGGGACGTATCTTCTGCAAGACATGTCCTCCTGGGATTTCAAACCGGTTCACTATTTCATCAAAACCGTATTTTAATAAAACTAATGCAATCTCATTAAATCTTTTAAGGTTTCTTAGGTCTGTAATATTCATAAGGTTGTGTGAAGTGAATTGACGTTGTGAAAATGTATGTGTGCAAAAAGTAATCTATTAATACAAAATCATTATATAGATATGTAGAACACAGCACAAAAAAGTCAATGTTGATACAGTCTGTTTTTAGTTTTGATTCAATTCGTATTTACCTGAAAATGTGTGATGAGTTGATATAGAGAGCGCCGATTATGTATGTACTTACAATGAAAATAGGATTGTAGTTATTTCTCTATATGAAGAAAAATACATAAATACAGTGATATTGATAGCGAATAGGTCGTGAAGGAGCGAAGGATGACCAGATACTTGACAGCCGGTAAATAATACATAGAATTATCTCTATGTTTTTGCTGGATTTATTGTTGAGGTCTTTTGTTGGTGCGGGTAATACAACACCTGAATATCAGGAACAAATGATAGTAAAGGGTGTACCTATAATCGTTTAGCGAACGTTTGTATGCTCTCTGGAAAGGAAGGCAGAGGGAAACAAGGAGGATATATGGGCATTGAAGTTACGGGTATTTTTGGATTACTCATTCTCATCGGAGATATATGGGCCATTGTAAGTACTGTTCAGAGCCGTGCATCAACGGGAAGTAAGGTCGTTTGGATTCTGCTGATCCTGATACTTCCTTTACTAGGATTGATTCTTTGGTTCCTTCTTGGGCCTCGGTCACGATGAATGAGTAATTATACGAAAAAGCGTAACTGATCAAGGGGTTAACACTACTGATATTTCAAATAGTCCTGAATTGTAACTGGTCACAGGTGCTTCAGATTTGGGTAAGCACGGTTTTTTTCGCAGGTAAGGGTCACGGAAAACATACATTATCCAATCTTGCTTGTCTCTCAACTCGGTAACGTCGTAGCGTCAATGGCTCAATACGGCCCGTGGAACCATTGATACGACAACGTAACCAAACCGATATTCTACGCAATTTTTGGATATTTATTATTTCCCGCGGCCCTAAGCGAAGACTCCGGTAGGCTATCTATGTGGGAAACCGCGATGGTGCAAAGAGATAAGCGACCAGCGGAAGACCTCGTGGGGTAGCTGTGAGCAGTTACTAACACGCAAGGATAATGAATTGGAACCAGACAATGAGTCGAGCGCAACTCTATAACTTTTGGGTGAGCATAAGCGGCAGCTTATGGTTTATTCCCTCAATAATGATTTGTTCTGCTTTTTGTGTTTCCTTTATCACCATATCTCTGGATGTGGTTCTTGAGTATGAGTTGCTACAGCATACTCTGCACCTTGATAAAAGGGCGGTCTTCAAACATTTTTTAATAGTGGGGCCTGAAGGTGCCCGATCAGTGCTTTCCACCATCGCGGGATCCATGATTTCCGTTACCGGTGTAGTTTTTTCCATTGTGATTGTTACCTTGACCTTGGCATCTTCTCAATTTGGTCCCAGGTTGTTGACAAATTTCATGGAGGATAAAAGTACTCAGTTTGTTCTCGGAGTATTTGTTGCCACGTTTGTTTATTGTCTGCTTGTTTTGCGATCAGTTAATTCTGCACAAAATGATATTTTTGTGCCAATGATTTCTGTTAATATTTCTGTGCTTCTTGCCATTGTCAACGCTGGTATCCTTATCTATTTTATTCATAATATAGGCACCTCCATTAAAGCCGAGCATGTAATCCACGGCGTATACAGAAATCTCATTGAAAATATAGACAGGATTTTCAAAGATATCGATACGGCTAATGCCAAGGAAACACCAGGGGAAAGCACTGAAGAGTGTAATCGTTCCTGTCTGTATAGTGCTGAAATAGCTGCGAAAAATGATGGTTACCTGCAATCGGTAGATTACGAGAGACTGGTGTCTCTCTGCGCGACCCATAATATATGTATGCAGTTGTATGTAAAGGCTGGAGAGTTCGCCACATATACGACCACCCTGGGTATGCTGCAGGGGGAAACAGAACTCACAGAAACCCTTGTTCGTGAGGTACAGGGCGGGTTCATTTACGGCAGGCAGCGCACAGCTGAACAGGATGTGGAATTTGCCATCCATCAACTCGTTGAGATAGCGGTTCGTTCGCTTTCGCCGGGAATCAATGACCCTTTTACAGCGGTTTCGTGCATTGATTATCTGAGTTCAGCGCTGTGCTACCTTTCAGGGAAACCTTTTCCCCACTCCCGTTGCTATGATCCTGAAGGCCAATTAAGGGTAATAACCAAACCTGTTACGTTCGGAGACCTTCTGGATACTGCATTTAATCAAATTCGTCAAAACAGTACGGCAAGTGTTGCGGTGAGTATCCGGCTCATGGAAGCATATATACAAATCGCTGCAACCCTTACCGATTCCCGGTCTCAAAAGGCGCTCCTGCGACATGGTAATATGTTGAAAAAATCATCAGATACCTATTTCAAGGAGCAACATGATAAAGAGGACCTTCAGGAGCGGCATGAAGTGCTTCTTACCCTTCTTGGAGATAAGTAGTAAAGAAAATGTTTCTTGTTTTCTTTCTGTTACGCTGTGGTGCCAGCTGTCACTTGTTCCCGAACCACGTAAATCTGTCCGCCATACATCCCCTGGATGTGCGTGTTTTGGGCAACAAGGCTTCGTAAATAGTTGATGGTCGCTTGTTCTATAAGTTGTCCGGGAACCAGCAAAGGGATGCCTGGCGGATATGGCGTTACAAGGCCAGCGGCGATTTTACCAATAGCGTTATCAAAATCCAGGCATTTTCTCGGTCCAAAAAAAGCATCTGCAGGAAGGCAATGCAATGTGATATCCGGGAGGTTGCTTATCAGTGCTTTCTTGGTTCTCGAAACAGGAAGTGTAACTTTCTTTTGATCCAATTTCTTCAGGGCGTTATACAGCCTGATTACCTTTGAGCGTGTTCCTCCCAGGGTAAGAAGAACCAGAATGGTTGAATGGGTAAATTTTTCAATCTCCAGACCGATTTCATCCAGCAGGTATCTATGAATCTCGCTGGTTGAATATTCCAGTCCAGAGACGTCAATAAGGATTTTAAGGCTGTCATGGCCAACATTATCTGTGGCAAAATGGGGAAACAGTTCCTGGAAGTCCCTTTGCTCCAGTATTTTTATATGCTTGAAAGAGCGCATCTGTGTCTTCAACTCTTCAACTTGCCCAAGGAGACCTTTCAGTAGACCATACCCTTCCATTTCAAGCTGTTTGTGACAGACGTCAAGGGAGGCGATAATTTGGTACTTGGGTGATGTGCTTGAATACATGCTGTAGATTTCATGAAAAAAATCAGCGTCAAAATCAGGATCATTGACATGGATATATGATGCCTGAGAAAAGGCTGAGACGACTTTGTGGGCAGAGTGGGTTATGTAATCTGCGCCGGCATTTATGGCGGAATAGTACCTGAATGCAGGGTGAAAAAGAGAATAGGCAAACCAGGCTTCATCTATAAACACCTTGATGCCTTTTGCGTGGGCCATTTTTACAACCTGGCGTACATCGATGAGCAGACCGTCGTAGGTGCACCCTGTAAGCACGATCAGCTTGATACCTTGGTGCTGTTCTATTTTTTCCTTTATTTCATCAAGAGCAGGAGGTGCGAATATTCCAAATTCAGGACTCAAGATGCTGCTGAGATAAATTGGATTTGCCCTTGCCTGGAGAATCCCATAATGGATTGATTTATGGCAGTTTCTATCTACTATAACTTTATCTCCGCTGCGGAGAAGGGTTTGCAGAATAATTTTGTTTGAGGTGCTTGAGCCATTGGTTATGAAAAAGGTCTTTGTGCTCTCAAACGTGTATGCTGCAGCTTCCTGGGCTTTGCCAATGGCATGAGTCCCTTCAGTGAGAGAGCCTAGCGAGTCAACTGAAACAGACAGGTCTCCTACAAAAACGTTCCGGCCATAGAATTGATAAAAATCTCTGATGTAAGGAGAGTTGCGAAAGCTTAAACCGCCGCTGTGGCCGGGAGTGTGCCATGAATCATTTGATTCGGTGATGTATTTTTTATAAGCATCCCAAAAAGGGGTCTGGCAACGGTCATCAAAATCGTTAAGAATGTAACCCAGTATCGACTCTGGATCCTGAATAATATCGTCCCGGAAGAAGAAGGACTCTATATCGTCTGATTCATTAATGATATCAAGTCCTTTTGTGTCGTCTCCCAGGATATAGATTGGTAGGGAAACTCGAATTGCCTTTATCGCTGTGATGATATCGGTGTTGTTTCGTATATTGGAAGCGTTGCTGGCAATGCTGTCGTTCCACTGAGCATCAATATCCCAACTGAGAACAACTGCCTGAATATCAATATCTTCCTCTATGCATTGTATGGCATGGGTAACACTGGATTCGTTCAGGGTTTCGACGCTGAGATCTGTTCTGGCAAAATTATCAACGCAACGCAGTATGTTTCTGGAGATTTCATCCAGTAAGGCAGTGTCGTTTTCAATGATTAATATTTTTAAAACAGGGAGGTTCATGTATTGCTCCAAAAAAACATGCTAAAATCTAAAAATCAGAGGGCGCGCTCCATGTACCCTCACGCAAGGCGGTTTGTTGGTTTAGCAGGAGAAGGTTGACAACCATTACTTACAGACTTTGTCTCCCTACACTTTGAGTAGTGATATGATATTGTATACCAGTGAATCGTACTCTATGGCTCTTTATTTTTTCCAGGAGACAGTCAAGTATTTTTACTGGTTCAATATTCGAAATCCTGGTGTTGCATATGGATACCTTGGTGTCTTGTTATGTCCCCGAGAATTTCTAGTCTGGAGTACCTTGTGAGTATATTCTGCAGCAGATGCGAGGCGCCAGCCATGTCGTCATGTCTTCGTTTTTTGTGTTGTCATTTTTGTTTTGGGCACCACGTATTCAAATTATTTTGGACATATCATGAAAGAGAACACAATATTTAAACAATGCCCCATGTGTGGAACGGTTTGGGAAACACGTGATACCTTTATAGACGATCTCTCCCTTGAAATTAATGGCTATGGCGTTGATTTTCAGCAACTTGAATTGGGGTTGTTCTATTTTACCCACCAGGCGCCAGGTTGCGGGTCAACGCTGACCATCTATGCAAAAGAATTTTTTGATTTGTATTCCGGCAAAAAGTATGAGGAGCGAAGAACGGGTAAAAAAGATTGTCCTTCGTACTGTCTGCAAAAAGAACAGCTTGATCGCTGTGAGGCTCTTTGTGAATGTGCCTTTAACAGAGAAATTATACATATCATCAGGGAACGAAAGTTAAAATAATACGTTCATGGTAAAAGAACGGTCCATTGAATGTATGTTACCTGTCTTTCTTGTCGTCACAGCAAACTGTCAAATCCTGTATAAAAGTACCGCCCAAGCCCTATGGTATACATGAGGCAGCCGTAGAGAGCATGTTCAAATGAAACAGCGAGCAGCGAGCGTGTTTTCAGGTAGGTCCAGGAAAAAAGGTAGCCTCCAGCCAGGGTTAACAGGTTGGATATGGGGTGAAAATAAATGATATGGCCAAAGGAGAAAGCTATCGCACTAAAATGCAGGAGATACTTTTCGTTCTCAGCAATTCTCTGGTAGCGGTGGAAGAGAAAAGCTCGATAAATGAGTTCCTGGGGATAGACTGCAAGCAGCGGATAGATGACCATCAGGGATAGCCAGACTGAAAAATGTTGCCTGAGAAAATAAAAAAGCTGTTCAGGCAGAAAGATGTAGACGAGGCCTGTCAGTGCCAGGGCGATGAGAAAAAACTGCAATAATACTCTGCGAATGTCCTTGAGCCAGGGATCCTTATTGGTGAAAACCTCATTTCTGAAATCATGATTCCTGTACAGAACAATTCCGCTGAAAAAAGCCAGAATTACGAGAAAATAGAGAGGCGAGGCTTCGTGATGAAAGGCATAGATAAAAGGAATAAGAAAAAATAGCAGGAGAAATTCCAGCCATCGAAGACGCGCCTGGTTTGCCGCTTTTCGGGTATATCTGCGGTCTTGCTGACTGGAGGGGATTTTGTGTCTGGTCATGTCGGTTTCCAACTGTATTGGATGTGTCTTTTTCAGCTTGCGCTGTATGGAATATGAAATAGAGAGTTGGATAATATAAATGCAAGCCTGAGAATTGCATCAACCCAGGGGCGTATCTGAAAAAAAAAACGGCAATTTTTCGACAGACTTCTCTCTAATAAAAATACTCACGCTTGTTAAGCGTTGGCCATGACGGAACACGTATCTTATCAATACATACTCATTCACTTTCTCGGTGGTCTTGCTGTTTTTCTTTATGGCATGAGAACCATGAGCAGCGGCATGAAAAAGATGTCAGGCGATCGTATTCGCTCATTGATGTCAAAACTGACCGCCAATCGTTTTTTGGGGATGCTGTCCGGTGCCTTTGCAACCATGGTGGTTCAAAGTTCCAGTACCATCATCGTGATGCTGGTGGGGCTGGTACAATCCAGGATAATGACCTATGTGCAGGCCATGGGCGTTATTCTTGGCGCAGAAATAGGCACCACTGTCAATGCCCAGTTAATAGCTTTTCGGTTGCATGATTATGCCCTGCTCATCTTTGCAGCAGGTTTTCTGTTGCACGTTACTGCCAAAAAACAGAGCTATCAGAATGCCGGGGAAGCATTGGCTGGTTTTGGGCTGTTGTTTTTCGGCATGCAGCTTATGTCGCAGGCGATGGAGCCCCTGCATGATTACAGGCCTTTTATCGCTTTGCTGGATACTTTCTCAAAACCGCTGATCAGCGTATGCGTAGGCATGGTGTGTACTGCAATCATTCAGAGCAGTAGCGCTTTTGTGGGTATTATTATTGTACTGGCCCAGCAGGGAGTATTGACCTTGGAAACCAGCATTCCCTTGATGCTCGGTGCTAATATAGGAACGTGTATTACTGCAGCCATAGCCAGTGTTGGTACCTGCAGGGCCGCGAAACGGGTCTCACTGGCGCAGATTTTGTTTAATCTCAGCAGTGTTTCCTTTTTTCTTTGCTTTATCCAGGAGATGGCTGGCATCGTGCGGTTTTTTTCGCCTGGGCCGGTTGACGGAGACCTTGCAACAACAGTAGCACATATCCCCCGGCAGATCGCCAATACGCATACCTTGTACAATCTGGTTATGGCTTTTGCATTTCTGCCCCTTACGCCTTTTTTCGCCAAACTGGTTGTCCGGCTGTTGCCTGATAAACCTGAAGAGGCACGGCTGATCCCCATGGTGTGGCACCTGAAACATTCTGCGGTTTCCACACCACTGCTGGCACTCAGCTATGCCAGAGCAGAAGTCGGCAGAATGAATAAGATACTTAGCAGGATGCTTGCATCTGCAATCCCTCCGTTTTTCAATAAGCAACCTGCCAGTGATGTTATTTTTCCCCAGCTTTCGCTTGTTGACGGCATCGTGATGCGAGAGCAGAAAATTGATTATCTTGAATCCCAGGTGACTGCATACCTTTTCCAGATCATGCGGCAGGAATTACACCCAAAAGAGTCAGGGGAAGTGTTTACTTTGTTGAAGATTGTTAAGGATCAGGAAGCGCTGGGTGATGTGATTGAGGTGAGGATGTTGCAGCTTTTGCGGGAAAAGAAAAGCAAGAGGGTGGCGTTAAGCAGAGAAGGAGAGCTGGAAATTCGAACTCTGCACGCACACGTCTGCAGTTGTATGGAGCAGCTTACAATGGCCATTGAAAGCGCAGACTGCACAAGAGCATCTGGTATTTTGGCGCAGATGGAGGAGTTCGAACGGCTTGAGCTGCTGACCGAAAGCCATCATCTGCAGAGAATTCAGCAGAAGGTCAGCGTCTCAGAGACAAGCCATGATCTGCATATGGAGCTGATAGACGCTTTGAAACATATTCTATTTTATTGCATGGCAATCACGAAAAATCTTCTGGAGTACCAGAACACGGAGGCTGATACGTGTAGCTGATTTGGTCCTGAGCGGATTGAACTGTCAACAAGGGTGTTGGCCAGAAAATAAAAAATATCCAGGTAACTGCTAACGGCGCACCTGATTTTTCCTCGATAAGCCCGGCAGAAGTATAACCCAATACACTGCACCAGCCTGTTTGCGAAAACCTCAGACATCCTGTGATCAGTTACTTTTCTTCTCCTGTGAATATATGCTGATTGCCGAGCCATTCCAGTAATCTGCTCTGGGGCCTGGACAGAGAGGGGCGCATCTCTTGTAACGTTTTGAACAGATACAGGAGATCCGCGTAATGATCGATATCATTAAGCAAAGGCAGGCTGGTATCGATTTGCCACTTTGTATTTCTTGTAATCAGGGCTGAAATCATTTTTTCCAGGGTGTTGGAACAGGAGTATGGAACCGTGGTCCATATATCCAGGGGAAGTGCCCGACGCCCGGCGACCAGCCAGAAACCTCCGTCAAGGGAAGGGCCAAATACAAAGGTGGAGTGTTGCAGGCGTTCACAGAGTGCCAGCTCGGTCAATGCAGGCATCTGGGGGATATCACTGCCTACCAGGCACCAGAAATCGTGTCGTCTCAAGAGTTGGGCAGAGACACTGGCCATACGTTCTCCCAGGCCGCCTGCACCCTGTTCAAGAATGTTACCGCTCTTCCAGAATATATCCTGTCTGGAGCCTTCTCCTGTGAGCGCCCAGTAGCCTGCAGAATGATTTGTTGCTTCCTGCAACCATTGGGCAGCACAGTCGAGACAATGGAGGTAGAATGTGTCGGTTGCGGCGCGGTTCCAGGTTTTTGCCAGACGGCTCTTGCCAACGTTTTGAGGCGTGCGAGCAAAAACCACTGTGCCCAGGGAAGATATCATGCTTCTGGTTTGCATGTGTTTTTGATATGCGAGCCTTGTTCCTTCAACCTTGTTTTGTTCATTTATAATATTCCTTGGCAAGTATGAAGGGAGAGGTGCCCCATCTATATCGGGCCATAGTAGAGAGATTCCTCACGGCACTGGTAAGGTAGCCGCGTTGTTCAAATCGACGTGCTGAGGTTACGAGAGGCCAGGGCAATATTCGCATGGTATATTGCCGTTGAATTCGTTCCCACCATTCAACGTCTTCCATGAGTGGCCAGTCTGCAAATTGCGTTGTATCTTCCCAGAGGTGGGTCCTGAGAAAAAATCCCTGATCACCGTAAGGTAACTGTAATGTCCTGTTACGGATATGTACCATGTGCTCATATATCCGTGGCCATGCTCCAACTGTTCCGGCAAGGGAAAAACGAAGAGCTCCGCCATCGAGTTCCGGGCTTTCCCTGAGGGTTTGAAGAAGCATGTGATAACTGTGTTCAGGGAAAAAGGAATCAGCATGGAGAAAAAACAATGTGCTTCCAGAGGCCTGTGTAACCCCGCGATTCAGTTGCGCCCCTCTGCCGGGAGGGCCGGAAACCACCGTTGCTCCTAAGTCGCTGGCAACACTGGCAGTTTTGTCTTTACTTTGTCCATCACTGACAATGACCTGTGGACAAGGCGCCAACGCAAACAACTGGGGCAGGAGCCGGCGGAGAGTATCCTCCTCGTTTAAAGCAGGAATGATAAGAGAGAGTTCAGCCGGGTTTTCCAAAATGCATTTCTCCGTTCTTCAGTGAGCATTTGTGTGTTGTATTCACGAAAGACTAGCACTCTTTGGCGGGCAGAGACAAGGATAAAGATGACCAGTTGTTGAAAGACTGCTGGATGCGGCCTGGTGAGGTTCGGGCCGTTTTTTCAGAGCCTTGCTCGTAGATGTTCGGAAGGCCAATAACGGCCGCAGGGATGCTTTGTGTGATGATTTTTGTTGCAGCTTCAGGGTGATATGGAGTTTACTGAGCTAAAGCACTCTGACTGGTATACACGTTACAAAGTGTTTGGATATGACGAAATAACGGTTATGTAGCTGTGAGAAAAAGGTCCTCGTATGTCATCGTCTGAAAACAAAGCAACCTGCAGCTCGGCAGAAGTCGCAAAATACAGAGCATATATCGAAGAGTTAGAACGCCGGAATGAAAGTCTTATTCAGGAAAACATGTACCTGAGAGAACTGTACGACCGTTCACCACTTGGGTATCAATGCCTGGATGAAAAAGGCTGTCTGGTTGCAATTAACAAAGCCTGGCTGGATACTCTGGGGTATGAAAAAGAAGAAGTAATCGGAAGAAATTTTGCCGATTTTCTGGGCCAGGAATGGAAAGAGCCGTTTCAGAAGAATTTTCCCAAGCTTAAAGCTGTTGGTGAAATTTTGGGCTTTGAATTTGAGATGGTACGAAAAGATGGCTCGCTCCTATTGGTGAATCTTGATGGAAGGGTTGGTACGAACATCAACGGAGAGTTCCAGCAGACATATTGTATTATCAAAGATATTACGGCCCGCAGGAAGGCTGAAGAAACCCAGCAGAAACTTCAGAATCAGCTTGTCCATGCTCAAAAAAATAAGGCTTTATGCCGGCTTGTCAGAGGCATATCACATGACTTCAGTAATATGCTGGCTGCAATTCTGGGACATGTGGAACTTGCAAAAAGGTATTGTGAGCCCGATAAAACGCTGTATAAGCGACTGGATGGAATTGAAAACACAGCTCGCCGGTCTGTAACGCTGCTGGAGCAGTTACTGGCATTTGCCGGAAAACAGATTGTGCATCCCAGGGTTATCAATATAAATGAGTGTGTGATCAGTGTATGGGATATGCTCCTGAAAACCATTGGTAAGGATATAAAGCTGAAAAATAGCCTGTCAGAAAACATTTCAGCGGTCAATATAGACCCTTTACAGATTGATCAGATATTGACGGCACTCTGCCGCAATGCGCGGGATGCGATAGAAGAGACCGGCACCGTTGTGTTAAGCACAAGAGACATTCTTATAGAAGTGGATAACCCGTTCGGTAATATTCTGATAACACCTGGAACATATGTACAATTGAGTGTCAGTGATACAGGTTCCGGCATGGACCCGGCAACCCTTGACCAGATATTCGAACCGTTTTTTTCTACAAAATCAAAAGGTATGGGTTCCGGCCTGGGCTTGTCAAGTATTGATGGCGTTGCCAAACAGAACAATGGCTTTATAGAAGTCTGCAGCACTCCTGATATTGGAACCAGCGTTGGAGTTTTTCTTCCCAGTTATTCTGCAGAAGACCTTAACCATGGGCTGGAGGAAGTGAATCTCCCCAGAGGAGAAGGGGAACAGGTACTGGTGGTGGCTGCAGCTGAGTCGATACGTGATACGTTTAAAGTAATGCTGCCTCGGTTTGGGTATAAAGTAGTTTATGCAGAATCTGGTGAGAAAGCGCTGGAGATGGTTCGCCATCGCAGTGAAAAGATAGATCTTCTCATTACCGATTTGTTTATCCCCGGGATGACCGGCCGCGCACTGCACTATAAATTAAGGGAGATTCTGCCGGATATTGCCTGCCTTTTTACCGCCGGATATTCAGCGAGTATTTTGCCATACTACGATCTGCAGGAGGAAGCAGAGAATTATCTTGAGCAGCCATTTTCATATCAGGAACTTGCTGAAGCGGTATGCAGAAGGGTATCTCGCAGCACCTGCGTATACGAACATTCTCATTCTTAGTTTGTGCCAGCCAATGAAGTTTTTTTCCGAGTCCTGTCGATCGATTACCTAGATTTGGATAAACAGTCTCATTTATACACATGCACTAAGAGTTTGGTCGGAGAGTTCTCTTTTTTCTCAGATTAAGGCATTTTTTCGGAAATCAGGCACCGTCATATGGTTGATATTGCGAGCATTGATTTTCTAAAAATAACACAAATATGGCGGAAAAAGAGCTTTCTCCGACAGGCTTCTAGTGTGCGTGATCCAGAGACTGCTTTCCTGTCATCTTTTCTATATGGATTTTCCAGACCCGCACGCTTTGCAAAGGGATATGTGTAAAATCCCATTTATCATCGGAATACTGGGCCATGATACAGCTCAACCCATGCCTTTTCTCTGGTTCTGACGTTTGTTCTCTGGCAACTCCCCAGCCAATTACACTCTGAAAAGAAAATGACCAGTTGCATGGCTTGGTGTCATTGGAGATAATCCTGACGTTGGATTCAAATTCAAAGCAGACTGTATTGTTGGCGGTCAGCATATCAATTTTCAGTCCCGCTGTGGCTGTATGAAAATAGAGAGCCTGGCCATCATAGCCAAATGAAAGCGGAACGATGTAGGGCCTGTCGTTTGCAGATAACCCCAGTCGGAGGACATCACATTGCCGTATGATTTTTGAAAGGATGTTGGTATCGTGAATTTCTTTTTCTTGTCTTCTCATAAAGTAACTACTCGTAGGAGTCTGCGTATTTCGATACACTACAGCATTTGTAACTGCCTACAGAGTGGTTGAGATTTCCGTAAACCGGCTCGTTGGGCGTATTGAGTCATACGTAACTGAGTACGGAGATTGAATGCACTGTGAGCAGTTACTTCATAAAAAATGCTGGGAAATGTTTACAGGAGAGTTGCACTGGCTTGCTCGGTGAATTGCTCTGCCAATGCTGGGTCGCTTATTTCATCACAGAGCATGGCTATCAATTCTTTAAGTCTGGAAGCCTCAGCAGGACCCTGCTCTTGCCATTTCACAATATAATCCTGGGTAACAATGCCTGCAACCGGGCCAATAGCTACGGCCAAAGCTTCTTCAATCTGTAGAAAGTGTTCCTGGAGGTCGTTTTCCGGAGGGGGAGCTTCGGGAGTCTCGATAGGAGGCTGGACCTTGAGGGGAGCTTCAGAAACTACAGGTTCCAACGCCTCCTTCTGCAGCTGCTCCTGCATGTCTGCTGCCAGCATTGCTGCGGTGGTTGCGACCAGGGAACAGTTGGCTTTGGTATCACAGATAGTCAACAGTATGGTTCCTGAACCAAGGGGGGTGCCGACAACTGTACAGGTGTCGAATCGGTAGTGGGTTCCTGATATTTCCATGCCGTGCATACTCCCCATTTTAAGCATACGAATGAGATAGGAACCAACTTGAAGAAGGACGTCAGTGGCTATGTTAACATCTGAATTTGTACAGAGAGGGCCTTCAACTTTATCAAAAATACATGAGCCGGTTACTCCGGGAAGTACTGAGATTTCATCAAGTAATTTTTTTATAGGCATAACAGGCTGGCCATTTAAGATTTGGTTGTCTTGGTGGTTAACGCACTACGCAAGCCGGAGTAGACCTCTGCAAGAGAAGTCTCCTGACTGAGAAGGAGACCAATGGTCAGGCCGCTGACAGGTACGATCAGCAGCATGGTATCATCTTGCAGTTTTATTCTGATGTTATGCAGTCCCTTTGCCCCCAAAGCCTCGCGCATTTGAATGCCACTGACAATGCAATATGCAATAAAATCCCCCATTTTCTGTTTTTTGCTTGATTGCGCAATCAATTTGCCCTGTTTATTTAAAAAATAATAGTGCTGCACACCCGGTATGGCGATGATTTTGTCAATGATCGCTGCCAGGGCTGGGCTGACTGATGACTTAGGCCGCACGGCAGCTGTTTTTTTGCCAGAAGTCTGGTATTGCTTTTCATCATGTTGCGTGGACGCAGCAAGGAGAATGTGTCCCAGTGGCAGAGTAATTCGTTGTATCCTTTCTTCTGATTTGGTCAGGTAAAACGTAGGATTCTCCAGGGCCAGAATTGCAAAAGCCGCATCTAACCCATGCTCGTCGCCATGTTGCGAATCAATCAGACTCCCATCTTTGAGATACATGTAGCTGACGGAGTCTTCCTGGTTGATAACCAGAGTACAGCTTTTTCGTTCGTGTTCGAGCATCTGCAGAAACGCATAGATTGAAATACCGTCGATTGACTTGGCTCGTTGTTCTATCTGGTGATCCGTCATTGGTATTTTAAGCGTAAAAGTAGTTTAACTGTAGGCTGTAACGGCAAAAAAATACACTGTATATACATCAGCCTATCATATTCTTTCTGTTCTATAGAAGAGTTTTTATACTTTCTCTGAGAATTTGATGATAAAAAACAGTAACTGCTCACATGCTATCTGATTTTTCCACGATCAGCCTGATTGCGAAAATCTCAGGCACCCTGTAACCAGTTACAAATACAGGGGCGTTTCAAATTTATCATTTTCCGAGACCCTTACGTTTTGATGAGGATGTTCGTTCAAGAGCAAAATTTGTTTTCCCATTGCAGGAGTGAATTATGCAGGGCAATAAGAGAAAAAAGCGATGTAACCATACTCTAAAGGGTTTGGTTCTTTTGGTCTGGGTATTCTTTGGCAGCTGTTCGTGGATTCTGGCCGCTGAGACAGATCGACAAACCCTTAAAACCGTAGACGACCGGATTTATGTGGTTATTATGCTTGAATACGAGACCTGGCCAGGCACCGTTGAAGAGCAGATGCAATTGGTTCAAAAGCTTCAGGAACAGGCATTACTGGGCCCATTGTCCGAGGGCTTCAGTCTGGTACATAAATTTGCAACAGTTCCCGCCGTTTCTGGGTGGATTACCAGCACGGCATTTGTTAGCGCTGAAAAGAACAGCCTGTTGAAAGACGGCAATAAACTTATTCGTGCCATTGATCCCGATGTATCCGGTGGAGTCTATGAGGAGGATATAGAACAACGAGATAACGGAGGTGGTGGCCTGGCTTCCAGTATTCCTCTTATTGCGGCAGATAAAATCCACGAGCTTGGTATAACGGGCAAAGGGATTGAAGTGGCCATCCTTGATTCGGGTGTGGATAGTGATCATCCTGATCTGCAGAGTGCCTTGCTTGCCGAACAATGTTTCTGTTTCAATCCCGGCGGGGGATGTTGTCCAAATGGTTCCGCATCTCAGACAGGGGCTGGAAGTGCGGAAGATGATCACGGTCATGGAACCCATGTTTCGGGAATTATTGCCTCCAGAGGAAACATCTCGGCAAAGGGCGTGGCTCCGGGCTCTGGAATCACCATGGTTAAAATGCTGGACAGTAACAACAGCTTTTATTCCTCTTCAGATATTGTGAGAGCTCTGGACTGGCTCAACATAAACAGACCTGGTCTGGATGTGGTGAACATGAGCCTGTATACCAATGCCACTTTTTCTGAGACCTGCGATTCCACGTATGCCTGGACACAGGCTCTCTACAGGGCTGTTGCAAATCTGACAGCAAAAAATGTCGTTGTTGTGGCCATTGCAGGAAATAATGGAGAAGCTCAGATAGTCACAGCCCCGGGCTGCCTTTCCAATGTCATAAGTGTAGGGGCAACGGACAGTGATGATACCGTGGCACGTTTTTCTAACAGCCATACCTCTGTGAAGTATTTTGCGCCTGGGGTAAATATTGTATCCGATGCCATTGGCGGGGGTACTAAAAGCATGTCAGGGACTTCCATGGCTGCTCCCCATGTGGCTGGAGCCGCTGCATTAATACGCCAGGCATCCCCTGGTGTTTCCAACGCTCAGATGATGCAGGCTCTCAGTAACAATGGCGTGGATATCACGGATTGGAACGGTCTCACCAGGCCAAGGATACAAATCTATGACGCCTTGTGCTCCCTGGTTAACTGTTCAACTCTTGGTGAAGACTCCCCAGAAAAATATATGTCTCCGGCGACGTTACATCTCCTGCTCAATGATCAGTAAAAGTCGGTACGCTATGTTTTCAGACCCCTTTCCAGGAGTTCATATAATCTGTCGGAGGACGCTCTTTTTCTCATATATGTGTTGTTTTTAGAAAAACAATGCTCGCAATATCAAGTGGATGGCTGTGCATGATTTCCTGACAATGCCTTAATCTGAGAAAAAATAACAATTCTCCGACAGATACTCATTCCACTATAAGATCTGTATTTTTGTAAAATTAAATGAAAATTTGAAATTAATGTTTGACTCTGGAATTATTCAGGGTATGGTATATCTGATGCCGGATATTTCGGCCTCAATCTTCTTCTCACCCCTCTACCGTCTCCCCACTCCACAGGTAGAGGGGTTTTATTCCTGTGATGGCAATATCTTCGGATTTACCGGCCCAACGATTGTCCCCCTGATGTACACCTTTAACGAATACGATCTGAAACATACCATTTGCTGAAAATATGAGAACTGGGTAGAAACTGGCCCCATAGTACCATCTTGAAAATGAGGTGTTGCATCACTGCAAAGCATTGGTAAATGGAATTCTGATACCCCTCTTTCAGGACGAGCTTTCATAACCCGACCCTTGTTGTAAAAAATTGAGACGTACCGCCCGGTATGATTACAGACTGAGAAAGCAGTGGTAAGAGTTACGTACGGGTAAGCAGGCAGGAGAAGCTGAAAGAAAATGAAGGTGAATTAATGGAAAACATATACAAAAAGATATCTTTCCAGGGGATGGCTGGCGCATACTCAGATCTGGCCTGTAGAATGGCATATCCAGAACTTGAGACTGTCCCCTGTGTTTCATTTCTGGCTGCCTTTCGTGCGGTCAAGGACGGGGAGGCTGATCTGGCCATGATACCTGTGGATAATTCCCTGGCAGGACGTGTTGCAGACGTTCATCATCTTATCCCACGGGAAAAACTGTATATTATTGGAGAACATTTTCAACTCATACGTCACTGCCTGCTTGGCTTGCCAGGATCGCAAATAGAGCAGTTGACCGATGTGCATAGTCATGTACATGCCATCCCCCAATGCTCCAAAATAATTGATCAATTAGGGCTTACCAGACATGTTGTTGCTGATACAGCAAAAGGCGCATCAGACGTCAAAAAATGGAATGATCCCACCCAGGCAGCGATCAGCTCAGATCTGGCGGCAAAAATTTATGGACTTGATATTTTGCAGCGGGATATTCAGGATGCTCCACACAACACAACCCGTTTTCTCATTTTTTCAGAAGAAAAGAATGTCCCGCGTCTGGAGGTGGGGAAAAGCTATATTACCAGCTTTATTTTTGAAGTACGTAATATTCCTGCAGCTCTTTATAAAGCGTTGGGAGGATTTGCCACAAACGGAATTCAGATGGTCAAATTAGAAAGCTATGTGGATAAACATTTCAACGTGGCTCGTTTTTATGCTGACGTTGAGGGCCATATCGATGATATGCCCTTACAGCTGGCGTTTGAGGAGCTTCATTTTTTTGCTAAGAAGGTTGAGCATCTTGGCACATATCCTGGCCATGCATTTCGCGAGAGTAACGGGCATTCCTGATAAGAGGTCTGCGGCATTCGCGTGCTGCTGCAAAGAGATTCCGTTGTATACGAACAGATCGTCATTGCCGGGCTAATTTTTTCATGATGCTTTCACAACGTTCCCCGGGGCTCAAGGCTGTCTGTTCCAAGGTTCGCAGGAGTTGTATCAAAAGTTGGTTCTCTGGCTGTGGCTGGAGAAGCAATGTTTGTCCTTGGATATACAGCTCATCCAGTTCAGAAGAGGTGGCTCCATTTGAACAGACGGTCCGTAGAGCAGTCAACCACTCCTGAGGGGTGAGGGTGATCGTGTTCGGAGAGTTTGTTCTGGCTTCTGCTTTGCTGCGGTGTGAGTTCTCGCCATATCTTGATTCTATGCTCTGTTTCTCCGGCACTGCCTTGAAACCGGGAGCAACTCTTCTCGCAGACGACTGGGGGGAAGATGCTCCATCACTGAATTGTTCATCAACAGCTGACTCGCCTGATGAAAAGTTGTTGAGAGAGTGGGGCGTTTCCCGTTGTCTGTTGAGTTCGATGGCAGGAGAAATTTGCTCTTCAATCTCTTGCTGTACCATGTCGTCTGCAGCAGGGGCGGCTATCTTTTTTGAGCTTTTTTCTTTGTTGACGGGAGCTGGGGGCGCAAGTTGGGAAGAAGGCGGCGCTTCCAGGGGCCTAAAACCTGTGCCCATTGTGAGAGGGGTGTTCTTTTCACTGATATTGAGATAGAGCACCAAACAGGCCGCCGCAGCCAGGAGGGAACCCGCAGTGGTCAGTGATTTTGGTTTACCCATAAACTGAAGCAGACGGGCAACGGGTTTGTTTTGCTTGTCTTCCTGATGAGTTTTATGCAGTGACATCCACTCGCTATAACAATCATCGCAGCTTGCCAGGTGATTCAGGACGCATGCAGATTGCTCGTTGGAGAGGCGTCCTTCCACAAAAGCTGCGAGCTGTTCATGTTGAAGGCAGGCGTCTGCTGCTTTGGGCTGCTTATTGGCCAGCGCCAGAAGGGCAAGCGTTTTGTCTGATTGCCGTTTTTTGGGGAGAGTGCTTTTTTTCTGAGTCATACCTGCATCGTAGTAAAATTTTACCATCTGATGTGTATAAAGACGGTCTTTTCCTGTTGGAGTGTCGTTTTTTCAATAAGGGTCACGGAAAAAATAGATTATCCAATCTTACTTGTCTCTCAATTCGGTAACGTCGTCGCGTCAATGGCTCCATACGGCCAGTATGGAACCATTGGCGCGACGACGTTACCAAACCGATATCCTACGCAATTTTTGGATATGTATTATTTTCCACGACCCTAAGAGATACTGTTTTCATCGCTGAGGTGCCTCTAGAGCAACTGGCGCAATTCCTTTTCAAGCCCAGCATCACGGATGGTATTGCGGATTCGTTCCAATAATCTGCGAAGCCTGCCGTGAACCTGGTATCTATTCAATCCAAGCATGCGACCGGCTTCTGCTACAGAAAGGCCATCCCGGTAGCATAACTGCAGCAGCAGGGTTTCTTCAGGTGCGAGATCAAAGGAGAGTTCACTGATTTTTTCAACAAAGGCTTCCGTCTCAGCAGGTGACTCAATGCTTAGACACATACGCCCGAGGATGGTGAGCAGTTGGGCCCGTTCCTGTCTTTCCAGTTCCAGTTGCTGGCTGGAAGCTTGCCCGGAGTCCTGTTCAGGATTTGCTTCTTCAACAAGCTCTGCCGGTTCTCCCCGATACTCTCCACATGAAGGAATTTCTCCTAAAAGAGTATAGGCGGCATGTTCAAGGGTAGCCGAGGAGGCTGGTTGCCGGTTTTTGATAATGGCTACAGCCTCATCCGGCGTGTATCGTTCCAGGCAGAGGAGTTTGAAGAGAGTCGTCCAGATGCCTCCCAGGCGGTGAACCCAGGCAGGAGGCTTGATGCGGCCAAAGCGTTTGCGGGCAAAATCTTCCAGCAGTCTGTGGGTGAGGGCTGCAATGTAGGTTTTTGCAGAGGATTTCCCAGAAAAAGCGCGTAATCGACGCCAGTTATCTTCAGCCAGTCCGTTAATAACAAAAAGCGCTGCTTCTTCAGCAAGTGCTTCCGAGGGAAAACGGCGCATGGCGAGACGGTTGATCATCTTCCATTCCGCCATTGCTGTTTCCTGCCATGTACTCACGTGTAAGTTCCTCATGTAGATAATTAATTTGAACGATACGGGAGATATTACTTTACCTGCGCATTGAAATGAACAGTTTTATTTCCTTGAGAGAAGATGGTGGCGATGTAGCATTTCCTTATGGTGTGGCATTTTGCGGTGCTATAAAAAGATGTGATTATGGTGAGTTGCACAATGGAGCAAAGAAGTCGCGCATACTTTAGACAATTGACCTGGCTTAAGTTTAAGGGGCATGGAAACAATAAATTATCCAATCTTGCTTGTCTCTCGACTCGGTAAACAAAACTGATATTTCAAGTAGTTCTGAGTTATACCTGTGGTCAGTTACATGTAATCGGCATATTTTTTACAACACATCACCGTAGCGTGTCCGTCAACAGTGGTACGATGTTGAGTAAAGGAATATCTTCATATCACTTTTAAGGAGATCATTATGAAATGGCTGATGACAGGTGTACTTGTTTTTCTGGTTTTGTTGACAGGATGCAGCTCTCAAAAACAGGCTGAGCAAGAGGAAAGTAATCACACGGTTACTTCAGATCAGGCCAAACCCAAAGAAGCTGCGGATGTTGCACCTCAAGCTTTGATAAAGCAAGAAGAGCAGGCAACGGTGGCTTCTCCTTCAAGAGAAAGAAATGCCTCCCTTGCCAGAACTGCACAGGATAAGGCCAAGATGTATGCGCCAGCTCCAATGGCAGGAAGTGTTGCCGGCGTGGTACAACCGCCTGCACAGTGGAACCGTGAATCCTATAATGCAATACAGGAAAACAGTTTTATCAATACGGCGAACGATCCGTTGTCAACCTTCAGTATAGATGTTGATACAGCAGGGTATGCAAATGTGCGTCGGATGGTGACCCTGGGCTATCTCCCGCCTGTGGGTGCCGTACGTATAGAGGAAATGATTAATTATTTTTCCTATGATTATCCTCAACCTGAGTCTGGGAAAGATTTTCGTCTTAGCGCTGAGGTCGGCCCCAGCCCATACCATAAAGAGTATCGACTGGTGCGTATCGGTTTGAATGCCAAAGATATTGATCCCGCAGATCTTCCGCCATCCAACCTTGTTTTTCTGGTAGACGTATCTGGTTCCATGCAGTCGGTCAACAAGCTTCCTCTGCTTAAGCAGGCTATGAAACTTCTTGTTGAGCAGATGGGATCCAGGGATCGCATTGCAATCGTTGCCTATGCCGGTAGTGATCGAGTGGTCTTGCAACCTACAGCAGCCAACGACAGGGGCACGATCTTTAATGCGTTGGATCAACTGCGCTCAGGTGGCTCAACCCATGCATCCAGCGGTATCCGTACCGCCTATGATCTGGCTCGGCAAAGTTTCATGCCAGGGTGCAATAACCGGGTGATTCTTGCCTCTGATGGCGATTTTAATGTCGGGGTCACCAGCAGAGGAGAATTGCAGAAGTTGGTTGAAGAGGAACGAAAAAGCGGCATTTACCTAACGGTGCTTGGCTTCGGAATGGGGAACTATCATGATGATACCATGGAAATCCTTGCGGATAAGGGCAATGGCAACTATGCCTATATCGACTCTCTGCTTGAAGCTAAAAAAGTGATGGTTAAAGAGATGAGCGGTACGCTGTTTGCCTTGGCTAATGATGTCAAAATCCAGGTGGAATTTAATCCGGCCCACGTCGGGGCATACAGGCTGCTGGGGTATGAGAACCGTGCACTGGCTGATGAAGATTTTCGGGATGACACCAAAGATGCCGGTGAAATCGGTGTCGGCCATCGGGTAACTGCCCTCTATGAGTTGATACCTGCCGGTCATGCATCCATTCCCACTGTTGATCCATTGAAATACCAGAAATCGCAGGCAAAAACTGGAGAGACTGCCGATGAATTGCTGACCGTGAAGTTACGCTATAAGCCCCTTGGTAAGAAAAGTTCAGAAGAAATGAGCCTGCCGGTTTCAGTAACAATGCCGAAAAAGAACAGTGCGGATTTTCAGTTTGCTGCAGCTGTGGCCGGATACGGCATGCTGCTGATCAAAAGTGACCACCTGGGAACTTTTACCTGGGAGCAATGTCTGCAATTAGCAAAATCCGGACGAGGCAAGGATTCTGAAGGCTACAGAGCGGAATTTTACCGCTTAGCTGAAACCAGCGAACTGCTTGTCAAGCAACAGCCTGTCACTCCATCCGCCCCTATCCCTGTTCGGTCAATGGCGAAATAATTGCCGGGCACCTGCCGGGAAATGTATCCCGGCAGGTGGATGAGATGTAAATAATCTCTTGTGGTTACAGGGGCTTTATACAGGTAAATGCGGAAAGTGTATGTATAAGTTGCTGATTCGTAGCTATTATTTTGATTTGTGGTAAACAGTGGTTATTGATGGTGAGTTGGGTTCGATGAGTGGAAAGTCATCCACTGCTGTATAAAACACTATATTGTCTTCCCGGGTAATATGATGAAAAACTGGAGCAGAGAAATTCTCAATAAGCTACAGACAGCTGTATATATGACAGATAAGGATATGAATCTCGTATATCTGAATGCCGCTGCTGAAGAGATATCTGGTTATACCATGGGAGAAGCCCTGCATAAGAAGTGCTGGGATGTTTTCGGCACTCAGGAAAAGAATTGCCGGGAACACTGCCCGGTCAAAACAGCCATCAACGAGGGTGCACAGAAGGTATCCCATCATTCCACCATACTGAACCGGGCAGGAAAGCGGTATCATATGGTTGTCTCTGTAACTCCTTTTGCACACGGTAATCAACGGGGGGCGATGTTTGAGCTTGAAAAGCTCAGCGGTTCAAGCCTGGTGGAGTTGTCCCATATCAAGGCACTTGATGCTCTGGAAATAGAGGTGGAACGGCGGAGGGCCGTAGAGGCCGAACTGTTGAGAGAAAAGCAATTGTTTATGGCCGGACCGGTGGTCATGTTTCAGTGGCTGAATGCTCCAGGATGGCCGGTGGAATGGGTTTCAGCCAATATCGGGCAGCTTGGTTATACTTCCGGTGATTTCAGTGCCGGATCAAAGGTGTTCAGCGACATCATTCATGAAGACGATCTTGTACGTATACACAGCGAGGTTGAACAGTACAGCAAAGAAGGCAGGGACTCGTTTGAACAGGAATACAGAATTCGAACAAAAGAGGGCTGCATTATCTGGGTTCACGATTTTACCAGGGTGATTCGTGACTCAAGTGGAGCGGTTACCCACTATGACGGGTACCTCCGTGATATATCGAACAGGAAGAAATCCTGTGCAGAGCTTTCTCAAAGTCGGGATATGCTCAATATGCTGATTGACACTGTGCCCTTGTCCATTTTCTGGAAAGACGGGCAGGGCAGGTATTTGGGATGCAATCGTGTTTTTGCAGGCATAGCCGGGCTGGAGGATCCTGAACAGGTTGTAGGTTTAACCGATTATGAACTGCCCTGGGATAGGGAAGACATCGCAAAATATTTACAACATGACCAGGATGTGTTGGAAGGGAAATCCGTTAAGCGACATATTCTTGAGTCGGTTCGTCATGCAGACGGCAGGCAAATCTGGATCGAAGGTTCCGTTGCTCCTCTTTTTGATGAGAACGGCAACGCATTCGGGTTAATGGGCATTTTTGAAGATATTACAGCTCGTCGCAGTCTTGAGGAAGCTCTGGAAAAGCGAATTATTGCTTTGACCCGGCCATTGGAGAGCTCCAAAGAGATAGAATTTGAAGATCTGTTTAATATTGATGATATCCAGAAATTGCAGGACGAGTTTGCAAAGGCAACAGGCGTTGCCACCCTTATCACTCACCCTGACGGCAGTCCCATTACCCAGCCTGGAAATTTTACACGGTTTTGTACAGAGATTGCACGGCAAAGTCAACTTGGTGAGGTTCGTTGCAGGCAATCCGATGCAGAGACCGGAAAGATGAGCATTGAGGGACCAATTGTACAACCATGCCAGGGTGCTGGTTTCCTGAATGCCGGGGCTGCAATCGTTGTCGAAGGAAAACATCTTGCATCCTGGTTGATCGGCCAGGTCCGTGATGAAGATCAGACAGAAGAGCAAATCAGGGAATATGCCAGGCAAATAGGTGAGGATGAAGAGCTGGCTGCTGCAATATTCAATGACGTTCCCTGTATGAGCAGGGAGCAGTTCGGGCATGTTTCCAGAGTATTGTGTACCATGGCCAACTATCTTTCTACCCTGGCGTATCAAAATATTCAGCAGGCAAAATTGATACGTGACCTCAATACCTCGGAAAAAGAACAGAAGCTGTTACAGTCGCAACTCCTTCAGGCTCAACGGATGGAGTCTGTGGGACGTCTGGCTGGGGGGATTGCACATGATTTCAATAATATGTTGAGTGTTATATATGGTAATGCCGAGCTGATGATTGAAGATATTGAGCCAGGATCGATTCTCACGGAGAGTCTTGAAGAAATTTTGAAAGCTTCTGAAAATTCCATTAATCTGACACGGCAGTTGCTGGCTTTTGCCAGAAAACAGGCTATCGCGCCAAAAGTGCTTGATTTAAACGAAGTCATTGAAGGTATGCTTCGTATGGTCGGGCGTCTGATTGGTGAAGATATTGACCTGGTCTGGCGCCCCTGCTTTAGCTTATGGCAGGTAAAGGTCGACCCTTCCCAGATTGATCAGATTCTGGCAAACTTGTGTACCAATGCCCGGGATGCCATTCAGGGGATAGGAAGGATTGTAATTAAGACCGCCAATGTGTTTTTAGATACTGATTACTGCACACTCCATAAAGGGGGAAAGCCTGGAGAATATGTCTGTATTTCTGTGCACGATACCGGTTGTGGTATGGATGCGCATGTGCTCGACAACCTGTTTGATCCCTTTTTCACAACCAAGGAGGTTGGCAAAGGAACCGGCCTGGGGTTATCAACGGTGTACGGTATTGTACAGCAGAACAAGGGACATATAGAGGTTCGCAGTGAACCGGGGCAGGGCTGTACGGTTAGCATATATTTACCACGACATATCGATGCCGGTCAGTTGCAGCAGCGCACGCTGGAAATAGGAAGCATGCATACGGGAACAGAAACCATTCTCCTGGTCGAGGACGAACCAGGTGTGCTTCGTATGACTTCAACCATGTTGCAACAGTTGGGATACACTGTTCT
The DNA here is from genome assembly GCF_000429945.1 of Desulfogranum japonicum DSM 18378. Classification (GTDB taxonomy): domain Bacteria; phylum Desulfobacterota; class Desulfobulbia; order Desulfobulbales; family Desulfobulbaceae; genus Desulfogranum; species Desulfogranum japonicum. The sequence continues at coordinate 57,724 of NZ_AUCV01000018.1, read as the reverse complement.
TGAAGCATCTGGTCCTGAGCAGGCAGTGGAGCGTGTGGCATCGTATGGAGGGCGTATTGATTTGTTGGTTTCCGATGTTGTTATGCCGGGAATGAGTGGCAGGGATATGACAGAAATGTTGCTGCAGTCTTCACCGCAACTGAAAGTACTGTTTATCTCGGGGTATTCAGATGAAGTGGTGGCCCCCCATGGTATACTGGAACCTGGTATTCATTTTATGAGCAAACCATTTTCCAGACAGAGTTTTTCTCAGAAAATTAGAGAGATACTGGGTTGAGCTTGCGCTGAATTAACGCTTGGCTACTGTTGATCCTCTCCCAGCTGGATGTATTTTTTTACTGTCCTTCTGTCCAGTTCGCTTATACGTCCTACAGCTTCATACGAGCCATGTTGTTTATATAGCAGCCTGCAATACATAGAGAGTAATTCCTGGGCACTCAAGGAACCTTGGGAGCAGCCGTGGTTTATCTGCTCCACTTCCGTGGTTGGTAAAGCGTGTTGCCAATGGTAGCGGTTGTTAAGGATAATCTGTCTGGTACACTGTTCCAGTTCCCGGATGTTGCCGGGCCAGTTATAGTGAGGTGGCTGATGTTTACCGATGTATTGCAACACCTTGGCAGCCAGTTCATCAGGCTTTTCGCCAAATATTCGTTTCAAGACCACATCCAGAAGTTCTTCCAGCTCATTGGGATTTTGATCCAAACGCATTCGCAGACTCGGTACTTCAATGACATCTGAACAGAGGCGATAATAAAAATCATCTCGAAACTTTCCTTCTTGCCTGAGCTTGTCCAGGGAGTGATTGGTAGCAGCAATCACCCGTCCAGGAAATTTTTGCGCTTGATGACTGCCCACAGGAGTAAAAGTTCGTTCCTGGAGAACACGCAGAAGCTTTACCTGAACCGGTAGAGTTACGTCACCGATTTCATCGAGAAAAATGGCTCCACAGGGACTGCAAAGGCTGAACACTCCTTTGTGTTGGTCCACAGCACCGGTAAAAGCACCTTTCTGGTGGCCAAACAGTTCTGATTCAATGATCTGTTCAGGAAACTGTGACAGGTTGATGGATACAAAGGCCTGGGTAAAGCTTTCTGTGAATTTTGAATGTCTGGAGTTAAAGGGGATATATCCGGATCGGCCTATGGCTGCAGCTGCCAGACCTTTCCCTGTACCGGTCTGGCCGAGGAGCATGGTGGAAAAATCATCCATGCGATTCCATAGGTACTGTTCATACAGCTGTATTTCGCTGGTAAAGATGTTATGCCACAGGGACCTCCTAAGTTGCTGAATACAATCACTTTTTCCTACAATCTTGTTGATAAAGAAATAAGCTCTTCGCATCTGAAAAAAGAGTGCAAAGTAGCGCAGGCACAATTTTTCGGAAAAACCATAGGATTGTAGCAGCCCCAGGGCATCACGGGCAAATGGTACCTGGCAGCAGTCATCGCCTGCTTTAACCTGTTGTTGAATGTGTTGGTCAAAGCAGGGGACAAACAGGTGAAAGATATAGAAGAGCGCTCCATAGGCAAACAGTTGTAGATCTGTATCGTTTAAGGGCTTGCGAATGCTATGTTGTCTGGCAGCGATGCGATCAACAATGGCTTTGACATCTTCAGTGAGTTTGGCGGTAATTTTCGGGAGTGGATCTGAAGCTGATAATCCGGTTAAGGAGAGATCTATGGCAAGGCGTCTTGAACCAAAAGGATTGGCAAAGATGGCGTCTCTGATTTTGCTGAGCTGTTCCCGTTCCTGTGCTTCCATGTATTTTCCAGTGTTTAGGGTCACGGAAAAAATAAAGTATCCAATCTTGCTTGTCTCTCAACTCGGTAACGTCGTCGCGTCAATGGCTCAATACGTATATGTTGCCTGTTCCTAAATTGTACATCTCCTGATCGTAAAATGCATCCGGTATAAATTTGTCCATAGGTGTTTTTTTGAGCAAATCATTTAAAATTAATGGGTTACGCTGTGTAAATAAATGGCATGATTGCTGCCTTAAGTACAACAACCGTCTGTGAAGACATGAGCAATACAAAAAGGAGGTTGTACTATGCAACGTGATGCAAAAAACAATTCGTGGGTCTCGGCCCTGATGACAGGGTTGATTATTGTGCTGGTCCTGGGGGTTTTTGGAAAATCTCAGGCAGCTGGTCTCCTTAAACCTAAAAATGGTGGGGCCGATCAGATTTCCATAAAAAAACATGCCGTATCTGTAGTGCTCAATAATGGGTATGCCAGAACAGAAGTTGACCAGATTTTCACCAGTCAGGCTGAACAGGATTTGGAGGCTGTCTATTCCTTTCCCTTGCCCAGAGAGGCAAGCCTTTCTGAGCTGAGTCTATGGATAGACGGTAAGGAGGTCATTGGCGAGGTCCTGGAAAAAAAGAAAGCCCAGGATATCTATCAACAGCAGAAAAGTGCAGGGAAAGACACTGCTCTGGCTGAAAAAGACGACTATAAAACCTTTGATGTAGCAGTTTATCCTGTAAGGGCAGGGCAGGATACCCGGGTGCGGCTGGTTTATTACCAACCGCTTCGAATTGACTTGAATATTGGCCGGTATGTCTACCCTCTGCAGGAAGGTGGCACGGATGAAGAGCGCCTGGCGTTCTGGAGTGTGGATGACCAGGTGGACGAGGAGTTCAGTTTTGACCTGGTATTCAAATCTGCGCACCCTGTAAAGGACGTCCGTCTACCTGGATATATGCAGCAGGCATTGGTTGAACAGCTGCCAGTCGACGTCGGCGAAGAGCATGGTAATGGAACGGTGTATCATGCACGGATAGATTCCAAAGAGGGGGCAAGGCTTTCTGAAGACATAGTTTTTTATTATCGACTTGACGATACTGTCCCCGGCAGGGTGGAACTGGTTCCCTACAGGCAGGCTGGTGCTGCTGCTGGTACGTTTATGCTCACCATAACCCCTGCAGCTTCCCTGGCTGAAATTACCGAAGGTACTGACTGGGTATTTATACTGGATCGATCTGGCAGCATGTCAGGAGACAAGCTAACAACCCTGGCTGATGGTGTCGGCAAGGTGTTAAGCAAAATGTCTGCTGCTGATCGTTTTCGTGTGGTGACTTTCAATAACAGGGTGCATGAATTGACCAGTGGGTTCATCGAGGCCAGTGAGGGAAACGTGCAGCAGACGATCTCCCAGCTGAAAGGGGTGACTGCTGAGGGTGGAACAGCTTTGTATGATGGTTTGAAAAGCGGATTACGCAGAATGGATGATGAGCGTACCACAGCCATTGTCCTGGTTACCGACGGGGTGGCAAATGTCGGGCCTACTGCTCAGGCAGAATTCCTCAAGCTTGTGGATGAGCAGGATGTGCGGTTGTTCACGTTTATTATGGGAAACAGCAGTAATAGGCCGTTGCTCGAAGGTCTGGCAAAGGCATCAGGAGGTTTTGCCATGGACATAAGCCCTCGGGATGATATTTATGGGCGAATACTTCAGGCGAAAAACAAGGTGTTTTACCAGGCTCTCCACGATGCACATATCAACTTCAAAGGAGGAGGGATGACAGACCTGACTCCTACGGATATTGGTTCGTTATACCGGGGGCAGCAGCTTGTCGTGTTCGGCAAATACACCAGCCCTGGTCCTGTGCAGATAACCCTGGATGCCAAGGTCTCCGGGGAGAAACAGGAGTGGACATGTGAGACCATTCTTCCGGACAGTGATACGGACAATCCGGAGATTGAACGTCTGTGGGCCCTGGCCAGAATTGAACAGAATATGGAAACTATCCGTAACATTGGAGAGACCGATGCGTTAGTTCAGGAAATTGTCGGTATCGGCAAGGAATACTCCCTGGTTACTGATTACACGTCCATGCTGGTGTTGGATGAACAGGAAATGGAAAATCTGGGGCTTGAACGGAAAAACAGTGCACGAGTACAGAGAGAACGGCAGGCCATGGAAACAAGGGAGGCACAACCGGTACGTTCATATCGTGCTGACCAGGATGGATCAGGCGGCATGTTTAAGGGATTACCTTCTCCCGGAGTTGGCAGTGGTCCGGTGGGCCCCTGGATGATTGTCCTGCTGCTGGTATGTGGATGGATTGTACGGCGTTCCGGCGGGTACAACAGGAGCGTGTGATCCATGTTTCGAAGACAGCGTCTCTCCCATGTGATCATGCTGATGTGGATCGGGGTGTTGCTGGTATGTAACCAGCACCTCCTGGTCCCCGGTCGATCAAGTGAACTGATTTTCTCCATTGATAAGGTGATGCAGGGAGAGTGGTGGCGAGTGTTCACCCATCCCCTGGTTCATGTCAGCTGGTATCATCTGATTATGGATGCAGTGGCTACAACCATACTCTGGCTGCAGTGGAAAGGAGTATCCTGTGCCAGCAAGATAACCGGACTGCTTTGTTGCTGGCTTGGAAGTTTACTCGTGGCAACAGCCTGTTCGCCGTTGATTTCCCAGGTGGGGTATTGCGGCTTGTCTGGACTTGCCCATGGGCTTATGTTACTGATGGTTCGGGATTGGCTGGAGCAGGGTATTGTCCAGAGGAGACATGCGGGAGCCGCTGTTACGCTTTTAGCAGTGTCCCTGTCCAGTCTGGCAGTGCTGATTGGAAAAGTGGGGTATGAAATGTATACAGGACACGTCCTGTTTGCTTCCCTGCATCCCGGTAATATCAGCATCCCCATTGTCGAATCCCATTTCGGAGGAGTTTTCGGTGCTGCTGTCTTCTGGCTGGGTGATGTCATCCTGCAACTACGCCGGAAGCAGGTGCATGTTTTTCAAACGGCATGGCAGAAGCAGGGATGAAGACATGGGGGACACTCCTTCACGGATGTTGTTGTCTACGGTTGTCCATCCGCTGGCCACTGCCAGGTAAAACGGTAACTCATCATGGGGTTGTATCTTCTTGGTTTCACTCTCTGCCGAACTGTAACTGACCACAGGCGTTTCATATTTGTGCAAGCTCGATTTTGAGCAGGCAAACGTAGACATCGTTAGCCTATCTCTTCGTGAAATCGCAATGGTTCAAAGAGGGAAGCGATCAGCGGGAGACTCCGTGGAGTGTCTGTGAGCAGTTACTTAAAATGTTCTGTTTAAGAAAATTATTATTGCATAAATGCTCTAGGTAATGGGAACATGGTTACAGTATACTTTCTATCATTGAAATAGAGCAGGAGTTTTTCCTGCACAAACTTTTCGGCTATGTTGTTGGATGGTAACTCCCCCTAGGAGGAGTTACCATCCAACAACTTTCCTGTATTTGTAACTGGTTACAGGGTGCCTGAGTTTTTCACAGTAGGCTGGTGCAGCGTATTTTTTCAAACGTAATCCGGGCTGATCGTAGAAAGATCAGGTGCACTGTGAGAAGTTATGTTGGATGGATATTTCATGGTAAGCACTGAGACCTTCAAAAATATTATTTGGAATCTGATCCTGATCACCAGTGGGTCGATAATTTTTGCCTTTGGCGCTAAAGCCGTGCTCGTTCACCATAGTTTTATCATGGGTGGGTTGTTTGGTACGGCGTTGCTCATTTCCTATCAGACCAGTTGTCTTTCACCTGGCATGCTCTACCTGTTAATGAATATTCCTGTAATGATTATGGGATATCTTTTTGTCTCCAGGAGGTTTTTTCTTTACAGTCTGTACGCTGTCGGTGTGGTGACACTTGCATCTGAATGCATTCACTATGACCTTCAGGTGCAACAGCAGTTGTATGCAGCCATTGTCGGAGGAATAATCTGTGGCGCAGGCAGCGGGATTATTCTCCGCTCGGTTGGCTCTGGAGGCGGGCTGGATATTGTAGCTGTTATTTTGAATCAGAAATTCAATCTTGGCATCGGCAAATTCTATTTTTTCTATAATGCGCTGCTCTTTTCCTTTACCTTGACTCTCTACGAAATAGATCTGGTTGTGGCATCTCTAATCCTTACCTTTATTTCTACCACAGCCATGGAATACGTACTGACCCTTTTTAACCAGCGCAAGGTTGTCTATATTCTCAGTGACTATGGGCGTGCCATTGCAGATATCATTATTAATGAGCTGAAACAGGGGGTTACTATAATCAATGCCCAGGGGGCGTATTCCGGCAAAGATAAGAAAATGCTGATGACAGTGACCAATAATTTGCAGATAAAGAGATTGGAAGAGAGGGTGTTTACCCTTGATCCCAACGCTCTCTTCATTGTGGAGAACTCTTTTAATGTGATAGGTTCAGGACTGGGGAAAAGGAAAATTTATTGAGCTTCAGTTGCTTAACATGTTGTAACTTCTAATATAATCCCAGTGAAATGCCGTCCGGGAAATGCTATATTTCCCGGACGGCATTTGCCAAAGGTGTTAGGGGGAATTTACGATCAAATCGTAAAGGTACGAACCATTGACTTCAATTGTTCAGAGAGTGTTTCAAGTTCACGTGCCCTCTCGCTGAGAGCCTGTGATTGCTGCGCAATTTCAACCGCTTCACTGCTAACCTTGCTGATGTCATGGGCTACTTCCACAGCCACTGTTGAGCTTTGAGATACATTTTCAGTGACTTCCTGAATGCCAATGGTGGCCTGGGATATATTTTCTGCAATTTCACTGGTGGTAACGTTCTGTTCTTCCACTGCCGAGGCAACCATAACTACAATACTGTTGACCTCATCAATAACCTGGGTGATTCCCTGGATTTCCACCACTGTTGAATTGGTTCGGCTTTGGATGTCGTTAATACGGTTTTTTATTTCCTGGGTTGCATCTGCAGCCTGTTTCGCCAACTCCTTGATTTCATTGGCAACTACAGCAAAGCCTTTTCCTGCTTCCCCAGCTCTGGCGGCCTCAATGGTGGCATTCAGCGCAAGTAGATTAGTCTGTTCAGAGATTTCAGTTATGGTTTGTGTAACCACACCGATTTCGGTGGCAGCTGCCCCAAGCTGATCAACATGGCTTGAAGCTGTTTCTGCCTGACTGACCGCACGGCGCGTGATTGTCTGGGTTTGCTCAGTTTTTTGAGCTATTTCTCTGATTGTGGAAGCCATTTCTTCCGTTGATGTGGCGACTAGGGAAATATTCGTAGAGGCTTCTTCCGTAGCTGCTGCCACACTGTTCATGTTGGCGCTCATCTCTTCTGCCGCAGCGGCAACAGAGGTTGAGCGATCATTCAAATCCTGGGTAACATGCTTTATGTTTGCGGATGACGTTCCCAGGAGATTTGCTTCTTCATGGAGGGTTGCCGATGATTCTGCTATGTTTCGTATCATAGAACGGAGCTGTGTAGACATATGGTCTATACTGGAAATCATCTGGCCGATTTCATCGTTCCCTCTTTTGGGAATGTCTTGGGTAAGATCTCCTGCTGCAATAGTACTGATGTTTTGAGAGACTCGCTGAAGTGGCCTGATAATTGATGATTGGAGCAGGTACCATGCAAAAGCTGCGATGACCCCGACGATACCTATTGTCCAGCCAATCATGGACAGCTTGGTTTTGTTAATCTGTTTGTTGACCTGGTCAAGGGAGCTGATAATTTCAAACGCCCCATGTATTTCCCCTGCTTGCCAGCCTTCCTTGGTCCCTCCGGTGGGATCCTTTGCACCTTGTGGATCGCCATGGCAGAAAAGGCAGTCCTGCGTGAGTTTTATGGGCTTCAGGTAACGGACCTCGTTTTTTGTTATGACTACCAGGTCATCCAGGTTATTGTTTTTGATATTCTGGAGGTACTCTAACTCGGCTTGAGTGGGTTTATTTGCAGGATTTCGTGGTTGCACCTTGGGCACACGAAAGGTATACCCAGATTGTTTGGCATTTATCGCTGCGGTCTGCATGGCTGTAACCACCGGTACCGCTTCGATGAGTTTATCTGCCGGTATTTCAGTAAAGGGTTTAATCAGGCCAAGTTCCAGCTTTTTTGCCATTTCTGTCCTGGTTGCCTCTGCCATAAGAACAGTGGCTTTGCTTTTATCCACTATGTTGCTTACGGCATCGTTGCGCATGTCTGCTACTCGCTCGACCGTGAGAATTGTGGCTACAACAACTGCTCCAAGGAGAACGATCAGCAGTACTTTCCATTTGATTGATATATCCGAAATTTTCACCTTCTTTTTCCTTCGTGTCTGGAATCTGTGAATAGTATTGCACGTCTGTACAAACTCATACATCTTACTTGGGGGCGCGGAAAATAATAAATATCCAAAAATTGCGTAGGATATCGGTTTGGTAAGGTCGTTGCGTCAATGGTTCCATACTGGCCGTATTGAGCCATTGACACGCCGAAGTTACCGAGTTGAGAGACAAGCAGGATGGGATATTTTCTTTTTTCCGTGACCCTTAACTGCAGAATTATTCTATATCAGCAAAAATGCATCTACAAGAATTAGCTGCTGCTCTATCTCTTATCGTATTGACTCAGGTGGTCACGCATCCTGAAAATATAGGTAACCGTTCGCCAAGCTGTGAAAATATTCTTATGGTTCAGTGGTTCTAAGCGGGTGCTGCGTATTTGATCACGGGTATATAGGTTCTCCGATAGGCTTTTCAGATGAGTTGTTTTCCTCTTTTCCATGGACACAAAGTGGTTCTTTCGAAAATTCACTTTTTTCTAGATTTTTGGTGTGATAAACCAAATGTATGCTTAGGAGTCTGTCGGAGAAAGCTCTTTTTTTCCATATTTGTGTTGTATTCAGCAAGTCGATGCTCGCAATATCAATGACATGGCTGTGCTTGATTTTTTGAAAATGCCTTAAGCTGAGAAAAAAAGCAATTTTCCAACAGACTCCTAACTCGCTTTCAATATAGTATCACTTGTCAAGATAACATCGCTATCGAGACGATATCCCACTAATTATTGGATAGTTATTGTTTCCCGCGACCCTTAGCAACCATCCTGGCCCAGCGTGTGAGGCATACCTGGCCAGGCCAGGCTTATCGAAGAAAGATCAGGTGCGCTGTGAGCAGGTACTCTTTATGAAAAATATTCTTTTTGTTGATGATGATGCCAACTTGTTAAATAGCATCAAACGTATGCTTCGAAGAAAAAAGCAAGAGTGGGTGCTGTTTTTTTCCACAAGTGTAGATCATGCTCTTGAAAAAATATCACAAAACAATATTGATACGATCGTCTGTGATTTCAAAATGCCCGAAAAAGGTGGTTTTGATCTACTGCGAATAATAAAGAAAAATGACCAAACAGCAGCCATACCCTTTATTTTAATGACGAGCCTAATGGATGATAACGTAAAATTGGACGCTTATGATATGGGCGTAACGGATATCCTCAACAAGCCGCTGGGTGAAGGCGAGCTGATTGTAAGGATAAACAGTGCTCTTAAATTAAAATCATATCACGATAAAATCTTGCTACATAATCAAAGACTGGAAGAACAGGTAACAGAAAGAACCCATCAAATCCTGCTTGCTTCAGAAATAAGTGCCATTCTCATACAAGCGCAGGATTTGCAGAATCTACTCCAATCCTGCACAGAGTCACTTGTTAAATACCTTGATGCCGCTTTCGCGAGGATCTGGGTGTATGATGAAGTTCAAAACATCCTGGAGCTAAAAGCAAGTGCCGGACTATATACTCATATCGTCGGTGCGCATCAATTTATACCTGTAGGTCACCTTAAAATCGGTTCAATTGCCCAGAAACGAGAACCTCATCTTACCAACAGCGTGGTAGGCGATCCTCGGGTTAACAATCAGGAGTGGGCCAAAAAAGAAGGCATGGTAGCTTTTGCCGGTTACCCTTTAATTGTGGATGACAAGCTTGTAGGCGTTATGGCCATGTTTTCAAGAAATGTTCTCAATGATACGGTCATGGATTCCCTCGCATCGGTGGCAGATAAAATTGCTTTGGGAATAGAACGAAAAAAAACGGAAGCAAAAGTGCACATGCTGTCCTTTTATGACAGCCTCACGATGTTACCCAATCGAGATTTTTTTTATGAATTTATAAAAAAAGCAATCTCATATGCAGACCGATATCGGAAGACGCTTGCAATTGTTTTGATCGATTTGGACAATTTCAGCAGAATCAATAAGAGCTTGGGGCCTCAACGGGGTGACGATTGCTTGAAGATCGTCTCCCATAGGTTGAAGAATTCTTTGCGAAAAAGCGATCCTGTCTTCAATGCAACTACGGCTGCATCACTCGCCGTTCGCATGGGGGGAGATCTTTTTGCGGTTCTTCTCCATGACGTGGATGATGTCAACAAAATCAACCAAGTGTTGAAACGAATCGTAAACAGTCTCTCAGAGGTTTGCAGGCTTGATAGCCACGAAGTTTACCTTTCTGCCAGTATCGGAATCGCTCGTTTTCCGGACGACGGGAAGGATGTAGATATTTTGTTAAAAAATACCGAAACGGCACTGGACTATGCCAAACAGAAAAAAGGGACTGTTTTCGAATTTTATTCAGATATTATGAATAAAACTTCTATCGAGTATTTAGATCTTGAAGCAAGCCTTCACAAAGCTATTAAATCAAAGGAATTCAAGCTGTACTATCAGCCTAAAATTGATTTGAAGACAGATAATATAATTGGAGTCGAAGCTCTGATCCGATGGCACCAAAAAGACGGCACGATTGTATCTCCCGGAGATTTCATTCCATTGGCAGAATCCACCGGTCTTATCGTTCCAATGGGCTCATTCGTCCTTGAAGAAGCTTGTCGACAGGCCAAGGAATGGCAGGATATGGGCCTGCCTTTGTTCAGCATTGCCGTCAATGTGTCCGGTATACAGTTCGGGCAGAAAGATTTTGTCAAAACCGTTTTAAACGCTATAAACACATCCAAACTCGATCCTGAAGTCATTGAAATAGAAATCACCGAGACAGCTATTATGCTCAATCCGAAAAAAGCCATTAGTTATCTCCATGAACTGAAGGAAATGGGGGTTCTGATTTCGCTTGATGATTTCGGAACAGGGTATTCATCTCTGAGTTATCTACAGAAATTGCCTTTGGATTCCCTAAAAATCAATATGTCCTTCATTACAAATGTTGTGAACAACGTCAATGATGCCATGATTGTTAAAGCCATTATAGCCATGGCACACCATTTAAATCTGAAGGTGGTTGCCGAAGGTGTTGAAGATGAAAAGCAACTGGCATTCTTGCGTGCTATTGATTGCGACCAGGTACAGGGCTATTATTACAGCCCTCCCACACCGGCTGAAAATATATGTAAGCTGGTGAAGCAGTTAAGCGAATAGGGTAATATATCGGAGTACCTGAGATCACTTTTTTTGTGAAACAACATCATGCTGGGAAAAAGGGGCATTCTCTGAAAGCTCTATACGTTCGTCACCGTATTATCCAGGAGTTCTCTGCATGCTTGAGCAAGTTCTTTTCTCTGTAGCGGTTTCTTTAAATATTTCCTGATGCCTATTGCAATTGCTTCTTCTTTTGAAAGGATCGAGCTGTAACCTGTGCAGAGGATAATAGGCATATCCGGTCTGATCTTCAAAATTTCTTTTGCCAATTCGCCTCCATTCATGCCTGGCATCGTTTGATCGGTGATAACAACATCAAATTGATCTGCATTCTCACGTAGCTTTTTCAATGCCTCCATTCCACTCGTGAAGGCAGTCACAGTGTAGCCGAGTTTTTCAAGCGTCACTTTTGTCAAATTGGCAATGGCCTCTTCGTCATCAACGACCAGAACTCTTTCTGTACCTTTAGGAATAGGTCCTTCAGGGGCAGTTGGAATCTGGTTATTTATGTGACTTTCTAACGCTGGAAAATACATTGAAAAAGTGCTGCCTTGGCCAACTTTACTTTTCACCCGTATAAAACCCTGAAAATCCTTTACCTTGCCATGAATGACAGCCAGACCAAGCCCGGTGCCCTTACCATCTTCTTTTGTCGTGAAATACGGATCAAAAATTCTCTCCAGAATTTTTGGTTCAATTCCATTTCCAGTGTCACTCACTTCGAGTACAATAAATTGGCCGATAGAACCATCCTGTTCACCTCTCAGATCTTCTTGGGTAACTGCCTGTCGATATAGTCTGATGCTCAGAATACCTTTTTCTCTCTCCATCGCATGTTGAGCATTCGTACACAAATTAATGATAATTTGATGGATACTGGTGGGGTCGGCCATGATCCATCCACAGTGGTCATCTATTTCTTCTTGTATTCTGATAGAAGATGGGATGGATGCTCGCATCATTTTGAGAGCCTCCTTAATTATTAAATGAGGCTCCAGTGGTTTCAATGAATAGTCGGCCTTACGACTGAAAGAGAGGATATGACGTACAAGATCTATTGCTCGTTGAGTTGCCCGCAAAACCTGGTCGATGTCTTTCGATAGTTCACTCTTCACGGGTGCGCTGCTTTTGGCCAGCTCAGCATAGCCTAGGATGGAAGTCAGAATATTGTTGAAATCATGTGCTATACCACCTGCCAGGGTTCCTATTGCCTCCATTTTTTGGGCCTGAAGAAGTTCGGCTTCGATCTTCTTCTTTTCGGTTATGTCTTTGGCCGTATGGACTATATGTGTCAGGTTCTTCTCTGTATCCAAAATAGCTGCAGCTGAAACCAGGAAGGTTTTTCCTAGTTTTTCATGCGTAACTTCCTTGGAATATGGTTCAAAAGTACGCTTGGTTTTTAATATGGGACACTTCGGGCAAGCTTTTTTCAAATCTGCGAAAAGTTCATGGCAATGTCGCCCTATAATATCATTACTGGACAAACCTAAAGCCTCAAATCCCGCTCGATTGATTTTAACTATCTTCATGTCAGTATCTAGAATAGTGACAATATCATCAATTGCATTGAAGGTTTTTTCCCACTGTTCCTGGCTCTTGCGCAAAGAATATTCAACTTCTCGCTGTTCGGTGAGATCCTGTATCCGCATAAAGATTCTTATGGGTAATTCATTTTCACCCCGTACAATTGTAAGTGTTACTTCAATCGGTTTTCCAGTTGGATTATTGGGGTCATCAGGTTCCATGCGGAGGATTGTGTCTCTGAGCTCTTTTTGTGCGCGACAAATCGCACAAGGAGTTGATTCACCTGCAGGATGGATAATTTCTTCAATATGTTTTCCGATGGTGGTTTCCGGGCTACACCCCATCATTTGATAAAATACTTTGTTAGCACGCAGAAGATGGCGATCTATGTCAAGAATATAGAGTGCATCATTCGAGGCGTCCGTTGCAGCCGACCATTCCAGAGCAGTTTGGCGGACCGCATCCTCTCTTTCTTTTTTAGCAGTAATGTCGAGATGACAGCCCAGCATGCGATATGGTTTGCCTGATTTATCTTTGAGTGTGATACCTTTTGATTCGATCCATCGGTATGAACCATCTTTATGCCGAAGGCGGAAGATTACGTTATAACCATTTTCACTATCTTCAAAATGAGCTTTTAGCGTGGAAAGCACTCGTTCGAGATCATCCGGATGTAAACGTTTTTCCCATTCCTTGTATTGGTTGGAAATTTCGTTTTCTTCATATCCAATTTGGCGTTTCCATTCAGGAGAAAAAAGGACCTCATCGGTTAGTAGATTCCAGTCCCATGGCCCCATGTCAGAGGCCTTCATGACAAAACTTAAACGTTGCTGACTTTCTTGTAATGATGCATGAGAGCTATATTCCAGATGTCCAAATAACCAAATGCCCAATAGACCGAAACTTCCAATTGCCAGATGAATAAGTAGAGTCAACCTTTGCTGATTTTTGGTCTTTTCCAGATAAGGAGTAAAGAGCACAGATACGCTGATGCCTCCCCTAACATCTCCTACTTTGTACTTTTGATACCCATGACATTTTAGACACCCAGCTTCCGTTATCATTGGCCGCATATATCGGAGATACGGTTTGCCATTGATGGACTCTAGAGAGGAGAACTCTTTTGCGCCAGATTCAAAGGCATACAATGCCTTTTTTTCCCAGTCGTCAGGTTTGTTTTCAGGACGAAGTGGTAGCAGGCTTGTAATATGGGCACGAACTCCATACTGTTCCTGGCTCAATTCAAAGACCTGACGTGTCATATAGGCTGGGTTTATAAGTGTAAGCTGTTTTCCATCCGTTGTTTCTATATCTCTGTCAGTAATTTCAGCTAGATATGGATTGGGAGGAGAATCTGACGTTGGGGGCACATACAGCCCGCCATGCAGAGTTGCCCATCGTCGATAAGCAAGATCCTTGTTGAAATGGGAATCTGCAACCTGGGAAGCTAACTGTAATGCGGTTGAGTAAGTCTCTCTCCAATAAAGAATGAAGGAGCTTGTTAACAAGGCAACCCATATAGCCATAGCTAGAAAGTATCTTGCCCGCATGTCTTTCCTCCGAGAGGTCGATGCGCTTAATTGTCAGAAAGTTAGACAAACCATTAGCAGCATTTCAGATAAACATGAGTTACACTTATCAACAGGATATCACACTTCAAGCTGTTGGCAGATGGTATATTCCAAGACTTTGTTACAACGTAACTGCTCACAGTGCGTCTGATCTTTCCGCGATCAGCCTGGCTTACGTATAATCCAATACGCTGCGTCAGCCTGATTGCGAAAATTTCAGGCCCCCGTAACCAGTTACAAATACAGGTGAGTTTCAAATTTATCGGTTCCCCTGTGAATAGTTACGTTACAGCTTTATGTTACTATAAAGATTCCAGAGACTTCTCTTTACCCGGTGATTGGCTCACCTTCCTGGGCATGAATTGTACCCGTTGAGTTCGTGTCTGTCCATAAATGAGGCTTTTTGCACAGGTAAGGGTAGACTCCGAGGCATGGATACATTTTACCGCAGACATATAGCGGATATTGGAGTTTTCGCTTATCTGCGAAAAACCGCGCTTGCACAAATCTGAAGCACCTGTGATCAGTTGCAATTCGTAACCAATTGAAATATCAGTATTGTTGACTCGGTGGTCAGTTACATGTCTATCTGTGACAAGAAATTACTGGAGCAACATTGAGTTGTATTTCTCCTATGTTTTTGGTTAGATTTTACTAAACAGTAGCGCTTTCATGCAACCTAAACGAGGAAAGAATCCAATGAATGACTCTGATCATATCTTGCATGAAAACTTATCGACACAGCACGCTGATGATGATATGCATGCAAACCATCCTGAAAGCGGTAGCCCTCGACGAAAAGAGCCTGTCATTGTGGGGATTGGAGCCTCTGCGGGTGGCCTTGAGGCTATGCAGAGATTGCTCCCTGGTCTGCCAAAAGAAACGGATTTCACCTATGTTATCGTTCAGCATCTTGCTCCCGACTATCATAGTATTCTTGGAGAGTTACTGGCAAAACAGACTGATTTGCCAGTTGAAAATATCAAAGATAAAGTCAAAATCAAAGCTAATACAATTTACATTTCACCGCCGAGCAGAGATATTGCCTACAAAGATAGCGAGCTCCATCTCATCGAAGGACTGCAAGGCGCTCCTAAGCCATCTATAGATTACTTTTTTACGTCTCTTGCTAAAGATCAAAATTGTCGGGCAATAGGCATCGTTCTCTCCGGCACCGGCAGTGACGGAGCACATGGTATTCGAGCGATCAAAGCGAGCGGCGGAATAACCATCGCCCAATCCTCAGACAGTGCTAAATTTGATGGCATGCCCATTGCCGCAATTCAAACTGGCAATGTTGACCTGACTCTTCTACCTGAAGAAATTGGTCCAACTCTAGAATCTTTGAGTAAATCACCTCTGCGGTTCAAAGATGCCTACGCACTGGACTCACAACATCATGACCTGCAGAATATTCTCCGTTTACTGAGTCGAAAAGGCAATACCGATTTTACCAGATATCGACCAACCACTATGTATCGGCGGATTACTCGCAGAGCAATTTTTAATAAAATTCATACTCTGAGAGAATATCTGGATTTTCTCCAGGAAAATCCTGCGGAGTTAAGTGAATTGTTAAAAGACCTGTTAATATCCGTCACCAGCTTTTTTCGAGATAAACAGGCCTTTTCTGCGCTATCTGAAGCCTTGCGCGAAAGAATACAGGATAAGAAACCCAATGACTCGGTGCGAATCTGGGTGCCTGCCTGTTCGACAGGTGAAGAAGCCTACTCAATGGCCATTGTACTTGCTGAGCTGCTCAGAGAAGATATCTATAAATACAAAATTCAGATTTTTGCGACTGATATCGATGAACACTGCGTTCAATGGGCCAGAAAGGGATTATATCCACTGGCGGCTATACTTGATCTGGAACAAAATTTGGTTGACCGTTATTTCACCCAAAGTGACAATATGGTTTCTGTCAATAGGCCGCTTCGGGATATGGTCGTCACGGCAAAGCAGGATCTTCTTAGAGATACTCCTTTTTTGCATCTGGACATGATCAGTTGCCGGAATATGTTGATCTACCTGGAGAGTGATCTTCAGGCTAAAATTCTCTCTCTATTTCATTTCTGCCTGGAGCCTGACGGCCTGCTGTTTCTTGGGAAATCTGAATCAGTTCACAAGCAACCTGAATTGTTTTCGACGCTTGATGGCAAATGGAAAATTTTTAAACGTAAGGAATCTGCTAACAATTCTTTCCCTGCACTGCTTCAGAGACACCGCCTTGCACAACTGACACCTGCAATGCCCATATTGCAGAAACAGGAGAAGACAGAGTTATGGAAAGAGCGCGAATTTACTTCTGCGCTGCTGGCCATGTTAGATTGCAGCAGTGTTCTCACTGACGAACATGGTAATATCCTTTTTCTTCGAGGTGACGTAAGCCGTTATCTCAAATTTTCGGAAGGCAGCGTTCGAGATAATTTCAATACGATCAATATGGCTCGCAAGGAGATTCGTCTTGCTCTTCAGTCATTATTGAATCGCTCCAAAAAAGAAAGCCAGATAGTCACCAGCCAAAATATACAGCTCAAATCCCATGATGGTACGAAAACAGTACGAATTCAGGTGGGGCCTGTACCCACTGCAGCATCACCACAGTTTTTGGTGATATTTTTTAATCTCGGGAATAGCTGTCAACCTATCTCTAGTGATGGTGAGGTAACTGAACAGGAAAAGAATAAAATCGCTGAACTGGAATATGAGCTGAGTGCCACCCGAGAGTATTTGCAGGACGTGATTGAAGAGTTGGAAACAAATAGTGAAGAACTCCAATCACTTAACGAAGAACTGCAGGCGTCAAACGAAGAACTTCACGCTGCCAATGAGGAACTGGGCACTACAAATGAAGAGCTTCAAGCCAGCAATGAGGAATTATTCACGGTTAACGATCAATTACGTGCCAGATCCGAAGAACTGGTAGATGCAATGGCGCAACTGGAAGAGAGTGAAAAACGCTACCGGCAACTTGTACAGAATGCCAACAGTGCAATCATTCGTTGGCGTGTGGATGGTACCATCACTTTTTTCAACGAATTTGCCCAACAGCTATTCGGTTATCAGGAGGAAGAAATCCTCGGCAAAGATGTCCGTATACTTGTCCCTGAGCATGATTCCCTTGGCCAGAGCTTGACTGAACTTGTCCAGGATATTGTCGACAATCACAATAAATATCTCAATTACGTCAATGAAAATATCTGTAGAAACGGTCAACGGTTGTGGATGACATGGAGCAATAAGGCAATCTTCGATGACCGGGGGAATATAACAGAAATACTTGCGGTCGGATCAGACATTACCGAATTGAAAAGCACCGAAGAAGAGTTAAAAAGAAGCCAGGAAGATGTGAGAAAGTCTCAAAAAATAGCGAGACTTGGCAGCTGGCGCCTTGAGATCAAAACAAATGAGGTAAGTTGGACAGATGCACTCTATCATATGTTTGGCTATGATCCTGATTCTCCTCCGCCATCGTATAAGGAACATCACAAGCTGTTTACCCAGGAAAGCTGGAAAAAACTGGCCCCAGCGGTTCAGCAAACCGCTGCATTGGGAATTCCCTATGAATTTGAACTGGAGACGGTGCGTAGAGATGGGAGTAATGGCTGGGTCTGGGTGAAAGGAGAAGCAGAAAAAGATGACAACGGCACTATTGTGGGGGTATGGGGTGCAGCCCAGGATATAACCGAACGAAAAGAAACAGAAGCAGCCCTCCGCATTCTCGACAAACAGCGTCGACTCGCTTTTGAGGCGGCTAATCTTGGCTGGTGGCAATACAACCCGGTAACGGATATTGCCACCTGGGATGAGGGATATAGAGAAATATTTGGTGTTAAAAAAGATTCTGCGCTCAACAAGGAGATCTTGAATACTTTTATCCATCCAGACGATCTTCCAGGATTGCTAGATAAGGTCTCTCATGCACTCAATCCATCTACTCCTGAAAATTTTCACGCCCAATATCGTATTACGCGTTCCGATGGTACTGTTCGATGGGTTGAAGCTTACGGACTTGCAGATTTTTCCGGTGAAGGAGCCGACCGGCAGGCCACCGAGTTAGTCGGTACAGTTGCCGATATAACCGAACGAAAGGAAGCAGAACTTACCCTGAAGCAAAGTGAGCAGAGGCTTTCCCTGTTTATAGAGAACGCCCCTGTAGCCATCGCCATGTTCGATAGCGAGATGCGCTATATCAACTACAGCCGTCGTTGGTTGCGTGATTTTCAGCTTGAAGATAAGGGTAACCTGCTTGGATGTTCTCACTATGATGTGTTTCCAGAACTATCTGAAAATTTACGGGCAATACACGAACGGGCCCTAAGTGGCGAAGTATTGTCTGGCAAAGCAGATCCGATGAAACGAACAACTGGCGAGATTCAATGGCTTAATTGGGAAATTCGACCATGGTATGATCGCAAAGGAGAAATAGGCGGAGTTATTATTTTTTCTGAAGATGTCAGTCAATTAAAAAAAGCAGAGCAGGAACAGGAAAAGTTGTTTGATCAACTGAATCAGGCACAAAAACTGGAATCTATTGGCAGGCTCGCTGGAGGTATAGCCCATGACTATAACAATATGCTTAATGTAATCATTGGTTATACGGAAATTGCTTTTGATAAAATATCCCCTACAGATCCTCTCAAGGAAGACCTGCTTGAAATAAGCAAGGCTGCCCAGCGGTCTGCCGACATAACCAGGCAGCTTCTTGCCTTTGCGCGCAAGCAGACAATTACGCCACGCGAGATAGATTTAAATGCTGCAATTGCAGCCACATTAAAAATGTTGAAACATTTGATTGGTGAAAATATTGATCTAATCTGGCACCCCGGGGATAACCTCTGGTCTGTGAAAATCGATCCTGGTCAGATTGATCAAATTCTGGCCAATCTGTGCGTAAACGCCAGAGCCGCTATTGCCGATATAGGTAGCATCACCATTGAAACAGAAAATGTTTCAATAGGAGAAGCAAGCACCCATGAGCCGATTGATCTCGTACCAGGCGAATATGTGCGAATCATTGTGGAAGACACTGGGACAGGCATGAGTAAGGAAACTCTCGATAAAATATTTGAGCCATTTTTTACCACCAAAGACATAGGCCAGGGAACCGGTCTTGGGCTTGCTTCCGTATACGGTATAGTAAAACAAAACAACGGCGCAGTGTCTGTCACCAGCGCCCAAGGAAAAGGGACAACTTTTCAAATATATCTACCACGGCACCATGCAGAGAGTGTTCATTTTATATCGTCTGAGGAGCTCTCGTCGTCATCGCATCAGGGTGCGGAAACAATCTTGCTGGTGGAAGACGAACCCGCCATTCTGACAATTACCCAAAGAAATTTGGAAAATTCAGGCTACACTGTCCTTGCGGCAAATAGCCCCCACGAAGCCCTTACCATTGCAGAGGAATATCCTTATACAATTGATGTAATCATTTCAGATGTTGTAATGCCGGAAATGAATGGGCGCGTACTTGTTGATAAAATCAAGGCTTCTCGACCTAATCTAAAAAGCATGTATATGTCAGGATATACGGCCGACCTCATCGCTCAGCACGGAGTGCTCGATGACGGGCAAAACTTTATAGAGAAGCCTTTTTCCAGAGAGCGACTCTTGGTAAAGTTACGAACTATCCTTAATTCCAACGAAAACGTTGGTCTGAGAGAGCGGTAAATTAACCTTTCTTTGTTATAGTAGCGGAAAGTAGAGAAGAGACGACTGCTTGAAAAAACGTTATATCAGATGCTTGCCACGTATCATTTGATTGACAAAGGTTTTTAGTCCTGTCCAGCCACTAGCTTATAAAGATGGCAAAAAGTGGTTGGCTATTTATAATTGGAGAAGTCGAGCATAAATTCATTTATTTCAATGAAATATACAGGGTTTTAAAAGAAAATGGAATTTTGTCCATCACGGAATTGGCAGGAGATCCCGATAAAATAGATATGGATGAATTGCAAGCTTTAGTGTGCGAACATGGTTTTGAAGTCTTCAAAATATTTGGCAATCACCGCAACTATACCGTCAATTTCAAGAAGAAAGGTAAACTCTGAAAATGCTGGAGGTTTTCAAATGTATTCGTCTACCCCGTGAGAAGTTACGACAAAAGAATATCCCACAGGGACATGTTGAACGTGCCGCTTTTGTAAGGGCATCTTCTCGTTTTTACCACCTGTTCTGTACGCTACATACAGATCATTGTCATATCTCCCTTTCCTGTTCTGATCGGGAAGCAGAGCATGCGGGGAAAGTATTCATCGGCACCGATATCGCAGCCCGTATATTCCCCCCATGGGGGTCGATCCTCGCCATCAATGTCCTTTAGGGGTGCGATCCGGTAGTAGGTATTGAGTGGGAGAAGTCGTGTGCCGCATTGCCCGGCGTCGATGGCAGGTGAATTCCTGCGTAGGTGGTAGTCGGATCTCAAACACGGATCAACACTGAGATTATGTCCACCATCTGTAAAGACACTTTGGTTTTCTTCATTGTTGATCGAAGAGAGTATGGAGTAAGAGGAGGTGAGAGACACCTCTGCCTCATTGTTCAGGGCATTTTCATATAAGTAGATGTCATCGTTCGCGCCCTGTGAGTTTTCGTTTCCCCACACAATGGTGTTCTTCAGGCGCACTGTGGTTTTCGAGGTGTTCCCCGCGTAGACGCTCAACCCTCCACCAGCGGGAAATGAGAGAGAGCGGTTGCCACTGATGGTGGAATTGATCAGGTCCAATTCCAGTACGCTCTGGCTTGTCGTGCCACTGGCAGCTACACGCAAGCCTGCGCCGGTATCATCTTTTTCATTGCCAACAATGACCGTGTTCGTCATGGTCGCATTCAGGACTCCTCCTTCACCTGCGTTCAAGGAAACGCCTCCACCACCTTGTTGATCGTTGTCGCCAACGTTGTCTCGAATCCAGCAGTTTTCCAAGTCAAGGTCAAGCACCGAATCGGCGTCAGTCGCCCTGGCAAAAAGGCCGATACCCGACCAGTTGCCGTTGAGCAAAGCGGAGTTATGCTCCAGTCTTACTTCGTTTAACTGAACCGTCAGTTGGGCACTGTTTTCGGCCTGGATGAGTAATGCCTGGCCTGGGAAATGCGATGCCGTACATCTATCAAGACTAAGTTCCATGGAATTTTGTCTGTTGGAATACATCGAGATAGCGTTTAACGGATAGGTGAGTCCATTGCCCTGGAAATTGATACAGGTAAGGTTGAGATCAAGGGTGTTCCAGACAGCTGAATCAAACATTTTGATAACAGACTGTGAGGTATCCGGTGCAGTCAATATTGTAGGTTGGCCGTTGCAGGAAAGCGAAAAATCATCATTCCAGCCACCTGACAAGGTCAAGTGCAACTCCTGGAAAGAGGAGGGGATGACCACCGCCTCATTATAGGTGCCGGAGGCGATACGTATGGTATCGTTGGAGGCTTCAGCCGCTCGATTTATGGCATACTGGATCGATTTGCAAGGCGTTGCCACAGAGGAACATTGGCCAGTATCCGTGCCATCCGTTCGTATATAGCGGGTCGCTGCCGAGGTTATTTCCCCTGAAAAAAAACAAAAAGAAAGCAGGAGCACTATTCTCTTCTTCATTGCCTCACCTTGTAAAATTCTCCCCTGACCGGATGCTCTGCGAGGAGCAGCGTTATCCTAACGCTTAATTTCTGTGATGACAATAACTGTCTGAGATTTGGAGTAAAAGCTGATTGGCAACGGCTAAAACTCGAATGTGCTGAGCAGCATAACATGCTTATGTCTGCCCCTCTTTATTGTTATCCGGGTGGTAGCGTCTTTCATAGTTTGCCGTTATTGCCGGGGAATATCCCAGGTGGCTGCGCGTTTTTTGTCTATTTCTTGTTTCAGTAAGGTAGAGGCTTGGTTGAGTTCCTCAATGGATTTTTGTTTTTCCTGGGCCACCTTAGTTAATACCGCAACAACAGTCCTGGTGCTGATGCATTTTTGTAACTAGTGCCTGTTCATTAAGAGTTTTTTCAGAGTTTCGTTCCTCCGTCCAATTTTTGCGTTATGCTCAAAATTTTTTCCAAGAAGGTAAGCGGAGACTCCAATATCAACGAGATGTCTGTGGTCAGTTACAGTGCGGAGGTAAGTGAAACCAAGTAGTTGCAGACCCTGTGATGAGTTACAATTTACCTGGATGCATTGTCGGCAGGACCACCGGGTGCAATGTAGATTACTCTATATTCCTAACCTGCAGCAGAGGAAAAGAGAAAGAACAGGGCTGTTGCCAGGGATGTAAGAAAAACCAGTATCTTCCTGATCCAGTGTGGAGATTGTTGTGCTTCCCTATCCATGTAAAATCCTCCAGGCGAATCTATCGCGAACTATATAGTAATCTGCGTTTGTGCAGGGGCGTAGGTAATAACAGACACTATATAATGCTTGGGTGGGTAAATGCCAGAGAAAATGGTTACGATATTGAAAGTAATTTGGAAAACATGGATCGTTTGCTATACTAAATTCGTCTGTAGTTATGTATTTTTGATGCCCATATCATCGTTTTGGGGAGAAGAGAAACCTGCTATGTCCCGTGGGGAAAAGTTTATTGCCCGGAAGGTCTATGCTTGCACTATTTGTATTCAGGCCGTATTTTTCGGTGCTCCTTTTTTCCGTTTTAGCACAGGGGCAGCCCTCAATCAGTGCTGTTTTTTCACCAGGTATCATTGGCCCGGGCAGTGTTAGCAGCCAGCAATATATACTGAGTAATAATTCCGAAAATCCGGTCACTGATATTGCTTGATCTACCACCTTGCTGATGCCCTGACCAATACCTGGAAGAACGAAAACGGCTTGAATCCCTACCGGCTTCAGCGTAGATCCTAACAATAGAGTGCGGAGAGTTATCCCAAATATGTTTGTATTTATGAATAAGATGATTCGGTTGCCAATGGTCTGGATATTATTTTTTTGCAGTTTTGTTCTTGTTGAAATTTGCCAAGGCGCATACTTAGACAAGGTTTATGATATTCCAGATTATCTTCAAACAGATTCCGCGTACGGCGGGTTGCCAGGGGGCGGGACACAATATTGCGCTCCTGTTGCGGTGTCCAACTCAATGATGTGGCTTGATGATCATGGCTTTCCTGATCTTGCATCAAATACCAGTGACCGGAAAAAAGATCAGTTTGATGTTGCCCAAACTCTTGGATCTAGCGCCTATTTAAATACAAGCCTTATTGATGGAAACAGTGCTGAGGATATTTTGCTAGGAGTAAAGAAATATATTCTTAGTAAAGGCTATAATTACACCAGGCTGCAATACCAAGGATGGCGTTATCATTCCTCTGAATTTAGTACAAATGTGAATATTCCTGACTTGGAATGGATACAACAAGGCCTCTTGGGCAATGGATCTGTTTGGTTAAACATAGGGTGGTATGAATATGATTCAGCATCAGACGTATACACCAGGATTGGAGGACATTGGGTTACTCTTGTTGGTTATGGAAGTGACGGTGTTGCAATAAACCCTGATTATTTAATTGTGCATGATCCTTCTCCACGTGCTGGATCAACTTTTGCCAACGAATATGTCCTGACGTCTCAAATTAGTAGTGGAAAACTACAAGGAAATTATATTGGCTTGCCACGTTCAGCAGCAGGATTTCTCACCTTAAGTGATGGCATGCATATAAAATCAACTGCTGATTACGGTATAATAGATGGCGTTATAGTGCTTGATATGCCACTTCCGGCCATTCAAAAAGAAATTTCTTTTTCATCGATTTATTTACTTTTATTGAACAACGAGAAGATGGTGTTTGCCGATTGATAAAAATATACATAACTGATCACTGGGTTAACAACACTGATATTTCACTTGGTTCTGAGCTGTCACTGGTCGCAGGTACTTCAGATTTGGGCAAGCGCGGTTGTTCGCAGGTAAGCAAAGACTCCGTTAGGTTATCTCTGCGGGAAACCTCGATCGTGCCAAGAGATAAGCGACCAGGGGGAGACTTCGTGGGGTGCCTGTGATTAGTTACAAATATACGTACTGCCGTGGGTGGATATATGTCTTCTGTTGATTATTTTCTGAAATAAGATAGGTAGTTTCTCATATGAAATGGTTTCTTTTTTCTATATTTTTACTCTTTTGTCCTTTGAGTTCGGCTAATTGCAATGAATTGAGATGGCCGATAAACTGTATTCCTGAAGAAACGTGTGTTGGAGAAATAGGATATCCTGATGTCGATTCTGATGGTAAAGCTTTTAATTGCGGTATAGCTGGCTACGTGGGACATCAGGGGACTGATATAAGCACACAGAAAGGAACTGATGTATATGCCGCATATGCTGGTGAAGTATTATGGGTTTTTGATGGCAAATATGATGATTGTCCTTTCCTTCATCCAGACTGTCAAGCACCTCCAACTGGTTGGTTTGAGCCAAATCAGTCAAATGGCTACAGGGTATGCACTGAGATTGGACCGTACTGTGGGGTTGGCACAGGTAGTTGCTTTTGGTGTTTCGATGGCGGAAATGTGGTTGTGATTAAACATCCAGAGAATTCACGTGTGTTTGCAACAAGATATGATCATTTAAAAACTACTTCTATTATTGTTTCAGTAGGTGATCATGTAGAAAAAGGACAAAAAATTGCAGAAGTTGGTAGCGCAGGAAACAGTACAAGGCCGCACCTGCACTTTGAAGTGTGGGGAACTGGTTTTAGCGAATCTACAGACCCCTGGGCAGGCACATGTGGGCCAAATTTTGACACTCCATTGTGGGAGAATGGAAACTTTCCCTGGAAGGTTAATGAATCGTCAGCTCATATTTTCAATATCGCTCCTATCCAGTTGTTAATGCAAGGTGAGCGTAAAATGTAAAGAGTGTCACTGCCTGTATTAACACAGCTTCGCCAGCCTGATTGCGAACATCTCTGTGGCTCTCGTAACTAGCTATAAATGCGGGTTTATTTTTAAACTGAGCCATTTTCTCTGTGAGTAGTTCCGATTTGTAAATGAATGCAGTCTATCTGTTGAGGAGCTCCACTGTAATTCGTCATTGTTGTTCTTTGAGCCTGAATGTATAGGGTCACGGAAAAATAAATTATCCCATCTTGCTTGTCTCTCAACGCGGTAACGTCGTCGCGTCAATGGCTCAATACGGCCAGTATGGAACCCTTGACGCGACGAGGTGACCAAATCGATATCCTACGCAATTTTTGGATATTTATTATTTTCCGCGCCCCATACAGACACCGCACTTATTTGCAAAATATCAGGTGAGTAGGTATGTCAGGCTCTAAGATGTCACGGATTCATACGCAAGTTAATAATATTCAGCCAGTTCAAGGGTACGCTCCAATCTGTCCAGGAACCCCTTGTTGACTCCCGGATAATGGGCCAGGCCTTTATATCTGGTCTCTCCATCAATTGTCACTTGAGGGCACTCCACGGTAAAGCCCATGTCTTCCAGGGCTGCGCGCCAGCTATCCTCTTCTCCCATAAGGTCGTCATCGACGTGGATGCCTGCGTAATACATAAGGGGAATGATTTTTACCCGTTTGTATTTGTCCGCCAGGTTATCTCGTTTTATTTTGGCCAGTACGGCTTCATGATCCGGCACACCTTCAACGGTTGCAGCCAGCACATTGGGGTAGAGAGTGGTGAGCAGGTTATCCATCCCCATGTAAACAATGTTAACGGGGTCTGCGGCAAGGGGGGTGCCGTGCAGGGCGATCAGGTTCAGACCTTCTTCAGGGGTGAAGAATTCAGGTTCGACGATTTCCAGGAGTTCTTTGATGAAATCCCATCGGTGGAGCAGGGTTTCACTGAGGAAGACATTCATTCCAGGAAAAAATTCACAGGTTTCAGCCAGTTGTGTATATTCTGTTCCGGGAAAAATATGAATCGGCTGCACCACAGCCTTGCGAAAACCATCGGATTCCACCTGGGCAAGGGTTTGCTGCAGGCTTGGCAGTTTGAGTTTTTTACGTATAATCTCAGAGGTGTACCCCCAATATATGGAATGGGAAGGGAACCGTACTTCCAGATCACGTTGAAATTCCTCCAGCACAGCCCTGTTTTTATTGGTGCTGCCAAAGGCGGCAATGATGATGGCTGGGTCTTTGTGTAATTTGGGCAGCCGCATTTTGCGGCCTATATATCCTCGTTGATGCATATGTATTTACCACCTGTTATTTTTTTTGTAATGAACTGTAAGCCAGGCTGATCGCGGAAAGATCAGGTGTGCTGTAACCAGTTACCTTTTTATGAGAGTTTCCATTCCATTTTCCACTGCTCCACATTCTGGCGGGTTATGATATCCACCTGATTCCCCTGGATTTCACCCTCCCCGTTCTCCCGGATTTCTTCCATATCCCCTTCGACATCCAGGGCCGCAGCCCGTACCTCGGCAAGCAGATCCTCATCAGCTTCCCAGAGATCACGGGCATGGGCCTCGAGCAGACGGCGGGTGATTTCTTCCAGGGCATAGGGATTGGCCTCCCGGAGCCAGGCATAATTATCCTGATTCAAGATATAGGTACGGACAAGATCATCAAACAGTCCCTTGGAAACCTGCTCACTTGTGGCAGACCATTTGTACAGATTATTCACCTTGCTGGCAACATCCTGTGCTCCCTGATATCCGTGCTGCTGCATTTCCTGTATCCAGGTTGTATTGAGCAACCTTGTGCGTACGCTCCGTTGCAGGGTTTCGGCAAGGGTTTCAATCTCCGGCGATTCTGACAAGGTGCTGTCTCCCCAGTACAGCTTGGCCTGCTGCCCACCCACTGCACTGGCTGCAGCTGCCATGCTGCCCTGGGAAACCGCATAACAGCTGCAATCCAGGGCATCATATTCTGCAGATGCCTGTTTCATGTACGCGATATCAATATTTCCCAGCTGCTCTGCCAGGGCCTGATGGGCTGCGCTGATGGAAATGTCTGCTGCCTCATCGCTCAGACAGGCGTGTCCGCCCCAGTTAATATATATTTCAGCCAGATCAGCTTTGCTCTTCCAGGCCGATGCATCCAGAGCAAGACCTACGCCCAGACCATGGGTTCCGGGTGCAGAAGTGAACACCCGCATGGTTGCTAATCTGTGCAGTTGTTTTTCTGAAAGTGTTTTATCTGTCTGGTCGGCCAGTTGCCGCATTTTTTCTTTTGTGTGTTTGCGGATGAAATTATCCTCATCTGGTTCATCAAGCCGGCTGATCATGAGGACCGTCTGATCTAAAAAGACACAAAAGTTAGGAACGAGATCGCGCATGATTGAGGATGTCTGCAGAGTGACATCCACCCTCGGCCGCTTGACTGTTGACCCATCGTCCCAGGTTACTGTGAGACGCTCAAGGGGAAGAGGTTCGGTTTCCAGTACCTTCCCCTGTTTGCTCCATACGGGTTTTGCACCCATCAGATACAGGATCTGACAGAAAAGCTCGCCATCTGACTTGAAGGCGTCAGAACTCCAGAGACTGATACCAATGCTTTCTGGAAAACGTCCTTCCTCCTGGAAATATTTTTTTAACAGGATGTCAGCCATCTGCTTGCCGGTTTCCCAGGCCGCTCTGGTCGGAAGTACGGTTGTATCTGTGGCAAAGAAATTCCTCCCTGTGGGCAGGGCTTCAATGGTGCCTCTTGCCAGGCTGCCGCTTAACCCCGGAGCAATAAATTTTCCGCTCAAGCCTGTGAGCAGGTGCTGAATTTCCTGGTCGCATTGCTGTAGGCGTTGTTGAATATCCCTGCAAAATGTCTGTAGCTCGTCGACTCCCCTCTCATGTTCCGGTTCCTGTGTCGTTGTAAGCAGTGTTTCTAGCTGCTGTACGGCGCGTTCATATACGGGGAGATTCTTCTTGTCAGAGTTCTCTGCCAACGTTGCAATATCCGGTAATCCAGGGCTGGGCGTTCGCAGCATGGTTGCCAGGAGTTTTGCTGTGCCGGTAATATCAGGAGCACTGCCAAGCACATGTCGTCCTTCGGGTGACAGGGTCTGTTGCATGCGGGTGATCTGTCTGCGTGCTGTGGAGAGGCAGTCCTGTAATTCCTCAGGTTCCAGATATTCTTCGGCAAGGCCACACTCAACAAGTAAGAAAGCAATTTCCTGTTCAATGATCTGCAGTCTGCGCATTTCTTTGCTGGTTGTAGCACGGTCATGTTCATTGAGCAGCGTATCCAGGCGCAAAAAGCCTGCGTCTAATTCAGCTGGTCGAAAAACAGGTGAGAGATGGTCGACGAGTACAGCCTGTCCCCTTCTTTTGGCAACTATGCCTTCCCCTGTTGCGTCAAGGATATAGGTATACAGGTTGGGTAGGGCGTCAATGGAAATGTCGGAAAAACACTCTCCAGACAACCCCAACTGCTTGCCAGGCAGATATTCCAGCGCACCTTCAGTACCGAAATGGATGATCGCATCGGAGTTATCCTGAATATATTTGTAGGTGCCCAGCCATTGGTGGGGTGGGGCAAGGTGAGGGTCGTGCAGGATGCGGCAGACTTCA
Organism: Desulfogranum japonicum DSM 18378; assembly: GCF_000429945.1. Taxonomy (GTDB): domain Bacteria; phylum Desulfobacterota; class Desulfobulbia; order Desulfobulbales; family Desulfobulbaceae; genus Desulfogranum; species Desulfogranum japonicum. The sequence goes on along the minus strand of NZ_AUCV01000018.1, from coordinate 28,992 downwards.
CCTGTGCATTTTGAGCCGTAGCAACCGCGTTTGGGTTGCACCATGATGCGGATGTTACCGTATTCAATACCTGTGACCACCAGCACATCTTTGTCATTTTCAGTGTAGATCATTCCCTGGCCGGGAAATTCCCCCCAATCTTCGATGATTTTTGCCTGGGTTTTGAGGGGGAGTTCATTGAACCAGGGAAGATATTCTTCCTGGCTCATACGATGGAGATCACCTCCGCTATTTATGATATCTTCAATGGTAGTCCAGCGAAATTCACTGGTCGCCTTCCGTTCCTGGATAGCTGCGAGTATTGCATGTCCATCCACTGGGGCTTCTCCGATGTCATACCCTTCTTTCTGCAACGCAGCCAACAGAAGCCCAAGGCTTTGGAAAGTGTCCAGGCCTGCAGCCAGGCCAATGGTCGATTCCAGGCCTTTGCAGGGATTGTTGTGCAGAATGATAGTGACTCGTTTGTTTGCATTTGGCAGTGTACGCAGGTTGACCCATTTTCGAATACGTCGGCAGAGCATCTCGATTCGCTCCTGAAGGGGAACCAGCGTGCGCATTGCGCGAGGGGGCTCTCCGGCCCAGGGTGTTTCTACTGCTGCAGCGATGGTGGGAGCAATGGTACCAAATGTTTCAGGCTGGGCTAAAGAATATACAGCAGACATGGCAGGGAGTCCCTGGGGATCTTCCAGCCATTGTTTGGGTGTCTGGCTGTGTGAACGGAGCAGTTGGACGATGGGGACATTTAACTCTTCCAATACCCAGAGATAGTCCTGGCTTTTCAGCAGGCGACCGGCCATACAGTTGACAAGCAGTTCGATGGAACCTGTATTCTGGAAAAAATGAGTCCATGGAGGATTCTGTTTGTCATTGGTTGGCGCATGACCCTCACCACCTGTACAAAGTACGCATTGGGGGAGAAAATGATGCTCTTCCAAGGCCAGGATAAGGGCATCCACTTCAGCCAGGTTGCCCTCAACATACTGGCTGTAATACAGGAGCAAACCAATACGTGGTAAGGAAACAGGCAATGATCTTTTTGCCTGCCATCTGGTATATTTGGCAACATCAAAAAACAGCTGTTGGGCATGGGGATGGTAGATGGCAGTTGTAAGGACAGGTTGAGGCGGTTTCCAAGGAATGTCTTTTCCTGTTTGAGCAACCAGGTAACAGATTCCGTTGAGATAATTTTCCTGGTCCAGAACAGAGAGGTAGCGTTTCAATTCCTGAACAATATATTGAGGAAAGGTGTTGAAGTGATTAGGGATTTCTGGGGTAATCCCGAGGCGGTGGGGAATACCTTCGCTTTTACTGAGGATGGTTTGTATGCCAGGCATGCCAATGGCTGCTTCAAACAGAACCAGGTCCCACTGGAGCGGTCCTGTTTGCGAGAACTGCGCCGAGGCTTGTACCTGATCCATAAAGGTCAGGTTGATTCCGATTTCATGGAGTCTGGAAGCCACCCTCTGCCAGGTCCGGTGTTGGAACATCATGCCATGGATGAAGAGTATCTGCATTTGGGCTACCTCTTGGTTAGTGTCTGTCCATAAATGGTTTTTTAGCCAATTTTTACGGAACAACGGCCAGGCAACAGCATGACGAGGAGAAAGCAGGAAGAGGTGCTGCAGGCATAAAAAAACCGGATTGAACACAGTTCAATCCGGGTGCCCTGTCAGCCACAGATGAAGATAAGAAGCGCTGTTGTCCTCGCAGCATGGTTGCTTCCAGCATTCAGGCAGGTTTTCTGACTTGCGGATCTTTCTACTTGCTGCGTCTTCCCGACATTGGTGGCATGGTGCCATTGTCAGTGACTGTCATGCAGCGTTCGTCCCCGTTTACAGCGGCGGGCCCGTTCCGGATTTTCACCGGATTCCCTGGGAGGTTGTCGAGAAGAGATTCCTATTGCTCGGGCAACTTCCTGGTCCATTTCAGGATTAACCTCAATGCATGTCTGGATGCATACTCAACTTTATATATTATGTCAATCTGTTCCTCTAGTTACAGGGTAACTGCTCACATCGTACCTGACCTTTCCGCGATCAGCCCGGCTTACCGATGAACCTATACGCTGCTCCAGCCTGATTGCGAAAATTTCAGGCACCCTGTAACCACCAGTTACACATACAGGGGCGTTGCTGGCTTAGTTATTTCTCATGGGAGTAGTTGTTATTATCAGTTGCTCCAATTTGCTTTACCTCTCAAATGATACCCGTTAGGCTGGTTGACCGAAAAATACTTATAGCCAAAAAGCCAATACGACGAGCAGCATAGACCGTGAGCAGTTACTCGCTGAGGACAGTTATGCCTAATTTTTCACAACAATCCGTTGATATCACAACACTTCACATCCTCAATCAGGATACTCAGCATCTTTATTCCCGTTTGCTGAAGAAACAAAACGAACATAAAGCAATTGTGGTAATCCCCTGCCTTGCCACAGAGTTTACAGAGGAAGAAAATCGATCGGTTTTTACGAACATTTTACTGCATCTCTGCACGATAGAGTATTTGCATACTATTATTTTCGGTCTTGATGGAGCTGACGAATCTGATATGCGGCAACTGGAGTCCCTCATCAGGGGATGCGGTCTGCGAAATGCGATTATTCAATGGAACGAAGGTGCTGAATTCAGTGCACTGTACCAAAAGCTGGAAGATGCGGGATTCGATGTCTCCATACCGGGGAAAGGGCGTAACATGTTTATGAGTTTTGGGGTTTGCCTTGCCCTGGACGCTGACTCTGTTGCTGTTATTGATGCTGATATCAAGAGTTTTAGCAAAGAACAGATAGACAGGCTTCTTTACCCTGTAATGGCACTTGATTACGATTTTGCCAAAGGCTACTACTCCCGTATCCACAACAATCATTTTTATGGCAGAGTCAAGCGGCTGCTGGTTGATCCGTTGCTTATTGCACTGAAACGCCAGCTCATGCATGGCTCAGAAGAAAAATTTGTACGTATACTCGATTTTCTTCTCAACTTTCACTACCAGCTTTCCGGAGAGGTTGCCTACAGAAGAGACTTGTTGAAACAAATGCGGTTTTCCATGAACTGGGGGGTGGAAATATATAGCCTCATAGAAGTGTATAGAAAGGCTTCTTCCATCTGTCAGGTACAATTCTCTTCGGATCCTTTTGATCACAAACATCAAAATGTAGACAACAACCATGGGAAACCGTGTGGGCTTCAGGAGATGGCCGTTGATATCATTGGTACTCTTCTCAATTTTCTCATGGTCGAGGAAGGCCTGGTGTTAGGACCAACCTTTTTCAGGGATCTCTCTGAAACGTACATTACCGTGGCCAAAAGGATGATAAAGAAATATGCCCATGATTCCACCTTCAACAATCTGCAATATGACCGTGATGCGGAAGAAAGGCTGGTACGTGATGTTTTCAGAACAGCCCTGGTTACAAATGGGGAGCGTCTCAGTTTCCAGAGTCGGCTTTCAGCAATATTTCTTTTTTTTACAAAAGCCCATCCTGAATTTATGAACGATAATGCGCAAGGCCTTGCAGAGGTGATTATGGAGGTAGCTGAAAACAGCCCGTACAGTCTTTTGCACATACCACATACCCCTTCGTGGGAAAGTGTAATTGCGACCTTGCCTCATATTCTCGATGAATTGTCAATGGCGGCATCACCGGTGTCATGTAATTGATATTTTTTGAAGAGGCAGAGGTTGATGAGACTGCAGCATTTGACTCTCCAATGAGCTTTTTTACGTTGACATACAGCGTCGATACACAATATATAGTGGTATGCTGACGAGCTGGTGCACTCACGGGGAGTGCAGTAAAAGGGAATCCGGTGAAAATCCGGAACTGTCCCGCAGCGGTAATCGGGAACGAACGTTGGACAGGCTCCTTCTGTAATCTATTGGATGAAGGGAGAGCGCTGAAAGCACTGACTAGTATGTTGGGAAGCTCCGACCAGTAGGTAGCAATGTCGTACGCCCGGAAGTCCGAAGACCTGCCAGCTTGAATTACACTGTCAACGTGTACCTTCGAGGAAAGGAGAAAACCATGCCCACATCCCATGCCCAAAGTGCGTCCTTTGAACAGATCTGTCACTTCAGACAGATTCAGAAACGGGACGGCCGCACCGATTCTTTTCAATTTCAAAAAATCGCCAATGCCCTGCAGAAGGCCGCGGAAGTAACCGGTGAATTTGATTCCTTCGAGGCTCGTCGTCTGACCATCCGGGTTATCGGTCTTGCCCAGATGGCGCTGGAAGGACAGATCCCCACAGTCGAGGATATACAGGATCTGGTGGAAGAGGTTCTGCTGGCATCCCCCTACAAGAAAACCGCAAAAGCCTATATCGTATACCGTGAGCAGCGCACAATGGTCCGTTCTGTGACCTCTGCACAGGGAACGCGTATTATTGACCAATATCTGGATAAACTCGACTGGCGAATCGAAGAAAATTCCAATATGAACTACTCCCTCCAGGGATTGAACCATTATATTTCCAGCGAAATCAGCCAGCGCTACTGGCTACATACCATCTATCCCAAAGAAGTTCGCGAAGCACACCTTGAAGGAAATATTCATATCCACGACCTGGGCCTCCTTTCCACCTACTGTGTTGGCTGGGATCTACAGGACCTGCTTTGTCAGGGGTTCTGCGGGGTAAAAGGAAAGGCGGTATCCAGACCGGCAAAACATTTCCGCGCTGCCCTCGGCCAGATTGTCAATTTTTTCTATACCCTCCAGGGTGAGGCCGCAGGTGCACAGGCCTTTTCCAACTTTGACACCCTGCTGGCGCCATTTATCCGTTATGATGCTTTGTCTTATAGGGAAGTAAAGCAGGCTCTGCAGGAGTTTGTTTTCAATCTGAATGTCCCTACCAGGGTAGGGTTTCAGACACCTTTCACCAATCTGACCATGGATTTGAATCCGCCCCAGACTCTGGCCAGCCAGCCCGTAATCGTTGGTGGAGAGTCTTGTTCGTCTGTATATGGCGATTTCGGCCATGAGATGACCATGATCAACCAGGCCTTTATGGAGGTAATGACAGAAGGCGATGCCCAGGGCAGGGTGTTCACCTTTCCCATTCCAACCTACAATATAGGTAGCGATTTTGACTGGGATAATCCGGAACTTGATGGCTTGTGGAAGGCAACAGCCAAATATGGCATTCCCTATTTTGCCAATTTCATCAATGCAGACCTCAATCCTGAAGATGCCAGATCCATGTGCTGCCGTCTACGGCTCGATACCAGAGAGCTGGAAAAGCGGGGAGGAGGCTTGTTTGGCGCCAACCCTCTGACAGGTTCCATCGGAGTGGTTACCATCAACCTTGCTGCCCTGGGGGTACGGGCTGATTCGATCTCTTCTTTCTTGGATCTCCTGGGTCAGCAGATGCGAATAGCCAGGACCTCCCTGGAAATCAAGCGCAAGGTGCTGGAAGATTTTACTGTAAAAGGGTTGTATCCCTACACCCGCTACTATCTGCGAACCATCCATGACCGTTTTCAGAAATACTGGAGCAACCACTTTTCCACCATCGGTGTAATCGGCGGTAATGAAGCCTGCCTGAATCTATTGGGTAAAGATATCGGCACCAGTAAGGGCAAGGCTTTTGCTGCTGAAATTTTGGATTATATCCGTTCATGTCTGCAGGATTTCCAGGATGAGACTGGGAATATGTATAATCTGGAGGCAACTCCTGCCGAGGGTACCGGCTATCGTCTGGCAAGAAAAGACCGGGATCGTTTCCCTGAAATGGTATGCAGCCTGCGTGATGAACAGGACGGAACCCCCCTGTACACCAATTCCACCCAGTTGCCGGTAAATTACAGTGAGGACGTATTGGAAGTGCTTGACCTGCAGGATGTATTGCAGAGCAAGTATACAGGAGGCACGGTGCTCCATGTCTTTTTAGGCGAGGCGTTTCCTGATCCGGAGGCAGTAAAACAGTTTGTACGTATGACCTGTGAAAACTATCATCTTCCCTACTTCACCCTCTCGCCAACGTTTTCCATCTGCTGTACCCATGGCTATATCAACGGTGAACACAAACGGTGCCCTTCCTGTGGCAGCGAGACAGAGGTATACTCAAGGGTGGTTGGGTATATGCGGCCGGTCAGCCAGTGGAATGCAGGGAAACGAGCTGAATTTGCTGCGCGCAGTAACTATCATTTGGAGGAGTGTTGATGGTAATCGGTGGATTTCACCCCTTTACCCTGAGTGATTTTCCCGGCCATGTGGCGGCCATTGTTTTTACCCAGGGGTGTTCCATGCGCTGCCCCTATTGCCACAACAAGCATCTCTGGGCTTTGCAGGCTGAACATGGAGAAATTGATGAAGAACATATTGTAACTGTTCTGGATAAGCGTTCCAAACGCCTGCAGGGAGTAGTTATCACAGGTGGCGAACCGACATTGCAGCAGGAGCTGGTGCGATTCGCCACCAGGGTGAAAGCGATGGGCCTGCGGGTGAAAATCGATACCAACGGCCTGTGTCCTGAAAAGCTGAGGGAACTTATCCTGGCAGGTGTAGTGGACTATATTGCCATGGATATTAAAGCCCCCTGGGAAAAGTATTCCATCGTGTGCGGCACAGAGATCAACACCACACGTATTCAAACCTCAATAGACTGTATCGTTGGCAGCGGTCTGCCTCACCATTTCCGAACCACCTGGTATCGGCAGATGCTGAATGACTCGGATATGGAGGAGCTCAGGAGAACCATGGTGCCGCCTTCTTCTCCTTATGTTGTTCAGAAATGCATCATGTGAAAAGTGCAGAAATATTTTGGTATACAAATACAACAAGCCTGGCCGTTCGGGGCAGGCTTGTTGTATTTGTAACGATCTGTTTTTTCCTGCAAAGTAACAAGTGCCTGGCTCATACATGAGGAGCGGTCATCAGCCCATATGCCTTCCATGGGGATCATGGCTGGGGTGGCCCAGCTTTTCATCCAGGTATTCTACGGTATTGCCATCGGTGATATGTTCCAGCTGGTGAGCTGTGGGATGCAACTCTTCCCTGGGCGTGCCAATGGTTGCCAGGTAGGCTTCCCACAGGCGATGGGCACGCAGAACCTTGCTTGCCTCTTTGTTGCCTTCTTCGGTCAGGCTGTATCCCTCTGCCTCGGCTGTAATCAGATTGTTCTCCACCATATTTTCCAGAACCTTACGCATGCCCTTGCTCTCTTCAGCGTATTGCCTGATTACCGATACTGGGGTGGCTTTTCCATATCGCAGAATTGTGGTCAGTACATCTTCCACCGTCTGTTGTGGAACCAGTTTCTTGAGGCGCATCCAGCGGGCAAATAAACCGTACTTGGGAGCGACAGCCAGTACGACCAGAAATTGCAAAGTACAGAAGAGCATAACCGCGCCGCCGCCAGCGGAATCGAGCCAGACGCAGAGGTATAATCCGCCGATCACACTGGTGGTTCCAAAGAGTGCTGCCAGCATCATCATTCTATCCAGACGGTCACTGAGCAGGTAGGCTGTGGCTGCGGGAGTGATCAGCAGACCCACCACCAGAATAACCCCAACCATGCTGACTGCACTGACAACCACCAGCGATACACAAGTGGTGAGCAGGTAATCGATAAGCAGCACAGGCAAACCGATGGAGGCTGCCATAATCGGATCAAAGGTGGCCACCTGGAAATGACGGAAAAAAAGAATCAGGATCGAAAGGACGGTTGCTGCCACAAAGGCACTGACCCAGAGATCCTGGTCAGCCACTCCCAGAATATCTCCCATGATAAAATGCATAAGATCAATATGGATATACTGGCGAAAGATGGAAACCGCAACCACACCCAGAGCAAATATACCGGTATACATGATACCGATGGCAGTGTCCTCCTTGACCCTGGAAATGCGGGAAACAAAGCTGATCAGTGCCACCGTTGCAATGGCCGCAAAGAGCGAACCAAGCAGCATGCCTGTTGCATGCGCCTCAGCACCGAACAGCATTTTCATTACCAGATACCCGCCGGCTACACCTGCAATCATGGCATGGGACAATGCATCACCCAGGAAAGCCATACGCCGCAGCACCACCAGGCATCCGACGACCCCGGCTACTGTGGCCACTATGCAGCCACCGATCAGGGCTTTCTGAAAATAGGTTTCTGTGAGCGGGGAGATAAACAGGTCATAGAGTATCATGCTTTCTCTCCTTCTTTTTTGAGCAGGTCACTGAAGATTCTCAGGCGACCTTCGTATACCTGGCTGAGCAGTTCTTCATTCAGCACAGTATGCGGAGGGCCATAGGCAAACATCCGCTGTTTGATGAGAATGAGCTGGTCGAAATATTCTGCTGCAGTGGACAGGTCATGGTGAACGACCACCAGGGTTTTACCTGATTGTTTGGCTCGTTCCAGTACATCAAGAATGGCCCGCTCCGTGGCAGCATCCACACCGGCAAAAGGTTCGTCCAAAAGCAGAATTTTGCTGCCCTGGGCAAGGGCACGTGCCATGAATACCCGTTGCTGCTGTCCACCCGAAAGTTCGCCGATCTGTCTGTTGGCAAAGTCCTGCATGCGTACCATTTCCAGGGCTTCCAGGGCAGCATCATGGTCACGTTTTTTCGGGTTTGTGTACCAGGGTATTTTTTGATACCTGCCCATGAGAGCAACTTCTTCGACTGTTATCGGAAAATCCCAGTCCACTGCTCCCCGCTGGGGGACATAGGCCACTTCACCTTTGGCTTTTTGTGCATTTTTGCCGTTAATCAGTACATTGCCGATATCCGGTTTGACAAAACCGAGAATCGCTTTGATGAAGGTCGATTTTCCCGCACCATTGGGACCAATGACACCCACAAGCAGATCTTTTTCTATCTTCACCGAGATGTCCAGCAGAGCCGGTTTTGAGTGATAACTCACAGTGAGATGTTCCACTTCTATGGCATGTCTACCATCAGTGTTCATCGGTATCCTCCGTGGTGGTGATGGTAAAATGCAGCGAGCCGGAAACCAGGGAGCCGGCATTGCTCCAGAGAGTTGTTTCTGCAATGGGCAGACTGTCTTCCATAACCTTGATGCGTACACCATATTCACTGGCACTGGCACTGGCAGCGGTTGGCGGGGCAGCTTGAATAAATATTTCATTGGGCCCATGCACCAGATTCGCAAGATGTTCTATCTGCATGACCTGACCTGCCTGTGCCTGTTGTGTGTCTACCTGGAGGTTTTTGCCGTTGATACGTACTTCCAGCAGAGTCTGCTGGTCGTCCAGGACAAGTGCAAAGGGGTCTTTTTCAAGATTGAAGGTCGGGGTGATTTCCAGTGAGAAATGCTTTGCATCAAGAGAGACAGCCTCTGCAACAGGTACTGCCGCCACTGTGCGGCTGTCCCGTTTGACAGTGTAGAGGTACACGCCACCAATGATGATTCCCCAGACAAGAAGTACTAGAAGAAATCGCATAATATATATTCCCAGGTCTATGGTTGCTGGTTACCAACGTGATTAATGGTTGCGATTGTCTGCTGTATGGAAATTACAAGTTGTGAGCATGTTATTGTAAGGCGTTGACAATCAGCAGTACGTTTTCCCGCATCATGCCGATGTACGTTTCACCTGCTGTATTTTCCTCGCCCATGGAGTCGGAGTAGAGTTCTCCGCCAATTCGAACATTGGTCTCCTTGGCGATTTCTCTTATCTGTTTAGGGTTTACAGATGTTTCGACAAAGATTGCCGGTGCGCCGGAAGAACTGATGGAATCAACCACCATGCGCCGCCGTTCAGGGGTCATGCCGCCGCCGACTTCAGCCCCTGTTGACCAGCCCACAGGGGCAATGGAGAGATAATTATTGTTGGCATTGAACTTATATTCGGTACAGAAATAATTAAAGGCGTCGTGGGTGGTGACAAGGATGCGGCGGTTGATGGGAATACGGTTTACCTGATTTTTTATCCAGGCATCAAGTACCCGAAGCTGCTGCAGGTACAGAACCGCACGGGCCTTGAATTCCTCTTCTGCCGCCGGATCCAGTTGAATGCATGCCCTGGTAATATTGTTGACGTATACAGCGGCATTTTTTAACGAAAACCAGGCGTGGGGATCTGCTACTTTCTCGCCCTTGGAGTCGATGGTCAATGGCGATATCCCGTCTGTAGCAGTGACCAGAGGCTTGCCTGCGTCTTTGGCCAGGGTACCCATCCAGTTTTTGCCCTCCAGGTGAAGGCCGTTTTCCAGGCAAAGATCTGCTTCAAGTACCAACTGAACATCATCCGGAGTCGGCTGATAGGTATGTGGATCAGCACCTGGGGCAAGGATACTGCGTACTTCCATGCGGTCCCCGGCTATCTGTCTCGCGAAGTCGGCTATCTGGGTTGTGGAAGCAATGATTCTTTTTTTTGCGTTTTCTGCTGTGGCGTCACTTACCACACAAATGGTAATGCTGAACAGGGCAATCAATACCAGTCTCATAAACATGATGTACTCCTGGGGGAAAAGAGATTGATAACTGACAGATAACCATAGTTTTCGTATTTAGGGTTGCTGAAAATAATACATATCCAAAAATTGTGTAGGATATCGGTTTGGTAACGTCTTCGCGTCAATGGTTCCATACTGGCCGTATTGAGCCATTGACGCGAAAACTTTACCGAGTTGCGGGACAAGCAAGGTTGGATACTTTATTTTTTCCGTGACCCTAACATGTCTTTTGGATATGACAAGAGAGAACTCTTTATATGATAGCAGAACGCCGCTATTGTCCCAAAGAAAATACCCGTCTGCACGGCGGCCTTTATGAGGAGAGTTGATGTGCCAGGCAGGGGTTACAGCGTATTGGGGCATATGTAGGCCTGGCTGATCGCGGAAAGCTCAGGTATGCCGTGAGTTGTTGTATGAGACTTCAATTGCTTTTTAGGTAGGGTTTAACCTGTTAACATTGCAGAATAATGTTGACATCAAATTTCAATTCTGTTTTTCTTGGATTGTTTCAGGTGCTTGGCAACAAGCAAAAAGGGAACCCGGTGTAATTCCGGGACGGGCCCGCCGCTGTAACCGGGGATGAAAACTGCAATGATGTCACTGTCGGAACTCGATGGGAAGGCGCAGTGAGTAGGTTGAACCGGAAGTCAGAAGACCTGCCTGGAAACAATAGCTGCTTTCTCGAGGCAAAAGAAATCAGTATCAGATACGAGGAATACCAGGGCATCCCCGGATCATTTTTTTTTAAAAGTGGTTCAGGGATTTTTTTATTTCCGAACGAGCATGACCAATATACGACCTTGGCTAGGAGTCCGTACTGAGCTGATTGTCGCTCAAGCAAGATTGGATAATTTATTTTTTCCGTGACCCTTAGCCGCGGTTGAAACTGCGTATCATCATGCTTCCTCCCTTACTGTATTTTTCAGGATACAGCGACTGAGGCTCTTTTTCCTACTCCACCCAAATAATCAGCAGTACTGATTTATAGTCTGTCATGTCCTTGCTTCTACTCCGCAAGCTATGGAAGGGATATCGGCTGTAAATGCATGCCATTTGGGTCAGTAGTATTGCCAGCGTACATACACGTTTCAGTGTAACTGATTTCTATGCATTTTAAAAAGGAGGAGAGATGGTAGGAACCTGTCTGATACCCAAAAAAAGAAGTGCTCTTTTGCTGCCACTACTGTTCACAGCAATCCCCGCCATAGCACAGGAGGAACCAACACAACTTTCTACGATGACGGTCACGGGAGAACGTTTTCCTGTAGAGGAAAAGGCTACTCCTCGATTTATCACAGTGCTGTCCTCAGAGGAATTACAAGAGACCGGAGCAAATAACCTTATCGATGCGTTACGTCGATCTGGCGGACTTGCCTATAAATCCTATGCTCCTCTGGGAATTTCCCAGGGAGGTATGAACAGTACGGTCTCCATTCGAGGTATAAAGAAAGGGGAATTAATTCTCCTTAATGGGGTTCCCCTGCAGGGTAATGCAGGCCATGCATATGATTTAAACAGTATTCCAATTGACCAGATTGAACGAGTAGAGATCCTGAAAGGTGCTGCTTCGACACTGTATGGATCCAATGCAATGAGTGGTGTTATCAATATCATTACAAAAAAAACTAAAGATGAAACCACGGCCACAGGCACCCTGGAGTTCGGTAATGAAGGGTATCACAACCATAGTGCTTCCGCTACGATACCCGGACTGACAGTCGGCTTTAATTACCAACGACTTGATAGGCAGGAAGATATCTCGTATAACTTTTCAGGCGGATATCGATATACTCTCGACACTACAGATAAATACGCCTGGAATGTCAATAAGGAGATGTTTGGCAACCTGTTTTTTGACTATCTGGGTTCATATGAAACCACCTCTTTTGAAAAATATTATGATGATGCCACTAAGGGGTACAGTGCAACTGATCAGGACTACCTGAAAAACTTTGCTGATATTCGCTATGAAACGGAATTAATCAGGGTAAAAGCATTCTGTATGTTCAATGAAATGGAAAGGGATGAGTATACCGCGCCTGATGAGCCGGTGGATGAAAATAAAAATTATAATTACGGCATTGAGGGAGATTACAAGTTCCAATTGTACGACTGGGATTTCAATGTAGGAGCAGACTGGATTTACAGGGGAGCTGATTATAACAATACGTATGGCGAACATCACCGGAATGATTACGCTGCTTTTATGCAGGTAAAAAAGACAGTTTTTGATGTGCTTACAACGACATTCGGTGTACGGCAACAGTTCGTTGACGGGGAGTCAGGAACCGCAGACTACGACCGTTTTCTCCCAAGTTTGGGCATTACGTTGAAAACGACAGAGAGCTTGAATCTGTTTGCTAACGCTGGAAAGGCCTTCAGAGCTCCAACCTTTAATAATCTCTATTATGAAAGCAGTTCTGTGGTTGGCAACCCGGATCTCGGACCGGAAGAGGGATGGACCTATGAAGTCGGTGTAAAATACGATGTTGATTTGCTGCGGATGCGCCTGGCAGCATTCCATATGGATTATGAGGATAAAATCGAGACCGATTCTTCGGTTGACCCAAGAACCTATTATAATGCGACAGACTACAGTTCAACGGGTATTGAATGGGATATTGCTCTTTATCCATTTACAGCGAAAAACGACTGGATGCAGGATCTCTCCTTTAAAGTTGCAGGGTATCTGGCTGATCCAGTTGCCGATGATGTTGACGGAGAAGAGTATCAGAGCGGTCCTAAATTTCAAACAACGATTGGGGCGGGATATTACACCGAGCCTTTGGTGATCGATTTCAACTGCCAACTCCTCACCTCAAGAGAGCGAAACCTCGACGATACCACTGTGCTTAATTTGTATGCGAAGTACAAGCTCGGTATAGGATACCTGTCCTTGAGTGTTGATAATATTTTTGATGAAGAAGTTATGACCTACGGGAATATGGAGGAAGATGCCAGTTCTCAATATTACTATCGTGATGTGGGACGTTTGGTGAAATTAGGCTATTCTGTTACCTTTTAACGCCGGAGTGAATGCGAACGCCATTGCTGTAAATCTTCATGATGGAGAGAGACGGTACAGGTGAATGATCTGGCAAAAGCAATCGGCAAAAACCTTCGGACACGCTACCTGATATACAAAAGGGTACGGATCAAGTCCATGCCCGTTGATCATACCTGTTCAGACGTGGGGAGAGCTGCAGGAGCAACTCTCCAGCATGGAGGTCAGCATGCTCGGATCCCCGGCAGGTGAGTTTTACCTGGCCACTGCTATTTCCAGCAATGCAGAAGGATGTTCTATCAGATGGTCGGCTCCGGCATCCAGCAGCTCTTCTTTTGCTCCATAGCCCCAGAGAACACCTACTTTGGTAAGTCCATTTTTGTGAGCAGCTTCCATATCATGGAGCCGGTCCCCTATCATCACAGACTGTTTGCTGATACGCTCATGCTGTAAGAGTTGATCGAGCTGCTCCCATTTTGCCTGGCCAGGCTGGGAACCACTGACAAAATCAAAATATTTGCCAAAATCAAGATTTTCGATAATACGTTCTGCGTAATCGTGCCGTTTGGAGGTACAAACACCAAGGCGGGCATGTTTGCCAAGTTCGATCAGGGTTTGTTCAATACCTTCATACACGCTGAGTTCGTACATACCTTTGTCGCTGTAATACTCCCTGTAGATTCCGAGCACAGATTCAATTTTATCCGGATCTTCATAGCCGGTAAGCATCTGAATGGAAACCTGCAGAGGGGGACCGATGTAGGCCAGAACTTCATCCTCGTCAATGGGCGGACGGCCCAGTTTTTCAAGGGTGTAGTTCAGGCCGTTGAGAATACCCGGTCTGGAATCGCAGAGGGTGCCGTCCATATCAAAAATAAAAACATCGTGCTGCACGAGAAACTCCTTTTCTGTGATGTGTTGCGCAAGCAGAGGGATGAATATCCAGGCGCTGTCTGACAACGCCTGGATATGGAAAAGGTTATTCGGTGGGCTCAGTATCTGCCGGTTCTTCTGGCAATGGGGCCGGAACCGGAATGTCCGCTTGCTGTTCCTGGGAAAGTTCTTCTGCCATGGTGTCCTCTTTCTGCTCAGGAGCTACCTCTTCAGTAGCGCTGTCTTCAGACTGAGGTGCAGGGGCTTCCAGGTATTTTTCAGGGCCGATGCTGATCAGGTCTTCGATCTGCCAGCCTGGAACCTTGAAGAGGTGTTCCTGATCGCTTACCCGTAGGATATAGTCTTCACCCTCTTCCGGTTTAAACAGTGAATATGTCTGTTTGGGCTTCTGGGCATAGGTGACGGCAAATTCCTGGACAGGAGTCTGTTCACTGATCTTGGCAGCCTCTTCCGGTGCAATGATTCCATCCACACTCATCGTGTGCAGGCTGTTCAGTAGCGTTTTCACCTCTTCCTCAAGGGTAGGCGACTGTTTTTTATCCTGTTCCAGCAGCCATTTGTCTTCATGTTTAATCAGGGTAAAATCTTTGAAGGCAATGCGCTGTACAGAGTCTTTGTTCACCTGGACGATGGTTTTATCCATCCAGCTTTCAGGAGTGTTCTCAAAGTCAAAGGTGCTCAGACCAACGCTGATCACCTCCTGGCTGTCAGCGACCCGGGCATGGCTTTTTCGCAATCCTGCAGAAGAACCAAGGTAAAAATCGCCGACCTTATTGCCCTGACTGTGCAGGATTACATGGCGTTCAAAGTCATCATCAGCCACATGAAAACGGGCCAGTGCAGACTCTGTGGTAGCCACCGCCAAACCCTGCTTGGCTTTAGCAATGTTATCAAGGGCAGTTTGCACCTGTTCGCTGTTTGCTGCAGCATTGTAATAATCAGGAAGCAGCCACTTTTCAGCTTCTTTGGTCAGGCGGACTTTTTGTCCATCTTTTCCAACCACTGTGAGTTGATCCACCTCTTTAATAGCTGTGGATACAAAGGGGGCATCCGGTGTAAAAGCGGCATATCTGGTCGTGTTGAGCTGCAGATTAATGGCCAGACCTATCTGGACGATTAAAAGAATAATGGCAGGAATTATAATCTTGTTCATGCCTGAGTACCTCCATCAACATGGGCTATCAATTGCGCATAGCGGCTTTGAGAGCGCCTTTTCAACAGTCGGGCGACAAACCAGACAAGAAAGAGCCCGGCACATGCAAGACCGTAGTTAAGATACTCCCAGAATATCTGCATATTCTTGTCCAGAGGAGCCAGTGGCCTTGAAAAATGGCTGCGACCGCGAATACTGAGCAGTGCACGGTCTTCCAGAGACCAGTCGACGGTGTTGGCCATTAATTGCACGGGTGACAGGTTATTGGTTCGCATGACACTGGCCCCGATGTTGAGCACTATGTCTCTGATAAAACTGTTGGACGCGAAAAGAATGATGCGTGCTGAATCAACGGATTTGTCCAATTGTCGGCTGATAATCTGTTTTTCTTCTTTGTTGGTGTCCTGTTCAGGGGTTGCAGGTTGTTCCTTGTCCTGCTCATCTTTTTGGAGCAGAGGTGAAGGTTTGCCTGCAAAGTAGGAGGTAAAGCTGCCCTCTATGCTTGCTGCAAGCAGGTAGCGATCCTGTTCTTTTCCCACAGGAAAGCCATATTCTCCGTACTGCTCGAAGTCAGGCTGCAGGTTGGTGTCATCGGTGAGCCAGCTCTTGGCAGAACTTTTCAGTAGTGGAGTTATGATCCGGTCTGCATTTTTTTCTGCATCAATCTGCAGGGGAGACGCCCAGTTCATGGTGACCTGGGGAATACCGCTGAGAATGTCTACCTGGTTACTGTTTGCTTCAGGTCGAATATCGACAAAAAAAGGATAATTGACCATGTGGGTTTCCTGAATGGTGAAACCGCCAACGTTCCGTTCAACAGGTACAGGAAATGCACTGTTTTTAGGATCCATGACCATGCTCTTTTCAAGGGTAATTCCTTGGAATTTTAACCAGTCTTCCAAACCCGAGGTATGTTCGGTGGCACTCAGCCCACCCTGAATATCAATGGAGTAAGGTGATGTTGCCAGGACAACCGTGCCTCCCTGCATCAGAAACTGGTCCATGGCAAAAAGCTGTTTCTCATCCAGTTTATCCGGGGCAATAATCATGAGCAGTTCTGCATCTCCTGGAACCTGCCCGTTTTTCAGGTCTGCTTCAGAAATTACATGCTCCTGGGAGAGCAGTTCCCGCAGCATGCTGAACTGGGGGCCTCTGGCAGGCATACCGTACTGAGCCATGGCCGGGGTTGCCGGAGGAGTATTCAGGGCTACGGTTTTGGTAAAGCCGGTGGCAAAACGTTTGAATCCTGCCTGGATAGCCCGGTTGAGACTCTCTTTTTCAAGATCTTCCGGAAGAGGAATTTCTATGGTCTGGTCACCGCTCTTGGCTACCATGTAAAACCAGAAGGTGTTGCTGTCAAACAGGCTGGCAGCCATGGGGCGGAAACCGTATTGATTCTGCAATTCTTCCGCAACTTTGCCATCTCCCTCTTCAGGATCAACCATGCTGACCTGAAAACGGTCGCCTGCTGTTTTTTGCATTTCATCCAGCAACTGCTGCAGGTCTGATTTGAGGCTAACCAGTTCCTTGGGTAAACGGTTATCCGGTGAGATATATCCCGTAAAGGTAACCGGCCGGTCAATATTGGAAAAGAGATCGCCGCCACCCTGATAGCTGTAGAGCACTTTTTTTATTGCTCTGGTTATATCGTATTCAGGGTTACGCAGCTCCACGTCCATATCCTGCTCATTGCGCACCTTGACTTCTATCAAATCGCGAAAACCCAGGGTTTCAAACTGATCTCCGTATTGAATGAGGATGTCGAAGTAGGAATTGGTCACAGAAGCCTGGTATTTGCTGGCAGTCTGGAAAGGAATGGGACGGATGCCGTATTTTTGCCCTGCTTCCTGCTCCAGATCCGGATTTTCCAGGGGATCGACAAACTCAACCCGTACCTTATTGCTGGCTGCAACTCCGTACTCCTCCAATAGATCTTGCAGGCGTGGAACCAGGGGTGCCAAAAGGGGGTGTGTCTGGGCGCTGAAATATCCACGGATGAGCAGCGGTTCCTTGAGCTGGTTCAGGTAACTGCGTGTTGCACTGGAAATGGAATAGATTTTTCCCTGGGTCAGGTCTGTGCGCAGGGTTCCCATGGGGTAGAGCCAGAAATTGGCAGCCAGAAAGTTGGCCATGACCAGCAAGGTGGCAATTTTCCAGCGTTTATGATGGCTGTTAGGCTGATTGTTGCTCCAGCGAATTCTTTCCAGACCATACAGGTTCAGGCAAAGAAAAATTGCCGTGATGGACAGGTAATAGTACAGATCCCGCAGATCAATTACGCCCCTGGTGATGGAGTCAAATCTGGAACCTGAGCCCAGCAGCTGGAGAAACTCCGTACTGCGATTTCCGAAAAAAGCAACCAGGGTGTCTGAACCAATCAGGTAGAAAAAGGCGCAGACAAGGACCGTGACAATCAGGCTGACAATCTGGTTTTCCGATTTAACGCTGATATACAGACCAATGGCAATATAGGCAGCTGCCAGAAACATGGTCGCCACATAGCCGCCGAGTACCGGTCCCCAATCCAGATCACCAAGGAAACTGACGGTGATCGGCAGAGGCAGGGTCAGCAGCAGGGCCAGTGCAACCAGGCCAAGACAGGCAAAAAACTTACCCAGGATCAGGGTTAGCGGGTTGACCGGTGAGGTGAGAAGGAATTCCAGGGTACCTGCCCTGTGTTCTTCCGCCCAGAGCCGCATGGTTACGGCAGAGGTGAGAAAGATCAACAGGATGGGCATCCAGGCAAACAGCGGACGAACCTCTGTGATGTTGGATGCGAAAAATGTTTCCACCCAGAAAAAAATAAACAGATTGATGCCCAGAAAGGCACCAATAAAGATATAAGCTATGGGCGAGCTGAAAAAAGCGGCAAATTCTTTTTTGGCAACTCGAAAAATGGTGTTCATGACGCGTTCCTCCTTACCGTGCGCTTATCTCTGCAAATACGGTTTCCAGTGTTCTGGTCTCAAAGTGCATCTGGTAGAGTTGCCAATGGTTATCCGTTACTTTCTGTGCAATTTGTGAGGCCAGTGCATGTTGGTCAGCCCCTTCCTTGAGACTGACAATGTGTGCAATACCCTTATCCGGTTGAGTTGCGCATGGTTCTATGGAATCTATTCCGGGCAGATCATTGAGAAGTTGAGAGAACTCTGTGGTTTCGCCTGAGCTTTCCACCAGAAGTTTCTGTTTGGATTGCAGCTCATCAAGATTGGCATCCAGGGCCTTTTGTCCGTCTTTCATAATGATCACCCGATCACAGACAGCCTGCACTTCCTGGAGAATGTGGGTGGAGATAATGACGGTCGCCTCCTGAGCCAGTTCTTTTATCAGGGCGCGCATATGCTGAATTTGCGTCGGATCAAGGCCATTGGTCGGTTCATCGAGGATGATGATTTTAGGCTTGTGGAGTATGGCCTGGGCAACACCTGTTCGCTGTCGATACCCCCGGGAGAGAGTTGAGATGGGTTGCAGGGCTTTTTCAACCAGTCCTGTTTGCTGGAGTACTTTGGCGATCAGGGCCGGACGTTTCCCTGCTTTTATTCCATGCAGGGAAGCCGCGTAATCCAGGTAATCAGCAACATGCATTTCCGGATACACCGGACAGTTTTCAGGCAGGTAACCGATCATGGACTGGATTTTTTTCCTGCTGCGGCCGATATCATTCCCATCTATGGTGATCTGGCCGGATGTGGGCTCGAGAAATCCGGTAATCATTTTCATGATTGTTGTCTTGCCTGCGCCATTGTGGCCGAGCAGACCGACGACCTCTCCATGGGAAATGGAGAAAGACACATCGTCTACAGCCACAAAATTATCGTAGGTTCGTGTTAGGTGATCAACTTGAATCATAAGCAAGTTCTCCTTAGGTGCACCTGTCTTCTAAGATGTACAGCTGCATAAAGGGTCGATTTGGTTGGGTACAAAACGCATAACTCTCCTTTGCCGGGGCGCTCTTCCCGTACAAGCCATACCACAGACAGCGGGAGGTATATGTTTTGTTTTCATGAAGTTATTTCAGAAATCCGGGAAAAGACCCGGGTCGGTATCTATAGTAAATTCAGCATGGCGTATGTCAAGGGAGGAGACTATAAATGATCATCATACCAGGCTGACTGATTACGCCTTGACAACTCGTATTACCTAGAGGTAAGGAGAGAACCTCTCGTTTGAGCAATAGAAGGAGCCATTGTGACCTGTCAAAATTCTTCGTCATCTGGTGTGTGGTTAATTATTGGGGCAGCTGTTCTCTGGGGAACAACCGGAACTGCTCAGGCGTTTGCGCCTGTCACTGCCCATCCCATATCCGTGGGTGCCATGCGTCTGCTGGTAGGTGGTGGTTTTTTGCTGCTGGTGTCACTGGTTCGCCGCAAGTTTAACGGCCAGGCTCCGTGGCCCAAAAAACTGCTTTTGCTCACTGCGTTTTTCGTTGCTGCCTATCAGGGATGTTTTTTTCTAGGGGTTTTTAAAACCGGCGTGGCTGTGGGTACTATGACAGCCATTGGCAGCTCACCTGTTTTTGCGGGTATACTTGGTTATTTTTTTCAGGGAGAGCGTCCTGGATATATATGGTATTGTGCAACGTGTCTGGCCATCTGCGGTTGTCTGTTTCTGGTCGGGCTGGGCACCGATGCCCAAGGTGATGCTGTAGGAATTCTGCTCGCCCTGGGGGCAGGCCTTTCTTATGCCGCCTATACAGTGGGCACCAAAAAAATGTTGGAGACCCATCGGGCAGAGACGGTGGTTGCACTGGTGTTTTCCCTGGCAGCCTGTCTGCTTATGCCCTTTCTTTTCTATTTTGATCAGCGCTGGTTAGTCAGTCGATCCGGTGTGCTGGTTGCGATTCACCTTGGTGTTCTGGCAACAGCCGTCTCCTATTGGCTGTTTGCTTCAGGGCTTAAACACGTTCCTGTGGGAACAGCCGCAACCTTGAGCCTTGCTGAGCCGCTTACCGCTTCCTGTTTAGGCGTACTCATTCTGCAGGAGCAGTTGAGCCGCCTGGAATGGGTAGGGGTGGTGTGTCTGTTCGCTGGTATATGTTTTCTTGTCATCGGACCACGGATTGCACCGCAAGCGAAGAGGAAGGAATAATTATTCTCAAGTTTTTATCGCGTTAATTATCTGAAATTAATAAATTTGTTTGCCAGGGCTCACTTCTTTACCAGATGTTTACTGTACCTCTTCCCGTAGTTGCCATATTCTGTAAGAAACAGAAGGTATACGTCAAGAAAGACGATAAGGATACAACATGGCGACATCTATTGGAAATCGATGGTTTACGCAGGGAAGAACGAGGCGAAATATGGCAACCGTTGAAGTGAATCAGCTCGGAGAGGGGATTGTCCAGGTCCTGGTCCGGGGTGAAGTGGATCACTCCCAGGCCAGTGATGTTTTCCAGATTGCAGTCATGGAACTCCATGACTGTACTTGTGAAAAGATGGTGATTGATCTTCGCCAAACACGGTTGTTGGATCAGTTCTCCATATTTAAAATATACAAATTATTGCATATGTTTAACCAGGCCGTATTGGCGGATCAACATCGTGTTGTTATCAGTGTCCTGTACAATGGCGATGAGGATAAAAAAGAATTTTTGCAAAAAACAGTGAATGATGATGGCATGTTACTGCGGTTTTTTGATTCCAGGGACAATGCTCTTCGCTGGTTCAATGATCCCATGGGAGGAATTTTGCAATAGCATCCTTTTTAAGGAGCCTGTTCATCGCTCTTTTCTTTTGTTTGTGCCGGGATCTCTCCGCAGTAGGGGTGAGATCCTTTTTTTGTGCTGTTTTCAACTGATCTGTTCAATATCACGCTGTATTCCATGAGATACATGTCAGAAAGCGTTAAGAAAGCCGTGACTATGAGTGGGCCGTAAATAATTCCCAGGACGCCGAACAGGCTCATGCCGCCTATAATGGCCAGAAATACCAGCAGAGTATGCATTTTTACCTGTCTGCCGACAAACCTTGGTTTCAGCAGGTACTCGACGCTGAAAGAGAGAATCATGTAAAAAAGTACTGTGAGAATGGCCTTGACCACAGATCCGCTGATAAGCAGAATGACCGCTGTGGGAATTAACACCAGGCCAATGCCGAAAATGGGCAGAAAGGCAAGAATGGCCATCACCGAACCCCAGAGAACCGGGGATTTCAACCCAAGTAAAGAAAAATAAATCCCCCCCAACGTGCCCTGAAACAGACCGCTCAGCCCGTTACCGATAAGGATAACGCCTGCAATTTCCATAAATTTATTCATCAGGAGGCGATCCTGGTCATCGGGCAGTGGAGATAAGCGCGTAAGGAAGTCGACCAGGGAATCAATCTCAATCAGCAGGAAATAAATGACAATGATCAGTACGCAGAACTGCCATGTAAAATTCATGATATTGGCAGCCCAAGAAGTTGCCTGATTATAGACAAACATTCCCATGGTCTTGCTGATCTCGGAGACGATTTCGGTTACATCCGGAGGCGTGAAATGTACTCCGTATTCCAGCAGCAGCTCCTGGAACTGGTGCGTCAATGAATTATTTTGGATGACTTGCTGCAGTTTGAGCAGTACATTACTGTCTTTACCGAGATGGAGGAGATTAAGTGCTTCCGAGGAGAGTGTACCCACGCAAAAAGTAAGAGGGACGAACACTATCAGGGTTATCAGAACACAGGTAAGGCTGGAAGCCATCCAGGGGGACACCCACCTGAGCAGCCAGCTGTAAATAGGCCGGAAGATTCCCGCAAGCAGAAAGGCCAGAATGAGAAAAGGCCAGAACGGCCAGAGAATCATGCCTAGCATGATCATGGACAGCAGAAAAACGAAGATAAAAAATTTCGTCTGTACCGGTGCTAAACTTCGTTTCTGTCTTTGCTCCATAATTCTCTTAAAAGGCTTTATTCTGATGTTCTGTGTTGCAGGTGCCCTGACTGGATTTCCCTGGTGTGTGGGGGGAATACTACCTGCATTGTACTCAACCAGAAATAATCTTTTCCTGAATGTGTCAGGGCGCAGAAAATTATCGGTATATTGAACCGCATATCTGCGACATGTTTTTTTGTCTGTCTCAAGGTTGAATAAAAAATCGTTTCTGGACAGACACTATGTATGACCTGACGTATTGGCATAGTACAAGGTATTACTGCAAAATGAAATTGGATTGCGTGTCAAAGGGGAAACAATGTTACACAAAGATTTTGAAATCGCTGTAAACAAATTACCGGAAGAGCAGCGGAAACAGAAACCGGACCAGGATAAATTGGGCTTTGGGCAATATTATGCGGATCACATGTTCACCATGCGCTGGAACAGGCAGGATGGCTGGCATGACGCCCAGATTGAACCCTATGGTAATATTTCCCTGGATCCCGCGGCCATGGTTCTGCATTACGGTCAGGCCATCTTTGAAGGTATGAAGGCCTATCGATCCAATGATGGCCGGATCCTGCTTTTCCGGCCGCTGGACAATTTTGCACGTATGAATCAATCGGCTTTACGTATGTGCATGCCGCGTTTCCCTGAAGAGCGGGTACTGCAGGCTCTTAAGGCACTCATTTATCTGGATCAGGACTGGGTCCCGTCTGAGCCGGGGGCAACCCTGTATATTCGCCCCACCATGGTAGCCATAGAACCACATCTGGGATTACGTTCCGCTGAAGAATATCTGTTCTATATCATAAACAGTCCTGTGGGAGCCTATTATTCCGAGGGGTTCAGTCCCACCAAAATTTATGTTGAAGATTCTTATGTCCGTGCGGTACCTGGAGGGGTAGGGTTTGCTAAAACCGCAGGCAACTACGCGGCAAGCCTGAAAGCGCAGGTGGAGGCACACAATAAAGGTTTTACCCAGGTACTCTGGCTGGATGCTGTCGAGCACAAATATATTGAAGAGGTAGGTACCTCCAATATCTTTTTTGTCATTAATGACGTCCTGGTTACTCCTCCCCTTGGCGGGTCTATCCTGCCTGGTATTACCCGGGATTCCGTACTCAAACTGGCTGAAGAGTGGGAAATTCCGGTTGAAGAGCGCCGATTGACCATTGGGGAAGTCATTCAGGCTGCAGAAGACGGTTCTCTGCAGGAAAGTTTCGGTACAGGAACAGCTGCGGTGATATCTCCTGTAGGTGAACTTACCTATTGTGAAAAGACCTATACCATTGCCGGCGGAGGAATCGGCCCCCTGTCGCAACGCTTCTATGATGCGATCCAGGAAATTCAGTTTGGAGCCAGGGAAGACTCCCAAAACTGGGTGGTTCCCGTGTGCTAAAAAAAAATAAATTGTTCAGCCTGAAATAAAAATTCTATTTATTTCAATGTATTGGGCGGATATTTTTTTCCGCCCATTACCCTTGATTTTTCAAAATCCGTCACTATTGTTTTGCGCAGTCTAAAGGGCACTGCCCCTGCGATTTCCTACTTTACAGATAGAGCCTGCCGTTTGACGGCAATAGAGACATCTATTTGGCTACAGATAACAAAAAGAGAGAAACATTTAATTACGTAACAGGAGGATTTGTTTATGAAAATTCGTCCGTTGAATGACCGTATTCTGGTCAAGCGATTGGAAGGAGAGGAGAAAACCGCTGGTGGAATCATCATTCCCGATTCAGCTAAAGAGAAACCAGCAGAAGGTGAGATCGTTGCAGTCGGCCCAGGCAAACTGAGCGATGCCGGCGAACGCGTTGCCATGGATGTTGCAGTTGGTGACCGCGTCCTCTTTTCCAAATACGGCGGAACAGATGTAAAGCTGGATGGTGAGGATTATCTCATTATGCGCGAGGATGATATCCTTGGTGTTGTTGAAGCATAATTGAACGATAACTTTCCATTCTTTGTAATAAAGGAGATTTAGATAATGTCTGCAAAAGAATTAAAATATGGTGGCAAGGCTCGCGAAAATATGCTCACCGGTGTGAATGCCCTGGCCAATGCCGTAAAAGTGACCTTGGGGCCCAAAGGTAGAAACGTTCTGATCGAGAAATCTTTCGGCGCACCTGTTATCACCAAAGATGGTGTAACTGTTGCCAAAGAAATCGAGCTGAAAGACAAGTTCGAGAACATGGGCGCTCAGATGGTAAAGGAAGTTGCTTCCAAGACCTCTGATGTTGCAGGTGACGGTACCACCACAGCCACTGTTCTTGCTCAGGCTATTTTCAGAGAAGGTGCAAAACTTGTAGCTGCAGGCTCCAACCCCATGGAAATCAAGCGCGGTATTGATGCCAGCGTTGAAGCTGTTGTTGCTGAGTTGAGATCTATTGCCAGCCCTACCAAAGAGCAGAAAGAGATTGCTCAGGTCGGTACCATTTCTGCAAACAACGATGCGACCATTGGTAACATCATTGCCGAGGCTATGGACAAAGTTGGTAAAGAGGGTGTTATCACCGTTGAAGAAGCAAAATCCATGGAGACCTCCCTGGATGTTGTTGAGGGTATGCAGTTTGACCGCGGTTACCTCTCTCCTTACTTTGTAACCGATCCAGAACGTATGGAAGTTAACATGGAAGATCCTCTGATTCTCATTAATGAGAAAAAGGTTTCCAACATGAAAGACCTGCTTCCTGTTCTCGAGTCTGTTGCAAAAATGGGCAAACCACTGTTCATCATTGCTGAAGATGTTGATGGTGAAGCTCTCGCAACTCTGGTTGTCAACAAATTGCGCGGCACCCTGAACGTAGCAGCTGTTAAAGCTCCTGGTTTTGGCGATCGTCGTAAAGCCATGTTGGAAGATATCGCCATCCTTACCGGTGGTCAGGTTATCACCGAAGACTTGGGCATCAAGCTCGAGAACGTTACTGTAAACGATCTGGGTACTGCAAAACGCATTGTTGTAGACAAAGACAACACAACCATCATTGATGGTGCTGGCGATAAAGAGCAGCTCGAAGCCCGCGTAAAACAGATCCGCACTCAGATTGATGATACCACCTCTGATTACGATCGTGAGAAACTGCAGGAGCGTCTTGCAAAACTGATCGGTGGTGTTGCTGTAATTAATGTTGGTGCAGCCACCGAAGTTGAAATGAAAGAGAAAAAAGCTCGCGTTGAGGATGCCCTGAACGCAACCCGCGCTGCCGTGGAAGAAGGTGTTGTTCCCGGTGGTGGTGTTGCGTATCTCCGCTGCCTCAAAGTGCTCGATAACCTCGAGCTGGATGGTGAGCAGGGACTGGGTAAAAATATTATCCTCCGCGCCCTGGAAGAGCCTGTTCGTCAGATCGCTGCCAATGCCGGTCGTGAAGGCAGTGTAATCGTTGAGCACGTGAAAAACCTGGAAGGACCTAATGGTTTCAACGCTGCAACCGAAGAATACGAAGACCTGATCGCAGCTGGTGTTATCGATCCTGCCAAGGTTACCCGTTCTGCTTTGCAGAATGCAGCTTCTGTATCCGGACTTCTGTTGACCACCGAGTGCATGATTGCAGAAGAGCCTGAAGACGATAAGGGCGGACCTGCAATGCCTCCTGGTGGCATGGGTGGCATGGGCGGCATGGGCGGCATGATGTAATATCTGCCCCAGAGCCTTATCCCTATGGGATTCTTGCTCCATTTTTCAGGTGTAACAGCCTGAAAAATGGAGCCTTTTTTTGCAAGTACTGTTCGCACAAAACAAAGATGTCTTTTTTGATATTTTTTGTTGACAAAACCTTAAAAATTTTGAATATTGGCACGGTTCAAAACGAACCGTTTTTACATAGATTGGCGATGTAGCTCAGATGGTTAGAGCATACGGCTCATATCCGTAGTGTCCGGGGTTCAATTCCCTGCATCGCCACCAGTCAAAAAACCTGCTTAGCCAGGGTTTTAGATATAAGCCTCATCATGTTAATTCGTGGTGAGGCTTTTTTGGTTTTGGCTGTACCCGCTATGTACCCATATTTGAATCCCTAACTTAACTACTGCTAATATGCTCTCTGTGAGCCGTTCTAGGTCAGTCGTGGTAAAGGTTGCAATGCCAGCTATCTGTTAAATAATAGCCTATCATGGCTTTTAAAACCCTTTCCCTTTACCTACGTCGTCTATATGCTCCCTAAGCGCCGCTCATAACCTATTGTGAGCTTTTTTGTCCTGTTACCCAGCAAAGCTACCACCCACAAAAAAGGCCGTCTAAACGGATGACCTTTTAAAACCTGCTTGTCATTATTTCCTTGCGCCTAAGTCCGTTCATCATAAAAAAGCAAGATTTTTTCACAAAATATTAGCTTATTACGAAGTTTGTTTGGTAAAAGGAATCCTGGTGGGACTGCTTATGCAGGGATCGAGATGTGCATAGATTCTTGCGCAAGCCGGGAGGATATACAGATCTGTAGAATCACTTGTTCATGGCGACTTCGTCGCCATGAATCGCGGTGCTGACTTCGTCAAGCACCTCGCCCTGTCGCTTCGCGCCAGAACAAGGTACTTGACCAGACACCGTGAACACCACAACCAAGCTCCGCTTGCTTGCGCTACACACGGCGCTGGTCAGCGCCGCGATTATAGAGTAAATGACAATGAAATATCCAAGGGTATTGTATTTAGGCGGTGCTCCTATGGTTGGAAAAACTACCATCTCTCGCGTTATTGCCGCTCGATTACAGTACGGTCTTATTTCAACCGATGATATTGGGGCCGGAATTGCAGCTGTTACTGATCCCTTATCCCATCCTACTTTTCATTATATGGAAAATTTTGATTATCGCGAATATTACATTGCAAGAAATAATAGCGAGTTGATTCTGGATATCAACAACCAACATCAGGAGTTATGGCCAGCTTTATTAAAGCTTTTTGAAAATCATTCAACTTGGGATTCAGAAACGATTATTGAAGGATGGGCGCTAAGGCCATCTTATGTCTCTAAACTAACCGTTGATATTTCAGGAATTTTTCTGCTATCTGAAGATTCTTTGATTGAAAAACGGATACGCGCTAATGATTTCAGCGTTGGTTCGTCTGGCCCCGAAAAAATGATTCAAAATTATCTTGAACGAAGCCTTTTATGAAGGTATGGAACCAGATTTTATTGCGGATGAATGCATGAAAAATCTAATGGACGACCAAAATCTATAACATTTTATTTCACCGGATTCGGGCCAAAAAGCGGCCCTCTCCGGTGAATAATGCGATGGAGTGACGCTTCGCGCCACGCCATCGAGCTGCGGATTGCCATCCGCTTGATGACTGTCGCTACGCGCCAGCCATCAAGCGGATGCAGCGGACAGAACCGCCACCTAATCGTGTCGCTATCGCGCCACATTAGGCGGCGAATCTGCCGCTGATCCGCAGCCCGATCGGCAAAATCACAGATAACAGAAATGGAATATAGAGAGATAATGTGCGATGAATAAAAAACGCTTGTTTACGTATCTCAAAACCCAAAGCCAATCGAAGCTATTAGAAATGCTACAATTAGCCTTTGATACGATGGACACAAATCAAAGGCATGACGTGTTTGGTGGAGCAATAAGCGAAGCACCAACATCTTCTGTGGACGGTGAGGAAGTTCTGGCAACTATTGAAGAGTTTTATGAAAAGTCTGTGGGCGGTTACTATTATGCGCCATTTGACATAAATTCTAAAAATTTTTCCGATATCCCAGAGGAAACCGATGCCTGGTTTGATGAAATAAGCGATTACCTTGAAGATAGCTCAAAATTAACCGATCAAAGAGATCATGATGTGGCGGTGCAGTGCTTCAAGTTGCTTCACAAACTGATTGATAAAATGGAAGACGGTGAAGAAATTGTTTTCGCCGATGAATACGGAACATGGATGATCACTGGAGATGAAAAACGATTTATCAAATCGTATCTAACATCATTATCTGCTATTTTAACACCTGAAGAATATGCAAACGGTGCAATACCCTTAATAAAGAGAGACAGCTACGAATCTTTTCATAATAAAGTTTATGCCATTGCAACCAAGATTGCCAATGAAGATCAGAGGCTTCTTCTGAAAAGGAAAGTAAAAAAACAGGGAATAAAAACAAGAGCAAGGTGAAACGGCAAGATTGCCGAACATGTAGCTTCAGCAGACAGCCAGGGCAGTGGCACTTTTGGAATAGCGAAGCGGACTGACATTAAACATTTTATTCAAGGGCAGCAGTAGCCTTGGCTGCTGCTGAGCATGGCGTTAGCCCAAGTTTTTGACAATTATTCTCAAAGTCTCCCCTGATGAAAGTTTTTCGTTGCGCTAAAAAAATAAATCGTCAGAATTTCAGCAACATAGAAATTCACCATCGCTTGTAGTGCCATAAAAAATAATAAAGACTTGACATGCAGACTTTTTTATGCCAAGCTGCGACGCATGTATATTCGAAGAACTACAATCAAAGGAAGGAAAGACGGTGGGCAGTATTATACCTATCGCCTTGTTGAGTCCAAGCGGACAGATAAAGGCGTAAAGCAATATACCCTGCTTAATTTAGGTGTAGGTTTTTCCTTGCCCAGGGACCAGTGGCCGGATCTCACTAAGAGGATTGAAGCGATCCTTGCCGGTCAATCCATTTTGGTGCCGATTGATCCTGAAATAGAAAAATTAGCCCAAGAATACGCATCAAGG
>NZ_AUCV01000017.1 GCF_000429945.1 Desulfogranum japonicum DSM 18378 | reverse complement strand
CGAGTAGATATGATGAATTACCAAAAATATATCGAGGAGGATTTGCCGATTGGAAGCGGGATGGTTGAGGGAGCCGTTCGTAATGTAATCGGCGAACGGCTGGATTGTTCTGGGATGCGTTGGAAACCTGAACGAGCTGAAGCGTTGCTTCACCTGAGGTGTATCGAACTCAACGGCGATTGGGATCATTTTTATGACTGGGCATATGGCCAATGGGTCAAGCGAATGCAAAGCGAAGAAAGAAACATCCAGGTGAGATCAAGTAAACCGTTGGAACTACCAAAGGCTGCGTGAATTTTATGCTTTATGGGAGATCGGCTGCACCCGTACAACCTTCACTGAATCGAAATACTTCCGCATAGTCAATAAAAATGACGTTATCACAAACATTCCAAATGTAGGCTATTACCATGTTGGAGAGTTCTACATCAACTGTTGCAAGGGAGGACAGTACAATGTAATTACTGGAGCTAAAGCGCTGAAAGAAAGCCAAAACGATACGCGTGAAGATCGAGTTGAGAGTACAGGAGAAATTGCTCTGGACAAACTTGAGGTTTCCGTAAGAAATCAGCTTTTAGAGAATCACAGTATAAAGCTTTACAATTCCAACGCTGAGAAAAATAGGAATAGAAGCCCATTCTAGGATACAAGTGAGATGAATCACGAAAACTCACAGACACATTTTCAAAATATATGCAGAGCTGGTAAGGCGTGTGCCTTCAGAAAGTCTACCTAAAATTCGTCATCTTTATTTGTTAAAATCGTCCTCCTTAATTAACATTGAGGAGGACGATCAATGGAACAACCAACACTCACTGGAAGTAAAAGAGCTATTCGCCACCTGGCGCAGAGAGAAACACTATCGAGAACCTATCCCAAAGGAGTTATGGGATGCAGCTATAGCTCTTTCCGGCCAATCTTCCATATATAAAATGTCAAGAATCCCTCAATGAACAACTATCTTGACACACATCGCCATTGCTTTTATCGTCTGTATACATGGTATGACATCGTAAGCAAAAAATAAAAACACCTTAACACTTATTTTTTAAAGAATATTCATCTCTCATAAGATAACATATTTTCTATACTCAACCTGTGTCATGACATCACCAGCACTGTTGAAAAAAATCGGCCTTGTTGTCGTTCTTGTCGTCGTTGCTGGCACTGTTGCTTTTTTTGATCTGCAACGCTTTCTGGACCTGGGCTACCTGAAAGAACAACAGGCGGCCTTTCAGGCTCTGTATCACACTCATCCCGTTGCATTGCTTTCCAGCTATGTCCTGGCATATGTGTTGGTAACAGCCCTCTCCATACCAGGGGCCGCAGTAATGACACTTGCCGGCGGTGCGCTCTTCGGTCTGGTGACAGGGACTGTTGCGGTCTCATTCGCGTCCACTCTGGGAGCGACCTTAGCCTGTGCAGTGGCCCGCTATCTTCTGCGCAACTGGGTGCAAGGTAAATTCGGCGATCGCCTGGCAAAAATCAACCAAGGTATACAGCAGGACGGAGGCTGGTATCTGTTCGGCTTACGGCTTGTCCCTATCTTCCCTTTTTTTGTCGTTAACCTTGTTATGGGGATCACCCCGATACGTTTGCGAACCTATGCATGGGTGTCCCAACTTGGAATGCTCCCTGCCACCATTGTCTATGTGAATGCCGGACAGCAACTGGCGCAAATTGATTCCTTAAAGGGCATTCTCTCGCCAGGGTTGCTATTTTCTTTCATCCTGCTAGGCCTGCTTCCCATCACCACCAAAAAAATACTGGCCTGGATAACCAGAAAACGTCATTCCTCTCCAACCCCTTGAGGTATCCCATGGCTCGATTTGATTATGATATAGGCATCATCGGTGCGGGCGCTGCCGGCCTTACCATTGCTTCAGGCTCTGCGCAGCTTGGTGCACGTACACTCTTGATCGAAAAAGAGCCGCAACTCGGCGGTGATTGTCTCCACTACGGATGCGTTCCCAGTAAAACCCTGATACAGAGCGCAAAAATCTATCATCAGGCACAGCACACTCACCGGTACGGTCTGCCCAGGGCATCCATCGAAGCTGTAAATATGCAGCATATCAATCAACGAATACAAGAAGTTATTCAAACCATCCAGCACCACGATTCTGTTGAGAGGTTCTGTGGCCTGGGAGCCCATGTCCGTTTTGGCTCCCCGCGCTTTACCGATGAACACTGCATTGATCTTGGGGGGCAGAAAATCAGTGCCCGCAAATGGGTCATTGCCACAGGATCAAGCCCGGCAAAGCCCGTTGTAAAATCTTTAGAAAGTATTCCCTACATTACTAATAAAGACCTTTTTTCCTTACCTTCACTGCCTGACTCCATGATTGTTTTAGGAGCAGGCCCCATAGCCATTGAAATGGCGCAGGCTTTTTCCAGACTTGGCAGCAAAATAACGGTTGTACAGCGTTCAGGACAAATCCTGAGTAAGGAAGACAAGGACCTGGCCGATATACTGCAAAAAAAACTAGAGCAGGAAGGTATCCGCTTTTATCTCAATGCTTCGGTAGTCGACGCAGGACAGGCGAATAATCAATCCTGGATAGAAATCAGTCAGGATAAAAATGAACGGAAAAGGTTGGAGGCTGCCGAAGTCCTTCTCGCCCAGGGAAGGGAAGTTAATATCCGGGAATTGGGATTATCAAACATTGGCGTGCTATATGACCAACACGGCATCCGGGTAGACCGGCGTATGCGGACGAGTCAGAAACATATCTTTGCTGCAGGAGATGTCACCGGTACCTACCAGTTTACCCATGCTGCTGGATATGAAGGTTCAATTGTTGTCTCCAATGCTATCTTCCATCTTCCACGCAAGGTAAATTACACATGGATGCCTTGGTGTACCTATTCTGCACCTGAACTGGCCTCCATAGGCATGAATGAAAAACGCGCGCAGGCGGCAGGTATTGATTATACTGTTCTCACAGAACAATTTTCCAATAATGACCGTGCCCAGGCAGAGGGCCAGACTGTGGGAAGTCTGAAACTACTGTTGAATAAAAAAAAAACCCCATTGGCGTACAAATCCTTGGCCCCCATGCAGGTGAACTCATCGCTGAGTGGGTAGCCATTTGCGGTGGGGCAGTGAAGCTCTCTTCCCTGGCTGGTATGACGCACCCATACCCAACACTGGCAGAAATTAACAAGCGTGCGGCTGGCAGTTTTCTTGCCCCGAAAATTTTCTCCAGTAAAATGAAAAGGTTACTTCGTATTCTCTTTCGTTACCAGGGGCCACCTGCAAACCCATGTCAATGAAGCACCTGGGTCAGTTACAGCGCATGCGCTCAACGCAGCCCATCAGCAACGCTCACTACATACTCCCTAGATCTTGAATCGCATCCACAATCATCGCTGTTCCCACTGTAATCAGCAGAATATCGGATGCCACGCGAATATAGCGATGCCCCTGAGGCGGATTGCCGAGTTGTACAACCAGAGCAGGTGGAAGATCGTAATACACAACATCGTGGGGCAAGGGGTAGCCAATTTGCCATTTTTTTGCTTGTCCGGGAGGCATACAACCATTGTTCTTTTTAGCAAGGCCTGGTGGACAGTGGCCGCTATGAGATTGTGTTATGTAATACTTGAGAACAACCTGACGCTGCCGATCATTGAAATAGCTCTTTAGCGTAACGCCGCCACCCTTGTTGGAATGTCCAGAACCGTGATCCTTCTTTTTCCCGTTATTTTTTGAACTTTTTTCCTTATTACCAGCCCAAGAAGGTTTATCTGCAAGGGAAGGTAAAGCAAAAGCAGGCAATAACAGAATTAGCAGAATAAGGATAAGGTTTCTGCTCATTTTTTTTGTCTTCATAATGCATGACCATAAAATTTGATACTAACTAACGAAAATACCAACATTTCCATGTTACTTATAAAGTATGTATCTTATCAAGATATAATAACCAACAAAATACTTTAAATTCTTTATAAAATTTCCACTATTTACTGAGTAGCACATGATAATGGAGGGTAAAAAATGAGATTTTTTCCTATTACCTGTTTGTTTGTATCTTTCCTCACCATTTCCTTAACCGGATGTGCAGAAAAAAAATTGCTATTACAACCAACTGAAAATGGTTCTATCTGTCTTAACGTTAATTCGGGAAAAATGTGGCAGACAGATAAAGGTGGGCCGTTTTCTTCCTTGCAGGAAGCTCAGCTGTATGCTGAAGCATTGCAACTGGGAGGATATGATGATTGGAGATTACCCAGCACAGAAGAGATGTTTCAACTCTTCCACCTTTCTTTCTGGCAGCAAAATACACAGTGTAACCTTAACCAAAACGGGGAATTTTGGTCCATTTCAAAAGATGGAAAGGCCCAAATCGGTCACTGGGAAACCTACATCTTGTGCGATCCTGAATTCACATATGTCAAAACAGTAAAACCAAAGGGTTACGTTCGGGCAATACGCCCATAAATCCATTGCAGCTTGCCCTTGTAGTCCGAAAAATCACCTTGTTGTGCTCCGACGTACTACTAAACTATCCAGAACTGCGCCCAGCTGGCTGGTAATTGTCCTGAAAAAATCGCCACTTTCCGCAAAAGGCATAAAGGGGTCCATAACAACAGAGCGCAGACACACCAGGCCATTGGTGGAAAGGTCTTCCGAACTATACCCTGAATTGAAAATCCGCTTCAGGAACATATCAAGAAACGGACCATCATACTCTGCAGTATGCAACCTGGTCATTGTGATAAAAAGTTGTGGGAATTCCTCCAGGGGAACGGGTAGCTTTTTAGTGCCAGCTCTGGATACCGGAACGTGGCATTGTTCATACACCGCCAGATTAAACCTGTTGAGGCAATCCAAATTCTGATTAATACTGCCATCCTCGTTTCGTGGATTGCAGACATAGTTAAGAATGTTCAAGTCTGGGCCAAAATGACGAAGTTCGCCTGAGTCAAGCAAAGAAAGGATATCATCTCTCTCCATGCCAACAATAGTAGAAGCTTGCAATCCGCTAGACAGAGAATTACCAGGACAGAGCAACGTTATTCTGAATAATGTACTCTACTCACTGAGCGCCAGGAGATGCAATGCAAAAAGTTTCGTGTCGCCATACACTGACGTATAACCTTAGCATGTCCTGTGCTATCTGGCCGGATGACACGATGGCTCATGAACACAGCAGCAGAAGCAGCACCTGCTTTGGACCCTTCTATACCATAAATCCCTACTGTCGGCTCAGGTCCGGGGTCTATTGAACCGGTTCCGCCAATGTATGCGCCAGTAAAGGTGGTAAGCCTTCGTATTATACCGTTGCGATAGATAATGGCTCCCGCAGGATACTGCACATAGCCCATTTTGTGAGAATCTACAGTGCAGAAAGTTTTTGCCTCCGGAGATGGAAAATATGTTTTTTAGTGCCAGCTAGCTACAAATGCTTTTAAATGGGTATTTTATATACAAGCTGCCTGAAAACTTGATAGAAGGGAATAACAGGCCACCCGTTAAGCAGCAAAAGGCACTCATAAGAGTGCAATGACCTCTATCAAATACTGAACTGTGCAAAGGATTGAATTTTCTCCATCTGCACTCCCTGTTTTGGAATACTGAAATGGAAAAAAATCCGCCCGTAAACAGCAAAATTGCACTGATCGTCATTTGTATAGTCCAGTTTATTACACCATTCCTCGCCGCCGGGGTCAACGTCGCTCTTCCCGCTATTGGAAAGTACTACCAGGCCACCACTTTTCAGCTTAGCCTGGCCAGCATGATGTATCTTCTGGGATTAGGTTGTCTTCTCTTGCCGTCAGGGCAACTGGCCGACCTGTATGGTCGTAAAAATATTTTCTTTAAAGGCATTGTACTGTTTCTGATCACTACAGCGGTCATCACCTTCAGTCCGAATATTGAAATATTTCTTGCTTTACGACTCTTACAGGGAATGGGGACTGCTTTGATCACCACAGCCTCCTTTGCAATTCTGTCTTCGATCGTTCCGCCGGAACGCCGCGGACGGGCCATGGGCATAATCATTGCCTTCGTATATGCCGGGCTATCTGCAGGCCCTGCCTTGAGCGGTTTACTGGTGAAATATATGAGCTGGCAGGCTATTTTCTGGTTTTCTTCCGTAGCTTCACTGCTTGGCATGGTGTTGAGTTATTATTCGTTGCGAGGCAGCGAGTGGTGGGGTGAGAGGAACCGCACACTCGATATCACCGGCAGTGCCCTTTTCGCCTTGACCCTGACCTGTCTTACTATAAGCGTGACAGGCAGGGAATGGGTGGGCAACTGGTCTTCAGCCCTGTTACTTCTCACCTGTGCCGGGGCTGTCATTTTTGTATTGTTTGAAACAAAGACCAATTCTCCGGTTTTTCCCGTTACATTTTTCCTGCAAAACGGCCCCTTCAGTCTCAGTATTGTGGCGGCACTGCTCAATTATGCTGCAAGTTTCGGTATTATCTTTTTTTTCAGTCTGTATCTGCAGAGTATTAAAGGACTTTCGCCTGAACATGCTGGGCTGCTTTTAATGATTCAGACCCTGGTCCAATGCCTTCTGTCTCCAGGCGCAGGCAAACTGGCAGATCGTATTTATCCAGGCAAGCTGGCAACACTTGGAATGGGCCTATGCGCCATTTCTCTTTTCATGGCTGGCCAGATAGATGCACACAGCTCCATCTCACTGATCGTTTCGATTTTTCTTGTCATGGGCTTGGGTTTTGCTTTGTTCTCCACGCCCAATACCACACTCATTATGAACTCTGTCCCCAAAGAGCTCTATGGAATGGCCTCAAGCCTGACTGCCATAGCCAGGTCTCTCGGCATGCTGACCAGCATGGGAATCTCGACATACCTAATAGAGCACTTTATGGGGCACACAAGTATCACCACTGAAACTCAACAGGCATTTATGAGCAGTATGCATTGGGGAATGATTGTTTTCGCAACAATCAGTTGCATTGGGATTTTTTGCTCTATCGGCAGAATCCACAAAAAAGATGAGAGCCGATGTAGCTGATCACTGAAGGCTGTATCTTCCTGGTTTCCCTTTCCTCCATGCTGTTACGGGTCTCTGACTTCATATTGGGACAAACGCGACTTTTTTGCAGGTAAGCAACCTGTGGGAGATTCGTGAGGCCCTTGCGATCACTCACGAACAGGTCTGTTCTATTGCTCCAAGGGACTCCAACCCATGGGTATTATTCAACTTTAAAAAAACATGGCATTACACATATTTTTTAGCCAGCCGTTTTTTGTGTATATGGTATATTTATTGTTTAAAAATAAGATAGGCATTACCTGGGATATTTTCATTATAAATGATATTTTCCACATATAGTTACATAACTACTATAGTTATTCTCTAGTTTTTTAATTATTTTTTTAGTAGGAGAAATATCAAACATGATCATTATAAGAATATTACTACTTAGTATTTTATTTTTTTCACCACAGATAGCGACAGCAAATAATTTCAACTTAAAGTTAACCGAAGCAAATACGTTTACTATAGACATAACAGATGCACCCTTAACGCTAATTCCAGAAGGTGGTACTCAATACTCTTTAGCGAGTAATCCTAAATGTCCAGTTATACTTGGGTCGCATTCTTTTGCAAGCCAACAGATTTATGCTCTCAATACAGCCAGCCATGACATAGAGACGATCGCGCCATCAAGTGCAATAGATACTTTTATTGCACTGTATAGCCCGACCTTTGACCCTGAAAACCCTGCTAATAATCTCATAACATGCGATGATGATGGTGGTGTTTCCTGGCCATTATCAAAAATAACTGCGAATTTATCCAAAGATACATCATACGTTGTCCTAGTTACTACCTATAACAACACTCCCTTAGCGGGAACAATCAACTTTCAAACAACACCGGATGTTACAGTGACTGACAGTAACGGACAATCACATAGTTCAAGGAGCCTCTTTTTTCCTGTGGGTAACGGTAAAAAAACTGTCATCATACATATGAAACAGTAAAACCACCTCACGCTATAATGTAAATCAAATCAATGAATTACATGCGAGCCGACCAGTTACAATCAGGTTAGCGGCGCGGAAAATAATACATATCTAAAAATTACGTAGGATATCGGTTTGGTAACGTCGTCGCGTCAATGGTTCCATATTGGCCGTATTGAGCCATTGACCCGACGACGTTACCGAGTTGAGAGACAAGCAAGATTGGATAATCTATTTTTTCCGTGACCCTTATTATTAGTGACCAAAAGGATGTCCTATGCAATCCATTTCCTATATATTTGTTATTTCAGAAAAATAACATTGTTATGCTATACATATGACTGCGCAATTCTTTTCTGAAATACCTTAATCTGAAAAAACTATTCCCTACAACCTCCAAGTACCTCTTCATAAAAGAGGATTTTCGTTCGAGAGCAGCCAAACGAAAACTCCCAGATATATTCACAATAAAAATTTCAGTCCATCTGCATAGAATCTGTACCAATGACGCGGAGAGCATTTTTTTCAAACAAATATTGACCGACGGTCGGTCTTAAGATATTGTCTCTTATTCCTGGGGTCAAATAGAGGAGACCATGCCTGAAAGACCTCGTAAAAAATCAAGTACTAAGACAGTAAAGAGTCCTGAATAGACAGTGTGTGCAACACAAAAAGGCGTTGACACTACCTCCACTTATGATTTTTTTGAAAAAACTCTATCTTAGGGGAACGTGTCTTTTCATATATTTTCTGTCAATAGATGTCTTAGAGGCCGTATGGTTAGGATTGTAAAAAAACCAGAAGAAAGAAAGAATGAAATTATTAGCGCTGCATGTCAGCTTTTTCTGAAAAAAGGCTATGACAACACCACGATGGCCCAAGTTATGAAGACTCTCAACATTGCCAAGGGTACTATCTACCATTATTTCAGTTCCAAGGAAGACCTGTTGGAAGCGGTGGTCTGCAGCATTG
Source organism: Desulfogranum japonicum DSM 18378 (assembly GCF_000429945.1). GTDB lineage: Bacteria > Desulfobacterota > Desulfobulbia > Desulfobulbales > Desulfobulbaceae > Desulfogranum > Desulfogranum japonicum. The sequence goes on along the minus strand of NZ_AUCV01000017.1, from coordinate 115,727 downwards.
CGGAAGATGAACAAGCTAGATTACAAGAGGCTTACGATTCCCATCAAGGTACTGTGCTGGAAAGACTCCACCTTCTGGTGATGTCCTCATCCCATCCTCCAGAAGGGCATGAGGACTTTTTAGAGGATCTGCACCAGACTGCAAACACCGGCATGCATATCCGTCTTCTCTCGCAGATTCTGATACGGCAGGCACCACTTTATGCCAGGTTGATTGAAGAGGGATGCGATGAGGGAATTTTCTCAACCAGCCACCCCCTGGAATGTTCAGAATTTCTCCTCTCCGCCATTCACTTTCTGACTGATAGAGGAATTCACCCCTGGACAGAAGAGCAACTTACCCGGAGATGGCAGGCCTTTCCAGACCTCGTGACGTCCCTGGTCAATGCGCCCAAGGGAACGTTTGATTACTTACAGGATATTTTCCAGCCCACCACTGACTAATGACAAAACCTATGAAATGTATCATGAGAAAAAGAGACCTTATCCTTGCGCTCAGCTGCGGCTTTCTTGCCCTCACAAGTTACGCAGTTGCAGAAGAAACTAATTCTTTCACCGGTTCCATAAACATGGGTACCATCTTCATCAACAGTGCCAACAACCTCAACCCCAACAGCTCTGAAAGCAGGATTGATTCTCTCGATAATGCTGCAGACAAGGAAACCACAGTGATACTGGTACTGTTGCCCCAGGCCACCTGGACAATCGGCGCAACAGAAGGAACCAAGCTCTATTTCAATGCTGATGCCCCCATAGACGAAGCAGGTAGCATGGCCCTCAATTTCGGCTTCTCCCAGTCCATTCCCGGCGGTGTTCTGGATACCAGTCTGTTCGTCTCCCCTTTCGAAGAAGCCTGGGAAAACCCTTATCTTACTGAAGTCAGTCGGGAGGAAACCGCAAGCCCCAAATACGGTATAAAGATGGGATTCAACCGCATCGCAGGCACCGGCCTGCGAGTCAACATGGTTTACATGCAGGATAATGTAGACGATGACCTTATAGGGGAAATCATGCCAAGCCTCGCGCGAGACGGAGAAGTCTACGCCATCAACGCCAACTACTCCATCCAGGTTACCCAGCACCTTGAGATACGCCCTCGGATCAGCCTGCGAAAAGGTGAGTACGATGGCGACGCAAACTCATTTAGTAAGTACAAGTTCGATCTGGAAGCCAGGTACCTGACAGGTCGTGTCATGATTACTCCAAGAGTTCATTACAGCTACAGCGAATATGACGAGGTCCATCCGATCTTCAATGAAACCAGAGAAAACAACGAATACGGCTTCGAGCTGGCAACCACCTATATGGCCCCATTTGACTTCAAAGACTGGGCAGCCACCATCCTGGTGAGCTTGAGCAAAGGGGATAGTAATATTGATTTTTTTGACACTGAATCAATCACAGCAGGTGCCATGTTAAGCTATAAATTCTAATAATCTTGGAGAACCGGTCCTGTTCACAGGTCCAGAGTCTCAGGACCGCGGGAAATACTCATTAGCCCAAAATCGCGCAGGATGAGTTAAAAAATCAACAGGATTGGAAAATGATTTTTCCCGCGGCCCTTGTTTGGCAGTATCTATAAAGCACCGTCATGGCAGGTTTCAAAATAGAGTATCATTGCGGCAATTTTTACCACGTTTCAAACGGCTGCGTTATTGATGATTTGAAACGAACGAAAGATATAATCGCATTGCAAGCTCCATTCTTCCATACTTTTTTCATTGCTCATCCCTTGAACAATAAAAACACGGTTGCGATCGTTGCTGATAGTTATGAACACCTCACCGTTAAAAGGGGTATCCTGTACCTCCCAATTCAGGGAAGCCTTGGCACGATAGTCATCTATTGGCGTGATTGAATGGATATGTATCTTGTTAACTTTTGAAACCTGCCTGAGATAAAACTGAATGAATTTCAAGGGCGTTACATCTGATTCAAGGGCTGCCGCAACCACCTGGATTTGAGAGAGGGTGTTAGGTACCTTACCGACATGATTATACAATCCAAGTGGTTTGAGTTCTGCTGCGAGCTCTTTGCTCTTGGATGAAACCCTATCAGCAGTCCATATTTTTGGTATTTCTATGTAATACGCCAGCCTATCATTATCATAAGGTTTAACCTTGCGTATATTATAAGCCTCATCAAAATACGGCTCCTGGCCAGCACCTGCTGCTTGTTTCACATAAACATTTGCGACAAGTACTGCGCACACAACCAAAAAGGTAAAATATTTCATAACGCTCTTATATCTCTGATATATCTTTATACCGGCTTCAATACTACCCCGCATTTTCCTGACTCTTTCAAGCAAACACATAACAATGTATAATAATGCAACACCTCTTGGCATTCCAAAAAGCATGCATGACAGGAGGCAAATGACAGGCTCTTTGAGCACTCTGCTTTCATAGCAAAGAACCTTAAAAAATACTGAATAATTAAGCTGTTGTCAAACTTGTACAATGCCCAAAACAGGAGTTGCCGAATTCCATTTGCGCCACAATGAAGAAATAAGCGCGTTGGAAAGATGCTGCACCTGGCTGCAACATTATCCTGTTGATTTTGGATATGACACTCTCGATCATCCAAAGCTTTCGTTGATATTGAAGAAGGAAGAATCACGGGAGAATCGTGTTTATTGTGATCGTTCATCTGCCTACCGAGGTAACTCCCCCAGGTCACTTGCTCTGAGCATGTCATGAGGGCGCAGAAAAGAACAATTAGCCATTGCCTGTCCATCAATGGTCTTTTCGGAGTCTCGTTCCTCGCTTACCTAAACTTTAAGCAAAAATCCTCATTTCAGGACAGACACTAGCCAAAAATTGTTCAGGATGAACTGAGAGACCAACAAGATTGGAAAATGTATTTTTTCCTCAGCTCTTAGCTACCGTGCAAGGATGGCTATGGCTTGCCAGGCCATCCCTGTTCAGACGACGCACCTTGACGAACCCCTGGAGCGGTATAATTATATGAGCAGTATTTGCTTTTGTTCGCCTGTTGCACCGGACAAGTATGTGGTTTGCATATACTTATCAAACCACAATAAGGAAATCACAACGTATCTATTGGAGAACTATCTCATGAACCAACAACAACCAGCACTGAGAAGGAGAAACATCTGGACGTCCATCCTTGTATGTCTCACACTGCTCATTGGAAGCAGTCTATCAGCTGTTGCACAGGACGATGCTGATATCGCCCTCCTCGACCGCTCCGCCAAGGCTTTCACCTCCGTTGTTAAAAAGGCGTCACCGGCAGTGGTCTACATTGGCGTTGAAAAATCAGTAGCAGGTCAACAAACCAATCCTCTTGATTTTTTTAACGATCCTTTATTTGAACGTTTTTTCGGCCCTCAGTTCCGTCAACAACCGCACAACAAGCAACAGCCACGTCAGTATCATCAAAAAGGTGCCGGATCCGGCTTTATCATTGCCTCTGATGGCTATATACTTACCAACAACCATGTTGTCTCAGACACAGATAAAATAACTGTCCGCCTGGATGATGAACGGGAATTTCCAGCTAAAGTCATAGGTACCGATCCTCAATCTGATGTTGCATTGATAAAAATCGATGCCAAGGACTTACCTGTTCTCCCTCTTGGAGATTCTGAGAAACTACAGGTTGGAGAGTGGGTGATTGCCATAGGCAGCCCTTTTGAGCTTAGCCAGTCTGTTACTGTTGGCGTTGTCAGTGCCAAAGGCCGGAACAGGGTTGGCATTGCTGACTATGAAAACTTTATCCAGACCGATGCAGCCATCAACCCAGGCAACTCCGGTGGGCCTCTTCTTAATATCCGCGGTGAGGTCGTGGGTATAAACACAGCGATTTTTTCCCGAAGTGGCGGTTACATGGGAATCGGATTCGCCATTCCTATCAATATGGCAAAATCCATTAAAGAACAGCTGATATCCTCAGGCAAGGTAGTTCGAGGCTGGTTGGGTGTCATGATTCAGGATATGAATGAAGACCTGGCCAAATCTTTTGATCTGGATAACACAAAAGGTGTATTGGTTTCAGAGGTCACCGACGGCTCCCCAGCTCAAAAGGCAGGTTTGAAGCAGGGAGATGTCATTGTTTCTCTCAATGGTGCACCACTGCACAATGTGGCAGATCTGCGAAACAAAGTGGCCATGACCGCTCCAGAGACCGACGTTACCTTTGGCCTCATCCGGGATGGTAAAAACAAAGACATAACAGTCACCATAGGGGAACAACCCTCTGACATGGCCAAGATAAGCAGCTCTCCTGCAAAAGAAGACGCTTATAAAACCTTTGGCTTAAGCCTTCAGGACCTTACCCCGGAAGTAGCCAAAGAGTTCGGTTACGAAGAAGGCCAGGGTGTACTTATTGCCGATGTTGACCCAGATAGTGCAGCAGCTCGGGTTGGACTGCAGTCCGGCCAACTCATTGAAGAGGTAAACAAAAAACGCGTTCACAGTATGGATGAACTGAAAGCAGCATTGGATGCATCCCGCAACAAAAACCAGGTTCTGTTCCGGGTACGTGCGGGTGAATACAGCCATTACGTGGTTCTGCGGTCCGAATAAGCTGCGGTATATTTTGTTAATGAAAAACACCGGTGCTGCCTTATCTGCACCGGTGTTATTGCTTTTGCCAACTAGCATCACAAGGCAACTTCCTGAACGAGGTTGGCTTGTATGTGCCCGGAAGCTTACCAGAAAGATGTTCGCAAACAACCAGTTTCCGGGTACATACGAGAAAATACCGGTTCACATTGTACATGACTTTGCATAAGAGCATGCACCCCTGAAAACCATGGCATACGCCGACATAACTCAACGATTCCCACGGAATATCGTCTCTCTTCAGGAGGTTTTATGGCACACACACAGAACAATAATCCGCTACTCACCTCTTTTCAACTTGGTCCTCTTACCCTGCCCAACCGCGTTGTCATGGCGCCGCTCACCCGAATGAGAGCCTCCATGCCCGGCAACGTACCTCAGCCACTCAATGCAGAATACTACAGACAGCGCGCGACTGCGGGCTTGATCATTGCTGAAGCAACCCCAGTCTCCCCCATGGGATATGGGTATTATGCGACTCCGGGCATTCATACCAAAGAACAGGCCAAAGGATGGTTGCCGGTAACTCAGGCAGTTCATGACACCGGCGGGCGTATTTTTCTGCAGTTGTGGCATGTGGGTAGACAATCCCATCCTGATCTGCTTCCAGGCAACGCCCAACCTGTCGCACCTTCAGCCCTTTCTTCCGGTAGTTTTGCTGTTACCGCAGAAGGCGTTAAAGAGCACCCGTTACCAAGGGCCCTGGAGACAGCTGAAATTCCGGCTATTGTCGAAGAATTCCGGATAGGGTCACAGCTTGCACTGGAAGCCGGCTTTGACGGTGTTGAGATCCATGGTGCCAACGGCTACCTTCTAGAGCAGTTTACCTGCGATGGCAGCAATATACGAAATGACCAGTATGGAGGATCCCTGGAAAACCGCCTGCGATTTCCTCTGGAAGTTACCAAAGCAGTGGCTTCTGTCTGGGGAGCAGACCGTGTTGGCTACCGTATGTCGCCAAGCGGTATGTTCGGCGGCATGGAAGAGTCCAACCGACTTCGCACATTTTCAACTTTAGCCACCGAGCTGAACAAGCTGAATATCTGCTACCTCCACATTGTTGAACCTCGAGTCATGGGAAACGAAGATCTGGAGGAACCAAATACCGACCTGACTTCAGGAAAATTCAGACCGTATTTTAACCAGGCCATCATTTCGGCTGGTGGACATGACCGGGCCTCTGGTATCCAATGGCTGGAAAACAACGAGTGTGATCTGGTAGCCTATGGCCGTCACTATATCTCAAATCCTGATCTGGTTGAACGATTTGCCCAGAACGTAGCGTTAACGCCATATGATCGAGAAACGTTTTATGGCGGTGATCATAGAGGTTACACCGATTACCCTTTTCTTAACCAGGAAGACTGAGCCTGAGGGAATGTTGTAAGTGATTACAGGCACCCTATATTTGCATGATCGTGATTACCCGCGAACAATCACGCTTGTACGAACCAGGGGTACCAGAAATCACTTACAATTATCATGTACACGAAAATATGGCTGCAGATATCCCAGTGATCAGTTTCGGAATGTTTACTCTAGTTCCTGGCTTTGGTTACAAAAAATAGCATCCTGTTAAAGTGAACGTTCATATTCCTTTAGGTTTGTAGTACACACTAGGTGTACTCACGCGTATAATGTATACGTAGCTTAACCAGTCGTTTCAGCCAAAGCCAATAATGTAAAAACAATCCTGGGGGATCTGCGTATCCCCTCTTTCGGAGAACACCACATAAGAGGTACATCCATGGCCCAACAGATTGATTTATCCTCATTTGATACCCGGCAACAGTTCGAATCCCAGGGAAAGACATATACCCATTTCGCACTTTCTGCCCTGGATCAAAGTGAGTTTGGACCCATCTCCAGATTTCCTTACTCCCTCCGGGTTCTGCTGGAAAATCTTCTGCGCTATTCCCACCAGGGCCTGGTGGACCGGGATGACCTGCTTGCCCTGCTCTCCTGGAGACCTGAAGCCACCCCGCAACGCGGGATTCCTTTTATGCCCAGCCGTGTAGTTCTTCAGGACTTCACCGGGGTTCCTGCGCTGGTTGATCTGGCCGCACTCCGTTCAGCTGTTGCCCGTAATGGAGGCGATCCGGCAGACATGAACCCCTTTATCCCCGTTGATCTGGTCATTGACCATTCCATCCAGGTAGATCGCTATGGCAATAACGAAGCCGTTGCTTTCAACGTACAAAGAGAAATGGAGCGTAATGTGGAACGTTATGTCATGCTCCACTGGGGACAAAAGGCGTTCAAAAACTTTCGTGTTGTCCCTCCGGGAACGGGCATCGTCCACCAGGTCAACCTGGAATATCTTGCCTCAGTTGCTCAAACCGGCAACCTGGACGGACAGGACATTGTTTATCCAGACAGTGTTCTGGGTACCGACTCCCACACCACCATGATTAACGGCTTGGGTGTTATGGGCTGGGGTGTAGGCGGTATCGAAGCAGAAGCCGTGCTTCTGGCACAACCATATACCCTGCAAATCCCGGATGTTGTTGGAATGCGTCTGAGTGGTACCTTGCCAGCCGGAACAACCGCCACAGACCTGGTGCTGACCATTACCCGTTTTCTACGAGAAAAAGGAGTTGTCGGCAGATTTGTGGAATATTTCGGCCCAGCACTTCAGACCCTGAGTCTCCCTGATCGAGCCACCATTGCCAACATGGCCCCGGAATACGGCGCTACCATGGGTTTTTTCCCTGTTGATGAAGTCACTGTTCGTTTTCTGCAGAACAGTGGACGCGATCCGCAGCTGGTTCAGCTGGTGGAAGATTATTTCAAGGCAGCCGGCATGTTCTATACCCCGGACGCACCTGAGCCGGAATACTCGACAACCTATGAAATCGATCTTGCCACGGTCAAACCTGCCCTTTCCGGTCCAAGAAGACCGCAGGAGCTGCTACTGCTTTCAGAGGTTTCACCGGATTTCAACAAACAGTTTTCCGGTCAACTTTCTGAAAAAGAGGAATCCATTGATGCCGGTAATATGGACGGCTGTCCTACCTGTGGCACCAAGCCTGTGGAGTGCTCGCTCAAACTTGGAGACAAAGATTGCCTCACAGATGGCGCGGTGGTCATTGCGGCAATTACCAGCTGCACCAATACGTCCAACCCGGATGTCATGATTGGTGCAGGTCTGCTGGCACGCAAAGCAGCCGCACTGGGTCTGAAAACCAAGCCTTGGGTAAAAACCAGTATGGCACCAGGTTCACGGGTTGTTACCCAATACCTGGAAAAAAGCGGACTCCTCACAGACATGGAAGCTCTTGGTTTCAATGTAGTCGGCTATGGCTGTACCACTTGCATAGGCAACAGCGGGCCACTGGATGACCAGGTGGCCAAGACCATCAATGAGAAAAACCTGATAACCGCCTCAGTTCTCAGTGGTAACCGCAATTTTGAGGCCCGCATCCACCCCCTCATCCAGGCCAACTATCTGGCCTCGCCTCTACTTGTAATCGCCTATGCCCTGGTTGGATCTATCAACATCAACATGGATGCTGATCCTTTGGGCAAAGACAAGGATGGCAATCCGGTGTACCTGAAAGACATCTGGCCCACCCGCGAAGAAATTGATGACGTGGTGAGCAGCGCAGTAACACCAGATCTTTTCATCAACAGCTATGCTTCGGTATTTGACGGCGATGAAAACTGGCAAAATCTCCATGGCGGTGATTCCAGCCTGTTTCCATGGGACCCTGAATCTTCCTATATCCGTGAGCCCTCATTTTTTGTTGACCTGCCTGTGGAACCAGAACCCATAAGCGATATCGACAATGCGCGCATCCTCGCTCTTTTTGGAGACACCATCACCACGGATCATATTTCTCCTGCTGGTGCCATCGGCCCGGACAGTCCTGCTGGTAGATACCTACAGGACCAAGGTGTCAAGCCTGAGGATTTTAACTCCTTCGGCTCCAGACGCGGCAACCATGAAGTCATGATGCGCGGTACCTTTGGTAATATCCGTATCAACAATACCATGGTCGAAGGTATTGGCGGGTATACCAGGCTGATGCCTGAAGACCAGGAAATGTCCATCTACGATGCTGCCATGGCATACAAGCAAAAAAACGTTCCCCTGGTGGTTCTTGCCGGTAAAGATTATGGCACAGGCAGTTCCAGGGACTGGGCTGCAAAAGGCACCAAATTGCTCGGTGTACAGGCTGTCATTGCTGTTTCTTTTGAACGTATTCACCGTTCCAATCTGATCGGCATGGGCGTCCTGCCATTACAGTTTGCAGAAGAAAGCTCTGCCGAATCCCTGGGTATTACCGGCTCAGAGACGATCTCTATCATTGGCTTAAACCAGGAGATCACCCCATGTTGTACAGTTGATGTCCTGGTAAATAAAGCTGATGGGTCGACCTTTGAATTTCCTGCCACAGTCCGCCTGGATAATGACATGGAGATAGACTACTATCGCCATGGCGGTATTCTGCAGAAGGTATTGCGCCAGATTCTCAGCAAACACTAATAATCACCCCTGCTCCCGGAAAGATATCTTCCGGGAGCAGAGAGTCAACTCCCCCATGCCAGCTATTGTTCTCACCACTCTGAATGCCCGTTATATCCATGCTGATATCGGCTTACGCTATCTCTACGCAAACCTCCAGCAACTGCAGGATCAAACCGTTATCCAGGAATTCACCGTTTCCGATCAACTCACAGATATTGCCGAAAAAATACTGGCGCAAAACCCTGCCATAATCGGCCTGGGTGTTTATATCTGGAATGGACGGGAATGTGAGCAACTGGTCAGAATCCTCAAGGCCATTGCTCCAGAGGTGCTGCTCGTCCTTGGTGGCCCCGAGGTCAGCCATTTTCCTCACAGATTGGATTTTTCCCTGGCTGATCACATTGTCTGCGGAGAAGGGGAGCAGGCTTTTTTCGAATTATGCGCAGCACAGCTTGCGGGTGAAAACAATTTTCCCAGAGTTCTTATGGCTGAACCACCCGCGCTGGATACCCTGAAAATGCCGTATGCCTTTTATACTGACCAGGATATTGCCCATCGAGTTATCTATGTTGAAGCTTCCAGGGGCTGTCCCTTTTCCTGCGAGTTCTGCCTATCCTCCATGGACAAACGGGTACGCTATTTTGACTTGGACCAATTTCTGGCAGAATTGGAAACGCTCTGGCAGCGGGGAGCCCGTAATATCAAATTCATTGACCGCACCTTTAACCTGAGCATTCAGCGGGTCGAACCGATTCTGGACTTTTTTCTGGAAAAAGAACCTCCCTACCTTGTCCACTTTGAAGTAGTTCCAGAACATTTCCCCAACACTTTACGGAAAAAACTCAGGCAATTTCCTCCAGGCACCCTGCAACTGGAAGTTGGAATTCAGACCTTGAATTCCGACGTTGCAGCTTCCATCCACCGCCGTCTGGACATGGAAAAAATACAGACAAACCTTCATTTTCTTGAGACAGAAACCCATGCCCATCTCCATGTGGACCTTATCATCGGGTTGCCCGGTGAAAGCGCGGAAAGCTTTGGCCACAACCTGAATCGGTTGGCCAGTCTCACCAGGGCGGAGATCCAGCTTGGGGTATTGAAAAAACTCTCCGGCACCACCCTTGATCGCCATGATGCCAGGCACGGCATGAAATACCTGCCCTATCCTCCTTATGAAATACTGGCAAACGATATGATTGATTTTACTGCCATGCAGGATCTGAAACGCATGGCCAGGTTCTGGGATCTCCTGTATAATAGCGGTAACTTTAATGAAAGTGTCCGCTTACTATGGCCGGATCAAGATGTTTATGGAGGCTTTCTCCGCTTTTCCAGATGGCTGTACCAGGCAACACTGTCTACCTGGCAGATCTCGCTCAAACGTATGGCTGAATTGCTTTTTACCTACCTCAGCGAGGAATGCGGTTTCCCAAAGAGTGAAGTGGCCAACACCATGGCAGCAGATATTCTTAAAATAAAAGGGCGTTCCCTGCCTGCTGTCATAGCGGAAAACACCACTGTGCGCCACGGTTCATTACAGAAAAAAACTGCGGCAACTCCGGGTAAGAGGCAGGCAAAACATCTTACATAGTGTCTGTCCATAACTAACAAGAGGTTCATTTCCTTGGCTAACAAGAACGTACGCATCATGATACAAACACTGATCGCTACACTAATATGCTCTTCATTTTTATTTTATCAATACGGACGTTCCATCTGGCACCCTAAATACCTTGAGTTAAAAGGAAAACGATCTATTGAAGATGTAGTGGATCTCTATGGGGAACAGGCAGAAACACGTTTACAGGAATACTTTCAGCGGGCAGGCAGTGTTTATCCTCCAGCCAGGATAACCTTGATTGCCTTTAAGGATACCAAGACGCTCGACCTCTGGGCATCACCAGACAGCCAGCCATTCAACCTGATTCACTCCTACCCTATCAAGGGGGCCAGTGGTCACCTGGGTCCCAAACTGCGAGAAGGTGACAAACAGGTTCCTGAGGGAATCTACACCATCGAAGGCCTTAACCCCAACAGCAGCTACCACCTTTCCATGAAACTGAATTACCCCAATTCTTTTGATTGGAAATATGCCAAAATGGAAGGCAGAAATACGCCAGGGTCCAACATTTTCATACATGGCAAGACTCTTTCCGTCGGTTGTCTGGCCATGGGAGACAAGGCCATAGAAGAACTGTTTATTCTTGCCAATACTGTTGGGATTGACAACATAGAAGTGCTTATAGCACCCACCAATCTTGGTATAGAGGCCAATCTTGAACCGTTGCTGAAACAGCATCCTCCATGGGTGGCTGATCTGTACAAACAACTGCAAAGGAAACTACAACCGTATTACGTACTGGACCGAGGGTAATCCCCCGGTCTCTTTACTCCTCGATATGCCAGAACAATACATTGATGGTAACCGGTAGCCAAGACTGCGTATATACATGACCTGGCTACCGTACATAGTGGATGGTTACAATTAATGTGCCTCCTCTGGAATCCCTATCTCATCCCCTCCTATCAACTCAAGGGCTTTATCTACCTTAAACGAAACCAAAAACCTCTCGCCGTCTGCTTTTGCTGTCCTTAATTTTCTTCGAGACAGAGAGTCTATCAGTTCGTCATCCTGCACTTCCTCAATCATGGTCAAATGCAGACGGACACCGGCAAATCCCTGTCCATTTTCCACAAAGAGATAATGCGCCCTGGCATTCTCTTTCAGGTTTGCCCTGGTCAATCTATCCCTCATAATAAAGGCTATGGTGTCTGGTCCTGTTACATGGGGTGTGGCGTAAACGGCACCATTAACTTCGCCCCTTGCATTTGTGGTGGATAAAACGCCTAACCCTGTCTGGTCTGAAAAATAGGTATGCAAGTTCATGTTCTCTCCTTGTTGTATTCAAGTACTGTTATCATGTCTACACTGTAAGCCTGTAAAGCAAACAGACAACAGGAGGAGAAAGTCTGAAAAATGATAATGAAAACTATCACAAAGATGAGGTATACCTGCGGCAACGCCCTTCAATGAGTACTGTCATCCGCATGACCAGTGGCCACAGGCATCCCCAAATGATAGCCAATGTCACCAGTGAATATGATAGCGGCCAGTTAAATGCAGCTGCATCAAGCCGAACGCCTGCCCAGTACGCAGCAGGCCCTCCAACAGCACCAAAAAACAGGGAAAGCAGGGGTTTATTCTGCATCCAGGCCAGACTGTGCCCGGGTGTAATAGCCAGCCCAATCCACAGCACCATAAGCCAGAAAGGGATAGGGTATGCCGGAGCGTAAAAGGTGAAAAAATCAACCCAGGTCAATATGCCGTCAACCAGTAAACCTGTCACCAGCATGAACCCCATCAGGCACAAATCAGTACACTTTTTATCCGTGAAAACAAGATGCAACATAACCAGCACCAGGCTGCAGCCAGCACCGGTGGTTCCTCCCAGGACAGAGAGAAACCAAATACATTGATAGAGGAGCACGTTGAGCAAATTTTTCATGGAACCCGAACATGCTGCCATTAAGGTCTGGTCGCAACGACATGTGCAACACTGATAGTCTGTTCAAGGAAGCCTCCCCGGCAATAACAGAGGTAAAACTCCCAAAGTCGCTTAAAGGTTTCATCATAGCCTTTTTTTCTTAACTCAGGATAGGTTTCCCGGAAACGCTGCAACCAATCTTCCAGAGTTCTGGCATAATCATGTCCAAAATCATCAATTTTGCGAACTACCATATCTGTCTCTGTTGCAAGCAGTTCCACCATTCTGCTGATCGATGGCAGACATCCCCCTGGAAATACATAACGTTGAATAAAATCAACTCCCCTGCGGTACTGGTTATATTTCTGATCTCTGATAGTGATCGCCTGCAGAACCATCGTGCCGCCTGGCCTTAATAATTCCCCGCATTTTTTGAAAAATCCTGGAAGAAAACGGTGCCCCACGGCCTCTATCATCTCCACGCTTACCAGCTTGTCATATTGGCCGGTGAGATCCCTGTAATCCTGCTGCAGCAGGGTTACACGATTTTCCAGCCCGGCATCTGCGACCCGTCTGGACGCCTCTTCATATTGGGCATCGGAAATGGTTGTGGTGGTTATATGGCAGTCATAGTGCTCTGCAGCGTACAGGGCAAATCCACCCCACCCTGTGCCTATTTCAAGCACAGAGTCTCCGGGTTTCAGATCCAGCCTGTCACAGAGCACTGCAAGTTTATGCTGCTGTGCTTCCTCCAGAGAAGATTCCGCTGTAGGATATATCGCAGAAGAGTATAACAGAGTATGGTCTAGAAAGGCCTCATACAGCTCATTGCCCAGGTCATAATGGGCCAGGATGTTCTGTTTTGCTTTTCTTTTGCTGTTGCCATTCAGGAAGTGCTGAATAAAATCCACAGGCCTGAGCAGCCAGGCAAAGCCCTGCTCCATTTTATCCACCAGAAACATGTTGCGCGCCATGATCTGTACAAGATTGGTCAAATCGTCCGCATCCCACAATCCATTCACATAGGCTTCACCGGCTCCTATGGAACCGCCAAAGACTATTTTTCTGTAGGCAGCTGGATCGTTGATTATAATCCGGGCAGAGAGCTGATACTCTTTACCAAATTTCCACTGATTACCTTGATCTTCAATGATGATTTGGCCATACTCCAAGCGAGATAACATTTTGAAGAATATATTCCGAATCCAGAGAGTAAGAGAAAACGGATGTGTCCCTATGGTTTCATGCCCTGTGATTTTTATGTCCCCACTCATGTAACCTCCTTTCCGTATGGGATATAAGGAACCCCCTTCAGATAGAGTTTCAATGCCTGCCAGTAAATACCAGCCACAATAAACAGTGTCATGGATGGTTTTTTCAACAGAACCCTGCGAACTGAATGCAAGGTAAGCGGCTGTTGTTCCAGCTGCAGTCGCGCCGTAAAAATGTGTCCCCTTTCATCTTTCACATCTATCTGTACAGTCAGGTTTTCACCGGGAACAGTGAGCTGCCAGGAATAGTGCTGGTCCATGGGATTAAAGGGAGAGACGTGAAATTGTTTTGGATTATCAGGCGTAAGCTGACTGCTTTCAACAGTGTGTGCATATTGATGCCGCTCATTCCAGGGTATATTTGAAACTTCAGCCAGAAAATGGCTTACATGCCCTGCTCGATCATACCCATAATAGAAATTAACCGGGCTGAAATACAGTCCCATGGTTCGCACATTCAGCAAACCAAACACCTGACCTTCAACCGGCTTTCCGGTTAATTCTGCCATGCGTTCTCGAATGGCGTCAGCAAGGGAACTATTTGGATTGCCGTAATAATCAGGTCTGTGAAAACGACTGAGTGCTGCTTTTGATGTGGAAAACCATCTGCCCATATCAGGCAGACTATCCAGTGTGTCAAGGTTCAGAAACCACATGAAAAAAGGATACTGGAACCTGTGCTGTTTAGGTATACGACGCTGATGACTGATAGTACCAACATACATGCAGGATTCCATTATGAGTCCTCCAGTGCAGCAGCAACCCGCAGCCCACTCCTGACCCCATCTTCGTGAAATCCGTTGAACCAATAGGCACCACAGAAGTGGGTGCGATTCTTCCCGGAAATACGATCCCACTGCTGCTGGGCTTGAATGGCACCCTGGGTATATACCGGATGGCTGTATGTATAGGTACCAAGGATATGTTGCTCGGGCACGTGTTGATTCAGGGTCACCAGATAGTTATGGCGCGTATCCAGTCGCTGCAGAATATTCATGTGATAAGTCAATGTGCTTTGTTCCTGCGCCGCATCGACCATGTTGTAATTCCAGCTTGCCCAGGCAAGTCTTCTCTTTGGCAAAAAGGAAATATCTGTATGGAGAATGACCGTATTTTCTGAGGTTGTAAACTCCTGCAAAACATTTTGTTCATCCTGGGTGGGCTGACTGAGGAGCGAAAGGGCCTGCGGACCGTGGCAGGCAAAGACCACTTGATCAAATTCCTCACTCCCCCTGTCAGTCACAACGCTCACCTTGTTTTCGTTACGCTCCACACGGAGAACCGGCGAGTTCAGGCGGATACGGTCCTGAAAAGAAGCTGTTAACGGTTTGATGTAGCTGCTTGACCCTCCAACAATGGTATACCACTGAGGCCTGTTGGTTATGTTAAGCAAACCGTGATTATCAAAAAATCGAACAAAAAAATCCAAAGGAAAATCCATGCAGCTTTCCAATCCCATGGACCATATTGCCGAGACCATGGGCAGGAGATAATTTTCCCTGAACAGGGTGGAATACCTGTTCGTTGCCAGAAACTCTCCTATGGTCTGCATCTCACCCTTTGCTGCAGCAGCCAACACCTCTTTATTAAAACGAACAATATCAGCCACCATCCTGATAAATGCAGGTCGAATCACGTTTCTACGCTGGGCAAACAGGCTGTTCAGATTGTTACCATTATACTCAAGGTCTGCGGCATCATTTCGCACGGAAAAGCTCATCTCCGTCGGCTGGTACTCCACTCCCAGCTTTTCCATAAGGCCAATGAAATGGGGATATGTCCGGTCGTTAAACACAATGAACCCTGTATCAACATCAGTAATCTCGCCCCCCTTGTCTACCTGGACAGTATGTGTATGTCCTCCGATATACCCTGCAGCTTCATACACGGTTATGTCATGTTGCGAGGCAAGCGTGTAGGCACAACTTAAACCAGAGATACCAGAACCAATGATTGCGATCTTCTGTGTGCTCATGATCTCACCATCCATTGACCGATTCGGCTCCACAGTGCTCCAGGAAGCAGAGAAAAAAACTTCATGACATAAGTAAAACGTTTTGGAAAGTGAACTTCAGCCCGTCTTTTATGCAGCCCCTTACGGATATATGCACTGGCACGTTCAACGCTTACACGAAACGGCATGGGAAAATCGTTGCGATCTGTTAAAGGTGTTTTCACAAAGCCCGGACTGATAAGGCTGACTGAAATGTGCTCCTTGTGGAGATCCATTCGCAATGATTCCACCATATAGGCTACAGCCGCTTTGGATGCACCATATGCTTCTGCTCGAGGTAGAGGCAGATAGGCGGCTGAACTGCCAACTACAGCCAGATGGCCATGACTGCTTTTGCGCAGCACCGGTAAAACAGCTTCCAGGCAAATGGCGACGGTCTCCACATTCGCCCTCATGACCCGCTGTATCAGCGCACTGTCAAATGCAGGAAGGTCGATATACTCGCATGTACCTGCATTGAGTATGGCCAGGTCCACTACCTGGAGCCTGGAAAACCAGGCAAGAACGGCTTCTCTGTCAGTGAGATCCAGTTGGCCTGTATGCAGACCTGCATCACTGAGTTCCGCCAACGCCCTTTCATTTCTTCCCAGGGCCCATACTTCGTGACCTTCAGCATGATAATCAAGAGCCAGTTGTTTCCCTATTCCAGATGTCGCCCCAGTAATCAGGATTTTCATGTCCCAAGCCCTTTTTTAATTGTTCGTATCACCTTTCCAAGAACTGGAATCTGCTCGTAGAGCATGGCCCCTAAATCAAAATAATCCCTGTGATAATCAACCATTTTTGCAGAATCAAACTGCAGGTATGTAACACCATCCACCATAACAGGGAGTCCGCGATTCAATCGCTTGTGGCTGAATGTCATTTTCCAGCGCACATAGCCGCTATCTTCAACAAGCAGGTGGTCTGTAAAATCAAAAGAAATGGAATCAACGTTGGAATACAGGGCACTGAAATAGGTGATCAACTCTTCAATGCCTTGTATTTCATGGGCAGGGTCAACAAACACCACATCTTTGCTATACACATCCCTGAGAAGTTCCAGATTATCTTTATGCAGTTGGTTGTATATTTCAAAAAAGGCATTCATATTTTCAGACCTTGATCTTGTTATATCATTGAATTAGGGTCCACCTCGCAAGTACATCAAAGAATACAGTCAAGTATTCAACCCCAGGCACTGGGTTGCCATGTATTTAGATGTTCGACAAGCCGCTTAGCAAATCTTCGCGGAGTTTTTCATCCAACGGCTCCTTTTCACCAAGCCATATACTGAAATATATTCGGGCAAAATCAGGAGAATCAGCAGATACCTGCTCAGTGCCATTGAGCAATAGTGTTGTCCTGCTGTTCTGGCTCTCGTAACAGAGTGTGTAGCTGTCTCCGTCTTCAACATCTTTATACTGCTCATGAAACCTGGTGATATATGGTTGTACCTCCTGCAGTTGATCAGGGGTAACCTGTCTGGAAATAATTGTATCAGCAGCTTCTATGAAATCTCTTTTTTTTACACCAACGGTGTATTCAAGATGTAAACATTTTGAAACATTAGCACTGAGTATACCTTCCTGTACTGCATTTTCAGTGCTGAACAGCTCAGCATCATATACTTTGATAAAGGCAAGATAATAGGCCGCTCCCTCCCCAATTTTCTGATATGATTCTGGGATAGTTGTAGCTCCCAGATGAACGGGAAGAGAGAAAAATAACCCGACGAGCATACATGCTGTTATTGGCAGTTTCATACTATTGTACCCAAACAGGATTCATTTTTGAAAGACGATTGTCACTTCACCCACACGAAATCCGAACTTTGACATGGTTGCTCTGTTGATCACAGTTTCATCGGCAACCATGAACATCCAATCATCAAAGGTTATTTGCCAATTGCTCTCCTTAACCTTAAGATCCAGCTGATATTGCCAGTTCAGAACATTACCGAACAAAACGCCATCCGCCTCCCCAATAACATCAGCCGCTGTCCCCACGTATTTGTGGTCATCCTTCTTGCTGAGTATCCAGGTTCTGGCTGACTGTTCTCCGTCGCTCCAGTTGAATTCTTCATGTAAGACGAGCTGGCCGCCCTGGCTGATTTCCCCTTCAATATCCACAATAAAACTACGAAGTAAGACACCTTTTCTATCCTGAACAATGCCCCACCCCTTGGTGTGTCCGGAGAAATACTCCATCAATTCAAACCTGGGCTTATTCTCTTGATATGCTTCCATATTAATCTCTGAACATCCAGTGAGCAGAAGCAGTATAAATGGCAGTATAAACGTTGTTTTCATGACTCCCTCCGGTTGTTGCATCGCAATACCTATACGGTAAGATGCTTGGAGAGAGAAACAATCGTTAACAAGTGATGGATAATTGATAGTGACAACTATCACTAAAAGAAGAAATACTGCTCTTCAATGCGATATAGCAATTGCATCAATGCAATAAGAGGGGAATCATTTTGATAGCACGGAAGCAATATAACCGGGCACATCGAATTTGCGTCGGCATCCTGCTTCATTCATGTATCGTATTTTACCGAACACCGGGCGTTCACGCCAGGCTCTATCGTGTACTCCACCGATGGACCAGGCAATACCTGTGTACCCGTTGGGATCACGCCCATCCAGGGAATAACGGTCATTGAGCGTAATGGCATATTCCATCGCTGTTTCAGGATCAGACGTCCATTCCAGAATCTTTTTAGCCCAATACATTCGCAGGTACCCATGCAGCTTACCGTGCCGGACGAGATCAATCTGGCAGGCATTCCACAGCTGTTCATGGGTCTCTCCAGCTTCTAAATCCTGCAATGAATACACATATTCCCGTGGATCATTTCTGTGTTCGTTCAATGTCTTTTGGGCCCACTCGGGAAATCCGGCAAAAGCATCGTACTGCGGTTCATACAGACAAAAATTATCTGAGAGTTCCCGCCGTACAATCAGCTCTTCAAGAAAAGGCTCTATCTTCTCCCCTGATAACTCAGACCGGGATGCCAATAGAGCCAGTCTTTGGGGAGACAAATGACCAAAATGCAGGTATGGAGAGAGGCCGGACTGACCATCTATGCAGGGATTGTTTCGATTTTCTGCGTACTCAGCCAACCTGGAGTTGACAAATAGCTGTGCTGCATCAAGGCCTGCGACCTCTCCTGCAATCAAATCCAACACTTTTTGCTGTGTTATTCCAAGTTCAGTACGGCACGGCAACTGGGAAAAATCCCCAGAATAGCCTAATCCAAAAGGATGAACCCGCAGTTCAGGGAGTTCGGTAAGATAGTCATCCAGCAGTCGTTGTATTTTTGGGCGCAGCGTATAGGCTGCGTATTCCTTTTTGTCAGAAACAAGCCATGCAGGAATAACATTATGGGCATCCACTTCATACACTGGAGCAACAACATCTTTCAGCAGCTGCTGTTTCCATTGCCTCTTTATACGCAGGGGATCAAAATCTGTGACCAGCACATGGGCATCGATCTGCCGTAGAAAACGTGGGAGTATCTCATGCGGTGACTCCTCCAACAGCACGAATGGAATCTGAAGCTCCGCTAATTTTTCACGCATCACAGCCATACCATTAAGCATAAAAGCATAATGAACAGATGTCGCACCGAGATATTCCGGAATAAGACAGAAAACTACCAGCAAGCCTTTCTGCTGAATAATGGCTTCCTGTTGTGCCCAGAGCAATGCCCAGTTATCGGTCGCCCGTTGATCACGGGAAACCCAGTAGACAACAGGCCCCTCGCCAGGGCGCCCATTTTTCAGACGCCTGCACCTTCGCTCCATATCACTGTTTCTTCTTTCCATATCACCTTTCCTGGTCTGTTTCTGTATTTAGGGCTGGCAATCACTCTCTTTGTGATACATAGTAATATTATGATTATCATTGTCAAATGCGACACTCCACCCAGGGAAATCGTTACAAGGCACCCCTATGAACGAAGACGAAAAAATTATCATCGGCATCAGTTCCTGCCTGCTTGGGAACCAGGTCCGTTATGATGGCGGACATAAACGGGACAGATACATTACTGATACGTTGGGAAACTTTTTTGAATTTGTCCCTGTCTGTCCGGAAGTGGAATGCGGGCTCCCCATACCCAGGGAAGCTATGCGCCTGATTGGAGACCCACAAACGCCCCGCCTTGTCACCAACAAAAGTGGCGTAGATCACACTGAAAAAATGCAGTCCTGGGCCAAAAAACGAGTTGAACAGCTGGCATCTGAGAATTTGTGCGGCTTTATCTTCAAAAGCAAATCGCCTTCTTCAGGAATGGAACGGGTCAAAGTGTATGATACCAACAATGTTCCCCAATCGGTTGGTGTTGGTCTGTTTGCCCAAATTTTTATGGACAGATTTCCCCTGCTTCCAGTGGAGGAAGAGGGACGATTACATGATTTGAAGCTGCGTGAGAATTTTATTGAATCAGTTTTTGTCTATCGCCGCTGGCGAGATACGGTGAGCGATTTCACCCCTCAAAAACTGGTCACGTTCCATACAGATCACAAGCTGTTATTACGAGCTCACAGTGAAAAACATTACAGAGAACTGGGCCGAATAGCTGCAAAAGCTGGTTCCGACGCACCAAAAGAGTTACTTGCTGCGTATCAGGATACGCTCATGGCATGCATGAAACTCAAACCCACAGTGAAAAAACATGTCAATGTTCTCATGCACATGATGGGATATTTCAAAAAACTCCTCTCCAGCGATGAAAAGCAGGAACTGCTGGAAATCATCGAACAGTTCAGAAACCAGCATATCCCCTTAATCGTACCTATCACGCTTTTTAACCATTATGTTCGCAAATATAACGAGCAATACCTCATGCAGCAGCATTATCTCACCCCTCATCCCACAGAACTGAAACTTCGGAACCATGCCTGAGACACATGCAAAAAAGACCGTACTTGTAACCGGTGCCACGGGATATATCGGCCGTCGTCTGGTCAACCGCCTGCTGCAGGAGCAAAAGTATGATATCCGTATCCTTGTACGCAACAGCCATAAAGTTCAGGCTGCCATTGCCGAAAAGGTGGATATTCGCGAAGGAGACACCTTGCGGGCCGACACACTGCAACATGCCTTGCAAGACGTTGATGTTGCCTTTTACTTGATCCACTCCATGGGAGCCAGGGATGACTATCGTGACCTTGACCGGATCAGTGCTGAAAATTTTCGTGATGCCTGCATAGCCGCAGGAGTAAAACGGCTGATTTATCTAGGTGGGTTGGGCGTTAAAAATAGTGCCAGCAAACATCTGCTGAGCCGTATTGAAACAGGAGAAGTTCTGTCCGCAGCGCCGAATGCACTCCAGGTAATCTGGCTACGTGCCGGGGTGATAATAGGCTCAGGCAGTGCGAGTTTTGAAATCATTCGCAACCTCTGTCAAAAGCTGCCCGTCATGATTACCCCCCGCTGGGTTCGCAGCAGGACACAGCCCATCGGCGTCGAGGATGTGCTGGCCTATCTTGTTACCTCCATCACCCTGGCACATCGGGATAACCTGATCGTTGATATCGGGAGTGAAAATCTCAGCTTTCAAGAAATGATGCTTCAGGCAGCTTCGGTGATGGGGCTGAAAAGGCGTCTTTTCCCAGTACCGATTCTCTCTCCGCGTCTTTCTTCCTACTGGTTGATTCTGTTTACACCAATCCCCTACAAACTAGCTTCAGCTCTTGTGGAAGGCCTGAAAAGCGAGACAGTGTTGCAAAATGATAATGCTGCCTGCTATTTTCCTGAAATACAGCCATGCTCCTTTAAAGAATCCGTTTCAACCGCACTGAAAGAACTACAGCATAACCAGGTAATCAGCCGCTGGTGCGACAGCAGCGCAGGCCAATCCTGTGATATCCGGGATTTTGACAATCCAGCAGGGGCTATTCTCCGTGATGTCCGTATCGTCTCCTATGACAATGGCGCCCGGCAGGAAGATGTCTTCCGTTCAGTTTGTGCAATTGGAGGAGACAATGGTTGGTTCAGGTACGATTCGCTTTGGAAACTTCGCGGGCTGGTGGACAAGCTGATTGGAGGCTACGGCTTAAACCGGGGCAGAAGGTCAGCAACAGAACTACGTCTGGGAGATGCCCTGGACTTCTGGAAGGTGGTTGATCTGAAGCCTGGTAAACGGCTACTGCTGCACGCCCAAATGAAAGTGCCGGGAGAAGCATGGCTTGAATTTGACGTCCAACCTGACCAGCTTGTCCAGACAGCGCATTTTCTGCCAAAGGGCATATGGGGCAGGCTTTACTGGTACTCAGTCCTGCCTGTTCACTATTTTGTATTTACCAATATGTCCAAGACAATAGTCGCAAATGCGCTATCGCTTCGGGGGCTAACAAGGGATGATGCATGAAAGAGAAATCCAAACAGGAATCGGCCCGGCCAAAGTAAGTCGGCCCACAGGAGGGCAGTTATTTTGATTCGCCGTCTAGTTGTGATTGGCGAGCGTGGTATTTAGAGACCTCCACAAGTGTTTCCAGGCGAACAACTCTTTTATCTACATCTACAACGTGAGCTTGTAATCGATCTATATCTTTATTTAATCGTTTAGTTTCATCTGTGAGCTTCAGTACATCAATCAACAAATCCTTCCATCCGGCCATTATTTTTCACCGAGAGCAGCTAGTGTTTCGTTCAACCGTTTACGTGTTGCTTGAGTTTCCGATATTGCTTCCTTCACCCGAGCAGACACCAAGTCAAAGAGTTCATCTTCGTTCATTTCGGCTGGTGCGTCAGGATTGAAAGCGTCAATGGCCATTCGTACCACCTCAGCAGCCGAGACCTTTTGTTTTTTAGCAATAAGTTGAAGTTTTTCTACTTGTTGCGGAGCTATCAAGTATTGTTTTCTAACTAGATTTTCAGCGGTTTGCATGTGTTAACCTCACGGTAAGAGATTACCTGGATGTTTACCCATACTATACACATACACATCAATATACACAACCCGTTTCCTTGTTTTCGTCATGTTTTGACTCATTTTTCGTAACTCCTTATAAAGGAAATGGATAATTTTGAAACTCCCCTGTATTTGTAACGGGTTACAGGGTGCCTGAGATTTTCGCAATCAGGCTCGCGCCGCCTATTTTTATCATACATTAGCCAGGCTGATCGGGAAAAAATCAGGTGCACTGTGAGCAGTTACCGTTTTTCTTTGGATTTTGAGAGAAGTGATTAACCCTGACGCGAACTGGTTCAACAAATCCGAGTGAAACGGAAGGGTCCGCGAGGGAACTCCGACATCCGGGGATAACTCTGTGTGGTAGGTTGCCGTCTACAATCCAAACGGCCGAAAGGGATGCCCCCCCTTTCGGCCATTTTCTTATTGACCGGTTTCAGGTAAAAATAGTTGAGAATATATATATCACTATACCCGAAATGCCTCAGTGACAGCCTTAAGTCCCTTGGCAATACTTGCCAGATTTTCCGCGCTCTCTTTTACTGTGGAAATGCCTTTATGTATTTCTCCTGTTTGGTTACTGACATCGGAGATGTCAGTGGACATGGCAGTGGACATCGCTGAACTCCTCGACACTTTTTCGCACACTTCTGTTATTCCGGTTGAAACCTGGGCCACATTTTTCGCAATATCCTCTGTGGCACTTGTCTGTTCTGCAACAGCTCCGGCAATACCGGCTACAATTTCATCTACATCGGCAATTATTACACCAATCTCCCGTATTTCAGCCACTGTAACCGAGGTTGCATCCTGAATGCCTGCAATCTTGTGCTTGATATCACGGGTTGCTTCTGCTGTCTGCTTTGCCAGTTCCTTGATTTCATTGGCAACAACAGCAAAACCTTTACCTGCATCACCGGCCCTGGCAGCTTCAATGGTGGCATTTAAGGCCAGTAAATTGGTCTGTTCAGATATTTCCGTGATAACTTCGGTTACTTTATTAATCCCATCAGCCGCCCTTCCGAGTTCCCCTACTCTAAAAGATGCCTTATCAGACTGCTCAACAGCACGCAATGTTATATCTTTGGCCCTGCTGTAATTACCGGAGATTTCACTGACCGTTGCACTCATCTCTTCCACGGCAGAAGCCACCATATTTGCATTCAGCGAAGCTTCCTTCATCGCGTCTGCAATGGAATTTTGAGTTATACTCATTTCATCGGCTGATGCAGCCACCTGCCTGGAACGTTCAGCAGTACTTTTCGCCGCACCTGCCATCTTGCAGGAGACCCTGGTGAGTTGATCCGAGGCGGTATCGACCTTCAACACCCCAGACCTGGTTTCTCTGACAAGGCCTCGTAATTTTCCAGACATTGTATTAAGGGAATTCACCAGGACACCTATCTCATCACTCCTGTCCACATCAATTCTTCCCGTTAGGTCGCCGCTCGCCATAACCTCTGCAAAATGAACACTTTTTTTCAAAGGTCTTGTAATTATAACCGTCAGGGTTCCACCAAGGGTTATAGCCACAACAATGCCCACCACAACTCCTGCCAGGGTGATAATCTGGGCATTCTTCTTTACCATTCGGCTTTCTTCAACGGTTTTACTTGAAGACTCTGAGAGCGCATCCACAATCCCATCCAATATGGACAATGTGCTTATCTGATGTTCTTCAACCTCTTCTAAAAGGATACGCGTCATCTCTTTAAAGGTCTGGTAGGCTGCAGAGGTAATTTGCTTCATTGCGTGATTTTTTTCGAAAATCATCTCCGCTGTTGGGTACAACTCTAACTTGGCTGCAAATTCTGCATTATAGCTCTGATCATCATCATAGAGCTGTTTTACTTCTTTTACCGCTGCACTAAATTTGACATTAAGGGGTTTTAATTCCTCAACCAGTTTCTTGAGATCTGGATTACTGGTCGTAAAAGTTTCAAGCCAGCTCTGCAAAGAAGACTCCTGACTGATAATATTTTCATCCAGTGTTTTTCCTGTAAGAAAAAGATCTCGAAATCCCTGAATAATCCTCTGGTGCTCAACATCAAATCCCGCCATGTCGATCTGCAGTTGAACGGGATTGGTTAAATCCATGGCAATGAGCTGCTCTGACAGTTTGACAGCCCTGCCATTGGCCTCACCCCATTTCTGAAAAGTAGATTTATATCCCTGCCATTCCCTTTTTACATTTTCCGAGATATCAAGTTTTTCAAACTTGGCTTCTTCCTCATGACATCTCCTCATAATATCGATAAGTTGCGCATGGGATATTTTACGTTGTTCAGGAGTGGCAAAAGGTGTCAGAAGAGCTCGTGTTAACGAGGCAATATGATGCAGCTCACTTCTAAGCGTCAGAACACTTTGCATACCGGGGATGGATTCATCTACCAATATCTCAGTGTTGTTATACAATTTATTCTGTTGATGATTAGCGTTGATGCCAACAATCATAATAATGACAACTGTTGCTATAAAGCCTCCAATAAGCTTTACGCCAAGCTTGACTTTTTTCATTAACTCTATATTTACCGTACAAAAACAGGTTGTTGTAATACTGCTGATGATACATCATCTAGACAGACATGGGTCACATACTTCTCCTGTCTATTACATGCCTTGAATATTTGTATTTGAACAAAATACGGTTAGAAAAGAGTTATTGCTATTTATCCGAAAAACTGTGGTTATGTTACATTTAATCACCCCCATTCTTAACCAGAATCGCGCATGATTTTTTAACAACCACCAAATGTTATATTATGACAACGCCCCTAACACAGGGGGGATATTGAAGGTGATGCCCCGTACGATTTACACAAAGAGTTTCGCAAAAACAGGACCAACAAAGAATTTCCGTTCTCAAAGAGATCTGACCCTTTTTTCTCCTAAAATCGGAAATCAAGCGGTAGGCTCGCCCAGCGTGACTGCACCTTATTCAGCAAACCAATGGCAACGATACACTGTGACCAAGGATAGGCCGTTTGATTACCTCCCGAGGCACGGTTATGAAAATTGCCACAAGCGAAGATTTTTTGTCCGCTCTTAGGGTTTATAGAATCATCCACCGCCACAATGATTTGCAAGGTAATGTTGGGCTCGCCATGAAGGCATAAAACCGTTGACTCTGTATGTCCAAACCAATCAAAGTCTGCAACGCACGTAGCAGGGTGGAGGTGATTGAGGAGATGAATGGTATCACCACCGTTAGCAATGTATATGCAAACCAAACCTTTCTCTTTTGCCCCTGCTTGGTGTTTGAAAATTGTGCTTGCAGAGGAGAGAGTAAATCTTTTAATATGAACATGGTGAGTTGCTCCTTTTGGTATGTTTTCAATTGCTTAGAACTAATTGAACTATACCATACCTGCACTCACCTTTCATCTCTCATCCTGTTGATATTGCGTAATATATTTATATTTCCGACTCAAGGTTGGCACAGAAAACGAATTGCTTTTTTCATAGCTATTCTCATATAGGAGCGTTTCCTTGCTCAGCTTTTAACCTTGCTGCATAATTTTCTGGAAACTTCAGCAATTTAACATACAAAAACAGCTGGGAATCGTAAAATGAATAATAGTAAATGTGTAATTTGTCTCAAAGTGAAAGGCAAACGTCTATGTAAACTCCAAGAAAGATCTTTTGTTTGCCCACGCTGCTGTGCCGAGATCCGTAATACAGATTGTAGCGGGTGTTCTCATTATGTTCAGGCTGCAAAACACTCTTTTGAGAAAATGAAAAAATCGAAATTTAAGGATTTTATGCCCATAATCGATCCGGAGATAGATGATGCTGTTGATAAAGCGTTAGCAATGGTAGAGAGAGGAAACATTGAAGCAGGCGAAAAATCCCTTATCGATCTAATTAAAATACATCCGAATATTCATATTGTCCAATATGGCATGGGAACAGTTTTGGCCATGAAGGGCAACTATGCCGAATCAATTGTCCATTTTGACAAATCGCTTCAAATCTTTCCATATTTTGTAGAAGCTTGGTTCAATAGAGGCAACTCGTATAAAAATTTATTTAATGTTGGAGAAGCCATTAAGTCATTTCAAAAAGTAATCGAATTTGGTGCCCCACAAGATGAATTTGTAAAAACAGCTAAAGAGTTGATTGATTACATGGGACAAAGTATCCTCAATGATACTGGGTTATCATTAGATTTATATGTAAAGTCAATGGATGATTTCAACAAAGCTTTTCAAACAATGCAAAAAAAAGAATATGAAAAAGCGATTACTGAATTTCAAAATGTGATAAAAATTAACAAGAGCAACGCCCAAACTTATGGTAACCTTGGATTATGTTATGCCTTCTTAGGTCAGAAAGAAGAATCTATTGCATCTTTTGATCAAGCATTAACTATAGATCCAAGTTATGAGCCAGCAATTACAAATAGAGCTATTGTATTATCTTTGAAAAACGGTGAAAGATTACCAGATGATCATGTTATAACCGTCGAATACTACAAAGATGTAGCTGAACAAATGAAAAGTAACACCCCCCAGTAACCAAATCTGGATCAAGATAAGCGTTTTTTCTCTTATTGGTGCTTCAACGCTAATTAGAATTGACCCGGGTTTGCTAAGATAAACTGACCCACCCTCCTTAACACCTAATAAGGAAAAAATATCTTTTTTTCCATCGAATAACCATCGTTGGCGCGCGCCAACCGGGTGGGTCAAAAAATCTTAGCGTTCACGCTTTGTATTGGTGTTTTGCAAAAGCAAAATATTCAGGATGTGGCGTACATACATTTGACGAAACACCCAATGCATTCGTCCAATAACTTGACCATGCATATTCACCAGGATCAGTCACCATCTCCGCACGTACAGGATTAAGTTCTATATACTCTATACTTCCATGAGATATTGCTCCGACTGCACAAGACAAGACTTGTATCGACCTTCCCACAGGGTACCAATTCGTTTATATTCCTTATTGAAATAAACAAAGCGCATAACCCCAGCTTCAGGATTGCATCATGAAACTTAATGCGCCCTTCTTGAGGGGGAGACAAAAAAGATGGCTATGATTCGTCATCAATACCCAGGCATGGATTTCCACATTTTATTTCTTGGCATATTCAGCCAGCCAACCGATATAGGCGGCATAATCTTCCTCTGACGCAAAACATACCTGACGTATTGTTGCCTCGCTGAATAACATGGGCCAGCATTCCTGCAGGTGAACCACAGCTAATCGTGCCATCAGCTACTCCTTATATGATATTTTCTTTTTCTGTCTTTATGTTCTCTTTACATTTGTTCAACTTTGCGGCTGTAAGCCAACATTTTTTACTCTACCCCCCTGTTTTCATGTATATCAGATACGCCTGTTTGCAGTAGTTGGCTGCCTGACCAGTTACCGAACACATCTGGTGTAATATTCTTCCGTACGGTCATTGGGGCGCACAGATCCCGAGGAAAAGCTGACATACCAGGCCTGGCTGCCATCAATATAATAGGAGGTCCGAGACCAGAAGGTCTTGAATCCAGAAGCAAGGCTTCCTGACAGGGGAAACACAGAAGGGTTAAACATAGGTTCATCCAATCTGTAATCAAAGAGGGATGCCAACTCCTTGGCATTCGGTAGACGCCATCCTCCACCGGCTAGGGAGAGTTGATCACAATAGCTCATGGCCTGTGAATAGGTCCGTGTTTGATCTTCAACTATTCTCTGCCACACTAATCCTGTTGTAAGATCAGTTGCAGTTCCCGTCCCATCCACCACATAGGGACCATTGCTGTCATATTCCACACCGGAACGAACACAACGGGTAAGATATAGCGTGTTTTTGATGACACTGTCATGGATAGCACCATCCTGAAAATCCAGAGCATAAGCATACTCAGCACTTCGCTCATCAATGGTTGACGACCAGTACTCAGACTGGTTGGTGTTCAGAAAGGCATTGGTCTTAATCGCTGGGTATGCTTCCCTGTAGTCAACGATGGATTGTAACTCCCAGATGGAGGGTAATCGCCAGTCTCTATGGCCTGCAAAATTTTCACTCCCCAATTGAATACAATAGGAATAGGCATCGTTGTAATTGCGCGGGATGTTATCATCGACTCTTTGCCATTCAAGTCTGGTAACGATGTCTGAAACAGTTACGAGATTGTTACTGTAAACGCTGTCCGGAATATTGGTATCAATAGGAACCGGCCCAAAGGGTTCGATGCTCCTTTTTGTCAATAATGGTATAACAACAACATTGTCGTGAGCGGATAAAAGAGATGCAGCAAACGGGAATAAGGAAAGAGATATGGAGAGAAAAAAGAACATAGAGCGGGTCATAACGTCCACCATCTAGTCGAGTCTATTGGAAGATTTGGATAGCAGGGACAGTGGGCTAATGAAGCCGACCCCTTTCCTTGCTTTCCGTTTTGTGACAAAAGACACATACCTCCAGAAGGGTCTGCGTCAGTCTGATTTTCGTCTCATAAGCTGAAGATGGTTTCCTCCATCACGTGTTTAGCGCACCTTAAATAAGGAGATTGTTTGATGACGACCAAGTCCTGTAAAAAGTCTTGTTACAGTCACATCTTTAATCGTTTTGATTATGCCTTAGAATTGGCTGTTGTAGAATCTCGCTCCAGTAAAACGTAGCAGTGATGAATGGGGTAAAAGTTTGTTTACTTTCTAAAAAAAATAATCATTCTCAACTTGTTGTCAGCATGGGTGGGAGGAAATTCTCTTAATGGTTTGATTGCTTTGAAAAGTAGTGGGTAGGAGAGAGTACGAGTAATACACCTGTTTCAGAAAGGGGGCTGAACATGCAGACCTACTCATCGAAAAAGCCTACCGGTCAGAACGTATCCTGCAAAAAGGGTTGGTGCTTCACTCGGACAACGGTTCACCGATGAAAGGAGCGACTATGCTCGCAAAATTGCAAAAGCTTGGCATTATGCCCTCCTTTAGCCGGCCATCGGTGAGCAATGATAACCCATACTCTGAAAGCTTATTCGGCACACTGAAATATACTCTCGCTTATCCAGCAAAACCTTTTGAAAACCTCGATGGTGCACGAGTCTGGGTATTGAAATTTGTACAATGGTACAACCGGGAACATCGCCACAGTGCACTAAAGTTCGTGGCACCAATAGAGCGTCACCAAGGAAAAGATGCAGCAATTCTAGAACAGAGAAAAGCTGTTTATGAAAATGCCAAATGCAGGCCCCCTGAAAGGTGGAGCAGGGCAACAAGAAACTGGAATCACGAAGAAATTGTGATTGAATTGAATCACGATAACTGATGGACATGTTTTCAAACTCTTTGATGTTTTCCGGGGCTGAATAGTACAGAATTTTCAGGCTTCGCCTGATTTTTGTTTTTTTTAAGGCATGGAAAAGCTCGGGGTTAGAAAAAGTTGGGTCAATCATGATATTTTAACAAGTTTCCAGTACGCTCAATTCACTTGCAAAGAGTCCTGCGATACTCTGAAGGCTTGATCCCGTATTCTTTGTAAAAGCTAGTTGCCATGTGACTGGAGCTGCAAAATCCTGATTCCAGCGCTATCCGGGTTAAATCCACTGGATCCTCTTCAATAAGTTTTCTGACGTGCAACAGTCGTTCTTTTCGTAAATATTCAAAGACCGTGCATCCAAAGACTTTTTTAAAACCCCTGTTGAGGCGGGTGTGGGGCATCCCGACCTGCTTTGCTAGCTTGGTTAGAGAAGGGGGAAACTGAAGATCATTTATAAGCAGCTCACGGGCGTAGTGAATAGAATCCTTATCTTCTGCTGACATAAAGGGGTTCTTTAGTTGATCCGGTACGCCGGCCATCTGTTCAAGCTGGAAAGCGATCAACTCGAGGGCCTTACTTTCCAGATATATCCTCCCAACTTGCCCACTATGAGGATTATTGAAAACCTGAAAGAGTACAGCTTTCATCTCAGGTGTTATCACATTCTCGAAAAAAAGACTGCCACGCCTCAAGCCTTTTACCAGTTGCCCGTGGGACTGCGCATCAGTCCTCCGGTTTGGATCGAGAAGATCAAGAAGGTACTCGGGGGAAACTCGGATAACGAGCGATTGCAAATCCTGTCTTCCACTTGTTCTGCGCTCCAAAACAGGATCTTCAAAAAAATGGACATATGAGTTACCTGGAGTCATGGCTACCTGGGTTGGATGGCAGGAATTCCAGGACAAGGTTTGGCCGGAAATACAGAAACCAAAGCATACAGATGGCTTGGGCCAGGTTACCTTTGCTGAATAATCCTCATCAAATTTGCAGCGACTAACCCCAAATTCCAGCTCCTTTCTGATTAAGATAGTTGAAAAGTACCCCTTTCCTTTATCAGCCGGCAGCGGACGGATGACCTCGCCAAGGTTTGCACCCCTCTTTTCATTATCGGCAGGACTGTAATTAACATAGTCCCCATTACCATTTTTTATCAGGACTTTGGAAAGCATCTATATCTCCTCTGTGCAACTCAATGTAAACTTAGCACCTTCTAATTTTTTTCGCCAGCAGATACAGAGTGGGATGACAGAAACCGTTCTGGATATGTTCTTTATTGTTCTGCTGATGATATCATTTTGCGCTTCATCGGATTTAAGTATGACCTAAATCGAGGCCCATCGGCCAGAGAGAAGAATTCTTCCGAGATAGGTGCAACCTATGAAACTCCATTTTTTAGTACTAAGCGTGCCGATAACACAGCTCGTTATCTCCGCTCCAGTTCTTCCTGTCTATGCTGAGAGCGCACCGGAGACCACCGGCTTTCAGCTTCAGACAATCACAGTGACAGCCACCAAACGTGAAACCGCCGTTGAGGAGGTCCCTGCAAGCGTGACGGTGAAAGACGGGGCGTTTCTGGAAAATCATGAAGTGCGGACAACTGAGGACATGACACGTTTTGTTCCCAACCTCTCCTTTAAAAAATCTATCTCCGGCAATGCTTTTGTTGCCAGGGGGATTTCCACCATCGATACCGCCCTAGTCTCTCCCATGGGCCTTTATATTAACGATGTGGCCTATCCTCTCTCATATATGCAGTCACAACCCTTTTTTGATGTTGAACGAGTAGAGGTGTTGAGGGGGCCTCAATCAACACTGTATGGAAAAAACAGCTCTTCCGGCGTTATAAACGTCGTTCTTCCCGAACCGGATAACGAGTTTTTTGCCCGAGGATATATTGAGGGTGGAAGTTATGAGACTTTTTCTGGTGCGGCAACTGCGCGTGGCCCCCTAGTTGAGGATCTTCTTTTTTTCGGAATCACTGCCACCGGTATGGATAGCCAGGGATATATGGAAAATGCTGTAACTGGTAAGAATAATGTCGCCGACGAGCAAAACCTGTCCGTAAGAGGTGTTTTACGCTGGACGCCAACCCGGGACCTGGATGTTTCATTTTCTTTGGACGGGCTGGACCGGGATTACGGTATTGCATATATGCGCTATGAGGAGGGGCCATACGCAACCAATGCCTATGAAGTCTCAAGTAACGAAGAGGACAGGGCAGAGCTGGATAACCTCGGCCAAACTCTACGCGTTAAATATGCTTTTACCGATATGGAATTAACCTCAATTACCGCTCACCAGAGTACAGATTATGGAATGATTTTCGATTTTGATCGCAGCCAGGCCAGTTTTGGATACACGGAAATGGATCTGGAACAGGATATCTGGAGTCAGGAGTTAAGACTGACCGGGGCGGTGTCGGCTTTTGAATGGCTTGGCGGTCTTTATGCCGGGATAGAAAAGTTGGACAATGACTGGGCCTTGAACCACGTGAATCCAGCAATAACCAATACCAGGATAACAGAATCTGATTTTGACAATGTTGCCCTTTTTGGTCAGATAAGCTGGGCACTTACTGACAAGTTAAAGACTACGGCAGGCTTGCGTTTAGATCATTACGACTCCTCCGGGAGCCAGGACTTAACCCGCAGCGGGCAGACAATAATCTTTGATCAGGATTTGTCAGAGACCGAGTTGTTGCCGACGGCAGCACTGATCTACACCTTTCATGATACCGTCGAAGGATATCTCACCTATTCAACTGGCTGGTTATCAGGGGGATATAATTACTATTCCGCAAGCTCCAACGACACCTTTACTTACGATCCGGAATACACTCAGAACTATGAAGCAGGTGTTAAGACAAGGTTTCTGGATAATCGGCTGCAAGCAGATCTCTCCATCTTTTATACTGACATTGATGATAAACAGGTACGGGAGGAAGTCTCCGGCGGTGTAGGTGCATGGCAGTTTACCAATGCTGCTAAAGCTCATACCACTGGCGTTGAAGTTGAATTCAGGGCAATGCCTTTAAAGAATATGGAGATTTTTGGAGGGCTGGGATACGCCTACACAGAGGTTGATGAATGGATAGGCACTGCCGATGGTAAGGCCATTGACTACAGCGGTAACCAGCTTCCCTGGGCTCCGGATCTTACCGCCAATATCGGGGTAAGTTATTATTGGAACAATGGGTTCTATGGTCTTGCCGACGTCTCATGGAACGGTACCCAATACTTTGACGCAGCAAATGCATTGGAGGAAGACGGCTATGCCCTAGTCAACCTGAAGGCCGGATATACCATGGAAAACTGGGATATCTCACTCTGGTGCAAGAACCTCTTTGATGAAAAATATGCCAACAAGAAGGTGGATGACTCAATGGGAAGGACCATGCTGGAAGATGGCAAGCCACTGACCGTTGGCCTCACCTTAAACTGGAGGATATAAAATGAAAACCATACTGCGCTCAGCCAGAGTGCCATACCCATCCATGGCACCGATATTTGACCTACTGGCAGCCCCGGTAAAACTGGCAGTACTTGAAGCTGCGATTGAACTTAATATAACCGAGATCCTCACTGATAACTCTGAGCTTGATGAGATTGCAAAGCAGCTTGATATCAAGGGTGAAAAATCAGCCCTCATGTATTTTCTTGATGGTGTAGTTGCGTTGGGGCTTGCTGAGAAAAAGGAGAGGCGATATTTCAACACGGATTTTGGAAAGGATTTTTTCCACAAGGAAAGCCCGGTATACATGGGAAGTTTGTTAAAGAACATGAAGGGCATGCAACATAAGAATCTCCCTAAAATCGCTGAAATCATAACACAAGGTCCCCCTGAAGTGCCGCCTGAACAGGTTTTGAACAGTGAAGCTAAATGGGTAGAAGCCGTTGAGCATTTAGCCGCGTACCAAAGAGGGGGGATGGGAGCT
This sequence comes from Desulfogranum japonicum DSM 18378, assembly GCF_000429945.1. Lineage (GTDB taxonomy): Bacteria > Desulfobacterota > Desulfobulbia > Desulfobulbales > Desulfobulbaceae > Desulfogranum > Desulfogranum japonicum. The sequence continues at coordinate 81,802 of NZ_AUCV01000017.1, read as the reverse complement.
ATTTGTGCCGACCTGGTTGAAGAGCTACCTGAGTTTGCTGGAGTTAAAAAAATTCTCGATCTTGGGGGCGGCCCTGGAATCATCGGTACAGAGATTCTCAAGAGAAAACCTGGAGCGGTTGGGGTATTGCTCGATCTCCCGGCTATTATCACTCTTGCCGAAAAGGAAATTAAAAAAGAGGGATTGGCTGATCGGGTCTCATTATTAGCCGGTGACTATAACCAGATTGATCTAGGGAATGGATATGATCTTATCTGGGCCAGCCATAATCTCTACTATGTCAAAGACAGGGTTTCCTTTTTTACCCGGCTCAAAAATGCTTTGTCTGATAAAGGCGTATTTGTCTGTCTGCATGAGGGGCTTACCTGTGAACAGACTGCACCAGCAAATATCGTTCTTTCACGACTTTCTCTGGCCCTGGAAGGACAAAATGTTTCTTTCTCAAAAGGAGAAATAGCCGAAGACCTGCAATCGGTGGGCTTCAGCTGGGTAGACTCTAAAATGCTCAATCTACCGGCAGGGCAGGCCGAGCTGGTTGTGGCAAGACCATAGGGAGGGGCCATGAACTCCTATCTTCAAACTCTATTTCTCCTCTTTGCTTTTTTGCTATGCGGAGAATCTGGAGTAACCGGGGCAGAAACTACTGGGAAATTTACTATCTCAGGGCCTCCGGTAATGGAAAGCCTGGTTTTTGCGGTACTGGCCGATCAGGTTCCGGATAAGGTGCATTTTATTCCCTGGCATTCTCCCAGTCAGGCAAGAGCGCTGATAATCGGTAAAAAGGTGAACGCGAGTATCATAACGGTATCAGGTGCTGCTACCTTCCATAATAAAGGAGTACCTGTCAGCATTGCCGGGTTATTTGAAACACCCTTGTGGGTTGTTTCAAATCAAACTGTTTCCGGGCAATTGCCTTTAAAGGGAACATTGTTATTTCCTTTCGGTCATAAAGAAATGCCGGAACTCGTCTTTAACGCAGTGTATGACAAGAACCTCCCAGACCTGGCCAAAGTCCATACCAGCGGTCCTTTGGAAACGGTTAATCGACTATTACTGGGTAAAGCAAACCATGCATTGCTGGCAGAGCCGGCAGCAACCATGGCTCAGGAAAAATCTGGTGTGAACGGTCAGCCTCTATTGACAAAGAATCTCAATCTTGCCCAGGCCTGGGAGAAGAAATTTAACGGCACCCCTCTCTATGTCAGTGCACTCTCGGTATTTGGAGGCCAACGTCGTCGGACAGACGATATAGAGGAACTGATCGATTTATTTAACCGAACACGTATCTGGATTGGTGAACATCCTGCTGAAACCATTAAAATTGCCAGGGAAAAATTCCCCGCCATTTTTGCTCAACTCTCTGAACTGAAAACTAACATTGTTGCTGCTCAGCTTCTGAGTTCTCAAGTTGATTTTGATGCCGCCTATTTTTTCCTTGAACGGATGTATGAACAATCTCCAGACTCCATCGGCGGTAAACTACCTGAAGCCGGTTTGTTTCCTGGTGAAAGTGAATGATTTTCAAAAGAGAAACACAACGGGAAATATTCACCAGCCGTCTTATTTTTAGAGCAATCGGTATCCTGCTCTTACTGATGGCCTGGGAGTTGGCCTCCCGGATTCATTCCGGCCTGGTGGTAGCATCGGTATTGGATACCCTGTGGGCTGGGTTCAAGTTGTCACAGGATCAATCCTTTCTGATTCAACATTGCGCGGTCAGCTTGGGGAGGGTAGCCGGTGCGTTGTCTTTTGCTGTAATCATAGGGGTTGGTTTGGGCATGATTGCCGGGCTGGTTCCTGAAATCCGTACCATGCTCGATCCGCTGCGCTGGATGCTCATGACTGTTCCGGGAGTGGTGGTCGTTGTTGTCTTTATGTTATGGTTTGGGATGGGAAGCGTCATGGTCATTAGTATTGCGGCAACCCTGGCTGCACCTGTGATTTATATCAACGTTGCCGATGCCATGCTGCTGGTTGACAAAAAACTGCTTGAAGTCGCCCGCGTCTACAACTTCGGGATGATAGCCACACTATTAAAAATATACGTCATGGCCGTGGCCGGGCCGTTTTTCTCCGCCCTGGTGGTCGCTGTAGGCAACATAATTCGAGTAGTTATTCTGGCTGAAGTACTTGGTGCTAATGAAGGGATAGGGCATTGCCTTGCCATCGCAAGAACAGTTCTTGATACGCCACAGCTCTATGCTCTGGCGTTAATCAGCATGTCTATTGCCGGAGGGCTGGAATTTTTCCTCTTTCGTCCCATGGCAAATAAGCTGGTCTGGAAAAGTATATGAAAATCCTGCAGTTTCAGAATCTGTCTAAATCATACACTGACAAGAGCCTTTTCTCCAATGTGAATCTATACCTTGAGCAGGGGCAGATCATCGGCATCATAGGTCCGAGCGGTCAGGGGAAATCAACCCTGCTGAAAATTGCGGCAGGGCTGGTTAAGCCAGGTGGCGGGAAAATAGTCATAGGGACGTCCAGAGTAGGTTATGTCTTTCAGGAGCCACGGCTTTTGCCCTGGTATAGCGCAAGGGATAATATTGCCCTAGCCCTGCATCCGCTTGGATACTCAAGCAAGAAGGCTCTTCATCGTGCCGATGAGTTACTGGAAAAGATGGAGTTATCAGGCTTTGAATCATACTATCCGGATGAGCTATCCGGGGGAATGCAACAAAGGGTATCCATCTGTCGTGCCGTCTCAATTTCACCAGAGTTACTCCTGCTAGATGAACCCTTCACCGGGCTTGATCCAAACCTGCGACTATCAATTCGCTCCTATTTGGAAAACATATTTGAAGATTTGCAGGCTGCAATCGTCCATGTGACCCATGATACCAAGGAATTGCTCAACGGCACCTGTGCTGTTTATACACTTACCGGTCAGGGCTTAGTTGATTGTCCCATGGGATAATCTTGAATCTGAGGAGTTTCAACAAATACGATGGGTGATATGAGGGCGACGACGTCGCAGTAATTGCTCATTGGATGAGTGTTGTGATAAATCTTACTGAAGTGGAGATTGGTGTTGATCAGTTTGAAAACAGGGAATAACGAGAGGCTGTCCGTAAGCAGTTAATCAACCATTTTCATTTTATATGGCAGGCTTGTGACACCGGAGTTGTTATTGCCCCACAAAATTTACCCGAAAGATAGAAAAGTGATAGAACATGCCGGAGACTTCCTGGTTAAGAACCTTGATTACCAGCCGTGTCTGGACAAACTTACAGGTGTTGCCAGGATATCTCATCCCAAGCTCAACAAATGCTTCAAGCAACTTTATCGTACCACCTTATTCGGCCTTTAGATTGAGGTCAGGTTTTCGACTATATTCTGCTCTGGACCAAAGATGCGCCAATCATTCCTTGTAGTTGGCCTCACCCCCAGGTGCAGCTGGTCTATATGAAAAAAATCACTCCTCTATCTGACTATAACTACGAAATTTTGAAAAAAGGTATTTTCAGTAATTTGTCAAAAATGACGATTTTTGGCGTCAAAACACGGGTATTGACAAATTAAGAGAAAACAAAGTCGTGTATCATGTTACTAAAGTTTCCAGGAAATTACCTCAGCACCCATAGCGGTTCCCCTACGCGACCATGCGTAGCAGTGTTCTGACAAAAAATTTTACGTCTTTTGCTTCGGCAACGGGCAAATCCATTGAAAATCCTCGCTCAATACGGCCTCGGCTATAATTCTTCGGACATCGGAAAATGCAAATCCGGAACGGCCGCGAACTTTATATTTGCGATCGGGTGTCTTTTGCAGTTGAGCCGCATAAACCCATGTCAGCGTTGTCGCCATCATACAAAAGTTGAGATGGTTCTCTACAGCATCATTTCGAGTCTGCGATTTCGAACTGTCGATCTCCTACTTGATTTCCTTAAAGCCCGATTCAATCTTCCAAACTGAGTTGATTTCGGCAAGGTTCGACGACGACTTTTTTCTTCACTACAGCAAAGACTTAACCGTATGCAGCGGCTTGCAGGAAAATCGGGCCCTCAACGGGGCTTGCGTTGGTAGTTGGAATAATGCAAGGTTCCACCGCAAAAAGGGCAACCGGCTTTTGTTGCTGAGCAGCCAGATCAATATCTATCTGGTGGAGGGTATGAAAGAGATTAGTTGATTGAAGTATTTCTGGTAACATTTGCTGCCTTAGTATTTTAGGCAGGAGCCCTCTTTGAGTATGGGTGTAGCCGGTCTTCCTAAAAAACAGGGAGAAAAGAAAACAAGGAAAATTAACATGATACACAACATCGTTTTCTCATGATTTGTCAACACCTGTATTTTAATGCCTAAAATCGCCATTTTTAACAAATTGCTGAAAATGCCTTTTTCAAAATCCCGCAATTATAGTCAGATAGAAAAGTGTTTTTTTAATATAGACCAGCTGCACCCTTTGAGTATTTGCGAGCTCTGTGAGGGGACTCCTCACCCTTCCATCACTTATCTTGCACGTTTTTCATTTATTTTCCATAAGTTATCTTGGATTGTCACACTCATGGCTCTTATTATGACAGGCAAGCCAAATATATGTAACTGAAATATCAGTGTTGTTAACCCCGTGATCATCTACAAATATATTTATGCCAACGGTCTTATGCTTCTTGCTCTTTTTTGGGCTTCCTGAATTCGTCTAATTTGTTTTTATACCCTTCTGCGTCTCCGTATTCCAAGAATCCATGATATCTGGAATGCGTATCCCGTACTTTTTTAGCATGCTTGATCGGGCACCAGTATTCTTCTGTTCTTGAACCAATTTCTAAAGCGTATGAAAGAAGCCCATTAGCATATCCGCAGTACATACAATTTACTTTTTCCACAAAATTCAGATAAGCAAGGTGTTGCCTGTCAATTGTGACATAGTCATTTCTGTTGACTTTTTTAATTTGGTAAACAGGGAAACAGAGAGCTTGGTAAATTGTCAGGAACAAGTCTAAGAATAATAGCGGGATGAGAACCGAGTATATAATTGGGGATGTGAGAATAAAGCTGATTTTTGAATCAAGAAAAAAACGATACAGATTCTTCTTAAAAGCTTTTTGGGTGGCGAGAGCACCATTACGAAAACGAACTCTGCCTCGCTCTACAGTGTATTCGAATCGTTTTTGAATTTCACTTAATTCATTTTCAAGTTCGATGGATAGTTCATTTTCCAACTCTCTTATTCTAGTAAGTAGATCCTCTATTCGTTTTTTCATAAAACCTCGTTAAAAGAGTTGAAAGCATGATTATGTTTGCAGGCTACGAATTACAGCACTATATCACTGATAATAATTATAGTTAATTGATATTAAGACAAAAGATGCAAGTTCACAATCAAGCTAATTTTTGACAAGATACCCATCCTGAATAATTGGTATAGAGACCAACAAGAAGATTTATAGCTCCATGTCAACTTACCATCCTCAATCATAAAATAGTGTTACAAATATTTATTTCCGCATTATTATGATTATACTCTACACAATAACATAATATTCTTTGCATCCACGAGGTATCCAATGTCCGGTAAACATTTAGTCGTTGTTGGTGGCGACGCTGCAGGAATGAGTGGCGCCTCCCAGGCAAGAAAAGGTAATCCAGATCTGGCAATTACGGTCTTTGAACAGGGGCAGCATGTCTCTTATGCTGCCTGAGGACTCCCCTATTACATCGGCAGGTTGGTCGATGATCACAACAAACTGATTGCCAGGGACCCGAAGACCTTTAAAGAACGTTATGCTATCGATGTCCATCTTCGACACCGTGTGACATCTGTAGATCCCCATAATAGATCCATTTGTGTCGTTGACCTGGATACAGGAACTGAAAGGACAGAATCCTACGACCACCTGCTCCTGGCAACAGGATCACGACCTGTACAACCTTTTGCTGAAGCAAAAGGACTCGATAACCTGCATATAATCAAGAGCCTTGCTTCCGGTATAGCGCTCAAACAATATCTGGACAGGGAACAGGTCAGACACGCTGTCATAGTTGGAGGAGGATACATAGGCATTGAGATTGCCGAAGCCCTGCTTCTGCGAGGCATTCAGGTAACCATGCTGCAGCGTAGCGCATACATCATGCATGCCTTTGATCCTTCCATGTCCAAGAGAATTGCCGACGGCATCCGGCGTCATGGCGTTACAGTGATGACAGGAGCAGGTGTTAAAGGGTTCGAAATAGACAAAGGCAAGGCCCGCGCCGTGATTGCCGGTGGGCAGACCATCCCGGCTGACCTGTTTATCCTTGGCATGGGGGTTACCCCCAACACAGAACTTGCGCAGAACGCCGGGCTGCAACTCGGCCCAGCAGACAGTATCCAAGTCAACGAGCACATGCAGACCAGTGCTCCTGATATCTGGGCTGCAGGCGACTGCTGTCAATCCATTCACCTTATAAACCGACAGCCCGTGTACATCCCTCTGGGAACAACAGCAAATAAACAGGGACGTACAGCCGGGATTAACATTGGTGGAGGGGATGCCACTTTTCCTGGTGTTCTGGGGACAGCCATCACCAAATTTCAGGATACGGAATGCGCCTGTACAGGGCTGAATACACGTACGCTTGAAAAAACAGGCATTGATTTTGTCAGCAGTGAAATAGATGCCCGTACTTTGCCAGGCTACTATCCGGAAACAGCTCCGCTTACCGTCAAACTTCTGGCTGACAGAAAAACGGCAAGAATTCTAGGTGGTCAGATAGTTGGCGGCCCGGGATCGGCAAAACGCATCGATACACTGGTTGTGGCCCTGCATGCCGAATTTACCCTGGAAGACATGCTCAATCTGGACCTGAGCTATGCTCCTCCATTTGCAAATGTCTGGGATCCAATGGTCATTGCCGCGCGGGAAGCGCTTAAACAGTAACTCTGTATGTTTATTTTTTATTTCGAGCTCTCCAACATCCTGGATCAGCTCTGTTTGGAGAGCCATACACGGCATAGGACAAACAACGTAAGCCTCCTCTGCAAAACTTCGCAAAAAAGCACTGTTCACACCCAGCAGAAGGTTCCTGCGTCTCATGTAATGCACTGACCAGAGGGTTATTCTCGAAAATTTCTGCAAAAGAATGCCTGTGTATATTGCCCAGCACAATGGGCAGTCTTCGACAGGCGAGCAGATTTCCGTTTGGTAGCAGGGCGACAAGATTTTTTCCTGCTGAGCACGAATATGGAGGATCAACAAAGGAAAGAAACTGCAAGGCCCTGTTACTGGTTATTTCTGTCGAACACCAGGGGCTCATCCTTGCCTTGAGTTGCTCATATTTGATAAGGTAAGTAAACCAACGGGTTTCGTCCGGTGAGAGAAGAGTATCGGCAAACGCCCGTCCCCTTCCACTGGGAATTACTCTATCTGCCCAAACTTTAGCAACGCCTATATCTTTTCCCAGCTGAACTACATCTGCAAACTCTTTATAATTCGTCCGGTGTGCTGTAAACGAAATGATGGTACGAATACCGTTGGCAACCAGCTTCTGCATTCCCAGAACAGCTTTGCGATATGCGCCTTTTCCTCGTATGCTGTCATGTTTTTTCTCTGTACCGTCAATACTTACCTGTATAAATAGAGGAGGATAGCGTTGCAACATTTCGACATGTTCCCATGAAAGAATGGTACCATTGGAGAGAATACTATATCGAAGGGACCTCCCCTGGCTGTGGATCTGCTGTAGCAACCATTCGAGCTCCTTACAGAGAAACGGTTCTCCGCCGGCTATATTGATCTGGCCCCACGCATTTGCTCTGTTGCCTATATAGCTGCTGAATTTTTCAAGGACCTTTTCCAACCCAACCCTGGACATGGTTTGAGCAGCCTCCCCATTCTGATAACAATGAGTGCAGCGTAGATTGCAGATATCCGTAATATGCCATTGCAGAATATATCGATGTTTCCTGGAATAAACCGGGTTACAAGACAGCATCTCTCATAAACCGCGATACATAGGCATGGTAAAGGCGCCCACTGTGCTTAATCACCGCCACAGCCTCCGCAACCTCCTCCATCACCAGACGAGCAGCCGCTGCAACCAGAGCATCCTCCGCAACCAAAGCCAGACCATCCACCGCCGGTGAAGCCGCCATTTCGAAATATTCGAATAACAAGAAGAACAACACCGACAAGCACAATATATCCGCCCCAAGGTTGTATGCTTTTAAAACAAAGATACAGGCCAACGATGATGATAATGATATCTACACTCGGTATAAAATTCCGCATGAACCGCCTTTTCATTATATCCCTTTGAATGGGGACACTTTATCCGAACCTCCCCGAGAGGGAACAATCTCAAAATAAACAAAATATATCAAAATGTTATAAAAATATTATTTCTGAAACGCAGATAAATTTTTCAAAAAAACTTGACACACCAGTCCAGAACGAATATTCATTCTAAAAAGTAACGTCTACTTATTTACTGGATGTACCATGTCACCTGGAAAAAAACGATCACAAGATATTGAAGCCCTGGTTTTCGAAACAGCACTCAAACTGTTCACGGAAAAAGGATACTTTAATACGTCTGTCCATGACATCCAAAAAGAAGCGCAGGTAAGTATTGGTAGTATATATCATTATTTTAAAAACAAAGAGGCCATTGCAACAGCCATCTATAGCAATCTGATTACAGAGATGGAAACTGCCATAAAAGAGATTAAGGATTCCAGGCACACACTCCATGATCGTGGTCGGGCAGTGATCGATTACTTCTTTGATCTGGCAGAAAATGAGCCCAATGCAATGCATTATCTGCTTTACGCAACGCATAAGGAATTTATGCCGGAAGAAAAATCCATCTGTGCTTCCCCTCCATTTGAGATCATCAGGGAGATGGTGCGGGAAGGGATTGAGAATGAAGAAATTCGCAACATGGATCAGGTTGTCGCCAGTGCCAGTCTTATTGGAGGAGCACTTCGTCTTATACGCCTCGATCTGGATTGTTTTTTGGAACGGCCACTTTCCAGCTATGTGGATGAAATCTGGGATTGTGCCTGGGCTTCAGTGAAAAAATGATGTGAGAGTATTTTTTTGAGACATATTTGAACGAATGTTCATTCTAAAGTTTTAGTATAACCTTAACTAAAAAGGTACTACGTAAAATTGTGCAGTACAAAATAGAACGAACATTCATTTTATATTTTGGCAATTAACAATATTTTACCTTCTGCCCTTGCAGAATCACCAGCGCAATGAAGCTCAAACAATATTTAACAATTTGGATTTACGAGCACCGATTTGTACGCTGAATAGCAATCGTTTCTGCCAGGACACTCACTACACACCTTTGGAGAATGTACAATGAAGAAAACTGACGTAGCAATTGTAGGTGCTTCTGCTGCTGGTCTCATGGCTGCTGTTACCTTGCGAAAACGGAATCCAGAAAAATCCGTTACTGTTATTCGCCACGTAGTTAAAACACCTGTTCCATGTGGTATTCCCTATATTTATGGAACCCTCAAACGAGTTGAAAAAAACATTATCCCTGATGAAAATTTTATCAAGATGGGAGTTGATATCAAATACATGGAAGTAAATGCGGTTGATCGTGAGAATAAGAGCATTTCTTTCGTGGATGGCACATCTCTAAGTTACGATAAGCTTATTCTCAGCAGTGGCTCCAAACCATTTGTCCCACCTCTTCCAGGCGTTGATCAGGAGAATGTTTTTGTTATTGAAAAAGATCCTCTAAAATTACAGAAACTTCATACGGCATTGGAATCTGCTAAAAATGTTGTCGTTGTTGGCGGAGGGTTTATAGGTGTCGAAATGGCTGAGCAAATAGCTCTCATGGCAGGCAAGGAGGCCATGAAGGAAAGCCGCATAACTGTGAGTCTCATCGAAATGCTACCCCACTGCCTGATGATGGCCTGTGAAGAAGAATTTTGTATTCAAGCGGAAAACGAACTGACAAAACTTGGCGTTACAGTCAAAACAAACAGTGGTGTCAAAGAGATTGCTGGGCAAGGTAAGGTGACCTCTGTACGGCTCGCTGATGGCACTGAGCTGGAAACAGATTTAGTATTGGTTAGTATTGGTGCTGTGCCCAACATAGACCTTGCAAACCAATGCGGCCTTTCTGCAGACCCACGTAAGGGAATTTTGGTAGACGAATACATGCAAACCCAGGATCCTGACATTCTTGCTGCTGGAGATTGCGCAAGTAAAACATCATTTATTACAGGAAAAACCAGCGGGATCAGACTCGCTTCCGTTGCCTGCAGTGAGGGTATGATAGCCGCCAGTAACCTGTATGATGAGACAAAACGAAGAAACCTTGGTGCGCTAGGTGCTTTTGCGACCAAGGTAGGGAGTCAATCCATAGCAGCAGCAGGGCTCACCTCAAAAGCAGCTGCCGATGAAGGTATTGAGGTTGTCATAGGAGAAGCAACAACTCCTAACAGACACCCTGCAAGCCTGCCGGACTGTATCACGGAAATGAAAGCTAAACTCCTCTTTCAAAAGGATAACGGTAAAATAGTGGGCGGGCACATTCTTGGTGGTGAATCCTCCGCAGATATGGTGAATGCCATTGCCGTTGCCATTCAAACCGGGGCAACCGCTGAAGAACTTGCGACCATGCAATATGCTACCCATCCACTTCTCACAGCTTCTCCCCTCTTTTACCACATCATGCTTGCTGCTGAAAATGGTGCTATTCAGCTCCGGAAAGCTGCAAAGCAAAAGAAATTAAGTAGGGAAGCAGCATAACAAATACAACAGAGCCCCTCAGGTTCCACTGACATGGATGGAGACCTGAGGGTAGTAGCTGTATTGCTTAGCAATATTGTTCCATTTGCCAATTATCTTCGCACACTTTTTTGACAATGCCTTTCCACAAATTGTCTTTTTGCTCGTTTTTTGTGTTATGCCCAAAATTTAATCATCCAAGAGCAGTTACCATTTAAGGATGTAACGTTACGTTATAATCAGGGAGAAACGTGCCCCGGCTATTACTTTCCCTCCCAGTTATTGTAATGAATACATTCCGGATTAAACCGATCCGTTGCAGATGGACTGTGATCCGGCCATCCCAGAATAGCCAGCCCTAAGGGAATAACATGTTTGGGAAGTTTGCATATCTCGCTGAACTTGGCCACTCGATCATCCAAGGGATAAATGCCGGTCCAGACCGCCCCCAATCCAGAACCATGAGCAGCGAGCAACATATTTTCCATGGCTGCAGAGCAGTCCTGGGGCCAATAGCCTTCATATTTTTCCTTCGTTAAATCACCGCAGACCAGAATAGCCAGCGGTGCAGTTCGAACCATGTTGACATAGGGATGTACGGTTGCCATCTTCTCTTTCTGGCCATCATCAGTGATGACTATAAACTGCCAAGGCTGTTGATTACCGGCACTTGGTGCCATCATGGCTGCGGCAAGTATCTTTTGAACAATACCCTCGGGAACTTCCTGTTTCTTATATTTCCGGATACTCCTCCTCGTATGCAGGGCTTCAAAAATGTCCATAATGGTCTCTATTGCCTCCAAAGGCTGAAATTTGCGAGACTCATTGCTCTATTGGTTCACAGGAATTGACTCAAAGAGCAGATCACCTCGGTATAATATTTTTTTACCAATAAAAAAGTATATCCGGAAACATTGCCAAGAAGGTAATATACTGTTCTGGATAACGTAATGCACAGTGCAATACTTAGTAGCCACCTCCGGAAATGGCTATTATACTGACGTTCAGGGTGTGAAGCGTTTCCAAAAGTGCTGCGAACAGATCTGCTCGTGCTTTTGCGAGGTATCTGTAAATATACTGGCCGGGATACCGAATTGTACAGCACATCGGCTCACTCTCATGATTGTTGCAATGTTAGGTCGAAAGTGTTGATATCGAGATACTTTTTCAGGAAGGGTTTATCTTTTCTGCTCTCATACCCAGAATCCAACGCGTCTAAACTGGATGCCATCAAACAACCCCTGATCTGTAAGTTTCAGGTTTGGAATCACAGGCAGAGATAAAAACGACAAGGTCATGAAAGGAGCATGTAGTGGACAACCGCAGGCTCTGACAAGTGCATTCAGTCTGATATAGCTTTCAGCAGCCTGTTCACAGTTCATGGTAGTCATGAGACCGGCCACAGGTAACGGCATCAGTTCTTCCCTGCCTTGCCCGTCTACGGCTGCAAGGCCGCCCTTACTGCCAATAACCATATTTATAGCCCGTTCAAGAGCTGTATCATCACATCCCACAGCCACAAGATGATGTGAATCATGGGCTATACTGGCAGCAAAAGCTCCACGCTGTAATCCTATACCGCTGACCATGGCAACGGCAGGTTCAGGATATTCTGCATATCGGTTACAGACAACAAGTTTCAATATATCGCGACTCGCGTCAGCAACTACAGTTCCATCAACAATGGTTGGAAAACAGGTTACCGAACCAGTTATCAGGTCTCCGTCGGTGACAGTGATGAGTCTACACGCACCCTGTTTGGCAGGAACACGGAGACTGCCAGATGTAATTGGCTGCAGAAGAAACTGATTCGGTTGATCTAAAGGCTCTTCCATCGGTAAAACGGAAACACCTTTTTCTGCCACCACTTTCCCCTTGAGCACGGAACGCTTCACGTGAAACGTTTGAAGATCTTCTACCTCAATCCAATCTGCCCGGTCACCCTCACGCAGCAGGCCGAGCGGTAAACTATAATGCAGAACAGGATTGACACATGCTGCCTGCAGAACATGGAAAATATCTATCCCCTCCTGAACGGCAATACGCACCATTTCATCAATGTGCCCCCGCATCAGATCATCAGGATGTTTATCATCGGAACAAAACATACAGGATTGCGGAAATCGATCAATCAGAGGGAGAAGAGGAGTAAAAATTCTGGCTGCCGAACCATAACGCAACTGGATGGAGAGACCGGCCGCAGCCTTTTCCAGTGCCTCATCCAAGTCCAGACATTCATGGTCAGTACTGATACCTGCCTGGACATAGGTTGACAGGTCAGCTCCTCTAAGCCCTGGAGCATGGCCGTCAACGGGTTTTCCATGTTGTCTGGCTGCTTCCAGCTTAGCCATCACGCCACTTTCCCGGTTCAGGACGCCTGGAACATTCATCATTTCAGAAAGATGGGTCACCTCGTTTCGTGCCAGTAACTGAGTAATATCATTGTGGTCCAACTCAGCGCCTGCTGTTTCAAAGGGAGTTGCCGGAACACATGATGGTGCGCCGGTTGCAAAAAACAGGGGCGTACGAGCGGCCTCTGCAAGCATGAAGTCCACACCTTTAATTCCCAGAACATTGGCTATTTCATGGGGATCCTGAACCACTCCTAGTGTACCATGCCGTACAGCTTCCCTGGCAAAAGCAACAGGCCCGAGCATGGAACTTTCCACATGTACGTGGGCATCAACAAAGCCAGGGAGGATAAAACCTGGCTCCGGATTTGAATCAGCTGTAATAGATTCAATGTCTCCCTGCTCAGACACATCTATTCTGGCCCCAAACATATTTCGGTTGGGTATATCCACCAGAGTCCCGGAAACTGTTTTCAGCTGGCGCATGGAAATCTCCTCATTCCTAACTGATCAAGGTATATGTAATTCCTTGATTTCGTGTTCATCATGCTTGCAAGTAATTTCAGTGTACACATACAAGACAACCTGTCGCAAACCTCTATAAAACAACAGATTACTGTGATAATCGTAGAATAGCCCTGTTGGCGATAATCAAACCAAAGATCCCGGTAAGGGTAGGCAGACTGCCCAAAACACGACGGGTACGACCCCGGTCGTCATGGACACTTACCACTGCTTCTGTATGGTCATGCTCAGGCTCTGTATACGTGAAATTCACCTCTTCTGTGGAAAAAACACAATCAATGCCATTGGTGATCCCTTCTTTTCGTAATCGTTTACGCACTCGCCTTGCCAAAGGGCAGTTTCTGGTTTCACTGAGATCACCGCTGCATATTCTACCTGGATCTGTCCGCAGGGCAGCCCCCATGGAAGAAATCGTAGGTATATTCTTTTTCCAGGATTCCATGAGCAGATGTACCTTGGGGTTCAAAGAATCAATGGCATCGATCACAAGATCCGGCCTTGGAGAGAGAATGTGCTCCAGAGTTTCCTCTGCAGCAAAGACCTCAAGAGCCTCAACTTCAGCCTGGGGATTAATGGACAGGACACGTTCTTTTGCAACTGTCACCTTGGGACGATGCAGGGTATTTTCTGTGGCCAGTATCTGTCTATTTATGTTGCTTGGCTGAACCAGGTCAAAGTCCACCAGACGAAGGCGGCCTACCCCGGCACGGGCGAGGCCCTCCACTACATACCCTCCGACTGCGCCAATCCCCACTACTGTGACAAAGGCTTGCTGCAACCGAAGAAACCGTTCTTCACCCAGTAATCGTTGCGTTCGTAAAAACCGCTCCATTTATTTCTATCTGTTCCCTGAGTTTTTCTTGAGAAATTCTGCGTATGGATGCGACCTGCTGATAGAGCGCATCCATGGTATTCGCATAGGTAAGTATATGATCCTCAACTTCCTGTTTTGCAAGAAGCTGTCCCGGAGCATCACTTTCAAGCAAGAGATACTCTTCCGGTATCTGTTCAATGGCTGGAAAAATTTTTTGTCCTCTTTCTGTGCAGAGCATGGGAGAAAAGGAGCAGTACATGCCATGCCTCACCAATCTGTGCATTGTCTCTACAGATCCGGCAAAACCATGAATCATTATTCTGGCACCGCGCAATGGCAGTTTTTCAAGTTCTTCCAGCAATTTTCCCCAAGCCCGGACACAGTGTACAGACACCGGACGGTTATTTTCCACAGCCAACCGCAATTGAAGGCGAAAAACCTCCAGTTGTTTGGTAAAGGGTATCTTACAGCACCTGTCCAAACCTATCTCCCCGACACCGGCGTGGGGATACTCATGCAGCAAAAACCTCATGGTGTGCTCCCAGTCTGACGAAGTCGTATCAGCGTACCAGGGATGCAAACCTATAAACGGCACCAGGGAAGAAGATGCCTCTGCCCGTTTCAGGACAGCTGTCCAGTCCTTCTCCCGCACAGTATTATCACAAAACATTCGTCCTTTGTCCATCAAGCGGATAATTTCTTCGGGCGCCCACCAGTTGTCTTCAAGATGAATATGGGCATCAAAGCAGAAAGTCATTCAGAAGCATTCTCCAGTGCAACAGTAAGGGAAAGGATCATATCACAGAGGACCTGCTCAACCGGTCAATTCAAAATACTGTAGAGTGATCGTTCACCGGCATGTCACCTGTGCGCAAAACGGTTACATGCCGTAAATGGCCAAAGAGATGAAGTCTCCACATCTTGAGATAATACAAAGAGACACAGCCTGTTGAAAAATGCAAGAAACTACGCAGGATAACACAAACACCACCATCGCTCTTCACAGGTGCATTTTGGGGGGGAGGCTATATTCGCCGGCAATCGAACACAACCCGTTCGGACATGGCTGCAACCTGGTGCTGACTGAACAAGCAGGTGGCTTGTTGAGCCCAGTCTTTTTCTCTGCAATAAAGATAACGGAGAAAAATCGAAATCAGCTTTAAATATCTCACCGATACGACAGCAGCACATGCACCATCGGTCAGACATGTTCATTAAAGGTGTTTCGTCCTGTCCGGAAATAAAAAATCCCCGGACCAACTGGATGATCCGGGGATGCCCTGTATTCCTCGTATCGACACTGCCCTTCTATTCCTCGAGAAGACAGCTCAGCTTTTCAGGCAGGTATTCTGACTTCCGGATCATCCTACTGACTGCGTCTTCCCGATCAGCAGTTACTGATCAGTGACTTGTGCAGTGTCCGTCCCCGGTCACAGCGGCGGGCCCGTCTCCGATTTTCACGGAGTTCCCATATTATTCCTTCGCAAGGAACCTGAAAACTTATTACAAGAAAACAATAAGATCTTACTCTTGTCAAGCAAAAACAGGCTTTTTGCTCCGGACTGCCTGTACCAATAATTTCGCGGGGATTACAGGTTGTTAAACACATTAAGGGTCGCGAAAAATAGTAAATATCCAAAAATTGCATAGGATATCGGTTTGGTAACGTCGTAGCGTCAATGGTTCCATACTGGTCGTATTGAGCCATTGACGCTACGACGTTACTGAGTTGAGAGACAAGCGAGATTGAATAATTTATTTTTTCCGTGACCCTAAACACAATACAACGTTACATGGCAACTCCCCATGGGTGAAACTATTAAAGCAACAACACCCGTATTTGTAAGTGGTTACAGGATACTTGAGATTTTCGCAAGCAGGCGGGTTCAGCGTATTGGGCCTACGTACTCCAGGCTGATCGCGGAAAGACCAGATGCACGGTGAGCTGTTATGTTACATGGAAGTAAAACCTTCCATGTTCCAGGAACTCCATAACAATCACTGCAAAAAACAACTCGCACGAACCGGTTTATTTTCATGATATAGTTATAAGCAGAAGACATTTTTACACTCACAAATCAGCCGTGCAGTGTGGTTCCATAACAATATACTGTATACTGGAAGTAGTATTACCGAATTCTATCTGCAATAACGCAGTTGAAGCACACACATCATGAATCGTAACTAATCGAAATGTCAGTATTGTTAAACCAGTGATCAATTACCATGAGTCTTGATATGTTATCTCTTTCATTACACCTCTCCCCTGTATTGAGGCCGCTCAATGGAAAGTAGAGGGATGCGACGATTATCCAGGGCTATTTCCATTCGTATAGCCTTGCCAGCTCTGCTCACTCTTATTCTTTTTATCGTGTCTGTGTTCATGGTTATTCTGCCTTCCATTGAACGTAACTTCATGGCCGGTAAACGAACCATGATAAAAGAATTGACCGGAACTGCCTGGAACGTTCTCAACACCTACCATAACTGGGAACTGCAGGGACGCTTGACCCGAGAAGAAGCACAACGGCAAGCCATTGCCCATATCCGAAATTTTCGTTACGGTGACTCCGGCAGAGACTATTTCTGGATTAACGATTTAAACCATGCCCTGGTGGTTCACCCATATCGTCCGGACCTGGAAGGGACAAACAGTTTTTCTTTCCAGGATCCAACAGGAAAATATATCTTCCGTGAATTTGTCCGCATCGCCAAGGAGCAAGGCACTGGCTATGTAGAGTACATGTGGCAATATATGGACAAGCCTGAAAGCTTTGCACGTAAGGTTGGTTATATTCGTTTTTTTGAACCATGGGATTGGGTTCTCGGTACAGGTATTTACCTGGAAGAAGTCTATGCCCAGGTGGCACAGATACGAAAAAAACTTACCGCTGTTTCAGCCCTTTTCCTGGCTGCAGCAATCGGCCTGGCTCTGTACAGTATTCGTCATACCATCCTTGCAGACCGGGTACGTGTGCGTATCTGGGAAGAACGTGGCCACCTGATAAAGGATCTTGAGAAAAGTCGTGAACATTACCGTAGCCTGGTTGAAGCCACCAGCGACTGGATTCTAGAGTTCAACCATCAGGGAACCATCACCTATTCCAGCCCTAGAATTGAGCATATACTCTGCTATAAACCTGAAGAGATTACAGGCATGAGCTTACACACTCTCTGCTTGAAAAGGGATAAACCAATTATCGAGCGCACCCTGCACCATCACACCCAGGCTCATACACCTATTTCCGGGCTCGAAATTACCTGCTGTAGTAAAGACGACCAACAGGTAATCCTTGATATCAACGCTGTTCCAGTGACCGGCGATAACGGGAAATATCTGGTTTTTCGTGGTGTAGCCCGAGATGTCACCGAACGTATAGCGTTTATTCAGGAACTGCGAAACAGCCGTGATAAATTACATGCAAGTCTTGAGGCAACAGTGAAATCACTGGCCTCTGCTGCTGAAAAACGTGATCCTTATACCGCAGGTCATCAACAGCGGGTGGACCAGTTAGCCTGCGCCATCGGACGAGCACTTGGCCTGGATGAAGAACGTATTGAAGGGTTGCATTTCGCTGCAATTCTTCATGATATCGGTAAAATTTCCCTGCCTGCCGAGTACCTCGCCAAGCCCTCGGCTCTTTCAAGACAGGAATGGGCTGTGATCCAGTGTCACACTGAAGTGGGATACGAAATTTTAAAGAATATTGATTTTCCCTGGCCAATTGCAGAAATAGTTTACCAGCATCACGAACACCTTGATGGCAGCGGTTACCCCAGGGGATTGCATGATGAAGAAATACTGCTGGAAGCAAAAATACTAACTGTGGCAGATGTGGTGGAAGCAATGTCTTCCCACAGGCCGTATCGCCCCGCCCTGGGAATGGAAAAGGCTCTGGAAACCATTCGGGAAGGGCGGGAGATCAAATATTATGCAGAAGCCGTTGATGCCTGCATAGAGATAATCACCCGCAGGGTCATTGATTTTACTGCCCAAACCTGGTGAAACACGTTTTCACTCCCTGCGGCGGGCTAAGCATGCCGCAGGGAAAACAAAAAGGCCAATACAATAAAGCCAACCTGCAATGTCAGGTCTCACATGGTGTCTGTCAGCGAGGTTATTCTTTCTTGCGATCAGACATCGGCATATAGGTACAACCGAACAAACCGCAGTAATTCCCAACATACTCCGCCTTTGGACGATACAGGGCAGGTTTGCCCTGGGCATCACCAAAAGACTCTTCTATGATGTGGGAGCACCAGCCTGATACCCTGGCTATGGCAAACACCGGGGTCATGAAATCAATAGGAATACCCATGAGATAGTAAACAGGGGCACTATTGAAGTCGACATTCGGCAGAATGGTATTTTTTCCCTGGGCTGAAAAAATGGCCAGTGCCGTCTCTTCTATTTTTTGAGAAATTGCAAACCAGGGTTGCCCGGTTTTCTTCTGGAGTCGCTCTCCCATACGCTTGAGATACACTGCGCGCGGATCACCTGTTTTATAGATAGCGTGTCCCAGTCCCATTATTTTCTTTTTCTGTTCCAGTCGGTCTTTGACCCAGCCTTCTACATCCTCCGTATGCTCCAATTCCAGCAACATGGACATCACCCTGGCATTGGCTCCGCCATGCAGACCTCCTGATAGAGCACCAATGGCCGCACTTACCCCCGCATAAATGGAAGCCTGCGTTGAGACTACTTCCCGGGCAGCAAAGGTAGAGGCATTAAAGGTGTGGTCTGCATGAAGAATCAGACAGGTATCCAGATCCTTCGCGGTTTCCTGATCCGGTTTTTCTCCTTGCAGCATGTAGAGAAAATTTGCTGCGTGCTCCAGATCGTTATCTGGCTGCAGAGGCTCAAGCCCATTCCGAATTCGATGCCACGCTGCCGCCATTGTGGGAAATTTGGCCAGCAAACTTATGGATCGTTCATAATACCGTTCCCTGGAGACATCAGTAATATCAGCATCTGCCATGGCTAACATGGGCACAGCCGCCTGCAGCACATCCATGGGATGAGCTTCCACAGGCATTTTTTTCATGCTTTCTATTACATGTCCGGGAAGAGACCTCTGGGAGCGAACACGCATATCAAAATCCTCCAGCTCACTGGAAGATGGCAAATATCCATAAATCAACAGATAAGCTGTTTCCATAAACGTGGAACGATCGGCAAGATCCTCTATGCGATATCCACGATAGATCAAAACACCTTTTTCTCCATCGATGAAGCTGACGGCTGAATCTGCAATAGCTACCCCTCTAAGGCCTGTGTTTTTCACACGTTTTTCTTCTGCCATGTAATTCTCCGCATTTTCAGTAACAATTTGAAAACCCAGACTGAAAGCTTCCGGGAAATTTGCAGGATATTCCAACGCACGCTTCGGACATTGTACATCCAAAAACAACCAGATCTATCCACAGAAAATCCACCTCAGACCATACAAACATTATAGTTCGTAAAAGTCCAGACTTGCTATAAATAATAAGAATGCTTGTCTCAATTGAAAAGACTTGAGTCTAAGAAAAGGTTGGCAGAAAGTTGAGCTTACTAACACTTTTGGGGGAACTCTCGCTGTAATTTGTGAGATACCAGAACAGGATACAGTGTGTGTTTCATGGGGCATGCACAAACGAGATAAGTACCAGTATAACCGGTACTTATCTTCATTTATCATACAACAGACTTAATCATAACCTACTTCTATACGGGTACACCATCAGGCATATGTAAAGATTTCATATGTTGTTTCCGTGCCGACGAGTTCATCAATCTTTTTCTGGACAGCCTGACGTTCAGGTGATAGTACCCATTCCCGCCAATCATCGGCAGACTGCCAGGTGCTGATAACCAAACTTTCTCCCGGTTTATCAAAACGTGAAAAAGTTTCTCCGGAAATATAGCCCTTTCTCTGCATGGTAAGGGTTCTCATCTCACGAAGAAGACCAGCCAGTTTTCCCTCGACGTCTTGAGATACATTTCTACGGATAAGCACTTTTACTGCCATATAAGACCTCCTCTTGTTGTTAAAACATGTTATTGAAGCCAAACAGACGTTTATTGTGCTCTACAGCCACACTTATAGTATAGGCTTTTCGTTTTTTTCCGTCAAACAGACAAGTGCAGGAGGATACATTGACTGCTCCCTGCTATACGTTTTTATGCTTGACTGGTACAAAGCCTACGGATACAGTGTTACGAACCAAGCTATAGTAATACTGTATTTCGGAGTTCCCATGCATATCACAGAAGGTGTTCTCTCCCTTCCTATTCTCGCAGGCAGCGGTGTTATCGCCTGCATAGGAACAGCCATAGGCCTACAGCAACTCAACCAGGAAAAAATTATTACTGCAGGTCTTTTTTCCGCTGCTTTTTTTGTAGCTTCACTCATTCATGTGCCCATAGGACCGGGAAATATTCACCTCATTTTGAATGGTATGGTGGGATTACTTCTCGGGTGGGCTGCGTTTCCGGTAATACTGACTGCT
The DNA here is from genome assembly GCF_000429945.1 of Desulfogranum japonicum DSM 18378. GTDB lineage: Bacteria > Desulfobacterota > Desulfobulbia > Desulfobulbales > Desulfobulbaceae > Desulfogranum > Desulfogranum japonicum. The sequence continues at coordinate 60,941 of NZ_AUCV01000017.1, read as the reverse complement.
CTCGTCCTCCAGGCCGTGCTTTTCGGTTTTGGCGGGATTACTGCCCTGGGGGCCAATACCGTCATTATGGCCGGGCCTGCTTTACTTGTCTACTATCTGTTTCGCAACGCCATTGAGCAGACGGGAAAAAAACAAATGATATGTGCTTTTCTTGCCGGCGCAGGATCCATTTTCGGCTCAGCTCTCCTGGCCAGCGTCTTTTTATTTGCCTCAGGACAATCATACATTCACAGTGCAACAACACTTTTCTGGCTGCATGTTCCGCTGATGCTCGTTGAAGGCTGTGTTACCCTGTTTGCGGTCTCATTTCTCGAAAAAGTCCAACCAGACATGCTGCATTCTCCCTGCTCCTGATCCGCCCTGTTCAGAACGTTTATAAAAAAGCAACTTCCCTGGGATAAAAGTAATGTATTTAAGAATTTTCTTCTGCATGGCTCTGTTTCTTTTGTGTGCATTCAGTCAGAACTCGTACGCACATCGCGTCCGGGTATTTGCCTTTACCAGTGGACAGGAAATCGTTGTCGAAGGGAACTTCGGCAAGGATCGTCCGGCCAAAAACACTGAAGTCGTCATTATTCAACCATCTGACCAACAGGTACTCTGCAAGGGACAAACTGACAGCAAAGGTGAATACCGTTGTCCCATCCCGGAAGAGCTGCAACATGTTGCACTCGAGGTCATTCTCAAAGCCGGTCAGGGCCATCAGGCAAAATGGCTGTTGGAGCCGCAAACAAAAGTAACGGCAAGCCCCACACCGCCAGCTGCCTCTGTAGCACAACCTGCAGAACAAACAGATTCGGTACAGATGCATGACGATGACAACCACGAAATTCTGATACGTGCTGTAGAAGAGGTGGTTTCAAGAGAAATAGAACCACTCAAACGCATGATCATGGAAGAAAAAGACAAAGGCCCGGGAATACAGGAAATTATCGGTGGAATTGGCTGGATTATAGGCATAGTTTCCCTGTTATTCATTATCCAATCGAAAAAAAGAAAAAAGGGTGAATAAAGTGACATCAAACTCAAAAAGCAACAAACATGTAACCGGTTACCTTGGTTCAGGAACCTTGCATGCACTCTGTGTGTTATCTTTTGCAGGTTTACTGTTTCAGACAGATCCAGCATGTGCTCATTTTGGTATGCTCATCCCAGACACTAACCATGTCACCCAGGAACATCGATCAACCTCGCTGCAGATATCCTTTTCCCATCCCTTCGCCGGCATCGGGATGGATATGGAAAAACCCAGGCAGTTTTTTTCTTTTGTGAACGGAGAACAGACAGATCTGCTCAGTACCTTGCAACCAACCACAGTCATGGAGCACAAAGGCTGGCAAAGCGAGTATTCTTTCTCCAGACCCGGAGTATACTCTTTTGTCGTGGAACCAGAACCTTACTGGGAACCGGCGGAAGACGTCTATATCATACATTACACAAAAACAGTGGTGGCTGCCTTTGGTGATGACTCCGATTGGGACACCCCGATAGGACTCAAAACAGAGATTGTCCCCCTGCTCAGGCCATTTGGCAATTACGCGGGCAACACTTTTGTCGGTAAAGTTCTGGTAGACGGCAAACCCGTTGCCAACACCGAAGTAGAGGTGGAATTGTATAATCAGGAAGCGCAGTTCTCCCTTCCATCAGAGTATCACGAGACCCAGGTTATACAAACCGATGAGCAGGGAGTTTTCACATTCAGTTGTCCACAGGCCGGCTGGTGGGGTTTTGCAGCACTGACCACAGCTGATTACACCCTTCCAGGACCAGATAAAACACCCAAAGAGGTGGAACAGGGTGCAGTACTCTGGTTATACTTTGACCAGTGGAAATAGCCAGAGCAAGTTGTTGAACTCACCATTGATGGAGCGCGTAGATGCGCGCCTGAAGATAGTAACTGCAGGTTTACTCAGTCTGGTTCTAGCGTCTTCCCAGTCCCTGTCCTGTCTGCTGGCTGGCCTGATACTGGCAGTTGTATATTGTATACTTGGAAGGCTTAACACGTGGTGGGTTCTGAAACGGCTGCTTTCTCTGAACCTGTTCATCCTCTTTCTCTGGCTGACCCTGCCCCTTGCAAAGACACCCAGCCCGCCTGTCATAACCCTGGGGTGGGTGTCCCTATACAAAGAGGGATTGTTTTTAGCCATGATCATCACCATGAAAAGCAATGGTATTATGCTGTTCCTCATGTCACTCATCGGCACTCTTTCCATACCGGAACTGTGCAGAGGACTTCAGCAGCTCCGTGTACCAAGCCGCTTTGTCCAGCTACTGGGAGCTACCTATCGTTACATAGCTGTAATCAAGGAAGAATACCAACGTCTTTATCAGGCAGCTCTTTTACGTGGGTTTGTTCCAGGTACGAACCTCCATACGTACCGTACCTACGGATACCTGATAGCCATGACCCTTCTCCGTAGTAAAATACGGGCTGAAAGGGTCCACAAGGCCATGCTTATGCGAGGGTTTACCGGAATCTATCCCATGCTGTCCCCTGACTCACCGGCCCCTCCCGGGGCAACGCCTTTGTCACTGCTCTTATTCAGCAGTACTTTCCTGCTCCTTACACTGCTTTCCTTCTTCTGGTAATCCCTATGCAAAACCCCACACAAGCCCCTCTTCTTGAGTTGCGCAAGGTCACATTTTCCTATGAACAACGTGCCAAACCCGTGTTTGAGCAGCTTGATTTCTCTTTTCCCGGCAACCGTATGGGATTGATAGGTGACAACGGGAGTGGGAAAACCACCCTCCTCCACCTTCTGGTCGGCCTTTTAAAACCTACAACCGGCATGGTATACTTCCAGGGAAACCCCATACAATCGGATACAGACCTGGTGCAGTTGCGTCGTTCCGTCGGTATGGTCTTTCAACAGGCCGACGACCAGCTCTTCTGCCCTACAGTCCTGGAGGATGTGGCTTTTGGCCCTCTGAATCTAGGACAAACCAGTAGACAGGCCAAAGCTACCGCCCTTGAAGTTCTGCAGCTGCTAAGGATGGAAAATTACATAGAGAGGATAACCCATACCCTCTCAGGTGGGGAAAAACGGATGATCGCTCTGGCTACTGTGCTGGCTATGAATCCCAAGGTTCTATTGCTTGATGAACCTACCAATGACCTGGACAGGACAGCCAAAAACAGGTTGCTCACAACCCTGCAAGCTCTGGAAATCCCGATGATCATCATTTCCCATGACTGGGACCTGCTCTCCAAGCTGGCAGATGGGTACGTTGCCCTGGAAAATGGCAAGCTGACCTTCAGTGAACAGATGGAGATTCACAACCATAAACATGCTCATCCCATGGGCAGCCACACCCATGAGCATCAGCACTGTTGATACTGTCGGCAAGGTGACGTGTTGCCTTTGAAAACCATTTATGGACAGGTACTTACTAAGTGATATAATCTCCATATAATCTATCCAATAGCTTTCTCCTCTTGTGTGCACAATATCATTGCAGCTGTTATTGAGCAATTTCCCAGGGAAAGTCACATGTTATGGAAATTTTTGTGTGGGGTTCACAATTTATTACAGGCCTTGATCTCGTTGATGAGCAACATCAGTCCCTGATTACCATGCTCAATACCTTTGGTCAGGCCTTGTCTGAGCATACGGTTTCCGAAGATTTTCTCATGGAATCTTTTCATAAACTGGCAGAATATGCTCAATGCCATTTCAAAACTGAAGAAGAATTGATGGCCAACATGCAGGTCGATCTGCGTCATATCTCCTCGCACCTGGCTGAGCACCGGGACTTCGTCAGTGACGTTACAAACCTTATTGAAACCATTGATGTCCGCAATCAAGAGGACTGCCAATCCCTTTTTGAATATCTCACCCACTGGCTTGTTTATCATATCTTGGGATCTGACAAAAACATGGCTCGGCAAGTTGCTGCCATTAGGCAGGGCATAAAGCCCGCAACAGCTTACCAGGAGGAAGAAAAAGAAGCGAGCAGCTCAACGGAGCCTCTATTAATAGCGCTGAATACGCTTTTTACCCTGGTATCAAGACGTAACAAGGCGTTGATGGAGCTCAACCGCACCCTGGAAGAAAGAGTGATAGAGCGCACCAGAGAACTTTCAGAAGCAAACAAAGCCTTGGAGATTATATCCATAACCGACCACCTGACTCTACTTCCCAACAGACGTTTTGCTATGAACCAGCTGGAGAAGCTTTTAAGAGAATCAAGGCTCCGTAACCAGCCTCTCTCCTGCCTTATGGTGGATGTAGACAATTTCAAGGGTGTTAATGATACATGGGGTCACGGTGTTGGCGATATTGTTCTCAAAAAACTGGCAAAGGAACTCCAGTGCGCTGTTCGCACAGACGATATAGTCTGCAGACTGGGAGGCGATGAATTCTTTATTATCTGCCCTAACACGAGTCTGGAAGGAGCACTTTATGTGGGAGAACACACAAAATTAAAGGTGAATGCTCTCAAAATTAAGACTGGTGAAGGCTTCTGGCGGGGTTCGGTAAGTATCGGCGTTGCCTGTTCCCATGACGACCTCGAGAATATGGATGCTCTCATAAAGGTAGCGGACGATTCAGTTTACCTGGCAAAAAAAGATGGAAAAAATTGTGTGCGATCTACTCAACAGCTAACATAGTATCTGTCCATGTTGATTTTGACCAAGATTAAGGCTTATTCAGGAAATCAAGCACAGCCATACAGTTGATATTGTGCGAGCATTGATTTTCTAAAAACAACACAAATATGGGGAAAAAGAGCTTTCTCCGACAGACTCCTAGCATAACGGTACCTTGGGATTATCCATGAGCTTTCAGGTTAAATCGTCACCTTCTGATCAATTTGAGCTGTCCCCTATAAAAGCCATGGAACTGGCAGCTTCACGTGTGCCTGACGCTGTCTCCCTGGCTCAGGGTATTCCAAGCTTCCGCACTCCGCGCCGTGTCATCCGCTTTGCCCAGGAAAAAATCGCTGCAGGTCTCTGTGACAAATACTCACTGACTACAGGACTTACCGAATTACGGGAGGAAATCGCACTTTCACTGGAAGCGGACGGGTTGTCCTATGACCCGGATCGTGAAATCCTGGTGACCGCAGGCTCCATCGAAGGCATTACCGCGACCTTGCTGGCCTTCACTTCGCCTGGCGATGAAGTGTTGCTGCCCAGCCCCTCCTACACCTCCTATCTGGGAGCAGTATCCATTGCCGGCTGCATACCGCGATATGTTGAGCTGGACGAGGAAAACAACTTTGATTTTCAGGTAGAGCGAATTGAACGGAAAATCAATAAAAAGACGAAACTTCTCCTGTTCTGCAGCCCCAACAATCCCACCGGCACCCTATTTTCCAGGGAAAAAACCGAACACCTGGTACAAATCTGCGAACGGCATGATCTAACCATACTCATCGACGAGGTCTACAAAGACTTTTATTATGTGGATGAGCCCCATTTTTCAGCCACCCAGATTCCCGAAGCCAGGGAGAGAATCATTCGCGCCTGTTCATTTTCCAAAGCCTATGCCATGACCGGCTGGCGGGTGGGCTTTGTCCACGCCGACAAACAGCGGATAAGCCGCATTGTCAAGTTTCACGATGCCATGGTCACCTGTGCGCCGGTACCCTCGCAATACGCTGCTATCGGTGCGCTTCGGTACGGAGCTGATTTTCTTGAAGAGTTCCGAACTGAATTCAAAAAACGTCGAAACTATTGCATCACCCGGCTGGACGAGCTGTCTCAGGTCATGGATTACCAGGTCCCCAAGGCAACGTATTTTGTCTTTCCCAGAATCAAAGATATTGTCAAATACAGCGAAAATAGCCATCGACTGGCCTATGATATTCTCGACAAAGTGGGGGTGGCTACAGTACCCGGCATAGCCTTTGGACCATCCGGCGAGTCACATATTCGCATTAACTTCGGCCGGGAGCTGGAGGATCTGGAAAGAGGTTTTGACCGGCTTGAGGGATACTTCTTTCAACGCCAACCCCGGCAAAGACAGCATAAGACAATCCCTGTAAAAAATTCCCGGCCTGCAACTCCAGAACCAACCGGTCACACATTGATGGGAAAAGGTGCCCGCCTGATTCTAGCCCTTGCCAGTCGTCACTATCTCAGGCAAAATAAAGCGCTGGTTATCGGCATTACAGGTATCAAGGGAAAAACAACTCTCAAGAGGACCATGGTTGAGCTGCTCAGTTCCGTGAACAAAACCCGGGGCACGCTGCTCTCCTATAATACCGAGGTAGGGCTACCGCTCTCCATTTTATGCCTGAAAAAGCCGAAAACTATCCCGGAAAAACTCTTTTTTCCTCTGTCCCTTGCCAGGCAGGCTATCTGGGGGAAAGAAAAGGCAGATATACTCATTTTTGAATATGGCATCCGCTCTCAAAAGGATGCTGAAAGTCTTCTGGACATTGCTGTTCCCGACTGGCTTATTGTCAGCGGCATAGAGGCTGACCCACATTTAGATTACCCTGCCATTACCAAAGGTATCGAGCATATTACAGCCAAGCTCCCCCCGGAAAGATTGCTCTGGATCGGGGATGATCCTTTTACCAACACCATGGCAGCTGCCCGGCACGCACCCCATGTCATTCTGGACAACCAGCTGTCGCAAGGCATTCTTCGCACCGGTAACACTACATATACCTGTACACGGGAAGCCGTTGGTACGCATGCCGCCCGTGCCCTGATTACCGCAGTTACCATGGCCGAATTGCTCAATACACCGATTGAAGCGATCAACCATTTTCTACAATCATAAGTGCAGCTATGCACCAAACTCGAGAAAGCCGTACTTGTAATCCTGTTAACCCACCAGAATAAAACCCCAAACAAGAACACAGTTAAGCAATGAGATGGCTACAGCAGCAGAACCAAGGTCTTTTGCCAAACCAGAGAGTATGTGCCGCTGAATACCTATCCGATCAACCACCGCTTCAACAGCTGTGTTCATAATTTCAATTATAATTATCAGCAAGAGGCAGCTGATCATTAACGCACGTTCAAGACCAGTCTCTCCCAAATAGATCCCCAGTGGGATGAGCAACGCACACATAATGACTTCCTGGCGGAAGGCGGCCTCGTTCTGCCAGGCGGCCTTCAAACCTTTTATGGAACATTCGGTGGCTCTTGCAATACGATTAAGGCCTCTTCCATTGGGTTTCAAATTCTCTTCATTCATTTCCTGATATACCTTAGGTTCTAGGTCAAACCATATTCACTTGATATCGGAGTCTACGCTTGCCTTTGAGAATGAGATTTTACGCATAACGCAAAAATTGGGCAGGCAAGCAAGGAACGAGACTCCGAAAAGACTATCTATGGACAGGCACTAACCCATCTCCCGAACTCGGGAAGCCCAGAGCTTGAGTTTGGATACCTCTGTATCGTTACGTAAATTGTTTCCTAGACACGTGCAAGCGTAACTTATGGACAAGCCCTTTATGAGCAGACGAATCCACGCTGTCCGTAACCAGTTGATATACTACAGTATAGCCAACTATGCTGCTGCATTATCTCTGCCAATCCCCCTGAGTGCACGGACTCAGATCTTCTGACCAAAATAACTCTCATCAAAAACTGTCCCAGGTGCACACGGTAGAAACCTGAACTAATCGACGCATACATAATATCGTACATCCCCTCTTTCAGTCCATGAGTTTGCACTGTTAACAAGAAATAAATTGATCATGCACATACCATGTGGTATCTGTAAACAGTGTGGAGTGAATGAATATCGTCAGGATGGGAAGATATGGATCGCGAAAAATTTACAGAGGCTCGAGCTAAACTCGGTAAAACACAAAAATCTTTGGCAGAACTCCTGGGAGTTTCTCTCAAAGCAGTACAGAGTTATGAACAGGGATGGCGCTCCATTCCGGTTCATGTCGAACGACAGCTCTATTTTCTTCTCGTCAACTATCGCTACAACAAGGCAAACAAACGCAAGGATTGCTGGAACCTGAAAAAATGTGACTGTAAAAAAGAGTGCCCTGCATGGGAATTTCAGGCCGGTCACCTCTGCTGGTTTTTAAGCGGAACCCGATGTGAATGCACAGCAGACATGAATTGGAAAGAAAAAATGGACATCTGCAGAAATTGCGACATCCTCACAAGTTTACTGTAATTGCCATTCTCCCTCGCCCGAAATTTTTCTTCTCAATCAACCCCTTCTACAACTGCTTCTGTTTCTGTTGAACCACCTCTACCCCCAAAGTGACTATTCTTTAATCTCACCACCAACACTCTAACCCGGAATATTTAGTCTCTTTTTACCACATATGAGTTTAGAACACCAGGTTGCCTCTGGCCAAACAATAGGCGTAGCCATGAGCGGCGGGGTTGATTCAACCGTAACCGCTGCGCTGCTCATGGAAAACGGATACAAGGTCCATGGTTTTTTCATGCTCCTTCCCCTGGATAGCCTTGAACAACAACACGAAAAAGTCTCACACGTTGCAGAACAGCTGCAAATACCTCTTACCTGTGTTGATATTCGAGACAGTTTCCAGGAAATTGTAATTCGCCACTTCACTGGTTTGTATAAACAGGGGCTGACACCCAATCCCTGTGTGCACTGTAACCGGCATATCAAGTTTGGCCTGCTTATGCAGACAATACAGGAACATGGTATAGCACTAATGTCTACAGGCCACTATGCACGTATCAGGCAGAACAAAACCGTTGCCCAACTTTGGCGAGGAAAGGATCCGCAAAAAGATCAATCCTATTTCCTTTGTCGGCTGACGCCCGGACAACTGAAACATCTGGTTCTTCCCCTAGGTAATTACGTTAAAGACGACACGTACCGAAAAGCACACGAACTGGGGTTTGATTTCAGCGGTCAGGAAAGCCAGGATGTCTGCTTTCTCCAGGAAAATCTTACAGATTTTCTTGCTTCCCACGGGATTTGTCCTGTTCAGGGAGATATTGTAACAACTTCCGGAAAATGCATCGGTGTCCATACAGGCATATGGAATTACACCGTCGGGCAACGACGTGGACTGGGGATTCCCGATGCCACCCCCTGGTACGTTGTAGCCCTTGATGCACGCCATAACCAGGTTATTGTTGGAAAGAATGAGCAACTCATGCTAAACACGTTAATCGTACGCGACACACAATGGCACATGACACCACCTTTACAGTGGGAAGGTGACGTGCAAATCCGTTCACGTCATCGAGCGGCAGCAGCCGAACTGCACCGTCTCAGCGATCAACGTTATCAGATCAGGTTCGATACGCCGCAACGAGCAGTTACCCCCGGTCAATACGCCGTATTCTACGAAGCAGACCACCTGGTGGGTAGCGGCATCATCGAACAGCAATCAGTGGTCGAGGTATAATATGCGCGTTGCAATCACGACCCTTGGATGCAAAGTTAACCAGTTTGAATCAGCCTCTTTTAAAAGCAGCTTTGAAGAGGCCGGCTGTACCCTGGTTCCCTTTTCTTCAGAGGCAGATATTTACATCATAAATACCTGCGCCGTAACTGCCAAGGCTGGCCAACAGTCTCGACAACTCATTCGCCGCGCCATGCAGAACAATCCCAACGCCAGAGTCCTGGTTACGGGTTGCTATGTTCAGGTCGATCCGGCAAAAATCATTGATATACTGGGCTCGCCTGCCTGCCTTGTCGGTAATGATTACAAGCACCTGCTCGTTGATACAGCATTACAGCAGGATGCTCCTGATCTGGTCGAACTCATGGGTAAAATCAGTTGGGCTAAACAGATCTGTGATCTCCCTGTAAAAAATTTCGCTGGCCGAACCCGTTCCTATCTGCGCATACAAGATGGTTGCGATAATTTCTGTTCCTACTGCATTGTTCCCTATACCCGAGGACCGAGCCGCAGCTTGCCCCTGGAAAAAATACTCAACCAGACCGATATTTTTTACGAACAGGGCTATAAGGAAATGGTCATTACCGGTATCAATGTGGGAAAATATGGCCTTGACCTGCAGGAAGGCGAAACTATTTACACTCTCTTACAGAGGCTCTGCGACACCTTTCCCACACTGCGAATCCGTTTAAGTTCCATTGAACCGACAGAAGTCAATGATATGTTACTGGAACTTGTCTGCCGCTATGACAATTTCATGCCCCATTTGCATATCCCTCTGCAAAGCGGCGATGATACGGTTCTGGAACGGATGAATCGCAGGTATACCACTGCCTTTTTTCGTAAAGTGATCGAAAAAGTTCATGATGCGCTTCCCCATGCAGCAATAGGGTGCGATATACTGGGTGGATTCCCAGGAGAAACCGATGAGCAGGCTGAAAATACCTATCAACTTATAGCAGACCTGCCCATCAGTTATCTGCATGTTTTCCCCTATTCCATGCGCCGGGGTACCCTTGCCGCAGCTTTACCGGGTCACATTGCCGGCCCTGTAAAAAGTGCCAGAGTAAATCGACTCCGCCAGCTCGACACACAATTACGATCTGCTTTTTATAACCGTTTGCTTGGAAGTCATTGCAACGTTTTGGTTGAACGGCGCAATAAAAAGTCTGGTCTTCTCCAGGGATTTTCTGAGAATTATATTCCTTTGCAGTTTGCAGGCCCAACCAATCTCATCCATTCCATTGTTCCTGTACATTTTAATGCCATTGAAAAGAGTGAACCCATGGGTTCACTGCTGCACGACATGCTTGAGGAAAAAAGGTGAACCAAGTAAAGTGCTTGAATTTGTTCACACGTAAGCAGCCACAGGCACAACATTTTACCCATATACGGAATACCGTTACTTTCCTTCATCAGGTAGCCGTCTGTTTCAACCTGAATATGTAACGCTCTGCAAGGGAAGATCTGCACCTGACACAAGCTTGAAACGGCGAAATCGGATGTCCCCACAGATTGAAATGGCGTGTCCCGTGAGAAGAGTTATGTTCAACTGAAGGATAACAGATGATTGGTGAAATAATAGCCATAGGCGATGAATTGACCACAGGGCGTATTCTCAACACCACCAGCGCCTTTGCTGCACAACAGCTTTTTGCTGCAGGTCATACCATTACAGCAATGCATACCATTGGGGATGACCCGGAACAGATCGGCTCTTTTCTCTGCAAAAGTGTTAAGCGAGCAGATTTTGTTATTATCACCGGAGGCCTTGGATCAACAACCGACGACCTTACCAACGAGGCTGTCATCAAAGCACTTGGATTAACCGGTATCCTGCACCCAGAAGTTGTTGCCAGTGTGGAAAAGCGTCTGAAAAATATGAGTTCGCAGCAGAAAAAAGCCATAGAAAAACTTGCATGGGTACCGGAACAGGCGACCATCTTGGATAAATCATATCATATGGCTGGATACATTCTTCCCTTTGAAGGGAAGCCGCTTTTTTTTCTTCCCGGCGTACCACCACAAATGGAGATCCTTCTCAAGAATAAGGTAATGCCTGCATTACAGGAGTGGTATCCTCCGGAAGATACCTTCCTCCATCAGCAGGTGTATAAAGCTTTTGGGATGACAGAATCAGCTATCAACTCCATGCTTGCCCACCTTGAGAATCATCAGGGCGTGAAGATAGGATATTACCCTGTAGGTTGCGAAGTGCATATCAGTGCAACAGTACAGGCAGCGGATAAAATACAGGCGAGTGATCTTTTTCAGGAAACTGACCAGGTAATTCGCGATACTCTTGGGCTCCATATCTTTGGCACCGGTGAACAGACATTAGCCGAAGTAACCGGAAACCTTCTCGCTGAGAAAAGAAAATTTCTCTGCACAGCTGAATCCTGCACAGGCGGTTTAATCGGCAGCATGCTCACCAAGGTACCCGGCAGTTCCAACTGGTATGCTGGCGGTGTTATTGCCTACTCCAATCATCTCAAGGAACAATTGCTTGGTGTGGATCATGCTTTACTGCGTAATTATGGTGCTGTCAGTCCTGAAACTGCCAGGGCCATGGCTGCACGTCCGGCAGCCAAACTGGGATGCAATATGGCGGTTTCTGTCACAGGAATAGCCGGGCCAGGCGGTGGTTCTGAAGAGAAACCTGTTGGAACCGTTTATATAGGCCTGTTCCACCAAAAGCAGGTATCTGTAGAGAAATATCTGTTCAGCGGTAATCGTAACCAAGTACAGGAAAAAACAGCCTACACTGCGTTAGACACTGTCAGGCGAGCCTTACTTGCAGAATAATGTTCATAATAAAGAGGAGAGCTCATGGCTGCGTCCAAAGAAAGTATAAGCGAAGGTAGACTGAAAAGCGTGGATAGCGCCATTACCCAGATTCAGCGCCAGTTTGGCAAAGGGGCTATTATGCGTCTGGGAAGTGATGAGCGGGAGAATGTTCCGGCTGTCCCCACAGGTATTCTATCCATAGATCTGGCCCTTGGAGTTGGTGGTTTTCCAAGAGGCCGTATAACAGAAATCTATGGACCTGAATCATCCGGTAAAACAACCCTCGCTCTGCACGTGATTGCCCAGGCACAGAGAATGGGTGGTAATGCTGCATTTATTGATGCAGAACACGCACTGGATACCAGTTACGCAGAACGCCTTGGTGTTGATGTGGACAATCTGCTCATATCACAACCGGATTTTGGTGAACAGGCTTTGGAGATCACAGAAATTCTCATGCGCAGCGGAGGACTTGATGTCATTGTTATCGACTCTGTTGCAGCCCTTGTACCCAAAGCTGAAATAGACGGCAATGTCGGCGATCAGCATGTTGGTCTGCAGGCACGATTGATGTCCCATGCAATGCGGAAGTTTACAGGGGTAATCAAACGTACTAACACGGTCCTGATTTTCATAAACCAGATCAGGATGAAAATCGGTGTTATGTTCGGTAACCCTGAAACCACCACAGGTGGTAATGCGTTGAAATTTTACAGTTCAATCCGTATTGATATCCGTAAAACAAATCAGATCAAGGATGGTCAGGAAGTTATCGGTAACCGGACCAAGGTGAAGGTTGTTAAAAATAAAGTAGCTCCACCCTTCAAAATTGCTGAATTTGACATTGTTTACGGGGAGGGTATCTCCAAAGTTGGCGACCTGCTTGATCTTGGTGTTGAACATAACATTGTAGACAAAAGTGGGGCATGGTACTCCTACAATGACGAACGAATTGGTCAGGGACGTGAGAACGCTAAAACCTTTCTCAAGGAGCATCCTGACATGCTCATGGATATAGACACCAAGCTCCGTCTTGGACTTGGCATAGCCGCCCCTGGGCAGATAGACACCGAGCCGACACCTTCCGAAGACAAGTAACCTGTCCATTCTTCTTCCGTCTGGTTGGCTTCTATCCGACCAGACGGACCTTTTCGTCCTTGCCATCCTTATTCATCCTGGACATATCGTGCACATGCTCAGCTCACATTTTCACCTTACCCAGCATTTCTTTTTAATAGATAGAATGTAACTGATCACAGTGCACCTGATCTTTGCACGATCAATCTGACCTACATACAATATGCTGCTTTGGCCCACTTCCCTCAGGTTCCCAATAAAAAGTGATACATACAAGAGAGTTGTAAAGCTGAGCCACTTCCCCTATGATGGGTTTTGCATTATCTTTTACGCATTGCTTATCCTCTGCACGCTGTAAACCTAGCTATCCAACAATCACAGGCCTCAATGTACAACGCCCATAATGTTATTCTTATTGCAGCGATGACTCCTGAAAGAGTGATCGGCTGCCGTGGAAAAATTCCATGGAACATTCTCTCTGAGCAGCGTTTTTTTCGGTTCATGACCCTTAACAGCACAGTGATCATGGGGCGCAAAACATTTGTTTCCCTTCCAGGACCTTTAAGCCAGAGAACCAATATTATCATTACCCATAACACAACGTTTACAGCTCCAGGGTGTGAGGTCTGTCACAGTCTGTCATCGGCCCTTCAAATTTGTCCCCCTGAACAACCTGTATACATTATTGGTGGCCAGCAGCTGTATACCCAGGCCTTGCCATGTACCGAAACAATTGTCTTAACCACGGTAGATGTCCATATTGACGGCGATGCCTATTTTCCAGACATCAACCAGTCAGTATTTCAAGAAACAGGCTGTGTACGGGTTATCGGGACACCCTCTTACACCATACGCTGTTATCGACGGAGGCATGTCTTTACAGACATGTCTTCCCCTGCCTGATCATTGTCCGGCTAATGTTGCACGTGCAACATTGTCCAGGTAGAATACAGCCCATCACTTCTCAACTATCATCAATCTTTCATACGGTACATATGCGACGTTTTTTTATCGAACCTCAAAGTATTCAATCCACCCAGGTATATCTAACCGGTCAGGAAGCTCACCACATTTGCCGTGTTTTACGACTCCGTGTCGGTGATAAAGTCGAACTTTTCGATGGTACAGGTAGAATACTCCAGGCACGTTTACTTACTGTGAATAAAAACAGTGTCTGTGCTGAAATTGAATCCTGTGAACACGAGTCTCCTGTAGCGCCCCTCTACCCTCTCACATTAATACAGGCGCTGCTTAAAGGTAAAAAAATGGATTTTATACTCCAGAAAGCCACAGAACTGGGCGTTGAACACTGCATCCTTTTTCCAAGTCAGTACTATGCTGCCGGTAAAACTGTGGACTCGCAAATGGAACGTTGGCAGCGCATTATTGTTGAAGCTTGCAAACAATGTCGCCGTCCAGTTCCCATGACCTTGACACTTTATTCAGAACTAGAGGAAATCCCTCTTGACGGCTATCTACACAAATTCATAGCCCATGAGGATGAACGACACACAGCAAAACAGCTGGCCTTGTCCGCAACTCCTGGCCCGGTATCTGTCCTTATTGGACCGGAAGGAGGTTGGCATGATGAGGAGACAACCTATTTTTTAGGTCGGGGCTTTTGTCCTGTAAGTCTTGGTGAATATATTTTGCGTGGAGAAACTGCCGCCTTAGCTGCCTGTTCCATTCTGAAATATCTCACGCAAACAACAGTACAGCTGTAGAGTATTTTCTTCCTCTTTCCCTGATCCATTTTCCTGTCATAGTCTTCCGGTTGCCGCACTGGTAGTTTTTTCTGAAATTTCCCGATAATTATGCTGTATTCAATTGATTTACCCCACCCTAAGGTTACAATTCAATTTTATCAGTTCGAGAAAGAGATTTCATAACTGGCAGAGAGTATGATGCATACTTATGGTCTTTCAGGAAGCACCATCGCAATGCAAGGGAGGAAAACCTGTCAGATAAAGTACACTTTCCCTGATATACCCGTTCTCCTCCCTTTATTTCTCTTTAAATGGACGTACAATGATATGAGAGCTGTTCTTCAAAGGGTGAGTAAAGCTCACGTAAATGTCAACGATCAATGCACGGGTTCCATTGATCACGGTCTTCTTATCCTCCTCGGTGTTCACAGTGATGACACGGAAAAGGACCTGCAATGGCTGGTTGATAAAATTCTGAACCTGCGTATTTTTGAAGATAATGAGGGACGCATGAACCTGTCCCTTCTGGACGTACAAGGCAAGCTATTGGTCGTTTCGCAATTTACGCTATATGGCGATTGTCGAAAGGGTCGGAGACCTAGTTGGTCATCTGCTGCACCACCAGAAAAAGCTAAAACCATGTATGAGCAGTTTATTGAAAAATGTCGTCAAAGACATGTGACCACGGAAACAGGTGTGTTTCAGGCTGACATGCAGGTTTCACTCGTAAACAGTGGTCCAGTAACCATGCTTTTGGATTCCCATAAACTTTTTTAACCACATATAGAGATTCAATGACTGAGTTTATTCCTGGCAAACAATATCATAATTTTCTTCTGGTCGATAAACGTAGAATGGATTCACTTCATTCTGATGTATATCTGTTCAAACATGTACGGCTTGGCTGTAAAGCTCTGGCCATAAAAAATAGCGATAGCAATAAAACCTTTTGTGTATCTTTCAACACTATTCCTGAAGACTCAACCGGAGTCGCCCATATCCTGGAGCACTCCGTACTCATGGGTTCAAGCAAATATCCCGTCAAGGATGTCTTTGGTGAAATTCATAAAGGCGGTCTCATGACCTTCCTTAATGCCATGACCGGCTCTGATACCACATGGTATCCCTACGCTACGCGCAATATCACCGAATATTTCAACATCATGGATGTATACTGTGATGTTGTTTTTAATCCGCTTTTGCTGAAAACCACCTTCGAACAGGAAGGCTGGCATTATCACCTGGAAGAAGCGGACCAGGATATCCAGTTTTCAGGTGTTGTTTTTAACGAAATGAAAGGAGCATTTTCCGACCCAATCCGCGCTCTTTTTCACAATACATTTGAAGGTCTGTTACCCGGTTCCACCTATTCCCATGAATCCGGTGGCGACCCTGCCTATATTCCAGACCTTACCTATGAGGCTTTTGTAGACTTTCACAAAAGTCACTATCATCCATCCAATTGCACTCTCTTTTTCTATGGCGATGCGGATCTTGAACAAGAACTGCAATATGTGGAAGATAATTTTTTACAAGCCTTTGATACACAGGTTGATCCAGCAGTTATTGCTACGGGGACAGTTATTGATCAGCCAGTTTTCATAGACGACACCTACCCTGTCCAGCCTGACGCTGACCTGAAAAACAAAACGTATCTTGCGGTAAGCAGTCTCATAGGGACAGTGGATGAAAGGACAAAGAACACTGCTTTTCAAATCATTGCCCATATCCTGTTCAACTCCGATGCGTCTCCTCTAAAAAATGCAATAACGGAGGCTGGGCTCTGTAAAGATTTTGGAGGAGTTTTCCTGGCCAACAGTGCCCACAGGACTGTCATGATGACATACCTTGTCGGTGCTGACCCGGAACAGTGTAAACCATTTCAGGACTTGTACAAGACGACTCTTGAGGAAATGGTCCAGAAGGGACTTGACCAGGAACTTGTCCTGGCCGAATTGAATAAATTTGAATTCAATTTACGGGAGGAAATGAACAAAGCCCAACGGGGGCTCGATCTTATAGGTAAAGCCCTTCCTGCAATGAAATATGGTATGGATCCTTTTGATCCCCTTGACCTAAATCCCATCCTCCGGGATATTCGGGAAAAGGTTGCGCAAGGTGGATATTTTGAAAAACTGGTTCAAGAATACCTTCTGGACAACCAGGCCACAGCCACGGTTATGCTGCGTCCAGACCCAGAGCGGCTTATTGCCAACAGACAGCGAGAGCAAAACAGGTTACAGAACTATACAAAACAGATGAGTGCTGAAGAGAGAAGTTCACTTGTTCTTAGAACTCAGGAACTCACAGCACTCCAGGCCACAGCCACAGATCAGGCCACATTGGATCTATTACCCTCATTGACCATTGATGACCTTGACCCTACACCTCCTATTCACAAAGCAGCAACCTATACAATAGATAACACCCCTCTTCTGGTCAGTGATTTACCGACAAACAGCATCTGCTATATTGATTTCGGTTTTGATTGCAGCAAACTGCCCCTGAATGTTCTACCCTACCTTGATCTCTTTGGCGTTCTCATTACAGAGCTGGGAACCACAACACTTGACTACAAACAATTTGCAAAACAGATCAATACATACACCGGTGGATTCAGTCACTCCTTTAATACCTACCTGAACAAGGAACAGGCAAAGCCACTCTCCCCTATTCTTTGGTTGTCCCTGAAAACCCTTTCCACAAATCTTGACCGTTCCCTGGCTCTCATAAGCGAAGTCATCAGAGACCTGGATCTCTCAAACAGAAAACGTATAGCAGAGATTGTGCAACGTGAATTCGCCTGGGCTGAGCATTCTGTGCAGAGCGAAGGATATACCCTCGCTACCAGCAGGGTATTCAGCCACCTGAGTACAGCTGGCAAGTACAATGAATATGTCAATGGTGCTTACGCCTATCTGAACCTGAAACAACTGGCTCAGTCCTATACGGAAAATGAAGGTCAATTCTTATCAGCTCTAGAAACCATCCGTTGTACCATTTTACATCGACAGGGTTTATTCATGAATATCACGGCTGAAACAGACGACATTTCCCGTTTTCAACGTGCTGTTCCTTCTGTATTGGATGCCCTTTCTGATAATGGTATTACCCCGGATTCTTCCGATCAATTTACCTCATTTCCCGCGACCCAGGCTTTTTGCACCTCTTCGGAAATTGTCTACAACGTCCAGGGATGTTCTCTTTTTCAACAAAATGATGCATACCATGGATCTTTTGAAGTGCTGAAGACATGGATATCCAGAGATTACCTATGGAACACGGTACGGCAGATGGGAGGAGCGTATGGTTGTTTTGTGCAATTCAACCACTTAACAGGCAACTTTGGTCTGGTGAGTTACCGTGATCCGCAGGTTGATAAAACCTATGCGGCGTATGATGATTTGCAACGGGCCATTGAACAAGTGAAACTTACCCCGGATGCCCTTAGTCAATTGATCATAGGAACATACGGCACATTTACTCCCCATCAAGGTCCTGCAGCAAAAGGGATCAATGCGCGTAATGATTTTCTGAATGGCGTTTCTGTTGATTTCAAACAAAAACGGATACAGGAAATACTTTCGACAACCAAAGAGGATCTCTTACAGTACGCCCCTCTGTTCAGTCGTCTGAGGGATGAAAGTGTTAAAGTTACCATTGGTAATGAAGCCAAAATCAAAGGTGCAGACATCGTCTTTGACGACACGTTGGCCCTGTAAACGCAAACAGCCCATCAATATGACGTATTGATGGGCTGTTTTTTTCATTTCATTCCAGCTAGTTTCCTGTTATTTCTTTGATCTCACCTCTATGGAATCCACCACTTTTTCATAGTATGGAGAATCCTCATCCAGATTCAATGTCTTCCCCATCTTGGTCTCCAGTTTGAAAACCAGATAATGTAATTTTTTAAGTTGCTTATACTTACTTTTTTCATCAGTCGTTTGCCGAAGAAGATCTTCTGTGCGATGAATTTCTTTTCTCAGACTTACCTCTTCCGGGAGATAACCAGCATTTTTTAATATTCTGTATCCCATTCTCAAGTCGGCTGGAACATGTTCCATATCGTCTTTGGGCAAGGGCTTGTTTTTCCAATGGGAGAGATCAGGTAACGTACCGTTCTCCATAGCCTCTTCAATTCGACGTTCAGCAATAAAATGTATTGCAGTCAACATTATTCTCGATACATTGTTTTAGATTATCGGGGAGTCTTCAGCCATATGTGGGTATGGGTGTTATTGCAATAAAGTTTCGATCAAGCGATCATCGTTTAGCAGTACTTGGGATCTTTACGGCAAAGTATACTCACATGCAACCGCTGGCTTTTCTTTCTTTATTATCATATCCTAAAAAAGGAGATCTGCATGCACAAATTACATCTTTTCTGCTGTACGGCACTTTGCCTACTCTGCCTGTATGTTTCAAATAGTGAAGCGCAGAATAAACCATGGGAATTTACCCTACCCTTTGAACAGGCTACAATTCATTACACCCTTACTGGCACTGAAAAAGGTACAGAAACCTTGTATGTAAAAGATAATGGTGCATTCCGTGCTGTGCACAATACAACTACTTCTTCCATGATGGGAATGACAACCACATCGCAGTCCATTGAAATTACCACACCCGAATGGATTATCAGTTATGATCTGACCGAAGGTGAAGCCGATAAAGTAAAAAATCCAAAACTTATCTATCAACAGGCGTATGAACAACTCAGCAAAGAAGAAAAGAAGAATTTTGATGCCAACATCAAACAAGTCGGTCCGTCGCTGATGATCAATCTCAATGGTACAACGGAAAAGAATGCAGAGAAAATCCTTGGATATAGTTGCGATAAAGTTACCATCGAATCTATGAGCACAACCTATCTTCTCCACGGTACAGATATTGTTATGCGCTCCTCCACATCCATCATGGGTATGAATACTGCTGTTGAAGCCACCTCCATAGATACGAAAAATATTCCTCCTGAAGAAGTCTTCTCCGGCCCAAAGGATATTCAGGTCACACACAATACCCAGGAAGAATCAATCATGGAACAGGCTATCCATTCAATTGTGGATACATTGAAACAACCAGATGGTGCGGAGAAATTGCAGTCTAACCCGGCAAGTATGATACCAACCGGGTTAATACCGCCCTCTGGAGAAAAGGAATCTGATGAGCCATCCCTTGAAGAAATTGAACAGGGAATGAATATGCTAAAAGAAATGCTTTCGAAATAGTTTAACCAATCCGTGCCTTATCCCTTTCGAGACAGGACTGTGTTTTTCTTCCAGTTCGTATCGTCTCGATTGGGATAATCAAGTGTATAATGCAACCCCCTTGACTCCTGCCGTTGACTGGCGCTGCGAACTATCAAATCAGCAATAACTGCCAGGTTACGTAACTCAACTAAATCGGCCGTCAAAAGATAATCATAGAAATGATCCTTTATTTCTTTCAACATCCAATCTAATCTTGTCTGCATCAGGTTGAGTCGTTTTGTTCGACGAACGATACCAACATAATTCCACATCAGCCTGCGAACCTGATCCCAATTGTGATTGATAAGAATCGACTCATCAAGTGTTGCCGCCCCACCTGTTTTCCAAGGTTCAACATCATAACATGGCTGTTGTCTGTACTCATTGATCTGCTTTTCCAGATATTGAGAAGCTCGATGGGCAAAAACAACCGCCTCCAGCAACGAATTACTGGCCAACCGATTGGCTCCATGTAAGCCGGTACATGCAGTTTCTCCTAGGGCCATGAGATTGTTTAGCGAAGATTGTCCATATTGATCAACCAGAACCCCTCCACACATGTAGTGAGCAGCCGGTACAACAGGAATGGGACGCTCGGCTATATCGATACCATATTTCTTACAGGTTGCATAAATATTGGGGAAACGCGTCTGTAAAAAATCAGCAGATTTATGTGTAATATCAAGATACACACAATCTGCACCACTCTCTTTCATTTCAGCATCAATGCCCCTCGCTACGGCATCTCTGGTTGCGAGGTCGCCACGTTTATCATATTTTTTCATGAAGGCTTCCCCCTGTGCATTGATCAGCACACCACCCTCTCCTCTTACAGCCTCCGAAATAAGGAAATTTTTTGCTTCCCAATTAAAAAAACAGGTTGGATGGAACTGAACAAATTCCATATTTGCAACTTTGGCACCAGCTCGGTATGCCATGGCAATACCATCACCTGTGGAAATATCCGGGTTGGTAGTATATAAATACACTTTACCGCAACCACCTGTACACAGAACAGTCACCCTTGCCAGCCGTGTACGAACAGCTCCGCTCTGCCTGTTTAAAACATAGGCACCTAAGCAGCGATCCCCGCTATCCTGTGGAGAAGACTTGCGATGTTTCACTTTGGATTCAATTAACAAGTCGATGGCAAGATGATTTTCAAGCAGTTCAATACGCGGATTGTCTTTTATCTGCTCCAGTAACGCCCGCTCAATTTCGTGTCCCGTAAGGTCGTAGGCATGGGCAACCCTGCGTGCAGAATGCCCTCCCTCCATACCAAGGTCAAACTCTTCCCCTTGTTTACCTTTTTGAAAACGAACACCGAGGTTTACCAGTTCTCGCACTCTGTCAGGGCCTTCTTTAGCTACCAGTTCCACAATCTTTTCATCGCAAATTCCATCCCCTGATATTAGTGTATCTTGAATATGCGCGTCGACTGAATCTTCAACAGAAAGAACTGCTGCTATGCCCCCTTGTGCGAGATTAGTTGCTGTATCATCTTTTTCTTTTTTTGTTACCAGCGTCACTGTCGCAAACTTGGCAACTTTGAGAGCAAACGACAACCCTGAGATACCGCTACCAATCACCAAAACATCGCTATCGTACTTCATCACGCCTCCAATTTCTCATGTTTCACGTGAAACATGAGGAAAAAATTCGTTTAACGCGGCAGAGAAATGTACTCTGACACGGCAGAGTATAGTATACTGTTTTTTGTTTTCGTCAATAAAGTAAGACTCGTTCTGCACGGGGAAGAAACTCCTGCTCATGTTTCAAGAATTGAGAGCTGCTATTCTTTGATTTTTTTAAACATTTAGCAGGTGTGGTGACTTGTACCACCACCTCCGGACAGACACAATTACATGGAGCAATAGTGTGTGCGCTAAAATTGTGGCTTTAGCCAACCAGAAAGGGGGCGTGGGCAAAACAACAACTGCGTTGAACCTTTCAGCCGCACTCGCGGTTAACAAAAAAAAGATTTTACTGGTGGATTCCGATCCCCAGGGAAATGCCTCCAGTGGTGTTGGTTGCGTTGCAGAAGGAAACGATGGAACCATTTATAACTGCTACATTGGTACCCAGGAGGCAAAGGATTGTATCCATCCAACAAATCTTGAAAATCTCTATATTCTTCCAGCTTCCATTGATCTGGTTGGCGTGGAGATAGAACTCATCAATCATGAAAACAGGGAAAAAAGACTTAAATCAATTCTTCGCCAGGTTCGGGATGATTTTGACTTTATTTTTATCGACTGCCCCCCTTCCCTGGGATTGCTGACCCTAAACAGCCTCACAGCAGCAGACTCAGTGCTTATTCCTTTGCAGTGCGAATACTTTGCCCTGGAAGGGCTTGCTCAACTTATTAACACTATCCGACGGGTGAAAAAAGGGCTCAATAGGGAACTCTACATAGAAGGGCTGCTATTGACCATGTATGATCGCCGTAACAAGTTAACCTATTCTGTTGCCAAGGAAATCCGTAAGCACTTTAAGGATCAGGTATACACAAATTTCATTCCTCGCAATGTCCGTTTGAGCGAAAGCCCCAGCCATGGTCAAACGATCATAGAGTATGATAACAGCTGCAATGGCGCCAAAGCATACATCAAGTTGAGCACAGAATTTCTCGACAGAATTAACTAACGCCTATGTAATGGACAGTGAGGATTAATACTACCTACAGTTGTCCTTACACCTTTCAAAGTAGGCTATCATGAAGGAAAAATAACCAATGAGTAAAAAGAGTGTCCTCGGCAGAGGGGTTGGAGCCCTGCTCTCCTCAGAACCTCAAGAAGATGAGGAGCGTTTTTTTCTGTGTGATATCGACAAGATAGACCCAAACCCAGATCAACCGAGATCGTATTTTGATCCGGATAAACTAGAGCAACTCTGTGAGTCCATTAAAGAAAAAGGCGTTATACAGCCCCTTTTAGTAGTTAGAAGCAAAAACAACCGATACAACCTTATTGCTGGAGAACGAAGACTACGTGCAGCCAAAATGGCTCAACAGGAAGAGGTCCCTGTGGTAGTCATGGAAGAAAAGGATGATTCGACTAATCTGGAGTTAGCCTTGATTGAAAACATCCAGCGCCATGATCTCAACCCCATTGAAGAAGCGCTGGCCTATTCCAGACTGGTTGAAGAATTCAATCTCACCCAGGAAGAAGTTGCTAAAAAGGTTGGCCGAAAACGGTCAACTGTCACCAACGTTCTACGACTGCTCAATCTTCCAGACTCTATTCAAAATGATGTTTCCTATGGAAATCTCAGTGAAGGCCATGCACGGGTATTGTTGCGCTTGAAAGATGATCCCAGAAGGATGCAGGAAGTCCGGGACAAAATCATCAAAGAAGACCTCAGTGTCCGGGCCACAGAAAAGCTCTGCAAAGAGACAAAAGCCTCTGCAGCGGAAGAGCAGAAAAAAACTGTTAAACCAGAAGGATTACCAAAACAGTACTGCACCACGGTGGTCACCCAGATTACCAACCGTCTCAACACAAAAGTGCGCATTGTCCAAAATGGCAAACGGGGTAAACTGGAAATTGATTACTATTCCAGTGATGACCTGGATCGTCTGGTAAGCCTCTTATCCAAAGAATAAATTCTGAAATGTAGTGATGGGCTCAGCAACATACAGGCACAAGCTGACAGCAAAAAAAGAAAAGCCGTCTTTACGTAAAATGCCCTTATTCCTGATTTTCTTTTTTCTCCTTCTCTGGCTCATTGGTATAGGTACCGGCGAACCCGGCAGAGTATTGGAGCAGGCAAAGTCAATCTGTCTTGAATGCATTGGTATCGGGTAATGCAGTGTTTACGGAGATGGGTTCAAACCATCTGGATATTTCTATCAAACGGTTTCTGGCTATTTCCATTCACACGCTCACTGTATCAGGGGCCTCTTAAAATAATTTGTGCCCCTGGTTTAAACTGTTACTCCTGCCCCGCGTCTACCAGTTATTGCCTTTTAGGCAGTCTGCAGCAGCTTTTTGCGACTATTCGTTTTAATTTGAGTATGGGAAGTTCCTTTTTTGGTGCTTACGTGCTTGGATCCATGGGAATACTGGCAGCTAGCTTGGGAAGATTTATCTGTGGATGGGCTTGTCCCTTCGGATTACTCCAAGAAATACTCTATGCCCTACCTACCAAAAAATTTTCCATATATCCGTCGCTCAGATACGGCAAATACCTGTTTCTGATTCTCTTCATTTTTTTTCTGCCCTTGTTCATAGTGCATGACAATGGTCTGGGGTATCCCTGGTTCTGCAAATACATATGTCCAGCAGGTACACTGGAAGCAGGACTGCCCATGCTTGCACTTACTCCATATTTACGCGCAGCCGCAGGCCTGCTTTTCTTGAGCAAATTGCTTATTCTGCTCGCCTATCTCGGCTGGTCTACCTGCAGCTCACGCCCCTTCTGTCGTACAACCTGCCCCCTGGGTGCTTTTTATGGCCTTTTTAATCGAGTCAGTCTCGTCCGTCTTCAATTAGACCCGCAACGATGTACCAATTGCAAAGCATGCCATTCTGTGTGTCCGGTGGAAATTCATTTTAATGAGACTCCAAACAGCCCTGAGTGCATCAATTGCTTGAAATGCATGACCGAAGCTTGTACCTTTAACGCAATATCTGTCGACTTGGCGGGTTTCAAGCTGTATCCACACTCGACCCAATCCGTAAACCATCACCCATAGCCGCAGTTTATGAAAGCGAAATCTTGTTGTTTTTTCCTCATCATCAGTCTCTTATTTTTCCTCCAGGTTTCCATCGCCTCTGCTAAAATGCTCTCTATCAAAGGAGACGACATCAATATGCGCTCAGGCCCTGGAACACAATACAAGGTGCTCTGGCAGCTTGGCTCAGGTTTTCCTTTAAAAGTTCTCACACAGAAAGGAGACTGGTACCGTGTGCAGGATTTTGAAGGCAGTGTTGGCTGGGTACATAAGATGGTTACCACTTCATCTCCTCATATGATTGTCAATGTACATAAAAAAACCAAACGAAAAATCAATGTCCGCAGTGGTCCGGGAACAAACAATCGCATCGTTGCACAAGCTTATTATGGGGTCGTATTCAAGACTTTGGAGCAAAAGAATGGCTGGGTGCATGTTGAACACGAAAAAGGCATTACAGGTTGGATTAAACGTAGTCTACTGTGGGGATACTGATTCCTTCATAAGGTACGGCCTTCCCTGCACCTGAATCCCTAATGTACAGGGAGGGCTGTACAAACAGGTATACTGTGGTGTATCAATACCTTGTCAATACAACAGATTTGCCGTCCTGAGCTTACCATAATAGACAATTCGGTAAACCTGCGCCTCTTTTGCAGATACTGTTTTATAAGCTGTGCAGCGAGTTATGCAATGTGGCTGGACAATGTTGTTGTAGGTGTTACTATCTTTAAAAGCTATGGCAAATACGGGCTGAAAATGCCTAAAAACAATGATTCCAAACAAAAAACTCATTGAGCAGCGGTTTGCCAAAGCTGCTTCAACCTACGAAGAACAGGCAGCCATCCAACACATTGTAGCTGATGAACTCCTTGGTTCTCTATGCCCTCTCCTTACAAAGCCGCCCTCTTCCATACTTGAAGTCGGCTGCTGTACCGGGTTGCTCACCAGAAGGCTTATTCAAAAATTTCCTGATGTTATCACCTTCACAGCCATAGACCTGGTTGAATCCTTCCGGCCCTATGTGGAACAAAAAATTTCCACCATCAATGGCCGAGGGACATTTATAAGCGGTGATATTGAGTCTATCGAGCTTACAGGTACATATGACCTCATAGTGTCCTCATCAACCTTTCACTGGATGCATAACCTGCCAGCTCTATTTGCGAAGCTTCATCAGCACCTGCATCCCAATGGATTATTGGCAATTTCACTCTACGGCACACATAATCTGCAGGAAATCAGAGATATCACACAGATTGGTCTAGCCTATGAATCCCTGTCTACGATTCTTGGATATGCGAGTCAATGTTTTACAGTGATCAAAGAATTTGAATCCCAGGATCTGCTCTTTTTCCCTTCACCAATGGCGGTTCTGCAGCATCTTCGCCAGACCGGAGTCAATGCCGTTGGAACCAAAGCATGGACACCGAGGCAATTGAAACAGTTTATCAGGGAATATAAAGAGCGGTTTGCCGAAGAACAGGGTGTACGGCTAACCTATCACCCCATGTATTTCATGGCCCGTCCCAAACATACAATATAGTGGTAAACATGAAAGAACACCCCTGGCGATTATTTTTTCCACATCCTCCTTATATTGCAGCACACCGGGGGTATCGAAGTCGCTTCCCGGAAAATACCAGGGCAGCTTTCACAGGTTCTCTGGGACGTTGTGACTACATAGAACTTGATGTTCGTCTGACCAGGGACGAAATCCCTGTGGTTATACACGATGCAACTCTTACCCGAACCAGCAATATTGACCAGTTGAAGAATCCCTTTAGCGGTGAAAATCGTGTATCGCATCTTCTTCTGAGCGAACTCGTTCAATTGGACATGGGTTCCTGGTTTCTTGCCAAAGATCCTTTTCAGACAATTGCTTCAGGCAAAGTTGATACAAAAAAGCTTGAAAAATTGCTTCCCCAGCAAATATCTACGCTCTTT
Source organism: Desulfogranum japonicum DSM 18378 (assembly GCF_000429945.1). Taxonomy (GTDB): domain Bacteria; phylum Desulfobacterota; class Desulfobulbia; order Desulfobulbales; family Desulfobulbaceae; genus Desulfogranum; species Desulfogranum japonicum. The sequence goes on along the minus strand of NZ_AUCV01000017.1, from coordinate 34,179 downwards.
GAAATTCTCGACTGGGCAGCTAAACAGGATCTGCCAATCAATATTGAACTCAAGGATCTTGAAAACTCAAAAGCAGGCGAAACACTTGTTAACAGGGTATTATATGATATTGACCGGGCAAAAATGACTGATAGGGTGCTTATATCATCATTCAACCATCACTACCTTCAATTCTGCAGCTATAAAAATCATCGGATAGCAACCGCTGCCCTGGTTGAAGAACAGCATCCAGAGAATCTCATGGAGTATCTTTCAACGCTTAACGTGATCGCATACCATCCTGCTGATGATATGGTTGATTCAAATCTGATTGCTGAACTGGGAGCAAAAAAAATCCTTGTTAATGTATATACGGTAAATGATCCCAACCGGAAAAAAGAACTTTTTGAGATGGGAGTTCATTCTGTTTTCACTGATTTTCTTGAATAAAGCATCCTGTAATAATACGGAAAATCAACACATTAAGAAAACATTAAACATGTGGTAAAAGAGTATGTCTTGTACAACTGTTAGTATTGCAGGTATTGATACGGATATTGGCAAAAGCATTGTTACCGGTCTTCTGGCTTCCTATCTCCATAAGATGGGAAAAACAGTAACAACGCTGAAACTGGTGCAAACAGGATGCAAAGATGTGTCTGAGGATATCTTGCTGCATAGAAAGATGATGGGCATCAAGCAGACACCATTTGATCTTCAGGGAACTACCTGCCCCTATGTTTTTCCCAAACCGGCCTCCCCTGCCCTGTCAGCAAGGCTGGTTCAGCAAAGAATTGAAGCTGAAGTACTTGATCAGGCAACGCTCCAGTTACAGCAGGCACATGAATGGTTACTGGTGGAAGGAGCTGGAGGTCTTATGGTTCCTCTGAATGAGGATCTCCTTCTCATTGACTACCTGGCAGAAAAAAAATACCCCATGATTCTAGTTACTTCCCCAAAGCTTGGTTCAATTAATCACACCAGGTTAAGTCTTGAGGCCTTAAAGAACCGAAACGTCCAGGTGCTTGGGTTGGTATACAATCTGTATAAGGCTACAGGCGGAGAAATTGTCCAGGATACACTCGCAGAATGTAAAAAAGCACTCAAGGACTATGGTTTTCCTTCCCATGTGCTCTTGCTGCCAGACATACGTGAAAGTATGGCTGTAAACTGGCAGATTTTACTTAACTCCCTGCAAACATTCGATCTGGCTTAGCAAGCTGGTTTGCTAAGCTGGCTCATGCCTCAATCAGGCGATCATGGAGAGACAGGGGGCCAGATTACTCTTCAAGATAATCTTCCCTGACAGGAGAAAAAATTTCCAGGGCAATTGAGTCTTCATGCACCTGGGCACTGTGCTCGATATTTCCGGGAATAGACCAGCTATCTCCCGGCACAGCCTCAATGTTTGTATCTCCAACACATAAGGTTATTCGACCACTCAGCAGGTAACCTGTCTGCTCATGGGGATGGGAATGAACAGGCAATTCTGCTCCGCCTGAGAGATGAAATTTAACCATATGGGTCAAATCTCCGGCAACAAGAGTTTCTATACATATCCCCGGAGCAAGTTGTTTCATGGTCACACCTCACGTAAACTGAAATGTACCAAGTGGAAGAATAGTTTCAGGAAAAGCATTACTCTTCCCCGGCCACCCTTCCCCTTGAACGTTTGAGTAAAGATCGAGTTTTTTTAAGTTTGATCCGCCGCTCTTTTGCCTTTTTGGAAACCACTGTCTTTTTTCGTTTCTTAGGAGTATGCAAGGCGCCACGTAAGAGGGTTGCAAAGCGATCTATGGCAGCATTCCTGTTGCCCTGCTGAGTTCGGTATTCACTGGCCTGAATCTGCAGCTGCCCGGCCTGATTGATCCTATTAGCCAATCTATTGAATATACACTCTTTTTGTTGCAGAGTGAGTGAAGCTGAGTTGGCAGGTTCAAACAGCAGCGTTACTTTCGTGTTAACCTTATTAACGTTCTGCCCCCCGGGACCTCCGCTCCGTGAAAAACGAAAGTGCAGTTCTGCCATGGGTATAGACAGTGACGGTATGATCTGTACTTCCTTTTCTGTGCTCCAGTCTCTTTCCATTACAATATTTGTTGCAAAAACAACTTGCTGCGTTGATGCTGTGGATTATCAAAAAAGACATCAGGAGAAGCCTGTTCAACGATCGCCCCCTGATCCATAAACACCACTTGATCAGCCACCTCTCTGGCAAACCCCATTTCATGGGTTACCACAACCATGGTCATTCCTTCTTTGGCCAGGGTAACCATGACATCAAGGACTTCACCTATCATTTCAGGATCCAGAGCTGATGTCGGCTCATCAAAAAGCATGATTTTGGGTTCCATTGCCAGTGCTCTGGCAATGGCTACACGCTGTTGCTGACCACCAGAAAGCTGAATTGGATAGTGACCAGCCCGGTCTCGTAACCCAACTTTGTCCAGCAGACGCAAGGCAATATCATTGGCCTGTGATTTTTCCATTTTTTTGAGTTTTACAGGCGCAAGGGTAAGATTATCCAGCACTGAAAGGTGACGGAATAGGTTAAAACTCTGGAAAACCATACCTAATTCCATGCGAATAGCATTGATATCCTCTTCGGGATCGGTAAGATCATGCCCATCGACGATGATGGTGCCGGAATCTATGGTTTCCAATTTATTAATGGTCCTGAGTAAAGTCGATTTTCCAGACCCTGAAGGTCCCAGAACCACAATTTTATCGCCAGGTGCGATATCCAGACTCACATTTTTCAAAGCGTGAAAAGCACCAAAATATTTATTGATATTCTGTATTTGAATTATCGGCTCAACGACGTTCATAATGGCTTAAACGGTACTCCATAGCGCTTATAAGTTTGGAAAGAAGGAGTGTAATCAACAGATAGATGAGAGCAATAATGGTATAGGTCTCAAAATAGTTGAAACTCTCAGCTGCATATTCCCGACCCCGGCGTAAAATATCAGCCACGGCGAGAATGGAAACAAGAGAAGTATCTTTTAGCAGGGCTATAAACTCATTCCCAACTGGTGGCAGGATAGTTCTCCAAGCCTGGGGTAGTACCACATAGGCCATGGTCTGTTTTTTATCAAATCCGAGAGAAAGAGAGGCTTCTGTTTGACCATGATCAATGGAACTGATACCTGCACGGAAGACTTCTCCCATATATGCCCCATAACAAAACGCCATGGCAATTACTGCTGCTACAATATCAGGGACACGGACAATACGTCCCAGGGCAAAATAAATATAAAACAATTGCACCAGTAATGGAATGCCCCGTACCACTTCCACGTAGAGTGAGGCTATCATATTGATAAAGCGGTTGCTGGATAGCCTTCCCAAACCGGTTAAAAGGCCTATAATGATGGCGAATACAATTGCCAGGATTGTTACTTCAAAGGTAACAACAATGCCATCAGGCACAAATTTAAGTATGGTCAGGTATGGGTCAGGCTTGAGCACTGGCAAGGCAATCAACATCCCGACAGTGCCTATCAGGGCAACCCACCAAGCCGATACAAGGCCTTTATCATCAGGAGAAGGAATGGCCGCACCATCGCCAACTTCGATCTTGGTTATATCGTCTTTAGACATATCTTCACTATCTGAAAAACAAAACCGGGCTCAGGAGCCCGGTTATTGCATATTAATATGAGCGGGATTTACTGGCCTATCCATTTTTCCTGAAGTTCCTTGTCAATTCCCTTCTCTTTAACGGCAGCTATTCCTTTATTTATAAGGTCGAGAATTTCCTTATTTCCTTTTTTTACAGCGACACCGTAATTTTCAACTTCGCCGCTTTCCATAACAGCAGCTATTTTGAGAGTATCTTTATATTTATCCAGTGCATAGTTCGCTGCAACAGGATCATCACAAACCACTGCTGCAATGCGGCCGACATTGAGATCTTCCATGGCCAACCCAACTTCATCGTAGGATTTTGCCTCAAGACCGTCCACTGTTTTTATTGTGAAATATCCGGTGGTACCTATCTGACCGCCGACTTTCTGCCCCTTGAGATCTTCCAGGCTTTTGGCGGCTGAATCTTTCGCAACAATCAAGGCCTGACGAACGGTAAAGTATGGCTCGGAAAAGTCCATGGCTTTTTTTCTTTTCTCTGTTATGGAAACAGAAGAAGCAACAGCATCATATTTGCTGGCTGCCAGGCCCGCAAAAATGCCGTCCCAGGCAGTGTTTTTAAAAACAGCCTTGAAACCGGCTTCTTTTCCGGCAGCTGTCATATAATCTATTGCATATCCAACAACCTGTTTCTGGTCATTGACAAACTCCATGGGGGGCCAAGTAGCATCTGTAGCAAAAACTATTTCCTTTTCCGCCCATGCAGAATTACATAAAATCAGGAACATTCCTAAGACAAAAAGCAATTTCTTCATAAGAGATAACCCCCATAAATATGAATTAGTATCTGAAGTTCAACCATGTACCATTCATGTCGCACATCGGCAATAAAAAGTATAAAGATTGACTGCTTTGCCGGTTTTCAACAATCTGATAGAGCTATTTTTTTCGTACAACCTGACACAAAATATGTCGTTTTTTTTAATGCATAACGGTAACATAAAATGCTCTCCAAACAATGAAGCTATTCGAAATTATTCCTTACAACCGGCTGATAAAATCTTTAATAATTACCATTATGCATACAGTATATCATCGGCATCGTCCATACCCTGTAGACAACGCTCTGTTAGGTTTCCCTTGACTCACCGATAAATAAACCGTTATAAATCGGTGTTATGTAGCCAATCATCTGTCACACTGAACGAGGAAATCTCTATGACTACGCCCAAACGCTTGACCATTGCATGTGCAATAGCCGCAACAGTTCTCATGCTTGGAGGTTGCGGCAAAAAACAGGTAGGCCCATACACGTCAAAAGCAGGCAGCAACATGCCTGAAGGAAAATCCATCGACTACTCCAATGGTAGGGGTACGATTACAGAAGAGCTGGGTCCAAGCGAAGAATCTCTGGATTCTGCACCTCTTAACGGGGAAAATGTTGGCAGTTTAGGCTTTGCTGGAGATAAAAACAGTGACGAATATAAGCAGACCTATGGTCGTTCGTCCATGGAAATGCAACCTGTGTACTTCGATTTCGATCAGGCAACCATACGTGGTGACCAGATTCAGAGAATTGAACATAATGCCGACTATCTCAAAACTAATCCAAATCAAAACGTCCTTGTCGAAGGCAACTGTGATGATCGAGGGACCAATGAGTATAACCTTGCCCTTGGTGAACGCCGTGCCCAGAATGCAAAGAATTATCTCATAGAGCTCGGTGTTGAAGAATACCGTATTCGTACAATTAGCTATGGCGAAGAACGTCCGCTATTCACCGGGCAAAGTGATTTTGATTTTTCGCAAAATCGACGTGACGATTTCATTCTGGAATAGTTATCCTTTTAGGGCCACGGAAGAAATAAATTATCCTATCTTGCTTGTCTCTCAACTCGGTAACGTCGTTGCATCAATGGCTCAATACTGTCAGTATGGAACCTTTGACAGGACGACGTTACCAAACCGATATCCTACGAAAGTTGTGGATATTTGTTATTTTCCGTGACCCTGATCGTTCTCGTTTCCCCTGGAAACTCATTTTATCCCACCTCATTTTTCAAAAAGCATTCTTATAACTCATCACGGAGTCTGTATCTTTTTGGTTTCACTTACCTCCGAACTGTAATTGACCAAAGGCGCTTCATATTTTGGCAATCGCGATTTTGATCAGGTAAGCCTTCCAGACTAACCCGTTTGAGCCAGATTCCATCGGAATATTACCGAAATTTTATATATAGAGGTTCTTGAGATTTCACGCTTCTATGTGAACAAAACCTCCTGATTTTTAACGGATAACTTTTTTTCTTGACTTGATAATAATTACTATGTACATTTAGTTTTAAATATTAATAGAGAATAAATCTCAGCATGAAACATACATTACGAATGACACATCAGCGTGAAATTATCCTCGCTGAACTGAGGAAATCGACAAGCCATCCAACTGCGGATGAATTGTATGAGCGAATTAGAAAAAAACTGCCAAGGATCAGTCTCGCAACGGTGTATCGAAATCTGGAAATTCTTTTCGAAGCCGGCGTAATAAGCAAGGTTGAAATAAGCGGTCGGCAAAAACGCTTTGACTATGATCTAGAGGAACACGATCATATTTACTGTGTCAAATGTCACCGTGTGGACAACATAAATCTACCCAAAACGCAAAAAATAGTTGTCCGTCAAAAAGAACAAAAAGGCTATCGCATTTCGGGATGCAGAATAGAATTTTATGGTATTTGCCCTGATTGCCGAAAAAAACAAAAAAAGGAACTAGAAGGAGATAATAAAATGGGCTGTTCATCATGCGAATTAAGTGACAAACAAAAAGAAGTACTTGAAGCCCTCGCTAAAAGCAATGACCCTTGTGGCAGTAAGGACATCGCTTCTGTAACCAGTCTGGAGCCTAAGCAAATCAGTTGTCAAATAACTGCTTTGAAAAAAAAGGGTTATGTCGCAAGTCCTGTCCGATGCAAATACGAAATAACCGAAGAAGGGAAAAAAGCTCTCGATTAAAGAAGCTTATATTCAAATATAATATATATCTCATATTTTTACATAAAGGATCTTCATCATGAACACATTAGTTACAAGACCGGCACCTGATTTCACTGCAACCGCTGTTCTTGCAGATAACTCCATAAAAGAAGATTTCAAACTTTCTGATTATCGTGGTAAATATGTCATTCTTTTTTTCTATCCACTTGATTTTACCTTTGTCTGCCCATCGGAAATACTCGCATTCAATAAACATCTCTCAAAATTTCAGGAGAAAAATTGTGAAATTATAGGTGTTTCAATTGATTCACAATTTTCACATCTTGCCTGGAAAAATACTCCTGTGAACCAAGGAGGTATTGGCCAGGTTCAGTACCCGCTTGTTGCTGATCTTGACAAAAAAATTTCTCGTAATTACGGTGTATTGTTAGATGTAGGAATAGCCCTCCGCGGTACCTTCCTGATAGACAAGGAAGGTCTTGTACGTCACGCCGTGGTCAACGACCTGCCCCTAGGCAGAAATATTGAAGAGGCACTACGCATGGTAGATGCGTTACAATTCCATGAGAAATATGGAGATGTATGTCCAGCTAACTGGAAAGACGGTGAGGACGCTATGAAACCTACGGCTGAAGGGGTGGCAGACTACTTAACCAAGCACAACTAATCTGAATATATTGCGGACAAATTTGTAGCAGCATATAACATAACTACTGCAAAATATTTTTTCAGAAAAGTTCTCTTACGTAACTTGTGCTATCAACCCTGAACGCATAATTTGTTACTGCCTAGTGAAAAAAAGCTGTTTCAAAAATATTGTGCGAATCAGAGAAATAAACAGATAGCCTATTATTGTGCGAGAGATATTCCTGCTATGATAATTTGCGTATAGTTATGGATATTTCTTATCATTTAGGTAACAATAGTATCTATCGGCAGCCAATAAGCTGTACCCTTCATACGAAGGAAAGGTTTCGCTATGGCTGCCTATCTATACCTTATTCCAGCTAAACAAGGAGACTAACGATGACTAAACAGAACGAAGTATACAAATGTGCGCTGTGTGGCAACATTGTAGAAGTGCTCCATGTAGGGGCCGGAGAATTAGTCTGCTGTGGGCAACCAATGGATCTCATGTCTGAGAATACTGTGGATGCGGCACAGGAAAAACACGTCCCTGTAATCGAAAAAGTTGACGGTGGTTATAAAGTCACAGTCGGTTCCGTACCTCACCCCATGGAAGAAAAACACTGGATTGAATGGGTTGAACTCATCGCTGATGGTAAAGTTTATCGTCAGAATCTTAATCCAGGAGAAGCTCCGGAAGCTTTCTTCTGTGTTGAGGCTGAACAGGTCTCTGCCCGTGAATACTGCAACCTGCATGGTCTGTGGAAAGCCTGAACCCAGCCATAATAGTTTTTACAAGTTCTACGATGTACGAGATATTATAAATTTACTGTACCAGCACTGGAGATCATCATGCATTCCCAGGGAATGCATAATTCATTATCCTTGCAGGTATGAGTTTATTTATTCAAAAAAAACATAAACTTAACAGTATTGTTATCTTTTACAGCTAAGAAAAGAGATAACTTGTCTGTTGTTCTAAATCCTGATATTCAAAAAGGAAAAAAGTAATGAAAAAATATGTATGCGTAGTTTGTGGTTACGAGTACGATCCTGAAGCTGGCGATCCCGACAACGGCGTAGCTGCAGGCACTGCATGGGAAGATGTTCCTGAAGATTGGGTCTGCCCAACATGCGGTGCTGGCAAGGACGAGTTCGAAGAAGCCTGATATACCATAAACCTCCGATCATGAATGCATGATCGGAGGTTTATAGCTGCCTTTCCACATTTTCACATACTATTGTGATAACTCTCCTGTAGCACACAGATAGCTATCAGGATTATCTTGCTCTTAGATGCTTATAAAAAAGCTCTTCTTTACCTTTTTATAGCAATTATATTTTGTCAGGCACACATCAAGCCTCTACAGATTCCATTTTCGATACGTCTCTTACTTACATTTTCTAGCATAGGCATAAAACAACTTCCTTCAACCAATATATCTTTTGGGAGCCACCTATGAATAAGACTATTTTTTTTGCCTTTAGAGGAGATCCTCTTTGTTTTATCCATGTCCTTCTTAATGCCATAGATATGCATCAAAAAAACATGGAAGGAAAAATCGTACTGGAAGGTGAAGCAGTTACCCTTGTGGCTAAGATGGCTAAAGAAGGACATTTTTTACATCAACTATATATCAAGGCAAAAGAGTTGGGCTTGATTATCGGGGCTTGTAAAGCCTGCTCTAACAAATTAGGAGCCGCCGAGGACATTAAACAGGAAAAAATTCCTCTTATCGGTGATATGGCAGGACATCCGGCAATGTCTGAATACCTGGAGCAAGGGTACACTGTTCTCACATTTTAAGCTGGAAGCTGTCTGAGAATACCCCTTTTTGCTCAGTTCGTTTTTTTTCAGAAACAACTAACCGCTATCATATTAAAAACATAGCTTTGCCTATTGTACTCAAATGGCATGATCTGAATTTTTTCTCTGACAACCGCCAGATACCGGTTTAGAAACTATATATCCCCTGCGTCTCGTTTCTTGATACAGTTTATATACAACTATGAAACCTATTGAAATAGCAAAAAATATCTATTGGGTTGGGGCCATTGACTGGTTGACCCGCGATTTTCATGGATACTCCACAGAACGCGGAACCACTTACAATGCCTATCTTATACTTGATGAGAAAGTCACCCTTATCGACACGGTGAAAAAGACTTATATTGATGAGTTGTTACATTGTATTACAGCCATAATCGATCCGAAAAAGATAGATTATCTTGTGGTCAATCATGTAGAACCTGATCATTCAGGGGCATTACCCGAAATCATCAACGCTGTTACCCCTGAAAAGGTTATCTGCTCAAAGATGGGTCAAAAGGCCTTAATACAGCATTTTCATAATGAAGACTGGCCATATCATGTGGTTGCTTCCGGGGACGAATTATCTCTTGGAGAGAGAACCTTGAGTTTCATGGAAACAAGAATGCTTCACTGGCCGGATTCCATGTTTTCATATGTGAAGGAAGAACAGATTCTTTTTTCCAATGATGCTTTTGGAGAACATCTTGCCACCAGTGAAAGATTTGATGATCAGGTTGATCAAAGTGTTCTTATGCATGAGGCTACAAAATACTACGCAAATATTCTTACCTTGTACTCACCTTTGATAAAAAAGCTTCTGGCCAAGGTATCTGAAATGCAGTTGCCCATAAACATGATTGCACCGGATCATGGAGTTGTCTGGAGATCCAATCCGCAAAAGATCATTGATGCCTATGCAAAATGGTGCAACAACCAGGGTAATGGTACTGTTGTAATAGTGTATGACACGATGTGGGAATCAACCAGAAAAATGGCAAGAAGTATAGCCGAAGGTTTGCAGGAAGAGGGTGTCAGTTACACGTTTCTCGATTTGCAGATAAATCACCGCAGTGATGTAATGACAGTGGTTCTTGAAGCAAGTGCCGTCATTTTGGGTTGCCCAACACTGAATAATGGCATGCTACCTAGAATGGCTGGTTTTCTCATGTATATGCGGGGGTTGAGACCTACCAATAAAATAGGTGCCTGTTTCGGCTCCTATGGCTGGTCCGGTGAAGCAGTGGGGCTTATGAACGATGCCCTCAAAGAAATGAAATTCACCATGTGTCATCAAGGTCTTAAAGTGCAATATGTACCACGAGAAGAACATCTTGCCCAATGTGTAGAATTAGGTAAAACCATTGCTTCTTCCATGAAGGATATGCGGGAAGGTAAAGAGGTTAAATCCGTTCTGTAGATTCAAAAATTGCCTAGGATATCGGTTTGGTAACGTTGTCGCGTCAATGGTACCATACTGGCCGTATTGAGCCATTGACGCGACAACGTTACCGAGTTGAGAGACAAGCAAGATTGGATAATTTTTTTTCCGTGACCCTTAAAACAAGAGGTGTATCTGAATACAATTCTTTGATGAATAGATAAAGTCAATCACATTGCTTTTTCAGCTATTATTTTCACCATGGTATTGATTACCTCCTGGGCGCTGAGACTGGAGGAATCAATAAAAATAGCATCATCTGCTTTTTTTAGTGGAGCTATAGCTCGTTGACTGTCGTCTTGATCACGTTGTATGATTTGCTTCAATAATTCCTGCTCATCAACCTGTTCACCTCTATCTCGAAGTTGAGCGGCTCTTCTTCCTGCACGTATTTCAGGGCTCGCATCAAGATAAAACTTCCATAACGCATCAGGGAATACGACGGTTCCCGTATCTCTTCCTTCAGCGACAACTTCTCCAACTGCGCCAATTTGTTGTTGAAGCCTGGTGAGATACCTGCGAACCTCTGGCAAAGCAGATACCCGTGAAGCCTGCATTCCCATCTCGGTGGTGCGAATCGTTGCAGAAATATCCACGCCATTAAGAAAAACCTGAACATCACTCTCTGCATTCACGGCTGGGCGCAACTCTATTCGCAAATCTCTGAGCAAGTCAGAGAGCGCAGCTGGATGGTCAAGATGCGTATTATTTTGTTTGCAGGCATAGCCAACAGCCCTGTACATAGCCCCAGTGTCTAAATAAGTGAAACCAAGTTTTGCGGCCACCCCACGGGAGACTGTTGATTTTCCCCCGCCAGATGGGCCATCGATGGTTACCACCCGCAATGCGTCAGACATATGCCAGTTCCTTAAGACATTCGGCAAGCGCATGAACAAATCGTTGATTTTCAGCTGCTGTTCCTACTGTTATTCGAATAAACTGTGGATATCCATAGGCCTTCATGGAGCGCACTATTACACCTTTATGCAGCATTGCCTCATACAAATTGGTAGCGTCTCCTTTAACATCGATGAGGAAAAAATTGGTGTGAGAAGGGTAGGGCTTACAACCAAGCTCAGCCACTTGCTCACTCAACCACTGCAATCCCTTTTCGGTCTCCCTGAGGGTATACTCATAGTGGTCTGTATCATTCAACGCCGCCATCGCCCCGATTTGCCCCAATAAATTAATATTGAAGGGCTGCCGTACTCTGTGCAGCATATCGGCCAGATCTCGATGCATAAGACCAAAACCCACTCGCAGACCAGCCAGACCAAAAGCCTTGGAAAAAGTTCTCATGCTCACCAGGCCTGGAAGTCCTTCAGAGTTTCTTATATAGGAAAATATATCTATCTGCTGGTCTTTATCGACAAAGTCCACATACGCTTCATCAAGCACAACAACTACTGTTTCCGGTAATTTGCGGACAAAATCATCAAAAGCAGCTTTTCCTATGAACGTACCGGTTGGGTTGTTGGGATTATCAATGAAAATTAATCTTGTTTTAGGTGTTACGTGCTCAATAATGGCATCCAGATCATGATGCATACCTTTAAGATCCAGAACCAGATTTTTACCTCCGCGAACTTGTACAAACTTTTGGTACATCAAAAACGAAGGGTGTGATGTGATAACTTCATCTCCGGGTGAAACCAGGGCTTTAACGAGGAACTCTATGACTTCATTAGAGCCATTTCCCAAAACGATTTCCTCCGGATCAGCAGTGGTCCAGTGGGAAAGAGCCTGAGCAAGGTAATAGTTTGAACCATCAGGATAGCGATGCAGATTAACAAGCTGGTCACGGACAGCCTCAACCGCCTTGGGAGATGGTCCCCATGGATTTTCATTGGAAGCCAATTTTATGGCATTGGTTACGCCATATTCCCGCTCCAGTTCATCCATAGGTTTTCCTGGAGGGTAGGGGATTATCTCAGCTATATTTTTGGGTACTTGCAACTTCATGGAATCATCCTAAATCAGGTTTTATACCAGCAATACCAAGCTGTTTTTCTAAGTTATATCCGGCTTTCAAGAGAACCTCTTCTTGAAAATGACCGGCCTGCATCTGCATACCAACCGGCAAACCTGCCTGTGTAAAACCACAGGGGACCGACATCCCCGGAATACCGCCAAGATTTGCAGAAAGTGTTAAAATATCACTGAGATACATTGAAAGAGGATCGTCAGCTTTGTCGCCTATTGGCCAGGAAGGTGTTGGCGTAACAGGCGAAACAATGAGATCGCAGCTGCTGAAGACATTCTCAAAATCCCTTTTTATCAATGTTCTTACCTGGGAAGCCTTTTTATAATAGGCATCGTAATATCCGGCTGAAAGGGCATAGGTACCTATGAGAATACGTCTTTTAACCTCGTCTCCGAATCCTTGTGATCGACTGGTATTGTACATATCAAGAAGCTCCTGCGCCTCTTTATTCCTATATCCGTAACGCACACCATCAAAGCGGGCAAGATTGGAACTAGCCTCGGCTGGAGCAATCAGGTAATAAACAGCTACGCAATACTCGGTATGAGGTAGATTAACTTCCACAATTTCAGCACCAGCATCTTTCAGGGCATCAATTCCTTTATTAATGATGGTTTCAACTTCTGGATCAAGGCCTTGACCGAAATATTCTCTGGGCACTCCTATGCGAATTCCCTGCAGGCCTTCTGTCAGAGCACCTGTATAATCAGGTACTGCAGTCTTGATGGATGTGGAGTCTTTTTCATCATACCCTGCAATACAGTTCATCATGAGCGCAGCATCACGTACATCTTTGGTGATTGGGCCAACCTGATCCAATGAGCTGGCAAAAGCTACAAGGCCATATCTGGATACCCTTCCATAGGTAGGTTTGAGGCCCACTACGCCACAAAGGGATGCTGGCTGACGTATGGAACCACCTGTATCTGAGCCCAGCGCAGCAAAACACTCGTCTGCTGATACAGCTGCTGCTGATCCACCGCTGGATCCACCTGTAACATATCCGGCTTTCCAAGGATTTTCCGGAACCCCGAAAGCACAATTTTCATTGGTGGATCCCATGGCAAATTCATCCATGGTAAGTTTTCCAAGTAAAACAGCTCCGGATTGTTGCAGGCGCTGAACTACAGTGGCATCGTAGGGTGGAATGAAATTTTCAAGAATACGTGAGCCACAAGTCGTTTTCATATGCTGAGTACAGAGGACATCCTTAATAGCCAGGGGAATTCCACACAAGGGATTGCCCTGACCATTTTTTCTCATCATGTCTGCCTCTTCAGCCTGTTTTAAGGCCGCATCTTCATATACACTCAAATAGGCTTTGATTCTGCCGTCAACCGCGGTAATACGTCCGAGAACGGCCTGGGTAAGTTCCAGAGAAGTAATTTCTCCGCGGGCAAGTTTCTGCGATGCTTCATGCAATGTCAGTGAATAATAGTGCATATCGGTCTGATCAATAGTGATGGAAATAGTATACTTCCCGTACCCAAATCTTGTGAGGGATTAGGTGGAAGAGAAATGTGGACTCAAAGGGTTATACAAAAATATGCTGTGTATTGAGTATCTGTCCATACCCGGGAAGAAATATTCTATATAACTCTGGGCACTACAAAGGCTTCTCCATTCTGTTCAGGGCCATTGGCCAAAGCTTTTTCACGATCCAGAGAAGGCTGAACAACATCTTCCCTGAAAGCATTTGTGACCTGCTGGGTATGGGTTGTTACAGGAATACCGGTAGTATCCACCTCATCGAGCTTAGCCACATATTGGAGGATGTTATCCAATTGCTGGGTCATCTTTTCGCTTTCCTCAGCACCTAAATCAAGACGGGCGAGACGAGCCACACGTTGTACTTCTTGGAGGGTAATTTTCATGGAATCATGTATATTTATAGAAGTTTCTCTTAGATCCAGTAAAAAAATATCAGCAAACTACTTTATGGAAACAATAGAATTGTTTTTATACTGCGATTAGGAAGAAAGAACAACCCCGGCAAAGATTTCTACCAGTTCAGGATCAAAATGGGTGCCTCCGCAACGACGTAATTCTTCTACAGCCTCTTGCGTGGAAAGATTTTTACGATAATTTCGCCGTGAAGTCATGGCATCGTAACTGTCTGCGATGGTAATTATTCGGGTAAGCGTGTCAAGTTCATTGCCTGAAATACCATCAGGATAACCAGAACCATCGATTTTTTCATGGTGATGACGAATTATTTCCCTTTCTCTATCCATAAAGCTCAACGGCTCTATAATACTTGCCCCTACAGCAGGGTGTTTTTTTATTAACGCCCATTCTTCATCATTAAGTGGCCCAGCTTTTTGAATACAGGAAAGATCAATAACCAATTTGCCTATATCATGAAATTGGGCGGCTCTCTGTAATACAATCAGATCATCTTTATTCAATTGAGTAGCCTTGGCCAACTTCATGCTGAATTCGGTTACTCGCAAAGTATGTCCTGCGGTGTATCCATCTTTTTCTTCCATGGCCGTCTGCAGACTGGACATGATAGAAAGAGTTGCTCGCTCCAGATGATGGCTGTATTTTTCAAGAAGAATATTTTTATCAGCAAGTTCCTTGGTCTTTTCAAGGACCTCTGCTTTTAAATTTTCCTTATTTCGTTTTTCGTTGAGGATATAGTGCCGTTTTTCGATGGCACGTTTTACGCGAACATGAAAAATTTCGATATCTTCAATGGGTTTTGTTAAAAAATCATAGGCTCCAAGGTTAATGGCCCGTACGGCATAATCCATGGAACCAGCCCCGGTTAAGAAAAGAACCGGTATTTCAAGATTGAGCTTATTGAGTTCTTCCAGGGTCTGAAAACCATCCATATCCGGCATATTGATATCTAAAATTATGACATCAAAATCGTCACTCACCTTTTCAAGCAGTTCATATCCATTTGAAACAGATGTTACCTTGTGTTGAAAAAGGGTCAGAATTTTTTCTATTGCTGAGCGTACAAGCAAATCATCGTCAGCTATAAGAATATGTGATCCCATAGTTTTTATACGTTGCTATCCTGAAAGGTCCAATACTGCCCAAGAATATTTTTCAGATGAGGCAATATATCCACATTGCTGTCTGATAAACGAGATTGTATTACTGTCTCATCGGTAAGATACGGGGCTATTCCTGGAATTGGACTTCCATAGAGTTCCTGGAGTACGGCCAGTGAGCCATGATGCATGGCTTCCATGTTATACCCACCTTCCAATGTTATCAGAACTTTCCCATTACAGATCTGTTCAGCTATATTGACCAATTTTCTGGTCATATATGCAAAACCGGCAGACGTAACACGCATTATCCCCAGCGGATCTCCCTGATAAATATCGAAACCACAAGAAACGAGAATTATATCAGGTTGATACTGAAAGGCTACAGGCGTTACTATTTCCTCAAATATTTTGCCATATGCTGCATCTCCGAATCCACCTTTTAATGGAATGTTTATCGTGTAGCCTTTTCCATCTCCCTGACCGATTTCTTCAATAGAACCTGTACCGGGATATTGAGGATATTGATGCAACGAACAAAAAAGAACTTGAGCCGAATTATAAAAACTTTTCTGGGTACCATTGCCATGATGCAGATCCCAATCTACAATGAGTATTTTTTTCAACCCAAGACGTCGTAAACAGTAATGAGCCGCCAGTGCTATATTGTTAAACAGACAAAATCCCATGGATTTATGTTTTTCCGCATGGTGCCCTGGCGGACGAACAAGGCAAAATGCATTATCAGCCTCTCCATCACATACTCGACGAACCCCATCTATTACAGCTCCGGCAGCTAAGAGGGAAGTTTCATAAGAAAGGGCAGATGTTCGTGTATCACCGCTCAGATATACTGCTGTTTTCCCTGCTGTTAAAGCCACTTCATCAATCATCGTTTGAGAATGATTATACAACAGTATATCTTCAGAGAGGGGAGAAAAAGAGGGAAAAAGAAAATGTCTGGATACATCCTTCTGTTCCAGTACCTGGTATATTTTTTCAAGTCTTTTAGGCGTTTCCGGGTGGGTTTTACCAGGATTGTGGTCAAGAAATCTTTTATCTTTGTATACAGCTGTTGTTCTCATAGATATGGTCTGTAAAAAAGAATATGTTATCTTCACTCACAAGGCAATCCATCGGCACATCGTGAGTCTCCACGGGTATAGAGGAAACTATCTGTAGATCATAAGCAAGGGCCAGACGAAAAGTTTTTCCGCTATGCTTGGAAAAAAATTTATCATAAAAGCCACCACCATAACCTATCCTGTTTCCCTTTATATCGAAAACTGCACCAGGAACCACAATAAGATCCATAAGTTCACCATGACTATCTGCAGTTTTACCAACATCTTTTCCAGGCTCGGCAATCCCCATATATCCAATGGTTAAATCCTTTACAGGATCTGTAATCTCAACGGCTTCCATGGTGTGCTCAACAGGGTCAACCTTTGGAACATACAACCGTTTGTTATCGAGTAATATTTTTTCCACAAGCATGGAAGTTTGTACTTCACTGCGAAAATGAAGATACGTGAAAACCGATTCTGCCTGAATGTATGGTTGAGAAGAAAAGAGAATATTGTTTATCCGTCTGCTTTTCTGTTCTTGCTCCAGGGGGCTCAGATTATCGCGCAGTAGAAGTATATCTTTTCGTAACCTTTCTTTACTCATCATTTTCAGAGAATCTCAGAAAAAAGGTCGTCATGAACCTTGCGATAAACAGCCAACGAACTCTACCCCTTGTAAAAATTATAAAAAAAGGCGGCATCCCTTTTTCAGGATACCGCCTTTTCAATAAAATAAACAAACAAAAAGTTACATAGGCAGCAAGAGCTTGTTGCTATCCTCATTCCAGGAAACAATCAGCCACCAGATAACAGCAAAAATTATTATCAAACCCAGTGTCCAGCCATATCCCATTACATCAGGTAAATACACCTGTTTACCAAGCCAGCCGTTTGACTCGATCTCGTATGCCTTGAAAAAAGCTTTCATCAATGAGTTGGAGACTGCAAAGAAAGGTACAACCAGCCACAGTTTGATCTGGCCTTCACCAACACGCCACAGGGTACCGGAACCACAACCACCTGCCATCATCGCGCCGACACCAAAAATAAAACCACCGACAACAGCACCCCAGCCAAAGGTTGGGCTGACGTAATAAGCTGTATTCAGAACAGATTCGCCTTCAAGACGGATAGGCACACCATATTTAAGTACAGCTGCACCAACGGCTACAATAACGATGGAGAGCGCTACAGATCTGGCCATGGTACTGTCGCCAGTCATATGTGGTTCACGAAAACCCTGAATCATACACCAGCGACCACGCTGCATTGCATATCCGATGGCTGCAGAAATAAGTACGATACCACAAAGAGAATTTATATATTCCTCAGCATCATCAGGTTCCATATTGGCATACTGGAGAGCAGCCCAAACCAATCCGACAACACCAGCTACGCCGACTACCCACTGAATGGGATAGGGAATATTTAGAGTGAAAGAACCGCCGCCACCCCATGAGATATGTTCCATTTCCTTATAGAGGAGCCAGAGTCCAAATATAGCCCCGGGAACAAGTCCCACCCACATGGCAAAACCGTTTGCTGCCAGGTTACCAATGGCATTATACATACCGCCAACATTACAACCACCAGCAAGTGCAGCACCAATACCCATGAGTACACCGGCAATCATTGCTTTTACATACTCACGCACCGGTGGAAAACGAAAAGCAAACTGTCCGCCGAGACAGGCTGAAATGAAAGCACCACCTATTAATCCCAGACCAATGACAGAACCGGAGTTAAACCAAATGGAATGTTTTAAAAGAAAATCCTCTCCATCGGTAATACCTACGAGTTCTGAGAGGTTATCTCCATAAATACCGATACCGTACAGAATCCAGTCACCCCAGTTACGGATCGCGCCCACAGCACCCCATGGCCGCCACCAGGCCATAATTAAAATACTCAGTAATGCAACAATAACACCGGTGGTTGCTGCATTCCACTCATCCTGGCAAAGAATCTTATACAGCCTCTTCACCTTTTGCCAAAACAGCTTAATGTCGTCCATCATCTGCCCTCCTTAGGCCCTCTAAAAAAGTAAAACTTTAGCCGAATCCATTAAAAAGTACCTAAAATACCTGTGCCATTTTAATTTGTCAATAAGCTCAATTAATCAAATCATTATAACACAATATTGAATTTGCATTCATTCATAGATCCGGGTAATAATGACCTGAATACTGATTCAGGATTCACCTTGACAAAACCCCCTTTCTTCTATACTTTTAACTGTCTTTTTTCGTGTGTAAAACAGACCTTTAAACTGTTCTTTTATTTCAGGAGGAAAAAAATGAGTGATGTAAAAGTTGCACCTGACGGATTGGATGTAGCATCAGTACTGGATGCCAAAGGCCTGAGCTGCCCTATGCCTCTGCTTCGTACCAAAAAAGAAATAGGTAAAATTGGTTCCGGTGAGATCCTCCACGTTATGGGTACCGATCCAGGTTCCAGAAACGACATTCCTGGTTGGTGCGAACGTGCCGGTCACGAATACCTTGGTGAGAAAGAAGAGAGCGGATACATCAGCTTTTTTATCAAAAAAGGATAATTACTCTATTATTTAACTAAAACATCCTTTTCGAGGAGGAAAAGCCAATGGCTGCTGATCCGAATAAACTTGGTATCTTTGTTACCAGCAATCAAAATATGCGGCATATTCTCGGACTTACACGTGCTGCAAAAAGAGCCGGAAAAGAGGTAATGGTTTTCTTTACTTTCAAATCCGTTCACCTTACCAAAAGTCCAGAGTTTCTTGAACTGACCCAGATGTGCAAAGTTGAAGATGTTGCTATCTGTGCTGACAGTTACATCTGCGAGGGATTCGATAACGTAACCGATATTCCTCCTGGACTGACCGACAAGCAAATGCGTACTCAGGCATTTCATGGTGCTATCCTTGAAGAATGCGCCAAATATATCGTAATGTAAGGAGATACGGATATGGAATCACTGAAAATCTATGTATTGATAGCCAACCGTGTATACAACGATGGTATTCGCTCCGGCCTGGGTCTTGCTGTTGAAAACCATTACGCCTACCCTGTCATCATGAATGGCGAGTTTCCGCGTATGTCCGATTATATGGCAGAGAACATTGCCTGGATTGCTGATATGGAAGGTGAGGTATTCAGCTGCGGTGTCGATGCACCAACAGATCTGCCTGAAGGAACAGAGATGACAAACATCACTCTGGAAGAGCTTGGCGAGAAAATGCGTGAAGCAGATGTCATCATCCCTTACGGGCTTCCTAAACAATCACACGAACCGCCAGCGGCATGTGGAGAATAAGGAGTACTACCAATGAGCGATGAAAAAATGAAAATTCTGCAGGTATACCGTTCTGAGCCAAACAGCGATGTGCAGACACTGGTTGAAATCCTCAACCGTGACCGTGACGCTGATGAATTCAAGCTCTATGTTAATAACCCAAACTATGATACCCTGTTCCAGAAAATCTGGGCTGCGGATAAAACAGTTTGCTGGTGGTAATACCTGTCCACAGTTTACACACATTACTGTGAATAGTACCAAGCGCTCTACTTCTTAGGTAGAGCGCTTTTTTTATTTATGCGCTTTTTGAACAGCCTCCATGACCATATCATGAAAATATGGTCTGAATGCTTTTATACGTTCATTGGATCTTGAAAGATGCACCCTGTTGGTGAGTAAAATAACAGCTACATTCTTCAGGGGATCCATCCAGAAAGATGTACCAGTAAAACCAAGATGCCCTGCGCTATCCGCTGAAAAATATGTGCCACTACTGGAAGCTCCTGGGGTTGGCCTGTCAAATCCGATATACCTTTCACTTCCCTTATACATAAACTGAAGAAGAATTGTAAATACTTCCCCTCCCAAAGCCTGGCTATGCACATCACCCACCCAGGAAGCCAACATTTTTTCAACAAGTACAGTTACCCCTTTGATAGTACCAAACAACCCTGCATGGCCTGCCGTGCCACCTATAAACCAACAATTCTCGTCATGTACTTCTCCCTGTATTACCCTTTTTCGCCAACCGCACAGCTCTGTGGCGGCAAAATCACAACGGGATCTACGACAAGAGCTGTGAAGAAAAAAAAGGTCATCAGATAACCCCAGTGGTGATGCTATTTTTTCAGAAAAATAAACAGCCTGCCTTTTTCCACTTATTCTCTCGATAATATCACCAAGCAGAATATATCCCAAATCACTATACAAGATCTGTTTTCCCGGTTCATTTTCAAGGTATTCTGCCAATATACTATCGACGAGTATCTCCGTATGCGTAGGAGACGAAACCGGTTTATACCCAGTGAAATACGTTCTGTATGAAGGCAAACCACTACAATGGGCAAGAAGCTGACCAATGGTAATAGTTGCGTGTGAGACAGGTAGATCAGGATAGATATCAGCAAGGGTAGTCTCAATCGTTAATAAGTTATCAACAATCAGATGAACAATACAGAGAGCTGTACTCAAAGGTTTGGTTAAGGACGCAAGGTCAAATATCGTTTGCGCAGTTACAGGGCTATAACCAGGTGAATAACCGGTAGCTCCGCATGTGAATATTGACCACTTCCTCTCTTTTTCAGCTGTAAAACAAACAGCCGCAGCGGCAGCAGAAAATACACCTTGACAAACCCCCTCCAAACAGACCCTTTCCAGTTGATTATCAATTTGATTTTTCATTGCTTTTAAGATACAGCCAGGGACATAATTAGTTTGATATTTCAGTCATTTTCGAGTACTTTTACCCTAATCTTGATAACTCTGTTCATAACCTGTTCGGGAAAAAGTGAAAAGATTGTTAATAACTCATAAATATCACTTTTCCACACTCTATCCTAAATCAATAAACAAAATTTGTAACACATAATTATAACGCAAAAATAATTAATTAAGTACAATACCAACATTTCAACACCACTAATAATAACAATAAAATTTTATATATAAAAAAGGATTTATACTTATGGCCTTTCAGTTCAACATAGGCAGGGATGAATTACTTAAAGCAATCAGCACCCAGCAGAACATAACCAGTAAAAAGGGAACATTGGCTATCTTATCCAATGTTTTATTGGAAGTAGGTCATGATCAGGTAATCTTCACGGGAACGGATCTCGAGATAGGACTCAAGCAAAACGTTCCTGCAGAAGTAATCTCAGAAGGAAGCCTTACTTTACCTGCTAAAAAGCTTTTTGAATTGGCAAGAGAGTCAGGATCCACCACCATATCGTTTAAAGAAGAAGAGAATAACTGGGTTGAAATTACAGCGGGTCCCAGCGTCTATAAATTGGCTGGGATGGTTAGTGATGAATTTCCTCAATTCCCAGAGCATGATCAGGATAAACTCATAAGCATCGACAGTGCTGTTATTTCGGACCTGGTTGATAAAACCATTTTTTCCATAGCCCAGGATAAAGAAAACATGTACAGCCTCACAGCTGCCCTGTTTCAAAAGAGCAGGGAGGATGAAAAGCTCTTCCTACGCATGGTTTCTTCCGATGGCCACCGACTGTCTATCATGTCAAAAGAAGTTGATGAAAGTGTTGATAACCTGCAGCTGCCAGCCACAACCCTCATACCCCGGCGAGGTGTTCAGGAAATTCGAAAATTCTGTGAAAACAGAGATGCCATCTATTTTGGAATTGAAGAAAAGCAGGCTGTCTTAAAAAGCGAAGATGCCATTCTTATCGTTCGCTTAATGGAAGGTGAATTTCCTGATTTTAACGCGATAATCAGCGTTATTAACAGGGATAATGTTATAGACGTAAACAGACTTAGATTTTTAGAGAGTTTAAAGAGAATTAATCTTTTCACCGAAGATCTTTTCCATGCCATAAAAATGGAAATAAAAGATAAAACGATGATATTGACATCGCAAAATGCGGATTATGGATCTGCAAAAGATGAATTTTCTGTTGAATATGAAGGTGATCCTCTTTCTCTAGGTTTTAACTGCAGATATTTCATAGATACTCTTCAGGTTATTGAAGGAGAAACCGTGCAGGCTGCTATAAGTTCTGATGAAAGCCCTTGTTTAATTACTTCCAATGATGATGTTGGATTTCTTAGTATTATTATGCCTATGAAATTATAATCATATTACATGGAAGATATAACAATAAAAATATTCACTACTGGCGGTACAA
Source organism: Desulfogranum japonicum DSM 18378 (assembly GCF_000429945.1). Classification (GTDB taxonomy): domain Bacteria; phylum Desulfobacterota; class Desulfobulbia; order Desulfobulbales; family Desulfobulbaceae; genus Desulfogranum; species Desulfogranum japonicum. Next base: position 11,541 of record NZ_AUCV01000017.1, on the reverse strand, counting down.
TAGATAAAATTTATTTTGACGCAAAAAGTGAATATCAAGTTGGCGACCCGCATATATCTGAAGTCCTTAAAGAGGCAAATGTGACTTTTTCTTATTCTATAGAATCTATATTAAAGAAAGATAGCCTCGATATAACTGAAGAAGACCGCAATGTAATCTATACCAAGGTATTCAATGAAGACTGTAATCGTATTTTGATCACACACGGAACTGATACCATGATAACAACAGCTAGAAAATTGTTACCCATACAAGGAAAAACCATTGTCTTTACTGGATCAATGCAGCCAGCCAGTTTACGAATCAGTGATGCGGTTTTTAATATAGGGTATGCTGTTTCTGCAACGCAGATATTACCTTCAGGTATTTATATTGCTATGAATGGAAGAATTTTTGATCCTGTTAACGCTTCAAAAAACGTTAGCAAAAACAGGTTTGAAACCTGAAAAGATCTTTTAGAACATACCACGTTGACACCTTCAGAGTACTGATGGTGTTTTCTTATTGAATAGACACAAAGGAATACAGTGAGCGAACAAAATACATCATCATATGGAGCCGAACAAATCAAGGTTCTGGATGGTCTGGAAGCAGTACGAAAAAGGCCTTCCATGTATATCGGCAATACTGCTGAGGAAGGTTTACATCATTTGATTTATGAAGTTGTTGATAACTCCATAGATGAGGCATTAGCCGGCTATTGTGACCGGATTAGAGTAACCATACACGAAGATAATTCAGTAACAGTTACAGATAACGGCCGCGGTATCCCGGTTGATATTCATCCAACAGAAGGTATATCTGCTGTTGAATTGGTAATGACCACCTTGCATGCCGGTGGTAAATTTGATCACTCAACGTATAAAGTCTCCGGTGGTTTGCATGGCGTTGGTGTTTCGGTTGTTAATGCTTTGTCTACCACTGCTTACGCTGAAATATGGCGAAATGGTAAAGTTTATAAACAAACCTATGAAAAAGGTATCCGGACAAGTGAGTTGGAGGAAATAGGAACCAGCGACAAAACCGGTACTATTATCCATTTTATTCCGGATGGATCCATCTTTACAGAAACAACAGTCTTTAAATATGAGATTATAAAAAACAGATTGCGAGAACTGGCCTTCTTAAACAAAGGCATCCGCATCTACCTCAAGGATGAACGAACCGGGGAAGAGGATAAATTTCATTTTGAAGGTGGGATCGTCTCCTATGTGGAATATCTGAACAGAAAACGTACACCTGTTCACCAGGATCCTATTTTTGTTACTGGCGAAAAAGATCAGGTGCAGGTGGAAATATGTTTTCAATACTTTGATGGTTATTCGGAAAGACTTTTCTCTTTTGTAAATAATATCAATACAAAAGAGGGAGGTTCGCACGTGGCAGGTTTCAGAACTGCGCTCACAAAATGTATAAACAGGTATGCCAATGATGACGTTGTCCCTAAAAATCTCCGAGAGAAAATGGGTGGTGATGACGTTCGTGAAGGACTTACCTGTATCATTTCTACCAGGGTGCCTAATCCTCAATTTGAAGGCCAGACAAAAACCAAGCTCGGCAACTCAGAAGTTAAATCCATTGTCGATTCCGTCTGCACTGAAAAGTTAACCATCTATCTGGAACAGAATCCGGCGGTAGCCAAAAGAATACTCAGCAAAGCCGTAGAGGCTGCCCGAGCCAGGGAAGCAGCAAAAAGAGCAAGAGAACTTTCAAGAAAGAAAGGTGGACTGTCTGTCATGATGGCAGGCAAACTTGCAGAATGCCAGAGTAAAGATCCCTCCAAACGAGAGTTATTTATTGTTGAGGGAGATTCTGCAGGTGGTTCTGCTAAACAGGGACGTGACAGAACTATCCAAGCCATATTGCCTTTACGCGGCAAGATTATGAATGTGGAAAAGGCAAGGTTTGATAAAATTCTAAATTCCGAGGAAATTAAACAACTGATAGCTTCTCTCGGAACTGGGATCGGTCGTGAAGAGTTTGATATGGATAAACTCCGGTATCATAAAATCATTATCATGACCGACGCTGATGTGGATGGAGCACATATCAGGACACTGCTTCTGACTTTTTTCTACCGACAGATGCTGCCATTAATTGAAAATGGGTATGTATATATTGGGCAACCCCCTCTCTATAGATTGGCGAGAGGTAAAAAAGAGCAATATTTCCTCGATGATGAAGATTTAAATAATCATCTCTATTCCCAGGCAAGCAGTTTATTTTCCATCCAGACAGAACAGGATGAGATCTTAATGGGCGATGAAATGGTGCAATTACTTCAGCGGTTGTCCCATTTTGAAAAGATACTGACTTTTCTTGAACGCATGAATATCGCAGACAAGATGGTTCTTTTTCTGCTTCAACAAAAAGTGCATTCAGCTGATCAATTTCAGGATAAGGATTTTCTTGAAGAACTGATTCGGAAAATGGAACCACTTAATCCCATTACAGGAAACATTCGTTCATGCCGTTGGCGACCAGCCTGTTATGAGGTTGATATAACATTCCAGGGACAGGCAATGTATATGACAACCCTTGGACCTAATATTCCATTAATTAACGAATACAGACAGGCATTGGAAATTTATTCGCATATTGCTTCGTACCTGGAATGTGGTTTTACACTTATTCGTAGCGGTGCTGGCGGTAAAGAAACTGAATCTAAGGTTGAAGACTGGCATCAGCTCATACAAACTGTGCAGACAGAAACTTTTAAAGGTAGTCATCTGCAACGCTACAAAGGTCTTGGTGAAATGAATGCTGAACAGTTGTGGGATACTACTATGAATCCTGAAAACAGGCGATTGGTTCAGGTAAAAATAGATGATGCTGAAATGGCAGATGATGTTTTTTCCACCCTGATGGGAGACAAGGTTGAACCTCGAAGAGAATTTATTCAAAATCACGCTCTGGAAGTATCAGATCTTGATATTTAGTGAATTGTTTTAAAAGAGAGTTTTGGGAAACAACCTGCAAACAAAAAGACAAATTCACCGCTTAGTTTTACATTCAGGAAACAATAATGACAGATAGTTCTGAAATACAGGAAATGGAAAAACCGACAATAGCCATAGAAAAAGAATTACGGAAATCCTATTTGGATTATGCTATGTCGGTCATCATTGGAAGGGCGCTGCCCGATGTTCGTGACGGTTTAAAACCTGTACACAGGCGAACCCTTTTTGCCATGCGTGAGTTGGGAAATACCTATAATCGCCCTTATATCAAGTCAGCGCGCATTGTCGGTGATGTAATAGGTAAATTTCATCCACATGGTGATTCTGCCGCATATGATACACTGGTACGTATGGCACAGGATTTTTCCATGCGTTACCCTCTGGTTGACGGTCAGGGTAACTTTGGCTCCATGGATGGAGATAGCGCTGCTGCAATGCGTTACACAGAAGCCCGCATGACCCGTCTCGATCAGGAACTGGTAGCTGATCTTGATAAAGATACAGTGGATTTTGTTCCAAACTATGATAACTCATTACAGGAACCTTCAGTATTACCTTCCAAAATACCTAACATCCTCATTAATGGCTCAGAAGGTATTGCGGTTGGTATGGCGACAAAAATACCACCACACAATCTTATAGAGGTTATTGAGGGCCTTATACATTTAATAGATAATCCGAATATAAGTATCCATGAACTTATGGAACATGTCCATGGACCGGATTTTCCAACTGGTGGCTTTATCTGCGGCAGGGCAGGAATAAGAGAAGCGTATGAAACAGGCAAAGGCGTTGTTATCATGCGTTCCAAAACCCATGTGGAACAACGTGGAAAAAATGGCGAATCCATTGTTATAACGGAAATACCTTATCAACAAAACAAGGCCGCATTGGTTGAAAAAATCGCCTTGCTTATTAAAGAAAAGAGAATCAATTCCATATCTGAAATACGTGATGAGTCTGATCGTCATGGAGTGCGCGTCGTTCTTGATCTGAAGAAGGATGAAATAGCTGATGTGGTTATAAATCAGCTATTTAAAATGACTCCTTTACAAAAAAGTTTCGGAATTATTCTTTTATGCATTGTCAATAATCGTCCGGAAATTCTTAATCTGAAACAAATTTTACAGCATTTCCTGGCACACAGACGCACGGTTGTCTATCGGCGCACTGCCTATGAATTGCGAAAGGCAGAAGAAAAAGCCCACATTCTGGAAGGATTAAAGATAGCCATCTCCAATATTGATGAGGTGGTTGAATTGATTAAGGCGGCAGCCAATCCGGCTGAGGCAAAGGCAGAACTCATTCGTCGTTTTGATCTTTCTGAAATTCAGGCTCAAACTATCCTGGATATGCGCCTGCAGAGATTGACCGGACTTGAGCGGGATAAAATAATTCAGGAGTATAATGAAATTCTGGAAAAAATTGCCTGGTTGAAAAAGGTTTTGAGTGATGAAGGCCTCATCATGCAGATTATCCGTGAGGAATTTGAGCAGATCACAACAGATTATGGTGATTCTCGAAAAACAGAGATTATTGATGCTCCTGATGAAATTCTGCCAGAAGACATGATAGCACCGGAGACAATGGTAGTAACCGTTAGTCACTCCGGGTATATCAAAAGAAACCAGTTGTCTTTATACAGAGCTCAGAAACGAGGGGGCAAAGGCATCAAAGGGATGACAACCCTTGAAGATGATTTTGTAACCAATCTCTACACAGCATCAACACTGGATACCTTTTTATTCTTTACAAGTACCGGAAAGGTATTCTGGCGTAAGGTATATGAATTGCCTATGGGCGGAAGGACAGCACGTGGAAAGGCTATAGTCAATCTTCTTGAGTTAGGGGATAACGAGAAGGTCGCTGCCATCCTGCCAGTGACAGATCTTGCCAATACAGACGACAGCAGAAGTGTCCTTACAGTTACCAAGAAAGGCAGAGTAAAGAAAACCAGTATATCAGAATATAAAAGACCATTACGCAGGGGAAAATTTGGTCTGACTATCAAGGATGATGACGAAATAATCACCGCAGCTATCACCTCTGGAGATGACTCGATTTTCATAGTAACTAAAAAAGGTATGTCCATCCATTTCCATGAATCTGATGTGCGTTTAATGGGACGTATGGCATCAGGTGTTAAGGGGATAAACCTGTCCCAGGAAGATGAAGTTGTGGGAGTTGCTGTGGTAGAGGGCGATGACTCCATCCTTACTGTTTCCGAGAATGGATACGGTAAGAGAACAGCTGTATCTGAATATAAAATTCAGAACAGGGGTGGAAAGGGTATTTTTGCCATAAAAACAAGCGAACGAAACGGATATGTTGTTGGTGTGCTGACCGTTGATGATATGGACCAGGTAATGTTGATAGCAAACTCCGGTAAAGTCATTCGTATGCCTATGGATACATTGCGTATCATTGGAAGAAATACTCAGGGAGTACGATTGATAAACCTGGAGGAAGACGAGTACGTGGTAGGTCTTTCAATGCTTGCAAGAGAAGATATTGTTGATGAAGAAGGCGATGATGATTTAACCGAACAAGCGGACGAATCAAGTGAAGATTAACAAAACAGCAGTTATTGGCGCAGGAAGTTGGGGCACTGCTTTGGCTATACTCCTGGCCGAGAAAGGCGAAAAAACCTGCCTGTGGGGACATAGGCAGGAACATATGCAACTACTCCAAAAGGAGAGGCAGAACAGCAAGTATCTTCCTGGAAAATCGTTTCCAGCAAATCTCAGCCTGGAGTCGGATCTTACCAGGGCTGTATCAGATGCAGATTGTGTTGTCATGGTCGTTCCTTCCCATGGATTCAGAGACGTATTCAAAATAATATTGCCCAACGTAAAGGATGGAGCTTTCTTTGTCTCAGCAACCAAGGGTATTGAGTTGAATACACTCATGTCAATGACCGAGGTTATGAAAGATGAATCTCCTGTAGCAAAAAAATTCTTTTTCGGTGCCCTGAGTGGACCAAGCTTTGCTGAAGAGGTGGCGGCGGGAGAACCTACCGCTGTCACCATAGCTTTCAGTGATGATGATGCAGCCACCTTGGTACAAGAACTTTTTTCTACAGACCTTTTTCGTGCATACACTTCCACAGATGTCTTAGGGGTGGAAATTTGCGGAGCCTTGAAAAATGTCATAGCCATAGGGGCAGGAATTTGTGAAGGTCTGGGCTATGGCCTCAACGCAAGGGCAGCTCTTATAACCAGAGGTTTAGCGGAAATTACTCGACTGGGGGTAAGCCTGGGAGCTGATCAAAAAACCTTTGCAGGCTTGAGTGGACTTGGAGATCTAGTATTAACATGTACTGGAAGTTTAAGCCGAAATAGAACTGTTGGTTTGAAATTAGGCTCCGGAAAGACTTTGGAACAGACTCTTGAAGAAATGACCATGGTTGCGGAAGGAGTAAAAACAACCAAATCATGCTATAATCTTGCCAGGGAAAGAGGCATAGAAATGCCTATACTTGAACAGGTTTATCAAATACTTTACGAAAATAAGGACTGCCGCCTTGCTGTGAAAGATCTTTTCAGCAGAGGGTTAAAATGTGAAACATGTTGAGTTTTGTAACGTGTTAATGGCAGCAAATTAAAGACGCATAACAGTCTGCGTCAAGGGACAGATATGATGAGATTGAAAAAAAAAATAAGGGATTACAGGAATAGAATATATATATGTCTCTTAATTTTCTGTCTTATTCTTATTGCAGGATGCAGTTCCAAACAACCTCAAAACGAACCTCAGCCGGAAGAGACATCCACTTTTCCATTTAATTTGCCCGCTACATTTATTGGAAAAATAGATTGTGATAAGTGTGAACACGTTGATTTAACACTAAATCTCCGTGATGACGGCTTATACCAACTTCGTAAGGAATATATTTATTCCACAGGTGAAACTGAAACAGAAGCGCAGATGCGGCTATGGAGATATGATAAGGGAGAACAGCTCATTATTCTGGGTAAAGAAGCTGGAGCTCTGAAAACCTATCAGATCGTTGATGAGAAGACATTACGATTTCTCGATAAAGAAAATACTAACCCTGAAGAGCTTGCAAGCTATGATTTATACAGGCAACAATCCGTAGAACCTTTTTTGGATGTTGTTAAAATTCGTGGTATGTATTCAGCAAGTAATACAAATAATATGCTCATAGAATGTTCCAGTGGAGTGTCTTTTCCGGTTGATGCAAGTGCTGATTTTTATGCAATGGACAGGCAATATAAAAGCACGCCACATCAAAAAGGTGAAGGCCTCCTGACATCTTTCCAGGGACATCTCATATCAAGAAAAAATGGTGATATTCTGGTAGTCGACAGATTCAATCGTATCTATCCTGATCAGGATTGTTCTGGTTATAAAACGAAGAAAGGGCTAATAGGCCCAACCTGGATTGTAACAAAGATAAAAGGTCAACCATTGCATGATATGGATTCTTTACGCACACCTTTTTTTACCTTGAATGCTGAGAGTAAACAGGTGAACGGTTTTGCAGGCTGCAATAGATTTAGTGGAACCTACCTTTTCAAAGGGGAAATATTCCTTTTCAATAAGATAGCTTCAACAAGAATGGCCTGTCCAAAAGGGACAGAAGTAGAAAGGGCTTTTTTTGAAGCACTTGACACGACTGAATCATTTAAGATAGAAGAAGATACTCTTTATCTCAAGAATAGTAGAGAAGTTAATGTATTAACCTTACAGGCCCAGCAGTAAATTTGAAATCCAACATAGTTCTGGATTCATAATAAATATTATTAAGAATGAGACTCGACCCTCATTAAGCGACAATGAATGCCGAGTAGTTTTGTTGTAGAACTATCTCATTGAAATATAGGATTATTTCGACGGATAGTATTAGCCTATTCGCATCCCATAACATCGGTTCACCTGTGTATGGATCACCTAAATCGGCAACATGGTCATTAAGAAACGCCTGCATATGTTCCGATGAAACCTGTTCGACATGGGCTAGCACCTTCAAAAGAGCCAACCGACGATATCCCTCGACTTCCATAAAAGGCGAAGCTTGATAAGTAGCAACTAAGGCCAGTATCTCGTCTGCAGGGTTATATAAACCGGCCATGCCTATTTTGTAAGAATCATCCTTCCATGAAGTCTGTCGTTTCTGCTTTTCTGCATATTGATGGGGGAAGTGGAGAAATTGAAAATCAAGCATTGGAGAGGGACGGTTTTAAATGTCCCGTCAAGTACCGCGATGCAGCTAATAGTGAGAAAGGAAAGATATCATGTATTCTGATTTTAAAACCATTTCAACATATTATGACACCCTTTATGTGAACGACAGCGAATACGCACCGGAAGCTGCCAAGGTGAAGGAACTGCTGACCAAGCATGGTGTTCCTTCACAGGCCGATCTACTGATTCTGGCGTGTGGTACGGGCGGGCATATACCCTATTTCAAAGACGATTACCATGTTTCCGGTCTTGATCTCAGCGAGGATATGCTTGCTTTGGCCATAAAAAAGTTTCCAGATCTCAGGTTCTATTTAGGCAATCTTATCGATTTTGAATTAGAGGCAGATTTTGACGCCATGATCTGTTTGTATGGGTCCATCGGGTTCGTCCAAACCGTAGATAATCTTCGTGCATCCATGAAACGTATTGCCAGCCACTTGCGGCCCGACGGATTGGTACTGCTTACCCCTTGGAGCACTGTCGAGGATTTTCAGGAACTAATTGTTGTTGATAGCGCCGACAATCCGGATTTTAAAATAGCTCGCATGGAGAATGTGCGTCTCAAAGAACCCAACATTGTAGAGGTGACGTTCCATCACTTGCTCGGGGAGAACAATGAGGTGACCTACCATAGACAATCCATGGAGATTGGCCTTTTCTCCCGGCAAGAGTACCTATCCGCAATGACCGATGCTGGATTGAAAGTCGTAGAAGAATATACAGGAGCCAAGGTGCGGGGCGGTGCTTACATCGGCAAACGGATTGTAAGTTAGCTTTTTGTTAGTGGGCCATCTATCTTGAGGAATCTTACAAAATAGACGATAAATGAAATCTAGAATTGCTATAATATTTCATGGGTTTTTAACCACATGTGACTCTAAATAACTTTCTCGACAATTTAAATGAAGGATACCATTTCAAGTATGAATGGATTGACATTGAACTCGTAGACAGAGAAAGGGATGGACTTTTAATAAATTATGTGGGTATTTGGAGTGCGCCTGGGAGCCCATTTAATAGCCTTGCCCGTGTGTGCGTTGTGCCATTACTTTTCGCGTCTGAATGATATTCCGCATCTTGGAACCTGTGCTGGTGGTTTCCAACATGCCGTCATAGAACTTGCAAGGAATCTACTTGGAATAAAGGATCCGAAGCACGAGGAATATGAAGCTCAGTCTTCTACACTCTTTATTAACAAGTTATTATGCTCACTTGCCGGGAAGACCATGGATGTATGTTTCTTATCGAGCAATAAATTTTTTCTGATTACCTTGTTGTGCCGCAAACTAAATCAGCACCAGGCGCTCCGCATCCACTAATCAAAGGTTTTGTGAATTCGGTCTGTTTAAAGTGAGGAAAGCGGAAAAACTCAACTTTCCCTAACAAGGCAAATTGACTCGAATGTAAAATAACCAAGAGTTTCACCTGATACCGTGAATATCACAAACCAAGCTACGCTTGCTTGCACTTGCCACCACGCTGGTCAGCACAGCATTTATTTTTTTGAACATGATCAAATTAATCTCTGAACCAGTAAATAAAGAATATAAAAAGCTTATTGATTTTGCTGCTTCAAAGTGCTCGGCATTTTCATTGGTATGGAAATATGATCTAGCTTTAGATGAAAGCACAAAAACAATACATGAGTTGCTCAAAAGCCATCAGGTATCTGAAGAAATAATTACAAGCAAATGGGTTACTGATAAAAAAGCAATTTTTCCTATATTGAGAAAATTCCTGATTAATCATGAGAGCATAAAGGAGCTAAAAGATATTCCAGCGAAGTTCGCTTGTCCAGACAGAGAATCTAAAGCTTCTTGGCGTATAGACAGTAATCGTAAACCAGGTCTATTCTCTTGGGTAAGCCCCTGTCTTCCAGAGGATCTTGTGTTTTACTCTCAACAAGGAGAGATCTGGTTAGAGGCAGTATCTCATGAAGAAGAATTTTACATGTATGACTCAGAATCTGCAAATGAACTGATGCTTAAAATACCATCAATTAAAAATGAAAAATCAAATAATTAAGATAAAAAACGGGTCAACGCGAACTCGCTGAAGCTTGCGTGTGTCACGAAGGAAAGGAATACCAACTTTGCGGATCTTTATGAAAGATGAAGGAGGATATTACGGATAAAATCAACATCACCTGAAGTGATGAGACGCTTACGGTAGATGAATAACTCAGCCATAAAAAGAGTATGACCCGGTGCTTGACCTGACCGTCAAACCCCTCCGGTTTTTCCCAGGTTCCTATGGTATTAAAAAGTTCTAAATTTTATTGAAGCTTATCGGCCACAGCTTTGGCGGCGGGTAAACTCAACGTTCATGGCGACTTCGCCACCATGAATCGCTGTATTGACTGCGTCAAGCACAGCGACAATGTGAGTGGAATTAACTGGATAAATAAAAATGAGGAATATCTTAACAATTCTATTGGCTGTTAGTTTTATTCCAATGCTTCTTTTAACTGATGGGGATGTTGGGCAAAAATTAACAGGGACTCTTTTTGGCACCGTTTTGGTAGGTTTTGCTTATGTTGCAACAAAGAGTGAGCAGAACAAAAAGAAATTTTCAGAAAGAGGTTTAGCGAAATCCAGAAGCTATAGAATATATTACGCAACCTTAGTAATTACTGTAATTATTTCTGGTATCAGTATTGTAATCAGCTATTTAATTTTTGATCCTACTTGGTCAAAGCCGTTTGAATTATCATTTAGCTGGATTTTCTATTTTACAATAATATTATTCAGTACATTCGTTTTTGTGAAAAATACTATAAAATAGAACACATAACCGAGTGGTTAAACGTTCGTGTGCCAAGCGAAGCTTAGCGCTTCTTGCAGGGTGTCCTGTTATAAAACAGGAAGCCCTGTCGGGCAAAGCCAAGCCAGCAGCCCTTACCAAGTATTGCGCGACTCGCGGAGCCATTTGGCGAACAACAGTCGGTGAAAGAAATTATGATTTAATTTATATATTCACGTATTATTTAAAAAGAGAGAAGATTATCAAAATGAAATTTAGGATATCAACCTTGTTTTCTATCTGTGTGGTCATATTTTTTTTTCAATCTTCATTATTCGCAGCAACAAATAGACCACCATTTTCATCTGTTACAATTTATGGAAAAACAGATTCTAAATTTAACCGCGTTTCTCTATTCCAATCTGGAGGTTCAACAAAACCATACAAAACTGTTAATGTAAAATCAAATGGCTCATACTCTATTAAAATAAATATTCCGAAAGATATGAAAAAAAAGGCTCCTCGCTACATCATGTGGGTAAGCCATAATTAAGTTTCCCACCGATAATGTATGCGATAGTGATAAGGTTTGGTTTGGTCCTGTATCCACGAGCCCTTGCTTTAGCGGCTT
>NZ_KE386996.1:79814-132847 GCF_000429945.1 Desulfogranum japonicum DSM 18378 | reverse complement strand
GGTCTTGACCGATGCCCGGATCATGGGCTCAATGGCTTCAAACGGTATGTTGCCCTGGCAGTACTGGCACGAAATATCCAGCAGCTTGGAGTAAGGGTTCGAGAGAAACAGCTGGCGTTGATTAAAAGACAGGAGAAGGTCAAGAGAGCTGCATAACTGTTGTATTTTTTGCAAGATTACTTCATGGCAGCGGGAGAGATCCGTCTAAAATTTGCTGATTACGGTTAATTTAAACCCCAGCAAACATTGCGGAGACCATCAGAGTGTTGGAACAATATCATGTGGGAATAATTCCCGAAATTAAATGAGCTGAAAAGGGGTTTTCGTTCTGTCACTAGATATATTACTCTTCATATTAAATTTAGTACTCACTAGGAGTCTGTCGGAGAATTGCTATTTTTTCTCAGATTAAGGCATTTACAGAAAATCAAGCACAGTCATATGGTTGATATTTCGCGCATTGATTATCTGTAAATAACGCAAAGATGGGGAAAAAGAGGTTTTTCCGACAGACTCCTAGCGGGCAGCCCTGACAAAGGCTTCAATATCTGCCTTCTTCTTTTAGCAGGCCATAGACAACGTGATCGAGATGCTTCCCATAAACGTTTTCGGCCTTCCGAATAATTCCCTCCTGCTGAAAACCCAGACGCTCTGGAATCGCACGACTTTTGTGGTTATCTACTGCGCAACGAATATCAATACGGTTAAGTGAATAATATGTAAAGCCCAGATGTATCAAATCCTTGAGGCTCTCTGTCATAATACCGTTGCCATTGTATTCCTGGCCAAGCCAGTAGCCGGCGTAGCCAATACCATTCACCTGATCAATCAGGTTATAGCCCAAGACACCAGCGATCTTGTTTTGATAAAAAATCGTCACGTGCAACGCTTCACCCTTTTGAAACCGCAACAGTTGCGTTTCAATAAAAACAAGCGTGTCTGAAGGGTTCACAATGGTGTCAAGCCATGGAAGCCATTGTTTAAGATATAGTCTGTTGTTATCAGTCAAAATAAACAATTCCTCAGCATATTGCGGTATAGACAGGCTGAGTTGTATTTCATTATTGAGCTTTCGAAAAAACATGGTGTCTTTTTGGGGACGTATCCGTTGAGTTGAATCGCAGAAAGTCGATTTTTATGGTCAAAGTACAAATTCCCGCTGATATATGCGGTCTTTCTCGTGTCTGTCCATAAATGAAGATTTTTGCTCACGTTGAGGTAAGCGAGAAACCAGACTCCGAAAAGACCGGTTATGGACAGGCACTAAACAGTCGAACGATAGTCTATGATCCGTCAGCCAGATTGTACCCATATGGTGCACAAATAAAGGCTTTTGGCTGCCGGGTTATGCCTTTCCATAACCCGGCAGCTGTTGCCTGGTAAGAGGTCACAGCGGCACCATATTTGCGTAATCGCGATTGCACAAATATGAAGCACTTGAAACCAGCTGCAATACTTATTTAAGTAAAAGCGAAGCCTTACCTTCAGTCCTTGATAAACAGCTCAAACAGGGTAAGCCCGATTTCCACCACTATGAGCAACACGATGTACCATTCCACCCTGAGACTTCGCTTGGCGTGCAGCAATTCCAACGAAGTCTGGGCTGTACGTGAGATAAGATCAAGTTTGCGAGCCAGAGCACTATCCCGCTCCTGTAATTCAAATTCATCCTCCAGAATTCTGTACAACCCTTCCAGCTCGCCATGATCCCAAAGAAGATCCGGTTTTTCGGTCACAGCAGCCCTGCCAACCATATCGTGCTCGGTCACAAGGGCATTTCCGATGGTCTGCAGAATTTTTCCATTTGTTCTCGGGCTGCGATTGGTTGCCAATTTTTCCGCTAAAGGTTCAACCTGATCAAAATTTCTTCTGATACGGCTCTCATAACTTGCTAGCAAAACAGAGCGTGCAATGACCTCGGCTAATATTTGCAGACGAGGCATGGAATCATCACTGAGGGCTATTTTTCCACCGACAACCCGCTCTTCCTGGCCAGAACGAATCAGCAGCTCAGCCTGTTCTTCCTCTCCACCAGATATGGGATCCTGTAAAAATCCAGACAGTGTCTGATCTATAAGGTGCTGCTGCTCTAATGGAGAAAGGTTAAAAAAGACAGCCACCCCATAACGAAACAGGGCAACCAGCCCGTCACCCTGCTGAAAAATAATTGGATTGCGAGCCAGGGCAGAGTCGGCGGGAAACTGACGGAGAAGAATCCGCCGGGCAATCTGCACTGCACGCACTGAAAATTCTTGAACACTGTCCATATCTAATCTGCTGTATGTGAAACCAAAAAGAGAACAGAAACTGAAGCTAAAGCTGAGCATTCACAGGCATCCAACGCTGCTGAGCAGTTCCATAAAAAAACACAATAACTACGATCCGGCATTGTACTACTCCTGGCAATTAGTTCATTAAAATACGACTGAAAATCAATTGCCGGCTGTGTACTTATTTATTTTCTCATCCTTCAACAGACCTCTTGATTTCAACCTGAATACACACGGCATTTCAATGGCATCCAGAATCACAGTATTTCTATCTTATTATTAGTCTAAAAAACACACACCACACCCACATCAAAACATACGAAGAGATATTTTGCGTCCCGGATCTGCTGCAAAATATCTTTGCGGCCGCCCCTGTCTCTGGAAATGACTTCTCCAGTTACACAATGCCCGATCTCTGTAACCAGAAATCAACACTGGTTACATGTATTCACGGCCTGTTACTTCAAGTCAACAGCCAGGCTCTTTCAACAACCTGTGGTTACACAAGATATCTTTACATACCAAAAGCAGACAACACATCAAATAACTTTACGTAATTACAATAAAAAATACACCTCTCGCATACCGATACCCTTGCTAAGGAACACGGAAAAAATACATATCAATCTTGCTTGTCCCTCAACTCGGTAACGTCGTCGCACCAATGGCTCAATACGGCCAGTGTGGAAACATTGGCGCTACGACGTTACCAAACCGATATTCTACGCAATTTTTGGATATGTATTATTTTCCGCGACCCTAAGAGCGACCTAGCCAGGATGTTGAGATCATTTGCCAGTTCTACGTATACCTCTACCAATATCTTGCATACACAGCTCTTTTCCAGGATGGAAAGACAAAGCACGGATGCACCAGATCATTCAGGGCCCTGCCCCAATGGAAAGAAACTGTTCCCCTTTTCAAAATGTCCGGCAGGAAAACAAGGAGGATATATGGGTATCACAAGTGCATTGTATTCCGCCATCAGTGGGTTACAGACGAATTCCCAGGCCATGACCGTTACAGGTAACAACATTTCCAACAGCAATACCGTTGGATTTAAAAGCAGCAATACGGTTTTTGCCGATCTGCTCTCAGCTAATATAGCGAGCTCCAGCGGCAATTCACAGGTCGGCAGAGGTTCTCAGATACAAACAGTACAAACAAACTTCAGCCAGGGTGGATTTGAATCCACTGAAAGCTCAACTGATATTGCCATAGAAGGCAGTGGGTTTTTCATTGTCAGCGATCCTCTGAGCGATACTGCATACTATACCAGAAATGGTAATTTCAGTTTTGATGAGGATGGCTATTTAGTGACCGCTGATGGATTTAGAGTACAGGGTTCTCTGTATAATGCTGAAGGTACCCTGAATGCAGGAAATCTCACAGATATCCAGCTGGATCTGGTTGCACAGATCGCTGCACAGCAGACAGATAACGTGACCCTGCAAACCAACCTGGATTCCAATTCCGATATTGTTGGCCCCTTTGATATTGCCACGCCTGACGATACTTCAAACTATTCCGCGACTACCACAATTTACGATTCCCTGGGTACTGCACATCAGGCCACCTGCTATTTTACGAAAACTGCAAACCAAACATGGGAATATAACCTATGCGTGGTCAGCGACGAGCTGGACCCGGCACAGGCAGGTGCGGAGGACCTGACACTGGTGGGTAATGGTGTCCTTACCTTTGACCAGGATGGTAATCTCGCCACCGGTGGCGTGGTAGTGTCCAATGCTCTTGTCTGGAATAACGGAGCCGACCCGACCCAGACCCTGACCTATACCTTTGAAACCACGCAGTTCGACAGTGAATCAGCGGTCTTCTCCCAGATCCAGGACGGTTACTCTTCCGGCGAGGTAAGCTCTGTGGACGTATCCAGCGATGGCGTTGTCAGCGCGGTCTACTCAAACGGAGAAATTGTTGAAGTAGCAATGCTCTCCCTTGCAACCTTTACCAACCCTGACGGGCTGGACAGTGCAGGTGGCAGCCTCTTCAGTGAAACAAGTTATTCAGGCACAGCCACCATCGGATACCCCGGCCCTTCCCAGGGAACTCTTGTAACCCAGGCACTGGAGCTCTCCAATGTGGATCTTTCAACTGAATTCGTGGACTTGATAACCATCCAGAATGGGTATACCGCAAATTCCAGGGTTATTACCACCACAGACGAAATGTTGCAGGAACTGCTCAATCTGAAACGTTAATACGGAGATAACAAGAATATGAAGACCTCTTTACAGACAGACCTGACAACATTGAATGAACTGCTTGTCCGCGAACGGGCAGCCATAACCCATCTGCAGATGCAAACCCTTGATGGTCTCCAGCAAAAGAAGGCTCAGTTGCTGAACAGGTTGCAGGAATATGATCAGCCTGTTGATGAGGAGACCAAGAAAATGATTCAGCGAATTCAAAAGAACAATGAACGTAACAGGGCCCTGCTCAAATCAGGTCTGGCTCTGTTGGCAGGCTTGCAAAAGAATGTCTTTCGTAAACTGGCCCTTACCTATGCAGCCCAGGGGAAAAAACTGCATATTGACAACGGACCAAGGATTCTTGAACGGAGCGCCTGATTATGGGAAACCTGATCACATCCCTTTATACCGGTGCCAGCGGTATCTTTGTCAGTCAGACTGCCGTACAGGTTACAGGCAATAATATCGCCAATGTCAACACTGACGGCTACACCAGACAAAGTGCAAATATCACCAGTGCCACTCCCCTTGAAGATGGCGGTCTTCAATATGGCACCGGTAGCTCGGTGGATACCATTGATCGGGCAGAAAACAGTTTTGTCATCAAACAACTGGTCGACCAGAGCGCAACCTATGGAGAGTATGAAGCATCTTCTACACCGCTCAGCAACCTGGAAGAGATTCTGGACATCAGCGATTCCAGCCTGGCCAGCGACATAGACAGTTTTTTCGATGCCTGGGAACAGTTGAGCAGTAATCCATCCGGATCCTCGGAACGACAGCAGGTAATACAGGAAGCCGTTAATCTGGCTGACAGATTTCAGGAGATCAACCAGCTCCTGAGCGAAGAGATAGACGACCTGAATACCTCTGTTGCGTATCTGGTTCCTGATCTCAATGAACAGCTGCAACAGATAGCAGATTTAAACAGTTCCATTATGCAGGCGGAGATGGGCGGTACCACGGCCAACACCTTGCGTGATGAACGGGACTTACTGGTTCAGCAGGTCAGTGAAACCATCGGTGCCACAACCTATCAGGATGAAAATGATATGGTCTGCCTGCAACTGAATAATGGTTTACCGCTGGTCACAGGGACGGTTGCCTCGACCCTTACCGTATCCAAGGTGGATGGTCTTATGCAGGTGGAAGTGGGCAGTCCGGTATCCAGTGGCTACCTGGACAGTGATGATGTGGGGGGCACACTCAAGGGCCTGCTGGAAGTCCGGGATACAGTGATCCCTGAACTTACCGACTCCATTGACCAGCTGGCCTATGAGCTGGTGAACGCTGTGAACACTGTACACACGACAGGTGTGGACCAGAACGGAAACGCAGGAACAGATCTTTTCACAGTGGTCGCTCCGACAAACCCGCTCGCCCCGGCATGGGAAGGGGCATCTGCATCCATCGAGGTCGCATTCACTGACAGCACCATGCTGGCTGCCGGAACAACCGGCCAGACCGGAGACAACAGTCTCACCCTGACAATGGTTGAATTACGGGAACAATCTTTAGTTAACGGCTCGACCTTCACCGAAGAATATGCACGCATTGCTTCCAAGGTGGGTCTGCTGGTCAGTGATAATGCGCAGAAGCTCGAAGTCAGTGAGGAGCGGCTGAATGAAATCAGCAACAATCGTGACTCCATTTCCGGTGTATCCACAGATGAAGAGATGGTGCTGCTCATTCAGTACCAGGCAGGATACCAGGCAGCCTCCAAATACCTGGCCACCATCCGGGATATGCTTGATGTCCTGATGCAACTGTAACAAAGTGGAACAATAATCCGGCAACGAGGTATATTATGATCATTACCCGCAACGCGTCTGCGTACCGAACCCTGCAGTACAATCTGAGCCAAAACTCCACGATGCTAAATGAACTGTACGTAAAAACCTCCACCGGCGTTGAGGTTGCTCAGGCTTCTGATAACCCTTCAGTGGTAGGTTCCATTGTCAGTGATCGCAGCGAACTGCTGAAAAATGACCGTTACGTCTCCAACTGTGAATTGGTGCAGGACAGCCTTTCCATGGCGGAAACCTATATGGATTCCGTTGAAGAGATCATGACCAGGGCCAAAGAAATTGCCATATACGGCGCCAATGACAGTCTTTCAGATACAGACCGTGATACTCTGGCAGAGGAGGTGAGCCAACTGCACCAGGAACTCCGTGATCTGGCAAATACCCAGATTGACGGAAAATATATTTTTGCCGGATATGAAGACGAAACCATGCCTTTTACAGGCGATCCGGTGGTCTATAACGGGACAAGCGATCACCAGATGATAGCTGTTGGGCCAAATGCCACTGCAGCGAAAAATGTCACAGGGGAAGAACTCTTCATGAGTCCGGTCAATCTTTTCACCACCCTGGATGATCTGGAAACTGCACTGCTGACCTACGACAGCACTACCATCTCCAACCAGCTTACCCCCCTGGAAGAAGCCGCTGAGCAGGTTCGGATACAGACCAGTCTGCTGGGAAACAACAGCGCACGTATGGATGACCTGATCTCGTTACATGAAAGCGCCTCTGTGCAACTGGAAGAAACCCTGTCCAGAAATCAGGATGCGGATCTCACCCAGGTATTATCGGAAATCACCAAAATGGAACTCTCTCTTGAAGCAACCATGCAGGTCACAGCACGTGTGGGCACCTTGAGTCTCCTTGATTACCTGTAAGGCGAGTAACCACTGACTGCATGTATTTCCACGATTTTTATACTCACGCAGTCTTGTATGCCAAACACTCTCACCTCGCCGCCTTGAAACAAACCCTTTTTACAACACACAGGTTGCTATTCTCCTTCACATCATGGATAAAAAACACTGTACAGGGAAGGACTTTGTCAACCTGCTTGACAGATACAGAACGAATGCATTATACCTTTTTGCATGAAAATGAAAATACACCCCGAACTCAAGAGACATTGGTGTTGGTGCATGAATTGAACTGTGCCAGCAGAATAATGTCCTAATATAAGGACTACAAAAACTGTCGGCATGCAATGTCCCGACAGTTCTGTCTTCTTAAGGGCTGTCGGAAATCATTCCGACAGCCTTTTTTTATTTGTATCTACTCACAGAGGCGAAGCGACAAGCTCGATTAACTCTTGTATTTGTAACTGGTTGCAGGATGCTTGATATCTCTGCGAACATACCGGCGCAGCGTATAGAATCATGCATAAGCCAAACTGATCGTAGAGAGAAAGAGAGCCCTGTGAGCAGTTACTTTTATTTTCAATTACTCATACAAAAAGGACGCAGTCATGAGCCAAGATTACGCACACTATCCAAAACAATACCCTGACCAAACCGGCCATTTCGGCCAATACGGGGGTTCATATATCCCGCCTGAGCTTCAGGTTGAGATGGATAAAATAACAGATGCCTATCACGTTATCTGTAAAACACATAGCTTTATCGAGGAGCTTCGCTCCATTCGAAAACATTACCAGGGACGCCCTACCCCTGTATTTCACGCAGGCCGTTTATCAAAAATGTGTGGTGGAGCCCAGATCTATCTCAAACGTGAAGACCTTAACCATACCGGAGCACATAAACTCAACCATTGCATGGGTGAAGGTCTGCTTGCCAAGTATATGGGAAAGAAAAAATTAATCGCTGAAACCGGAGCAGGACAACATGGCGTTGCCCTGGCAACCGCTGCAGCCTACTTTGGCCTTGAATGCGAAATCCACATGGGCGAAGTGGATATTGCAAAGGAAGCACCGAATGTTACCCGAATGAAGCTGCTTGGTGCTACAGTGGTTCCTGTTTCTTTTGGCCTGAAAACCCTCAAAGAAGCCGTTGACTCAGCCTTTGAAGCGTATCTTAAAGATCCGGTGAACTCCATTTACTGCATCGGTTCAGTTGTAGGCCCACACCCTTTTCCAATGATGGTGCGTGATTTCCAGAATATCGTTGGTGTTGAATCAAGAGAACAATTTCTTGATATGACCGGCAGCCTGCCTGATGTGGTTTGCGCCTGTGTCGGTGGCGGCAGCAATGCCATGGGTATTTTTTCTGGCTTTATCAATGACCCGGTACAACTCATTGGTATAGAGCCAGGGGGCCGTTCTTTAAACCTGGGAGACCATGCGGCCACTGCAGCCTTCGGCAAACCAGGACTCATTCATGGATTCAAGTGCTACCTGCTCCAGGACGAAAAGGGTGATCCTGCTCCAGTGTATTCAATAGCCAGTGGTCTGGATTATCCAGGCGTGGGTCCGGAACACAGCGCTCTGAAAGATGAGGGCCGCATCAGCTATGAAATAATAAACGACCTGGAAACCCTGGACGGATTTTATACATTAAGCCGTGTGGAGGGAATTATTCCAGCTCTTGAAAGTGCACATGCCGTTGCTTACAGCATGAAACTTGCCCGCGAGATGAAACATGGCTCCATTCTGGTCAATTTAAGCGGCCGAGGGGATAAAGACCTGGATTTTGTGACCCAAACCTATGGATTCAACATGAAAGAAGCCAGAAGCAGGCTATGATTTTCAGAAAATGTGTACACGTTGCGGCCTTGCCCGCATTTGCCATGATTTTTTTGAACGTCATTACCAACGAAATTCAGCTGCATTTGCTTGAGCATTTGTAACCAGCTCTCATGGTGCGTGTGACGCACCCTACGCTCCGGGTCCATGCGAAAGGTGTTGCCAGGTTCTTTTTTTTTGGATTGTGGCAGGAACAGAAGAACGTATACAGTACATCCCTTGGCCATTACCGGAGTTCAAAAGTAGGGTGCGTTATACGCACCATATAAAGAAGTATGGCTAGATATAGTTGATAGTCACATTTTCAAAAATATTTCTACCCAGTTGAAATCATAACGCTTACCAAACATGATTGAAAAAACTCACCCTACTGGGGTGAGCGCATGTTACAGCATTTGCTTTGTTTCCGAGCAATACGCGTTCGGCAAACTATATGAAAAGAATGAATATTTTCTAAACATCATTCTTTTTCTCTGAAAAAATATCACAATATCAGCTTGTTGCTCTTCACATTTCTTCAGCATGTGATACTCTTGATATAGAATTGCCGTAACCGTTTCACCAGCTCCCCGTCCCTATCAGGCCTTATCGCAGAGCCAGCCATAGCGAAGAGACCTGCTTGAACGTACCTAGAGCACAGGATAAACGGTTACTGTTATCGGGAGAGGCCTGTTTTCAACCCCGGTCAGCTGTTACGAATTGCCCAATCGTCTTCCATATCCCCATCCTAGGTGTGCCAGGAGGTTGTTGCATGCAGTTACCAAGCAGTGTTTCGTTGCGATTCAAAATTCTTGGACTGAGCATCCTGCCGGTTATCCTTCTTTGTCCCATCTTTTTAACCTTGTATCACTCAGGCATAGAACGGCTGAAAAATGAACGTAACAGGGAAATGGGCGTCGCCAACACCATTGCCCTGAACAGTGTGCTAGATCAGCAAAAAATCCATCTGGATAAATCCCTGACAAGCGTACTTCTAACCGACGAACTGGTCAGCTTTGCCCTGAACCCGCAAAACAAAACAGCACGCATGATTCTGGAAGGATTGTATCTTTCCATGGCAGAAGAGGAGATAGCCCGTTTTTCTGTCTATTCCGCAGATAAAAGGTTACTTTTGGAGCAGCTGTCTGAAGGCCTGCCCAGGCGTCCTCAAATTCTCCCGCCAGAACTGCATCAGGTATTCAATCAAAGTGCGGCTGATTTCGCTTTTCATCACTATTTTCGCGGCACAGAGGCGGGAATGCAACCAGGCCCCACCGAATACTGCATGTTATCCAGTATAACAAATGATGACGACGAACTTGCTGGCTACGTTGAGCTTTCAATTCGCTCCAGTCGCTGGACACAAAACATTGCTGAATTAACGGGCTACAAGCTGTTTCTGTATGATCCTGTTTCGCATACCATAAGCATAGCTCAGGACCAGGCACTCTCTGACACACTCATCGCAGAACTTCCCAAGGACCTGGAACAACATTCTTTTATTGCCATACAAACCTCGAACTCCCATTTTCTGGCAAACAAACTTTCCCTGCATGGTGTTGACGGCAATACAGTGGGCAACCTGTTTATCGTTGCTGATGAAACGGAATTTATAGCCAAAGAACAAAAACGCTGGGCCCTTGCCATTGGCCAGATTACCGTGGTGGTTGTCCTTATTCTCGGGCTTGCGCTGCTTTTTGTCAGTCGTAATATTTCCCGCCCCATTGAACAGATTATTCCCTTTGCAGAAGCACTTTCCCGCGGGGATGCATCCACAACCCTGAACATCAACGCAAAGGCAGAGATTGGTGCCATGGCATCGGCACTCAATACCATGGCACAGCATATCCGTGAACGTGCCAATCAGGCCAGGGAAATTGCCGGAGGCAACCTGACAGTTGATATAACCCAGGCCTCAGAAAACGATATACTGGGGGAATCCCTGCAGGCGATCACCCGAAATCTGGGGCACGTTATCGAACAGATTCAAGAAAACGCAAAGAGTCTTGTAAACGTAGCAGGACAGGTTACCGAACTTTCAGGTGCACTTCAGGAATCTACCCATACCCTTAACAAACAAAGCCAGAATATGGGAAATGCATTTGCGAGCATAGAGCAGAGCCTGGGCATTGTTGTGGATTCCACGGAAGAGATGTCCACGTCGATCCGGGAAATAAGTCGCTCAAGCAACGAAAGCAATGCAACCACCCTGGAGGCAATGGAATTTTCCTCATCAACCTCCACAATAATGCATAAACTCAGCGAAGTGGTTGCCGACATCAGCAAGGCAAATCAAGCTATCTCAGATTTTGCCGATCAAACCAATCTGCTGGCACTCAATGCTACCATCGAGGCGGCCCGTGCCGGAGATGCAGGCAAAGGTTTTGCCGTTGTGGCTACCGAAGTAAAGGAGCTTGCCCATCGAAGCCTGGAAACAGCTAAGAATATCAATGCAGATATCACGAATATCGAGCAGATAAGTACCAAAGCGGTAACCAGTACAGATTCCATAGGTGAGGTCATTACCCTGGCGAGTCAGGCAGCTCAGGGTATTGCGGCAGCGGTGGAAGAGCAATCAGCTGTGGCTGTTGACATTGCAGAAAACATCACCAATGCCCATGGCCTGATCACCGGTTTTTCCAGCAGTATGGATGAGCTTGGCCAGGTAGCTGCTGTCACAGACAACACCACCGCATCGCTGAACGCATCAGCTGACCAACTGGTCCGCATGGCTGAAGACCTCCAAAAGAGTATTGAAAGGTTTAAGCTGTAATGTATGTATTGAGGCCAAATTCTCATTGCTCTTATCTCTGGCATATAACTGATTCTGGAAGAGAGACTCTTGCTGTCGTTTGGTAACGTTGTCGCTTCAATGGTTCCATACTGCTCGTATTGAGACATTGACGCGACGACGTTACCGAGTTGAGAGACAAGCAAGATTGGATAATGTATTTTTTCCGCGCCCCTTAATCCTTTCCATTCATCCAAGGAGATGCATCTATGAAACACATCAGGCAAAGGCACGTTGTATCAGGCTGTTTCCTCTGCATTATGAGCCTCTTTTTCTGCACTCTTTGCGCAATAGCCCAGGAAGTAGACAAAGGGAAAATACCTGTTGATCAGCTTGCATCAGAATACACGCAACTTCCTTGGGGTTCGCCGATATGGGATGTGGACCAGGCAATCCAGCAACTTAAAAAAGGAGAAAATATTCTCTGGGTCGACACCAGACCTGAAAGCTTCCTGGCCAAGGGAACTGTACGGGGAGCAGTGCTGCTCACCTACAATAAAGCAGGCATGGCTGAAAACACCCTGACCCAGGACTCGCTGGAAGGAGCTCTGGCAGCAGCAGGGTTGAACAAGGATGTCGCCACCATAGCATTTTTCTGCCAGGGGCCAAAGTGTCATCGCAGTTATAATGCGACCTACGTTGCTGTTACAGAGTGGGGTTATAAACCGGAACAGATAATCTGGTTCAGAGCCGGATATCCTGACCTTCAATCAGCGGTCAAGGATTCCCCTAAATTAAAACGAAAAGCGAAAAAATATCTCAGTGACCAGGGCGTAAAACAGCTGTAGTGGACGTCTATAAAATCCAAATAAAAAGCAGATGCTGTAAAATTTTCTCGCCCGCCAGCGTAACGTTTTGAGCATCCCTGAAAACCAGACTGTTTTTCAGGGATGCTCGACAAATGCTATGAATCTAACCTCCCAAACCCTATCGTCCACCTCCTGCACGTCAAACCTGCAGGGAAGAAACTTTGTGATCACGTCCATATTAGTCAGAGCATGAGCTGTTAAACCACTGGTTCGAAACCTGTCTCCCCCTGCCAATGCCATGGGAATCAATAATTGGTCAGCGAGATATGGGCCAACAGGAGCTCCTGAAGCCAGATAGCGCTGCACCTCTTTAACCACTCGGCCTGCAACTTTTTCCGCACTGATATTTTTCTCTCCAAAACCGGAGAAAGTCTCTGTCAGCTCTTCAGATCGTACATACAGGGCAAGATAATTGCCTGGTCCGTACTTATCCAACTGACACAGCTCCACTTGCTCTTCTGCCAAGCCAAGACGACGCTGGACAACATCCATTTCCCGTTTGGCAATATGTCCTGGCAATTCCGCACAAACACCCCTGGCTGAAATTTCAACATCTGAACGTTGATCCAGGACAATGGGCTGTAATCGCTTGGGTGGTTGTATCTGTATCAACATACGCCCACCGCCTGCCGGATAAAAGCCAGGTCGATCAAGCTTCACACCCGCCTCCACCCCCATTTTGCTCAAAACCGGTAGAAAGGTGTTGGCCAGATAATCATAGGGCGGCGCCATGGGATTATGCGTACCCCCTTCAAGGATAACTTCTGAGGCTCCGTCAGCTACCATGAGGGCGGGTAAAATCGCCTGCAGCACAAGCGTACAACTCCCCGCTGTGCCTATGGAAAAATGGTAGTTTCCCGGTTTAATTATACAAGGGCAAAACTCCAGTTCAAGACCGCCGACTTTCGCTCCGCGTACCTCAGCCTCACCTATTTGTGTTGCAGCCTGGATGGCGGTCAGGTGTTGCCGCATGATGCCAGGTTTACGCCGCCCTGCCCGTATATTTGTTATGGTAAAGGGTTTCCCTGTTACCAGAGAAAGCCCAAGGCAGGTCCGTAACACCTGCCCTCCCCCTTCCCCCAGGGAACCATCTATTTCTACAACCTCTTGCGTATTGGATGCATTTTGCATACTGCTAACCTTTTATTACAGCCAGCGGCTTCAGACTGACCAATATGTCCACCAGGTCGGTCTGGTTTGCCATAACCGTATCAATATCTTTATATGCGCTGGCAGCCTCATCCAGGTCTCTTTTTGACCTCAATCCATGAATGACGCCCAACTGATCCAGCCTGTTCTTTTCCTGCTCTAAATTCAACAATTTCTGAGCCTGCTTTCTCCCCATGAGACGCCCGGCCCCGTGACTGCAGGAACAATAGCTTTCCGGATTTCCTTTCCCCTGTACAATATAGCTGGTAGATCCCTGGGAACCGGGGATAATACCGATTTCCCCTTGCCTTGCACTTGTTGCCCCTTTCCGGTGTACAATCACGTCCTCACCAAAATGATGCTCCTGGGATGCATAGTTATGGGCAATATTGATCATGGGATCGAACGACACCGCGCCCATTACCTCTGTCAGGCATTCTTTTATTTTTTCCATCATCAGGGTTCTGCTGGCCAGGGCAAACTCAACGCAGTATCGCATCTCATATATATAATCCCAGGCATGCTCGGTATCCAATGGAAGAAAAGCCAGTTCCCACTTCTTTGGTATCTGGCTATGCCACCGCTCATTGAGTTTCACTGCCAGCTTATTGTACATGGTCGCAACCTTCAGACCGAGATTTCGGCTTCCTGAATGGACCATCAGCCAGATGTGGCTGTCATCCCCTTTCTGGATCTCGATGAAATGGTTCCCGCCACCCAGGGTTCCCAGTTGTTTCAGGGCCGCCTGATATTGCTCCAGCACTTTGGATTTCTTTACTTTTTCCACAAGAGCAAGATCAGGCATCAACGCTTCTTCCCTGGCCCTCTTATGGTGCTTAAACCCAAGCGGTATCCGGCTGCGAATCCCTGTCTTTTCCCTCTCTGATCCCAAAACCTGTTTGAGCTGCTCGCTGGAAATATCCGTCAAGGATGTCCTCACTGCACACATTCCACACCCGATATCCACCCCCACAGCATTTGGTATAACCACGCCCTGGGTAGCCAGCACGCCACCTATGGGCATACCATATCCGCAATGGGCATCGGGCATGATGGCCACATGTTTAAATGTAAAGGGCAGGTTGGCCAGATTTTTAGCCTGTGCCAAAGCACTGGGTTCCATATCATCCAGCCACATTTTTATGGGTTTCTGCTCTGTACTGATAACCTGTTTCATATCTCTATCCTTTCTATCGAGAAGGACCCTGTGCCCTTCCATTCATGCTCACTGAAAATATATATCCAGCTGTAGTTTTCATTGGTAACTGCTCACAGTGAACCTGATCTTTCCACGATCAGCCTGGCTTACATATGACCCAAAACGCTGCGTCAGCCTGTGTGTTCTCAGGCCCCTGTAACCAGTTACAGGTCAGAGGTAAGTTAAAATAGGGAGTTACTTTCATTGTACAATACAGCAGATCATGTGCCAGAAAAAAATATTATCGAAGAAAAGCACGTAACATGCTGTTTTAACATAGCTTTACACAGCAACAACAATCCTGCCACTTCAATTTTTGAAGTCTTCACCTTTCAAACAGATAGATTTATCGCTATAATCTAGAAAATTTTCTATACATATATGGCGCACCTATGAGTAAAAATATTGTCATCGGCCTGCTGGGCTCCACACTGGATAATACAGGAAAAGGTTCCAAACGTTGGGAGCGCTGGCGTCCCACCGTATCACTCTGTCAGCATGAAGATTTTCTTATAGATCGATTAGACCTGCTCTATCAAAAAGAATTCAGGGCACTACTGAACAGAACCATTAAAGATATTCATACCGTCTCTCCGGAAACCGAAATCGTGCCCCATGAGATAACCATGCACAATCCCTGGGATTTTGAAGAAGTCTTCAGCGTTCTCCACGATTTCAGCATGGAATACTGTTTTGAACAGGAGAATAATTATCTTGTTCACATCTCCACAGGCAGCCACGTGGCACAGATCTGCCTGTTTCTGCTCACAGAGGCCCACTATTTCCCGGCCCGCCTCATCCAGAGCGGCCCCGGACGTGGACGTAACAGCCTTGCTCCCGGAACGTTTTCTCTTATCGATCTGGATCTGTCCAAGTACGATCACATAGCCGGCCGCTTCCAGAAACTGCAACACGATGACATATCACTCCTCAAATCAGGCATCCAGACAAGGAATACAGCCTTCAACCAACTCATTGCCAGAATCGAGCGGGTTGCCATTCGCTCTGTGGACCCTATCTTGCTTACCGGTCCCACTGGAGCAGGCAAGTCACGGTTAGCTGATCGCATATATCAGCTGAAAAAACAACGCACACGGCTCCAGGGCCCACTGGTAGAGATCAACTGTGCCACTCTGCAGGGTGACAACGCCATGGCAGCCCTGTTCGGCCACACTTCAGGAGCCTTTACAGGAGCCACAGGACCACGGGCAGGCCTGCTCAAAACTGCTGATCAGGGCATGCTCTTTTTAGATGAGATAGGAGAACTTGGCCTTGACGAGCAGGCCATGCTGCTCCGTGCCATAGAGAAAAAACAGTTTCTTCCTGTAGGGGCAGACAAGGAAGTTACCAGCACTTTCCAATTAATATGCGGTACCAACAAAGATCTGCCACAGGCATGCGCACAGGGAAAATTTCGTGAAGATCTGCTGGCCCGAATTAATCTGTGGACATTCCACATGCCAGGATTACGTGACCGAAAGGAAGATATTGAACCAAATTTTGATTATGAACTGGACAAGTTCAGCAGCAGGACAGGACGGCGTGTGACCATCAATACAGAGGCAAGAACCACATTTCTTTCATTTGCGACTTCTCCGGTTGCTGCATGGAAGGCAAATTTCAGGGATCTTGGCGGTGCAGTCACCCGCATGGCTACCTTGGCTCCGGGCGGGCGCATTACGATTCAGCAGGTCAAGGAGGAACTACAAACTCTGCAACAGGGATGGACATACAACAGAGACGATGAAGACACCAATGACCTGGTAATCCGTATCCTGGGCACAAAAAAGGCAGAGCAGATCGATGACGTTGACAAAGCCACCCTTACCCACGTACTGAAGACCTGCCAAAATTCTTCGACCCTTGCAGAGGCTGGTCGCAGACTTTTCAATGTTTCCCGAATGCACAAACGAACCAGTAACGACACAGACAGACTCAGAAAATATCTGGCCAAATACGACCTTGACTGGCAGCAAATACAGCGGATACTGCCAAAAGATTGAAAACTCACCCATGCGGCTGTAGCCCCCTGCCAGATATGGAAAGAGATATCCTTGGGAAGAATGCTAAAGCTGTACAGATCCGCGCCAGAAGTGTCGTTTGAGCAACCAAAAGCGACGTAACTGAACACAGGCGCTTCATATTTATACAAGCGCTATTTTACGCAGGTAAGAGACCAGCGGGAAACTCCACGGTTTGCCTGTGATCACTCACCTCCGTTTTCAACATATTGTCTTGCAAGATGCAGAAGAGTTTCACGGGAGTTGATCGTTTCACTCTGCTCTAAGACCTGCTCCAGTAGATATCGTTGGATCTCACCGATATTTGGCCCAGGGGAAAGGTGCAACTCTTCTATCAGTTCACCACCGGAAACAGCGAGCGAAGTAACAGTTAACGGAACCTTACTGTTTCGGATTGTATCAACATGAGCAACCATAGCTGATATTTCATCATCATTGTATGGCTGCTTTTTCCTGTTGGCAGCTCTGTCAGCAATACGAAGTCCCAGAAACTCCTCAAAAGTGAGATTCCGTTCAACAAGCTTTTTAAGCAATCTCCTCATGCCCTTATCTGAGATATCCCTGATATTGGCCATGTGCACAGAGACAAGATTCGTAATCCTGCTTATCTCCGCATGCGAAAATTTCAGAGCTTGCAGCTCCTCAGTAATAAAGCCAACCCCAATGGCATCGTGGTGAACAAAGCTACCGTCCCCTCTTCTGGCATAGGCGGCTGGCTTCCCTACATCATGGAGATAAGCAGCCAGCCGTAAAATCGGGTCTTCACTGCCGGCAGCATCTCCCGCAAGCATCAGGTGGACAAAAACATCTTCAAGATGATGTTCACCGTGTGGATGATCGACGCAACTATCCATTGCAGGGAAAATATACTTTAAAGCATCTATCGAGTGCAGCGCAGAGAAAAAGAGCGATGGCTGCTCAAGCTCCATTGCTTTCAGGACCTCCAACCGGATTCGCTCAGGTGCGACATCATCTCGGACAAGATGGGCGTTTTCCTCAAGAACAAATCTCGTTCCAAGGTCAAATTCGCCTTGAAGCTTTGCCAGGAATCGACAGGCCCTGATTATCCTGTTGGGATCTTCCAGAATACGTTGCTGTGGATCTCCCACAAAGCGGATGATCCGCCTGTTCAGATCACTCCGCCCGTTGTGCTCATCAACGATTTCACCTGTAAGTTCACAATACGCCATGGCATTGACAGTGAAATCACGGCGACTGAGATCCTCCTTGATGGAGTCAGCAACGTGAACCGTACAGTTTTTGTCTCCGATACCGTGGTGTCTGTCGTGCCTGAAGGTGGCGACTTCATACCCGTCCACCAGCACAACTCCGAATGACTTGCCAATGATCATCACGTTGCAGTCCTTAAACAACTCCATAATCATTTCCGGAGTGGCCGCAGTGACGATGTCAAAATCCTTTGGTTCACAGCCAGACAACATATCCCGTATTCCACCACCTACAAGATATGTGTCGTGGTTGTGATCACAGAGTCTTTTGATTATTTCCAAGTGATTTTCAACTGTCATAGTCCTATCCGGCGTGCTGGTTATCAAACCTCAAAATCCCGGCACAATACCAAGTATCCAAATACATCTTGAGCAAGGTGGGTTAAATGAGTTTCATCACAGAATCTTTCAGCCCAGCCTCTCCACACAGGATGTTGAGGGTCGAGTTTGCAGCAATTTTCTCTAACAGCTCAAGTTCTTTCAATCTCATCAAAGCCGAGTTATCGTTCAGCAGTTTCGCGCTGTTCGCCTGACTACGCATTGCGGCGGTCTCCTCCCGTCTGGTGATGAGGTTTGCCTCAGCCATTTTTTTCGATTCAACCACCTTGTTGAGGAGCTCTTTCATATCACCCGGCAAAATGATATCACGAATACCAAAACCGATAACAGTGAGACCAAACTCTGCTGCCCTGATTGAAAGGGTTGCTTTAATCGTATCAACCAGAGCGTCCCTGTCAGCAAGCAGTGTATCAATATCCATGGTGCCCACGGTGGCCCGCAACGAGAGCTGGGTTTCCCGATACAGCGACTGCTTG
The DNA here is from genome assembly GCF_000429945.1 of Desulfogranum japonicum DSM 18378. Taxonomy (GTDB): domain Bacteria; phylum Desulfobacterota; class Desulfobulbia; order Desulfobulbales; family Desulfobulbaceae; genus Desulfogranum; species Desulfogranum japonicum. Next base: position 113,870 of record NZ_KE386996.1, on the reverse strand, counting down.
TAGTCCTCCACATCTCGGATAGCTTTAACCGGATCAGTTACCTTATACGTCACCAAAGCATTGAGCCTGAGACTTACCTTGTCTCGGCTGAGGATCTCCTGACCGCTCACATCAAGGGTGGTTTCCCCTTTATCAACCGGTATCACTTTAACCTGCCCAGAGTTTTGCCAAAACGCATGGCAGCCCGGTTCAAGCAGATCAGTGATGACACCATCAACAAAGAGAATACCAACACTCCCCTCATCGACCCAGTAAGGAGTCAGTTCACCCATTGCAGATCCAGTTTCTATGATGACCCGTATTTTCGGGTGATAAAGCTTTACATCTGAGGTGTCAACGGTCTCTATCCGTACATCTTTGAACCCTTGCCAAATGACGTGCTGACCGGGACCCAGTATAGTTTCAAACCGGTTATCCACCCACACCAGGCCACGCTCCGTATCGGATAATTCCAAGACCTTCGCATCACTGCCAAGCAAACCTGAGTCTACGATGAGATCAAGATCCTTATGGAGCAACTGGGGAGTACGTGTAGAAGCCACATCCACCACACTCTTTCCAGATACGTCAAAAAGCCAGTGTTTTCCTTCAGGGAGAATTTTCACAAACTCTCCATCCTTGAATAGCAAACCTTTTTCATAGGATCGCACAGTTACTCTTCCTAAATACATCGCATCCTCTCATCTTTTTACAACGCCTAACGGAGTTAACTCTTCTCTATAACAACTACTTTTTCATAGCGTTTTTCGTAACTACGCACAGGGGAGACTGAAAAGCTTGAATATCTCCCATATGTGTAACTGGTTACAGGGTGCCTGAGGTTTTCGCAAGCAGGCGGCGCAGCGTATTGGGTCATACGTAAGCCAGGCTAATCGCGGAAAGACCAGGTACGCTGTGAGCAGTTACTGTTTTTTTCTTTTTTCAGTAACCCCATCAGGAGGTAACCAGTGTCGATACTTCGGCAACCGTGGGAGCACTCATTTCCAGGCTTCCCGGCAATAAATATGTGGGACAATACCCAAGCTGCCATTTCAATGTACCGCATTCACGCCTGAAACTACGTCAATTGAAGCACAAATCCTCAACAGCCTTATCGGTTTGCCGCATGACATATTCCTCAGCTGAACCTGGCAATTCACCCTTCATAACCTCGAAAATTGAAGAACAGGATCAGACAACACTGGTTACTTCACTCATCTGTGTGAAGTTATACTTCACATTCCGTAAAGGGATTTACTTTCCCAATGGTGCAGGAATCGAACCTGCGACAGCCACCGTGACTGGGTGGTGCTCTACCCTCTGAGCTAACCAGTCGATAAGTGATGATTACAACCCATGTTCGGAACAGGAAAAATCAAAAGCATTTAAGCCTGATTAACACGCCGCTGGTTCATCATAGTTATCGTGCCATAAATAAAGCATGAGTTGTGCCAATGAATGCATAAAAACTCATCCAGATATAACATACTGATATCATGCACATTTGCATCACACCCAACAGAAGAGAAGAAAAAAAGATGGCAAGCACCCACTCAATTTAATAGAATATTTTCTATAAAAATAGAAAATCATATACAAACCAACAAGGACCTCATGGCAAAAACAACGACATCTGGCCAAATACGACATGGACAGACACCAAGTACAACGAATACAGCCAGATGATTAAGGGACACGGAAAAAATGAATCATCCAATCTTGCTTGTTTCTCAACTCGGTAACGTCGTCGTGTCAATGGCTCAACGGACAGTATGAAACCATTGGCGCAACGACGTTACCAAACCGATATCCTACGCAATTTTTGGAATTTTCGTATTTCCCGCGACCCTAAAAATACGCCCATACGGCTACAAAAAACTAAACCAATGCAATCACAAAACCTTAGCGGACTCAAATACAGGCACGTTGATGTCTTTTCAAAATCACCACTCTCTGGTAATGGCCTGACAGTGTTTTGGGAGGCTGAGAATGTATCCAGCCATATGATGCAGCTGATCACCCAGGAAATGCGCCAATTTGAATCAATTTTTCTTACCAAAGCACAAGCATCATCAGCTTATCGCGCAAGAATCTTTACAGAGGAGGAAGAATTAGATTTTGCCGGTCATCCTATTTTAGGAGCTGCCGCTGTTTTACACGAACAATACGGAACGCATAACAAGGAAAAATGGCAATTTCATCTGAATACAAAGGATGTTGAGGTATGCTCTGAACAGCTCCATGACGGTTACCGTGCAACGATGAATCAAGGCAAGCCTGAATTTGTACACTGCGTCACCCCTGCATCGGCTCAGCGCTTTTTGAAATCTCTGAATCTTTCAGTTGAAGATCAGGCTGAAAATTTTGAACTCGAAGTCATCTCAACTGGCTTGCCATACCTTATCGTCCCTGTCAGCAGCGGCTTGGAACAAAGTAAAATAGTCACCGATGAATTTGAATCACTTTTAGCATCCATAGGGGCTAAATTTGCGTATGTCCTGGATGTTACTCAACGAGAGGGAAGAACCTGGGATAACAGCGGACGCCTTGAAGATATTGCAACCGGTAGTGCTGCCGGACCAGTTGGCGCTTATCTTCACAAATACAACCAACTCGACACGAATGAAGAATTGCTCCTGAAACAGGGAAGATTTGCAGGCAGACCAAGTCAGATTTCCATAAAGGTCCAGGCAAGCTCAGAGCATATTGAGTCCATCTATGTAAGCGGCAATGTCAGTATGGTGTCTACAGGCATATTTGATTAACATTACATACACCATGATGAGTTAACGCCTGTCTATTGGCAGATCAGTAAAACACCGGACACCAGTCATCGCCGTTACCGTTAATTTTTTTCTCCTGGATCAGATAAAGGCAACTGTCTACGCTTGGAGCATGATACCGTACTCCCCGGCCTTTGCGAATCTCGTCCATGGCCTTTTCAATTCCCAGAGATGGGCGGTAGGGGCGATGGGATGACATGGCCTCGACAACATCGGCCACGGCAAGAATCTTCGCCTCAAGGAGAATATCCTGGTCAGTGAGTCCACGCGGATAGCCGGAACCATCCAGGACTTCATGATGCTGATATACGATTTCCGCCACCGGCCATGGAAAATGAATCGTCTTCAGGATGTTATAACCGACTTCAGGATGATGCCTGATGATCGCCCGTTCATCTTTGTTCAAACTGGTCGGCTTTGCCAGGTACTCAAACGGCAGGGTAATCTTGCCGATATCATGAAGCAGAGCTGCAATGTGGAGCCCTTCGATCTGCTCGGGAGGCAGTCCCAGATTCTTGGCAATGGCACAGGCCAGCCGGTCAACCCGTTGCTGGTGTCCCGCAGTATAAGGGTCTCGATTTTCAGCGGTTGAAGCCAGCGAAGATACGGTTTCCTCGAGACTGGCATGAAGATCATCGCGGCTTTTCTTCAAAGCCTCCATGGCTATCTTCCGCTCTGTGATGTCCCGTGCAATTCCTCGGTAACCTACCAGCTCAGGTTCGCCGTTGTGAGAAAAAACAGGCACAGCATTATTTTCGAGAACTACGATCTGACCGCTTTTGCCTAAACAGGTGCACTCAAACCCATCAATATTCTGCTTACTCTGAAGTAATTTCTCAAATGCATCGGCCAACTGAGCCGCAGACCTGGGAGAGGCAATATCCATCAATGTTTTACCAATGGTTTCTTCAGGATCAAAACCAAGCATGTCAGTTACCCGCGAACTGGAATACGTATATTTTCCATCCTGATCCGACTCCCAAATCCAGTCACTGGTAGTCTCAAGCAGATTGCGAAATCGTGTATTACTCTGCTCAAGGGACTCCATAAGCTGTTCCCTGTTCATGAATATAGCCCGACGTTCCCTGTCTGCCACCATTGACTGACGAATTGAATACGCGGCAAGTATGGAAACAATGCAGAGAATACCAATAGAGATCAGGCTGAGTTTATTACGTATTTGAGCAATCTCAGCTTCAACATCATCTATATACATACCGGTGCCAATAATCCATCCCCAGGGCTTGAACGCCATTACATAAGAGGACTTTGCCGATATTTTCTCAGGATCGTCTTTCCACTGCCACATATAATTGACATAACCGCTTTCCTGTTCTTTGACGATCCTGACAAACTCGATAAATGGAAAAATCCCGTTCGCATCCTGAAATGTTGAAATATCTTCACCTTCGAGATCTTTTCGGTATGGATGCATGATCATTCGGGGGTGCATATCGTTTATCCAGAAATAGTCCTTCTTTTCAGGACCATAGCGCAGATTACGAATACGGGCCGTTGCCCGCTGCTGGGCATCTTGCCTGGTTAACTCCCCCGACTGCTCCCGTTCGTAATACGATTCCAGCAAACTCCAGACAGTTTCCGTCAACTCCTTAATAGCTTCCTGCTTCCTGTGGATAAAACTCTCTTCAAGCTGAGGAAGCAGCACATAGAAAATGGCAGCAATAAATAAAAGAATTGTAAAGAGCGAGGGAAGCGCTATGCGAAAGGAGATACTGGTTACAAGTTGTTGGAGTCGTTTTTGTGGCATGGCATCGATACAATATAATAACCGAAAAAATCTTTGCCGCCTCCCCCTGCAAGAAATGAGAGTAGTAGGCAGCAGTAAACTCATGTCTGTCCATAAATGAGGATTTTTACTCAAGTTTAGGCAAGCGTAGACTCCGAAAAGATCATCTATGCACAGACTCACTTAGTCACGGGGTCTCTATTTTCCTGGTTCCACTCACCTCCGCACTATAACTGATCTCCGGTGAAAACTTCGAATTCCCTATTTCATCGTATAATATATTCATCATCTTCTCAAATGATGACCTCCCATCCATTCCCTCTTTTCTCCCGAAAGTTTCGTCCGCAGACCAGAGTGCTTAGCAAATATGTTCGCACTGATTATCCCTGATGTTGCGTCAGGCTACTGCAACTTGAGACTGCACTTCGAGGAGAGAGGGTGAGAAACTACAGGGGTGTTCTTTGGGCATCGGATACCCTGCGCAATCTCTGGGCAGTTTTACTTTTCTGCAGCCCTTATCTAGGTGATAAACTGTCCATCTACATTTTGACTCCAGAAAATAACTGACATATACTAACCATAAAAGAGACATTTCTCTTTTCGCGGGTCTTTTTACCCGCTGCTGCTGCATACTTTGTCAAATTTTTAATTTCTCAAGGAGAGCCGACTATGAAAATTACCGCAATCGTCTTAACACTCGTCGCTATGATGTTTTGCAGCGTTGCCTATGCTGAGAAAGCACCGCAAAAAATTGTAGATCTTGGGAACTCGACTCTCGCAGCATTTGGCAGTGATCCCGTCATTGTTGAGGCAGTGAAAGCCGAAAATGCCAAAGGAAAAACCCTCGACCAGATCAAGGCTCAAGACGTTCAATGGCAGGCTAGCGTAGGTGTCACAGATTACATGAAAGCCCTCATGGAGTCCGATTGCGGGAAATATCTTCAGAAAATCCAGAAGTCAGCGCCCTATTATTCGGAAATCTTCGTTACCGACAATCAAGGTGCTAATGTTGCAATGACTGACAAAACATCAGACTACTGGCAGGGCGACGAAGCCAAATTTACCAAGAGCTTTGCCGGCGGCTCCGGTGCAGTTTTTGTGGACGAGGTGAAATTCGATGACAGTGCACAAACCTACCTTGTTCAAATTTCTGTTCCTGTATTAGATGACGGCAAGGCAATTGGCTCCATTACCTTTGGTATTGATGTTGATGCCGTAGAATGAATCCCATTCACGCGTTCCATGCTATACCTTAAGACGTAGTAACATAATAACAAAAGGACATATCAGAGGTAGCGTATATGATGTTTCTCAAAAATTTAAAAATCCGGATAAAGCTCTTTTTGGGATTCGGACTCGTTATTGCTGTTATTTTAGTATTGGGCGCGAGCAACTATAACGGCCTCAAAACCATTGATGGCAACATGAACACTATCTTTGCCGTCAGAATGCCTACCATCAATTTGTTGCTGGAAATTGACCGAGATCTACAGCAGTTACTTGTTGCTGAAAGATCGATGATCTTCACCAACGTGAAATCTGAGACATTTAAGACGTTAATTAAAGAGTATGAGACAAACCGCGACCAAGCCGAAGAGCGATGGCAAAAATACAAAGAACTGGAAGGATTGACCGCAGAGGAACAAGAGCTGATCAGAGCATATGATGCAGCATACAATGACTGGATGCCGGTATCGCAATCTATCGTTGACGGCAGATCTTCCGACACTCGTGAAGGAAGGCGTTTGGCTCTCGATCTGGCCATGGGAGATGCCAGCAGCAAGTTCGAAAACATGAGAAACCAGATAGATAAGCTAACCGAGCTTTCCCAAGAGTATGCGAAATCAGAGCGGGAGAATTCAATTGCAACGTTTAACAAAGCAATTGTTGCTACGATTATCATGGTCGCTATTGGCGTTATATTAGGTTTCCTTATTGCGTTTTTTACTGCCAGAGGTATCACCCATCCACTGAATAATGCAATTAATCGCCTGAAAGATATTGCAGAAGGTGAAGGCGACCTGACAATGCGTTTAAAAGCTGATTCTCAGGATGAAATCGGTGACCTTTCAAGATGGTTTAATATATTTGTTGAAAAACTTCAGAGCATTATAACCCAAGTCGCTACCAACACAAAATCGGTGAATGATTCATCAACTTCGTTGTCGAATATTAGTTCGAATCTTTTTGCGAACTCTACTGAAACAGCCAAACGAGCCAATAATGTTGCTGTTGCTGCCGAAGAAATGACGGCCAATCTCAACAGTGTTGCCGCAGCAATGGAAGAATCGGCGACCAATGCTTCAATGGTTGCAAGTGCCTCAGAAGAAATGACAGCGACTATCAAAGAGATCGCTATAAATTCGGAAAAAGCCCACGCAATTTCAGAAGATGCTGTCAAAAAAGCGGAAAATGCCTCCACGAAAATGGATACACTTGGCATGGCAGCCCAGGCCATCGGCAAAGTAACAGAGACAATTACTGAAATTTCAGAGCAGACCAATTTGCTCGCGCTCAATGCTACCATTGAGGCAGCCCGAGCAGGTGAGGCAGGCAAGGGATTTGCGGTTGTTGCCAATGAAATCAAAGAACTAGCCAAACAGACTGCAGCCGCTACTCTAAATATCAAAGGCCAGATCGATGAGGTACAAACCACGACTTCAACAACTGTCAAAGATATTCAAGAGATCACTGAAGTCATTAATAATGTAAATGAAATAATTTCTACTATTTCCACATCAATAGCCGAACAACAAGCGGCAACCGAGGAAATTGCCAGTAATATTTCTCAGGCCTCACAGGGAATGGGTGAAGTCAATGAGAATGTTAACCAGAGCACCATGGTGGCCGCTACTATATCTCAGGATATCACCGGGGTAAACTCAGCCTCAACCGACATTTCGGAAAGTAGTAAAACTCTAAACTCAAGCGCTGAAGAACTGCAAAGATTGGCACGTGAACTCAGCCGGTTAGTAAATAATTTCAAAATCTGAAACGTATTTCTTGTTCGGTGTAATGATAGTTGTCGTTTCTCTGTAATACCTTGTTTCTAAGATCAATTTGGCAGCGTAAAAGTGGAAACCTTTCAGTTGATCCATTTTTACGTTGCCACTGCAGATTCTCACCCAAGAAGCTAACAGTTTCTCACGTATCAGTACCTTGCAGTTATAAACAAAGTTGGCCTAACTCCTGGCAGATAAAAGGTTTACCAGACGAATGTGTTATGGCGTGAAGGTCTCTGTGCAGATCCTCGTCAGGACACAGCAGGGGAGAGTGACGAGGGAAGGAGTGTTCGTCTCCCGGAGATTCTCTTCCAACAGTGACAAAATAAAAGAATTGTGCAGCGGCTGTGAAAACAGTGAAGATGACGAAGGAGAAACTCGGGTGCTACGATTTCTCAGCACTTGGAATCACCCGTTTTAATTCATCCAACACCAAAACGTAGAACCAACAATGTCGCTGAAAGACGCTTGCATCCTGTTGTGCAATGGAGAAAAATATATTTTTGTTCCAAATCGGATAAAGGCGAACGCTGTACCGGGCGCATACGGCCTGACACCAGAACATGCCGTATGCTGGGATGCAGGGGCGTAATCCTTTTGCATACATCTCAGAATTACTCACTGCTTCGTTTGCAGGGAAATCTCTGCCTACACATCTACCTCAGCCTGAAACTTTCTAAATATCCCAACGGCTTGTTAACCGGTAGGATATCATATTTCTTACTTGCCGGCCCACTCCGGGTGAACTCTTTACTTAGCCTTAACCTGCTTTAGAGAACGCATTATATTTCCCCGCTCAACTATTCCCATCATGATGCGGGTTTCTCCTGTCGAGGGATAGGCACGCTATAGCGCTACGTCCTTCGTCTCCATCAGGATGAGTCTGGGTCTTGCCTAACCGTTTGTAATCATGTACAGTTAGTTACACACACCTTTAATAACGTGTGCCGTGCCCGGCACGCAACAAAACGCTTCAAGTGACTGGCTGTTTCGGCAATTTTTCGAAGCTGAGTTTTTCAATTTTACTCTATCGGTTAATCGAAGTTGGTTATCTAGTGCCTGTCCAGAAATGAGAATTTTTGTGCAAGGTTAGGTAAGCGAGGAACGATATTCCGAAAAGACCATTAATGGACAGGCGCTATCCAAGGGTCACGGAAAAAATTAATTATCCAATCTTGCTTGTCTCTCAACTCACCACCCCCTGAACTCAGCCGTTAGACTCATGACCTATAAACAACTATCAGCCATATTGATTATTATGTATTTGGTGATGTCCTGTAACAGTGGCACATACTAAAAAACAGGACATCACTTGCATATTCCCGGTTGCCCTATGAAATTGGAGGATGTTGTGATGAATAAACCCCTTAGCGAAACAGTCCTAAAGTGGTTGAACACGACCTCAGACGGCATGATTATTGCCGATGAATTGGGCCTTATGATGCATGCTAATGAATCTTTTTTTCATATGACAGGATACGATGGAAAGGACATTATCGGTAAGCCTATCCAAAGCTTATGGTCCAAATTCAGTGCAGAGAATTTGGGAAAGCTTAAAACCTCACTAGGGTCTTATCTTTCAGTCGAATATCAATTGAACAAACTGGATTTTGAGCAGGATGAATATATCATTATATCTTTAAAGAATATCAGTGAGCTTGAAACATTGAGAGATGAACTGAGCCTTGAACAGGAACGAATGAGAGAGGCTAAGTCTCTTGCAAAGATTGGGCACTGGGAACTGAATCTGATTACCGATAAACTGTACTGGTCAGATGAAGTCTATGACATGCTTGATCTGGACAGAGCAGACGGACCTCCAACCTATGCTACATTTTTAAACTGTGTCCACCCAAATGACAGAGAAATGGTAGACAAGGTATACAGTAATTCTGTTAAACATGGTACCGACTATAATATTACCCATCGGGTTATTGTTGATGGTGGCATACACTACTATAAGGAAATCTGTAAAACCTTTTACGATGGAGATATTCCAACCAAAAGCGTCGGACTCATACAGGACATCACAGAGGCTGTCATCAGGCAGGAAGCCCTGGAGAAAAAGGAATTAGAGTTAAAAAATACCCACGCCGCCATCATCAATGTCCTTATGGAAATGTCTGATCTAAAAGACAACGAAACCGGAAAACATGTTCTGCGAACCCAAACCTATTTGCTCAAGCTGGCAAAATATCTGAAAATAACCGGTAAGGCTGACTTCTCAGATGCTTATATCGATCTTTTGCATCAGGTTGCTCCCCTTCACGATATAGGAAAGGTTGGTATACCTGACCATATTCTGCGAAAACCAGGCAAGCTCACCGCCGATGAATTTGAACAGATGAAAGATCACACTCTTATTGGCAACAGGGTTATAGAAAAAGTTAAAAATAAAATCGGTGTACAAGGCACTCCCTATCTTCTTGCTGCCGAAAAAATCATTCTGTATCATCATGAGAAATGGGATAGCACAGGTTATCCCATGGGCCTGCAAGGCACCCATATACCTTTGGAGGGACGTATAATGGCCCTGGCAGATGTTTACGATGCTTTACGTTCAAAACGGGTATACAAAGATGCTATGTCCCATGAAGAAGCCAAAGCTATCATAGTCTCGGAAACCAATAAGCATTTTGATCCCGACGTGGTTGAAGCCTTTCTTGCAATAGAAGAGGAGTTCAAGAAGATATCCTGCGAATTAGGGGATACTGTCCCTGCATAAGATTGTACGTAACTGATTGATCACAGATACTCAACGGAGTTTCCCAATGGTCGCTTACCTCTTTGCACGATCGCGGTTTCCCGCATAGATAGTTCAAAAAGTATATAACAATTTCGAGCATTCAGAAAAATCAGTAACGGCACACCCGCAAAAGGCTGTGAAGAGATATTCTGGGTACCAGATAAAAGAAACGGCCTGACAGTAAGGTTCAAATACACCTCTTTGCCAGACCGTTCTTTTGCTTGAGAGAAATAAACTACAAAGGAAATGAGATCACACGCATTAATACCACCAGATATCACGCATACGCGGATTACCATAGGATTCAAAACTATCACCATTCTCACGCAATACCAGGGTCAGTTCTTCTTCCGTAAAATCATAGCCATCTGCAACGGCGGTTGCTACGAAACTGGACATCGCCTCGATCTGGTTATACTTGAGACGCACTTCTTTGTTTTCGCCACCAGCAATGAGAAATCTTTCTACTTCTTTTTTTGACATAATAGCCTCCTTTCTTCCACGAATATCTTCTATATTGAAAAAAATCGTACTGTCATCACATCCAATCAATAATTTCATAAATGTATAAGCAGGAAGCGTGCCAAGAAATTTTCACTTCATTTATGTTGTCTTTTCAAGGAAAATCATTTTTTTCAACCAGAGTCTGTCCACTTTTTTGTAAACAAACAAACACCAGCCTACAAAGTTGTTCTAAATAATACAAAATGGAAAGGACGTCACGTACCAGGGTCAACCACTCCGAAATTGCTCCAGATCAATGCTGTATTTATTAATTTTCTCGTACAGGCTTTTTCTGGATATTCCCATCCGCTTATGTGCCTTTACCACCTGGCCATTGGTTCGCTGCAGCACATCTTCGATATATTTTTTTTCCTGCGTGGTCATGAACTCTTTCCACGTAGGACATGTTTCCGGATGGCTCAAGGCCTCTGCATCCTTGATATATTCCTGGCCTGCGGATTCATTTTCACTCATTCCCAGAACACAATATCGACGTACAACATTACGTAACTCCCGTATGTTACCTGGCCAGATCCGATTACTCAGTTCCAGGATAACATCTGGCGAAATATCAGGTGGTTCGGTGTTACCGACACAATATTCCCGGGAGAAATGCTCTATCAACAGGGGAATGTCCTCTTTACGCTCCCGCAACGGGGGGAGATGGAGAGGTAAAACATTAAGCCGGAAATAGAGATCCTGGCGAAAATTACCTTTCTGAATCTCTGTGGGGAGGTCCCGGTTTGTTGCAGCGATAATACGGGCATCCAGGGAAATGGCGTGATTCCCCCCCAGACGGGTAAAACTTCGCTCTTCCAGAACCCGCAACAATTTTGACTGAAGATGTGCTGGCATGGAGCAAATTTCATCCAGAAAAAGAGTTCCTGTACCTGCATACTCGAATTTGCCGACCTTGCGTTGTATCGCACCGGTAAAAGCACCTTTTTCATGCCCAAAGAGCTCAGACTCTATCATTTCTGCAGGCAGCGCCCCCATATTGACGGCAAGGTAAGGAGTATCCGGTCCCTGCCCAATGGTATGGATAGCTCGGGCAACCAGTTCCTTACCTGTACCTGTTTCACCTACAATCAAGACGGGATCCCGCTCCACGGCATAGGTCTCAATCATTGCAAAGAGCTTCTGCATTGAAGGGTGTTGGCCTATCAGGCCATGAAACCGATTGGAAAAACTTTTTTTCTCTTCAAGCTGTTCCTGCAGTTTTTTGTTGGCTGACAACAACTCCCTTCGCTCAAGAGCCCGTTCCAGCGTGGCCAGGATTACATCTTCATCCACAGGCTTTTGCAGAAAATGATATGCTCCGCTTTTCATGGCTTCCACGGCCAGATTAATGTCACCATGCCCGGTTATCAGAATGACTGGTAATTCCGGGTCAAATTCGAGCAGGTGTTTAAGCAACTCCATACCATCCATCTCCGGCATACGGATATCGGCAAGCACAACAGCAAAATCGTGCTGCCTGAGCAGTTGGAGGGCTTCTACAGGACTGGTCGTAATCGTAGGATTATAGGCATTAAGCAAGAGTGTCTGACTGATGGCGGACAAAAGAAACCGATCATCATCAACGACTAAAACTTCCTGTCCCTTGCCAAATGAATCGATATCGCGCCTTGTCATGAGATGTCCTCTTCCTGCTTTTGCGGTTTCATATACTGTGGAATGGCAACCTGGAAGCAAGAACCTTGTCCCGGAGAAGAGCTGACCTCAATACATCCCGAAAAGCTATGAACAATTCGTTCAACTATGGACAGGCCGAGCCCCATTCCTGTTCCTGCTGCTCTGGATGTATAAAAGGGATCAAAAATCTTTTTCTGTTCTTCGGGACTTATCCCATGGCCATTGTCTTCAATGGAAATGACAACATAGGGCTGACGACGCATGGTCTTGGGATTGACTTTCTTAACCAGCATGGTTCTGAGAATCAACCTGGGACGGACAACCATTCCCATGGCCTGGAGCGCATTCTGTATCAGATTAAGCAAAACCTGTTCAAGTCGAACGTCCACTCCAAGCACCGTACAACCTGAATCAGCATTATGCACCTCCACCTCTACCTCTCCTATACGCAACTGCGCCTCCAGAAACTGGAGTATCTTATCAATAAGAGGGTTGATATCAACAGGGTAAAGATCGTCCTCCACCTTACGGCCAAAACTACGCATGGTATTAATGATAGAAGTCGCCTTATGCACCCGGTCTACGATAAACTCCAGGTTGCTCTGCAACATCTGCAGATCCGGATTCTGAGAATTCAGGGCTTTCAGGCCATTCCTGGCAAAGAGCAGAATTGCATTCAGAGGCTGGGTGAGCTCATGGCCTATACCAGCTGTCATTTCACCCAGATTGGCCAATCGACTGGAATGGATAAGTTGCTTCTGTCCTTCCTGCAGCCTGTGCATGAGATCATAAAATTCTGAAGAATCAGAACAGATCAGCAAATACAGAGTTACCCCATCAGGATTACAATATTTTGAGGCACGCACCTTGACCGGCAATGTTCCCTCTCTGGTATTAAGGGGGGCTTCAAACTCTGTAAATTCAACAGATTTCAAACCGGTGCAAACTTTTTCCGCAGTTACCTCGTCAAAAATATCTCCCAGGTACAATGGAGCATGAGAGACTTCTGGGAACAACGTCTTCGCATAAAACTCTTTGTTGGCCTGAATGATCTTAAAATCCTGGTCAAGTACAAGAAGAAGCTCTGCAATACCAGAAAGCACTCTCTCGGTGAACGAACGGCTGGCTTCTGCCTCTTCGTGCTTTCTGAGAAAACGAACAACCAGATCCTCACGCTGTTGCTCAAGAATTTTTATGGTTTCGTCAACCACGACCTTTCCTCCTGTACCGAAGAGTTCGTAACACGTTATACAGACAGCCTGTTTTCAGTTACAGATATTACCTTCCACGCTCATCCGTGTCACCAAATCTACACACTTTCAACGAAGTAGCGCTTTTGCATGTCACCCACACCACACATTCAAATTTTTCTTTTTATTTCAATATATTAGCAAAAATCACACCTTTGAATGTCACCTAATCTACACACGCAGCAAAAACTACGTACAAAAAGCCACCACTCGAAATTAACGCAACATACTGAATACAATACTAATTTCAAAAAACATAACACCAAGGCTCTCCTGGCCCCAGGCTTGCGTTAGAAAAGTCAAAGATCAACCAGCTTGGAGCACAGCACAATGCGCAACTTCGATGACAGCGAATATCTTACCCCGGATCAGGCAGCCTCTGTGTGCTGCGTTTCTGTGGATCGATTTTCCCGCTGGCTCGATTCCGGACTCATACCGGTGATTGCCAGACAGGGACAGCGCTTGATAAGTTCCCAGGATCTGATTCATCATCTGGTAAGACATCATATTCCAGTCCCCGATTGCCTCCTGCAAGGGCACCTGAAAAAAATCCTGGTCATCTTCCAACAGTTGCTCATGCCAAAAGCTGTGACCGCTAAAATTATCTGGGCTCTGTATCGATTCAGGGAAAAAACGTCCTGCATCATCGAATGCATAGCCTATGACAGCAATACAGAACTGAAAATCATCACCTTTTCACCAGATACCATCCTTGTTTTTGGCCGCGATGAACAGGTAAAAAACACGGCCGATAGTATCCGGCAGGTACTGACCACCTCCATCCCCTTGTACAGTTTTTCACCGACAGAGACATCTGATTTTGAATCAGTCCTCAATCGTCTGGGAGGATGTCATGGGTGACCACAAATCAAGCTACTATAAGAAATTACGCAAACTTCTCACAGCGATTTTCTTTCTCTGCGGCATATTGCCCATTTTGATCATTGCCTCAACCTCAATCTACAACTCAAGGCAGGTGGCTATACAGGATATTGAGGTCACAGCCAGCCAGGTGATTACCCACAGGCATGACGTGATCAATAATTTTCTCAAACACCAGGTCGACCTGTTGAGCACTCTCATCAGTCTTTACGATGCGGAACATTTCAATACCGTAGAAACCCTTAATGAGCTTTTCCTGGCCATCAGTCAGTCTGGAAGCATTGTTGACCTGCAGACCATCGCAGCCACAGGTGAACAACTGGCTTATGTGGGCCCTTATCGTGAGCAGGTGATCGGGAAGAATTACCATGACCAGGAATGGTTCAATGAGGTGCTGGTGCGCGGTGTATACGTGAGTGATATTTTCAGTGGTTACCGAAATCTCCCCCATTTCGTAGTCGCCCTTACCGATCCACTGAAAAGTTATGTACTGCGCACCACCATTAATTCCAGCGTATTCAACTCATTACTGCACAGCGCCCAGATCGGCGCACATGGCGATGCGTTTATCGTCAATACATCCGGCGAATTGCAGACACCCAGCCTGCAACATCTGGAATCGCTCAACGCACAGGAACACCAACTTCTCCGCCATCATACAGGAACACAAATAACCCGCATTCAGGATCAACTCTATGCCACCACCTGGCTCAATACCCAGAACTGGCTGCTGATGCTCAAAGTACATATTCCCGACATGCTGGACAGTTACCAGGAGCACCTTCATAGAACCATTGTCATCATCGTCATAACTGCCTCGGTGTTTCTTATCACAGCATTTTTCCTGAGCCACTTCATTGTTTCACACATTGCCAGGGCAGACAGAGAATCAACAGCCATGGATCAACAGATGGCACATATTGAAAAAATGGCAAACATAGGTCGTCTGGCAGCAGGTGTTGCCCATGAAATCAACAATCCCCTGCAGATGATACTTGCCCAGGTCGGCTGGTTGGAAGAACTGCTCCCCGAAGAAGATCCGGCCAGCCTGAAAAATCATCAGGAATACCTCTCCACCATAGCCAAAATCAAACACCATGTGGAACGGGCAGCGGTCATAACCCACAGATTGCTGGGATTCGCCCGCAAGATCAGCGCAGAACAGGAACAGGTACAATGCAACGATGTGGTACTGGAAACCCTCTCGTTTCTGGAAAAAGAGGCCCAGCACAATAACATCACCATTACTCTTAACCTGGACAACAATCTGCCAGTCACCATGACCGAGGCCCATCGGCTTCAACAGGTCCTGCTCAATCTCTTCGACAACGCCCTGGACGCAGTGGGACAGGACGGGACAGTAACAATTTCCACCTCTGTCCAGGAAGACGATATTTCCATCAAAGTAGAAGACAACGGCCCTGGCATTGACCACAAAGTTATGCAGCAGATATGGGATCCGTTTTTCACAACCAAAGAACAAGGCAAAGGGACAGGTCTCGGTCTGTCCATAAGCCAGAATATTATTCGAACCATGGGAGGAGCGATTACCGCAGACAACAAAACAGAGGGAGGAGCTGTGTTCACGGTGACCATTCCCATTCGACAGACAACACTTCCCAATCAGGAAAGGAGGCCCCAATGACAAGATACAACGTACTGGTCGTGGATGATGAACAGGATTTTCGCGACATCATGGTCAAAAAACTGCAAAAACGAAATCTTCAATGCGATGCAGCGGAAGACGGTGAAGTTGCCCTGCAGATGTTCAAACCCGGTAAATATGACGTGGTCCTACTGGACGTAAAAATGCCTGGTCGAGATGGCATAGAAATTCTCAAGGAAATGAAAAAAATCGCGCCATTGACCGAGGTTGTCATGCTGACCGGTCATGCATCTGTAGAATCGGGTATCGATGGCATGAAATACGGTGCGTTTGACTACCTGATGAAGCCTATGGACATGGAGCGACTCATGGAAAAACTGGACGCAGCCCATGAAAGAAAGCGTGTCCAGGAGGAAAAAATAGAAATGGCGCAAATCAAGCGGCATATGGTCATGCCTGGATAATCAGCCAGGCATTGCTGTACGACGCGTGAAACTGGATAGAAACGCAAACCCTAAGGAGGAAGTTATGAATTTTTTCCGTAATCTACACCAATTCATGATGGTGGGCGCCCGTGCGCAGGCCCACTGGGAATTGGAGATGTCCAACAATATTCTGCGCAGTCGAAAACGGCTGGCCATCATTGGTCTCCTACTTATCCCCATTCTTCTCGGCGGCATAGCATTTGCCGACAGCGTGGGGGGAGCGTTACCATCATTTCTGGGTGGGAAATCAGCCTATGGTCCTTCCCACTATACCAACCTGATTTTTGGCGCTTCCATTCTTGTAGGGCTATGTGCCGGCTTGATTACCGGTTGTATTGGTGCTGGCGGTGGATTTATTATTGCGCCTGCCCTGATGAGCGTTGGCGTCAAGGGTATTCTGGCGGTCGGAACTGACCTGTTTCACATCTTTGCCAAGGCTATCATGGGATCTGTGCTGCATCGTAAAATGGGAAATATCTCTGTCGCGCTTGCAGTTACCTTTCTCATAGGAGCCATCAGCGGCTCAACCGTCGGCGGATATATCAACCGGGCACTGTATGACAAAAACCCTGTGCTCAGCGACATGTTCATCACCATCATCTATGTGCTCATGCTTGGCTTCCTTGCCTTCTATGCCCTGGCTGACTGGTACAAAACCACCCGCAGAAAGACAGCAAAATCAAATTCACAAGGTGAAGGCCCAGCAACACAGGGCGAGGAAGTGCCTCCAATTGGCAAGATGGTACAATCTATCAATTTGCCCCCAATGCTGACCTTTGACAAAGGCGTCACCCCTGGCGGCCGAAAGATTTCAGCTTTCTTTCTGATTATTGCCGGATTCATCGTCGGCCTGGCAGCTGCCATCATGGGTGTTGGTGGTGGTTTTCTCACCTTCCCCATCTTTGTCTACGGCCTGGGCGTTTCTTCCATGACCACAGTTGGAACAGATATTTTTCAGATCGTTTTCACTGCCGGTTACGGTTCCATTACCCAGTATGCAATTTACGGCTTCATTTTCTATACCCTGGCCATGGGAATGCTGTTGGGCTCACTGATCGGTATCCAGGTCGGGTCCATTGTCACCAAGGTAGTGTCAGGAACCACCATCTGTGCATTCTATGCTATTACCGTCAGTGCCGGCTTTTTTAACCGTGCCTGCGCACTCCCATCCAAACTGGTGAAAATGGGGTACCTGGATGTTTCACCCCAAGTGCTCAAAGTACTCAATACCATTGGCACTTACGGATTTTTCTGTATCATTATCATCTTTGCGGTCTGGGTATTCTGGAGCTTTTTCACTAACCTGAATGTATTACGTGCTGAGGAGGTACAAGAATCATGGGAAATGCAACACAATTAAAAACCCGCGGCACCCTGATGCTGATCTCCTTTTTTATAATACTGGCAGCGATCTTTATGCCTTTATTTCCCGGCCCCACAGGGAAAAAAGTAAATGGGTTGGTCTACTTGGACAATTTCTTTAACCAACTCTCAAAGGGTTCAGCCTATTATATCGATAAACAGATTGAGGCTGCCAAGGAGTATGCAGGTACTCCCTTTGAGTATACCCTGGTAATGAAATCATCCCAGCAGGCGGCACTGGCAGACACACTGCTCAAAAAGCATCAGATTACAACCAGCATGGATGGCGTATATGTCAAGGTTACTGGAGATTTTTCCCAGATCATGACCACAATTCTCAATGACGCGGATATCATGTACCAGAACAATGGTCAGGCCATTTCAGAGATGTATGGAGTAAATGAACTGGAAGCTCTCTATGGCTGGTACCAGGTGCTTGACGCCATGGCCGTACAGCTGAACAAGGCCCAGGCTTTCGGCCAGGCCAAATTTGTTAAAAACAGCATGACCAAAGCAGTGGAACCATCATATAATTATTACAAAGTTGAAGTAAAACCAGTGCGCGAAGAAATGGTTCTTCTTGCCTTTGCCCTGGTCTTTTATGTGGCCTATACGGTCTGGTATGGTTTTGGATTGCTCTTTATCTTTGAAGGGATGGGCATTAAACTCGAACACTGACCTCCCACGGTCACCCTGCGCCTGCCTCCTCTCCCGGCAGGTGCGGGGTTATACTTCAACACATTTATGGGCACTTTCCTCTCCAAGCTGCAACAACTGTTCTTCCCCTCAGCACCTTCTCATTCCCTCGAGGAACTGCAACAGCGTTTTCTTGACAACTACAGTCATTTTAGAGAACTTCTCACAGCAAACAACAATGCCCTGGAAGCCATGGCAGAGATGGAACAGGCCCTGCTGCAAGGTCGAAACTTTTCCATGGCCTTTATCAGGGCAAAATCAACCGTGGTAGCTGTCAATGTCTTTAAAATGATAGAGAATCTGCGATATGTGGCTGACGGTAAGTACAGTGCCCTTGTTCCTGCATACGAAACCATTCAGCGTGAGATTGACGCCCTGCTGGACCAGGGGCCTGAACCTGTCGACGGTGCATGGGTTCTGCCTCTTGATGCTGTCAATCGCGCCTCTGTTGCCTTGAGTGGTGAAAAAATGGCTAATCTGGGCGAAGCCGGGCATGTGAACAATGTCTCCATACCCGAAGGCTTCGTGATTAGCAGTGCCGCAGCTCAAGCGGTCTTGCAGCAAAACAGACTCCTTACAGAGATTAACCGCATCTTTCAGCAAACCGATTCTCACAATCTGGAAGATATGCACCGCCGCAGCCATGATGTGCAACAGCTTATCCAGCGATGCACGCTGCCAGATGAACTTGAAAAAGAGATGTATAAACACTTTGACCAGCTGGAAGCAAAATACGGGGCCCCCCTTGAGATTGCTGTCCGGTCCAGTGCTCTTGGTGAGGATCTTGGCCATGCCTCCTTTGCAGGACTGTACCAGACAGAACTCAACGTGGACAGAGAACAGCTGGTACAGGCATATAAAACGGTGCTTGCATCCACCTACTCCACCCGTGCCATGACCTATCGACTGGCCAAAGGATATCGACACGAACATATGCTCATGGGGGTTGGTTGCCTGGTCATGATCAAGGCAACCATGAGCGGTGTCAGCTATTCCAGCTCGCCTGGCGGTGATTCACACTATCTGGACATATACTGTTCCCCTGGCAGTGCCAGGGGAATAGTCGAGGGGACAAAAGAGACTTTCCTTGTCCAGGTCTCCCGAACACCTCCCTTCACCCAGCGGGATAGTGACCGAAACAACGAGAGAAAAGCCTGTCCATTAACCAATGCACAACGCACTCTGATAGCGACAACAGTCATGGACCTGGAGCGTCATTTTGGTGCTCCCCAGGATGTGGAATGGTCCATTGACAGCTCAGGCAAACTCTTTATTCTGCAAAGCAGGCCTATCTCCACCCTCTTTCTGGAACAAGATGAACCCGCTCAACAAATCCATACAGATGCTCAGCCTTTACTCCAGGACGGAGTAACAGCTTGTCCTGGAGGTGGCAGCGGACCCGTGCGGGTGGTTCGCAATACCGTTGATCTTCTTTCTTTTCCGCGGAAAGCAATTCTTGTTGTCGAGCACCCTCTACCCGAGTGGGCACCACTGCTTAAACGTGCTTCTGCCCTTGTCGCAACTACTGGCAGTGCAGCCGGACACCTAGCTACCATTGCCAGGGAATTTGGCCTGCCAACGCTCCTTGCAGTAAAAGATGCGCTCAAGGTGCTGAACAACGACCAGATCATCACGGTGGACGCGTCACATCGCGTTATCTACGATGGATGCATCAAAGAATTATGCGTCACTCCAGCCACATCCCAATCCAGTCCCATGCAGGGAAGCCCGGTGGAGCAAACCATGAAGCAGGTGTTGCACCATATCACTCCGCTAACCCTCACCGATCCGGGTTCACCTTTTTTCAGGTCGTCATACTGTACAACCTTGCACGACATCACCCGTTTCTGCCATGAAAAATCTGTCACTGAAATGTTTCGCTTTGGAGAACGCTACCGATACGTGAAGGGGGCTGCCAAACGGTTGGTTGACAACATGCCGATGGAATGGTGGGTCATCAATCTTGCTGACGGGTTCAGTGAAGGGTTCAATGCATCGGAAAAATACATCAATATAAGCGATATTGCCTCCAGCCCCATGCTGGCCATATGGAACGGTATGCATGCCTTTCCCTGGAAAGGCCCCCCACAGGTCAGTTTTCGGGGAATGGGTTCCATACTCTTCCAATCCACTCGCAATCCGGGACTGGATCCGGCTGTACGTTCGGCCATGATCCAAAAAAATTATTTCCTTGTCTCGCGTAATTACTGTAATTTAAGTGTCAGACTCGGGTATCATTATGCTATGATCGAAGCATATATCAGTAGCCTCCGCACGGAACGGTATGTTACCTTTCGTTTTAAAGGTGGAGCTGCCGACGAAGAACGTCGCGTTGCCCGGGTTGCGTTGTTAACAGACCTGCTTAATGAGTTTGAATTCAGGGTCGACCAAATCGGTGATGCCCTGACGGCAAGGGTGGAGAAACGTTCCCTGGAATTTCTCTACTCCCGTCTTCAGGTATTGGGATACCTTTCCATTCACACCCGTCAGATCGATATGGTAATGGCAGACAGCGGCCAACAGCAACGCTATAGAGACACATTTTCAAGAGATATTAAGGAGATGCTTAGTCATGACGGACACAGATTCCCTTGATGCAGCACAAAAGGTCAGCCTCCTGATGGTGGATGACGAGTTGGAATTCCTGGAAACCATGCATAAACACCTTAGCCGCAAGGGGTTGCAGATTACGACTGCCGATGGTTGCAGCACAGCAATCAAGGCCATGGAGGCAGATCCCAGGGGGGTCATTGTCATGGATGTGAGCATGCCGGGTATCGACGGCATCCAGTGCCTGCAAAAAATCAAAAAACACTGGCCCAAGAGTGAAGTTATCATGCTTACCGGCCATGCCTCCATACAATCCGGAGTTCAGGGTATGCAGAGCGGGGCCTTTGATTACTGTCTCAAACCCATTGACACACAGGAACTGGTTGAAAAAATCGAACTGGCAGCCAGGAAATTTCTTGCCAATCAAAAGAGATAAGAAATTCGAAATGTATGCGTGACGCACACGACCCCACTGCGTCTTCCCCAACGATGAAAGGAAAAATTCTTATTTCAGGAATTTCTCCTCTATAAAAGCAACATGTTATCTTTCAAAAATTAAATAAATTGTAGCTATGTATCAAGATAGACACCAAAATGACAATACAGAAAATTTGAAATCTCCAGCTTTATACTTCAAAATCTTAATTGCCATATGCATTTTCGCACTTGGAACCTACGTTGTTTTATGGTCCATAGACATAATTGATCAACTTATTCATAATACGGAAAATATATCATTAATAAAAACAACTCTTAATTTGGAATCTGATCATATTCCTTTTCAAGTTACTCTAAATAACAATAGACTTGTCGTTGAAAATACTGAGACCTTCAAGTTTATCTTTTTGTTGCTCATCTTGATAATACTTTTCAATATTATCGGGAAAGCCATTTCAGGTATTTTTAAATGCTTAGCAAGCATCATTGTAAGTATGAACCTTGACCCACGTCAAACATTCAAAAAACAAGACACAAACACATAACCCGTCGTTCAACAACGCTCCGTTTCACTCCGCTTGGACGTGCCAAACGACGCCACAGCGTTCCCGCCAACAAAGCAGGGAGAGTTCTCATCCAGAGGAAGCAAAATGGTAAAGAGCACCCAACTACCGACTTCGCTCTCTACCTGAATATCCCCACCATGAAGATCAATTATCCTTTTCACAATCGTCAGCCCCAGTCCCGAGCCACCATATGTTGCTGATCGGCTTTTCTCAAGCCTGTAGAACTGATGAAAAACATTTTCGCGTTCTTCAAGGGGAATGCCATTGCCGGTATTGTATACCTGCAGTTTGACAGTATCAGCGGTTTTTTCAAGGCGAACGCGTATCTCCCTGGCATCTCCCGAGTTATATTTAATGGCATTATCGATCAGGTTTATTAATACCCTCCTGATCATATCTTCATCGCCAAGAGACCTAACACCTTCCTGAATATCTCTGATAAGCTGAATATCTGAATATTCGATTATGTATTCAAAATCTTCCAGGACCGATGCGACAAGTTTAGATACATGTACCAATTTTGGATCAAAGGTCTTCCTCAATTCAAGGGCAGAAAGGTGAAGCAGATTTTTTACCAGTTGATCCATCCGCCTTGTTACCCGCGCCTGTGATAAAATCTGCCGCTGCAAATCCTCTGGCAAATCCTCGCGCTTTGCTGCCTCGTCAAAAAAGAGCCGCTGTATGGCAAGTGGGGTTTTCAATTCATGGGAAGCGTTGGCGATAAATTCCTTCTGCTGCCTGAACGAGAAGTGAAGCCGGTCAAACATCTGATTGAGCGTCATGGCAAGCTCGTGTAATTCATCCCGGTTCTTACCCTGAGGAATTCTTTTTTCCAGTGTACGTTCATTGATTTCTCTGGCTAAGCCATTGATAGTACGAATTGGCTCCAATATTTTTCCAGCCACAAAATAACCAAATGATACCAGAACAAGCATAAACAGGAGTAAGCCAATGATTATAGATATAATCAGCTCGCTGATTTCGTCCTGAAGCTTCTCCATTGGCCTGGCAATCTGTACGAAATATTGTGTTCCACCAAAAACTACGGATACGACATGGACCCGAAAACTGACTTTACCGGTATCGCCCTGATCAAAATTCGCAATATCCACAGGAACAGTTGCATCAATATTGTACCTTGTACTCTTTTCCCTGAGAGAAAGGTCTACAAGCCGGGTCATGGATGAAGCATGGAGAAGGTGTCCCTGCTCGCTATAAATCTTCAGCCAGTACAACCTGCCCAAGGCATCCAGCACGGCTCGGGTCTGGAGAGAGACATGGTCGTTTTTCACCGGATGCAGGGCTGCCAGAAGTGTGTATACCTGACTATCCAGTTCCTCATCTAAAATGTCATATGGTTGCTCCACCAGCTCGTAAAAAATGACAAGGGAAAAGATAAGACCAGCCAGCAAACCTGCTCCGCTGATCCAAAGAGTTATCCAATGTCTGATTTTCATGCTCTCTCGTCTCGAACCATATACCCGACACCACGTACGGTATGAATAATCTGAGCCCCATGGGGACCAAGTTTTTTTCTCAGGTTTTTAATATGCACATCTATGCTGTTTGACATGGTAACCGGATCAAATTCATCTCCCCAGACATGTTCTGCCAGGGTATAACGGGATATGGCACGGTTGAGATTGTAAAACAGGAACTCAAGAATTGAAAACTCCTTGGGCGTTAATTCCACCGGTTCACCGCACTGATGCACCTCTCTGGTAGCAGTATTCAGACTGACAGTCTCCACTTCAATCCGGGGTGAAACCAATTCGTTGCTCCGGCGCAGTAAGGCTCGCACCCTGGCTAATAATTCTTCCATTGCAAACGGTTTAGCAAGATAATCGTCCGCTCCCAGGTCCAGTCCTTTTATACGGTCCCCCACATCTCCCATGGCTGTTAACATAAGCACAGGTGTCTTCTTTTTCTCCTCACGGAGTTCCCGCAAAACATCGAATCCGTCCTTTTTAGGAAGCATGATATCAAGCAGGATCAAATCGTACGGGTCAACATATACCCTGTCCATAGCCTCTTCGCCATCCAGGGCTGTATCAACGGTGTACTGCTGTTTCACCAGAGCCTGTCGAACCTGCTCTACCAGCTCGGGCTCATCATCTACTACAAGAATTCTCATGGTGGTCTCTCCTTCTACCAATATTATCAAGAAACAATACCACATGAGAATGGAGGAATAATGAAGATACTGTCTTTTGCCCCCATTACCCTTCATCGTTTCTTCATTTTCTTCTGCTATAGAGTTTTTCAATGAGGGATGCAGATACTTTTCCCGCCTTCCTAATCTGTACACAATTATTTTTACAATGCGATAGATGATGCAAAAACTGTTTCCGCCAGACTACCCGCCTGTAGACAGTAGAACAAACACACCAATACCATCAGATTCTCTGCGTGCGCCAGTACAAGCAAGGTTCAACCATATTTTTACCGTCATGCTGCTACTCATCAGCATCAGCTTGATTATCCTCATGACCGGTGCTGATTTAGCTTTGGAACACCTGATTTTCAATCCGAATCATCAGTGGCCCGGACAGGGTAAGCCACCCTGGAGTACGTTATATACGGTTGGCCCGCTCCCTGGACTTATTCTGGGAGGCACAGCGCTTGTCTGCGGTGTATTGGGCACATTCATTTCTTGTTTAAAAAAATTCCGGAAACCTGCGGTGTTCCTGGTGCTGCTCTTGATAGTGGGACCGGGGTTGATCACAAATGTAATACTTAAGGACCATGTAGGAAGACCAAGGCCGCAAGAGTTGAAAACCTTTGGAGGAGAATACCAATTTGTCCAATTCTGGACTCCTGGACCTGGAAAGAAAAACAGCTCTTTTCCATCCGGTCATGCCTCCATTGCTTTTTATATGATGGCGCCATGGTTCATTTTTCGAAAAAAATCACGAACTATTGCACTCTTTTCCCTCAATACCGGATTGCTGTTTGGCTTTCTCGTTGGAGCAGCGAGAATCATGCAAGGTGCTCATTTTCTCAGCGATATTGTGTGGGCCGGGGGCCTTGTGTATATCGTAGCAGAAGTCCTCTCCTGGTATTGTCTCGACGATTTCAATATATCATTTCTTAACCCGACTTTCTCACGAACATATCCTGCCGTAGATGCGAGGCAGCACACATGTAGCGGTCGCGAACTATCCGAACCTGCACTGACCTGTAAATATCCGGTAACAAGGCAGATACCCTAAGCATCCTTTTGCCAGCCAGAACAGCTCTTTTGAACATCTCTGCAACAGTACGTTTCCCGGAGATGTTCGCAAAAAAAAGACAATTCAAAGAGTTACACAATTATTTACAATTTTTCCTGCTGAAATAATACAGAAAATGGAATATGAAGGTTATCTTTTATTTTCTGTCCACCATGGGCATATTTTCAAATATTCTTGTAACTGCTCACAGAGCCCAGGATCTTTCCGCGATCAGCCAGGCTTACGTATGGGCCAATATGCTGCGCCAGCCTGATTGTGAAAACCTCACGCATCATGTAAGCAGTTACATATTCTTTCAGTAATCATTGTAAGGCAGGGTCATGGCTATGCCAGTGAGCACCTTTCCTTAACGGTACATGTGTAATGATAAAAGGATTGCAGCAGATTCCATTATATATCCTACGAAAAACAACCGGCTATTTCGGGCTGGCAATCCTGTTTTTCGCCTTATCCTTCGTCACGTTATATAGTATTCATCACTACTTTTCTGCCGGAAGACTGCAGATACCTTCCAGCCTGCTATCCCCCGGTGTACTCAGTATACTTGCAATTATTCTGATTCTCTATTTCCTTGCAGACGGATTGCGGCTGTATTGCGTAATCCGGGCGATGGGTTTCCGGATCGCGTTTGTCTACATCATGAAACTGGTTTTCATTAATATCTTTATATCCAATGTTACGCCTCTTGCGACAGGCGGCGGTGTAATCCAGGTCTATTTCATGAAACAGCAAGGCATACCGCTTGGCGAAGCAACTGCAGCCACCTCGATCCGCACCATTCTTGCCGCACTGATCCTGTTCACCCTCACCCCTCTCATCATTTGGATCGGCCCAAATCAATTCCGTATGTTTTTCCATCCAAGCATTCTCTATGCTGTTACCGGAGTTTCCTGTATGTACCTTGCGTTTTTTTGGATCATATTATGCAGGATTCGCATTCTCAAACGCTGGATGTACCGGAGTCTGTATCTGCTCAACAGCATAAAAATGCTCTCCCAGCCTCGTTTCAGAAAATGGTTTTTAAAAATTTCCCTGGAACTGGACCTCTTCTCCAATGGGTTTAAGCGATATTTCAGAAACAGCCCCCAATGGGCGATCCTTTCGGTACTGTTTACGGTACTGTTCCTGCTTTTCCTTTTCTCATTTTCCATTGTGCTGATCAGGGCATTGGGATACCAGTCATCGATTGTAACCGTACTGGGCTTCCAGGTAGTGGTGACCTTTTTCATGTATTTTGCGCCAACACCAGGAGCAACAGGTGTTGCAGAAGGAGGCTACGGACTCCTTTTTGCTCAGTTGGTACAAAAACAGGATATCGCTCTCCTGACCCTTTCCTGGCGTGTTTTAACCATTTATATCGGTGTGGTGATCGGCATTGTGCTTATGTACAGGGAACTTTTCCAACGCGGCAAGGCAATCCAGCAATGAACCGAAAAAAACGACTTACCCTCTATCTGGTTCTCACTCTGCTGCTCATGGCTCTGTTGGTCGGCTACCGGATCTATCTCTTTGTTCGTGAGGCTGATTATCAGGCCCTCAATGCTGAAAATATGGACCGAATCGAGGCAAAGCTTCGAGGAAGAAGCGAGTATCGATTCGCTGTTGTCGGCAACATCAGAAATTCCATGCGAATTTTTGAAAAACGCATCACCCCACTGATAGAAGACAATAACGCAGATTTCATGATATCTGTTGGCAATGCTGTGTTTGACGGTGCAGAAAGCAAGTACCGCCTACTCTATCGCGGTCTCAGGAAACTCGACATTCCCTATGTCTTGTCAGCTGGTCATAATGAGCTTGAAGATTTTGGGACTGGAAAATTTTACCGACATTTTGGCCCCTACTTCTTCTCTTTCCATCACGAAAACACCTATTTTATTTTTCTGGATTCCACTGGAAAAACGTCATGGAAATGGCAAATGCGTTGGCTCAGAAATGAATTGACAGCTGCCAGCCAGTTCAAATACAGGTTTGTTTTTTTGAATCATTCGCTTGTTGCTTTGCCAGATTTTAACCCGAAGGAAACACACTATGTGCTGGATGCAAACCTGAGCATGGAATTACGGCAGTTGTTCTCCTATTACCACGTGACCACCGTCTTTTCAGCTGGTTACCCCACCTTTCATGAACGGGTTGAACAAGGGGTTCGTTACATTATTTCCGGTGGTGGGGGGGGATTGCACTTTGATCGACAGGAACCTTATCAGATTATCAACGTCGACGTGGGACCGGATCAAACGACTATTAAAAACGTTGAAGCCACAGAACGGTTGGGAACACTCCGTGAAAAACTGGAAACTTTAAAACTGTATCTGCATTCCCTGTTCTATATGAGTCTGTTCAACGCGTTACTGGTATTGAGCATTATCAGCCTCATAGCGCTGAAACTTTATTCCCTCATTCTGCATCAGGAAAGGCTGTACCGGGATTTCAGTGTCGATGAAACCTCATTTTCACACATGCCCCTTCGAGTGGCCATGTTTACCAATAATTATCTGCCTTTCATAGGAGGGGTACCCCTTTCCATAGACCGCCTTTACCGGGGATTGCTCCAGGCAGGAAATAAGGTGAAAATTTTTGCGCCCTTTTATCCGGCTCCGTGGAGTATGTCTGAAGATGCAAACATAACCAGATGCTCCACATTGTTTAATCTGCGCCTGGCAGGATTTCCTGTTACCAATCTTTTTTCCCCGAAAATCAAAACAGAATTTACCGATTTTGAATGCGACCTGGTGCATGTGCATCACCCATTCTGGCTTGGTAAAAAAGGGATGCGCCTTGCAAAAAAACGCAAACTTCCGCTGGTTTTCACCTACCACACCAGGTTGGAGCGATACACGCACTATCTGCCTTTTCGCGGTACGGTTCTGAAGAACCTGGCCGCTCACCTGCTGATAAAACGATTTGCCAACCACTGCGACGCCATCATCACTCCCACCCCGTCAACCGAGGAATACCTGCGCAATCTGGGGGTGAGCGCCCTGATTGAAACGATTCCCACCGGTATCGATATGGAAATCTACAACCGCTGGACACCTCAGCAGATTCAGGCCTTGCGGAATCAATACACCACAACAGACGAAATCCTTTTGATCAGTGTCTCACGGATGGCAAAGGAAAAAAATCTCGATTTCCTGATTGATGGCCTGGAAAAAGTAAAAAAGCTTATCCCTGTGCCGTTCAAGTGCTTACTGGTGGGAGAAGGCCCGGAAAGGAAACGGCTCGAGGAAAAAGTTTCCATGCTTGGCCTGGATCAACAGATTATTTTCACAGGGAATATGCAACCTCAGGATGTCGCCCTGTGTTACCTTGCCGCAGATCTTTTTATCTTTGCCTCCACATCAGAAACCCAGGGCATGGTCTTGATCGAGGCTATGGCAGCCGGCTGTCCAGTAGTGGCTGTACGTGCCAGCGGAGTCCACGATGTAGTCCGAAATGACTACAATGGTCTGATGGTTGCTGAAAGTACGGAAAGTTGGTCAAAAGCTGTTGCTACGCTTGTACTGGACAGCAAAAAACTGTCTCAATTATCTGAAAATAGCATGGTCTTTGCATCAGATTATGCAGAAGAAAAAATCGCCGAACAGGTAATAAAGCTCTATCGGCGGGTTATTGTCCTAGGAAAAGCAGAAACATTCTAAAAGGAATCATGGCACGACGTCTCCTTTGAGGAAACTCTTTCAAATCGAATTTCTCACAAGGGCAAACTATGCTGCAAGAACTAATCAATTTCATATCACCATCCATAGAACATATTCATTTTCTGGGTTACTGGGTTGCCTTTTTTGCAGCGCTTATTGAGACGACTCTAGGTATAGGCCTTTTTTTGCCCGGTTCGACAATTATTCTTTTTCTCGGCGCTCTTTCTTCACGGGGCTATCTCGACACAGTCGGACTCATCTGGTTTGCTGTTGCAGGTGCCCTTTTGGGTGACAACATAAATTACTACCTTGGGAAGAAATATGGGGCTAAATGGATTGGAAAAGGTTTCTGGTTTCTCAAGTCTGATTATGTAAAAAAAGCGCAAAGTTTCATGGATGCTCATGGGGCAAAGAGCGTGTTTTTTGGTCGTTTCGTTCCAAGTGTCAAAGAAATTGTCCCGTTCATTGCCGGCAGCGTGGAAATGAACAAACGGACATTCATGCTCTGGAATTTTCTTGGTGCTGCCGGCTGGGGGATTGAGTGGGTTCTTGCCGGCTATATATTTGCACAATCACTTAATCTTGCCGAAGTGTGGTTATCTCGGGCAGGATTGTTTTTTGCGTTTCTTGTCATCATCGGCATCCTCCTCTACACCTGCAAATGGCTAATTACAAAAAAGGGTACGCAATTTTGGATCATTACTCATTCCCTGTGGTATTCAATTCAAAAGGCTATCACGCAGAATGAACACGTCGCTCTATGGATAAAAAAGCATCCTCGTTGTATCGCTTTTTTACAAGCACGGCTTAATACAGAAAAATTTTCTGGCCTTCCCCTCTCTCTATTTACCTTTGCTTTTATCTATGTTTTGACATTGTTTGCCGGGATTGTAGAAGATCTGATAACAACAGATTCGATTATCGCTGCTGATATCCGTATTGCAAATCTTGCTGCTGCGTTACGTACAGAAACTTTGACGACCTTTTTTACCTGGATAACTCTGCTTGGCAAAAGCCAGGTGATTATAACTTTTATTATCGTCTCAATGGCTCTTCTCTGGTTGTGGAGGAAGAAGCCTTATATTGCAGCCCTTTTAATATCTGTTTGCGGCAGTGAGACATTTACCTCTTTAGGAAAACTGGCATTTCACCGCGCACGCCCTGCCCTGGCCGTATATGCTGAAAAATCGTTTTCTTTTCCTAGCGGCCACGCAACCATTGCAGTCGCTTTCTATGGTTTTATGGGCTACCTTCTCATGCGTGTTGTCCGCAGCTGGAATGCGAAAATCAATGTCTTTTTTGGTACTGTTTGTATAATCATAGCCATAGGTTTCAGTAGAGTATACCTTGGGGAACACTATATCAGCGATGTATGGAGCGGCTATCTTGTAGGCAGTATGTGGCTGATTATTGCTGTCTCATTTTCAGAATGGCTCAGCCATACAAAAAATGATATTCAGGCTGTGGCTCCTGCTCGTGGAGCCGGTCCACTCTCTTTCGTTTGCATTTCCTTTGCACTCCTGTTTTATATCGTCTTTTCAACTCAGTACACCCCTCCCCCGGCCACGGTCCCTCTACAGGAGACAGTAGTTGTCTCGCACATTACAGATGTATTTACAAATGAACAAGTAAAGTATACCGAAACGATTCTTGGTGATAGGCAGGAGCCCATAAACATTATTTTCTTTGCTCGAAAAGATCAACTGTTGCTTACAGCCCTGCAGCAGGCAGGTTGGGTTGCTACCGACAAGGCAACACTTCCGGCATTCACCAAAGCTGTTAAGGCTTTACTATTACAAAAACCATATCCACATGCGCCGCTGTCACCTGCTTTTTGCAATGCCAGAACACAGGATATGAGTTTTGCAAAAGTGTCTGGAACAAATTGGCTGAGTAATGCACACCATCTCAAATTATGGCGCACAAACTTTGCATTGAAAAATGGCAACACCATCTATCTGGGATTAGTGAATAGCAACGACGGTTTAAAGTGGGGTATTATTCCCACAATTTCTCCGGATTTAAACGCAGATCGAGAGTCGCTATATCAAGATCTTCAAGCCACAGGAAAAATTGAATCTTCTCAGAAAATAAAACTGGTTCCTCCCCAAATAGAAAAAAATTTTCTAGGCGATCATTTTTTTACCGATGGAGATACGTATATCATTCAATTGCAATAATACCTACTCTCAGGTGGATCAGATTTGGACAGGCAAAGTTTGCCGTTACCCCTTACCTATACAGAAAGCTGTCGTCCGAAGATATGGCATATAGGAGAAATCACTTATTATAATTACCTTTACAGGGTACTTTCATCACCCTTCGGAGCTCTGACACATGAAACGTTCGCACATCATCATCCCCACGGAATCAAACAAACTGATTTCCTTAGGTGTTCTGTTAAGCGTGCTCTCCTGGCTGGTGGAATCCTTTGTTCACTCCCAGATTTTTTATGAACAAAAACTTAACTTTGTCAGCCATATCTTTTTTCCTGATGCCCATGAATTATGGATGCGGGTCACCATAGTTTTCCTTTTTCTCAGCTTTGCCTTGTATGCACAATATCTGGTAAAAGCCCTGCGGGAAGCTGAAAAAAAAGTCAAGGAAATCAATACGGAACTCACCCAGATCTTCAACACCTCTGCAGATGGCATGCGGGTAATTGACCCAACATTCTCCATTGTACGCGTCAACGATACCTTTCTCAAACTCACCGGTGAGCGGGCAGAGGATGTCCTCCATGCAAAATGCTATGATATTTTCAGGGGGGCAAACTGTCATACCGATGCATGCCCCATGAAAAAGATTCTGAATGGAGCTGAACGAGTTGAATATGATTCAGATAAAATCAGTCGTAATAACAGGGCTACACCTTGCATTGTCACAGCAACGCCTTTCCATGATGCCAACGGCACTCTTGCAGGTATTGTGGAAAATTTTAAAGATATTTCAGAGAGAAAACGCAACGAAAAACAACTACAGCAATCGCACAAACAGCTGCGTTCTTTGACCTGCCACCTGGAAAAAGTACGGGAGCATGAACGTCAGGGGCTTGCCAGAGAACTTCACGATGAGTTAGGCCAGGCACTTACAGGCATGCAAATGGATATTGCCTGGATTTCCAGACATATAGAGCAAGAGCGCCGGGACTTCCATGAAAAATTATCCTCCATGGACCAGCAACTGAGCCAACTTCTCCAGATAGTACAAAGAATATCTGCAGACCTACGCCCCAGACTGCTGGACGATCTCGGGCTTTTTGCTGCCATGGAGTGGCATGCCAGTACCATACGGGATAGGCTTGGCATCGCCATTGATATACTCAGTATTCCCGAAGAGATCATGCTGGATAACGCCTGCCGTATCATCGTCTATCGAATCTTCCAGGAAGCCCTGACCAATATTGTACGCCACGCAGAAGCAACACAGGTCGAAATTCTTCTCATCCGTGAGGAAGATGTTGTCACCCTGACCATTCGAGACAATGGCAGAGGGATCAGCCGGGAACAGATACACTCTCCACAATCCCTGGGGCTATGTGGAATGCGCGAACGGGCCGCTCTGCTTCATGGAGCACTGATCATTGAACAAAATGCGAAAAGGGGTACCACCATATATCTTTCCATTCCATCACAGCACTGTATGAGGACTCAACGTGACAAAAATACTGATCATTGACGACCATGCCGTTGTGCGAGCCGGATTGCAGCAGATTTTAACAGAAACCAATGACATTACAGTTACTGCAGAAGCTGCAAACGGACACGATGCACTCCAACTGGTTTCGCGCCAATATTTTGATGTGGTACTGTTAGATATCTCCATGCCGGATATGAATGGCCTGGATGTTCTCAAGGAAATCATGCGGCATTCTCCAGACAGTATTGTACTCATACTCAGTATGTATCCTGAAGAACAGTACGCCATCAGAGCCCTCAAGGCAGGGGCAAAAGGATACCTGACCAAGGAAAGCGCTCCAGATGAACTCATTTCTGCCGTACGCAAAGTAGCACAAGGCGGACGATACATCTCCCTGGCATTGGCGGAAAAGCTGGCTGGCTATTTGGAAAATGAATATACAGAGCATCCTCATCAATCATTATCGGACCGTGAGTATCAGGTTATGCTCATGATAGCTTCCGGCATGACCGTATCAGAAATTGCTGAAGAGCTGTCACTCAGTGTAAAAACAATCAGTACCAACCGACGTCGTGCATTACATAAGATGAACATGAAAACCAATGCCGAATTTACCTATTACGCTATAAAACAAAAACTGGTCAGTTAGTGCCTGCCCTATCTTTCCCCCGATAAGCTGCATTATCCTAGAAAATGTTATTCTCGGAGGCAAGCGTAGGCTCCGATATCAGCGAAATGCCTGCGGTGATATTTTGAAAATGCCTCGGAGTTTTCGTTTACCTGCTCTCGAACGTAAATCCTCATTCATGGACAGACACCTGTTGGTATTTGTCTTGTAGGACAAAGACCGACAAACCGGTGCACGGTAGTCCCACAAAAAATACAGGGTCTGACCGATACGATTTTCTGAATCATTCCGATATATTGATAGCGTCAAGTAAAGAGTTCTTTTACACGATACAAACATCAACATTGAATGAATGGAGGTCGCAGTGAAAAAGAGATTTACACAAACAGCTATTGCAATTTTGGCAGCCTGCCTTATCCCCAGCTTATGCTTAGCTGCCGGAAATGGAAAGCGACGTGGTAACCAGGATGGATCGGGACCGGACAGGCCCAGAGATGGATCATGCCAGAGATTTATTCAGATGGAGACGACAACGTCCCCTCTGCTCACAGGGCAAAACGGCAACAGAAGTGGCGACAGGGATGGTTCGGGACCAGATAGGGACAGAGACGGATCATGCCTCGATAGTATTCAAATGGATAGTGCACCTCTTATTACCGGCCAAAACGGCAACAGAAGTGGTGA
>NZ_KE386996.1:0-79544 GCF_000429945.1 Desulfogranum japonicum DSM 18378 | reverse complement strand
ACCTCTTGTTACTGCACAAAACGGCAACAGAAGTGGTGACAGGGATGGTTCGGGACCGGATCAAGACAGAGACGGGTCATGTCTGGAAGGATAACATCAATCTTCCAAGCTAATAGGTGCTTTGCTCTTTCATAAACAGTGCCGTTGACTTCATCCCCTGAAGGCTGTCCGAGAACCCCCTTTTCTCCAGCTCGGTGTTATTTCTGAAAGTAATGCTCACAATAATAAGGCTTTGATTACGCCTATTTTTCTATAATACCTTAAGGGTCACGGAAAAAATAAATTATCCAATCTTGCTAGTCTTTCAACTCAGTAACGTCGTCGCGTCAATGACTCAGTACAGCCTGTATGGAACCATTGACGCGACGACGTTACCAAACCGATATCCTACGCAATTTTTAGATGTTTATTATTTTCCGCGACCCTAAATTGAGAAAACTTGCCTATTCTCGGCCCCTCTCCCAACAAAGCACCTCAAGCGGCATTTCAGGGAGATTCGCCCATTCCGGCTAATCTCCCTGTTTATTTACAATGCCTGTTGTTCCTTTCCTGTTATTTCATTTTATTCTTCTCTTTTCCATAGAAACCCTTTCCAGCTTGAAACAGTTTCGTTATTTTGGGAGAAGCTATGAAATCATACAACCTCTTCCGTTCAAACAAGGTAACTGCTCACAGCGCACCCGATCTTTCCGCGATCAGCCTGTCTGAGGTATAACCATACACGCTTCACCAGTCTGCTTGCGTAAATACCAGGTTCCCTGCAACCAGTTACAACTATTTGATTGAATCGAAGTTACCAAAAAAGCTAACAATGCGAGGACAATAATCTCCTCGATAAGAGCGGAACTCAAAAAGACATGACAAACAAATACGTTGCCTATCTCAAAGAAATGGGTCCTGCATGGATCATCAGTGCAGTGGCCTGTGGCCCTGCAACTCTGGCCAGTGTATCCATTGCAGGTGCGACCTACGGCTACAGCATGTTGTGGGTAGTTATTCTCAGTGCGGTTTTTGGGACCACAGCTCAATATCTGGCTGCAAGGGTTGGTATTCTGGAAGGAAAAGGCATTATCACGGCAACAGAGCAACACCTTGGGAAAGTATGGGCATGGATTCTCACCATAGATGCCCTTCTGGCCACATGGCTCGCCGCCATGGTCCTGATGAGCGCACTATCAGGTATAACCTCTTTGATTACCGGTATAGATACACCATTCTGGGGCGTTGCATACGGTATTCTGATAGGACTCTTTCTGGTGCGCAAAGGGTACCGCACCTTTGAAACACTCTGCAAAATGCTGGTTATCTTTGTTGTTATCTGTTTTATTGCCACTCTGTTCATGGCTGATATTTCCATGCCGGGAATGGCCAGCGGACTATTGCCCAATCTACCGGGCGGCATTGATGCGGCCCTGATGATGGCTGCCATTATGGGAGGCGCTGTACATATCACCATTATCGGCATGCACACGTACAACACCAATGCTAGAAACTGGAAACCCAGCGACCTTGCATTAGCCAGATTCGATACCATTTCCTCCATGGGACTGGCTTTTGGGATATACAGTGTAGCCATTTTTCTTGTAGCAGCCTCAGTACTTCACCCCAATGGTATTACCATACGAAAAGCAACTGACGCAGCACTTGCCCTGCAGCCGCTATTGGGCGACAATGCCATGAGGATTTTCATGGCAGGCCTGTGGGGAGCAACCCTGTCCACACTCTCACCAACCTTTATGGCGGGTGCATATTTCATCTCCGACAAGATGGGCTGGGAACTCAATGTCCGTAATAAAGGCTTTGCAACTGCAGTCTTCATGGGCTGTCTTGTCAGCATGCTTGGCCCCTTCCTGAAAGGGAGCTTTTTTCTGCTCCTTCCACTTATGCTGGCCCTGGGGCTTACAGGCACACCGCTGATTATTGCGATTATTCTCTACCTCCTGAACAGGTCCGACTGCAAAGATCGCAATACCATGCTCCTGAACTCCATGGGCGGGCTCACCTTTCTGGTTACGACATTTCTGGCGCTCCGTTTTCTTCTGACCAAGTTCGGAATTCTGTAATGATCACAGGTGAAATTACACAGTACCTGAACAAACAGACTCTGCTGACAGGTGATGTCAATTCAGGCAAAAGCACTAAAACTGCAGCGATTCTGGAACAATTTCTGGCAGCTGGATATGGACCGGATATAGCCATACTGGATCTGGCACCTGACCCTGTGCAGGGGATTGGCGGCAAGCTTTCTTCAGGTACAGCCCCACCCGTGCTGTACCTGACAGGACGGATCGCCGCTCCCCGCCTCATGGGCAGGGATGCGACACACACCCTTGATCTGGCAAGGCAGAATGCACACACCATAGAAAAACTTTTTGCAGAACTGCAGCAACATTCCCGTGACATCCTGTTTATCAACGATGCCACACTCTATCTGCAAGCTGGAAATTATGACCTGTTTCTTGATATCCTGCAAAGCAGTTCCACCAGGATTATCAATGCCTATTATGGCAACGCCTTTGACGATTCAGAACTGACCAGGCGAGAAAGGCAGCTGACTGAGCGTCTTATGGCAAACAGTGAGAGAGTCATCCAGCTTTAGGGCCGCGGAAAAAATAATTTATCCAATCTTGCTTGTCTCTCTGTTCATTCACAGCGCTGCGTCAATCGCTCAATACAGCCAGTATGGAACCATTGACGCAGCGCTGTGAATGAACAGATATTCGTAACTACTCATAGGGGAAACGGATAAAATTGAAACTCCCCCGTATTTGTAACTGGTTACAGGGTGCCTGAGGTTTTCGTAATCAGCCTGGCGCAGCGTATTGGATCATACGCAAGCCAGGCTGATCGCGGAAAGATCAGGTGCACTGTGAGCAGTTACCGATATTCTACGCATTATTTGGATACTGCGCCCCTTAAACGGCCTGATCCATCATACTGACGCGAACTTCCTGCTTTGTACAGATCTTTCCTGGCCAAGATGCAGGCAGGACAACGATGCTACTCCAATCAGTCCTAAAATAAGCACAACAACCCCATGCCAGTGCCAGTGGGCAAAGACGTACCCGCCCAGAGTTCCTGAAATACTGGATCCCAGATAGTAAGAAAAGAGATACAGAGATGAAGCCTGGGCCCGTGCCTGTCTGGCGAGATGCCCCACCCAGGAAGACGACACTGAATGTACGCCAAAAAATCCTATGGTAAAAATAACAATGCCGAAAATGAGCACGACAAGAGCTCCGCTACATGTCAATAGCAATCCCCCGGCCATGACCGCCAACGAAACAAACAAAATCCGGCTGCGACCGTATTGATTCACCAGATTCCCCATGACAGTAGAACTCACAGCACCGAAGGCGTAGGCAAAAAAGATCAGGCCCACCTGGGTATGTGTCAGGTTAAACTCCACACCAAGCAGGCGAAAAGTAATATAGTTGTACATGGTAACAAATCCACCCATGCAGGCAAAGGCAATCAGATAGAGATGGAGTAGCCCCGGATTTTTCAAGTGTCCCACAAGAGATCTGGAAAGTGACATCAGCTTGAATGGCTGACTGCGAAAATTACGCGATCCCGGGATAAGCACCAAAAAAATTATCCCACACACAAGGCTGATCAGGGCTATAACGGCTACTGCTGATCGCCAGGAGAGATAATCCGCCAACCAGGCTGTCAGAAGACGTCCTGTCATACCTCCCAGGGCATTACCTGCAATGTAAAGCCCCATTGCACTTCCCAGCGCTTTGGGCTCGAATTCATCATTGAGATACGCCATGGCCACAGCTGGTATACCCGCGAGAATTACGCCCTGGGCCAGACGAAGGGCAAACAGAAGAGACAGTGAATCACTGATAACAATGCCCAATGCCAATATCGGTGCACAGATAATCGCTACACTCATCAGAATTTCTCGTCCTATGGCATCGGACAATGAACCCGAAAGAGGGAGCGTGAAGGCAAGCGAGAAGGTGGCGCATGAAAGCGAAAGACTGGCGATGGCGGGTGAAATGCCATACTCGCTGACAAGATTTGGAAAGAGCGGTTGAAAATCGTAGAGAGTGGCAAAAGTGACAAATCCAGCTAAAAAAAGAGCCAGATTCGCAATATAATACTCCCTGCTTCCCTTGCTGATAAGCGTATTATTCATAATCAGTACCCCATGATGATTTGAAAAATAAGGTACTTGCTATATATCCATAAGTAAAATATATTGTTTTTATATTTATAATATCTTTTTTTCATAGACACGCCATGGATATCCGACAACTTCGAGTGTTTGCCGCTGTTGCTGAACAGCAAAATTTCACACGGGCCGCTGAAACGCTACACATTGCCCAGCCTGCTGTAAGCATTGCCATCCGTAAACTGGAAGAGGAACTTGAGTTGACCCTCCTGAACCGGCAGGAAAAAAAGGTCACTCTGACCGCAGAGGGACAGAGCCTGCTGGACCACGCCAGAAGAATTCTGGACAATTTAAGGGTTGCTGAAGAGGATATGGCCGAGCTTAAAGGTCTTGGGCGTGGTGAAGTCAAAATTGGTATTCCACCGATGATGAGCGCACATTTCTTTCCGCGGATCATCATGGAATTTCGCAAGCATTACCCTGATCTCAAGGTAGTTGTCAGCGGTGAAGGATCGGCAAGTATTCACAACATGATCAGTCAGGGTGAGATAGACATCGGTGTAATTGCTGATCACAAAATTGCCTCAGGAGTCGGCCACCAACACTTCTTACGCGAGGAGATCGTTATCTGCGTTCCCAGAGAACATCCTTTTGCAGCTCTGGAAAAGGTTACCCTGGCGGACTTTTTCAGCCAACCATTGATTCTCTACACCCCGGGATACTATATGCGTGAACTCATGGATGGCCTGGTAAAAAAAACCGGACACAAAACAGATGTTGTCTTTGAGACAAATCTCTTTTCCCTGGTTCGTTCAATGATCAAGGAGGGAATGGGAATCTCAACGTTCCTCAAAATGGTGGTTTCCGATGATCCTGATCTGGCAGCGGTATCCTTTCATCCACCACTTTTCCTGGACCTTGATATTGCCTGGAAAAAAAACAGACACCTCTCCAAGGCAAACCGGGCTTTTATTGATTTTTTGATTGAGTATACGCAACAGTAATCTTTTTCATGAAAAACTGATAATATTGATGTCAATTTTAGAGATCTTTAGGACACAAGGGTCACGGAAAACAATAACTATCAAAAAATAGTGCAGGATATCGGCTCATTCCCATGAGTTAAGAGACCAACAAAATTGGATAATTAATTTTTCCGAAGCTCAAAATAAGCCTAATATTATACTCAATGTACAGGCAGCCTGTATCTTGCGATTTTTGGCTACCTGCATTACAAAAAATCAATCGTTCTCATCCTCCTCAACAAAAAGTATTTTTCCGTTCCCGGAATCAATAGTTATTTCAACAATCTCTTTTTCAGAGGTTACAACTTCTATATTATAAACCAAAAAATTATCTTCATCAGTGAGCTCAACTTTTAAGACGTCTCCATGCACCCGTTGAGAAGCTATCGACATTGCTTCTTCCATGTTAATCTTTGCAAGTTTTGGATAAGATGACTCTGGTTTACTTACCATAATTGTTCCAGAAATTGATTTATCATATCTCTCTGACGACAGAGCATATACAGCCAAGCTGGTCGTTTCCAATAACAAACATACAGTTAAAGATAATGCAAAAGTAAATCCAGCAGTTTGTTTTGCTTTCATTTTTTCCTCCAATGATTTGATGTGTTTTATTTTTGATTTACACATACTCTACCCTAGCCTTATGAAGGTATTATGAATTTTCACATTATTTTCAAAAATATTTTTAATATACATACAGCCACGAATACAGGAGTTGATGTTACTATGATTCTCTATACCGAGACAGACAATACCAAAAAAGGATTTCTGCGAGGATATACACAAGCCCTTCTGCCCACACAACATCACTAAGAAAATGAGCTCCTTGCAAAATCCTTACAGCTCCAACAAGCAGACCAAAACACAACCCGAGATTAAGGGAAAACAAGGCAACAGTTCCGGATCTTTCCCGAAAAATGAACCATGGAGGCATGTCCGGAGAAAAAAGAGCTATTTTTTTCATTGGTCCGGGAGTCCAGAATTGAACAAACTGGTAATCGCCCTCCAAAGCTCTTCAATTCTCGTGTCCTTGGCCTTCCCATATCGCCGTTTACAGTTGTTAATAAAACGCAATCATATAGCCCTTAGTTCCAGTTGAATCAACAGCATATGGTTGAGGAAGAAAGGAGTGCCATCGCTTGTATTCTTCAATTCCTGTGATAAGAACAGCTCGCCCCTTATGTTTTTTCAAGAGCACTCTCGCCTGAACAAGACCAAGCTTTCTATACATTGCATCATCATGATGCAGCCCATACTCTAACTCCCCAGCATTTTCAACAAGATACACATCATCCCTCCCAAGGTTCCAGCACACTGCTCTAATCATATCCTCACCTGATAGCACTATCATGTCTTTTGTAATATCTTTTACATGAAGACGAATTATCCGGCCTGGATCATTGATCTTTAATGCAATATCCGGGATGGCAAAATGCGCAGAAAACAGAAGAACAGCAAAGGATAATCCAAAGAGGGTTACTTTATATATGGATGAACGTGTTGCTCGAGCAATTACAAGCAGCAGTATCAGAGAAGTGATCCCTTCAATCAGCAGTAGCCATTTCCATGTATATTGAAATAGCTTGAGTTGATGTGCATAACTCACCTGGAGCGCGGTGAGTGATACCAAGGCGATGCAACCGAGAAAGAGATAGAAGACTATCGCCGATTGCAGGTGTTTTTTTTCTTGTGATCCTGGAGAGAGCCACCATTCCAGTCCATGGGACATAAGAATGGCCAAGGGAGGAAAACAAGGCAGAATATAGGTAATGAGCTTACCTTTTGATATTGAAAAGAAGAAAAATGGCAACAGAAACCAACAGAGGCAATATTGAAGCATCCTTTTGCGCCTCCCTGTTGCCGATTCTTTTTGGCGCATCCCATGCCAATACGCTGGAATGAGAAACGTCCAGGGGATAAACATAGCCGGAAGAACTAACAGAAAATAATAAAAAGGCTGGCTGTGCTGGGCGGAGTCAGAGAGAAAGCGGCGTACATGCTCGTTCCAGAAAAAATAGTTCCAGAAATCAGGTTCTCTCAAGTGGATTAACACTGCCCATGGCAAACTGACCAACAGTGCCCCGGCAAATGGCATCCAGAGCATTCGTATGGTATCTGTCCATCGCTTTTGCATGCACAGGTAAGGTGCAACGGTCAGGACAGGGACGACAAAGGCAAGAAATCCTTTTATGAGAAAAGCGCAACCTGCGCATAGTCCAGCAGCAAATAATAAAAGTTTTTCCTCTGTTGAGCCAGGCTGTTTTTCGGTTCCGAAAAAAAAGAACACCAGGGTTGCTGTTAAAAATAATGTAAGAGGGAAATCGAGAACAGCAAATGTACCGATGGCAGCTGTACCAAGTGAGGTGAGAAAGATGAGCACAGCAAGAAATTGCAGGTGTCGATCCTTTGCCGCCTGGCTGCACAAAAGGTAGATCAACAGGGCTGTCAAGCCGGCAGCAATGGCCGAAGGCAATCGAACGGCAAAATTATTTTCACCAAAAATAAGCAGTGAGGCTGCACTCAGCCAATACCCCATAACCGGTTTTTCAAAATAGTCTAAGCCATTTATACGGGGGACGACCATATCACCGCTGGCAAGCATTTCACGTGGCACTTCCGCGTATCTGGTTTCGTCCGGGCTGAAGAGCGGCCTGGTTTGCAAGGGTACAATATATAACAACACGAATAAGGCCACTAAGAAGAAGGGCTGCATTTTTTCAAACATGGCTCTCTTCTCCTTGCATCCCTTGGAAAGATACCCAGCCTTCTCTGCCACTGATGCTACCTTTGGTCAAGGATGCTACCGCAGGATTTGGATAGAAATCCAACAGGTCTCCAAGAGGGACGAAGAAAATATTCTGCGCCAGAGCTTTCTTGAGAAATTCTGCGAACACATCCAGGCAATAAATACCTTCAGCCTCGGCATGGATGGTTAAAACATTAAGCTGTTCCGGGTGAAAGAGAGACAGCAAATAGTCATTATAGCTTGTCGCGCTTATTCCCTTTCGACTAATCAGCTCGTCGTAGGTGGGGAGAGTAACCGGGATCTGTGGTTGACGCAGCTGTACGCCATTCACAAGGGGGGCAAAGATTGAAGTGCCGCGACAATCAGTGTTGTAACGAAAACCAAGGCTTTCTTTTTCTGTCAGCACCTTATCCACACAACGCCAGCCTGGAGCCGCAGAGCACTTCACCGCCTGGCCTGTAATCGCTTCTAATTCCTTTTTGCCTTTTTCCAGATCACGCCGAATGGCTTCAGTCTGCATTTTTTGAATACATGTCTGCCAATGGTGGTGATCCCAAGCATGCAATCCGATTTCATGACCATCTTCAGCTGCAGCCCGGATGATAGCAGCACACCTGCGCCCTATCCTGGGCCCTGGCCATAGGGTTCCACGTAGGAGGATGTTCCAGCCATATAGATTGGGAGCATTGCTTCGCAGCATCTTGGACAAAAATGCAGGGCGGAGAAGCCTCCAAAGATGGCGGCCCATGTTATCCGGACCAACGGAAAAGAAAATAGTTGCTTTAAGCCCTTGTTTTTTCAACACATTAAGAAGAGCTGGAACTCCCAGTCGCGTGCCGCGCAGGGTATCCACATCGATGCGCAATCCAGCAAGGCAATCTACATCTGACATGCTATCTCCTTAGCTTCCAATGCCTGCTGGAGAAA
Source organism: Desulfogranum japonicum DSM 18378 (assembly GCF_000429945.1). Taxonomy (GTDB): domain Bacteria; phylum Desulfobacterota; class Desulfobulbia; order Desulfobulbales; family Desulfobulbaceae; genus Desulfogranum; species Desulfogranum japonicum. The sequence goes on along the minus strand of NZ_KE386996.1, from coordinate 70,720 downwards.
GTAGTCCAGGGTCTCTTCGATGGATTGTTCCAGCGATACCTGCGGGTACCAGCCAAGTAACTGGTTGGCAAGTTTTATAGAAGGTTTTCGGTGCAGGACATCTTCATATCCATCACCATAGTAGAGCCTGCTTTCCACCTTACGGATGCCAGCCAAGGAAGGGAAATTATCCCGCAGCGGATGCTGCTCAAATTTGTTGGTCAGAATTTGGGCCAGCTCACTGATACTTGCTTCATTATCAGGGTTGCCGATATTAAAAATTCGGCTATCGCAGCAGTTGTCTTTGTTTTCAATGATATTAAACAGGCACTCAATACCATCTTTGACATCAGTAAAACATCGTTTCTGGCTCCCGCCGTCTACCAGGTTGATCGGTGTACCTTCAACCAGGTTAAGTATCAACTGGGTGATCACCCTTGAGCTGCCGATTCTTGCTGACTCCAGGTTGTCGAGCCGCGGTCCGATCCAGTTGAATGGCCTGATAAGAGTGAACTGCAAACCTTCCTTCTTGCCATATGCCCAAAGGACCCGATCAAGCAGCTGTTTACTGCATGAATAGATCCAGCGCTGCTTATGTATTGGGCCAAGAATTAAATGTGAGCGCTCCTCATCAAACTCTTCTTCGTCGCACATACCATAGACTTCTGATGTGGAGGGAAAGATGATGCGCTTGTTGTATTTTGCACAATATCGTATGATTCGCAGGTTTTCTTCAAAGTCGAGTTCAAATACACGAAGTGGATTACGAACATATTCAGCCGGAGTCGCAATAGCTACCAATGGGAGAATAATGTCACATTTACGGACATGATATTCTATCCATTCGCGATGGATCGAAATATCACCTTCTCGAAAGTGAAAATCAGGATGTGTCAATAACCGTTCGATGGAATTGCTCGCCAGATCCATGGCATGTACTTGATATCTGCCGCTTGCAAGCAGACGTTCACTGAGATGATTGCCGATAAACCCATCTGCTCCAAGAATAAGTACATGTTTTTTGCGCCAAAGCTCACTCAGCGTTGCTTTTTTTCTGCCAAAACACATTCCTTCTGACAGGTGCAGGTCGCGGCTCAGCTGATCACCGTTTACGTATAATCCGTTTTCCTGTTGCCCGGAGATGACTTGCACTGCACCCTGTTGGCAATTGATGACCAGAGGGTTGGTTTGCAATACAGTACCAATCGGTTGTCTGGGATCACCATCAACCGGGTCAACTTTCCAGAAAAAGATCTTTCGATTCCCCAGAAAGCTGAAAGCACCTGGATACGGGCTTGTCAGCGCGCGAACAAGATCATGTACCTGACCTGCCTCCATGCTCCAGAGTATTTCTCCATCCGCAGGAGTTCGTCTGCCAAAATAACTGGCAAGCTTATGATTCTGCACTGTTCTTGGAGCTGTGCCTTCACGGAGAAGCGGCAGGCAGTGATCGAGTAATTGTTCTGCGCCCTTGCCAAGTTTTTTATACAGAGACAGGGCGGTGTCATCCTTGCTGATGGCAATGCGCTCCTGTCCGACAATATCTCCATTGTCCGGTTGAGGTGTCATGTAATGCAGGGTCACTCCGGTTTCCTTTTCCCCATTAATCAGGACCCAGTTTACTGGGCAGCGGCCGCGGTATTTAGGCAAGAGTGATCCATGGAGGTTAAGGCAACCCTTTTTCGGAATCCCCAAAATTTCTTTCCCGACCATTGAACGGAAATAGAAAGAGAAGACGAAGTCCGGAGCAAGTGCACGGATTCGGTTTACCCAGAGAGGATGATTGATATCTTCCGGGGCGTAAAGTTCAATTCCTTTGTCTGCCGCTAACTCAGCCACAGAATCGAACCAATGGTTTTCATTGGGATCATCGCGATGAGTAAAAATTGCTTGAATTTCAAAGCCCTGTTTCAACAGCGCTTCAATCCCTATGCAACCAATATTATGATAAGCAAGGACAACGACTTTCATTTTTTCTTTCCAAAATATGTATGTTTTTTTCCACAACTGCCACAGGGAGATTTCTTTGTGAAAAATGCGGGTTTGTATGCAACGCTGTTACATCCTCAGGCCCTAAGATTACCTGCTCAACAAAATATCGAGGTCGTTTGCGGACATCGTGATACATTCGGCCGATATATTCTCCCAGAAGGCCAAGAGCGATGAACTGGCTTCCGCTGAAGACAAAGAGTACGGCAAAAAGCGTAAACACTCCCTCCGCCGCCCAGCCGGCTCCCATAACAAAACGCATAATCAGCAGAAAAAATGCGAAGGTTATACCAAAGGCGGCCAACAATGTTCCGAGTATGGAGAGTAATCGCAGAGGAAAGGTTGACATGGAGGTCAGGAGATCGAACTGCAGTGAAATCAATTTAAAGAGAGAATACTTGGAACACCCTTCTTTTCGAGACTCATGGCGGACGGAGATTTCAGCTGTTTTCCTGGCAAAGTTATTGGCAAGGATGGGAATGAAAGTAGAGTGTTCCCGACATTGCAGCATTGCCTGCACAATGGAACGTCGGTACGCCCGAAGCATGCAGCCATAATCATGCATCGTGACACCAGTACCCCGACGTACAAGCGAGTTGACCAGGCTGGACGACATTCTTCGAAATAGAGTATCCTGCCTGTTTATGCGGACTGTGCCGACCACGTCCACTCCGTTGTCCATGGCCTGAAGGAGTCGGGGAATTTCTTCCGGAGGATTTTGCAGGTCAGCGTCCAGTGTGACAACGACTGAACCTCTGCTTTGTGCCAATCCTGCAAAGACTGCTGCATGTTGGCCATAGTTGCGATTCAGGAGAATTCCGATGAGTTCCTTGATAGTTTGTCCGGCCCGGATGATAACATCTGTTGATCCATCACTACTGCCGTCATCTATCAGGATGATCTCAAAATTACGTTTTGTCTGCCTGCAGACGTTTACACAGCGTTCAATCAATTCATCCAGGCTCTCGACCTCGTTGAAAACCGGAATGACGACTGAAAAATCAAGTTGTTTATTCATGCAGCCAGTACCTCTTTAATGGTAGCAACCACATTATCTACATCATCCATGGTCATGCTAGGAAAGAGTGGTAACGAACAGATTCGATTTGAATTCCATTCCGTCTCCGGCAGTGTTCCTGTAACCTGAGGCATGGTGGTTCTGTAATAGCGTTGCTCATGGACAGCCCGGAAATGCAGGCCGGTACCTATATTTCGTTGTTTCAGCATATCCATGAAGACATCTCTGTCCATTTTTGCCTTTTCTGTATCGAGGCGGACAATAAAGAGGTGCCAGGCGTGACGACTGGTCTCTTTTGTTGTGGTTAAAGGCAGAATTTCTTCGATCTCGGAGAGTTGTTCCAGGTAACGTTCTGCGAGTCGGGTTCTCTTATCGATAAAGTGGTCAAGACGCGTGAGTTGCCCCAACCCCAGAACAGCTGCGATATCGGTCATGTTGTATTTGAATCCCGGTTGCAGTACTTCTGCCTGAGGGAGCCTTCCCTGCTGATTACGGTCATGGGCATCCACAGAAAGTCCGTGAAATTTCAAGGCGCGAATTGTCTGAAGCAATTCCTCATCATCTGAGCAAAACATTCCACCTTCTCCGGTGGTCATATTTTTGATGGGATGGAAAGAAAAGATTGAGGTGCCCTTGCTGCCTATCTTTTGCCCCTTGTACTCTGTTCCGGCGGCATGAGCAGCGTCTTCCACTACCGTAATCCCCCTCTTTCGAGCCAATTGATGTATTCCATCCATATCAGCTGCACCTCCTGCGAAATGCACAGGTAGTATCAATCTGGTCTTATCGGTAAGCAACGGTTCTATAGTTTCCGGGGTAATGGTAAGAGTATCCCCGTCTACGTCTACAAAGACAGGCGTGGCCCCAGCCAACACGATCATGTTCACAGTGGAAACCCAGGTCATGGAAGGTGTTATAACTTCGTCCCCCGGACCGATATCCATCGCTGTGAGCAAGAGATGCAGGCCCGCTGTAGCAGAAGTTAGAGCTACAGATCCATTTGCTTCGCAATAACAGCTAAATGCAAATTCAAAAAGGATCGTATTCGTTCCAGTAGTAATCCAGCCGCTACGCAGGACATCTGCTACTGCTGCGATCTCTTCTTCACTGATCGATGGCTGAGAAAATGGTAAAAATTGTTTTCGCATATTGTATCGAGTTTGAAGGGTAATCTAGTAGAATTCCAATTGAGGGTCTGTATAGCAGGTACACATGAAGGAACGATGAACGAAGACTGCTAAATAGGAAAAATATATCTTCATCATTCCTTCATGTGTATATGGTATTCTCGATTGATAATGTTGGTATTAGGAGAGAACACTATACATACATACCTTCTCCCCACCTTTACAGGAGTCGTTTTGAAGGTTTTGGATAGTTGTCTCTGAAAAAAGGCATACGATCAATTAGTCCTTTCAGTTTTCATTTTGATACTCTGCACAGCTAATTTTCGTTATCAGCCTCATTCCTTTCATATTGTCAGGCCTTCACTCTAATGGAATCAGCGTGATAATTGCCTTTGCCGGTTGGCTTTTTCAGAGAGGCAAAAGCTTCAGGGTCACGGAATTGGGGGAATTATCATTTGTTGTGATGCCTTGCTCATCACCAGAACGGACGAGGATAGTAGTATGAGAATTTTGATAGTAGACGATGAACCTGAACTGGTGGAACAGATACGACAGACTCTGGCAAAACAGAAATACACAGTGGACACAGCCTTGGACGGCGTGGAAGCTTTGGACAGAATCTATGTTGATCCATATGATCTCATCCTGCTTGATATCATGCTGCCCAAAAAAGATGGCTTTGGTGTTTTGCAGGAACTACGAAGAGAAAAAAAGAAAACGCCGGTATTGATGTTAACAGCCAGAGGAGAAGTGGAAGACCGTATTAAAGGGTTAGACCTGGGGGCTGATGATTATCTGGCCAAACCTTTCGCAATGGAAGAACTCCTAGCCAGAGTCAGAGCTTTACTACGTCGGAGCAACGAATTGGGCTCTCCTCAGATTGAAGTGGAGAGTGTCAGCCTGAACACTGCTACCAGAGAGGTCCATCAATGCAGTGAACCGATAGACTTAACGCCCAAGGAATTTTCAATTCTTGAGTTTCTGTTCTACAATCTCAACCGTGCGGTATCTCGTTACACATTGGCAGAGCATGTCTGGGGGGATGAATTTGATCCGGTTACCATGTCAAACAGCATAGATGTACATATTAAAAACCTGAGAAAAAAACTTGGCCCGCAGGGCTCGCAGATTATTCATACAGTACGTGGCGTTGGTTACATGGTTCGAAACGAGAAGGCATGAAGATCAGATATTTGATTACTCTTTGGATCAGCGGAGCCGGCCTGCTTGCTGGTTTAATATTTTCCCTTGTTATCTTTTATGAGTTGGTAGAGCAACCCTACGAACTGCTTGATGATGAATTAGGAAGTCAAGCCTACACGTTGCTGGCTGCTCTACATCCACTGAAAAGTGACAATGCCTCTCAACCGACCAACGCAGTGCTGGATTCCTTGGGGAGACTGTACTGGCTGAAAATTTTCGACAAACAGGGGCACCTGATCCACGCTTCGTCCATGACACGATTTGTCAACCTGCCTCTCAAAAAAAAGAGTCCTAAGTACAATATTGACGCAACCATTCCTGTGGAAATCGCTAATTTTGATCAAGGTGATACAGATAGAGTCAGTTTTCGGGTCCATGTCTTGCCCCTTTCTTTTAGTGGCGCACAATATCTTGTGCAAATAGCTCGCCCAATGGAGAAACTTCAGGATGAAATTCATGAACTGGTTATATCAATAGCCATTGGCTTGATATTGTTCATGCTTGTTCTTGTATCATTTGGTTATTTTGCTGCGGGAAAAATCCTAAAACCAATCCGAATTATCAATAGCTTAAGCAGAGAAATCAATGAACATACACTGGAAAAAAGAATCCCTCAGGGAAAGAACAGGGATGAACTGCACGAGCTCGCAATGACACTCAACCAGATGTTCGATCGGCTTCAATTCTCATTCAGGCAGCAGAAAGAATTTGTCGCCAACGCCTCACATGAATTGAAGACCCCTCTTGCCATACAGCGACTCTTTTTTGACGAGGCAAGCAAGCGCGAGGATTTGCCCGAGGATTTGCAGCGACAGATATTGTCACAGGTGCGAGTGACCAGGCGGATGGATCAACTGGTAAAAAACCTGCTCCACCTCTCTGCCCTTGAATTAAAGAGTACCTTTGAGCCATCGTTAATACATCTGTCCCATCTTATAGAATCTGTCCTGGAGGACTTTGAATACATCATTGAATATTCAGATATACGGCTTAGCACAGATATCCAAAAAGATATCATGTTTCATGGGCATGAAGATATGATCAGGAGAGTATTAATAAACCTGATCGATAATGCCATTAAGTATAGCTCGGGTGGTGCAAGGGAGATACGCGTTCATCTTGAAAAAAATGCCGATGCCGTCAAACTGAGAGTATACAATACCGGCAATGGCATTCCCACCGAGGAACAAGACAATATTTTTCAGCAATTCTACAGAATTGAAAAGAGTCGCTCTGCAACATACGGTGGTTCAGGATTAGGACTGACGATTGTCAAAAGAATAATCGATCTTCACGGCGGAAGCATTACAGTGGAGAGCGAAAATGCTACTTGGACCTCATTTACAATTTTATTACCTGAATTTAACACCCTTCCAGCACTGAAGTGACCAGGCACAACGAAACATGAAAGTCCTAATCTCCGGTATGCTTTACCTCGGTGCTTCACAAGCAACTTTCAGGTAAGCAGTAAAAAAACTAAGCAATACCCTGCTTTTTTTGTTCAAAACAGATGAGGTGTAGACCTTGAAGTACAGTATTAAACTCGCGCTTAGCGGACTATTTTTAATCCTGATCTCTCGTCAGGTGGATATCGGGGCAGCACTCGGTGCCGTGCGACAGCTGCCTCTGTATATCCCAGGAACTGTGGTCCTCTTTATGATGTGGGGAACTTTTGTTGCCGCATATCGGTGGTCTCTGATCATGGGAAGGCTTGGTTGCAGCCAGCCTCTTTCCTTTTATTTGATGAGTTATTACAAAGGCAGCTTCTTCAACCAGGGCCTGCCAACCAGTATAGGTGGAGATGCGTTACGGATCTTTGACTGTTCCCGCATACTCAATAATAAGGAAGATGCATTTTATGGCATCTTTATTGATCGCATTATTGGACTGAGTGGACTCTTGCTGCTGAATCTGTTCGCGCTGCTTTTTAATATGGATCTATTACCTGTTCCGATTTCCACGCTGCTGTTATTACTGACGTTGTGTCTCCTGGTCACCTTCATTTCGCTTTTGTTTATTAGAGATATACCTATATTTAAAAAGATAAAATTTCTGGCATATCTTCCCCGCCTCTCACAGCGCTACAGAGAAGTCTATTCTTCTCCTGCTACCATATTGTCCCAGATCTGTCTCAGCATCGTAATCCATCTTATGACGATGCTCTCTTTTTACATGCTAGGAAAAGGCCTGGGATTGGGTTTTGATTTGTCGGTGTATCTCACACTCGTCCCCCCAGTGCTACTTCTGACTATTCTGCCAATTTCCCTGGCCGGATGGGGCATACGCGAAAGTGCCATGGTCAGCTTTTTCTTGCTCGTAGGAGCCGATAAGTCATTGGTTTTATTACTTTCAGTGATGTTAGGATTGCTGATACTTATCTCTTCACTACCAGGCCTTGCAGTATTTCTATTACAGAAACGTCAAATTTGAAGAAATAAAGCCCTTAACATACAAAAACGATATGACCGTTGACACTATGCGAGCCATTGACAGATGGCTTGGAATACCGCTTACCTTTATTTTCACCTGGCTACTGAAGTTGCGGCAGGTATACAGAAAAAGACAATCAACCGTTAGCCAGAGGATTTTGTTTATCGAACTTTCGGAAATGGGTTCAACCATTCTCGCTAATCCGGCAATGGAAAGGGCAAATAGACAGCTGCAAGCAGAGATTTATTTTGTGATTTTCAATAAAAATAAGGCGAGCTTACAACTACTGAATACGGTCACAGAGGAGCATATCTTCACCTTGCGTGAAAACAATCTGTTGGTGCTGCTTATCGATACCGCCAAATTTCTTTACTGGACTCGAAAAAAACATATTGATACCGTTATCGACCTCGAACTTTTTTCTCGTTTTACGGCTTTGCTTACCGGTCTATCTGGAGCAGAGAGAAGAGTTGGGTTTTATTCATTTCATAATGAAGGGCTCTATAGAGGTGAACTTCTTACCCATCGAGTATCATATAATCCTCACATGCATATTGCCAAAAATTTTATTGCCCTTGTCTATGCTCTAGAAGCGAAAGTGGAGGAAATTCCTTATTCCAAGATTCATATTCCAGATAAGGACATTATCTTGCCAACGGTTCACCCAACGTTGCAAGAACAAAAAAGAATGCAAGGGATTATTAGCAACAGATTTCAAGACTACGACCCGGAATATCACAAGATTGTCTTGATTAATCCCAACGCGAGTGGACTACTGCCCCAGAGGCGTTGGATGCCCGAACGTTATCAAGAGCTCGCAGAAAGAATTGTTGATCAAAGAAAAAACCTTCTTATCCTAATCACTGGGGCATCATCAGAGAGCGAGGGCGCCGAACTACTCTGTAGAAGAGTTCGTCACCATCGATGTGTTAACTTCACTGGTGCGGTAACGCTGGTCGAATTACCAGTTCTATATTCAATAGCACTCTTGATGGTAACCAATGATTCCGGACCTGGACATTTTTCAGCTATAACAGAACTTCCCACGTTTGTTCTTTTTGGCCCTGAAACGCCTGCATTATATGGTTCTCTAGGCCATTCAACGCCCATTTATGCAGGACTTGCCTGCTCTCCCTTGCGTCAGCGCAGCTAACCACCGTAAAACAGCTGCACAGATAATAAATGCCTTCAGGCTATAACTGTCACACAGGTTTTTAACCAGATCAAGGGATATTTGCGTAGTAATGAACAGCATTCTTGAGACATCTACGATTTCACGCTAATATATGCCACGGAAAGACGAGGCGATCTTTCCGCTTATAATATCAAATACATACAAACACAAAAACAACAAAATAAAAAATTACAATGAATTTGCACAAACGATCTATTCTCACGAAAACACAATCAAATTTATCATTTTTTGCATTCATAATAATAGTACTGGCAATACATATAGGCAATGCCAAAGCAATTGACAAAAATGGTGAATTCAAAAAAAAAGTTGAAAGAGGTATCAAAGAAAGAAACTATACATTGCTAAATACTCTTTATTGTCAAAAAAATCGCCATGATGCTAATAGCTGGGGAATATTCAAGAATAACAATATTATATTCTATAATATTAATTTATCATCTGAAAAAGAAAATTTTTTCCCAAATACAGAATACACGCACATTCTTAAGATTTGTTTTGAAACAGTTTCATCAAAAGAAATGTGTCAACTACTACCGGTACTAAGCAAATCCAACAAAATATGTATTAACAGAGAGCAATAATACCTCTTACATAGTTTTGGGTAGTATCGTGATTTTCTCATCAGTCTTGTTGCACTATATCTTGCTTCTTCAGCTGGTGCCCGTAGCCCAAAAAACACCTATTCATCATGTTGTTTTTACGACAACTCTGAACAACACCAAGCAATTAACACATTCGGAGGCAAATAGAAATTTCAGATGCCTTGCATTGGCCGTGTCGAGTGGCTGAAACTGGCTTTTAGAACCTTTTCTCCACAAAATATGGCCTTACCAAGGATAGAAGGCAACCTGCTAATGTTGACGATATACCTCTACATGAAAATCGGCTGCTAAAAAATTTATTTGAACCATCCAGCTGCTCAAGCAGCTGACCTGCCCCGCAGAGGAGCTGGAAACACTATATTCTTTTCTAAAAACGCAAATTCAGATTCTCCCTCGTTTAATTATTCCGTCATTAAAATTCTTTTTTTTCACATCAATCAAGAGAGCTACTCACATCTGTTGTATACTTATCGTAACAGCCTTTCAGGTTTCTACCCTATTGCCTTGGAAGGCGATCACAGCAAGCAGTACAAGAACTCATTAGATACTGCAAACACTGTATTTGATCACCAAAACTCTTAACATCACTCCCTTTTTTTACAAGGTGGATATATGCACGAGATGGAAGTAGTCAAATCACAGGTCGACAGAGCAGTTACAGCCCTGCAGAGTACAATCCGCCGCTATTACGACACCCTTTATGAACTGAGACGGCTAACACTCATCCTATTGCAAGAAACCACCGCCGATCCTGCTGATATCGAAAAGTGGTTTGCAGATGAAAATTATGGAATTTGTCCAGACGGTTTCTGGCAAAATCTCAGCCATCTGGAACAGTACCGCAACGGTTGCCTGGTACCTGATGCTGTAAGTTACTCCTGCCACCCTCAATTACGCAACAACCATGATGTCAGCGCGCGTATGTTCGCCCTCAGAAACATAGGACCTTTCCTGAAAGAAATTAAGGAGAGGCTTCCTGAAACAGCCTGGATATATTACCAGGATGCAACCAATTTCGCGTTGCAATTCCCCTATATCGATCAGGCCACCGCCATTACCGCTGATTTTGACTGGTCAACCTATCACACCTGGATATCAGTTGCTCCGGAAAACAATCCCGAACGTGCTATTCAGTGGACTGCCCCCTCCATAGATTATGCAGGCAAGGGGCTTATTATTTCTGTTTCAATTCCTGTTTACGAGGGTGACACTTTTACGGGGGTATGGAGCATCGACTTACCCATGACTCCCCTCTACAGCGAGTACATGTTCATCCGGCAAATTCCTGAACAACAGAACTTCATTGCTGATTATGGCAAAAACATCATTGCCCATCCTCTGATCGAAACGAAAATCGACAAGGAAAAAGGTGCCATTTATCAGCAAAAGCTGGATTACATAAGTAAAGAATTTGCCAATATTCCGGTATCAAAATTAATTTCATCTCATACCGGTAAGCTGGAGCTTATGTTGGAAGACTGCCGGAAGTATGAGGTTCTCTACACAACCATTCCTGAACTTCGCTGGATATTTTTTTCCATGTTTCCGCAGGAACGTATGCTCGACATCGTTAACACAAAAATTAAAACAGCGTTGGACAGTGTAAGAAATGGCGATCTGAGCTACAGATTGCATAATATTCCTGACAGTGCAGGCAGCAATCAGGTAATCACCAGCTTCAATGAAATGGCTCAGGCTCTGGAAGCACAGCAGGAACAGCTTCGGGAATCACAAAAACAGCTTGTCCAGTCTGAAAGACTCAGCGCCATCGGATCCCTTGCCGGTGGGATCGCGCATGACTTTAACAATATGCTCAATGTCATCCTGGGCTATGGTCAGGAACTTTTTGAAGCGCTTCACCCTGATGATCCCCTGCGCACATTTGCCCAGGAAATACTTTCAGCTGGTAAACGTTCCGCAGAACTGACCCATCAATTGCTGGCATTCAGCAGAAAACAACCCCTGCAACCCAAAGTTGAAGACATCAACGCAATCATTCTCAACACTGAGCGTGTTCTTGCCCGCCTCATAGGTGAAGACATTGAACTGAAAACCATGCTCAGCAAAAATATCCCCCCGGTTCTGGTTGATGCAACACAAATCGAGCAGGTCGTCATTAACCTCGCTGTGAATGCGCGGGACGCCATGCCAGATGGAGGAACTCTACTCATAGAAACGACCAGTGTTGAACTTGATGAGCAGTACAGCAGAACCCATGTGCGCATAAAACAAGGAACCTATGTCATGCTGTCTGTGACAGACACAGGACATGGCATGGATGAAACTACCAGAAAACGCATTTTTGATCCCTTTTTTACAACCAAGGCACAGGGGAAAGGAACCGGCCTGGGATTGGCTACAGTCTATGGAATAGTTAAACAGTCAGGAGGATACATATGGGCATACAGCGAACCGGGTATGGGAACTACCTTTAAGATATATCTGCCTCGGACGACGCAGAAAACAACCAAAAAAAGTGCCCCGAAAAACGCAATGGCAACCCAGGGAAACAACGCAATGATCCTGTTGGTTGAAGACGAGCCCGCTCTCCGAAAACTGTGCGAGATCATGCTGAAATCCATGCAATACCGTGTGGTTAGCGCTACAGGTGGTGAGGAGGCCCTGACACTTGTGAAAAGCGGGCAGTGTATTCCTGATTTGGTTATTACCGATGTAGTCATGCCGGAAATGAATGGCAAGGTGCTGACAGATCGTTTACGCAGACACATCCCTCAGCTCAAGGTACTGTATGTTTCCGGATATACAGACAACACTATTGTACATCATGGCGTACTGGATTCAGGTATACCATTTCTGCAGAAACCGTTTACCAAAAAACGCCTGGCCCTGACACTTAAAAACATACTTGAACCTAACTGACCACAGCGTGCCAGACTTTTCCGCGATCAGTCTGGCTTACGTATGACCCAATACGCTACGCCAGCCTGCTTGCTTGCGAAAGCCTCAGGCACCCTGTAACCAGTTATAAATACATGGAAGTTGTCAAGCTGAGCAACCTCCTCTATGAGGAGTTATTTTGAATACTATCCCGCATTCCTTAACAAAAAATGCTCGTGAAAATCCGGGTTAAGGGTCGCAGAAAATAATAAATATCCAAAAATTGAGTAGGATATCGGTTTGGTAACGTTGTCGCGTCAATGGTTCCATACTGGCCGTATTGAACCATTGACGTGACGACCTTACCGAGTTGAGAGACAAGCAAGATTGGATAATTTATTTTTTCCGTAACCCTAACACCACTGAGATCTTTTACAGCGCTGTTCCCCATACTGCGAATATTGGATCAGACACCTGCCGCTCCATAATGTGCCTGTCATCCCAAGGCCTTGGAAGACCGCGAAAGGATTCGGTATGCAGATTAGTGAATGCTTCCGTGCGCTGGTACAGATCAAGCACCAGGCCAAGACGTTCAAAAGCATGCAAATCAGCCCAAATACTTATTTCTTTTCCAGGAAACCATCGGTCTGAAAAGGTGGTTACGCTGATACCACCAGGCCGGATCACCCTTGCAACTTCCTGCAAAACCTCCACAGGACGTGTCAGGTATTCAATGGAGGCCGTACAAATAACCGCATCAAAACTGTTTGTCTCAAACGGAAGCGATATTTCCCGGTTAAGATCGTGGATGACCCGTTGATGCAGCACCGGATTGGCATCCAGTTCTTGCCTGTTCATGCCAAGCCCCGCAACCCGGCACGCCTGCAACGAATCAGGAAGATGCGAGACCCAGCTACTCATTAAATCCAATATATTGCCTGATTCCGGCACAAGACGACCATATAGGGCCTGGATCTGCTCAAGTGCCGTTGCATCCAGATGATTAACCATCCTGGGTTGACGATAAAAGTGCTCATCAGGTCCGTCATTTTCCCTTGGAAAGGGATATTGCGTATAAAAATCAGTTGCTTTTCCAGGATAACGTGCCTGCATACCGGGTCCGTCTGCAGTGAGCAGTTCAGCAATATCATGACAACTGCCCCCCCGTTCAGCTCCGGACATATCCCTGGACAGCAGGGTTGCAGACACAGTCAAAGGATACCGGCACAACGGATGATTCATGTCCCCTGTGAGAGTCCCCCCGGATTTTTCTATGATACGAAATGGCTGCAGACTCTGCCTGAAACAATACAAACCCGCATGTGCATACCCCTGGGGATAAAACCGGCCTAGCCTTGGTGAGAGTGCGCGTCCGTCGACAGATGCATCAAACATTTTTTCAGGAAAGGTACGTATCTGCTTTTCGGAACAAGGGGCAAGCAGTGCACCTTCCGGATACGTTATACGACAACATCCATTTTCCTGTACACTGCCAAGCTGTTGTTCCAGCGTGCAGGGAATCGTATCGCGCCAGAAATCGACATTACCGACATATATCCTGTCGTTGTGCTTTGCCTGCACACTTGTCCATTGCACACTGAACTCAATTGTAGCTCTGTCTTTTAACTGCATATCTCTCCTTACCAAGTTTCTGGCCTAAAAGTACTATCTGACTGAAAATATGGCTTTTTACCGATAATCTCAACCCTACTTTGCCCTTCGGGAAAAATGCACGTATAATAAAAAGTAACAGTTGTACTATAAGCAGCACTAGCGGATTGGTGAAGAGATGTAATTAATAACGCACGTTGCAACCACGCGACCAATTATAATGAGAGCAGGTTAACAACTCCCCTGTTACGTTGATGAAAATTCGCTCTATTTTATTTCTACATATCGGCCCATTACTGCTCATAGCGGTCAGCACGATCTTTATTCTCAATTATGTTTTAATCAGAAACAGCCTGAAAGAAAATGCCTGGCAGGAGTTGAAAAAAACAGAAAAGGAGATGCACCGTGCAGCACAAAGCCTCCTGAATACTGCCATCACCAACTATCTCAGGGGAATTACGGAAACAAGCCTTACCTACATAGAGCACCAGTATGCTGCATACATGAAGGGCCTGCAGACAGAAAACCAGGCCAAAGATAGCATTCAGGCCTACTTTACCCGCATGTCGGTGGGCTCAAGTGGTTACATTGTGGCAGTATGCGAACAGGGTGATCAACTCTTGCTGGATATCCACCCTTATCTTCGCAAACAGGACTGCACCGATGTTGAAGGCTGCATGGTATGGGCAAAAGTCAGGCATGGTTACACAGAGTACAACTGGAAAAATCCTGAAGACAATTCCCAGAGAAAAAAAGCAGCATACCTTGTAGAATTTCCTGAATGGAACTGGATAGTTGGCGCATCGTCCTACAGGGATGAATTTGTAGATCTGGTTGATATTGAAGATTTGCGCGCCCTGATCAAACCTGTCAAAATCATGAAAAGCGGCTATTTTCTCATTTTTGACCAAAACGATGAATTACTCATCCACCCTGCCTACGAAACAAACCAACATGCAATAACAGATGCCAATCAAGATAAAATAAGGGAAGTTATTCAATCCCTCAAACAAACTCCTGATGGTTTCCTTACCTATTCATGGAAAAATCCCACCGATAAGACAGAAAGAGATAAATTCGCCTTTATGGAAAAACTTGACGATTTTGGCTGGTATCTTGTTGCGACGGGGTATCAAGACGAAATTTTCGAACCAATACGATCTCTTACCAAAATCACCTTCATGGTCGTTCTCCTCGCCGGGACACTGCTGCTGCTGATTATCGCCAGATTAAGCAGGATTATCAGTATTCCCCTGCTCCTCCTGGAAGAAGCTGTCAGCAATTTTTACAAAGACCAAAAACCCTTTACCTGGCAGGAACATCATGTTGACGAGATTAATGTGGTTGGCCATGCGTTTTCCCGTATGTCCAGTGAACTCAACCGTACCATGGGCGATCTCACCACAAACATTACCAAACTGGCCCTTTCAGAACAAGAAACTGAGCAGAGTCGAATGCTGCTTCAAAGCATTATCGATGCCATGTCTTCCATCATCATTGGCGTAGATAGCACTTTACATATAAATCAACTCAACAGCCAGGGATTGAAGACTCTCCATTCCTCTTTCAATGAAGTTCATGGTAAGCCTCTCTTTTCAATGTTTCCAAATCTTCTGGAGCACAGGGAGATCCTTGTAAATAGTATACAAAGCAACACTTCAGACACAATTTCATATACCTTTACGGATGAAATGGGAAACACCATATACCAGGACCTCATGGTCGCTCCTTTTTCTACAGAGCAGTTCGGGGGAGCCGTAATCCGTATCGACGACACCACAAAACAGGCCGAAATTGAACAGCGCCTCCGCCATAGTCAGAAAATGGATGCTATAGGCCAGCTTGCAGGTGGCATAGCCCACGATTTCAACAACATGCTTGGCGGCATTATGGGTGCGGCCGATATTCTGCAGTTGAAAGTTGGAGAGAAAGAAAAAAGGCTGGTGCAGATAATACGTCAGGCTTCCCTGCGAGCCAGTGAACTGATCCAAAAATTACTGGCTTTTTCCAGGAAGGAAAAAATCGCTTTTACAGTTGTCGATCTACATAAAGTGATCGGTGATACTGCAAAAATTCTGGAACGCACACTGGATAAACGAATAGTTATCGAGGTACATACCAAAGCAGAAAAGCACGATATTTCTGGCGATTCCTCTCAATTGCTGAATTGCCTGCTCAATCTTGGCATCAATGCAGGCCACGCAATGCCTGAGGGTGGCACTCTCACCATTGACACGACCAATGTAGACCTGAATGAACAAGATTGTGAAGAATATCCGTTTCCCCTGAACAGCGGCAGATTTATCAAGCTCTGTATCCGTGATACCGGATGCGGCATCTCCAAAGAGCACATCAAACATATTTTTGAACCTTTTTTCACAACCCGTGAAGCAGATAAAGGGACCGGTCTGGGACTGGCTGCAGTATACGGTGCAGTGCAGCAACATAACGGAGCCATTCGTGTTCAGAGTGAACCAGGACAGGGTACGGAATTCACCCTGCTGTTTCCCGTGACCGAAGCTTCGCCGGAAAAAGAAAAAGCCCAGGCCAACACAGTGGAGGGAAGCGGGTGCATACTTATAGTGGATGACGAGCAGGTGGTCCGGATGACGGTACGCATGATGCTGGAAGAGTTTGGCTACACCACCCTGGAGGCAAAAAACGGACAGCACGGCCTGGAAATATATCAACAAAATCAGGAGAAGATAGATCTCGTTATCCTGGACATGATCATGCCTGTCATGGACGGTACGGAATGCTTCCTGGCCCTAAAAAGAATAGCCCCTGACCTGCCGATTATCATCTCTTCAGGATTTACCCGGGATGCCGACCTTAACACCCTCAAAAAGCATGGCCTGGAGACGATCATACGAAAACCATACAACGCCGAAGATCTGAGTCGGGCAGTTGCCCAAAACCTAAAGCAATAAAGAACGCTGTAAGGGCCATATTCACATACAATAGCCGGGCATCTACCCCGAAAAACTCACGGATATACATGCTGTTTATGTACATTCACTCCCTTGCGAGATGGGAAGTCTGATAACCACAAGCAAACCTGAACCCACGTCGGCATTGGTGATGGTTATTTGACCGTTGTGCAGACTGACGGCCTTTGCAGTAATGGACAGACCAATGCCTGTTCCACCGCTTTGACGGTCTCGTGCCGAGGAAACACGGTAAAAGGGTTTGGTGACATAGGCTAATTCATTTTCCGGAATCCCCGGCCCGTGATCCCGTATGGTGATCTCTGCCCAACCTTGCCCATCGTTTTCCTCTCCATCTACCTTTCGCAGGGCAATCTCCACGACAGTCTTATCTGCGGTGTAGTATACGGCATTTCGCAACACGTTTTCCAGCGCGCGATGAAGAAGCTCCTTGTTACCCTGTAGATGCAACTGATCCACGTGCAGTAACTCTACTGCTTTTAAAGAATTGGAGAACTCAAAACGAACGTCCTTGATCAAGTCCCGAATCAATTCATCAAGGTGAACATCATCTTTCCCGCCAAGTTCCGACCCATGCTCAATCCTGGTCAATGTCAGGAGTTCACCAATCAATACATTCAGTCGCTGGGCTTCCTTTTCTATGCGATTAAGCATACTCCCTATGATTTTTGGATCCTGGGTACGGGTCAATTCCAGAGCAACATGCAACCGTGCCAATGGTGAGCGCAATTCATGGGAAATGTCTCTGATCAAACGTTTCTGAGTCTCCACCAGAGATTGCATCTGCGTAGCCATTTCGTCAAAATCGTGGGCCAATTCAGCCAGTTCCCGTCCTGCAAATCCCCGCATGGGACCAACCCGCGCAGTGAGATCGCCTTCAGCAATCTGACGGCTTGCTGAACGCAGGCGTCGTATAGGCAGACTAAAAGATCGAGCCAGGCCAAAGCAGACCAGACTGGCAATTAAACCTAAAATTATCAAGCGAATAACGATACCAGTCTTCGAATTCATGCCTGTTACATGTAACGATCCCGGCTCAGGCTTCCGAGGAGGAGGGCCCTGTATGCCTGGTCTGGGAGGCGGCATGAATTCATGCACACCGACAACAACATAGTGTTGTCCACTTTGTGTCTGATACTGTTTGGCGGCATACAACAGTGATGACACTTCTTCAATCTGTAACCCGGGCAGATCAGCGGCCTTTTGGGCCATGAAGGCCACCTGGGAATCCGAACCTTTATGGTGGCCAATGACTGTGCCATCAATAAACAGGACAATATCCGTTCGCATGGAATCCTGCATCTCGTGAACAAAGGAAGTAAACGCCTCCTGTCCCTGACTTTCGTAAACAATATAGGCCGATTTCCCCATAACAACCAGAGATCTAGCCAGGTTTGTCGTAAAATGAGCGTGGAATCTTTCACGGACATTTTCAAGGGAACGATGTGATATGGAATAGGTGACAATACTACTGATGACACTGGAGAACACAACGGTGATAAAGACACTGAGAAAAAATTTCAAAAAAATGCTTCGCATGATATTATTCACCCTCCAGCCAATGCATAGGGATTCGCCCCATACACTTTACGTGTTCTATGAAAAGAAACTATTGAAAAACGGAATACGCAATCTCAATAGTGCTTATTCATAAATGCGAATTTTCGGTCGAATGCAGGTCAACAAGGAACAAAACGCCAATACGACCATTTGAGGGCAGGTACTAAATAGCTGCATACAAGTATCCCACCCCACGTACGGTCTTTATGCGCTCCAGTCCATTCACCTGGTGACCGAGTTTCTTGCGCAGACTACTCACATGCACATCAATGGAACGGTCAAACATTTCAAGCTTGCGGCCCAATACTCTCTGGGCAAGATCATCGCGGTTAACCACCTCTCCTGCATGCAGTACCAATTCTTTGAGCAGAAGAAATTCTGCACCAGTGAGGGCGGTAATTACCCCATTCTGCTCAACCGTCATCGTACGCAGGTCAATATGGACATCCACAGTTGTCAGAGTGTCCGGATCTTTCTGTCCTCCAGTATCTCCTGACCGGTCCCCCACGTTACGGCGCTGTATCGCACGAATGCGGGCGACAAGTTCACGGGGATTAAAGGGTTTGGGCATATAATCATCTGCTCCCAGTTCAAGGCCGACGATACGGTCAACGTCATCCCCCCGTGCTGTCAGCATCAATATGGGTACCTGTGAAGTTGAACGAATTTTTCTCAACACGTCAAATCCGTTCATGCCCGGTAACATGACATCCAAGACGACAAAGGTAAACTCTCCGGAAAGGGCCATATCCAGACCTTGCTGAGAATCATGTACAGTTGTTATGGCAAACTCTTCGCGTTGCATGTAATTGGTCAGCAACTCGCAAAGCTCGATATCGTCATCAATAACCAGAATACGCTCTTGTTCATTCATACAGTTTGTCTCATGGAGTGGGGAAAAAATCGACGTTGCGGGCAGTGCACCGTATAGGTGTTGTATCATGAAATTCGTGAAATATACAACTGCCGGTAAATGGGAGAAAATATGCTTTTTCAAGATGAAGATCAAGTAACTAGAGTGATACTTAACGTTGATTTACACTTCTCCCTCTGGCTGCACTCCATGCGAAAGAGCCAAGAGGGACGTTTATGCTGTCAGTTGTTTCACTTTGCCTAAAAAACCTAAAAATCACTTTACGTATCTTTACACATATTTCCGCACTCTTAACGCAGAAATGTGCACAGCCTGCCGATAAAACCTTACAGGCTCCAAATCGCAGTTTAACAGGTTTAGTCTTGTCTTAAACAACAAGCAGGAGGAAAAACAATGGTAACAAGTATAAGCGGCTCCAGCCAACTCTTGAGAAGCTTGTATACCCAACAGGCAAACCAGAAGAAGCCCCCAAGCCCTGAAGAAAAATTTGCTGAACTTGATACGGACGAGAATGGTGGTCTTGATGCCACTGAAATAGTGAGCTTAACAAAAGAAATTCTCTCCATCACCGGTACCGAGATAGATGCAACAGATGCCATCTCAACCTATGACACTGATGGAGATGAATCCCTGAGTACATCTGAAGTTGATGTCATGATGCAGGAACTCATGCTCAACGCCAATCCGGTTGCACAGCAGTCAGGACTCTTCCAACAGGCCATAAACAGTTATCAATCAAACCAATCCACAGACCCTCTCAGCAAAATACTTAATGAAATGGCAGCACGGCCCATGCCAAAGCCTCCACCATCTCCGGAAGAAACATTTGCTGAACTTGATACGGATAACAGCGAGACGCTCAGCGAAGCAGAATTAGGTGAGTTTGTAGATGAAATCGCTTCAATGACCGGTGAAACCATGGAGGTGGCTGATGTTATCGAAACCTATGACACAGATGGTGATAGCGAGCTGAATCAGGATGAACTCGATACCATGATGACTGAAATAATGGAGCAGTTCGGACCGCCACCCAACATGGCAGCAGGTGGAAGTATGCGTGACGCCCTGGTATCGTACCTGGATAATGCTGATGACGAAACCATCACAGACCTGCTGGAACTGATCAGTGGGTATGCAAGCAATATCAGCACGGATGCTGACACCTCCAGCGTAGATGTTGATGCCTAATCCAGTACAGGCCAGGGAAGTTTCATTTTCCAGAGTGACTACTCACAAATACCCAATATCAGGATGAACACGGTTTCCCAAAGAGATGACTATAGCGGGAAGCCGTGCTGATCAACTACTGCTTGAAAAAAGATTCTTATCTGGACGTCTCAGGAAAAATGATGAAGCTGAAGAGGAGACATGTACGTTGAAATATATGTAGAAATACATTCTAATACCTTCACTATCGAACCTATTCATTTTTAAGATTTTTTCTAATAAATGCAATGCGTGCATGCCTCTCCCAAAAGTAACAGACAGGCAGTATTGCCAAACTAGCCAGGACAGAATATTGAATAGTTTTTTCAAAACCTCTTAATGTAATGAAAAACACCCATATTGCTATTATTTGTACTACTCCGCTAGGTAAAAACAACCGTAACGGGATCCAGCCATTGTTTTCCTTACTCATATTATGGAATTTTTGAATGATGAATGATATAAAATCATCATATGAAACTGAGTCGTTATATATTACAAAATTGCAATTAGAATTTATATATATAACATCACTGTTAATTAAGATACATTTTGTGTAAGGATACAGCATTTTATAGAGGGCTAACAAAACTGGATCATCAATTTTCTTACAACTGACCATGCTACTTAAGTCATTTTTTTTGATCAAATAAGTAGTTTCTCATTTTTAATTCGAATAATTGAATTGAAAATATTTCTTGGATTAAAAATCGGCATACCCTCACGAACTCGTTACAAATAAAATTTTACTATAACACACTAATATGTATTAATATTTTTTTAAATATTTTTATATTGATAATATCAAATACTTTTGGCAGTAAAACTAAATTAAAAACAACTGTTACAAACAACATGAACGGTAACAGCAGAACTCCTATTATATTTTCTGGAATTGGAGTGTAACTCATTACTTTCCGATATACGGCATAAAATATACATCCAGCAATTATTACTGTTACCAGGGTTAAAATTCCAACAAGGTAGCATGCAAGTAGATTGATGACGCTCAGTGATACTTTACCACCGCAATATTGACACTTTTTACCTGGGTTCAACATATAAAAAGCCCCGCCATACGAAGGATATGAAATACATTCTTTAGAGCAATAGGGACATTCAAGAAATTGCATTTATCTCTATATAGTTACTACCAATATGATGTAACTGATCGCAGGCACTCCATCTTTGCACGATCGCGGTTTCTCGCATAGATAGCCTATAGCGAAAAACCGCGCTTGCACAAATCTGAAGCATCTGCGACCAGTTACGACTCAGAACTAATTGAAATATGATGCTCAGGATGTCTATCATCAACTTATGAGCAGGCACTACCGATAGGAAGAAACAGACTTTCTAAACACTCCAACCAGAAGGAACCCTGCGGCAAATCCTCCGAAGTGCGCAAAAAATGCTACCCCGCCTTCCTGTCCATGGGAGAAAACTATGCCTAAAAGCTGCATACCAAACCAATAACAGAGCATAAAGATGGCTGGCACAGAGACAACTGTTATAAAGATGCCTAAAAATATAAGGGTTTTTATTCGGGCATGGGGATAGAGACGAACGTAAGCCCCCATGACACCGCCAATTGCTCCGGAAGCACCAACCATGGGGAGCAGGCTGTCTGGACTACTCATGACCTGGACAACGGCTGCCACCAGGCCGCATAGCAGATAAAAAACAGCAAAACGAAGCGGCCCCATGGCATCTTCGACATTATCGCCAAAAACCCATAAAAACCAGAGGTTGCCTACCAGATGCATCCAGCTGCCATGGAGAAACATGTGGGACAGCATGGTATACCAGGGCCATCCCTGACTGAGCACACATGCCAGGTTGTGCCCGACCGGCACCTGCATTCCAGCGGGTGCGCTGCCCAGAAGATCAGCCGGTATAATTGCCAATGAGCACATGGAAGTGGCCAGGGCATACTCTCGTCCCATACCCTGAATAAATATCCAGGCCAGGCTGCAGAGTATAACAATGGCCACTGTGACTATGGGAAAACGGCTGGTAGGGTTTTCATCGTAGAGTGGAAACATTACATCCCCGATTCATTGCCGTTAATTTCCCAGGTTCGATGATATTCAATCAAGAATACGAACCGCGCCCTTATCCGCAGACGCGGCAAAACGAGCATACATCTGCAAAGCTTTGCTCACTGTTCGCTCACGGTTTGGTGTAAATGCCAGCTCTCCTTTGCGTTCCTCTTCTTTTCTGCGCCTGGCAAGCTCTGCATCATCCACCATCAGGTTGATGCTACGCTCAGCAATGTTGATATCCACGGTATCTCCGTCCTGCACCAGACCAATGGCACCGCCACTGGCTGCCTCTGGAGAGACATGGCCTATGGATAATCCGGATGTGCCGCCTGAAAATCGGCCGTCGGTCACCAATGCACACTGTGCCCCTAGATGTATAGACTTGAGGTATGACGTAGGATAGAGCATTTCCTGCATCCCTGGGCCACCCTTGGGACCTTCATAAAGAATGAACACCACGTCTCCGGCAACGATTTTCCCGCCAAGAATGCCCTCACATGCAGCTTCCTGTGAATCAAAGACCTTGGCTGTTCCTGTAAAATGCAGGATGGATTCATCCACTCCGGCCGTTTTAACGATACAGCCATTTTCAGCAATGTTACCAAAAAGGACAGCTAATCCTCCATCCTTGGAATACGCATTCTCAATATTGCGAATACATCCTCCTGAGCGGTCCAGATCCAGGACCTCATACTGTGTATCCTGACTTCCCATTACAAGATTTAACGTACCACCCGGGGCAGCCAGATAGAGTGCCCTGGCTTCATCCGTGGCAGAGTCTCTTATCACATCATATTGATCCAGGGTCTGTGCAAGGGTCAAACCGTCTGCCCTTGATACGGTGGTATCGAGCAGTCCTGCACGGTCAAGCTCGCCGAGAATTCCCATGATACCGCCAGCCCGGTTCACATCTTCGATATGATATTTTTGAGAGTTCGGTGCCACTTTGGACAGGTTTGGAACCTTGCGGGAAAGGGCATCGATATCTTCCATGGTATAGGAAACATTAGCTTCATGGGCAACGGCAAGGAGATGCAGCACTGTGTTGGTGGAACCTCCCATGGCTATATCCAGAGACATGGCGTTATCAAACGCACCGCGGGTTGCTATGGAGCGTGGCAATACCGAGGCATCTTCTCTGTTATACCAGGCATCGCACATTTCAACGATCCGTTCTGCTGCCCGGGTAAACAGGTTAAGGCGCTGCTTATGGGTGGCAACAACCGTACCATTTCCGGGCAGGGCCAAACCAAGGGCTTCGTTGAGGCAGTTCATGGAGTTGGCAGTAAACATACCCGAACAACTGCCGCAAGTAGGACATGCCGAACGTTCGACAGCCTGGAGTTCATCATCACTTACCGATGAATCACCGGCCATGACCATGGCATCAATCAGATCAAGCGCCCTGTCCCCTACACGGCCGGCTTCCATGGGACCACCGGAAACAAAAATAGCAGGAATATTCAAACGCATAGCTGCCATCAGCATACCGGGTGTAATCTTATCGCAGTTTGATATGCACACCATGGCATCCACTTTATGGGCATTACACATATATTCCACGGAATCAGCTATCAGTTCCCGGGAAGGCAGTGAATACAGCATACCATCATGCCCCATGGCAATACCGTCGTCTATGGCAATGGTATTGAATTCAGGTGCAAAGCATCCCTTTGCTTCAATTATGGCTTTTACCTGTTGACCAATCTCGTGAAGATGCACATGCCCGGGAACCATCTGCGTAAAGGAGTTCACCACCGCAATAATAGGCTTGCCAATCTGTTCTTCTTTCATGCCGTTGGCACGCCACAATGCACGGGCACCAGCCATTCTCCGGCCATTTGTTGTTTCTGCACTCCGCAAAGGAATTGCCATAGCTCTTCACTCCCTACTGTAAGGTTTTACATTTTTTTCTTGTAATTTGATACCCTGGCGCGATAGTACCTTATTAGATAGTGTCTGTCCAGAAATGTGGCTTTTGCAGTGCCAGCCAGGGTACAACGATGCCATCCAAGGCATCGATACCACACAATGCACACGCATAGCCCACAGACAGGCGACTTTCCCGTCAACAAAAATCGTTGACATGCCGAACAGTTATATTACGCCATGTTACAAGGACAGTCTGCATGACTCCACATCTTGTCTGTATTCCGTCCGGACAGAGGCAGTATAACGGGGCCTGTGTGTACAATCCAGCGGATAAGTAACAGATACACTTGAACACTTGTCGTATCGGACTTGTTTGTAAAACCGCTGAAAGCCACGCAGAACAATGTAATTACACGGTTACAGACTGGCAAGAACCCATCTCGCCTGCTAGCGGATATCTTTACTCTTTTGCACACTGGTACAGCCTATGAAACAACAGGAGATAGATTACTGGATCACAGCTATGCTCAAGAAACATGAGCGAGTTTCAGATCTCAATATCACTGCAGGAAAAGCTCTGCAGGTTGAAAGCGACGGTGTCCTGGTGCCGGTTGATGTTATCCCGCCAGTCACCTCACTCACCCCCTTCCAGACGGAGGTCTTTGCGCTCAATCTCATTGGCGGCAACCAGCGACTATTACGGGATCTCATAACAAAAGGCTCCTGTGATTTATCTTACTCACTCAGCAATAAGGTTCGTTTCAGGGTTAATATATTTGCACAGCGTGGTCAGCTGAGCATTGTTTTACGTAAACTGGAAACAAAGATCCCGACCATCAGCGCGTTCAACTTTCCTAATGTCTTTCTGGACATGGCCAAAGAGGTCAATGGACTGAT
Organism: Desulfogranum japonicum DSM 18378; assembly: GCF_000429945.1. GTDB lineage: Bacteria > Desulfobacterota > Desulfobulbia > Desulfobulbales > Desulfobulbaceae > Desulfogranum > Desulfogranum japonicum. The sequence goes on along the minus strand of NZ_KE386996.1, from coordinate 45,323 downwards.
ACTCTTCACCGGTGCCACAGGTACAGGTAAAACCACCTCCATGGCTGCCATTCTTAACCGCATCAATGAAGAGCGCCAAATTCACATCGTCACGCTGGAAGACCCCATTGAGTACATGCACCCACATAAGAAAGCGACCTTTAACCAGCGGGAAATGGGTGATGACTTTGATACCTTTGCCAGTGGTTTGCGAGCTGCATTGCGACAGGCGCCCAAGGTTATTCTGGTCGGTGAGATTCGCGACAGGGAAACCCTTGAAATCGCCCTGACAGCCGCTGAAACAGGTCATGTGGTCTTCAGCACCCTGCATACCATCGATACAGGACAGACAATCAACCGTATCTTAGGTATGTTTGAGCAGGATGAACAACCGCAGATACGAAACAGACTCGCCGACACCATCCGCTGGGTCGTCAGTCAGCGGTTGATGCCCCGTATAGGCGGTGGCCGCATTGCTGCTCTGGAAATACTGCGCACCAGCCTGCGTATCAAAGATCTTATTCTTAACGGAGAGACCGAAGATAAAACCTTTTACGGCGTTGTCACTGACGGCGCCACCCGAGGCATGCGCACTTTTGACCAGCACCTGCTTGAACTGTTTGAAACCGGACTCATCACTGAAGAGGTAGCCCTGGCGTATTCCTCCCATCGCAGCGAAATCATGCGCGGCATGGATACCATCAAATCTTCACGCGGTGAAAAAACCTCTGACATCGGAAGTCTGGCCATGGAAAATGAGGAGGAGGAAGATCCATTCAGCAACTGGTAATCTCCTGAATTAGGTTGCCGCCCCCTGTATATTCCGCGCCTGAATTGGTTTGGCAGAATATCTAGCACGGTCACTGATCAGGAAAATCGATTTATCCAATATTCAGCATATGCCCTAATACTTTTTTATCAAGGATTGTCAAATGATCAGCAAATGTCCCGGTTGCCACAAAGCACTTAATTTCAGCCCTGAGCAGAAAAAGAAGCTGGAGCAGACCCTGCAGCGTATGGAGCAGGGAAAACTGCTGACGCTCAAATGTCCTTTTTGTCAATATGTCATCAAACTTGATAAAAACGGACAAAGCCAGGCCGCAGACCCCTCGCTGGTCATCCCCCCTTCACCACCTGACCTGGAGTGGCTGACCACTGGAATCTTTGACCTTGAGGACAAAGTTGAAGATGTTCCCACAGCTCTTATTCTGTTCAAAGATTCTCCTGAACGAAAAAGGATCTGCGAAGCCATGGAAGCCGTTGGGTATCAGCTCATTGTCCTGGAATCCTACGAAGAAGCCTTGGAGCGTATGCGTTTTGTCCAGGTTGCCTGTATTGTCTATCAGGACAATCTGGATGGCCCTCTGGCAGAATCCCCTTTTCACCAGTACATGTGCAAATTGACCATGGATCGTCGCCGGTATATCTTCTATATCCTGATCGGTCAACATTTCAGCAGCCTCTATGATCTGGAAGCACTTGCGAACAGTGCCAACCTCACCGTCAACTCCAAAGATCTGAAGCATCTGGAAGTAATTTTGCGCAAAGCTATTCCGGATTATGAAAAACTTTTTGGCACCTACATGGAGGAACTGAATGCATTTGGCCGACGATGAGCGGAGTACACACGCCTGAGGCATCTCGCCGAATTATTCAGCCCACTGTTATATCACCATGCAACCTCTTGGAATAGTAACTTTTTTACCACCCTTTGCGTATGGCAATGAACCAGGTAGCTCCACCCGAGCTCCCCTGTCGCATTCCGGTTGATTTATCCCTTTGAATTTGTGATAAAGTATACGATTTTGTAATTTAGGCATACTTAACCTCTTTCTTCCAACATTTTACGGAGTACCGAAAAGTAAAAAATACAGTTTTTCAACAAGAAACAGTTGTCTTTCGCTGCATACTCTGTTATTTGTTTGAGTTTGTGTAACAGGTATATCTGAATCTGCAGTGCAGATATACTATCCGTATAACTATTAACCAGAGACACTGGTCAACGTGCGTTGACCGCACAACAGGAACAACAATCCATGACAGATAACCGAACTCAACCCGCCATGGCGGCAGATGACAATGGCTTTGAAGAATTGAGCTTTGCTGAACTCTTCGAGCAGGAAGAAAATAACACCGTAATTAACGTCGGTGAAGTTGCCATCGGAACAGTAGTGGACATTAACAACGATGCTGTTCTGATTGACGTTGGAGACAAAGCTGAAAGTTACATTTCCCTCTCCGAATTCCGCCATGAAGATCCAGATAGAGAGATCCAGATAGGCGATGAATTCGAAGTTTTCATTGAAAAGAGAAAGGACGAAGGCGGACTGCTTCTTTCCAGGGAAAAAGCCATTGCCATAAAAGTTTGGGAACAGATCGCACAGATCCAGGAAGAAGACGGTACCATTGAAGGCCGTATTGACAACAGGGTCAAAGGTGGCATGTCTGTTGACATTGGTGTACCAGCGTTTCTGCCTTATTCACAGATTGATCTGCGTCCGGTAAAAGATCTCGACAGCCTTATCGGCGAGACATTTGAGTTCAAAATTCTCAAATTTAACCGCAAACGCAATAACGTGGTTATATCCCGCCGTGCAATCCTGGAAGAACAGCGTGCAAAAATGCGCGAGCAGATGCGTACTTCCCTGGAAGAAGGCCAGACCATACGCGGCGCGATCACCAATATCACCGACTACGGTCTCTTCATCGATCTCGGTGGAATGGACGGTCTCTGCCATATCACCGACCTCTCTTGGGGACGTGTTTCCCATCCTTCCAAGCTGTACACGGTTGGTGAGGAAATCGAAGTTAAAATTCTTAAATACGATAAGGATTCCGACCGTGTTTCCCTGGGTGTCAAACAGCTCAAATCTGATCCTTGGGAGCGTGTACCAGAGCAGTATCCTCCTGGCGTTCAGGTAACCGGCAAGGTTGTGTCCATCACTGACTACGGTGTCTTTGTCGAGCTTGAAGAAGGCGTCGAAGGTCTGGTGCACATTTCCGAAATGAGCTGGTCCAAAAAACCACGACATCCATCCAAAGTGGTTTCCGTAGGCGACGAAATTGCTGTTCAGGTACTCAATGTGGAAGCAGATACCAAACGTATTTCACTGGGTATGAAACAGCTGCAGCCTAATCCATGGGATGTTGTTGAAGAAAGTTACCCTGTTGGTGCTGTTATTGAGGGTAAAATCAAAAATATCACTGATTTTGGTATTTTTATCGGAATTGAGGAAGGAATTGATGGACTCATCCATGTATCTGACCTGTCCTGGACAGAACGGATCAAACATCCTTCTGAAAAATATACCAAAGGCGATACCATTCAGGCTGTTGTCCTGAAAATCGACAAAGAGAACGAACGCTTCTCTCTGGGTGTAAAACAGCTTGAGCCAGATCCATGGCAGGCTGCAGCCAGTAATTATCCTATTGGCTCCACCGTTGAGGGAACCATCACCAACGTTACTGATTTTGGCGTCTTCGTACAACTCGAAGAAGGGATTGAGGGACTGGTACATGTTTCTGAAATCTCCCGCGACAAAGTCAAAACTCCAGTTGGTATGTTCCACGTCGATGATACTCTTCAGGCCATGGTCATCAACGTTTCTGCAGACGACCGTAAAATTGGTCTCTCCATCAAAGCAATTGAGGAGAAAGACGATAACGACGGTGCAATGCCTGAAGATTACACACAGAAACAATCCACAGGCCCATCCACTCTCGGTGACCTGCTCAAGGCCGCAGCGACAGAGGATGGAGACAGCGATAAATCCTGATCGCGCCCCCAATAAAGTAGTTCTTTCTCATTATAAATACCTTCAAATCTGATCGTGTAATCGGTCAGATTTGAAGGAATCTATTGATTTTTTTCTGGAACAGTAGCAGTATTGCGAACTGCTGCGAATTGTAAAAAGGATTTATTATCATGCTCAAGCGTGAATTAGTGAACGCAGTTTCTGCTCAGCTCGGGGATTATTACAAACAGGATATTGCCCAGGCAGTAGAAATCATACTGGAAGAAATTGCACAGGCTCTGGCCGAAGAAAGAAGGGTAGAAATCCGGGGGTTTGGTAGCTTTTCCGTGCGTACACGTAAACCACGGACAACGAAAAACCCGAAAACAGGGAAAATGATGAACATCCCTGAAAGAAAAACTCTTCACTTCACCATGAGTAAATCATTGAAGGAAGTCTTGATTCAGGCTGATTAACCAGCTTGATTTCAACATACATAAAAAAAAAGCCGGCATCAGATCTGATGCCGGCTTTTTTTATGTTCTTTGCTGTATCGATAGTCAAGTTTAACGCATCCGATACGTATTACCGCTGCCACATAGTTGGAACTGGATTCTATACGTATCTGAAAATATTTGATAAAAGCTAGCTTTTTACATACGTGTTGTGTTACTGAAATCAAAGATGACGATATTTAAGGGCCACGGAAAAAATACATTAGCCAATCTTGCTTGTCTCTCAACTCGGTATCGTCGTCGCATCAATGACTCATCACAAAAAGAACATTGAGCACTACAAGGTTTCTTGCAATGGAAGTGAAGAGTGGGTGCTCCTCGAAAGAAACGAACCACCTTTATCGTCTGGGAAAAAATTGTATTGGCCTTTCAACCTAGCCAATCCACAAGATGAGGTACTGGAGTTCCTTCTAGCTCGCTCCCCGGAGAAAAATACAAAGTGAAAATGTATATATTATTTCACGTGGATAGAAATAAACTTAGCTTTTTTTACTCTAAACTACTCCTCAAGCCATGAATTTATTAAGAATTATTCTGCTCTTCGTTATTCTTTCTCCCGCCATATCACTCTCGTCGCCACTTACCAAAGATACTACTGCTGAAATTGATCACCTGTTACAGTTTATTTCTACTTCGCCATGTAAATTTATGCGTAATGGAAAATGGTACGCAGCCAGTGAAGCAGCCAATCATATCCGAAAAAAGTATGAGTATGTACTCGGTAAAGGTTTGGTGAATTCTTCAGAAGATTTTATACAATACTCGGCAACAAAAAGCAGTATATCTGGCAAAGCGTATATAGTCAGGTGCGGGGTCGAGCCTGAAATAAGCAGCGCAGCATGGCTGCATAGGGAATTGACTGTTTATCGAACACATTCAGAACAATGAGAAATACCATGAAATTTTTTGCTTGTACCGTGGGAGTACTGTTACTTTCAGTAACGGTACTGTTTGCGGACGATTCCATCGTACCTTATCATTTCAATTTCCAGGAAGTTCAGGGAATTCAAGGAGTATGCGGCTTCGAAGACATAACATTTCCCTTAGAAATGAAGATATATGCCGGAGGAGCCTATTCTGGTAAAGAAACGCCGTACCAGATCGATCAAAGCGGACACCAGGCTACCCGGTTTGAAGTCTTGGTAAATTCTCCCCAAGAACCAGTGGCACTGCTTCTTGGCTCGTATGAACCTTCAATATGGAATATTTCCTGGAGTAAAGATACCCGAATTATGGCGGTAATTGTATCCGGATATCATCGACAGGCTGTTGCTGGCCTCCCTGAGTCAGTACCTATTCTGAACAGTTCTTACGATAATCATGGTCCTTGCGGCTATTTTTATGTAACTGAAAAAAAACTTGGGAAGCTGAACCCAATTTCCAATCAAGCGTTCGGACGTAATGTTGACTTGGTGCATTTTGCAAGTAAAGGAATCCTTATGTTTGGGGCTCCCATAAATTCATCAACACAAATGTTTACCTCCAAGGATACTCCACCTGAATCATTTATTGACAACTCACAACCCCTGGCAGGCAAAATGGGATTGGACGATCTGGTAAATAAAGGCCTGCTTCGGCCAGCCACAACCGATGATCTTGACCGATGGGCTGATTTAACCCTGGCTGCAAATCCCAAAAGTATTCCTCCTGTAGCAAAGGGTTCCCGTTCTGCCAGTCATCGTCCTCGATATGCCCATAACGCTTTTGTCATTTTAGATGCCATCACCATTCCGGCAGGGCTGTATGGAGTTAATTCAGCGACATTTTTTTTGAAAGAAGGCGTACCCTATCCCCAGGGTAATCTAGGTCATTCCACGTTGTACAACTTTAATGATATGACCTGTCGGGGCACAGCATGCAATAGATAATGTCAATCTAACATAGGTATGTTCAAATATCGCGTTCCCCTTTTGCACCTTGGGCCAAAAACACTCAATGAACTGAGAGACCAACAAGATTGGATACTCTATTTTTTTCGCGGCCCTGATATTCAACAGTAGCTGTATCATGACTCATAGTACATATTGGACCTTTGAAATGTTCTCCCCTCTGATTTGGCAGGCAAGCAGTGATACTGTCAGATCAATATGTGTCTTTCTTCTTTTTATTCTTTTATCCTTTGTATATTTGACTGTTTGTTCTGCTCTTTCCAGCAGGTCCGGTGAAAAGAAAGATAAAGTACTGGGAATAATAAGCCTTATCTACTTTCTTATAAGCTTTTCAGCGTCTTCATTGATGCTTGATATTTCCGTCGGCCCACAGCTATCGCTCATAGCCCTGGGTATCATGCTCTTGTATGTGCAACTGGTTATATTGATCATGTTATTTGGTGGTTGGTTCGCCAAACATAAACACGCCCCTCATGCTCTATCCCTTCATGATTACCTGAGAACAAATTTCTGGCTCACCAACCTCAGCTATTCACTCATATTCATACCACTTATCGTGTTGGGCATAGAAATGATAAATTCGACAAATAAAACCATCTATGGTGGTAATATTCTCTTCGCTGTCGGGTTAACGTTTCTCGCTATAAAATCATTGATATCTGGTTCTTTCACAGTATTCAGGCTTGAAGTACAGCACCAAAATTTACCTGAATCGCTCAAAACCAAATATCTCAGCGCAATACAACCATTGGATGATTTGGACAAACATTCGATACGATTGCTACGGCAGGGGTTCAGGAATGCGCTCGCTGTAAAATCCACCAATACTATTTTTCTTGGTGTTGATCTCCTGCACTTCCTTACAGCGGAGGAAATCAGAGCAGTTGCATTGCATGAACTAGGACACCTGAAGGATAAGCGCTATATTCCTATGCTGAGAAAAATATTGTTCTCAGTGGTTGTACTCTATTTCGCATTACAGCTCTCCAGTCAATCTGGTCTGCTTTCTCCATGGACGTATTGTATTCTCTTTTTTGTTGGTCTTTTTGTTTTTCTGCAGGTTGTTCGCAAAATCAGGTTGAAGTCTGAATTTGTAGCAGATTCGTTTGTAAAGGATTTCTCAACCGAGGCCCATGGGCACCTGCTTACGGGTATAAAAAAACTACAGGAACTCAATCAGGTCGACAAAGACTTCTGTAAAAAGAAAAATTACGCTCATCTAGATTTGGATGAGCGGGCGAAAATGGTTTCAGAGGGAAAATTCGGGACACAGCGCAAATCATTTGTTCGTTCTGCTCTTACTTTCATTGGTGTCATGACCTTCGTCTTTTGTCTTCAACTGGGGTATCAGTCTCTTCCTTCAAGCAAAAATGAATGGCGAAAACTGCATAACCAGTACCATGATCTTTACACAGAAGAGCAATACCCTGAAGCACAAGCGATAATCAATAAGGCCTATCACTTCGCGAAGTCACATTTCGGCAGCGTCCACTACAGAACATACCTTTCCACCAATGATGCATCCGTCGTATCCCTGGCCCTCGATGAGATAACGGCAGCTGAAAGATTCGCAGAAGATGCGGTCGACCTGGGGCACAAGCTATTTAAGGAAAATGATAAACGGCAGATTCGTTCGCTCAGAAATCTCATAGCCGTCTACTATGAGCAGGATCGGGCAGGGGAAACCGAGCAACTCTATGCTAAAATTTTGCGAATACAAAAAAGGACCAATGCTCGTCCGTCGGATATGATATCAACCTTGCTGGCATTAATACAGCACCAAGCCAGGTTAAAGGAAAGCCAAAAGCTCAAGACTTCAATGAACGAACTGTTGTCTGTCTACAATAGCCTGTCGGTGCTGGATGAAGACGAGCTGGCTTTGTATGAGTTGTTTGCATTTCTTTATGATAGTCCTGAAATACTGAGCAAACAATCCATTTCGCATTATATTGCAAAGCTTGGTGAAATCACAAGGTTGAGATTTGGTGCGCAAAGCCTTGCATATGCAACTTTTCTGGCGGAAGCGGGCTATTATCATGAGAGCATGGATGACTATACCAATGCCAAAAAATCCTATGCTCAGTGTATTGAACGGTTCAAATCAATCGGAATGACGAACAGGGAGGACTATCACTACTGTCTTTTTAATCAGGGAGCAATTGCGCAGAAGGAAAAAGAGTATGAGTTAGCGCGTAACCTCTTCCAGGAATCAATGCAGGTCAGCAAACAAATCAATGGCGAAGATACGTTTGACATAAAATACGAGATCATGAGAATAGCGGATATATTTGCAGAACAAGCAAATAACGAGGATGCTATACGTTATTATAAGCGTGTAATACGCCTTGAAGAACGCGATCCCAACAAAGACAGGAATCACCTGCTCCATGGCTATACTGCGTTGCTTACACTACTTAACCATGGAACTAATGAGTCTGAGATATCACAATTACAAGAGAAGATTGCCAGTCTGAAAAAAGAGCACGAAGCAAGACTAAATCATGCTGCTGATTTTACCGAATAAAATTACAACAATACGCGTGACTTTTCATAGGGTAAGTGACTAAACCTGGCAACCCTCCCGTATTTGTAACTGCATGCAGGGTGCCTAAGGTGTTTGCAAGCAGCCTTGCTCACATATAGCCCCACATAAGCAAGGCTGATCGCGGGAAGATCAGGGGCACTGAAGCAGTTACACCTATTATTCAGGTTCTCTCACAGGCATTTCCTTGCTGTTTTCTTTTTCTTCATTCTCAGCAGCGGCTTCGTTATGCTGGGTTAATTGTTCCTGCTGACTTTTCTGAACCTCTGGCATGGTATGTCTTTCAGGTGTATGAAGCTTTGGTGCAGGCTGCAACTTAGGAACAGGATGCATTGACGGCCTATGGAGCTTAGGCGCAGGCTGCAACTCTGGAACAGGCTGCATGGTCGGCTTATGGAGCGTGGGTGGCGGTTGAATTTCCGGCATTTTTATCTCCACCTCGTGCCGCACATCCATCAGAGCTTGTCTCAACTGGCTGGCATTTTCAGCGGAATAATAGCGTCCCCCACCAGCATCGGCTATGCAGTGTAACTGTTCGGCCTCCAGGGTGGTAACCCCGAAACCGACAACATGAACGACGGCATTCAACCCATTCTCACGCAGCGTGCGCACCAAGGCGCAGGGATCTCCTTGGCAGGTCTCCTCACCATCACTGACCAGGATAATACTGGCCTCCTTTTCTGTCCCGGCCAGCTCATCTGCTGCCATCTGCAGTGAATCGGTAATCGGTGTCTTTCCCTTGGGCTGAATTAAGGAAATCTGGTCTACAAGCCCCTGCCGGTCCCTGCTCTCAGGTGAGATCAGCAGTTCGATGTCAGAACAGTCCCCCTTGCGCCGATGTCCGTACACCACCAGGCCTGCCTGGACATTCCCCGGCAGTTCACCGGCCAGCCCGGTCATCACGTCTTTGGCGATGGCAATCTTGGTTTCGCCTCCAAGCTTGCCCCACATACTTCCTGAACCATCGAGGATAAACATCACTTTAGCTTCCCCAATGGCAAGTACCGGCTGCGCCAGGCAAACCACAGCCAATAGGCTTACCAGCCCTATTATTCTTTTCATAAATATCCTTTTTACCGCACAGGGCAGTTATCGTTTCCCCCTGTGACTTCGGAATTAAGCCCACCATCCTTGCGGAGGGCCAACGTGTTGATGGCCTGTTCCCATTCACCAGGCTTCAGTTGATGTTCTTCGATTATTTCAAAAAATTCACCCTCACCCAAGACAAGATTCTGGGCCTGCGGATGATTCTTACGTAACAGTTTTACGGCCTGGTTGGCCTCCTCCAGTCCTGAGGCGGTCAGCCAGGTAATGAGATGACGCTCACCGTTCTTGCAGAACTTGTACAGTAAATACCGTTTGTCCATATCGATCAGCTCTGTCGTCTTTTTAAGAAATTAATCGTTCGTATTGCTAATAATGAACTTGCAACAGGAAAGAAGCTTCTGATTAAAGCTCTTTCTTTTGTAATATCATACCATAAAAGAGCCATAGAACGATTGGAAGAAACCACAAAATGCTGAATCACGTTACCTTTGAAAATCATTTCAATCTGCAGTAAAAGAAATGCCCACCCAGCGCAGCATGGAACTCGTCCTCTCCACAAATGGCCTTCTTGCCCCGTTTTTGCGTTATGCTCAGACTTTTATCCTCAAAGGCAAGCGAAGACGCCGCTATCAACTCCATGTCTTCGATAAAATGTCGCGCATGCCTCGACATCTAAGCTTGACGTAACTGATCACGGGGTTAACTACACTGATATTTCAATGAGTTTTGAGTCGTAACTGGTTACAGAGTGCCTGATATTTTCGCAATCAGGATGGCACAGGGTATTGGATCATACCTCAGCCAGGCTGATCGTGGAAAAATCAGGTGCACTGTGAGCTATTACACTTGAACAAAGATTCTCTTTTATGACAGGTATTAACAATCTCCATGGTGATGGTCATGGTGTAATGATACGACTTTTTTCCTGAAAATCCTCGCATACAATCTCAAAAACCACGGACGGCCAATGCATGCCAACAGGATGACAGTAGCTATTACATACAGTATCCCATGGGATTCCTGCTCTGCACCACTGATCCAATGAGTGATACTCAGCCCCAGAGCAAGGTACAGATAGTTTACAATAAGTCCCAACACCAACGAACAACACATAATGGAGCTGACGTAAATTACAGCCGTCTTCCTGCCAAGCAACCTGGCAACAACAGTAATCGTTGCCATGTTGGTTGCAGGCCCGGCCAGTAAAAACACCAGCGCTGCACCGGGTGATAACCCTTTCAGGGCGAGAGCAGCAGCAATAGGAGTTGAAGCCGTTGCACAAACATACAAAGGGGTTGCCAAAACAATCATAATCAGCATGGAAAGGATACCATCCCCCATATAGGACGAGACAAATGTTGGAGAAAGAAAGACTGTGATTATTCCAGCAAGCACTATCCCAAAGAGCAGCCAGGGACCGATATCTGTCAACAATTCACCAAAAGCGAATCGCATACCAAGCTGTAGCTTATTCCAACTCTTTGCAAGTCCTGAAAGGTTTTCAGCAACATGCCCGTGCCCAGTGCATCCACAACTGTGTGTATCGGCACCTGCCATTGCCATTGGAAGTGGTGTTCCCGGTTTGAATTTCTTTGATCTGCCTTTGCCACCATCAGCCAAATTTACCAACATGCCCGTGCTCATGGCAGTGAAAAATGCAGCGATTGGCCTGAACAAAGTCATAAAAGGATCAAGGAGAGCATACGTGATGGCAATGGAATCCACACCTGTTTCCGGAGTGGAAATCATGAAGGAACAGACAGCACCCCGATCAGCACCCTGTTGTCGCAAACCGGCTGCGGCAGGAATAACGCCACAACTGCACAACGGGATAGGTATACCAAACAATGATGCTTTAAATATACTGGTTTTATTTTTCTTTCCTAAGTGACGCTGAATAAAATCATCTGGAATAAACCCCTTCAGTATACCGGCCACAAAAAAACCAAATAAAATAAACAAAGAGGATTCAACAAGAACATCCCATGATGCTACCAACACATTGCCCAACAATCCAGTCAACTTTTCCATATCCGGTACGTCTCAACTTGCAGTATATGAGTAATAAATCGGAATTATGCTTTCAACTGCCCAAAAGCAGATTACCCACAGTTTCCCCTTATGTGCTCAAGGCCATCTTTCAAAAGTTCATGCACATGATCGTCGTCCAACGAATAAAATACATGCTTTCCCTGCTTGCGATTTTTTACAATCTTGGCAGCCCGCAGTATACGCAACTGATGGGATACAGCAGGCTGATTCATATCCAGGAGGCTCACCAGGTCGCAAACACATAATTCCCTGATGTATAGTGCTGAAAGGATACGTATCCGGGTTGTGTCTCCAAAAACTTTAAAAAATTGCGCCAGTTCATGCAGTTCATCTTCTGAAGGAACATTATCTGCTACATATCCCAAATCTTCTGTCACTGTGGGCCCTCCACCGTTAATGATGCAAATCCAATCGATTCACCATGCACACGGGTGCATATTAAACACCCTACGCATAAACATATAAGCATGTATACATATAAATAGAACAACACCGCCAGCTTTTTTTTGAGATCACCCGAAATTTGAGCAGCTGCAACCAAGTATCTCGCTGCTTCTTCAGTCTAAAACCACCTCTTTGTCAACCAAGTCATACTCAAACGTGGTCTAAGACATTTCTGGAACTCCTGTATAAAAAAGCAAAATATATTGACAAAGCCCCTATTTCTGGTATTAGATCGCCCTATTGTTCACCCTGGGTGCTTGCCTGAAAATAGGACTATTCTCAGATCAAGAAATTTTAGAAAAGGCTGCCATATACTTCCTCTTGCAAGCAGTATTTTTCTGAAATGACATCGCGCTTGGGAAAAAGGGTATTCTCGTACAGCCTCCCAGGAAAATCATGGGAACATGCGCTCCTTACCCTGACATAATCTGTACAAGATACAGAACATTCATTTGAAATACTGGTGTTCATAGGAACTTAATAGGGAATCCCGTTAAAATCGGGAGCGGACCCGCCGCTGTAACTCTCACGCCTGCCAACGAAGCAGGTAACATCTTCGAAAACATGTATGGTCACTGTTTGCTATATCCAGACGGGAAGGCCTTTTGAAGATGGAGGGAAGCCAGAAGACCTGCCTGTAATTTCTCATGTAAAAACGCAATGGTAAAAGTGTTTTTACAGATAATCCCCTGGGAATAAATGCGGTTTCCCTGTACATTTCTTCGGTACTGGGTGTATTTACATCTCGCCTGTATCGGACGCCGTGGACAGGCTGAGCATGCACATTCATTCCATCTCCCATAAGGCATATATACGCCTTGCCCTTCCGTTCACACTATCAACAGTAACCCAGCCACTGCTCGGGGCTGTGGATACAGCGGTGGTCGGTCGCCTGGATAATCCTTCCTTCATTGGCGGTGTCGCCATAGGCACGGTCATTTTCAATACTCTCTACTGGCTGTTTGGTTTTTTACGTGTTGCTACATCTGGATTCGCAGCACAGAGCCTGGGTCAAAAAAAGCTTGAGCCCGGGGTCCACGCATGGTTACGGCCTTTGATAATTGCTGCTGGCATTGGCCTGCTTTTCATATGTTGCCAGAAGCCAATCCTGCAAGGTGCTCTCCTCATTTATGATGCCGAACCAGACGTAACAGTCCATGCGGTCCGTTATTTCCGTATTCTCATATGGGGAGCCCCCATGGTGCTGATAAGCTATGTTAACCTTGGCTGGCTCATGGGCAGGGGACATGTACGTCAGGTTATGCTTCTGCAGATCGGCACCAATATGCTCAATATCTTATTAGATACCCTGTTTGTTCTCTATTTCCACATGGGAGTTGCAGGTGTAGCGACCGCCACACTTATTTCACAGGCAAGTGGTTTGTTTCTCGGCATACTGCTTATCAGCCCTCAACTTCCCCTGAACACAATCAAAAAATATAGCAAGGGGCTACTGGAAGCCAGCGCCATGAAAAAATTGGCATCTGTAAACAGTGACCTGCTGATCCGAACCGTTTGCCTGCTAACCATGACGAATATCTTTGTGGCCAGAGGAAGTTCCATGGGTACAGATATTCTTGCTGCCAATGCTATTCTCTTTCAGCTTCAGTATCTGATAGCTTATTTTTTTGATGGACTCGCAAATGCAGCCTCTGTTTTTGCTGGCAAATTTGTCGGTTCCGGTGATTTGACCGCTTTTGCTCAAACCCGCTCCATTGCCCACCTTAATCTGATCGGCCTTGTATTCATCCTGGTAGCAGGCCTGCTATTGCTCGACCTTCCCCTCATTAGGATTTTCACTAACATAGAACCCGTGGTTACCCTCTGTGAGCAATATCTTTTTTATATACTGCTTTTCCTGCTCACCATGCCACTTGGCCTTGTTTACGCAGGATTCTATATAGGTGCCACTTGTTCCGCACCAATACGTAACTCTCTGATACTGTCTCTTTTATTTTTTCTGCTCATGGAGAATCTACTCATTCCCAAATGGGGAAATCACGGACTGTGGACAGCTTTTATCGTCTTCTGTGCAGTTCGCAGTGCAGTACTCTACTTTTCCTGGCATCAATTAACCCGACACGCTTTTAAAGCAGTACAGCCATCGTCATGCTGAGATCTATTCTACGCAAAATTGTTGAAATGTTGCTGGTAATGCTTGCAGCCAGTTTCTTAACTTTTTTCCTGACCTGGCTGAGCCCTGGTGATCCCGCTGAAATCTATTTTGAATGTAGAGGTATTTCTCCAAGCAATGAGATTCTGGAAGAAATGCGCAAAAAAATGGGCCTGGATCAGCCGTTTATTCTTCAGTACCTGCATTGGTTAGCGGATATGACCACACTTGATGCGGGAATTTCCCTACGTACCGGTGAACCGGTTGCGGATATGATCCAACGACGTTTTGCAATGACCTTCAAACTTTCTCTGGTTGCAATCGGTGTAATGTTTGTATTTTCTTTTTTTCTAGGAATTTTAGCCACACTTAAAGCAGGTAGATTCACTGATTACATCATCCGGTTCTTTTCATTTGCGGCTATTTCAGTGCCTGATTTCTGGTTGGGACTCATGCTGATACTTTCCTTTATTGTCACTTTTCACTGGTTCAAACTCACAGACCCATATGCTCCGGAAAGTGTTGTTCTCCCTGCACTTACCTTGGCCATTCCTCTGATAGGACGTTACACAAGACAGATTCAAGCAGTAATAAGCGAAGAGATGACCAGGGAATATGTAGTCGGTGCAAGGGCAAGGGGATGCCGGGAATGGACCATTGTCCTCTTCCATGTTTTACCCGGCGTTCTGGCTGGCCTGGCAACACTATTCGGGCTTTCCTGTGCATTATTGCTTGGTGGGACAGTCATTGTTGAAACCATTTTTTCCTGGCCAGGATTAGGCAGTATGGCCATTGAATCCATAACCCATCGGGACTATCCGGTCATCCAGGCATATGTGCTTATTATGGTCTGCATCTATGTAAGTATAAACTTCATTGCTGATGTAATAGCAGAGTTGCTTGACCCCCGACTACGACTGAGCGGAGGACAATAATGAACCTCTTTCAGTTGAACAAACAGCATCAATTTATCATAGCCCTGAGTCTGGCAGCAATCATGGTCACTCTCGCATTGCTTGGTCCATTGCTTGCTCCCCATGATCCACTGGAAACTGATTTCGTTCAGATTTTAACCCCACCCAATCCAGAGTATTTACTTGGTACTGATCAGGTGGGCCGCTGCATTCTTTCCCGCCTGCTCTGTGGGGCAAGAATCTCCCTTGGGATGACCTTTGGTATGCTGAGTATGATTTTTGTTCTGGGAATCTTTATCGGTACAGCGGCAGGTATGCGCGGAGGAATTACCGACACTGTTATCATGCGTATTGCGGATACCATTCTGGCTTTTCCGGATCTCATCTTTGCCATCGCCGTGGTGGGCTTATTGGGACCTGGAATTACCAATACTATTTGCGCACTTGCAATCATCTGGTGGACAAAATTCGCCCGGCTGACACGGGTTCTGGTGCGAACCGCAATACACAGTGAAGCTGTTATTGCCGGACAAATGGCCGGTGCAGGTACGGTCAAACTGGTCCGACATTATCTTCTGCCCACCATCCTGCCCCCACTCCTTACCCAACTCAGTCTGGATATAGGTAATATGATGTTAGCCCTGGCAGGCCTTTCCTTTCTTGGCCTTGGCGTACAGCCGCCCACACCCGAATGGGGCAGCATGCTCAGTGAAGGCAGGGAATATCTGCAAAGTGCCCCCTGGCTGGTGATTTACCCTGGCCTGGCTACTTTTATGGTGGTGGTTGTTTTTAACATTCTGGGTGATGCCACCCGCAAATATTTGAATCCGGAAATATCCTAAGGGTCGCGGAAAATAACACGCAAACAGCGCACTGCATGATGCACATCAGCTCTGTGGACGACCTCTGCTCAGGTTCGCTGTTCTGCTGGTGCTTAAAAAAGTACCCCGTACAGACTCAACCTCTACCTATTCAAAGGAGATGAAATGAAACCATGGATCCCCATACTGATCGCCATTGCTATATTTCTGGCATGTACGACAGCACCGGCAGCTGCGTCCAAAGACAAAACCGTAAACATGGCTATTTTCTGGCTGGACGGTGACATAGATCCCACCTCTGCCTGGCATGGCTGGACCCTCACTCGTTGCGGCATTGGTGAAAACCTGCTGCAGATTGATGAAAATCTGCAATACAAACCCGTCATTGCCGAACGTTGGGAACAACCCGATGCACTGACCACCATCTTTACCATACGTGAGGGTATTACTTTCCAAAATGGTGCAAAGGTTGATGCAGAAGCCTGCAAAGCATCCCTGGAGCGTGCCCTGAAAATAACGGACCGTAAGGATGTACAATTTCCACTGGACTCCATCACTTCCCAGGGCAACACGCTGACCATAAAAACAACCCGCCCCTATGCCACGTTACTCAATGTGCTGGCTGATCCGGTTTTCATTATCGTCGATGCTGAAGCAGCGGCTCAAGATCCTGATGGATTTCAATTCAAACCTGTCACAACCGGGCCATTCAAAGTGGACAGCTTCTCACCGGAAGCAGGTATGGTTCTCTCACAGAACACAGCGTATTGGAAAGGAGAACCGGATGTAGAAACCGTGAACGTGAAATACATATCCGATGCCAACACCAGGTCCATGGCCCTGCAATCCGGAGAGCTTGATGTGGCAACCCAGCTCAGTGCCGCAGACCTGCCAATCCTGGAAAAAGACAACAAACTGGATGTACTCAGTGGCCCTAACCTGAGAGTATTTCTCCTTCGTACCAATTTTACCCATCCCTGGATGCAAATACCTGAATTCAGGCAAGCTGTTCACAGTGCCATTCACAAGAATGTCTATGCTGAAAAAATCGCAGGTGGTATCCCCGCCCGCGGGCCATTTAATGCATTGCTCCCCTTTGGTTATTCAGGAGACGATGCCTACCCGTATAACAGAGATAAAGCCATACAACTCTTAGACAGGGCAGGAATTACTGACAGTGACGGTAACGGTATCCGCGAGTTTAGAGGCACAGATATCGTTCTTCAGTATATCTGCATGAACAACCATGGAGCGGCAGCAAAAAATATAGGAATAGCCATGCAGTCTGAACTGAAAAAAGTAGGCATAGGCATGGAGGTTAAACAGATGGAAAACTTTGCCGAGGCCGCCAAACAAGGCAAATACGACTTCCTTTTCGAACGTTGGACCTCAGCTCCCACCTTAGATCCGCAATATTTTCTCGAATCAGGTTTTAAAACAGGTTCAAGAGGAAATTATGGTCAATACAGCAACCCGGATTTCGACAACCTGCTCGGTGAGCTTGACCGTACCCTGGACAGAGACAAACGCTACAATCTGGGAACCAAAGGGGCACAGATTCTCATGGATGACGTAGCAGCTATTTTTCTCTTCTACCAGAAAGGTAACGTTGTATACAACAAGCGTATATCCGGTATCCACAGGTTTGTGTCAGAAATCTACTATATTGATGACAGGCTTAAATTTGCCAATGAATAATCTCGTTGCAATCCAATCGCTGAAAATAGAATATCCCGGGGGCATTGTTGCCCTCGAGGATATGAGCTTCACCCTCATGCATGGCCAAACCCTTGGCATTGTCGGGGAGAGCGGATCAGGCAAAACTACCCTCATCAGAGCTCTAATCAACCTGCCTCCCTCTGGAGCAAAAATTACTGCAGGCACATATATTTTTGATGGAGTGGAGACAACAAACTATACCGAAAGCGCCTGGCGAAAACTCCGTGGAGGACGAATAGCCATGATCTTCCAGAATCCTGGCGCATCTCTTAATCCCATGGTGTCTGTGGAAAGACAGTTTGTCGAGGCCATACGTAACCACCGCTCCATGAGCAGATATGAGGCCCGTGAGCTTGCTGCGCATGAACTTGAAAAAATGGATCTCCAGGATCCTCCGGCTATTCTTGCTGCAAGACCATGGCAGCTCAGCGGCGGGATGAAACAACGGGTGGCCATCGCTATTTCATTGGCCATGGATCCGGACCTGATCCTGGCCGACGAACCTACATCAGCCTTGGATGTCACGACCCAGGAAATCATCATGGAGGAGTTCAATAGGCGCCGCAGAGAACAGGGAACCGCCATTATCATGGTTAGCCATAATATATGTGCATGTGCCCGTATCGCTGACAAAATCATGGTAATGCAGAACGGTAAGGCAAAGGACTTCGATATAACCCAAAATATTCTTTCCAGACCACCTGAAACCTATGCCGGCCAATTACTGGCTGCCATCCCTCACCTACGGGCATTGCATCATGAGTAACACATCAGAACCTTTGGTAAGTGTACAGCGAGTGAACAAATTTTTTAATAAATTGGGTAAATCCGTACACATTCTCAAAGATGTCACTTTAGATATTCATCCTGGCGAATGTGTTGGAATGGTGGGCTCCAGCGGATCCGGTAAATCCACCCTGGCCAGGATACTCTGTCGTATCCATTGTCAGGAAAAAGGCACCATACTGTTCCGGGGAAGAAATATCTTCCGCATCAACCGCCAAGACTATTATCGGCAGGTACAGATGGTTTTCCAGGATCCTCTGGCGTGTTTTCCCCAACGAATGACAGTAAAACAATTTCTCCTGGAACCCTATCGTAATTTTAAGCTGCTCAATGGATGCGGTCACAGCGATCTGGCTGCAAAACTCCTGGAACGTGTCAACCTTTCCGTTCAATACTTAGGCCGTTACCCCAACCAGCTTTCCGGTGGACAGCTGCAACGCATCGTTTTTTCCAGGGTGACAGGATTAAACCCGCAACTGGTCATTTGCGATGAAGCCACTTCAGCTCTGGATGTTACTATTCAGGCTCAAATCATAGCTCTCTTTCAAAAATTACAGAAACAACAGAAATTTGCCTCTCTGTTCATTACCCATGATTTAGCCCTTGCGGAAAAACTCTGCGATACCATCCACGTCATGGATGACGGAGCCATTGTGGAAACGCTCACAAGTGGTAACATTGTTGAGGAAGCACAGCACCCTGCCACTCAGCGTATGATCCGTGCAAGCTGTGGGCTGGCACAGGCTGCAGGGTTAACCGCAAAACATGGTAAATATCCTGTACCTGGATCCTTATAGCTCTTTTAAATAACAAGTATACTCTTTACCGAACAGGCATTGGCTGATATTGGGATGAACGACCAGAAAACAAAAAAACTGCAAAAAGGCCAAAAAGTAGCGTTTCTTTCCGTTCTGGTGTCTTTAGCTTTAGCTGTACTCAAAGGCACGGTTGGCTTTCTGTTTAACTCACAGATACTCATCGCAGATGCCATTCACAGTTGTGCAGACCTGATGACCCATGCTGCTTCCGGGTTCGGTCTGTGGATAGCATCGCAGGGTAAAACAGACAGATTTCCTTATGGACTCTATCGAGCAGAAACCTTTGCCTGCCTGATAGTGGGGTTACTCATCACCGTTGCCAGCATTGACCTGTTCAAAGACGGCCTGAACAAACTGCATCTCGCACAACAGACCCGTGCATTTCCTTTTTTTCCCATCGCTGCCAGTGCCATTTCTTCAGTCGCTGCACTGGTTGTAGCAACCATGGAATCCAAAGTAGGCCATGCCATTGGCTCCAAATCGCTGATTGCCAGTGCCAAAGAAGCATACCTGGATATTTTCACATCACTGGCTGTATTGGCAGGTATTATTCTGGCGTATTTCCAGATTCCCTACGTTGAAGGTGGGATCATCCTCTTTATTGCAGTTCTCCTGCTCAAAATTGGCTTGGAAAACGTTTGGATAGCCCTGCTTATCTTGATGGACGCAAATATGGAACCTGGCTTATGTAATGAAATTACTCAAACTATTTGCCAGGTAAGTGGCGTGGTTTCTGTTGATGAAGTGAAAATCCGTCAATCAGGACCATTTAAAATGGTAGAGTGCATCATTACAGCTGAGCCAGAAGCCACCCTTAGTGAGGCCCACAATGTTGCCGACAGGGTCGAAGAAATCATTGCCGGGAACTTTGAACATATAGAATCCACTCTTATCCACGTGGAGCCGAAAAAAAAGGACAAGTTGCTGGCCATGATCCCTGTTGCGCAGTGTTCAGGGCTGAACTCCACTGTCCATCAACATTTTGCCAGAGCGCCCTATCATCTGTTGGTCTCCCTGGAATACAGCAAGAGCGAAGTGGTAGATTGTCATAAGAATAATCATCTCCACTCCAGAGAGCACATAGGACTCAAGACCTCGCGACTGGCTGCCGAATCTGGAGCGGACCTGGTGTTGACAGCAAGTATTGGCGAAATTTCATTCCACTTCATTCACTCTCACATGATTGAAGTGTATACCGCCCATGCCGGATCTACAGTTGCAGATACTCTGGATAAGTATCGCGATGGAGCCCTTACACGGCTGAACAGCCCGGCCCACAGATTTGAGGACTCTCTCATCCATCAAAACAACCATTGAAAGAGAGAATAAAAAATGATCATCACGCAAATCCCTCTGGCCTGTTATTGCTCAGGGATTACTGGGTCACACTTTTCGCTGTAAAAAAACTCTCACTCAGCCTGATGTGGAAAATAGAGATGGAGCTGTTTCACACTGCCGATACGTTCAATCAGTTCGTTGCTGTTATCTGAAAGGGAACGAACGATATCAACCTCCCCCCCATTGCTGATAACCTCCACGGCCTCATTGTATGTCTTTACCAACCAGGTATTATCCTTATTATTTTTTGCTTCTACCAGATGAGACTCTTGTATCGCTATTTTTTTCATCATTATATAGTCCGCATAAAAAATAGAAAACATCCATGCCGTTTTTTCCATCAATATCAGAAAAATAATATGCAGTATTGCATATAAGCCTGATCATTACATGCATGATAGTCAAGTAGAATTGGATAATTTATTTTTTCTGCTTCCCTTACATCAAATTATATTTCTTCAACTTGGCATAGGTTGTATTCCGCCCGATACCCAATGCTTTTGCCATCTGGCTGATATTTCCTTCATACTCATCAAGGGCCTGTTGAAGCGCCTGTTTTTGTATATCATCCATATTGAGCGAAGCAAAATGCGTGGCATGATGTTTTTCCGCAATCTGCGGGCAACCTGCTGCCTGCTGTATGTTTTCAGGTAGCGCCTGCAGACAGAGAACGTCTTCTTCCATCAAAATCATGGTGGATTCAATCACATGTCGCAGCTCCCGAATATTCCCAGGCCAGGAATAAGCGGCCAATGCCTGACGAAAGGCTGGATCTACCCCGTCAATCTGTCGCTCAAGTTTTTGAGCAAACTCATTGATAAAGTAATCTGCCAGGAGTTGGACATCATCCTCTCGTTCGCAGAGAGGCGGTAGAGTAATGGGAACCACATGCAGACGATAATAGAGATCCTGCCGAAAGCGTCCTTCCTCAACCATGGCTTCCATATCACGATTGGTGGCAGCAATAACCCGAACGTCAACCGGCACAGGTTTTTTGCCACCAACCCTGATGATCTCCTTTTCATCCAGCACCCGTAGCAGATTCACTTGAATAGCCAGGGGCATTTCCCCTATCTCATCCAAAAACAGAGTCCCACCTGCGGCCTGCTCAAATTTACCAGCCTGTCCGCCCCGCCTGGCACCGGTGAATGCTCCCTCTGCATACCCAAAAAGCTCGCTTTGGATCAGGTCGGCAGCAATGGCTCCACAGTTCACAGCAACAAATGGTTTCTTTTCCCTGGGACTTGCCTTGTGCAGGGAACGCGCCATTACTTCCTTACCTGTTCCGCTGGGGCCGGTGATCAGAACGGTTGTGTCTGTGGCAGCAACCCGGCGGGCCTTTTTCAGAAGCCTTGTAAAGGAATCACTGCCACCGATCATGGCCGAAAAAGCATCCTCAGCACCTTCTCTTGCATATATCTGTTTTTTATGGGGTCGGGCCTGGATGGGAGGGTAGATACAAAGCGTCAGCCCATGCAAATGATGAAAGCTGTTTGTCAGAGGAGCGGCATAAACACTCCAGGTCGGATTAAACAGGCAACGCAACTCCACCAGGTTTTCCGGATCAGATAAGGTTTCATCTGACTGCAAATCCATAAACGGGGCCAGATCAAACCACTTGGAAGCATCATGCCCCGAAAGTTTGTGTATAGAGGTATGAAACAAATCAGCAGCTGCATTGTTGGCATAACACACTTTTCCGTAGCTATCCAAAGTCAGCAGGCCAATGGCGTTATTATTAAGGACTTTGCCGATCATGCCCATACACTGCCGCTGAAAAAGAAGCGCTTCTATTGCCCTGGCGTAGTACACCGCCAAGGCCAGGCTCCGGCTGTGATCAAATTGCACAGGCCCGGATATATCCACACAGCCATGCAGCAAACCATCGGCTCCAAAAATCGGGGCAGCTGAGCACATCCAGCCATGGTGACTTTCACAAAAGTGTTCCGTGCCTATTACCCGCAGCGGAAGACCATTGGTGAGCGCTGTTCCAATGGCATTGGTGCCCACGCTCTGTTCAGTCCAACTCGCTCCAGGTCCGAAATAGATGGAATCTGCCTGACGAAGAGCATGCAGTGAACCAACGGTACCAGTCAGATAACCGTAGCGGTCTGAAATGGTGAAGAGCAATCCTTTCTCTTTAAGATATGCTGAAAGCTCATGACTGGAGTTTTTTACCACATCACGCAAAAAACGATGCTCAGCATCCAGGGATTGTTCCTCACGGAAATCTTTACACTTTTTCAGGCCGGGGTCTACTCCCATCTGCAGGCAACGTTCCCAAGACTCGGTAACACTCGCCTTGATATATTCCTGACTGTTCTTCTGGCCATTTACAAAGCGTCGCCATACGGTCTTATCAAGTTCAGTTTCCAAATCTAACGGCGGTATACCGCAAGAAAACTGAGGACTCGTAAATGTCTTGTTCTCACAAGAATTGGCAATCGTGTACGTATTTTTGTTTCTTACAAGCTCGTGCATACAATATTTCTTAGAACCTGAATAAAACAGAAAGCATGTACTGCAAGAATATCGAACACCCCAGGGATGCCTCGGAGCATGCTCTTTTTACCAGCTCTCGGCTATTTCAGGAAAATGCTGCCTGCAATAGTACATATTTGACTGCGCTTTTTTCCCAAAATGCCTTAATCTGAAAGAATATGCCTATTCCCGGACAATCTCCTGAGCCCATTGATGAAATAACAGTAAACGCCCTACCCCATATCGGTGTATAGTTTCAGCCCAGATTTCTCCCCCAAAAAAAATATTTTGACGTTCCCCCTTGCACTACAGAGCATGTTACTCTGTGACAGGCTTTCCCTTTGCAGCGGACATGACCACTGCTCTATACAACATTGGCTCCTCTCAAAAGCCATCTCCCAATGCCCTGCGAGCACACAGGGCTTAGGGTAACTGACCCCAGACACTCCACGGAGTCTCCCTCTGGTCGCTTACCTCTTTGAATAATCGAGATTTCACGTATAGACAGACTAACGGCGTCTACGCTTACCTGCAAAGAATCACGCTTGCACAAATCTGGAACACCTGAAATCACTTACAATTATGACGCAGGTGGAAGCAAGTGGTTACGTACCCCGTGATCAGTTATCATCAATCTACACCTGTCCAGCTACGAGTCATATCATAAAGATGCTTTCACTTCAACTTTTGCAAGTTACATATTTTCGCAATACAGCATAAGTCGAGTTCTTTTATCGCACAGGCACACATTGTAGTGTTCAATTTTCGAACACTTTTTGCTGTTCATTATCGAACAATACTCAAGATATTTGAGAATATATTCTTGCGACCTCGAAAATATCAATATTTTTCTCCATCCAACTATTCTTTATATACATCTTTGCTAAATCGTCACATCACTCTGGTTACCTGCCGACATCACAGTAAATTACTAATATATATCAACATAAAGAAGGCATACAACAGCCACTATTCCTTTACGTCTTTTACAGTTGGCGTACTTCTTGCTTTTCTGGTGCAGACATAATTTTTCATGAATCAGCCGGATGTAAAGAAAGAGAACCCGATTCACTTTGATGGGAACTCGACCGACTCAGAACAAGGAGGCAGATACTGTGGCAACAGATATTCTTATGCCCAAATGGGGCTTGACCATGAAGGAAGGAAAGCTTTCCAAGTGGTTAAAAAATGAAGGGGATACCGTTCAAGCGGGTGAGCCCATCTTTGAGGTGGAAACCGATAAAATCACCAATGTGGTGGAAGCAACCAGCGACGGCGTACTTTTCCAGATAGTTGTACCAGCAGGTGAAACAGTAGCCGTAAAGACAGTGGTTGGCGTACTGGCTGCTGCAGGTGAAACACCTGACAAAAAAGAACAGACAGCGGCTCCATCGTCCAAAACTGAAGTGGCGTCCCAGGGCGGACAGGAAGCTTCAGATACAACACCAAAAGAGGGATTTGTTCTCGCCTCACCCATTGCGAGGCGACTTGCCAAAGAGCAGGGCATTGATTTACACGATGTTACCGGCACAGGCCCCAATGGAAGGGTTACGGAGAAAGATATTCTCTCATACACTCCACCGCCAGATGAATATGCTGGATTTAATGCTGCGCCCCAGGCGATTGCCTTGGCAAAGAAATCAGGCATTGATTTGTCTGAGATAACCGGTACCGGTGAAGGTGGAAAAATTCTCAAGGTTGATGTTCTGCGCGCCATGCAGCCGGCATACAGTGCGGACGATAAAGGATCTGCCGGTGCGGCTGCGCCCGAAATTCTTCCATTTAGCGGAATGCGCAAAATAATTGCAGACAACATGATGGCCAGCCTGCACAACATGGCGCAACTCACAGCTTTTGTGGAATGTGACGTCACAGAGATGACCGCCTTTCGTGACCGGGTTCGTGCAAAATACGCAAAAAATGATGCTATACCTCGCGTTTCCTACAACGATATCATAGCAGTAGCGGTCAGCCGCACCCTCATGAAATATCCCTACATGAACTCCTGGCTCACCGACGAAGGCATTGTTCGGCACAAACAGGTCAATCTTGGTATTGCCGTAGCACTGGATGAAGGCCTGGTCGTACCACATATCAAAGATGCAGAGAAAAAATCCTTAACAGACCTGGCTGTGGAAATCCGCGAGGTTGCCGGCAAGGCGAGGAAAGGAGGACTCACCATGGATGAGCTCCAGGGCGGCACCTTCACCATCACCAATGTAAGCATGCTCGGCGTAGATGGATTCACTCCCATCATCAATCCACCTGAGATAGGTATTCTCGGTGTTGGCAGGGCTGTGCAAAAACCAGCGGTTGACAAGAATGGCAACATCGTCAGCCGCACAATGATGACCCTGAGCCTTACCTTTGACCACCGCGTAGTAGATGGTGCTCCAGCGATGAACTTCCTGCGGGCACTGGCGGATTGCCTGGAAGATCCGGCAATGATGCTTGCCTAGAAAGGTTTACAACTCAGGAAACAGGAAATGGAGAAGAAACGATTTATTGTCGAGCTGGGCTGTGGCATGGACCTGCACGGCATGGACGCCACCAAAGCAGCCTGCCGGGCAGTGCGTGACGCAGTTGGTCGCAGCTGCCTCTGCGGCCTGATAGAAATTTTAGGCCGAAACAACTTTGAAGGGGTGCTCATTGATGTGCTGGTAGCCTGCCCCTTTCCCGAACAAGTTGATTCAGCCAGAGTTCTGGCGGAACTTCCGGTCGGCACGCCAGGTATTCGCACGGTACAGGGCGGAATGCTTACCAAAGGAATCTGCGTAAATGAATTCGGTGAGGGATGCTCTTCCATTCTGGTTGCAAATGCTGCGGTAACTGTCTTTGTGGAGATAGCGTAATGCGTCCAGTCCATGCAGCCTGCAACGTATTCTACCAGGACAAAAATATCCATTCCCTGCCATCTACCCAAAATACAAAAATTGACCGCTATACAATGTCATGAGCAATTAAGGAGGAAGTGATGACTATCAGTAAGAAAAAAATGATCGAGATGTACACGACCATGTACCGGATTCGTCAGTTTGAAAGCAAACTGCAGGAGTTTTTCGCAGCCAGTAAGATTCCTGGTTTTGTACACCTTTACCTTGGTGAAGAAGCTGTTGCCGCAGGGGCTTGCGCTGCTCTGAACAAAGAAGATTATATCACCAGTACCCATCGTGGACATGGACACCTGATTGCCAAAGGTGGCGATCTCAAGCTTATGATGGCTGAAATTTTCGGCAAGAGCACCGGCTACTGCAAAGGCAAGGGCGGCTCCATGCATATAGCTGATGTTGACCTGGGAATTCTGGGTGCTAACGGTATTGTTGGTGGCGGTGGTCCTATTGCTACCGGTGCCGGAATGGCCATCCAATACCGAGGTGAAGATCGCGTTGCAGTATGCTTCTTCGGTGATGGCGCTTCCAATCAAGGCACAACCCAGGAGGCACTAAACCTGGCAAGTGCGTGGGAACTCCCTGTTGTATTTGTTAACGAAAACAATGGATACGGCATTTCATGTCCTATCAGCAAATCAATGGCCATCACAGATATCGCCGATCGTGCCGCTGGTTATGATATGCCTGGCGTTATCGTAGACGGTAATGACGTCACCGCAGTGTACGAGGCAATTACAGCTGCCGTTGCCCGGGCACGTAAAGGCGAAGGCCCTTCCCTGGTTGAATGCAAAACCTATCGCTGGCGTGGCCATTTCGAGGGGGATGCCTGCACCTACCGAGAAAAGGACGAAGTCGATGAATGGATCAAAAAAGATCCTATTCCCCGTTGTGCACAAAAAATGCTGGATGAGGGAATACTCACCGAGAAAGAGCTTGATGCGCTGCACGCCAAAATAGATACCGAACTCCAAGAAGCCATAACATTTGCAGAAGAAAGCCCATTGCCGGAGCCTGCAGACTTATTTGAAGATGTTTATGCCTGATTGACATACACCAACCTGACTATACGCGATACTTATTTTTCTGGAGGAATACATGGCACAAAAAACATATATGCAGGCGCTTAACGACGCCTTACGCGAAGAAATGGAACGCGACCCCAATGTACTGATCATTGGTGAAGACGTCGGGCAGTTTGGCGGATGTTTCGGCGTAACCAAAGGATTGTTCGACCAGTTCGGCGAAAAACGGGTACGCGACACACCCATTACTGAGAGCGCAATAGTCGGTGCGGCCACGGGCGCTGCTGCTGCCGGATTACGGCCGGTATGCGAACTGATGTTCGTGGATTTTATCGGTGTCAGCATGGATCAGTTGTTCAACCAGGCAGCAAAGATGCGCTACATGTTTGGCGGCAAAACCACCATCCCTATGGTCCTCAGAGCTCCACAGGGTGCTGGAATCGGCGCAGCCGCACAACATTCCCAGTCCCTTGAGTCCTGGTTCATGCACATTCCCGGCCTGAAGGTGGCAATGCCTGCCACTCCTGAGGATGCATACGGCCTGCTGCTTACAGCTATTCGTGATGACAACCCTGTTGTCTTCCTGGAGCACAAGGTACTCTACGGTGTAGAAGGTGAAGTACCAGATAACGCGGGTGCCATTCCTTTTGGTCAGGCAAAAATATGCAGGGAAGGAACCGACGTCACCATCGTGGCGCTTTCCAAAATGGTCTACAGCGCCCTGGAAGCTGCAGAGACCCTCGCAGCTAAGGGAATCAATGCCGAGGTTATCGACCCCCGTACTGTAAGCCCCCTGGATATGGACACCATCATCGAATCCGTTAAAAAAACACATAGCCTGGTTGTTGCACACGAGGCTGTAAAGACAGGCGGGGCAGGTGCAGAGATTGCGGCCCAGGTTGCCGAAGAGATTATTGACTACCTGGACACCCCTATCATGCGCGTGGGAGCACCTTTTACCCCGGTACCTTTCTCACCACCACTGGAAGAAGCTTTCATCCCTGGTGCTGAGGATATCGTTGCAGCGGTGGAACAGATACGTTCCTGATGTGACGACCCGAAAAGCCCGTAATGTAGAGACATGACCTGAAGAATATATGTGCTACCCCCAATATTCGCGCTGTGCATATATTCTCAGCGATCTGTCTGCGGGCCGGAGAACTGTGTACCAGCCAACCACATGCCGGGCCATGGGAACAAAATCACACCTTCCATGACCGGACCTCCCCAGGTTGCGGTACACGTTCTCCTCGGGAAAACAGAGCCTGCATGGGCTCCGTTGAAGGCCAACGCTGAGTAGCGACCTTCATTGATCAGTGAAAGCCAGGGCTGCTGGTATGTTACTCCCTGCCGGCAGCCGGTTTTCACTTAAACACAACATACTAAGCATTCTTATGACAACAGTCGGTATTATCGCAAACCCGATTTCAGGTAAAGACATTCGCCGCCTTGTAGCCCACGGCAGTGTTTTTGACAATCAGGAAAAGGTGCGCATTGTACGACGCATTATGATGGGACTTTCCTCCCTCGGCGTGCAACGGGTTATGTTCATGCCCGATTACTACGCCATTGTCCCGCGTGCTCAAAAGGGCATCCACTCAAACATCGAGCTTATCTCCGCCCCGATGTGTGCGGATAATTCCCAGGACGACTCTACCAAAGCAGCCCGGCTCATGGCTGAAGCCGGGGTTGGCTGCATCTTTGTATTAGGGGGAGACGGCACCAGCAGAGCTGTAACCAAAGGAAATGCGACCATACCGATCTTGCCTATTTCCACAGGCACCAACAATGTCTTTCCTTTCATGATTGAGGCTACCATAGCCGGTCTTGCCGGTGGTCTCATAGCTTCCGGCCAGGTCAGCCCGGAGCAGGGCTGTTTTCGCCCAACCTGCCTCGAGATTCTCAACGAGGATGGCTCGGTACGAGACATAGCACTGGTTGATGCTGCAGTCCATACGGACACCTATATAGGCTCTAAAGCTATCTGGAGCCTGGACCAGGTTTCTCAGATATTCCTTACACGTTGCCGCCCTGACACCATCGGGCTCTCAGCAATAGGTGGCCAGCTTCATACCATCAGCCCGCGTGAGTTACAGGGCCTGCACCTCACTTTGGGTACAGTCGGCACGACGTTCACTGCCCCCATAGCACCAGGCCTGATAGAGCCTGCAACCGTCACGGAAGAAGCTCGGATGAAGGTGGGTGATACCATTTTCATCAAAGAATCCCCCTGTGTAATTGCACTGGATGGCGAACGGGAAGTCGAGGTCAGACGTGGGGAGCATGTTTCCGTTCGCCTCTCTGCCCAGGGCCCCCTGGTGGTGGATGTTTCACAGGTTATGGCAACAGCCCAGCAGGACAAATTGTTTATGCACTAGCCAGGCTTTCCACGTCCTAAAAAACTCACCCTGCCAGACGTAGCAAAATTTGCTCATGAGAAATACGGACTGGAAACCGTTGCCGTTCGCGTGTACGGATTTACGCCCCAATCAAGTAAAAAAATTGTTATTCAAGACAGATAGTACAACAAACGAGAAAAAACATTGTATGGGTTGATACCAACCAGGAAGGAGGAGAACCAATGGATGATATATTAAAAGCTGCCTTTGTCTTTGTTGCGCCTGAGGCAGATCCTGCCAAACATAGACAATGGATAGAAACCCCTATGGTGCATTTGCTGACCGTGGGAGTCAAGGACTATGCCCAGGCCGTTGTCACATGCAAAGAGCTGGTCGAAAAAGAAGGAATAAAGGCGATTGAACTGTGCGGCGGTTTTGGCAATCGCGGTACAGCTCTCATCGCTGAGGCGGTTGGCAATGGGGTAGCAGTGGGAGCAGTACGCTTTGACGTACACCCCGGATTGGGCAACGTCAGTGGGGACACAATATTTGCTTAAATATTTTTGGAGGGGTTAACAATGAAAGCTGCAAAGTGGTACGGAAAAAAAGATATTCGCATTGAAGAAATAGCTACTCCGCCAGCTCCACGACCTGGCGAAGTGCAGATAAAAGTCGCCTGGTGCGGAATCTGCGGTTCGGATTTGCATGAATACCTGGCAGGCCCGATCTTCATTCCAACGGAACCGCATCCGCTTACCGGAGCGAAAGCACCTCTTGTTCTTGGCCATGAATTTTCAGGAGAAGTGGTTGCTGTTGGAGATGGCGTACAAACCGTCAAGGTAGGCGATTATGTGGCACCCGATGCCTGTCAGCATTGTGGTGTCTGCGTCACCTGTCGCGAAGGCCGCTACAATGTATGTGAAAAGCTGGCCTTCACAGGCCTGATGGCAGACGGAGCTTTTGCAGAATATGTAAATGTACCGGCAGAGCTCTGCTATGTGCTGCCCAAAGGGTTTGACCTGGAAGCAGCTTCACTCATCGAACCTCTTGCCACAGGTTTCAAAGCAGTCCGGCTCGCAGACTCATTACTGGGCCAGACTGTGGTAGTATTGGGAGCAGGCACCATTGGCCTGGGAACCATCATGTGTGCCAAGGCTGCCGGAGCATCCACGGTAATAAGTGTTGAGACAGCTGCGGCACGTAAGGAACTTGCCAAAGAGTGCGGTGCAGATATCATCCTTGATCCCAAGGAATGCGATATTGTTGCAGAAGTAAAAAAACTGACCAATGGTTCTGGCGCTGACGTTTCGTTTGAATGTGTCGGCCACAAAGACACCGCTCCCCTGGCTGTAGATGTTATTCGTAATCACGGCAAAGCTGTCGTTGTCGGTATCTTTGAAGAACCAAGCTCTTTTAACTTTTTCAGTCTGAGCGGTACTGACAAGATAGTTATCGGCACCCTGGCCTACACAATTGATGACTTTCAGGGCGTGGCCAATCTTCTGGCAAGCGGCCAGTTACAGGCCAGCCCATTGATCACCGGAAAAATCAAATTGGACGATATCGTTGAGAAAGGATTTGAAGAACTTGTGAACAACAAAGCCACCAATATCAAAATTATTGTCAGCCCTAACTGATTTCCTTCACCCGCATTTCTCATGACTTCTTTGAATAAATGTTTAACTACCTGAAATGAGTATGCTTGCTAAACATCCCTAAAAAACAGATTATTTTTCAGGGAAATTCAAAAAAGTCCCCCCATGGGTCGAGCAGATTTTACAGTACCTGCTTTGTTACCGAACATTTGCAGTAGTTCACTACGGCTGCATGTCCGGTGGCTCGCATCTACTGCAAAATATACTCGTGAGAAATTCGAGCTAACCAGCATGGCTGGATCAAGTTAGCCAGCCACAACGAACCGTGAAAGTTTATCACTCCGGCATGGTGCCTTCTGCTCTCTGCCAGAGACTTTCATATAAACCATCTCTCTCTATAGCCTGCAAAGGTCGATGCTGAAAAGTATCACCAAGCCAGGTACCAAAAGGGTTGCCACGACAGTGGCAACCCTTCTTTTGTGTCTGCAGCATGCTGAAAACAAAAAGGGGCGCTCCCATTATTATTGGGAGCGCCCCTGCCCTGGTCACGTATTTTATATCAGGATATGGCCGTTGTCTTTTTTGTGTTTTTCTGATTATCTCAGACGCGCTGAATCAGTATTTCAAGCAAACAGGTCCTCCAGAGCATCATACACATACGACATGTACATCAGTTTGGGCGATCCCCCCATTGCCACTGCCATGAAAGCAGCCTGAATGATCTCTTCCTGGCTGGCACCCATGGATGCAGCAGCCTCCACATGCAGGGCAACGCACATCTCGCACTGTGACATAACGGCACAGGCAACCATAATTAATTCAAGTTGCTTGTGTGACAATGCATCAATGGACGCAAGCTGCTTGGTGAACTCAAGGTATTTCCCATATTCTTTAGGCGAGTGTTTCTGTAAAAATGAAAGGGCCTGGCCTGCTTTCTCTGACGAGTTCATAGATTCTCCTCTTGGAATAGTTCTCTCTTGCTCGGTTATTTTGCCGTACACTAGTTGTTTACGGCTTTTTCATGATCTTCTATGAACGTATACAAAGCAATTTATATACCGGAGGAGGTGATCACTGAGTAAAAAAATTACTCTTTTAGCAAGCTATCAGATAATTGGTATACAACATGAATTTTCCAAAGGAACTGCATCTTTTTTTCCATACCATCTTGTAAATCGCAAAAAGAAATTATTGCAGCCTGTTATATACGGATCTCTTTTTTCATTCATGAAATGATAGTATTTATACGAAGCGGATGGATGTACCGTTGCCTGTCCATCCATGGAAGAAAATCTAAAAAATATGCTCGAATAGCGAACACGCAGTATTTCTCATTTGTTCAATTATGGAACAGACGCACAAAATGATTCGACAGCATACTCATAGTATGAAAATTTGTTTTTTTTCACGAAAAACATGTGTACTCCGGCTATGGTGCGCATACCGCTTCATGTCGCTTTCAACCATATAGGAAAAAGGCAAGGTATCGTCCTGCTCAAAGGGCATATGATAGATAACAACTGCCTTTGGGCAGAAAATGTCCTGAATTATTTCCTGCCCTATTGGGTTATGATAAAAAAGTGGATTTACAAAAACAGCATCCAGAGACACCTCATCCAATGCATCCTGAAAATACTCCGTTACATGGTCGGCATCACCTGTAAACAACAGGTTCCTTCCAGCCCATGTCAATAAAAAACAGCTATTCTGAACAGATGCATATTGTGGCCCCATATGCCGGGCACCAATACCTGTCACGTGTAAGCCATCTGCCAGATGAACCTGTTTGGTACTGCCCGGTTTTACATCAAATGACCATACTGGAATATAGCGTTTACGGGCCTGGGAATACAGCTTGCGGAGTTCGGCAGACCCCTGGCTTTCTCCGGGCAATATGATGCCTTTGACTGCCCTGGAACGAATGTGCTGCAACACATGCCCGGGGGTGAAATGGTCTGGATGTTCATGGGTAAACAGGAGGTAGTCGAGGTGGGTAAAAACCCCTGTGCCCTGCTGCATATGTTGCAGGTCATCCCTTGTTACCTTGCTGAACAGGTGTCCTTCTTCATGATGAATCCCGTCAACCAGGAGACCAACCCCCTTATGTTCAACGAGTACACCGGCGTTGGCTATCAATGTTATTTTTATCTCATCACCCATACTTTCCCCATGAGCGGTATCTCCAGAAAATCAGGCTATAACTCGACCGCCAATTGATACACATAGAAAGTGATGGTAGCCGTTTGCAGTTATAATGCTGTATCAGGTTTGCAAGTTTGCATAACTCTCTGCTGCATGATAGGAGCTACGGACGAGAGGACCGGCAACAACTTCCCTGAATCCCAGTTCCCTGCCTCTTTCAGCCAGAAGCTCGAAGACATCCGGATGGACATACTCAACTACGGGGTGGTGCTGGGGGGAGGGACGCAAATACTGTCCCAGCGTCAGGATACGGCATCCAACCTCTAGCAGGCCTCGCATGACTTCAACCACTTCATCCAAACTTTCTCCGAGACCAAGCATCAGGCCGGATTTGGTTGCAATGGATTGACCGGCATCTGCCAGGGCCACGGTTTTCAACAGGTGTAATGATCTCTCAAACACCGCACCGGGCCGCACCGTTGAGTAGATACGGGGTACAGTTTCAATGTTATGGTTAAGAACATCCGGTGCAGCATCAATAACCTGTTGCAAGGAACTCTCTTTCCCCCCAAAATCAGGCACAAGCACTTCTACAGTGGCTTGTGGATTCTGTTTTCTGATAGCCTGTATTGTTGCTGCAAACTGCCCTGCTCCTCCATCGGAAAGGTCATCACGGGTTACGGAAGTCACAACCACATGCTTGAGACCCAATTGCCTGGCTGTCTGCCCCACCATGCCAGGTTCCTCAGGATCGACCTTAGCAGGGTGACCATGGGCCACAGCGCAAAACGCACAATTCCGGGTACATACATCACCCAATATCATAAAAGTGCATGTCTTATTAGCAAAACACTCACCAATATTCGGGCAATGGGCGCTTTCACACACTGAATGCAGGCGGCCCTTGTCCAGTAAAGACTGTATGCGATCCAAATCGTTTTCTGTTGGGGCCGGGATTACCAGCCAGCTAGGTCGTTTCAATGGAATCCTCCTCAATAAACTGCTCAAGTTTACCGGAACGAAAAGACATCTGAAAAATTCTGGAAAAGTGTTTGCGCATTTCGATCCGTACCATATTGGGATCAACAGAATGCCCCAGTACCTCTTCCATGGAGGTGACACCGTTGGAAGCGATACCACAAGGGACAATAAGTGAAAAATGTGTAAGGTCTGGGCATACATTCAAGGCGATACCATGCATGGTGACCCATTTGCGAACGGCTATTCCCATGGCGCCGATTTTTGCATTTTGCACCCACACGCCTGGAAACTCTGGCTTTCGTTCAGCCACAATGCCAAATGAACTGAGAGTGCGAATCATCACTTCTTCCATTTTTCTCGCGTAGGCGTGAAGATCCCTTTCCCCTTCCAATGATACAATGGGATAACAGACAAGCTGCCCAGGACCGTGATATGTAATATTCCCGCCTCTGGACGTATCGTGTACCGTTATGCCATATGCATCCAACACATCGGTATCTGCCAGCAAATTCTGATACCCTCCACTGCTACCAATGGTGATACAGGGCGAATGTTCAAGCAAAATCACCACATCAGGAATCACCTCCTGCTGCCTTTTTTGGCGCAGAATGTTCTGCACACGAGCCATCTCTGCGTAGTCGCTTGTGGCAAGATCCAGCCACACGCCTGTTTTTAAGGATTTTGTAGCTTCAATACTCATTGTCTTCTTATTCATTTGGTTAATTTGATTTGTTACTTAAACTTGCAACATACATACCAAACAAAACAGGTCCAGCTGCAGAAACGGGTGGACATAACGCCTTGATTTTCAATTTCATATAACGGATGCTTTTTGCGTCCCAAGGCGTGTGCATATCGATTGTATTGGCTGATATTGAAAAGGTTTATCTGTTGTGGTATATACTCTACCTACGGAATGACAGGTTCAGGCACAAATACAACAACCTGTAGAAATATCAGATTTTTCTTTCCTGTAAGGGAACCCGGTTAGACTCCGGGGCGGACCCGCCGCTGTATGTGGGGACGAAAGCCGCAAGAAGCCACTGCGCTGAAAACAAAACGATTCAATGCGGGAAGGTGCGGTGAGTAGTATGATCCACGAGCCAGAATATCTTACGGAAAAGTGCGAATACAACTTCTCGGAGAGACGGTAAATCCCGGGCTGATGCAATGTCGGCTCGTGAAGCGGTGCCGGCCCAACGGGAGGTTACATATGAACGGTTTTCACCTTTTTCTCGTTATCCTCGGTATCTACCTCATTTTTCTGGTAGCTGTTGGCATTCATTTCAACAAAAAAGACCACTCTCCAAGCCAGTTCTGGCTAGCTGGAAAATCGGCAGGTACACTTTCCATAGGATTTTCGGCTGCGGCTTCATGGCTCACCGCAGGCGGCATGCTGGCGGTCATCGGTCTCTATATGTTACTGGGTCTGGGCTCTATCTGGAGTTTTGTGGCACCCAATATCATTGCCCTTCTTGTCATTGCCTTTTTTGTCAAGAAAATTAAATCGCTGCCATCCATAACCCAGCCTGAGTTGCTGGAAATGCGATACGGGAACCATCTGCGTCTGCCCGTTGCCATTATTATTACGGTTGTTATGATTCTGTTTGCCGTTGCCGATATCAAGGGACTCTCCTTTGTACTCGAAATCTTCTATGGCCTTGATCCGGTATACTCAGCCCTGATAGTGGGTGGAGCCGTTGCCGTCTATGTTACCCTTGGAGGACTCTCTGCCGTAATAGCCACCGATACCGTACAGTTTCTCTGCCTTTTCGTTTTTACTCTGATTATGGCAATCTCGACTCTTACCGGTGCTTCGCAGGCTACTGATTTTTCAGTGGGACAGCTGCTGAGCAACACCAGCAATGACTGGTGGAATCCACTTTCCGTCGGTCTACCCATGGTCATCATTTTTACGTTGGCCATTGTTCCAGGCTGGATTACAGAGCAGGACCCGTGGCAACGCGTCTGGGCTGCAAAAAATGAGAAATCCGCACGAAACGGCATGTTACTTGGTTCACTTCTGATTAGCATCGTGTTTGCCTGCTGTGCCATCATTGCTGTGGCGCTTAACGTCATATATCCTGACATAGCCCAGACTGGATTCCCCATGGGGATGGCCCAGGCAGAACCTGCCCTGCTCACCTTTATCATGGACAGCCATCTCCCTCCGCTTACTCTTGCCCTATGCGCCATAGCACTCGCTGCGGCAGCAATGTCCTGTGCCGATACCTTCGCCGCATCCGGCGCCTCCTGCCTGGCCAGAGACATATATCAGCGTTACTTGCATAAGGACGCAACTATGCAACAGATGCGAACAATAAACAGAATCAGCGTTTTGCTGATCGTCATTTGCGCCACTGCCGGTTCGTTTTTCATCCATTCCATCATCGATGCCATCCACATAGCCACCTTTATCGCCTCGGCTTCATACTTTTTCGCCCTGATGGGTGGCCTGTACTGGAAGCGAGCAACAGGCAGGGGAGCCGTTGCCTCGTTGTGGACAGGTTTCATTGTCCAGACAGGCCTCATTCTCTTTGATCTTTCTAAAACTGCGCCCATGGCACCGCCATATCTCGAAAACATTCATCCCCTTTTGATGAGTCATGGAGTAATTGTCAGCATGCTTATTTCCGGGACAGTTTTTATCGTTGTTTCGCTTGCCGACAAGCCCTGCGATGAGAAGAAACTTACACCATTTTTCGCAAAGGAGAAGAGTACAGCAACCACGTGCAATATTGCTGACGACCTGCCACAGGTAGCCAGTACCACCCAGAATTAGCACTAAAGCCAAATTCCATGCTGCCAAGGTATCTTGTATGACACAGTTGCTTCACCCTGCGGACCCGGCACAAATTGATTTTCAATTTTTCGAAGATCTGTCCACTGCCTACTGGTATTCTCAGATTTTCTTTACGGCTCTTGAGCTCAAAATATTTGAACATATTGAAAATGGATCTGATACCGTCGAGAAGCTGGCCCAGGCCACTTCATCTGAGCCGGAAATGCTGTCCCGCATGCTCCGTGTTTTGATTTCTCTACATATTATTGGTTCATATGAGGGGTGTCTTTATACCTCTCAGGCAACCTCAAAATTTCTCATTCCCGGTAAAACCGATTACATGGGAGATTTTTTCCTTTATCGCCAGTATATGGCGGCCAACTGGCAGAACTTAAGAGAAACCATCAGTAGTCAGCCAAAGAAGGTTGAAGAAGAGTTGACGTATGAAGAGCGCAACTTCCGGTATGTTGCAGCGATGGACACCCTTATTCGACAGAAAGCCCCTCAGATTGCCAGGCTGATTGACAATGAAAAAATCACCGGATCGATGCTTGATATAGGTGGAGGAAGCGGCACCATCTGCCGGGCAATTCTGGCTACAACCTCAATAGAGCGGGCATATCTCTGTGATCTGCCCGAGGTGATCGAGGCGGCGCACAGGATTTTTCCCCAGGATTGCAGTTGGGAAAACATAGAAACCATCAGCGGAGACTTCAGATCACACGACTTTGACAGACAATTCAATCTTGTGTGCATGAGCAATTTTCTGCATGCCTATTCTGCCGAAGATGCCAGACCACTTTTTGCCAAAGCAGTTTCTCTTCTCCAGCCTGAAGGCCTGCTCCTTATCCATGACTATTTTCCCGATCGCCCCGGTTCAGTTCCACATAAAGGCGCACTCTATGATGTGAACATGATGCTCAACACCTTTAACGGTACCTGTCATGATACTGAAACACTCCTTCACTGGCTTCAGGAAGAGGGACTGGACAACGTTGGAGTGAAAGACCTGCAGACCGATACCGGCATCATAATGGCAAAACGGGCAGGCAGTCTAAATATGCAGCAGGATCCGCTGATAGCCGCCGCTCTTCAACTGGACCTTCTCTCCGTTGTGCCAATATCACCCGCGGAGGTCGTTACCGCCCCATGGCCACGCCAAAAATGCAGATTCGGCTGCGAGGAATTTAACAAAGGCCTGCAATGTCCGCCTTATGGAATGGAACATGACAAGACCCGTGAATTGCTGGACAGCTACTCACGGGCATATCTCGTTCGTGGCACTCCTCCCGGCAAGAGCTTCCATAACACTCTGCTTTCCCTGGAAAAGCATGCCTTTCTACAGGGATACCACAAGGCCTTTTCATTCAGTGCAGGCCCCTGCAATCTCTGCCCCTCCTGCCCCGAAGACAACCAGTGCCGCCTCCCCCATCTTGCACGACCATCCATGGAGGGCTCGGGCATCGATGTCTATGCAACTGCGGAAAACGCAGGCATTACACTTCAGCCGGTGCAGAAAAAGGGACAATACGTCACATACATCGGCCTCATTCTCATGGAGTAGGATATGAAACTGCTTATGATCCAATTGCCCACTTCACAGCTTGGCGCAAAAGAAAGAGTCTATCCCCTTGGTCTTTCCCGACTCTCATCGCTTGTTCCGGCGGATGTCGATAAACAGGTACTCGACATGAACCTCTGCGATGACCCATGGGATGCGCTGAACACCACCATCAGAAAACATGGTGCAGATATCATCTTTCTCTCCTTCAGAAACCTGGACCCGCTCGCAGGGCATCATGCATCCTATCTTTCCAGCCTGAAAACAGCCGCTCTGCTCTGCAAACAGCTTGTACCCGAAGCACGGTTGCTTGTTGGTGGACCTGCCTTTTCTCTTCTTGCCAAAAGGCTCATGGAAGAGGTTCCCGAACTTGATTTTGGCCTGGTTGGCGAGGGTGAACTTGTCTTCCCCGAACTCTTGAAACATTCCATAGGCCCTGCAAACATTCCATCATTGCTGTGGCGTGATGGAAAATGTGTGAGACAAAATCCGCCCGGTCCAAAGATTACATTGGATCTCATTCCGGAAATGGATGTAGAAGCCTTTCCACCTGATGCCTATACCGGCAATAACTCCTACGTTGCCGCCATCGGCATTGAAGGGAAAAGAGGCTGCGATCTCTGGTGCGGGTACTGTCTCTATCCTAAGCTGGGCGGAGCCTGCATGAGACTTCGCCCGGTGAAAAACATCGTAGATGAAATGGAAATGCTTAAAACCCGCTTCGGCATTGAGCTTTTTCACTTCACGGATTCCGTGGTCAACCGCCCACGAGACCATTTTGAGGAACTCTGCAAAGAGCTCATCAATCGTAAGTTGAACGTCGGCTGGACCGGCTTCTTTCGTGAAAACGATTTTACTGCGGAAAACCTTACCCTGGCAAGAAGGGCAGGATTGATTGCTATCTATTTTTCAGCCGATGCGCTGACAGATTACGGACTCAATCTGTTGAACAAACGAATGACAGAAGAAGACATTCTCCGTGCTGCCAGGCTAACAACAGACGAAGGTATTCTCACCATGTGCCACTTTCTCGTCAATCTGCCCGATGAAACAGACAAAACCATTGCCCGAGCCAGTACGGTACTTGATAGGCTTCTTGATATTCACGATCCGTCAGGCAATCTTGGAGCTGTCATTTTCAACACTATCCGGCTCTACCCCGATGCACCGTTAACCAACAGGCTTATACGTAACGGCGAACTGTCTGCCGATACGGACCTGCTCTATCCTGTGTACTATAATCCGCAGAAATACAACCATGTACTGCACAACTTCGAAGCCAGATGCCATAGCGCCGGAGTGTTTTCCAGGCTCCTGCAGGACAAGAACAATAAGGAGCCGCAACAATGAAAGTTGTCGTACTTGAACACCCTCGTCTCCCCTCAAAAGAGAGGTTCAACGATATCGCCAACACCCCTCTCTGGTCCTGCCTCATGGGTGGCTATGCTTCTGCTGCACTGGAACATGCCGGCTTTGCTACAACTTTTCTTGACAAAGCAATACCTGGGGCCACATTTTCATCCACAAAAGAAAACATCCTCGACCTGCATCCAGATGTATTATGCGTCAATGCTGTTTATTTCTGGGAACAGAGTTATGCACTGTTTGATTTTTTCACAGATCTGAAACAAAGTGGTTTTTGCGGTCATCTCACCCTTTTTGGTTTTTTTCCAACTCTTATATACAGGGAGATTCTGGAACAAACACCATCCATTGATTCCATTGCTGTGGGAGAATTTGAGCTCACCCTGCCTGAACTGGCCACGTCTCTTTGCAACAACCTGGCCCTTGATGCCATTGAAGGCCTTGTACTGCGTTCCAACCTCAACCATCATATCAGGCGCAAACCAGAAAAGAATCCCGACATTTTCCCCTTTCCCAAACGGAGCGAACTTACCGGTACCGCCAGCATTCTTGCCAGCCGGGGTTGCTATAATCACTGCAGTTTCTGCCCTGTCCCATCATTCTACAACAAAGGCGCACTCTGGCGTGGCCGATCGCCTGAAAACATCGTCGCCGAAATGCAGGAACTCATCGACCACGGAATTACCTCCTTTTACTTCTGCGACCCAAACTTCATCGGCCCAGGCAAAAATGGCAAGAAAAGGATACTGGATCTCATGGAGCGGCTCAAACCACTCCAGATAACCTTTGGCATGGAAACCAGGCCACAAGACCTTGATGATGAATTGCTCACCCATATGGTGGAAGCGGGTTTTAACAGCCTGCTCATGGGCATTGAAAGCGGTTCCAAAAATATCCTGAAGGGCATGGATAAGGGATCCGGCCCTGATAAGGCCGCAGAAGCCATACAACTCTGCAGATCCCACGGTATTGACCCTGAAGTAGGTTTTTTGATGTTCGTCCCCGATGCAGACCTTAACTCACTGAAAGAAAACATCAATTTCCTGCAAGCCAACCATCTGCTCAATCGGCTGGATAGAACCGCCAACCTTTTGAGCCATTCACAGATCGTTTTAGCCGGAACCTCCGGCTACACCCGATTTGCCGAAAAACACATGTTACACAAGCAGGGGCTCTTTGGCTTTGAAGCGAAAGTTGATTTTTCAGATCCCGCAGTTGAATGGGTCGCCATCCTGTTAACCTACGCCTGTCACCAGGTACTGCGTTCCATGGGAAAGCCAGACTCGCCTATCCACTGGCAAAAGAAAGACTCTGCAGTGAGTACAGCAATCAACGATTATCTGGTAAAATTGGGCTGTTCATTGATTGAGGAGGCTGAACACAAGAATAATTCTTGTGAAGAAACACCTAAAGAAAGATGTAAAAAGATAAGCAATGAAATAAACAGCCTGCTGAAAGGCACATGATCATTGAGGGGCGCGGAAAATATTCTGCCTGTAGATTATAGGCGTCACACCTTGATGTCTATGAACTGTCCGGTTGCAGTGGGTGCAGTGGCAGATGGTGAAACTGTCTCAGATACGCTTTGCATCGTTCCACCAGGTTGGAGTCCATCAATGGTCTTCATGATGAGGTCTAAGGCAAGTTCAGGTTGCTTGTTGGCAGATCGCAGGATGGAAAGATTACTGAGTTGATGTAATGTGCTGCTGGCGGAAATATTCATATAAAGTGCCTCAATGTAAGTCCTATATGTTTTGAGACAATAAGACGTCATGTATGAGTTTGCAAGATGCCAGGTAACTGTAGCGGCCCGCAATAACCGACACAGGGACCCCATTAAGTGATACGGGACTGGCAAATAGTACCGGCCTCACATTAAGTGACAATGGATACTGAATTGTTTTGCAGCTAACCTGTATTACAACCAAGCCTCTAACACTGCTACCGTTTCTTTTGTTGGCGAGATGGCTTTAGCTGAATACTGCCTGGTCAATGTGGTGATAATTATTTCCACAGTTTATCTGAAATATCATGTCGTCTATGTGCCATTCTTAATATAATCTTCTCCTTATGAAAACGACGCTATGACATTGTTTACTTTACTTGATAAATATATTTCTAAACTTGAGGCGCAAATAATACACAGATGGGGCGATTACATTTTAAAATAGACGGGACGTGCAAAGACAGTGCAGCCAGGGCCTGTACCTATGAAACCCTCCACAACACAGTCAAAACTCCGGTTTTCATGCCTGTTGCAACACGTGCAGCTCTGCGCGCTCAGAGGACTGAAGACGCCGAAGCCTTAGGTTTTCCTGTGCTCCTTGCTAATACATATCACCTTCTCATCCGTCCGGGAATAGAGGTGTTTAACCATTTTAAGGGCATACACAACTTCATGCAGTGGCCGGGATCAGTGCTCACAGACTCAGGTGGCT
Source organism: Desulfogranum japonicum DSM 18378 (assembly GCF_000429945.1). GTDB lineage: Bacteria > Desulfobacterota > Desulfobulbia > Desulfobulbales > Desulfobulbaceae > Desulfogranum > Desulfogranum japonicum. Next base: position 3,015 of record NZ_KE386996.1, on the reverse strand, counting down.
TTCAGGTCTTTTCGCTTAGCCGGGATGTTACCATACGGGACGAAGGGGCAACATTCAAAAGCTATCTTGATAACAATTTCATACACCTTACCCCTGAAAAAAGCATAGAAGTGCAGAAGGCGATCGGCTCGGATATCATGATGGTTCTCGATCAGTGTGTCAACGCCACCTCTTCATACGAAGAGACCCTTGCCGCAACAGAGCTCACCTCCCGCTGGGCAGAGCGCTCACTTGCCGCACGGCAGGAATCGCCGCAGTTCCTCTTCGGCATCGTACAGGGCGGTAGATATGAAAAGTTGCGTAAAATGAGCGCTGGGCAGATCACATCCCTTCCCTTTGACGGCTTTGCAATCGGCGGCCTTGCAGTCGGCGAAGAAGACCATGAGCGGAAAGATTTGACCGAATTAACCGCATCCCTCCTACCCTCTGACCGGCCACGCTATCTCATGGGTGTGGGGACCCCCATCGACCTACTGGAAGCAGTTCACCGGGGAGTTGATATGTTTGATTGCATTCTGCCGACAGCCATGGGTAGACAGGGTGTTGCCTGGACATCCCACGGCAGGATTGACCTGCGGCGGAGTGTTCACAAGTTCTCTGAGCGGCCCCTGGATAATGAGTGTGAATGCGAAACATGTAGAAAATACTCCCGAGCCTATCTGCACCATCTGGTTAAATGTGACGAATATCTGGCCTCACAGCTTGTGGGCCTCCATAACCTGACCTTTTACAAAAGGCTCATGGATCAGATGCGTCAGGAAATACTGAACGGGACATTTTATGAGTATTACCGCAGAACAAAAGAGACGCTAACCATCCAGGACCGGGATAACCCGGTAACTGCACCAAAGAAAAAAAAGAGAAAAGACCACTCAAAACTGGGAAAGTTCAGGGTCGTCACATCTTCAAACGGATGGCATACAATTCTTGATGAACAGACGGGTGAAAAATTTCATTCGATTAACGATCCCTACAGTGAAGCTGACACACTATACGTCTCACCAACTCTCGCTCGTCTGGAAAAGGATCGTACAACAATTTGGGACGTAGGACTCGGTGCTGGATTTAACGCGATGCGCTTTATTCTGGCCTACGAAGAGATGAAAAATGCGGGATCAACGCTGCCGGAAATTCAGCTTTTAAGTTTTGAAAAGGACCTTGACTCGCTTAAGCTTGCCAAGCGGAACTATGCCCTCTTTACCCACGTACGCCACCAGGCAGTGGCTAGCATTCTCGCCAGAGGAGAGTGGACCAGCAAGGATGAAAAGTTCAGCTGGCATCTTGTACCAGGCGATTTTCAGAAGACAAAAGAGAATGCACAGGCTCCTGATATCATCTGGTATGACATGTTTTCTCAAAAAAGTGATTCCCACCTATGGACCTATCACGCATTCAGGGAAATCGCTGACAAATGCAACAGTGCAGGTAAAGACCACACCGCGCTTTTTACTTATTCCAACTCTACTGCAATACGAGCAGCCCTTCTGGCCGCAGGATTTTATGTGGCCCTCGGCCCCTGTTCTGGTCCGAAACCAGATACCACCAAGGCGTATATTGGCATTAAAACAAACGAGAGTGTTGAACTGCTTGACAGAAGATGGCTAAAAAAATTTACAATAAGTAGTGCTCCTGTCGGTCCCAACACTACAGAAGAAGACAAATCAACTATTGAGGACAAGGTCCTCTCTCATCCTCAGTTTGAAGAATAATATGGAAAACGGCATACCGGAAGGTATAATGTGCTTGTTATATTTTATTTCATATAATTAAAAGCGAATATCATCACCACACCAATTACAAACCAAATAGATAATGCCTTGAAAAAGGCTTTCCAATTGAAGCCTTTTTGTTTGTTTTTATCAAATTTCTCTTTTAATTCAGGGAAGAGTTCTTCTATAAGAATGAAATTGTTTTTATAAGCTTTACAATAATACTCTTTCGGCGTGACTGATATTTTAATTTCAATTTCATCTTCACCTACCTTAAAAGTCCTGCTGCCTCGTAATGAAAAACTCCAGTTTTGTGGATAAGTTTTTTATCTACATATATTTTTTCTAAACCATACCAAGTGAAAACAACAGTTACAGTTTTATTATTAACACAAAATTTAGTAATCATTTTTTATACTTCTTTAACATTGTGATAATCTTCCGTAAAATGCGAATTGTTATAGTAAAAATACTTATGAACTTTATGCGCTACCCATAACTTTCAAAACCGATATATTTTACGGTCCGTATTAATTATCTTGTCAACTAAATTTATTTATTATTTCTATTTTGCCAACAATATTGCTATTTAAATCTTCAAGTTTTTCCGAAGGAACCCATATTTCTTCATGTTGCTTGTCGCCTACAACTTCAATTTTGTATTTACTCAAGAAGTTCTTTTTAGCTCTGAACTTTGTAACATAGCCTACATTGTCACTAAAACTATCTTTGGTATTCCACTTGCTTGCTATTTCACTAGCATAAGCTTCATTGAGGACAGGATAGAAAATAGGTTGCTCAGGCAGGGCAATCGCATGGGTAATAACCTATACTCAAGCAAATAGTCTACTTTCTTTTATCGTCTTAACAGGTTACATAGTTTTCTTCGTCACCCCTGATAACTCGGATTTAAAAAAGATTACAGATGAAGAAACAAGCAAGCTCTCTTTTTGTGAAACACTTTTCCACGGGAGCATCCGATGACTATGGCATCATTTGACGACGCGGAGTCTCTTTTCTCTGGTGACTCTTTTACCTTTGGTTTTTTCCTCATATCCATCAAAAAATGAGTCAAATTTAGAATTGTATTTGGCGCAGCGCAGTTTCAAAATATTATTGGCGTAGTCCACCTTCCACCAGGCACCGGATCTTTTAAGTCGAATATTGCTGATGAACTTATTGGCACTTTCAATTGCCCCGCTACCAAGAGGATAGCCTCCTCGCCGCAACCGGCCATATTCAATTCTATCTTTATTTTTCTTTAGGTAATTGACCAGGTTAGCTCTCTCTGTTTTGGCTTCATCTG
>NZ_AUCV01000014.1 GCF_000429945.1 Desulfogranum japonicum DSM 18378 | reverse complement strand
CATAAGCCGTATTGTTTTATGATTATTCGCCATTTCGACAAGACGATCATAATCCCAATTCAAATTTAACCGAAGTACTCCCAAAACCAATATTCTCCATAGCTCCATTCCGGGACGGCCGTTCTTCTTATCCGTATTAGGCTGGATTCGATGTTCTAATATTTCGAACACTTTCTGACGAAGATCGGCTGTGGTGTAGATGTATTGAAGCCCCAAAAGTAAGGGTGGTATGTCATCACGAGATTTGAGATCAATTTTGACTTCAGCGATAGGAGCTTCACCTATTCTTAATTGAGGATGTTTTGTTTGTCTCATGCTATGATTCAGATTGAAGATTTTGGTACACAGCCTTTTTTTTGCGCAGACAATCGAAATGAATTTCACACAAATTCCATATTTTCGGCATGTTAACGTAGCCCGTCGGCATTTGTCAAAATGAATATAGCTTGTAATACAAAAATCTTCGCCTACTCACATATGAGTTATTTAGCTGTATCTACCGTGTAAATTGGTTTTCGGTCAGGCACTAAATATCACTGGATCTCAAAGAGTTATCCGGAGCAAGATCTCCCCTGATAAAAAAAGGGGTGCGAAAAAAGACATTTTTTTATTTAACTTAAAAAAAACAGCTTGACAAAAATCCGCTTAGCGTGCATATTGTCCCGCGCAGTGCCGAAGTGGCGGAATTGGTAGACGCGCTAGGTTCAGGGTCTAGTGAGGGTTCCCTCGTGGGAGTTCGACTCTCCCCTTCGGCACCACAAAACATTCCAAGTTAGTCCGACTTGATTCGATAAGCCCGCAGCCATTAATGGTTTGCGGGTTTTTTCGTTCCATCCCTATCCATTTTCATCCATTGACATCCAATATTTTTGTGGGCACAAATGAGGGTACCCCAGACTGAAGACAAATTCCCGCTCACCTACCGGCAGGAGATATTTCCATGTCACAGCTCACTGCACTCCAGATCCGCAACGCCAAGCCTAAGGGTCATGGAAAAAATACATTATCCAATCTTGCTTGTCTCTCAACTCGATAGCGTCGTCGCGTCAATGGCTCAATACCGCCAGTACGGAACCATTGACGCGACGACGTTACCAAACCGTTATCCTACGCAATTTTTGGATATTAATTATTCTCCGCGACCCTTAGTTCGTGGCAAGAGGTTGGATTGCCCAAAAGCCTCTGGGTGAACGGTCACATACATGCCAAAGCTATTTCATAGTTGTCGGTACAGCTACCCATTTACCCTCTGTCTTAACTTTCCAGAAGGGTGGAATGTGACGACCCTTCTGGAATCAAGTAACAAATCATCACCTGTTTGTGGATTTCTACCGCGCCTTTGCTGTTTATCTTTGACGATGAATTTTCCAAACCCTGAAATTAACAGATTGTTGCCTGATATCAGATCGTTTTTAACTATGGTTAGGAAGGTTTCCACATAGTCAACTGCTTCCTTTTTGGTAAGCATGGTATGTGTTTTGACTATCTCCTCAGCTATACGTGCTTTTGTCAGTTTCATTGTGTCTCTTATATGGAAGTTTGTTTATGATAACGCCAGTAAATCACCGCCACAAAATGGCTATTTGATGTATCCTATATCCATTATATTTTTGTTGTCAAAACGGTGAGATGGTTTTTACCAAATCTTTACCGCGTCGCGATCCTCAGTGCATGTCGAGGTAAAAGAACCAGGAAAGTCAACAACAGACCGCTACAGGAAAATCGCGTAACCACCGCCTTTCAAGATTACCGTCTCTGCACACGGCCGCACGTATCAGGCCAGCCATATTCAACAGGAAAGAACACAACAGCTAGTGCCTGTCCGAGGCTTGCTATTTTTTCTCAAATTAAGGATTTGCAGGAAATCAGGTACAGCCATAGAATTGATCATGCGCTCATTGGTTTTCTGAAAAACACACAACTATGAAAAAATAGAGCTTTCTCCAGCAGGCTCCTCGGTGAATTATCATAAAACAGGGCCTGCATAGCTATAATGTTCAGCCAGTTGAAACTGACCTAACCGCCTAAGAATACATGTTCACATGGCAACTACAACTCCATAGAGGCAACATCCAATCATTTGCTTTTTTCTACCATTCATGGCAACATTAATCGAATAACGAATACGTAATTTATCTACTTCGACCATAGCCGTGCCTGCGAATAAAATGTCTAACTCAATTGATCAGGGGAGACGGAGAGGTGAAAATCAGCTTGATGGAATGGGACGAAAAATACAATTTATGTATAGAAGACATAGACCTTCAGCACAGATTTTTTTTCAATTTAATCAAGAGGATATACAAAGATTTATCATCTTCAGATGATAAATTATATAAAGACAGCCTCATATTTGAGTTAAGTGCCTATGCTCGATTTCACTTCTTGAGCGAAGAAAATATCATGCTCAAAGCAGAATACCCTGATCTTGGGAAACACAAGTTGCATCACCTTCAATTACTCGACAAGCTATCAACCCAAGGGCAGCTTTACATGCAGGAAGAACAGTTGGTAAAGGACAACGAAATGTTTGATTTTCTCGTTGACTGGTTTCTTCATCATACTACCGGTGTAGACAAAGATTTCGCTAAATTTTTTCATAAAAAAATGGAAATATAACCCAATTTCAAGAATAACCTTCTAACCAATTGTCGATCAGGGAAGTATTTACATTATCCGTTGAGTATATTTTCGGAAAATTCTGGATACAGCTTCCTTATACAATCCGGGCATAAAGAATGGCTGAATTGAGCTTCAGACTTGTCTGATATATACGATTCTACCTCCTGCCATTTATCATTGCTGTTTCGTATTTTTTTGCATGATGAACAAATTGGCAAAATACCCTCTAAGATCTTGATCCTATTCATGATTTTACGAACAAAAATAATAGATAAAGTCCACACCACTATCACCGGAACACTCTCCAAAAGAGCTTCATAATGATTTATCGGGGTTTTAGGTCCAATTCCAAGCACATGTGGTAAATCAAAAATCTCGTTTGCCCAAAGAAGGGTAAGCACTATTGCAAACGAGGTATGAATAGTAATGAGTAGTGGGCGTATACTCTTATTTATAACTTGTGCCATATATGATTATTTATTGAAAAGATTACAAAAACGGCGATTCAGTCAGCCTGAATCAACCGGGTTATCAGTGTGTTAAAACAGTATAGGATCTGACGTGACACCCCAGTTATTTTTAAATAGTAGTTGCTAATCCTCGTCTTCTACCCAAAAAACTCCAGCACGATTTGAGCAACTTATCAGAATACCTCCATCAAATGTTGCATCTGTGGCTGAACTCCAGGAAAAGCCATGTTGTTGTTCTTTCCTTCTACTTGGCCAAAGCCCATTAGTAAAAAAAAGACAGTTTTCATCAATAAAAAAAGAAAATTATTTGAGTAATATTGAGCTTTTACAAGAGGAATTCTTTCAACATTATACGCCAGGTCACAATGAAGCAACTGTGTTAATATTCTCTGAGCCTCTTGTCTGTCAATAGATATCCAATTATTCCCTAACCCATTAATGCCAAAATTGATAGCAATATCATCTGGTGATGAATTGATATTAAAACTATCTGTAATAGCAACAGTTATACCTATGTTTTCAAACTCTGATTTTATCAGAGAAATTATTTTTTTTTGTTCCACTAAATTCATCGCCATATTTTGAGAATACCTGTCTCTATATCTTAGTATATGATTTCATCAGGGCGTGGAAAAACGCATCTTTCCGCAACTATGACAAAGACTTTTTTGCTATTTCAGTTTTGTGTACCTTTTTCCACTACCTGCTCAGGCATCAACTCCTGAGCTTTACCAAATCGCCCCTTTTTCTTTGCTGCGGATACTCCTTCTCCCTGGCTTCCCTCAATCAGATTTCTTTCAAATTCAGCAAAAATACCTATCGCATCATAAGCTTACTCATTGGATAGTATTCGCCACTGAAAACCAAATTCGACTATAAATCGCGACTCAAGACCCCAGCCAATTCTTGTAAATCTTTTGTGTATTTTCCAAAAAGAAGTACAGTAAGTATTATAGATGAATCTCCTGTATTTCTGACAACCACATTTGTTATTCTGACTGTACCCCGTGGTGCACAGAAAAAGGAATAACCATATCCAGTCATCAACAGACAATGGTTCCAGCAATGCATACAATACATTCCCAATACCTGGTTTTACTCTCCCTGCTTTGCTTTATGCTGCCTTCTTGCGCCTTTCACGCCCTAAAAAAGGAAGTAAAAGAACTTAACACCACCTATACCCTGAGTGGGAGTGTTTCCAACACATCTCAATCAACGGGGGAGGAGATCGTTGTCATATTCAAAAAACACAACGGAAAACTGGAGTTATACGACAACACCATAACTGAAGAGACCGGCCACTTCAGTATCCTGGTGCCAGCCGGCGATTATTATGTTGGTGCATTTAATGACGAAAATTACAATTTTACCTTTGACCCCGATGAATACGGCAATTTTTATGGTGCACCGCAAAAAATAACGCTTCCAGTCCCAAACACTGATATATCTGAAACCAGGAGCAAGCTTGATATTCATATCACCATACAGAACATACATGCCATGGATCCTGGCTTCTCCATTACCCTTGATGCCGAATCCCTGGCCAGAAAATCTTTTTTTAAACTTGGAATTGTTAAAGAGCTGGATGACCCTATTTACAGCCAGGCCAATGGCACACTCGGGTACTGGAAGCCCATGAGTTTCATCCGCGATGTCGGGATGGGTATATTTTTTCTGCATGAGTATGATCCGGACAAAATACCTCTGCTTTTTGTTCACGGTGCAACAGGAACCCCTGCAGGCTGGAAAACCATAGTTGAAAACCTTGATCACACCCGGTTTCAACCCTGGTTCTTCTACTACCCTTCAGGCGTCCGCCTGGATACCTGTGGCCGAGCCCTGAATATTGCAGTTGAGAGGCTTCACGAACAATTCCACTTTGACAAACTCTACCTTTTCGCCCACAGTATGGGAGGGTTGGTAACTCGCTCATTTATTCTGCAGAATGCTGCTGACCAGCATAATCAATATATTTCATTATTCACATCTGTCTCAAGTCCATGGAATGGTCATCCGGCCACAGCCTCTGGGGTGAAAAACGCGCCGGAAGCCGTTCCTTCCTGGCATGATATGGTTCCTGACAGCGATTTTATCCAATCTCTCTTCAATACCTCCATGCCCTCTCCCATGACGTATTACCTTTTTTTTACCATTAAAGGGAACTGCAGTCTTTTTATGGCAAATAATGATGGTACTGTTGAGATCTCCAGCCAGCTGGACCCACGAGCACAGATTGAGGCAGATCGATTATTCGGTTATAACGAAGGCCACGATTCCATACTTGAAAGCACTGCATTTATACGACAATTCAACCAACTACTGAAAGAACAGTACCAAAAAGATATATTTTAATGTCCAGAGAAAGCATAAACCTTTATATCCCGATGGTATGGCAACATACCTTTTCTGACCAGAGCCTCGTGGACTCAACAGAAAAATGATATATATTTCAGGACGATGGCCAGACAAGTGGCTTCAGGGTCACGGAAAAAATAGATCATCCAATCTTACTTGTCTCTCAACTCGGTAACGTCGTCACGCCAATTGCTCAATACGGCCAGTATGGAACCATTGACGCGACGACGTTACCAAACCGATATCCTACGCAATTTTTGGATATGTATTATTTCCCGCACCCCTTATCTTTCTGATGTTGAATAACTCTCGAACCACAATTTTCATTTCTGGAGATAAAATACCATGACCCGTTTGCCTTTACTTTTTCTCTTTGTTTTCTTTGCATCTCCCCTCTACGCAAGTGGAAACGTCACCATGCAACTTGACTACAACTATCAGCGTCCCGGAGGGGATTATACAAGTTTCTGGGCACGCAACGCCGATGAATGTGCAAGGCAGTGTGAAAATTCAAGGCGCTGCAAAGCGTTTGATTTCCATTCCAGTGATAATTCCTGCTGGTTAAAGAGTTATGCCTACAGCCCACGATATTATCGTGGTGTCGTTTCAGGTGTAAAACAATTCTCCAATCCCCATGATGGTGATTATTACCGGCTGGTGAGAACTGTTCAGGAAATTTTGACAGACCTGGGATACAGGCCCGGATATATTGACGGCAGGATGGGACGAAGAACACGAACAGCCTTGCGCAATTACCAGTATGACAATGGTCTGCCACCAACTGGCGAACTTGATCCTCCGACTCTCATGGCACTGGGCTTACTGAAGGCAGATCCCCCTGCACCCCAATCACAACAACAGGCACCACCCCCTGCCCAAGAACCGCCTCAGGTGCACCCAGTTCCTCAACCAGAGCCGCCCCCCCAGAATACACGGCCGGAAACGCCTTACACTCATATGGACGGGGAAGTATCAGGTTCGCAGGGCAGTAACTCAGATACCACGTATTGATGCGCCCGGAATCCACCCCTTTTTTCCCATGCTAAGGCTACTCATAGGATAACTGATCACGATATTTATCATACGTGAGTCAGGATAAATGTAAAAAGATTGCGTCTCCTGCAACCTCTTTCCCATAACAGCATTATTGTTACGGGAAAGAGGTTGTCACATGTTTCCTCATACAACATTCCGGAATCCCGAGAAAAAACCAGAGAAAGACAACCGACCTGTTGTTTTTGATAGACTGCTGCAACAATGTGGTGCATATTAACCATGCATTTTTCTGCATGAAATGCCTGAAAACGTTTTTTCAGGGTCGTACAATTTACATTTCCAGTATCGGTTATTGTACACTGCTTGATGTATGTTATGCCGGTGCTTTGGGTATATTCTTTCCAGAGTTAGAATGAACGTCCTTCTTATCAACCCGCCCAATTGCGGCCGCAGTATTCCTGAAGAGAAATACGGAATCACATCACTGAAACAGATCTTTCGTGGCGAGCCCCTTGCCCTGGAGGAACTGGCAGGAAACCTTACAGATCACACCGTGCGTATAGTTGACCTCAAGGCCAACCCGGATGAACTCGAAAGTGCCATCTCTGAGTTCAAACCTGACATAGTCGGCATAACAGGAGTTACCTGCGAAGCTAATACGGTTGTAAAACTGGCCGTACACATCAAAGCACAGAGTACGGCCATCATTGTGGTTGGCGGTATCCATGCCAGTATTGACCCGGAATTTTTCAACAAAACTGTTATCGACTATATCATAGTGGGAATAGGCAAAAAGAAATTTGCCGAACTTATCCGTGCAATTGAAAGAGGCGCAACTCCCATGGGTTCCATACGTGGAGTACTGTCTCCCCAGGCTGGAAAAAAGCTCTTAGGCCACATCCAGCCTGATACCATTGCTGATTTGGAAGAAAGCGCCCCTCCTGCCTATGGGAAAGTTCGTCAGTACCGCTCCCACTATATTTTGGAAAAACTTCGCCTGAATATGGGATTTGTTGCCTCTGCCTTTGGTTGCCCATACAAGTGTTCATTCTGCTGCATATATGGCCAGGCTGGTGGTAAATATTTGACTAAATCCGTGGATGCTGTAGTGCGTGATATCCAGTTGCTGCATGACATTCCAGTGATCAGGCTTGTAGACGCCAATACGTTTGACGATATAGACAGAGCCTATACGCTTTGCAGAACCCTTATGCAAAAGGGTATCAAAAAACAATATCTCGCTGATATCCGCTCTGACACCGTGGTCAGGCACCCTGAAATGCTTAAGGAATGGAAGAAGACCGGTCTCCGGGCTGTCATCATTGGTTTTGAAGAGGTGGATAACGTCCGCCTGCGTGCCATGAACAAGGCCAATCAGGTTACCGTCAACACAGAGGCTATATCAATTCTCAATGAATTGGGAATTACCATTGTCGGCGATTTTGTGATCTCGCCCGATTACGACGAGGATGATTTTGAACGTCTGGAAGGCTACCTGGAAACCACTGATATTGACCTCCCCATGATTACCGTGCTCACCCCTCTTCCGGGAACGCCACTATATGCACAACTGAAACATCGTATAACCAATACCAACCTTGACTACTACACACTGACAAACGCAGTCATTGATACCAAACTCAAGGAAGAACGCTTTTACACCTTGTATGCCCGACTCATAGAACGCAGTCATATTGAGGCACGTATTTAACTCATGAATGTTTTTATCACAGCAGTTTCTGCTTTTCTTCCAGGAAACCCGGTAGGCAATGATGATCTTGACCTGTACCTGGGTGAAGCCACAGGCCAATCTGCAAAGACAAGACGCATAATTCTTGCCAGAAATGGTATACAGCAGAGACATTATGCCATTGCCCCTCTTTCCGGAAATATCACCTACACCAACGCGCAACTTGCAGCGGAGGCTATCAGACAACTGACCCCCAACTGCCTGGAGAAACTCGCCTCCATTGAGTGCCTTTGCTGCGGCACCTCATCACCGGATCAGATTATGCCCGGTCACGGTTCCATGGTTCACGGTGAACTCAACTGCGGACCGTGTGAAGTCATTTCAACAGCAGGTATTTGTCTGACCGGCATCACAGCACTCAAGTATGGTGCCATGTCCATTGCTGCAGGATTGCATAAAAATGCTGTTGCCTGCGGATCAGAGGCTGCGTCCTCATTTCTCCGTTCATCTTTTTTTACAGCAATGGGCGGGAAAGAATCTTCGGCTGAAGCAACATTGAACCGGCCGGCATTTTCTTTTGAAGCAGAATTTTTGCGATGGATGCTCTCAGATGGTGCAGGGGCGGTGTATATGCAACCTAAACCCAATAGCGAAGCCTTGAGTCTTCGCATAGACTGGATAGACATTGTCTCCCACGCCCACCGCCTTGACACCTGCATGTACGCAGGAGCGGTAAAACAGAAAGATGGCAACCTGAAAGGATGGCGGGAATGCGCTGTACAAAACGGCCTGGAACAACAGGGAATCATGACGATTAAACAGGATGCAGGGCTCCTGAACCAGGAAATCATTTCAGTTATCGTCAATCACAGCCTGCCCCCGGTTATTCAAAAATACAGCCTGACCCCAGACATGGTGGACTGGTTTTTGCCTCACTATTCCTCGGATTTTTTTCGAGTACCGCTTATGCAGCAAATGGAGCAGGCTGGATTTGCAATTCCCGAGTCACGGTGGTTCACCAACCTGCCCACAAAGGGAAACACCGGATCCGCATCTTTTTACATTATGCTTGAGGAACTCTTTAGCTCAAACCGTCTGCAAAAAGGGCAACGCATTCTGGGGATGATACCGGAGAGTGGTAGGTTTTCAGTGGGTTGGGTGTTGATGACCGTTGTCTAACCCGAATTTCTCATGAATTATTTAACGGGCAAGATATTCCCATAAAGGACCCACAAATCCACGCTCGTGGAGCTTAGTGACAGTGACTCCACTTTGTTCCTCACCAGATCCCACCACCCAGTTTATTCGCCCAGCAGCTCTTTCCTTTACCAGGTCCTCGATGGCCTGATAATCCGGAATGTTGGGGTTGTGATAGAAAACCGGAACAAGCAGGTCTGTGGTATCGGTAATGAGTCCCTCCTGGAGAGCGATATCATACAATGCAGTCTGGGGATATATGCGCATACCGGTAAAAAAGAAAAATACTGTTTTCTCCAGTTGCTCCGCATTATCCAGGCTCTCAGCAAGGGTTTCCATGGTTTCACCAGGCCCGCCCAACAGGAAATAATGGGCCACATGCAACCTGGCATCTCTGGCCTGTGCATGAGCTGTAAAGACATCGGACACCCGAAAGGGTTTCCTGTAGGATTTAAGCACAGTATTGGAAAGAGATTCAGTGCCAAATTCCACATGACTCAGGCCACACTCTGCCAAAGTGGAAAAATAGTCTTGCGGCAATTTGACAGGGGCAAAAAAACCGCCCCAGGGGATGGTAACCCCCACTTCTTTAAAAGCCCTGGCAACGGCAAGACTATGCTGAATATCAGAATTAAACGCTGAATCTGTAATAAACAGATATTTTGCGCCAGCCTCCTGCAATCTGAGAGCTGTTTCAGCCACGGTTTCTGGTACATACAATCGATGCACAGCCCCTTCAATAGCGGGATAAGAACAATAAATACATTTAAAGGAACAGCCACGCTTACTCTGGAGATTGAGCATGCCCCCTTTTTCAAGGTAAAAGCCTGCATGCTCCGATGATTTACTGAAGTTACGGGTTTGCTCTCCATGCCACGGCACTGGTGTTGTTATCTGGTCATCAGTTTGCTGGCCAATAATTCCGGGTATGGTTTCAGCAGGTGGTTTACCGGCAGCAATTGCCTCCACAAGCAGACCGAAGCGTTCTCCTTCTCCCACCATCCCATAGTCTGCACCAAGCTCGCTCAACATCTGCCTGGGCATAATGCTGAAGCCGCTTCCTCCTATGACAATGATAGCATCTGACCTGGACCGGAGCCTGCTGACCAGATCTGTATATTCCTGAATAAATGAACGTGAATTGGCCACTTCCGTATTATCAAGATTGCGGCAGGATATACCGATAATATCTGGAGCAAAATCCGCCAGCAGGCAATCCAATGCGGCAAGAGAGGTCACATTCAGGTCTGCAACCCGTACCTCATGACCGGTTGGAATAGAACCGGCAACATAATCCAGTCCAATGGGATAGACAGGATAGGGCGTGATTACTCTATTAGGAGACAGCAACAGAATTTTCAAGGCCGGGCAAGCTCCATGGCTGTTACCTGCCGACCGAGTCCAAGCACAAGAATTCTGTTGTGGACAGCATCCAACTGAACTTCTTTTCCTTTGGTCAACGACACAGGAACACGACCTGTTTCCAGAAAAGAGGCGGCAAGCGCGGTGGCAACGGCAGATGCAGAAGCGAACTCACCAAGCAGGTCACGGTAATGCAGCACAGGAGTATCCAGGCCGGTATACTGAAAAAATTTCCGTAACTGTTCTTCACCTTGCGTTGTATACGCTGCAGGAATACCAGCCATAATCAGACCATAGGCAGCCAGGTCTCCGGAAGTAACAGACTGCAGGGAATGGACCAGTTCCTGCACCCAATTGTCAGCAACACATGTCCTGAAATAGGGAATAGAGAGCAGACAACGGGCTCCTTCCTTCTCTCTGGATATGGCAAACGCTGCGCCGCCATCAGCCAAAGGAGTACCGGGAGAAATTGATGCATCCAGAAGTGGTGAGAAAACCTCATGTCCTTCATCCACACCCATAAGCACTGCCGCTTTTTCCTGGGATAATATATTGCCTGCAGCAAACACGGCTTGCTCGAAAGAATAATCGCCACCGCTTGTTGTGATATTGGCCCCGGTGGCCTTGAGCATGATTGCGACCTGCCCGGCAGGGGCATTGTGCACGGAACCAACAAAATCCGTGGGACTGGAGAACTGGTCATCACTTTTTGCCAGTCTCTCCAGAAAATCATGGGTTTCTGATAACGCTCCCCACCCCGTACCCATAAACACGCTCTCCGGTTGCGGGGCAACTCCATCGCAACGTTCCATGGCATGACGAGCCAGAGAAAGAGTCATCTGAGGCATACGTTTCAGCCTGCGGATCATCCGTGGCGGCAGCCCTTCTGCTACAAGGCTTATGTCTGCGCAACCGGCAACATGGTTTCCCAAACTTACCTGCTCCACGGTTGCATCGGTCAGCCCGGCTCCTGTAATACAGGCAAAGCCATGTATGGCCAGCGTTTTGTTTGCTTGCATTACAGGGGGGGATGTATTCTCACAGACCCCGATTTCTCCAATTACAAGAGATCCGTTATTGCCACCAAATCCAAAAGAGTTGGAAAGAACCGTTCGCAGTGCCTGTTCAGCAGGCTCTTTCACAGGTTGTAACCCAATGGCAGGGTCGACATGTTCCAGCCCTGTGTTTGCCGGCAATAGGTTATGGGTAATGGCAATAACCGCAAGCACGGCTTCAATGGCTCCGGCCGCTGCCAGGCTATGGCCCGTTGCACCTTTAACCGAAGAGAGATAGGGTGGAGGTGAAAATAACCTGCGCACAGCTTTGGACTCAGCAAGGTCATTATCAGGCGTACCCGTGCCATGGAGATTGATATAATCAATCTGTTCTGCCGGGAGCCCTGCATCACGCAACGCTTTTTCCATGGCAGCATATGCCCCCTCTCCATCCGGATGGGGTGCGGCGGGATGATAGGCATCACAGGAGAGACCGGCTCCAAGCAATTCTGCCTTGGCAGTATCAAGATACCTCGTGGAAAGCAGAAGCATACCGGCGCCTTCTCCCACAGCCATACCGTTTCTGTTTTCATCCAGAGGTTTGCAGCCTTTCCTGTCAACAAGCTGCAACGAATGAAATCCACAGTAGGTCAAGCGACAAAGAGAATCAGCGCCTCCCACCAATACGGTTTCAGCCTGTCCGGACCTGAGCATATTCAGGGCCAGGGTGATAGCCACAGCCCCCGATGAACAGGCAGTGGAAACTGTAACAGCCGGGCCGGTGCAGTGAAATTCAGTGGCAAGATATTCTGCTACCGTTCCAAGACCATGATATCCATAACAGGCCGCATCAGCACAATGACTGCGCAGGAGCTGCTCTGTCTGCAGCATGCCGCCGGTGGTTGTACCAATAACCACAGCATCCGGAACACACGTTGCGTCCTGCATGGTTTCGGTGGCAGCCTGGAACGCTAGGCGGTGAGTTCTGGGAAGAACCGATGCAGGGTCTTCGGGAAAGTCTGCCTGCCCTACAGGCAAGGGTTCTCCCTGGCCAAGGGTAAAAAGATCAAGCGGCCGTATAGCTGATTGATTCTGGCGAAGGGACTGAACAGTAGAAACTACTCCGGTACCAAGGGCACTGACAATGCCGGTACCGTAAATAAAAACGCGTGTATTCTTCAAGCAATCGGCTGGGGTGAATTTTCTGAAATATAAGCGGCAAGATTAGCGAGGGAGGAAAACACTTTTTCCCCAACCTGTTGGTTATTTATCTCCACACCATAGTCTTTCTCCACCATGACGACCATTTCCAGTACGTCGATGGAATCGATACCGTACTCCCCACCAACCAGTTGGGCATTTTCATCGATATCTTCCGGTTTGACATCCTGCAGGTTCAGAATATCCACCAGTTTTATTTTAAGCTCTTCTATCAGATTATTCATAGAACTGAAACACTCTCATCCCTATACGCTGGTTCCACGATTGCGAAATAGGATCGCAACACTGGTTTCGGCACCAGCGGTGTAGCACGCAATTCCTCTTATAGTATATATTGAATGACGAGCTGACGATTTTTATGTAATACGCACCTGCGTGAAACAGTATACGTGTAACCACAAACAAGTATGCAGAATCGGGTTTTGAACAGCCATGGTTGCAGGGTGATGCCATATCACAGCGGGTTACCCCATATGACTCGTTACTTGCACAGATACAGACATGCAAAGAATTGTACCGATTCTCAAATCATGCTATATACCATATATTGCCCATATGAATTTGTCATCTGATTTTATAACTACTCATAGGGGAGACGATTATGTTAACAACTCCCCCGTATTTGTAACTGGTTACAGGGTGCCTGAGATTTTCGCAAGCAGGCTGGCGCAGCGTATTGGGCATACGTAAGTCAGGCTGATCGCGGAAAAATCAGATGCACTGTGAGCAGTTACCTGATTGTATAAATCCCCTGGTAGGGCCAAGGCACACAGAAACTGCATAAACCAATGAAATTGTACACACTTTCCGAGCTCAGCCTGGAAGATCTTCTTCCCCATCGTGATAACATGCTGCTGGTTGACCAGGTTCTGGCCGTGGACAGCACGCGGGCAAAAACCCTTGCCAGGGTGAACAGAAAATGGCCCTTTGCACAAGATGAAGGTGTTGATCCCCTTATTCTGATTGAACTTGCAGCACAGACTGCGGGTGTATGCAACGGGTGGGACCGAATCCATACCCAGGGACTGGATTCCAACCAGATGGGCTGGCTGGTTGGTATCAAAAAAGCAGAAATTGATGTGGGCCCCCTTCCCTACGATGCCCCTATAATTTCAACGGCAGAAAACACCCATGTCTTTGAGAACCTACGGGAAACAGCCTGTGAGGTCTTCATGGATGATGTACGTGTGGCCACCATCATTCTCCAGCTCTTTCAAGCATAATCACGAGTTACAACATGACCAATACAGAAGCAAGACGTGTCGCCATTGTCACCGGCGGCAGCAAAGGCATAGGCAGGGCAGTTTGCGTGGATCTTGCCCGCAACAACTGTTATGTAATCGTCAACTACATGAGTGATCGGCCAGGGGCTGAACAAACCCTGGCAGAGGTAAAAAAGGCCGGCGGAGCAGGTGAAATATATCAGTTTGACGTCCGCCAGGCTGAACAGGCCGAGCAGGTGGTTGAAGACATAGCCACTCGCCTGGGACAGATTGATATCCTGATCAATAATGCAGGCGTGATAGCAGACGGCCTTTTCATGATGATGTCCAGGGAAAACTGGTCCAAGGTGCTGGACACCAGCCTTCATGGTTTTTACAACATGACGCGCCCGGTCATTGAAAAAATGGTACGCAGGCGCCAAGGCACAATTGTCTCATTGTCCTCTGCATCTTCCCTGGTTGCCAACCGCGGCCAGGCAAATTATTCAGCTGCAAAAGCAGGCATCAACGCTGCCAGCAAGGTAATAGCTGCAGAAGTCGCCCGTCTCGGTATCCGGGTAAATGTAGTTGCTCCCGGCCTGATAGAAACCGATATGGTGCAGGATGCACCTAAAGAACATATAAAGAGCCTGATTCCCATGGCACGCATAGGTAAGCCCGAAGAAGTTGCCGGCGTTGTCTCTTTCCTCTGCTCTGATGCCGCATCATACGTCACAGGACAGGTCATTTCAGTGAACGGTGGGATGGTCTAGTGAAAGCTATCTGTATCCCCCTTATCGGGGGCAGCCGTCCGCCATGCTCGGGGAAAAAATCCGGCAAACGGCTTCAGGCATTTCTTTTATGTGCAGTCTTTGTTCTCTCCACCTGTATGATCACAGCTGCAACAGAAGAGTCCGCCACTGTACATATCAGCTCCATCCAGGCTGATTTTGTGCAGGAAAAGCACATGAAGATGCTGGTACAACCCATTCGCTCAACCGGCATTTTCTCTTTTCAGGCACCTTCATCCCTGCGCTGGGAATACCACTCACCGGTACGCTCCATTCTCCTGATGCACGGCGACACTATTAAAAAATACATGGACACAGACGGCACACTGCAGGAGGAACCAGCCGGAGCAATGGGGTCCATGCAGGTTATCATGGCTGAAATTGCCGGTTGGCTCGACGGCCGGTTCACTGACAATGCGATGTTTACAGTTTCCTTCCCTGACAAGACCCATGTCATGCTAACTCCCAGACCAGGAATGCTTGACGGGTTGATCGGCAAGATCGAACTGCATCTCTCCAACCGGGACGGTCTCCTGGAATCTGTTACCATTCACGAAGGCCCTGGCTGTTATACCCAAATGACTTTTACCAACCGGGTACTGAACAAGCCTATAGCCGCAGAACTTTTTACCGGAAAATGAAACACCTGCTTTTTACCGTGCTGCTCCTCTCCGGTTGTACAGTTGCCAATCACTCCCAGCTACCGGAACTGAACCTGCAGCCGGATAATCTTACGGCGCAGGCCTGCAATGCTGTTTTTCCCGGTAATGGCTGGCAGTTTGTTCACTCCATCAGCTTTCGGCAAGCCAATGGACACGGCTCTACACTGCTTGGTGTCACAACCCTGACCAGAGAACACATACGCAGTGCACTGCTCACTGTCGAAGGATTAACTCTGTTTGAAGCTGAATCAGATCAGGCCGGAGCACTGGATGTAACAAAAGCCCTACCGCCTTTCGACAGCCAGGGCTTTGCAGCAGGCCTGATGCACGATATTCAAACCATTTTCAGAAGACCTCAGGGCGCGTTGCAGCTCGGCACAGACGCAGACGAGATGGCCACATGCCGCTTCACTGCCGGTTCCGGGGCGGTAACAGATGTGCATCCCAAAACAGAAAATTGCTGGACAGTCAACCAGTACACCTTCACCCATGAACGTACGCGAAGCGTCACAGGCTGCTGGAGTTCCTCAACAGATCAGGCGCAGTTCCCCCAAAAGCTGAGTCTTAACGCATATGGCATGCGAGGATATTCACTTAACATGAAATTATTGAATGCGGTTCCCGTGAAATGAAGTTCAAACTTATCTATCCCAAATGGGCAAAACTTGACCGACAGACTGAATTTCACCTTCCTCCCCATGGGCCAGTTGTTTTTGCGGCAACCCTTCCGGAATATGTAGAGGTTGAATTCATCGACGAAAACCTGGAAGAAATAGATTTTGACAACCCTGTCGACTTTGTTGGTATTTCCATGATGCTCACAATCCAGGCAAAGAGAGGGTGGCAGATAGCAGATGAATTTCGCAAAAGGGGTGTAAAAGTCATATTCGGCGGGATCGCCACCATGCTCCATGCAGAGGAGACCATGCTCCATGCGGATGCTGTCTTTCTGGGAGAAGCAGAAGGACGCATGGAAGACGTGCTGACTGATTTTCGCAACAATGCGTTGCAACCATGTTATAACTTTATTGATGACAGGCCTGATATAGCACTGGTAGGCCCTGCCCGCAGAGATATCCTTAAACGGGAACTCTATAATTACAAAGGCGTGCAGATGGTGGACCTGGTGCATGCCTCCAGGGGATGCCGGTTCCACTGTTATCCCTGCGCGGTCTCCTACCTTGGCGGCAGACAGTTCCGCCCCCGTCCCATTGACAAGACCATCAGCGAAATAGCCGGAATCGATAACAACCGCCTTTTCATTGTGGACAATTCCCTGGCCCAGGATACCCAGTGGGAAATGGATTTGTTCAGGGAAATGATTCCCCTGAAAAAAAACTGGTGCTGCCACCCCATTGAAGATAAACCCGAAGTTCTTGACCTGGCTGCCCAGGCAGGAGCCTGGTATGTGTACCAGGCTGTATTCGATACTTCAGATTACATCCGTGAACGCGTTAAACGCTACCATGACCATGGCATCGGAGTGGAGGGCACAATCCTCCTTGGTCTTGATAATCATACAGAAGACTCCATCAAACGTCTCATCGATTTTCTGCTCGAGATCGACCTGGATCTGGCCGAGTTCACGGTGCTTGCGCCATTCCCCCATACCAAGGCGTATGAAGCTCTCAACAAGGAAAACAGGATTATTTCCAGGGACTGGAATGACTACTCCGCAGACCGCGTGGTCTATCAGCCCAAGCACATGAGCCCTGAAAGGTTGCAGGAACTGCTTGATTATGCCTGGGATACTTTTTACCATGACGAACCGCAGCACATAAAAATGGCCAAGCTCTTCAAACAGGTTGTCCGTAAGGAAATGATGAGCAATACCTTCAAGCCCCGTGATCGCAATTTGAGCAGTCATGCTTTTGGCAAAACAGTGAGCAGGTTTGATGACAACAGATTTTCAACGTGAGACCGAACACGTTCTGGCAAAACTGATCCAGAAGCCGGAGCAACCTGACAGGGAATTCATATACCATGGAACCACAAGAGCCGAGGTATATGCAATGGCGGGTCGGATACTTTCGCTTCTGCAAGGGGGCAAGAAACCTGATTCCATTTGCCTTGCGGTTGAAAACAAGGCAGTAATCGCTGCAGCGATACTTGCCTCCCTGGGCGGAGGACCGGATCTGTTGCTGCCATTTGCCCTTTCAGGACGGGCTTTGCATGAGATGCACAAGCAGGGCCTGCTGGACACGATTATCACAGATGTGCCACGCGATATCCCCCGGGGCAGTCGGGTAATTTCAATGGAAGAACTGGCTGCGGCCTCGCCAGTCCAGCTGAACGGATTGAGACGACCAGATACGACATTTCTCCATCTGTATACAGGTGGATCAACCGGGGCGCCCCAGCTCTGGCCTAAAACGCCATACAACCTTGTTGGCGAAGGTGTCTTTCACAGGCACAGGTTTTCGGTAACAGAACAAGATGTCATTCTGGCAACCATCCCGCCCTATCATATATACGGCCTGCTGTTTTCCGTTATCATGCCCCTGGTCTCTTCTGCAGCGGTCATTGACGAGACGCCCTCGTTTCCCGGTGAAATCGTCAGCACCGCTACAGCCTGCAATGCGACCATCATGGCCAGCGTGCCAGCCCACTATCGGGCCCTGGGCAGCAAAGCCCTTGGTTTGCGTCTGGCATTTTCATCCGCAGGCATGCTTCCGGAACAGGATAACACCATATTCTGCAAAGGGAATACAACAGGCATCATCGAGGTGTACGGCTCAACGGAAACAGGCGGCATTGCGACCCGAAACAGATCAAAGGGCGAAGAAGCCTTCACTCCTTTTGCCTCCATTGAATGGAAAGTTAAGAACGAATGTCTGGCAGTACACTCACCCTATATTTCCTCCACCCTGCCTGTGGATGAACACGGCTTTTTCACTGCCCAGGACCGTGTCGCTGCAGATGGACCAGACGCATTCAGGCTACAGGGACGGGCTGATACGGTTATCAAAGTTGGTGGCAAGCGCGTTGATCTCGACACCATCAGTTCTCTGATCAAGGCACGACCGGATGTCATCGATTGTGTCGTAACGTCGTTTGCAGATCCCGGAGGCAGAGAGTCCTGGATAGGTGCCCTGGTGGAAGGCGAGGTGGAGGTCAGCACCCTGAAACAGATGCTGGCAGAAGCACTGGAACCCTACGCCCTGCCCCGCTGCATCAGGTGTGTGGACCATATTCCTGTAAAATCCAACGGCAAATACGACCGGGAAGCTATCAACCAGTTGCTGAATACATGAGCCTGCACACCTCACTCACCGCTGGCTACGAATGCCTTGCCGCCTGGTCTGATCTGCTTGATCGGATCAACGTCTTTCCTGTGGCAGACAGCGATACCGGAACCAACCTGCGCATTAGTCTCAGCCCATTGCTTCATAGCGACAAACAACCACTGCAATTGCGCGACCGGCTCGCCCGGGCTGCCACCGGCAACTCCGGCAACATTGCTGTGGCCTTTTTTCGTGAATTCTGCCATGCAGCTCATGGCGAGGAGCTGGCAAAATGGGCTAGGCAAGGCAGGGACAAGGCGTACAAAGCAGTTGCCGACCCCCGCGCCGGAACAATGCTTTCGTTTTTTGATGCCTTGGTGGAAACGCTGCTGGAGCACACTGTTGCCCAAGATTTCTATCCACGAGTTATGAAGATACTGCAACAGGTAGTGCGCGACACCACGCGCAACCTGGCAGATCTTGCCCAGGCGGGCGTGGTTGATTCCGGCGCATTGGGCATGTATGTTTTTTTTGACGGCTTCTTCAGGCACTGCACAGCATATAGCCAGGACTCACCAAGCGTCATTGAGCTGTTTGCTGATCAGTTGTCCATCAACCCCGCTTATACGGTGGCATCCTGTGAAGAGCACTGTGTAGGTGCCGTTATCCGGACCGAACTGAGTGAAACGGAACTGAAAACCCAGGTCGTATCACTTGGTGAGAGCGTGGTGATGATGCCGCTGGAGCAGGGATTCAAAGTACACATCCACAGTTCCACGCCTGAACAGCTCCGCTCAGGCCTGCAATCTATCGGGACCATTGAACAATGGTCAGATGAACAGATCACCCAGAATGGCATTTCTTCCCAGAGCAGTGAACAGAGAGCCGCAATCCACATCGTCACCGATGCTGCAGGATCCATTGCCAGGGAAATCGCAAGACAATACGGCATCAGCCTGCTGGACAGCTACATTGTCACCAGCAACACCTCCACCCCGGAAAGTTTATGTTGCCCTGACCAGCTGTATTCCCTTATGAAGAATGGAGGTAAGGTAACCACTGCCCAGGCATCGAACTATGAGCGCTACCAGCATTACCAGAGTATCTGCCGACAGTTCGGGCCATCGCTCTACCTGTCCGTGGGTTCTGCCTTTACCGGCAACTATTCCACAGCCATGACCTGGAGAAAAGCCAACCAGAACGAGGAGTTCACTGTCCTGGACACAGGGGCGGCTTCCGGCCGTCTGGGTCTCATTGCGTTGCTGACAGCTCAGCTGGCAAACCAGGGGGTAGTTGCAGATAAAGTGATATCCTACGCTCAAAGCCTGTCAAGGGAATGCCTGGAGTATGTTTTCATCGATGAACTCAAGTACCTGGTTGCCGGTGGCAGGGTCTCAAAAGCAAAAGGATTTTTTGCAGACCTGCTGCACATGAAGCCCATCATTACCCCAACTGCCGAAGGTGTGCGCAAGCTGGGGGTTGCCAGAAACAGTGACGACCAGATATCCTTTGCCACAAAACAGTTATCCTTGCACTTCACGAGCAAGGATAGCCCCATTATTCTGCTGCAATATACAGACAATAAATCCTGGGTGCAGGGAACGGTAAAAGACAAAATACAGAACCTCTATCCCTATGCCCGCATCATGGAAGTGCCCCTATCCCTGACATCCGGAGTGCACATGGGGCCGGGTACGTGGGCGTTGGCAGTCGCACCAAATTTTTTTGCAGATAACTGACCTCAAACCTTCCCTATTTTCACTATTTTATCTCTACGAACAACTATGCAGGCAGTCATCATCATCCCCGTCTATAACCACGAAAGCCGAGTCAGCTCAGTTGTTGAGCAGTCTCTTGCAACCGGATTACCGATTATCGTGGTTGATGACGGTTCAACGGATTCAACCAGGAAACGTTTGCACGCTTTCGACACCATCCAGGTGCTGCATCACGCGAATAATCATGGCAAAGGCGCTGCCCTGCTCACCGGGTTTCGGGCGGCTGCCGAAAAGGGCTTTTCCTGGGCCATTACCCTGGACGGCGACGGCCAGCATCTCCCCTCAGATGCTCTCAACCTGTTGAACAGCGTACATGACAATGAACGTTGCATTGTACTTGGACGTCGTCTGGGTATGAATCAGGATGGTAATGTTCCCTGGACCAGTCGCTTCGGGCGCGGTTTTTCCAATTTTTGGGTATGGGTCTCCGGAGGCCCAAGGGTAAGCGATTCCCAGTCCGGGTTCAGAATCTACCCACTCCCAGAAATTCTCCAGCTCCATGTCAAGGCCAGGAGATATCAATATGAAGTGGAAGTGCTGGTGAAAGCGAAAAGAAACGGTATTCCCACCAGAGAAGCTGATGTGCATGTGGTGTATCAGCCACCGGGTGTACGTATCAGCCATTTTCGCCCCTGGGTTGATTTCATGCGCAACTCGGCAACTTTTTCCAGGCTCATTTGTGCTCGTATTTTTGGACAAGGGCACTGATGGGCGGTTTCTGGTACAATATTCTTACCCGGTTTTCCGGTCTGCTTGGTGCCTGGCTCTTTGCGCTTGTCTCCAGGATTATAGCCTGTGGATATTTTATATTCTCTGCCAACGTGCAGGAGAGCAATCGTTTTTACAGCATTCTTTTCCCTGGAAAATCCTCCATATATTACAGGTGGTGCAGCTTCCGACAATACCAGAGATTCACAACCATCCATCTGGACAGATTCCTGACTGCCCGGACCGGACCGCCGCGTTTCACGGCCCATGGTTGGGAAAGACTGGAAGCATGCATCGGGAAACAGGGAGGCATTTTGCTCATGTCTCATCTTGGCAACTGGGAAATTGCCGCAAACCTGCTCAAGGAACAGTGTCAGGATCTGCAGCTTCTGCTCTACATGGGAGAAAAACAGAAAGAAGGAGTTGAGCGACTGCAAAAGGAACAGCTTCGAGAATCCGGAGTAACCATTATCGGCACTGGCAAAGACGCCAATAATCCGTTTTCTGCCGTGGAAGGTATTCGTTTCCTGCAAAACGGCGGATTGGTATCCATGACCGGAGATATTATCTGGAGGGATGACCAACGCCAGGTAGAGGTGACCTTCCTTGATCATATAGCCTATGTCTCAGAGGCACCTTTTATTTTTGCCTTGGTTTCCGGAGCCCCTCTCTTTGTATTTTTTGCCTTCCGGGTTGGAACCAACAGCTATCACCTGACTCTGTCAGAGCCCATTTGCGTCAGCTCTGCAGACAGACAAAAGCGGCAGGAGAATATCAGGCAGGCTGCACAGCAATATGCTTCACTGCTTGAAGAGGCGCTGCGCAGCCACCCCTTTGCATGGTATCACTTTACCCGTTTTATTCACTGACTTGGACCTCCTGTCATTTCCGGGGAATTATTTCTTTGTAATTCATCACAAACTGTGTACTATCCGCGATTAACCTTAAATTTTCTGAAGTAGTGTCGGCCCGGAAATACAAAGTCCGTTACCATGTACAGCATACGACTTTCATTGCCACCAGCACATGATTGATGTTCCGTAATAATTTTTCAGTACCACGAAGTGGACATCCGGCAATAAGGCCTTTACAGGGTGGGCACAACGTAATGAAGTGTTTTTTATGACTAGAGAAGAACTGCAAGATAACATTTTATCCATACTTATTGACGATTTTGAATTTGAGAATCCGGGACTGGACGACAACCTCCGCGATGATCACAACTTTGACAGCATTGATGCAATCGAACTCCTGGGAAAAATAGAGATCATGCTTGGCACCTCCCTGAGCAGGGAAGAAAAAGAAAAGGCCATGGGCATCCGAACAATCAACGACATCCTCGATTATATCGAGCAACTGGATGTCATGCGCAATAATTCCTAACCCATATATTCCAAGCACTCTCTCCATGAATCGACGCGTTGTTATCACTGCCTGTTCGGCAATTACCCCCATAGGTTATGGCAAAGACGCCATACTTGAAAGCCTGCTCCACGGGAAATCCGGTGTATCTCCCCTGCGTGACGACGGCCTGCTGACCAAGCATATTCATTCCAAGGTATTTGGATCTGTTGACTATCCCCTTGCCATGGATTTTAAGCGACATTTCCGAAAAACAATGGGACCGGTCGCCTACTATGCCTGCCAGGTTGCCAAAGATGTCCTTGAGCAGTCCGGACTCAGCCAGGACTTTATCACCTCCGGCAGATTGGGAGTGGCCTTTGGTTCCACCCATGGCAGCCCCACTGTCCAGCGTGATATTTATAAAACTTTTTTCAATGACCTGGATTCAAAATTTTCTTCCATCGGTGCTGTGGACTATCTCCGTTCCATGGTACACACCACAGCGGTGAACATCACCCGCATGTTTGGTATCACCGGCAGGGTCATTGCCTCATCCACAGCCTGTACCACAAGCAGTCAGGCCATAGGTTTTGCCTATGAAATGATCAAATTCGGCATGCAGGACGCCATGATCTGCGGTGGCGCAGACGAGTATGACACCACCACCGTGGCAGTATTTGACAATCTGCTTGCCTGCTCAGTCAAATACAACGAGACTCCCCATTGTACGCCGAGGCCTTTTGACGCCAATCGTGACGGTCTGGTCGTGGGAGAAGGCGGTGGGGCCGTACTGCTGGAAGAATATGAATCTGCTAAAAAACGTGGGGCTACCATCCTTGGTGAAATAAAGGGTTTTGCCTGTAACAACAATGGCGGAGATCTTATCCTGCCTAACCTGGACGGCATAACCGCAACCTTGCGTATCGCCCTTCATGACGCTTCCCTGACCCCCGACCAGGTTGATTTTATCAGTGCCCATGCCACGGCCACCAAGATGGGGGATGTCATAGAAGCGCAGGCAATCGAACAGGTCTATGGAGACAAGCCATGGATCACGGGCCTGAAAAGTTACATGGGACACACCATGGGTACTTGCGGCGTCATCGAGTTGATTCTCTGCCTGTATATGATGGACCAGAACTTCATCGCCCCGACTTTGAATCTTGAGGAAGTAGACCCCCGTTGCAACATGCTTCGTCACACCCGTGAGCTTATTGATGCCAGGAGCAGTATTGCGGCTGTACAAAATTTTGCCTTTGGCGGTGTCAATACCTGCCTGCTGGTGAAAAATGGCAGAGATGCACTCGAGTAAGCACCAGCCTGCTCATTTTACGGCCCGGCTGGCAGACTGGTTTGTAACCCTGACCTGCTGGACCTGGTTTACCCTGGGTTTCATTTGCTGTTTTTCCCTGCCCTATGCCTATGCGGCATTCCTGGCAAAGGACTCTGAAACAGCCACCCAAAAACTGAACAGCCTGTTCTTTCGGGTTCTCTTTGCCATCCTCAGGGTTACTGCCCCCTCCCATCGCTTAGACATCCCGCCGGAAATTGAGGCTATCCGCTCCAGTGTCATTGTCTGCAACCACCTCTCGTACCTGGATCCACTGTTACTCATCCGTACGTTTCCCAGGCACAGAACCATAGTCAAAACCCGATTTTTCAGTCTGCCGATATTTGGCCAGGTAATCACCAGGGCAGGTTATATTCCTGCCAGTGGTGAGGGCCACTTTGCACGATTCATGCTGCAGCAACTGGAGACCATGCCATCTTTCCTACGTTCCGGTGGTAATCTTTTTGTTTTCCCGGAAGGCACCAGAAATCGTGGTGAAAAAGCAGCCACTTTTCATCCAGGAGCACTTAAAATTGCCAGATTGTGCCAGGCACCCATTTACATTGTTCACATTGAAAATACAGAAGTCCTGTTCCCGCCAGGTAAATTCCTCTTCAACAGCAGGCGTAAAAATACCATTACCCTGCGTGTAGTTGACCGTATCCAGCCTGATTATCAAAACGCACCGCCATCGGTGACTGAACTTGAAAAACAGGTACTTGAAGCCTATAACCAGGGATCCCCATGAACGTTTTATTGATTTCCATGCCTGATGTGGCTCCGATTATCATCCATGAAACAGCCATCCACCTTCCCAATCACGGTATTGCAAGCATTGCCGGCAATATAGATGAAGGGCACAACGTATACCTTGTTGATCTTGTTCGCAAACGACGTTCCATCACCAAGTACCTTAGCAAAGTCGTCAAAAAGCATGACATCGACCTGATCGGCCTCTCAGCCATGGCCTGGCAATACGATACCTGTATTAAAATAGCCAAATTTCTGAAAACCCTGGCCCCGCATCTCAAAATTGTCATCGGCGGCTACCATGCCACTTTGATGGCAGAGGAGATCGCAGCCACCAAAGATGCCGGTTGGATTGATTTCATGATCCGGGGTGAAGGTGAAGAAGCATGCCGCCGACTGGTAAATGCTCTTACAGGCACAGACGAGATCACAGCCATCCCTTCTCTCTCCTATAAAAAGGATGGAGTTTTCATACACAACCCTAAAGCAGAGAACCTGGACCTTTCAACACTTAAACTTCCGGTACGGGACGAACGGCGGCTGACCTGGGGTTACCACGTCATGCACTCCAAGATAGAACTGCTTGAGACTTCACGGGGTTGTACCCGCGCCTGCAATTTCTGCTCAATGAAACACATGTACGGCCGCACCTTCAGGACATTTCCCATAGAGAGAGTGATCAGGGATATTGACGACATCTACTATAAACGAAAAACCCGTTTCATTTTTATCACTGACGACAACATTGTTCTCGATGCTGACAGGGTCATGGAACTGTGCGATGCCATCATTGCCCAGAACTATACCGGGCTCAAACTGGTTGTACAGGCAGACTGCGTCACCATGGCGCAAAACGAACCTATGGTCGCAAAAATGGCTGAAGCCGGATTCGCCTCTGTTTTTCTGGGTATTGAAAACGGATATAAAAATAATCTCAGCAGTGCAGGCAAAGGCGATATTATTGCCCATTCGAAAAAAGCCATTGAAAATTGTCACAAATACGGCATGATGGTTATTGGAGGCCTTATTTTTGGTTTTCCCGACGACAACGAAGAATCCATTGCTGGCAACTATGCATTTTTCAAGGATATCAATGCAGATGCAGCCTACTGTCAGGTGCTGACTCCGTATCCCAAAACAGGTATGCGTAAAAACCTGCTTGAACAGGGCCTGATTACCAATGAGACTGACTATAAAAAATATAATGGTCTCTGGGCCAATGTGCGCACACATCACCTGGATGCAGACCAGCTGCAATACCAGTTCTGGTACCAGCGTCAGATTGTCCTGGGCTGGTGGGATCCTTCCTCCAAGGTTAGACGACAAGGCTGGGCATGGATTTCCATCTGGCGTTTTTTGTTCAAACCTTTTCTCAAAATGCGCTTTGCAAGAATTATGAAAAAATATGGATGGGAAGGACGGTATCAGCTGGAAGTGGCGCGCTGGGAACGTATGAACCGTTTCCAGGACCTAGAAGGGTAACTGATCACAGATACTCCATCTTTGCACGATCGCGGTTTCCCGCATAGATAGCCTATAGCGAAAAACCGCGCTTGCACAAACCTGAAGCACCTGTGACCAGTTACAACTCAGAACTAATTGAAATATCAGTGTTATTAACCCCGTGATTAGTTACCTGGAAGGATATTGAACTAATGCAATTCTATAACCTGGAATTCACCGACAGTGAAGTTCGGGAGGCTGTTCAGAGCGATAGACTGCTCTCCATGGAAATTGAGTTCAGCAGGGTATGCAATTTCCGTTGCTCGTACTGTTATGTTGAAGGTCAGCCCGCGCCTCACTCAGAACTCTCGCGTGCAGAAATCAAGGAAACCATCCTGCAGGCAAAACAGCTGGGTGCCAGAAAGATTATCATTCTGGGAGGAGAGCCTTCCATTTATCCCCATTTGCCGGAGATGCTCGAGTTCCTCAGTCGGGAAGGTCTGACTGTGGAAATGTTCACCAATGGCTCTGGCATCGACCAGCAGCTGGCATTTCTCCTGGCCAGCAAGAATGTTCGGGTTGCCTTAAAGCTCAACTCCAGAAATTCAGAGATCCAAGATCACCTGGCAGGGAAAAAAGGAGCCTACCAGCTTATTTTGCAAGCCCTGAGCCATTTACAGGCCGCCGGTTACCCGGCCAAGGAACGCTTTCTGGCCATCAGCACAATTATCTGCCGTCAAAATATCGATGAACTCCCAGCCATGTGGCAATGGCTCAGGGAGATGCAAATTGAACCCTATTTTGAGGTACTCACTCCCCAGGCCAATGGTATGAAAAATACCTGGCTCCATGTAAAATCCTCAGAACTGCAGAAACTGTTTCTGCAGCTTGCCACCATTGATACGAACATGTTCGGCCGGAACTGGGACCCTCAGCCCCCACTGGTGGGTAACAAATGCATGCGGCACCAGGTATCCTGTGTTGTAACCTCCACCGGCGATGTCATGCCCTGTGTCGGGGTTACCATCCCTGTGGGGAATATTCGAACCCGCACGCTGGCAGACATTCTTAAAAACAGCGAAATCATTCAAAATCTGAAAAACTACCGGGAACTGATAAAAGGACCATGCAGAAACTGTGAAAAAGCAGCTGAATGTTATGGATGTCGCGGAGCTGCCTACCAGCTGACCGGTGACTATCTTGCCTCAGATCCCACCTGTTGGAGAAATTCGGGCTAGTCTTCAGAGCTACATGGAGTGACAGAGAGGAACACCCCCATGAGTACACCTCGCAGGCAATTGATCGACATTATCGAGCAGGGATTCATTCCACCAGAGAACATTGACGATGCCCTTACCCTTGCAAAGGTCAAACCCAACGGTAAAAACTGGAGAACGTTCATCGACCATCTCCTGCTCTGGCTGGGCGGACTGGCACTGGCATTTGCCCTTCTCTTCTTCATCGCCTATAACTGGAAAGATTTAGGCCGGTTGGCCAAATTCGGACTGGTGGAAGCATGCCTTGTGCTGACCATTGTCGCGTACTGTAAACTTAAGGTAGACACCATGGCAAGCAAGGTATCCCTTCTGGGCGCAACGCTCTCCCTGGGGGTATTGCTGGCCTTATACGGTCAAACCTACCAAACAGGTGCAGATCCCTGGCAGCTGTTTTTCAACTGGGGTCTTTTGATGTTGCCCTGGGCTGTAATCGGACGTTTTTCAGTTCTCTGGGTCGTCTGGATTGCCCTCATGAATACCTCCATTACTCTATATTATTTGACATTCAGGGGCATATTCTGGTTTGTCTTCGGATCCGAGTACACCCTGTTATGGATCGTTTTTCTCTTTAACACGCTTGCCTTTATTGCATGGCAGTTCCTGGCAAAAATCTGGAACTGGCTCTCGGAAAGCTGGGCCATCCGCCTCCTTGCCCTCAGTTCCGGTGTTCCCTTAACCTGGCTGGTCCTGATTTCAATCTTTGACTATCGAGAAGTTAACGTCTATCCAGCCCTGGTATGGGTGATTTGGCTGGCCGCCATGTATTATATTTACCGGAAACTTAAACGGGATATTTTTATGCTCGCCGGTTGCTGTCTATCCGTAATAACAATAACTGTTTCTTTCCTTGGCAAACATATGCTGACCCATATGGAACCGGCCGCTTTTCTGCTGCTGGCATTGATTGTCATAGGTATGGGCAGTGGATCGGCGTTATGGCTGAAAAAGGTTCATCAGGAGTGTCTCTCATGAATAAATCAACCAATCAGACATGGACGCTACTGCAAAAACACGGAATCGTTCAGGGAAAACAGCCTGAACATAAAGCTCCGGATGCCCCCTGGTATGTGAAGGTGCTTTTAGCATTTTCCGGTTGGCTGGCAGCGCTCTTCATTCTTGGCTTTATCGGAACAGCCTTTGCTTCAGTTTTTAGAAACAGCGAGGTGGCCTGTATAGTCGGGGCACTCATGATCGTTGGGGCTTTTGTCCAGCTGCGTCTCTCTGTCAACGAATTCGTTGAACATACAGGGCTGGCCACAAGTATGGCCGGGCAGGTATTGCTTGCATTCGCCATATTTGACTTTTCCGACCATAATAAAGTGATGGCATGGCTACTGCTCGTCGCTCTTCAAGCTGTTCTGGTGGTACTGATGCGCAGTTTTATTCATCGCGTCTTTTCCACCATTGCTGCTTCCGTAGCTTTGGCAATGGCTCTGTATGAGATGCAAATTCCCGATGTAATTGGCGGAATACTCCTCTTCGCTGCATCCTGGTGCTGGCTCAACGAATTCCGTTATCCACAACTGATGCCGCAAATCAGAGCCATAGGATATGGACTGGTCCTTGCCCTTGTATCTCACAAGGCACTGAGCCTGTTCGGGTATAGAAGCTTTGGCCATGAACTGCTGGCAAAACATGCAGCCTTGTCCCATCCCTGGCTCGGAGAAGCCCTTATCGGAGTAGTTACAATCTATGTGGCATGGAGAGTCTTACACAGATATGGTCAGCCATTGAAAAGCCGGCTGTCAATGACGACCTTGCTGGCTACCCTGCTCATCAGTTTGGTATCGTTAAATGTTCAGGGAATTACCGTTGGAATGGTGATTATTGTTTTCGGTTTTTTAGGGGCAAATCGCATTCTCTTCGGTTTGGGGATCGCATCTCTTCTTTTTTACATTTCTTCATACTATTACCTGCTGGACACCACATTACTGGCCAAATCCCAATCCCTGCTCGTCACAGGTCTCATTCTGCTTTTTGTCCGGTGGGTAATGCAATACATCATCCCCACACATAACGAGGCGTAACATGCATAAAAAAATCGCTCTCGGCTCGCTGATCCTTATCTTGATCCTTGTAAATTGGTCCATTGTTTGCAAAGAGAACCATCTGACTGATGGAAGAATAGTCTACCTTGAGCTGGCTCCTGTTGATCCACGCTCTCTTATGCAGGGAGACTATATGGCTTTGCGTTTCCGGTTGGCAGACGAAGTGTCTAGATCCCGTATAAACAGCAAAGATCGCAAAAACATGAAGCATGACGTTACATCTTCTGACGGTTTCGTGGTAGCCAGCCTGGATGAACAGAAAATCTGTACATTCAAGAGCCTTTATACAGGTCAGCCTCTTTCCGGCAATGAAATTCTTTTATACTACCGTATTCGTAACGGTTTGGTAAAATTTGCCACAAACGCCTACTTTTTCCAGGAAGGCCATGGCAAATATTATCAACCTGCCCGATACGGACAGTTTCGGGTGGATAAAAAGGGTAAGTTGTTGTTGGTAGCAATGTACGATAATGACCTGAACAAACTGGAACCAGAGAAATAACCAATCATATCAACCTGTTTTACTCACACAACAGGTGACTGCAAATCTGCAAGGTACAGGTATAGCAGAACGTAATGTTCAGCTACAGAATGACAATGGATATCTATATATTGAGTTTTTTAAATCTGGTGGTATGTTGTCCATCTTGAAATTATTGTTTTGCATCACCTTGCAAAGCTGGAAATACTCTCCTGCAAGGCTAATGCTCGGATACCAGTACAATGACAGCAACCGATTTAACCTCATCAGTCACCATCTCTCCGGACCTGCCATGGTTTCAGGGGCACTTCCCCGGCGATCCCATTCTTCCGGGTATCGTTCAATTGAAAATGGTTGCTGATATTGTCGCAGGTTCCGAACAGCAGAACATCCACATGACAGGGATGAGCCGGGTGAAATTCAGAAAAACGGTGAGACCAAAGGACCACCTGGATATTCGGATCACCTGCGAGAAAAGGTGCCAGCAATACCGCTTTATGATAACCTGCGGAGCTGAAGAGGTCTGCTCCGGCAAGATGTATTTTACCAATAACTGAAGGTGGCTGTGTTATCACAAAAACAGTAGCCAGGGTAACCACCCCTTCAGAACAGCATACGACAATTTTTTATGAGTACAGATATACAACAGACAATTCAACGAATCGCAGAAATCATCATTGACGAGTTGAAACTTGAAGATGTCACCCCGGAAACCTTTGATCCCGATCTGGACCTGGTGGATGAAGTGGGTATAGACTCTATGGACCTTGCCACGGTTGCCCTGGTATTGCGGGATGAATATGGCATACGGATTGATGAAGATGACTATCCACGCCTCACCACCGTGAAAATCATTGCGGAATACATTATCGAAAAACAAAGCGAAAACGAGTAAATGACAGCACCAAAGCAGGCCTTCAAATTCTCTGATATCATTGCTGATCCGAAAATCAGAGAACGCTGGGAAAAGGTACGCCGCTATTTTTTCCTCCGTGAATCCACCTACGACATGACCAGTCGCTGCAACATCAAATGCGATGGCTGTTACTATTATGCCGGCGAAAAGCAGTTTGCAACTGCCAACACCAGTCCCGAATACTGGCGAGGTCTGATGGAGTCGGAAAAAGAACGAGGCATAACCTTTGTGGTCCTTGCCGGTGCTGAACCGGCACTGGTTCCAGAACTGTGTCAGGTCTGTTTTGATGTCATGCCCCTCGGGGCCATAGCTACAAACGGCTTAAAGCCCATCCCGCGAGAGATAGACTACCAGATCCATATTTCTGTATGGGGAAACGATCAGACCAGTCTCGCTGTTCGTAAGGCACCGGATATGCTGGCCAGGCAGATGAACAATTACAAGGATGACCCCAGGGCTGTCTTTGTTTACACCTTTACTCCCAATAATATTGAAGAGGCTGCCGAAGTCGTCAAGCAGGTTGCAGACCAGGACATGAAAATCACCTTTAACATGTTCTCTGCTCCGGTAGGCTATACAGGTCCCCTGTGCCACGACTCCGCTTCCCTGCTCAAAACCAGGGAAGCCATGGATGCACTATTGACCAGCTACCCGCAACATGTGCTGTTTTCCAAATACAATATCGTCTCCCATACCCACCCAAAAGGGCTGCACGATCTTTTCTCCTGCCCCTATCCCCGTCGAAATCCATCTACAGACATTGGACTGGGCCGTTCTTTCAGGCAATACAGAACAGATCTCCAATGGGATCGTGAAGCGGCCTGCTGCGTACCGGATACTGATTGTGATGACTGCCGGCATTATGCAGCAGGCAGTGCTGTGGTGACTGCCCGCATGTACAGACACGCAACAGACCCGGATACATTTTCCGCCTGGCTTGATTACGTAGACACCTATCTGGCGGTATGGGTCCGAGGTTACGAAAAAGGCCAGAACCTCTGCGATCATTTCATTACTCCGCCTCCAAGTGCTTAGTTAATTATGATAACCGTCAGTTCCCTTCTTGATAGCCATTGGTACGAACGCTATAAAAAAATTTCAAAGCTCAATATCCGCAGTTCCATCTACGATGTTACCAATAGGTGTAACCTCAGATGCAAAGGGTGCTTTTTTTTCTCTTCTGGCGAACATGAAGTCGCCAGTGAGGAAACCGATATAGAAAAGTGGCATGCATTTGTACAAAAAGAGCAGGAGCGCGGGGTTAATCTCGCTATCCTTATCGGAGGTGAACCCACACTCTGCCTTGATCGCATAGAGGCGTTTTACAAAAGGTTGCCTACGTTCTGCGCCACCAACGGACTAATCAAGGTGCCCAGGGATCGTTTCCCCGATATGATGGTGGGCATCTCTTTGTGGGGAGACGACAAAGATGAAAAAACCCTGCGGGGAAAAGACACTTTTGCAATTTCCAGCGCGAATTATGCCGGCGACCCCCATGCCTACTACCTGTACACCATCACGCCAAAGCAGCTGGGAAAATCTGAACAGATTGTACAAAAAATCAAGGATGTGGGACTAAAAGTTCACATGCAGCTCCTCTCAAATGATGAAGGTGTTGATGGTTTTTCCTGGAAACCAGAAGAACTCGTTGCAGTTCGTCAGGAGATGGACGCCATGCTGGATGCCTATCCTGAAACGGTTATCTCATCCAAATATTATCACCAGGTGATCACCACCGGCACCATGCTTGGTCGCCCCTTTGGCTGGCAGGAGTGTCCTTCGGTCACCGATCCCCTTGATAAACGCACCCCCCGCCCCAAACGTCTGACCAACTTTATCAGATGGTCTTCGGATCTGGAAACCATGCACAGGTGCTGCACCTCGGAAACCAGGGATTGTTCCACCTGTAAGGACGGCGCAGCGCACATGAGCTGGGTAATGGTTAATAAACGCGCCCATATCAAAACAGCTCAGGATTTGCAAAACTGGATTGAAGTCTACGAGATGTTTGCCAAGCTGTATCAGTTTATTCCCTGGTAATCGCAGTACAGATGTATGATAAAGACGCCGTTATTATCGGCTATGATGCTGTTTCTCCCCTTGGAACAGAAATTGAAGAACAATGGCAGAACGCCCTTCTTGGTAGAAGTGGTATCGGTCCCCTGACCCGCTTCCCTTTGCCCCAGGATTTTCCGGTCAATATTGCCGGCCAGGTTGCGGATATTACCCAGAAAGACTATCCCTTTCTTTCTGCCCGGCACCGGGCGGCATGGAGTTCGCCGGTATTCAGCCATTCTCTGCTCACAGCTGTTCGTGCCCTGGAACGAAGCGGTGTGGAAATCACGCCGGACATAGCCCCAAGAACCGCCCTCACCTATAGTTCAGCCATTGGCGGACTGGATGCTGTTCTCAAGGCAGACCGGCGCCTGCAGACGGAAAACAAGCTTCCCCACCCTTACGCCAACCCCAATTCATGCATTAACATGATCGGTGGTAAAATTGCCATTGCCACCGGAGCACAGGGGCCCATTACTTCCACCATTTCCGCGTGCGCTACAGGCCTGACTTCTGTTATTATCGGAGCCATGTTCCTGGCCCAGGGCGTTGCGGACATCGCCATATGCGGGGCTGTTGATTTTGCTCTGGTTGAGCCAATACTTGCAGGCTTTTACACCATGAACGGTATCTATACCCCAAAGGATGGTCAGGCAGATGGCCCTCCGGAAGCGGCAAGCAGGCCTTTTTCCAGCAACCGCCGCGGTTTTGTTGTCTCAGAAGGAGCTGCGGCCATCATTCTGGCAACCAGGGAATTTGCCCATGCCCATGGACTCTCCTATGCCACAGAGCTTGCAGGCTGGGGGATGACCTCTGACGCTCACCATTTTGTGGCCCCACACCTGCCTACGGTCAGCCGGTGTATGCAGAATGCCCTGGATCAGGCGGCGATTCAACCCCAGGACATTGATGTGGTCAATGCCCACGCAGCATCCACCAAAATAGGAGACCAGGTGGAATTTGAGGCCATGCAGACTGTCTTTAAGGGTAAACTTCCGCCGGTCAGCGCCAACAAGTCTCTCATTGGCCATGCCATGGGAGCCTCAAGCGCCATTGAGAGTATCTTTGCGCTACAGGGAATGGAACAAGGTCTCGTTCCTCCAACCATTAACTATACCCCTGATCCCGCTATTGCCTTAGACTGTATTGCCACAGGAAAGCGGCACATAGATCAGGACTTTGTACTCAAAAATGCATTTGGATTCGGTGGTTGTAATGCCTGCGCCGTTTTCAGGAGAGCAGTTTAAGTAACAGGAAAACATGAAGGCGCCAAAAAATAGAAAGGTTTTTGTGGTTGGATATGCAGCAGCTTCTGCTTTGGGAAACACCTTTGCCACAACCTGGCAGGGAGCCCGGGACGGCCGTGCAGGATTTCGAAAACTGACCCGTTGCGAGTCGCCCAGCCGCTCCAATGTGGTTGGTGAAATCCCAGAGTGGAATCCGGCTGAACTCCCATACGTTACCCGCAAGGAACAGTCTCTGTGGAACGCAGATTACGTTTTTCTGACCATGGAAATGTGTCGGCAGGCGTTGGAGCACGCAGGGCTTGAAGTAACCGAAGAAACCGGACCCCAGATGGGCTGCCTGATCGGCTCCGCCCTGAATGGTACCGACTCCTATCGTATAGCTGTGGACAACTTCGTCAACCGGGGCCCGTTAAAGGTCAGCCCATATCTGCTGCCCAATGTCTGCGCCAACCTTCCCGGCGGTAAAGCCGGCATGCTGCTTGGCTTCACCGGACCCATCATTTCACCCCAGGGTGCCTGCGCATCAGGCAACCATGCCATCGGCATGGGGGCACGAATGATACGTGACGGTGAATGCGATTTCATGCTGGCAGGTGGTGTGGAAACCTGCCTGGTTCCAGAGATTATCCAGGGATTTTCCAACATGCTGGCCACCATTAAGGTAGGCCCCAAAGACAGGGCAGCAGAAGATCCCACCCAGGCATCGCGCCCTTTCAGCCTTGACCGCAAGGGATTTGTGCTGGCCGAAGGTGCCGGAGTACTGGTTCTTGCGGCTGAAGACGCCGTCCGGGCCCACGGCCTGACTGCCAGGGCTGAGATAGCTGGAATAGGATGGAACTCAGATGCCCACCATTTTACCCGTCCCAATCCCACAACCATTGTCCGGGCCATGCATGACGCCATCGACGATGCTGAAATTCTGCCCCGGGATATCGGTTCAATCAATGCCCACGGCACCTCCACGCCTGCCGGGGATGCGGCTGAGGTAAAATGCCTGCGCACGGTATTTGGAGAAAATCTCCCTGATATCCCGATTTCCGCCAACAAATCACAAGTGGGGCATTCCCTCGGTGCGTCCGCTGCCATTGAAGCAGCTCTCTCCATAGAAGCCATGCAACAGGGAATTGTTCTGCCAACTGTCAATCACATCCCAGACCCGGAATTCAGCGACCTGGATGTGGTTCCCAACCAATCCCGTGCCCATTCCTATGAATTTGTTTTGTCCAACTCTTTTGGATTCGGCGGCACCAACTGCTGCATTGTATTTCGAGGACTCTGATGCGACCAAAACCATTTATACCCGAATTCCTGGAAGGAACCAGTTACGTCCGAGATGCCAACAGCGGCCTTGTCTGGCACCGCTGCGAACTGCGCACCCTGTATGTGGACACTGACCGTTCCCAGGTTGTATACCATGCCAATTATTTAAAATATTTTGAATTTGGCAGGGCCTCCCTGATGCGTGAAGCCAACTATCCGTATAAGGAAATTGAAGAAAGCGGATTCATCTATCCTATCATCCAAACCGGGCTCAACTACTATTCGCCTCTGTTTTACGACGACCTGATGTACATTCAGACCAGACCAGCTCAAATGGAGATGGTAAAGTTGCAGTTTGATTATATCATCACCAGGGCTGACAACGGAGAAATCTGCTGTACCGGTTTTACCAAGCACTGTGCTGTGAATGATAAGCTCATTCCCGTGGAGATTGATGAGAAAACCATAAATCTCTGGAAATCTTTTCCCGAGTAATGGAAAAACAGCGCTTCGAGCAGAGCATCAGGGTTCAGCCGTGGTTCAAGGATCACTGCTTTCAGGGCCGCGTTGTGCTGCCGGCAGTGGAAACCATGCAACTGCTGGCAGAGCAGGTTGCCGAAACATATACGGCTTGCACGGCCCAATCCATGCACGATGCAGTTTTTGCCAAATTTCTGGTTCTCCCCCAAGCAGGTGAAAAAGTCGACGTTGTCGTTGAACTGACAGAACCTGCAGCAAAAACCGTTCACGCCAAACTGCTCACACGGGTCAAACTCAAGGCCATGACCCGCATGATTGAGCATGGTTCAGTTGGATTCTCCACAGATACAAATGCCCCGGATCCAGGCTCTCCCATGACATTGCCCGGCAACCACTTTAAGGAAGTCGACAGCAGACATATCTATAGTCGCCTGGTCCCCTTTGGTCCATCCTATCAGACACTTACCGGCACCCTTCGCCTTGGTTCCGGATGGGCTCTCGGTGAATTGCAGGCACCTGATTTCCCATTATCCAGAGAAAGACGACACCGACTTGGCTCCCCTTTCCCACTGGACGGTGCACTCCACGCAGCCTGTGTCCTTGGCCAGCAATCAGTTGACTACATCCCCTTCCCCGTGGGATTTGCACAGCGCATTATTTATCGCCCTACACAACCGGGCCAGCGCTATACGACCACAATCCATCAAGTGCAAAGTCATGGGGAAGAACTCCTCTTTGATATACATATCATGGATGAAGAACAAAAAGTCTATGAAGCCATTCACAGTGTGCGTATGAGGGATGTGAGCAGCAGCCTGGCTATAAAGAAATGATCAGGATAGGAGTTTTTCCATAGTCAGTCTGGTCAACCATCGAAAAAAAATCATAGTATACTCAGCCCCGGCAAGATACATCCCGAGCATAAAGACCAGATGTGACAGCCCATAGGTCAGTGGTCCGCCGATGGTGGCTATCCAGTGGTTATGAAATTTGACGGCAAGAATGCCCAGGGCTGTCACCGCAGGCCAGCCTATGAGATAACTGAAACCAATGGCTGATACGCCTGCAATGATTCTTGGTGTAGGTCGTTGCTTGAAGGCAGAAAGATCGGCCTGTTCTTCCATGGCCGAACGAACATAAGCTGTTTCTGCAAGACGTTGTACAGGTGATGTGATCCAGCGAGTCATAAAAAAATGTAACGTTTAATTTACAGGCACGCCCTTTGCGTAAGCATTCCTTGCAGGGCCAGCAAAAGATAGCGTACTTGAGAAAGTTTACACCAAAATAGTCGCCCCAAGCAATAGATATAACACCATGCAATCTCCTGAGGACCAACAAACCGACAGCTGGTCATTTTTTGACTCTATCATATGCATCACTCTGCAGGAAAGACCGGATCGATATCATAAGGCCCATGAACAGTTCTCTGCCGTCGGTCTGGAAGATCGTGTGGAATTCCTTGTGGTGGACAAACACCCGAAAAACAGAGAGCAAGGTATTTTTGAATCCCACCGCCAATGCATCCTCAAGGCGCTGGAAAGTGAAGCCCGAACGCTGCTGATTTTTGAAGACGATGTGTTCTTCAAAAACTTTTCAGCAAAAACGCTGCAAGCTGCCTGCAATTATCTGAAAACCATGCCAACCTGGGACATGTTCCTTCTTGGTGGCATAACCTCAGGCAGCAGGAAAACAGCTTCCAGCGAACTGGTTACGGTGCAGTATCGCTGTCTGGCCCATGCCTATGCGCTTAACCGTTCCTTTGCCGAAACTCTGGCAGACAAAAAATTCGACGGTACCCCCTGGGATGAGATGTTGCGGAGAACCTGCCGCAATGCCTTTGCCATCTATCCCATGTGTGCGTACCAGGGCCTGCAAGGCTCGGATAACCAAACCGTTATCATCACCTGGCTGCGCCAGGCATTGGGAGGCCTGCCATTTATCCAGCGGGCCAATGAACTCTACCAGAACCACAAGCTCCTGTTCACAGCCTTTCCGCTCATCGTGCTGCTCTTGTTAACAGTCAGCTTTCTTGTATAATACTATCTATGTCACGCCTTCGTTATCTCCTGCTCTTTCTGGTTGCCACCCTCGTATGTACGGGGATTGGTGTTTACCGTCTACATATCGACACAGATGTGATTCGTTCTTTGCCTGCCAATGACACTATCATTACCAACGGGCTTTCGGTTTTTGAACATCACCCCCTCCAGGATCAGATTGCCATTGATGTCATGTACGAAGGCCAGGATCCTGACCTGTTGGCAGCAGTCTGCACCATGCTGGAACAGCACCTGACCGACAGCGGGCTCTTTGCCCAGGTGGGTTCTTCCGATTACGCCCAGCTCATTCCCGGTCTTGCCACCACCATTGCCAAAAACCTTCCCCAGCTCTTCACTGCCGCAGAACTCCGAGAACAGGTTGCCCCGCTCGTGCATCCTGCCAGCATAGAGCAACGTATCGCTAAACTCCATAGCGATCTGGCATCCATGGAAGGCATGGGGCAGGCACGCTTCATAGCCCTGGACCCCCTGGGCTTTAAAGATCTGGTCATGGCCAGGCTTGCTCCTCTGGCTCCGACCCTGAATGCCAGAATTTACAAGGGACGCCTGCTCTCAACCGACCGCCAGCACATGCTGGTTACAGCCAGGCCCCTGGCCAACGGTACGGATACATCCTCAGCCCGCCAGCTCACAGAACATATCCAACAGGCAGCCCAGGCAGTTCAGCACACATTCAGCTCAGATAAAAAAATCACTCTGACCCCGGTTGGCGCTTTTCGTGCAGCCCTGGACAATGAACGAATTATCCGCCACGATGTCAACCGGGCACTCCTGCTGGCAACAGCTGGCATCTGCCTGTTACTTTTCATTTCTTTTCCCAGGCCGCTGATAGGCATGCTCAGCCTGCTTCCCGCCTTTGCCGGTATGGGTATTGCGCTGTGTGTGTATTCGCTGTTCCATGATTCCATCTCCATCATGGTGCTTGGTTTTGGCAGTGCCATCATATCCATAACCGTTGATCACGGGGTCACCTACCTGCTTTTCCTGGACCGCAAAAAACAGACAACAGGCAATGAAGCATCCAGAGAGGTCCGCAGCGTTGGTATCATGGCTGTAATCACTTCCATAGGGGCGTTTCTTCTGCTCAGTTGCGGTAACTTTCCCATATTCACAGAGCTTGGCCAATTTACCGCCCTGGGAATTTTCTTTTCCTATGTTATCGTGCATTGGATTTTTCCCGCTGTGTTTCCGGCTCTCAAGCCACTATCCCGGCGTACGCAGCCGCTGCGCAGCTTCATTGACAGGCTTTACCACACAGGCAAATTCGGCAGCATCACTACCGCTGTACTGGCCCTGGGGCTACTCTGTTTTGCCAGACCCGAATTTCATGTGAGCCTCAGCAGTATGAACACAGTCAGTGAAGCAACCATGGAGGCAGATAGCCTGTTTTCCTCTGTCTGGGGAAATATGGATCAGCAGATATTCTTCATGCATACGGCACCTACATTTGCACAACTGCAAAA
Source organism: Desulfogranum japonicum DSM 18378 (assembly GCF_000429945.1). Taxonomy (GTDB): domain Bacteria; phylum Desulfobacterota; class Desulfobulbia; order Desulfobulbales; family Desulfobulbaceae; genus Desulfogranum; species Desulfogranum japonicum. The sequence goes on along the minus strand of NZ_AUCV01000014.1, from coordinate 99,026 downwards.
TCATAACGACCGTGTGCTGGAAATGGTTGAGGCTGATAGAGGCAACAACCAGCTGGAGAGCACCTTTGTGCCTTCCATGGTTTTTCCCGGAAAAGACAGAGCAGAGAAAAATCTCCATGCCTGGGAAAATTTCTGGACACAGGAAAAAATTCAAGAAGTCACCACTACCCTACGGAGAGTTTCAGCAAACTATGGCTTCACAGCTGATGCATTCACAGAATTCACCAAACTTCTGCACCCCGGTAATGCTGTACAGGTACAACCGATTCCCGCAGAATACTATCAGATGCTGGGTATCACCAAACAGGAAAAGGGGTATGGCCAATACATCAACCTGCACCCTGGAACAACCTACGACAGCGCTGCCATATTCTCCCGATACAGTCAGGAAGGCAGCCTGTTCGACACCAACCTGTTCACCAGCCACCTGGCAGAGCTGCTCTTTTCTACGTTCAGGTTCCTTTTTTTTGCCATTGCCTGCAGCGTTGCCCTGCTGCTTTTTCTGTTTTACCTGGACATCCGGCTGACTCTGCTGACCCTGCTGCCACCTGCTTTTTCCTATATATGTACCCTAGGCACGCTACATCTGCTTGGACGTCCGCTGGATATCCCCTCCCTGATGCTCTCCATCGTCATCCTGGGCATGGGGGTTGATTACTCGATTTTCTGTGCCCGTGCCCACCAACGCTACAGAGACAGCTCACACCCGTCTTACTCCCTGGTGCGTTTGGCGGTTTTCATAGCTGGCACCTCCACCATGATTGGTTTTGGTGTTCTCTGCCTTGCTGAACATTCACTCTTAAAAAGCATCGGCATAACCTCCCTGCTTGGCATCGGGTATTCCCTGGTTGGAACCTTTTTTCTTCTGCCACCTCTGTTAGAGGCATATCTGCGGCCTTCACCCTCTTTCACAGGCAGGAAGGCTGCGACTGCTGAACAGCGGGTTGATCGCCGCTACCGTACTCTGGAGGCCTACCCCAGACAATTTGCCCACTGGAAAATGCGGTTTGATCCCATATGCAGGGATCTTAGCGGTTTTCTGGCCAGAGAACAAAACATCCGCACCATCGTTGACATTGGTTGCGGGTATGGTGTTCCGGCATGTTGGTGCCTGGAACAATACCCCCAGGCAAAGGTATATGCCCTGGATCCTGATCCTGAGCGTGTTCGGGTAGCTTCTTTTGCCTTTCAGGACAGAGGGAAAGCCATACGGGGATTTGCACCAGACCTGCCGCAGATACCCGGAAAAGCCGATTGTATTCTGCTGTTGGATATGCTCCATTACCTGGATGAACAATGCCTGAAGCAACTGCTGACCAACTGCAGACACATACTGCGTGACCACGGTATTCTGGCCATCCGATTTGTTATCCGACCACAGGGTAAACGCTCCTGGTCATGGCACCTGGAAGATATTCGCATCAGACTGCACGGCGGACAGGCCCACTACAGATCCAGGGAACATATTGCGGATCTTTGCAAACAAGCGGGATTAACGGTTTCTGTCAGTGAAGTTTCAGGCAATAACCCTGAACTCATCTGGATTATCTGTGAGGCTATCAACTAAGCCCATGAAGATGTTACCTCACCCACAAAATCCCCTGACCCTTGCCGAAAAGACCGGCATGCTAAGTATCGGCTTGGCCATGGTGCTGGCATTCCTGCATCCTTTCTGGTCCCTGATCCCCCTGTGTTTGTTTCTCCTTGTCTGCGCATGGGCACCATTCCTCTCCACAGTGGGATTTTACCTGCCAGTGATCAGCCGTGGTTCCAGGCAGGCACGAGATATTGCGCTCACTTTTGATGACGGCCCCTCTCCTCTTTCCACCCCTGTGGTTCTGAAACTCCTTGCACGCCACAATCTCACTGCAACCTTTTTCCTCATAGGTAAAAAAGCACAGCAATACCCGGAGATAGTCAAAGAGATTTTACGTCAGGGGCACAGCATCGGCAACCATTCCTGGAATCATGATTATACGCTCATGCTGCGGACACAGCGAACCATCGCAAGCGAAGTAAGAAAAACCCAATATGTACTGAGCCAGCTTGGTTCCAGGCCGGTCTTTTTTCGCCCTCCTGTCGGTATCACCGGGCCACGCTTAACAAAAGTACTCGTCCGAGAACAACTTACCGCTGTCTCTGCCAATTGCCGTGCGTATGACAGGGGAAACAGAACCGTACGTGCACTTGCGGCAAAAATTACCAGATGCCTCCAACCTGGCTGTATTATCCTGCTCCACGATATCGCGCCAGATGAAGAGGACCGTTTCCTTGAATGGCAAACAGAACTGGACCGTCTGCTACAGGTGGTGAGCACAACCCACACGGTTGTTCCCCTTGAAGAACTTGTAAATTCCTCTACGGAAAATAGATGCTGACCCAAATATTTCAAATACCGATACCCTGTATTTGTCTGCAGGGTATCTTGAATACTGAGATTTTTCGTTCAAGGTCAGGTAAACGCAGGCTCCGAGGCATGAGAGAAAAATTCCGCAGACATATAGTTGATATCGGAGTCTACGCTTACCTTTGAGGATGTTTTTTTAAGTATAACCCCTGAGATTGGACGAAAAAGCAATTATTCAAGATGGCCTGTAGATTGTCTGTGGTATAGTCATGTATGCTGAGGGTAAGGACATTGATGGGAACCTTGAATAAAACAGCCAGGAAAAACGTGAAAAACACCATGAAACAATATCTACCTGTTATACAGGCCAACTGGTCCTGGAAAGCCGTATTCGCCATGCTCAATCTCACCTGTTGCCTGTATTCTCCGGCAGCCCATGCCGCCTTCGACACATCAAAAGATAACTGGGCTCTCCTTGGAGGATATGGTCAAAGCGTTCCCGACTGGGGCCAAACCACCCAGCGCGTGGAAACTCTGGATATTATCCCTCGCTACAATCACATCATCTTTGACAATATCGGCTCAGGATGGTACAGGGGCTTTCACTCCATACTGTTGGAGTTACCTGTTTCTGTTGTAGTCAGCCCGGATACCTCCGCCATGGTGGGCATGAATTTTCTGGCCACCTACACCTTTACAGCAAACACCGTCTGGAAACCATACCTGTTCGGTGGTGGTGGGCCGGTGTATAACTTTGCAGATATCCCTGGCATGGGAGCTGACCTGAACGGCAATTACCAGTTTGGAGCAGGTCTCAAATACCACAGTATATCTGAACATGATTTACTATTTGAAGTTCGCTATCACCATATTTCCAATGGCGGCAGTGAGGAACCCAATGATCCGCTGAATTCGTGGAAAGTTTTATTCGGCGTTTCGTTTTAATCTAACGACTCATAGAGCAAGTGATTCAGCAGAGAACTTCCCAGTATTTATACCTGTTTACAGTTTTAACAGTATTTGTATTATGACAGAGCAAGAACAAAGCGTCACCAACGGCATTGCCACTGTCAGCTACCAGGCTGGCAACGACGGCAGGCAACAGTTGATATCCGGAGATATGTGGCAACCGGTAAATATAGTCAACCGGCAAGCCTGGGACGCAATCGAAAAACAGATTCAGCACACCAGAGAGAAAATCCATCGTGGCAGCTGGAGTTGCCTGCGCTATTACATGGTTATCAACCACATGGATACAGGATTGTTGGCCAAGTACAGCAATCAGCTCCGAATTGTCGTCTACCTGCACACCCTGCCCCTGTTTTTTAAACGACTGGGAACCGGTACCCTGCAAAAATATGCTGACATCTTTGATGTCACGGTCGAAGATCTGCAGCAGGGAAAACTGCGAGCACCAGTTTATGGCACAGAACAGGGAGAGGAACATGCAGCCTGTTGATTTTACCCATTCCCAATCTGCCCATTGCGAGAGCGGCGTATGCAGCAACCTGCTTACCCACAAGGGGTTGCCCATGTCCGAAGCCATGGCCTTTGGAATGGGGGGAGGCCTCTTTTTCGGCTACCTGCCCTTTATCCGCCTGCATAACCTGCCCCTGGTAACCTACCGTGCTGCTGCCGGAGGCATCCTGAAACATTTCGCCAACGCTCCCGGGTTCACCATGCACCAGAAGCAATTCAGGGATAAAGAACAGGCAGTGGCTGAGCTGGATGCAGCCCTGGCGCAATCCATTCCTGTGGGCCTGCAGACAGGGGTTTTCTGGCTTCCATATTTCCCAAGGGCACTCCGCTTTCACTTCAATGCCCACAATCTGGTAGTGTATGGCAGAGAGGGCGACGATTACCTGGTAAGTGACCCGGTGTTTCCCACGCCTGTTCGCTGTCCCGTCGCAGACATGACCCGGGCCCGTTTTGCCTCTGGAGCATTGGCTCCCAAAGGGAAAATGTATTACTTCACTCAAACGCCGCAAACCATTGATCACCATCACTTCATCACAGAAGGTATCCGCTTTGTCTGCAAGCTGATGATTGGCTCACCTTTTCCTCTTATCGGTGTTAAGGGAATTCGTTTTCTGGCCAAGAGACTTGAGAAATGGCCACACAAATTAGGAAAAGAAAGAGCTGATCTGCACCTGGGCCATGTGGTACGCATGCAGGAAGAAATCGGCACAGGTGGCGGTGGATTTCGCTTTATGTATGCGGCCTTTCTCCAGGAGAGTGCAACGCTTCTCCAGGACCCGTATCTTGAACAATGTGCTGCCCTGTTTACCCAATCAGGCGATACCTGGCGTGCATTTGCAGCATCTGCGGCAAGGGTTTGCAAGGACCGTCCACGGGAAGAAGACACTTATCAGGCCATGGCTGCCACATTGCGGGAATGTGCGGCAAAAGAAGAACAGGTTTTCTCCAACCTGCGTACATGGCTGGATGATCAGCAATAATATGCGGCCCAGAAATACCTCGCAAGAACAAGGGAACCCTTTACCGGCTCTTGAGGCCAGAGAAATATGCAAACAGTATCGAGGAACCAGCTCCCCTGCACTGGATAACCTTACACTCACCATCCAGCAGGGTGATTTTTTCGGTCTGCTGGGAGTCAATGGCGCTGGCAAGACCACTGCTGTGTCCATTTTTTCAGGCCTTGCCCTGCCTGATACAGGTACAGCCACGGTACTGGGTTATGACGTAGTATCCCAGGCCGGAAAGATCAAACAACTGACAGGACTGGTACCTCAGGATATAGCACTCTATGACCCCCTGACCGCCTGGGAAAATCTCTCCTTTTTCGGAAAGCTCCAAGGGTTGCGTGGTGCCACCTTGCAGCAGCAGATCGAACGTTCCCTTACCGTTGCAGGGTTGGTTGAACGTGCCAGGGATCAGGTGACATCGTTTTCCGGAGGCATGAAACGGCGCCTGAACCTGGCTGCAGGCCTGATTCACCAACCACAGGTTCTGATCCTTGACGAGCCCACTGTCGGTGTGGATACCCAGTCCAGACACATGATCCACAATGCCCTGCTGGAATTGAACAGCCAGGGAACCACTATCCTGTACACCGGCCATTACCTGGAAGAAATTGAAAAACTCTGCAGTCGCATCGGCGTCATAGATCACGGTAAAATGATCGCCATGGGCACGCCACAGGAACTACTCCACAACTCGAATCATAAAAACCTGGAAGAATTGTTCCTCCAGCTCACAGGCAAACAGGTGCGGGATTGATGAAGTTGTTTGTTGTTGCAGCCAAGGAATTACTGCTGCTGCGCAGGGACCGGGCCGGCCTGGTGGTCCTGTTTCTCATGCCTGCCATCCTGGTGGTTATCATTACCCTGGTGCAGGAAAATGTGATGGCCCTGACAGGCCAGAAACCAACCACCATGCTCCTGCTGGACATGGATCAGGAGCAACTAGGCAATATTATCCGGCAACGATTGGAGTCCCTGAACATTGCACTCACCTCCTGGTCAACCACCGAGCATACAAGGGAAGACCTGGTTACAGCAGTACACTCAGGAGACTATCAGTTTGGACTGATCATACCACAAGGCACATCTGCTGCTCTCCAGGAAAAGGCGAGGCAGATAGCTGGCGCCGCAGGTTCCACGCAACAACCGGTCACTGATGACCCCGTACAACTCTCCATGGTGATTGACCCTACCCTCCTGCCGTCGCTGCGCAACGGGGTTACAGCACAGCTTGACATGGCAGCGGAGCTGTTATCCCTGCAATATACAATGGCATGGATACAAAGGAGTTTAGCTGAAGGCGTGCCATCGTCCACCGATTTGACTCCTCCTCCCCCGCAACAAGCAGAAACAACCAGCCAGCAGAATAATCCGGCACAGCCCCTGCTCACCTTTACCGAGACCTCCACCCTGCAGGAACAACAGCTCCCGGCATACAGCCCGACCCAACAGAATGTTCCGGCCTGGGCCCTGTTCGGCATGTTTTTCACAGCCATCCCCATTGCAGGCAGTATTCTCCAGGAGCGTAACTCCGGAATCATGGCCAGACTGGTATCCTCACCGGTTTCCCAGGCTTCGTTTCAACTGGGTAAGGTGGCAGCATATATCGGGATCTGCCTCAGTCAGTTCATGGTTATCTGCCTTATCGGTATGTATCTGTTTCCGTATATCGGGCTTACCCCTTTTTCCCTTGGCGAACAACCATTGGCAGCCCTGCTCGTCGTCCTGTGTAGCGGGCTGGCAGCCTGCGGATACGGGTTATTGCTGGGAAATCTCTGTTCAACGTATGAACAGGCATCCACGGTTGGCGCTACCACCGTTGTGGCTGCTGCCGCGCTGGGAGGTATCATGGTGCCTGTATATGCCATGCCCAGTACCATGCAACAGGTAAGTCAGCTCTCCCCCCTTAACTGGGGTCTGACAGCCTTTCAGAATCTGCTTGTCCGGGGCAATCCCCTCACTGCGGTCGCTGAAGATCTCGGTAAGCTCGTAGCTTTTTTCATCCTCTCGAGTTTTCTCTCCTGGTTGATCAGCTCCCGAAAAAGACTGCGTTAAGAAGTATCCGTCTAAAAAAGAAATGCAGGTCAATGGACCTGCATCTGTATATTGAGCAAAAATGTAATGGAATCTTTTGAACAAGAACTACTTGAATTGATCTGTACCACCTGTAACCTGGAGATGCCGGAGATACAATACTTCAACACACATGCCCCACTCATCGGCCCGGAGTCCGTGTTAGGCATAGACTCCATCGATGCCCTTGAAATTGCTGTAACCGTCCAGCAGACTTACGGGGTCCGCATGGACAATGAAAACTCCAGCCGAGATGTATTACAGTCGCTGGCTACCCTGTCTTCATATATTCAAAAAAACATCTGAGCATACATGATGCGTGTGACGCACCCTACCTGCTTACGTGATACATAGAAACACAGACGGGAGGCCGGCTGTGTGTAAACAAAGAAATTATCTACCAAAAAGTCTGCTGATAACGAGACAGTAGGGTGCGTCACAGGCACCACACCTCGCAGCGTTACACTTCAGGATACGGGAAATCCTCAAGGTCCATCAACTTGGCGAAACGCTGTTTTTTTATTGTTTTTTCATCATGGTATTCCACCAGCTTGGCCATAATCTCCAAAACCTGTTCATCGGTTAAATTTCTGCCGATTCTTTTACCGATTTTAGGATATGGTCCACCTTTTCCACCAACAAAAAATTCAAATCCATCCCTTGTGGCAACTATTCCCATGTCTGTGGTTTTAGGACTGGAACAGCACATATTACAGCCTGCAATGGCAATCTTGAATTTGCCTTTGGTTTTCTCTCTGCCTGCAAAAGCTGCAGTTATCTTCTCACTCATTGCCAGGGTATCTGCCACCCCGAGATTACAATGATTCATGCCAACACAGACACGGGGCAAAGGAAATTTGCCAGGTCCTTTTAACTGCAGGCCCAAATCAAGCAGACGCTGTTTAATGGACTCCAGAGATTCTTCAGGTACATCGATCAGTCTCAGGTTCTGCGCAGTGGTCAGGTAGATACCTAAAGAAAAATCCTCTGCAATTTTCTGAATCTCTTTCATCACCGCTGGACGAAGACGTCCGCCTGGAAACATTACAGTTACACTTGGCTGAACTTTGGTTGTCATTTTTTTCTCCTCTATGATACGGCCCGACTCAGTCAAACTATAAATACAGGTCGGGTGTGCCGACATTTTTCTTTGTGGTCAACAGTTACTCGCTGGGAGTCTCGCTCCTCGCTTACCTACCCAATTTTTGCTTTGTGTTCAAATCTTTATCCTCGAAGGTAAACGCAGACTCCGATATCAACGCTATGTCTGTGATAACATTAATCGCAGATCTTAGGGCCGCTGAAAATAATAATTCTCCGAACTTTTACAACACGCCTGCTCATAAAGAAAAGAAAAAAAACCTCTATAGCTATCGAAAAATATACGAGATATGGCATACTATTACTACAAACAAAAGTTACTGCTCAGTTTTGCTCAATAAGCAACAGTATCTCAACGATCAGGTATCTGTTGTTTGGTGGATTGCTCCAGGAGCAACATATTCTCCCGGAAACGAAGCTGCTTCACATGTAATCCCGCTGGAGACTTTATCATGACGTCAGTCTTACCATTTATCTCATGGCAGCACACATACTGCTATCAACCATTTTCTTACTTCAGTACATTGATATCTCCATTCGTTGCATGTTTCCTGATTCCAAGGACTGCTACTCAAAGGATGAACATAAAACCACAACTCAAAACTAATTGAAATATCAGCGTTGTTGACCCCGTGATCAGTTACGTGAAATTGACACGATTATTGAACGACAGGCAAACCGTACCATGGGAATTACAAAAGGCGGATCAGATAATCTGCTTCGTTCCATTGTGCGTAATAAAACAGGTTATATGTATCTGGCCGGATCGAAAAAATATATAGCGAAAAAAAACATCTCTATCTTGTGTCTGTCCACAAATGAAGATTTTTACTCAAATTTAGATCAACGAGGAACGAGACTCCGAAAAGACCCATTTATAGACAGGCACTATCTAGGTCTCTTGAGTTACTCAACGTATCCGGACATCGCCAAAAAATACATGGATTATGCAATTTCAGTCCAAAACCAGGCGATCGCTCTCAAATATGTGTTTTTATAAATCGGAACAGGATCCATGCTAAAAAAATACTTTTCAGAGTCCATCATACGAATGATGGCCTACCTTATAGGTCTCATCATTATTGTAACTCTAATTAATGGATATGGCAGCTATTATCTCAACCGTTTTCATTCAAAAATAGTTATCAGCACCATTAAAAATGAAGAGAACAGACAAAGAATTACAAATATAATTTTTCGGGAATTACTGATTATACAGAATGAATACAACAAGATGCTTATTACTGACTCAAAAAAACATATAGAGTTACTGCAAGATAGCATTACTTATCGCCTTAAACACGCGCAAGATGCATTATCCACTCTTAATACAGGAGGAATATTTACAGATGAAATCAAAGCAAACTCCTACAACATAGATGAATACGTAGAGACAATTGAATACACAAAAGAAAATAAAGATCACGAAGAAATAGATATTGTCAATACTGAAAAAAAATTCAAAGAACTTAAAGGGATTTTTTCACAAACTTTTGATTTAATACCGATAAGCATCAACGTAACTAACAAAAAAATACAACATGAACTCTCAATTTTATCAGAAAAAATTGAAAATTCTTTAAAGAAGATACAAGAAGATGCTGCAAAAATATACTTCCAAAGCAATAAAACAAAAAACAAAGCTGAAAAAAAACTTTATGACACAGAAAATTTTATTGGTAAAACGACGTTTTTCTTGAACATCATTTCCTGGATTGCAGTTGTTATCTTTTCCTTTTTCATATCTGTTAAAATATACAGAATAATCAAAAGACACAAAGAAATCGAGAGAGAAAACCTGAAAGCCTATGAAGCTCTTCTCGCCATAATTGACGGAATACCTGTTGGTGTAGTATTAGTAAATTCAGATAAAAGCGTTATGCAACTCAATGAAAAAGCAGCAAATATACTACGATACGACAGCTTCGAGCAAGCGAAGCAAGCCCTGGTCGGAAAAGAATGTGACAACATTTTTTACAACACTGATATCAATTTATGGCCAATCTCTTCCAACAGTGCCACAGAGAATCAATTCGAAAAAGAATATAGCTTTGAACCTAACCATGAAGATGACCATACCATAACCATATTACTAAGTGCCATCCCTCTTATCCTTGATACTGAACAGGTACTCATGGTAGTATTTATTGATATCACCGAAAGAAAAGAGAATGAAACCAAATTGAAAAGGGAAACCGAGCGCGCCAACGAAATGGCAGAAAAAGCCATAATTGCGGAAGAAAAACTGAAAGCATACACAGAAAATCTTGAAGAGATTGTTTTTGAGCGTACCAAAAAGCTCCAGGAAGCATTGGATAATTTGCAAAATACCCAGATGCAGCTCATACAATCGGAAAAATTAGCTGCCATTGGCCAGCTCGCAGCTGGCATAGCCCATGAAATAAACACACCTATTCAGTATATTGGAGATAACGTACGTTTTTTTCAGGACGCATTTCAAGATATCTGCACATATACCAACGCATGTCGTCGTTTGTCTCAAGAACATGAAAACCTTACCATTGATTCACTTGTCAGTCAGCTCGAACAGAGTATGGAAAATGCAGATCTGGAATACCTGGAAGAAGAACTCCCCCAAGCAATAGAGCAAACTCTGGAAGGAGTGGAACGGGTCTCTAAAATCGTTCTCTCCATGAAAGCATTTTCCCACCCAGGTGCAGACGACAAAACCCTGGTCGACATCAACAACGCTCTGGAAAATACCATTACCGTATCGCGCAACGCCTGGAAATATGTTGCAGAAATGGAAATCGACTTTGACAAGAATCTTCCATTGGTATCCTGCCTGCCAGGGGAGTTGAATCAGGTCCTGCTTAATTTGATAATCAATGCTGCACAGGCCATAGAGGAAGCCTCTGCAAAAAAAGAAAATTACAAAGGCCGAATCCACATACAAACCAAAACAGAACAAGACCATGTGATCATCTCCATCAGTGACAATGGATCAGGAATACCCGAGGCAGTGCAAACCAAAATTTTCGATCCGTTTTTCACCACCAAGGAGGTGGGCAAAGGTACCGGACAGGGACTGGCCATATCCAGGTCTGTTATCGTTGATAAGCATCATGGCAAGCTATCATTTGAAACAAATGAAAACGGCACCACCTTTTTCGTTCAACTTCCAATACATTTGGAAGCGATGTAATCAGTTACAGTTAAGGAGTACCCAGTGACCAGCGACGCAAAAGCCTGCACAAATCGCATTCTGTTTGTTGATGATGAACCTCATATCCTGTCTGGATTAAAACGCATGCTGCGCAGCATGCGCCGTGAATGGGACATGCACTTTGCTGAAAGCGGGCAGAAGGCATTGGAGCTTATGGAGCAATACACCTTTGATGTACTTGTAACGGACATGAGAATGCCGGGCATGGACGGCCCGGAACTTCTCTCAAGGGTGATGGAACTGCATCCAGATGTTATCCGTATTGTGCTTTCCGGTCACTCAGACCAGGAAATGATCCTAAGGTCTGTGTATCCTGTTCACAAATACCTTTCCAAACCTTGTCCGCAGGAGGCACTGATATCCACAATCCAACGGTCCTGCGCATTGCGCGATCTGCTGGACAATCCCCAGTTGAAAACAGTCATCTCAAAAACAGGTACTCTTCCCAGTCTTCCAGACCTGTACATCAAGGCTGTTGATGAAATCAATTCCCCTGAGGGTTCTATCAAAACTGTTGGCAAGATCATAGAGCAGGACATAGGCATGTCTGCAAAAATTCTGCAGCTGGTCAACTCTTCGTTTTTCGGTTTACCACGACATATCTCCAGCCCCGCTGAAGCTGTTGTGCTGTTGGGATTTGACATTATCAAAGCCATCATCATCGGCATTGATCTTTTCTCCAAATGGGATAACGCCGACATCACCCTATTTAAAATTAATGATATTTACAGGCACAGTCTCAGTACAGCTGCCATAGCAAGAAAAATTGCAGCTTCAGAAGAGATGGAGCCCCTGTCAGTGGATTGTGCGTTCATGGCAGGTTTGCTGAGGGATGTGGGGAAGCTGGTGATAGCGATGAACTTTCATGAACTATTCACCCAGGTTACCGATCTCTCAACCCAAAACGAAACACCTTTCAGTGAAGTGGAAAAACAGATACTTGGAACTACCCACGCAGAAATTGGCGCCTATCTCCTTGGCCTGTGGGGATTACCAGACAGTATCATCGAGGCGGTTGCCTATCACAACAATCCTGAATATTTATTAACCAATGAAATCAATGTGCCACTTGTTGTATATCTTGCAAAATTTGTAGATAAATATGCTTTGGACATCGAGGAAGACGAGCTCTATGCCAAACTCCAGCAAAAAATTGACATCAAATTCGACATTCGAGCTCAATTCCCCCATTGGATACAGATTGCTAAAGACGTGCAGCGTGGAGCCTCCTGAGCCTAAGGAAAAAAGCAAAACAATGGAAGAAAAAATTCTCTTTGTCGATGACGACCCCAACATTCTCCATGCCATAAAACGTCAACTACGCAAACGTTTCCCCCTGGAGATTGCCACTGGTCCAAAAGAGGCGTTGCAGATACTTAAAGAGAAAGGGCCGTTTGCTGTCATTGTTTCCGACATGCATATGCCGGTAATGAATGGCATTGAATTACTCACCAAAACAAAAGAACTGTACCCGGATATGGTTCGCCTGATGCTCACAGGCAATGCAGATCTGGAAACAGCAATGAATGCCGTAAACAATGGTCATATTTTCCGATTTCTATTGAAACCGTACAATCAGGCAACGTTTATAACATCACTGGCGCTGGCGCAAAGGCAATACCGACTGATTACAAGCGAAAAAGAACTCTTACAGAAAACACTCAAGCAAAGTATCAACGTACTTTCTGAACTCCTTGGCGTTGTTCACCCCCTGGCCTTCAGTTCCGCTGGCAGGATAAAAAAATATGTAGTCCATATTGCAGAGCAATTACATCTCCCCGGCCTCTGGCAATATGAAGTTGCCGCCCTGATGTCGCAGATTGGTTTTATTACCATCCCCTCAGAGATCTTGAAAAAGCATTACAGAGGACTGGAACTGACACAGGAAGAACAATCCATGATCAATGCCTGCCCTGAAATTGCTTCAAAAATGCTGGAAAAAATTCCCAGACTTGAACAGGTCACACAGATGATAGCCATGCAGCAGCTTCGATACGATAACTACAATGACGATATTCGCGAGAACGAATTTGACGAAGTCATCATGGGGGCCCAGACACTGAAGGCAGTCATTGATTTTGACATTCTCCTGTTCAGGCAATCCGACATAGCAGAAACGATTAAATTGTTGCGAAAACGGAAAGGAGTCTACAATCCGAACATCCTTGATATACTTGCTACCGCACCTGTTGTACAGAGTGAACGAACCATTTCTGTTCGCATCAAAGATATGATACCAGGCATGATCCCGGTGGATGATGTCTTTGCAAAAAATGGAACCCTTATCATCCCCAAAGGCCAAGCTATCACTCCAGCGCTTTTGCAGGGATTAAAAAATTACGCTGCACAGTCCGGTATTGTCGAACCTATAAAGGTAGAACTGGAAGCCGACGCAGAATAAAGATCGCTTAGAAAGACTATCTAAAATTGCACAGGATATCGACTCATTCTTCAAGCAGGTCAATTATTTGGGCAAGCAGCATTCCGGTAAACCCTGTAAGACTGCTGTTGGAAAGAATAACAACAGTACGTTGCTTTTCCGGATGATGATACGCTTCGGTAAGATAATAATCAGTATCACCGGAATGGCCCAGGTATCCCCGATAGTCAATCATCCCAAAACGGTAGATATACTCCGGCGCATGGGGAAAAGGTGTGCCGCTGGAAAGCACTTCCACCATGCTCTGCGGCTTTATCAACGTACCGGCTGCGAGAGCCTGCGCCCACGTGCGTAACTCCAGAAGCGTTGAATATGCATTGCCGCAGGCATATTCGGGCGAATAATCCATCTTGTCTGTCCAATTTTCCAGGGTGTTGGGATGGTAGCTGTTTGCCATGGGGGCTGGCAGATATGACCCGGAGTCAGGGGCTCCCGTCTTCGCCAGGCCCAAGGGGGTATACAGCCGATTCTGCAATACAGTTTCCAGCTTGTCCCCTGTAATCTTCTCGATAATCTGCCCCAATAACACCGTATTGGTATTACTGTAATTAAATCCATGGCCTGGAGGATATTCCATGGGGTGAGCCATGGCCACAGCTATCATCTCCCGAGGCGTTGCTGTGAAATTCGGAAGATTATCAAAGTTATCCAGAAAGGCCTCATCTTCAAGGTAATCAAAATATCCGCTGGTCATATCACCCAGCATACGGATGGTTACATGCTCGGCCTTGGGAAGATCCGGATAAAACGCAGCAACAGGCGTATCAAACGAGAGTCGTCCCTCTTCAATGAGCTGTACGATTACAGTAGCAACCATGGTTTTGGTAACACTGGCTATTTTAAAGCTGTGACCAATGCCCATGGGAATTGCTGTTTCCTTTTCCGCCAGCCCGACCGCATACACAGTGGCTATGTTCCGGGGAACATCCCAGACGCCTGCCACCACACCCGGCACATTGGCTTTACGTGCTTGTGCCTCGGCATACCCGGCATCGACTATTGCTTTGATCTTCTGATCAAACGCAGCAGCGGAAGACAGACAAAGAAACAGAGACAATATTGCAGAAATACCAATTTTTTGTATTGAACGGGTTATTATCAGCCGAAAAGCCACTGCACCTCCTCATCCTTAAGCTTGACCCCGCTGTCAGGATTGAGATCTTCATCTGTAAGAATTCTTTCCCAGGTATTTTCGGAGACATCTGCCAGGGAAGCGTCTTTGGGAGGAAAGATGAGATAATCTTCTGCTAAATTGAGAAAGAGAGACGATATATACTCCTCTCTCAATGCCCACCAGGGGCACTGGGGACATCTGTACAAAAGAGTGAATGCATAAATATCTGGTGCCGTATCACGAATCTTCTGTGCATAGGCAGTCGGCCCCACTTCGCTTTGCTGTAACTCGCTTCTGCAATTCGGGCAACGGAGGAGTTCTGGTCGCTTGTCAAAGTTTTTTCGCAGATTTCTCCATTTCAGCATGTGTATACCCTCCAAAAAAGGTTTGTAAGGTACAACTCATGCAAAGAGTATATCACGCCTGGCCCACCTTTACACACATAAATATACAAGGCTGTATTGCCCACTATCACTCTAAATACCACTTGCAAAACAAAACGACTGATCATATGATCCGTCTACCATGAAACAGCGCGACGAACAGAAACAATACATTACCCGTATGGGTTTAAAGGCACTCTACCACAAGGGCTATAATGCCACCGGGGTGCAGGAGATTGCCAATGCGGCAGGTATTCCCAAAGGATCGTTTTACAACTATTTTAAAAACAAGGAGGACTTTGCCATCCAGGCCATGCGTCTTTTTACAGAGCGCGAACTTGAAACCATGGAGCAAATCCTTACAGACACGGGCAAACCACCGCTGGAGCGGATCAAATCCCTCTATCAACACAAAATAGCATACCTCTCCACCAAAGGCGGCTTTTCGCTGGGCTGCCTTCTCTGCAACATAACCCTAGAAATGGCCGATGTGAGCGAAGCCATTGCCGGAGAAGCATCCCGCTGTTTCATCAAAGAATACGCCCCACTGCTTGCCTGCCTGGAGCAGGCACAACAGCAAGGCGCCATAGCGCCAAATAAAGACCTTACCCTGTTAACCAGCCAGATACGCAACAACTGGCTCGGCGCACTGGTGATTATGAAAGCCAATAAATCCGACGCCTCACTCTGCGAGTTTCAGCTTCTTCTGGACGACATACTCAATGCTGCAGCAGGGTAGAGATTATTATTCCTTTCCGGCAACCTCCACACATGCACAACCCTTCGTTAAAAAATGAATCGTCATTCATCCAATCCATTTTCTTTGCTTGTATTAACTCGTTTTTCCACATACGATATCTGTAGCCAACATTCATACAATTCGATGTTGCTCAGCAACGTCAGGGTCGCGGAAGATAATACATACCCAAAAATTGCGTAGGATCTCGGTTTGGTAACGTCGTCGCGTCAATGGTCCCATACTGGCCGTATTGAGCCATTGTGGCTACGACGTTACCGAGTTGAGAGACAGCAAGATTGGATAATATATTTTTTCCATGCCCCTTATATCGCATGAGGAGAAGCACACATGCCGGCGTCCCCCTCCAGGTTATCTTATCTGGAAAACCGCATACAAGAGTTGGAACAGACCGAGGAAAAACTTCGCAAAGAAAACAATAACCTCAAACGGCAGCTCAGTACCTTAACCTACCAGATAGAAAACAAAGACGACCTGCAATTCGAAAACCTCTTTGACCTCGAAGTAATACAACGTCTTCAGGATCAATTTGCTGCTGCCACCGGTGTTGCCTCCATTATCACCACACCCAGTGGTACCCCCATAACCAAACCAAGCAACTTTCGCCGCCTGTGCAAAGATATCATCAGAAAAACAGAAAAAGGCAGACAAAACTGCTTTTATTCTGATGCTGTTATCGGAACGCTCAACCTGCAGGGCCCCACCATTCAACGTTGCCTGAGCGGAGGCCTCTGGGACTCGGGAGCAGGTATTGCGGTTGGCGAAAAACACCTGGCCAACTGGCTCATGGGTCAGGTCAGGGATGCCAACCAAACCGATGAACAAATTCGGCTTTATGCCAAAGAAATAGGTGCTGACGAAGAAGAAACCGTAAAAGCGTTCTACGAAGTACCTTCCATGTCCAGGGAACAGTATGAACGGATTGCCGAATTCCTCTTCAGCCTTGCAAATCAGCTCTCCCTGCTTGCTGTTCAAAATGTCCGCCAGGCAGGCATTATTAAAAACCTTGAACTTTCAGAACAAAAACTCCGTCAATCTGAAACACACTACAGAACCCTAATCGAAACTATCCCAGACCTTATCTGGGTAAAAGACCCTGAAGGGAGATATATTTACTGCAACCACGTTTTCGAGCACTTTTTCGGGGCTACTGAAGCAGAGATTCGAGGTAAAACAGATTATGACTTTGTAGATAAGCAGCAGGCTGATTTTTTCCGCAAGCACGACTTGAACGCCATTGCCCGGAATACTCCCTGTAAAAATGAGGAAACCCTGACCTTTGCCGATGACGGCTATCGCGGGCACTTTGAAACCCTGAAAACACCACTCCTGGATTCCGATGGCAACCTGATTGGTGTGCTGGGAATAAGCAGAGACATTTCAGATCGCCTCAAGGTTGAAAAAGAAAAAGAAATCCTGCAGGAAAAACTTGCCCACAGCCAGAAAATGGATGCCATCGGTCAACTGGCAGGTGGCATTGCCCACGATTTCAACAACATGCTGAGTGGTATAAAAGGCGCTACAGAACTGCTCGAACTTGTTGTGCAGGACAACCCCAAAGCAGAAAAATATCTGGAGATCATACACACTGCCACAGACAGGACAACAAGCCTTATCAAAAAGCTGCTGGCATTTGGCCGAAAAGGCAAGCAAATTTCTTCACCGGTCAATCTGCATACGGTTCTTCGCGATACCCTGACCATCCTCAAGAGTAGCATTGATAAACGCATAACCATTGAGACCCAATTCAATGCCAAACAGATAAAGGTTACAGGTGACCCGGCACAATTACAGAACAGTTTTCTCAACCTATTCATCAATGCCAGGGATGCCATGCCGGATGGCGGTGTCTTGTTCATCTCCACCAGCAACATTGACCTGAACAATCCCTCACCCACGAAACACGACCCCCTCAAAAAGGGAACATATCTGGTTATCTCCATACAGGATTCCGGCCACGGCATTCCTGAAGATATACAGCCCAACATTTTTGAACCGTTTTTCACCACCAAGGATACAGGAAAAGGCACAGGACTGGGGCTCGCCGCCGTATACGGCACCATTAAAGATCACCATGGAGACATCAATGTTACCAGTACCCCCGGACTGGGAACGATTTTCACCATCCTTCTCCCCATTGCAGCCTCAGAAAAATATACACTCACCTCACGCAATGAAGAACATGTGGTCCAAGGCAAAGGGACGATACTGCTGGTAGATGATGAAGATATCATCAGAACCACGGGCACGCTCCTGCTGGAGGAAATAGGCTACCAGATCCTTCTGGCGGAAAACGGTGAACAGGCGGTAAATATGTATCGGGAATTGATGGATACCATAGACCTGGTAATTCTTGATGTGGTCATGCCGGTCATGGATGGCAGAGATGCCTATAGGCAACTCCGGGCAACGAACCCGGACATACCCATCATCATCTCATCGGGCTTTGCCAAAGATATCAGCATGTCGGAGATCCTGGCAGACGGCCGAACCTCCTTTATCATGAAGCCCTTTAATTTTGCAGAATTGAGCAAGCTTGTGGCAGATTATATTGGAAAGGAAGATAACGAAACCAAATAGGCAGTGTTGGCAAAATAACGCCTTCATCTTGCAGGCAAAAAAGTTGTGCTTTACAAGCAGCATTCACATCTGGCTAAACCGTAGGGTGCGTCATACGCACCACACATCCCGCAATAACAAATCAAGATTAACAGTTAGCCTCTATCAATCCAGCCTTCTGTAACTCGTTAACAAAAGCGCCTACATGCCGGCTACAGGTCTCTTCATCAACATCATACTCTTCAAGAAGTGCACTCTGAATACCTTTGGTCGTCTGCCCTTGCTCTATTAAGGCCCAAATACGTGAGCCAATCTCATCAATACCGAAATACTCCCCTGATTTAGTATCCAGGAGAACCATCTCACCATCCAGCTCCTGGTAGATAACATCAGGAGCAACGGAAAATGTACTCTGCAGTCCCATACTTTCTCCTTCAGCTCAGCTTGCTGCCGCAAATGTATTTTGTGCTCCAGATAATTCATACGAACAAATCAAGATGACGCGTAACACACTCCACCTACGATTAAACCCTATACAAACCATCCCAGAGCACAAATATTCTCTCACTCACAGGTAAAAGCAACAAGCTGCCTGTACCATCTACGCCTGTTCTTCTTTGCCGGCTGAATAATACTGATAATAGCCATAGTACGAATAATAATTAGACTTCTTCATATCCATACAGTTAATCACCAGGCCGATTATTCGGCTATCGATATCTTTCAGGGATTTCAGCCCTCGATTCAGGCGCTCAAAGGTTGTTTCGGCAAACCTGGTAACAACCACAACACCGTCGACATGTTTGCTCACAATTAATGCATCTGTTGCACTGAGAACAGGTGGAGAATCGATGATAATCATATCATACTGTTGGCTTAACTGATCCAGCATCTCCCCAAAACGTTGCGTATCTAACAATTCAGACGGGTTGGGTGGTATGGGGCCGGCGCAGATAACAGAAACATTTGTTTCAGGCACTTTTTGAATATCAATGGTGTCATGGGCTCCTGAGAGGTAGGAACTCAAACCGTTGTCATTCTTTACCCGCAACGCTTTATGCAACCGTGGTCTGCGGAGGTCAGTATCAATGAGCACCACTGAACGCTCTGTCTGAGCAACGGCAAAGGCCAGGTTTACGGCATTGGTTGTTTTCCCTTCTTTGGGCGACATGGATGTCATCTGTACCCGTTTGGGAGGCTGATCAGCCGAAGACAGCAGCAGGGCGGTACGCAGGGATTTAAAGCTCTCAGCAAAGGATGTGGTTCCATCCAGCCTGGCAAAGGTATCAGGATCTTCCTTGGCCAGCATCTCCACCACACCTATAACGGTATGGCCAAAACGCCTTTCCGTATCTTCTGGATCTTTGATGGTGTTATCGAGATACTCGATAAAAAACGCCATCCCCACGCCGCCAAACACCCCGAGCATAAGCCCAAGCAACAGGTTACGTTTTACATTGGGTTTAATGGGAGATTCCGGCAACTCTGCCTCCTGGGTCAGCCAGACATTGACTTTCTGGGTATTTTCAGTGAGGTCTTTTTCCTTAGCCTGCATCATCAACGCTTCATACAGTGCCCGGTTGGCATCCACTTCACGCTTTAGCCGGTTGTACTCCATCAACCGCTCATTCAGCCCCATGGCCTCCTGTTTCCCTTCAGCCAGGGCTTCCTTAATTGCAGTTTCCTGCCCCGTGGCGACGTCGTACTCGTTTTTTATGGACGCCACTATTTTGTCCATCTCACTCTTCTTCTGACGCTGCAGGTCCTTGAGCTGACTTTTGGCATCTATCATTACAGGATGCTTATAGCCGTATTTCTGGCTTAACTCTACTATCTGCTGCTCTGCCTTACGAATGGCCAAACGAATTTCCACCAGGCCGCCACTTTTATTGGCAAGTAGCAAGGATTCCAGATCGCCCCCGTTCTGCTTTGCCTGCTGAACCTTTTTATAAATATTTTCCAGATTGCTTCTATTTGTCTGCGCCTCGGCAAGCTGGTTGGTCAGATTGGTCAGTTTCTGCGGTACAATTGAAACTTTATCTTCAACAGTAACAATATTCTGCTGCTTCATATATGCCTGAAGCGCAATCTCAGACTGGGTGAGTTTTTCTTTCTCCTCTTCAGCCTTTTTGGTCATCCATTGCAGGGCATAGCCCGAAGAGTTCATGTGAATGGCCATGATCTCTTCTTTGTAGGCTTCAGCAATAGTATCTGCCACCACTTTCGAATAATAGGGGTTTTCCGACTGAAAGCTGATATTGAGCAGCTTACTTTCCTGCACAGGGCTTACCACAATGCCATCCTGCACCATATCTGCCAGGATGGATTCCCGAGATTTTTCCTCAACCACCTTTCCCGGAGCGGCAATGGCATCATCCGACGAAGGTTTCAAGGCTGCCATCCAGCCTTTCACGGTATCTTTCATTGTCCGCACAAACGATGCATTCTCTTCCTGGTTAGGAAAATAAGTCGCATAGGTTTCAGTGAGGTTCAGCAGTTGTACCACTTTGCGGGCAACATTCTGGCTTTTTATCAGCTGGTGCTGGGTTTCATAAAACTCCGGGTCATACACATTGTAATACCCATTCCCCATGAGCGAGGTACTTTCGTTCTTTTCCACCAGCACCTGGGTGGAAGCCTGATAAATTGGCACCATACGCAAGGTAGCTATGGTGACGACCAGGACTGTAATGACAAAGAAGGCAATGATAATCGACTTTCTCTTTTCAAGAACACGCAGGTAACTCCTGAGATGAATTTCCCGCTCTTCAAACATGATTTCGTTATTGTTTTCCATTTTCCTGCCGATACCTCCGGTTAACCAAACAGGTATTACGCGAATATCCTCTACGATGCGTTGCACGCACCACATGCTCTAGCAATGACGAGGGTTTGGCTTCAATTTTTGGTACGTTCGACGCACCCTATCTTTACCACCAAGCTTTATTGGCCAAGGAATAAAATAAAAAGATTCAGACAGCCAGTTTTGCAGGGTACCTCACACGCACCGAACCACTAAAAAAAGCTCTCAGGCACCACTATCACATCATTGGGCAAAACAGGTTCATCCATTTCAATCCGTTTCAAGACCTCTTCCTTTCCATTAATCTTGCGCACAATTTTGACACCGCTGGTGGAAGCAATATCCGTAAAACCGCCAGCCAAAGCCACAGCCTTTATCAAGGTCAAATCATCCTGATATTTATATGAATCCGGCTTTTTCACTTCACCGGTCACATAAAAAATCCCAGCCTTGACAATGAACACCTTGTCGCCATCCATCACCTGAACATTCAAACTGGTATCACCCTGGTCCACCAGCTTCTTCAGGTCTATTTTCATTTCATGCACCCCTTCCTTGGTCTCACGTTTCAGGGTTGCAAGATCCCCGGCTTCGGGGGTTAACCCGCCTGCCTGGGAAATCAATTCCAGGAGGGTTGTCTTGGTACGCAGTTCATATAAGCCGGGCTTCAACACCTGCCCGAGTATTACCGCCTTCTGATCGCGGAAGGTCTTCACAAACACGTTTACCTGCGGATTGATAATGTACCCGTCAGCCAACAAATCGGTGATCTTTTTGGATACTGCGCCAATGGTCAAACCTGCCACTTTCACTTCATCCAATAGGGGTAAGATAACCATTCCCCTGCCATCCACCCGAACGGTTGAGGTCATCTCCGGATGATCATACACTGATACATCAAGCACATCTTCCGGTCCGACCACATATTCACTAGCCGCGAATGTGCTATAGCACGATGCAATCAAGATGAACAACAATATGGCTATAACTTTATGTACCTGCATTTCAATCCTTTTTTATGTAGTAAATCCAATAAAACCCATACTCTGCGACTTCCGCATAACTGATCACTCTGCACTCGATCTCTCCGCGTTCAGCCTGGCTTACCGGAAGATCAAGCACCCTGTGCCCGATTACCTTTTGAATCTTGCCTCAGCACACACTCAGAGAGAACAGGTAACCCCCAGCAGGAATCGATTATCATCATAGGATAATCCATCTACATTGGTATCCCGTCTGTAATACTTATATTTCAACTGGGTGGATAACCAATCCTGAATATTGTACTCAATCAGGGCTTCCATGCTATACTCGTCATCCTCCCGTTCATAAGTGACATCGTTATACACGTACTCGCCGTTGTAGGAGGTAGCAATATATTCCCCAGAAAGCCTTGTTTCAAATTTGGAGGTCAGCTGATGGCTAAGAACAAGTTTACCGCGTGTAGAAAGCTTGCTTTCCACAGTATAGGAACCAGGCTCCTCATAAATGCGATCCGCCAACAGTCGCAATGCAGTTTTTCCGGTTAACTCATAATCCATCCAGGCAGAAAGAAAAAAATCTCCGTCACTGTTATACCCAGAATCTGCATAATCTTTTGTCTGGTACCCTGCCTTGACCTCGCCCATGGTTTTTTCGCTTGCTCGCCAGCGAAAACCGCCAAACATATAATGCTGCTTGGAATTGAGGGATTCCCACTGGTCGTAATCGACATCCAGGAAGTCATAGCCGACAAGAGCCGATTTTTTAGGGGATAACTTATAGTACAACCGCGTGGACAGTTTATTATCCTGCCTGTCGCGAGTAGCATTATAATCCTGGTCGTACCCTACAGTATAAACAGAATATGAGGCCCTCACCCTGAAGCGGGCACCAATGTCATATGTGGCTCGGCCACCCACCAAATTACTTGTAAAGGTATCAAACCCATCGGAAATACCTTCGCCCCAGTCATTATGACCATCCAGGTAAAAATCCATGATTTCCAAGGTCAGTCCGCCTTTGGTGTTGAAAGCAAAATACCCTTCCACACGATGATCATCGCTATCTGTATCAGTGGCTTCATTAAATCGGGTGAATGAACCTCCATAATGCAGATATCCCTGCATTCTCCTGAACCGTTGCCCTCTGTCCTGCTGCATGCGCAAACCACCAGGTGTCAGGTTGGTTGTCTCGACCTTCATTACCTGTTTCCTGGTTGTTGGAAATGCCACCCATATACCAGGGGAAACGATAATAGCGGTGTCGCTCTGTGTATCATCTTCGCTTTTGTATACATTATCATCGTACATCCCGGTGGTGCTGATGTAGGGGTGAAAGTATCCTCCGCCACCAAAGAAAGAAGAATCCACTTCACTTTGCTCTGCATGACCGGAGCAGGTAAGTGCACCACTGCAAAACAGACTTATTGATGTTGCGATTACTAGATTTTTCATATGACTATATCTTAATCCAGCTTTTGCGGTTCAGCATTTTCCTGATAAAAAATCGAATACGCACAGAAAAATGGCCCTTGCCTCCTGTATAGCAGACATTTTGCCAGCTCCAAACAGGTAACGTACTATAATAATAGAGTTTATTCAACAACAGCCAGCTTTTTTCCTGTAAAGTCAGCGATTGTACCAGCCAGGAATTATGTGCTGCAGGACCAAGCACCGTACCGTACTGTAAACGCATAGCATGCAGTTTGCCGATGGTTGACGGTGTATCTTCTAAAGGCCAGGGCAGCCCCATCAATTCCTGAGCAAGTAATAACCATGCATGAAAAGCAGTTTTGTACTTCCCTCGTTCTCCAGCCTCTATCCACACCTGCCAATCAATCTTATTCTGGTATCGAGAAACCAGATAGCCGAACTCCAGCAAGTGCCACATACGTATATCTCCTTTGATAAAATCCCGGGAAGGAAGCAGCCCATGGACGGTATTGTGAAGCAGCCGATATGTAGGGTTAAGCACAAGGCATGGCACACCGTCGACCTCTGTGGGCAGTGTATTCTCCCAGGCCACATCCACAGGCAGCACATACGCGCCATGCCCATAGGAGACATGGTAATGCAACTCTATTACCACTGGAGTTCCGGGTTTGGCATACTCGTTTATGTGTGCGTGCCGGGCATCAGTGGCCAGGCCGTCACGCTCTTTGTCCGGGTCTACCACCTCCTGGTAGCCAGCTGCGATCAATATCTCCCTGGCCTTGCCCAGGAGATTCTCTCGTATCAGAAGGTCCAGGTCCACCATCCACCGGGCACCAAGTTGAGGATATAAACCATCGCTGAACGTTGCAGCACCTTTCAGCAATACCACCTCAATTCCTTGCTCATGAAAGGTGCGCAAAAGCTCGGTTAAAGCTGTTTTCAACAGGCTGTTACGGAGACGGTTTGCAAGGCACTCTTTGCGTAATCTGTCTTGTAATTCCTCTGTCAATCCATAAATGGCTGAGGTTTCCCGTAACCGCTCATAACAAAAAGCGGTAACCCAGTTCACACTGACAAAGTCGACGAAATCCGGCCCTATTTCTTGACAATCATGGTCAGTTAGCTCTTCATTACAGGGTGAAAGCAATTTCCATACATAGTGTGCAGTACGTTGAACACTGTATTTACCAACGATATCCTGAGACACAACTATCTATTCAACTGGGCTTGGTTTAGCATTTTTTCCAGGTCGTCTCTCTGGTATTCCTGGCAACGGCGTGATTTTGTGGGTCACTGGCCATCTTGCGCGGGTATCATCCTGGTAAAGCCCGATTGTTTCAAAAGGGATTGCTTTGAATCCGATCTTCCAGGCAGGGGAGTCATTTCTGAGCTGAAAATCTCCACTCTTCTCATCGACAAATTTTGGATCCTCATCAATCAGGTTGTTTTCGATACTCACAAGATCCCACACGCTTTTATGGATATGAAACCACCACTCTTCCTGTCGCCACCTTTTTTTTGATGGCAGTTTTTTCCTGTTTAATCGCTGAAGATTTTGCCTGTCACCTTGCCAAAAAATATTCCCTCGCAGTATGTTCCCCATGGGCTGAGTCGGCTGGTTGTCCATCATCTTCGCCAGTTTGGGAAAATAAACGCTGTAAGGAGGCTCGCTGAATCGGACGCCATTGAGAATACCCGTTTTGCGAGCCTTTTTAATTCGTTTATCGCCGATTCGCGCAGCCCAGTTTCCAGGGGCATACCGGCCATCCATATGAAAAGCCTGCGGGCAGTCGATAAAGATATTATTTTCAACCAGGTTATCGCGTCCACCACCGATAAGAACCGGACGTCGAAGTTTGTGAAATACATTTCCCCGAATTGTTGCACCGGAATTGCCGTCGTCGAGGTAAATCCCATTGCTGGCTCTGCCGCCCTTGCCACAGATGTGGTGGAGATAGTTGTATTCGAAAACATTGCCACGCATACACCAGCTCCTTCCACCATAGATCGCACCGCAATCGTGCGATTCCTGGCAGACATTATGGATCTCGTTGAAATCGATTCGATGCAGTGGTCCGCCGTAAATGATCGCTGAATGCGGAGCGTGGTGGATCAGATTGTGCGAAGCTCGGAGCCCGACACCTGTCATCAGGATACCAGGGCGATAGGTCCGGTCCCAGCGTGCAAAGTGGTGGATATGACAATTTTCGACGGCGTGACCGGCCGAAACCAGTTGCTGTCGATCTCCGCCAGCCATAAAAACCCCACCGCCACCAGTTGCGGAGATGTCGCAGCCAATCACAGAGCAATTCTTCCCATCGACAATGGTAACGCCATAATTGGTTGCGTTTCGAATCACGCAGCCGGTTACTCTGCAGTTTTCGCTGTTTTTTATCCGCACCGCAGTGCCGCGAATGGTTTCGAGGTTCAACCCATGCAAGGTGATGTACCCTGTGTCATTCAGCCGAAAAAGCCCGTCAGTGACAGATACCTCTGTCTTAGCGTTTTCCAACGGCTTCGGTGGCCAGAAATAGAGCGTGCCATTCTCACGATCAAGATACCACTCGCCGGGCTTGTCGATTTCACACAGCATATTGAACCCAAAAAACCACATGCCATTTCGGTACCCTTGCAGGTGATACGGCTCAGCAAGTGTAATTATTGGTTGTTCAGGATCGATTGAAGCGATCTTCTGAGTCTGGACAACCCAATCGCGAAACCAATAGCCACGAACCATAGCGTTTTTTTCGTTTATCCACCGGCTGGGATAGTTATCGCCGCACCTCCCCTGCCCCTCATGGCATCCACTCAGCCTATGGACACTAAAAATCCCCTCACGACGACCTTGCAGACGACGGACATGAAATTCTGTCTTTCCGAGTGCCTTGTCGATAGAAGCAAAGCGACTGTTTGGCCAACGGGAAAGCGTCATCGGTTCATTGTTATAGAATAACTCGAGTCGTGGTTCGATTTTTCTGCCTGTACGCTCAACTTCTTGTTTTGCAGCCAATGCGTCGCCAAAGATTGCTTCTCGCTGGTTGTCATCCTTACTGTGGCGGTATTGTATTTTCCACTCGGCGTCATACAAAAGATCACCATACTCGGTAATCCCAAGTTCTGTCAGTTCAGCCTGATAAACTTTGCCCTGGGCCGAGGGATCCAGTTGTTTATAGCCGGTTGGATTGTTACGCATGGTAACTTGCTGCCAATTTGTAACAAATCGGCCACCGGACAAAACCACTTTGTCTCCGCCCCGAGCTCGGTAGACAATCGGTGCCTCAGCAGTGCCGGAATCTTCTGATGTGAATTCAATAGGCTCCATCAATTGATACCATCCGCCAAAAATCTCAACTGTGACTCCACCTCGAGGTAAACCTTTTAAACTTTTCCACTCACGAATCTTCCGCTGTGCTGCAACAATAGATGCCAGCGGTGAAGCGATCGAACCGTCGCCACTATCGTTGCCGTGAGCAGCAACATAGATCACAGCTCCAGGAGCCTGTCCTCTATCAGCTTGAACAGGAAAAACGCAAACACACGATAAGGCGACAATGAACACCACCGCTTGAGTGATAATCATCCTATGAGCGTAATACCTCTTCAGCTGAGCATGGGTACTACAAGCAAACAATATTATCTTGCCGAGAGCCCACATAAGGAATGCATCAATCAACGAGTTGATGAATTTTTAGATGTAATTATATCCAGCCAATGAATCATAAACCACAAAGAGCGTGTTTTTCCAATTACTCTAAAAATAGCATTCTGTATTTCCCGTAGAACATATTTAAATTTTAGATATAACTTCATATCTACATCGTACTCCGGCACCGTCTTTCCCAGCATTTTTCTTAATTTGAGAGCGGTTGCAATACCTGGACCTTTTTTGTGCTTATAAATAAAGAGTTGGGAATCGTTAACTGTTTTCTTATCGATCTCATTGAGAGTAATACTTCCTTCACTTTGTGCCTGAATAAGCAATCGTTTAAAATACGGTGAACGAACTACCAAGGAGTTTACCCCCACTTTATCATCTCTATATTCACCCACATGTATATCACCAAAACAGACATCGGCAAGTTCTCCATAATAATCTGTGCACAGCGTACACCTGACAGGTGTAAAAAATCCTCTCATCGAACGATAATAATCCAAGTAATTAATTTTCTTTACAGAATCATCATTATACTCAGCTCGCATGAACCCAAGACAGCCGTCATCTCTATAAGCAAATTTCTTTAATTGAGGTTTATCAATATTAAACCGTTGAAAGAGGAAGTCCTGAGAAAGAAAATTCTTTGTTCCACTACAATATATTGAAAAATATCCCAGCACTTTTTCCTGTAACCAATTATGGATATTTTCGTATTTTCTAAACGCGTGAATATGGCATGGAAGCCCAACTACTACATATTTCCCACCTCGCTCCTTGAGTTGAGGCACAATCGAATTATAAGAAACAGGGCAATATTTTGAACTTTTTCCTTGCAAAACATCTTTTTTATTTTCAGCTATATAAACTTTCGGCGCAGTAACGTCTTTATCCTGAAATCCAACAACCACTGCTCCGTCAATTATCTTCTTTTCCAGGAGATAGACCAGAAACTGAGTCACAAGTCCGCCTGATGCACTATGATATCTGATATCGTAATCATTGCTATACCCAGAGTAACAGTTCAAATATCTGCCAATATATGTATCTTGCAAAATATTCTCATCGCTAAAGAGTTTCTCAGAGTAATCATGCAGTGCTATTCCTGCGCCAGGGCATATGTTAAGACAAAGCCCACAATTATTACACGTTTGCTGATCTACTTCCGGCACATGTAGGGTAGCTGTACGTACAATCGTAATTGCCTTGTGTGTAGAGCAAACATCTTCGCAAATACCACATCCGACACACAGGTTATTTTTGACGACGAACGAGATGTTATCTTTCTTCATATTTTCAACCATAGCTCTCTGCAATTTCCTTACAGAATTCGAAGTGTGATTCACTCTCTTTGATCATTGTAGAAAGAATTGATTCATCAAATTGGCGGAATAATTCCTCCCGAGATTTAGAGAAAAAGTTATTTTTCAACTCTTCAAAACGGATATTGTCATTAACTATTGCCCAATCGCCACCTATTGAATGCAGAAACGATTTAGTTTTACCTGGCCCTCGATAACTGATAAATGGGGTACCTACTGTTAATCCTGTCATACCTAAGTGCAGCATTGAGGTGATGAATATATCCATTGAACCTAATACACCCAAAAGTTGATCGGGATATTCATATCGCGCGATCTTTATATTTTTACTTTCTTTTGAGGGTACATATTGATAATCAAGGCCGACTTTCTCCATATGAGAGGTCGTAAAATGAAATTCGATATCATCATACTTTTCTGCATACGTATGGATATCTGACAGAAGTTGCTTATCCAGGTATTTACCCTTTTTAAAATTAATCCCAACACGAAATTTTTCTGTAGGCTGCAGTTTTTGGCATTCGAAATAATTCGGGGCTTGAAAGAGCATATCGGGATAATATTTAAATATTTTCCCAAATCTTTTCATCTGTTCAATATCTCCTGCAAGCCGTACGGTGCCATGTAAAAAGCTATCTGATTTAAAAAAATTGATGCGAGATTTGGAATAATACAACTGAGGTATCCGAAGCTGCCCGTCACCGCCCATGGAAATGGCACAAAATTTTACAGGATAGCTCTTTGTGGCATTGTAGAGATCTTTAAAATCGTTTTCATACTCAATAGCTGCTTTATGCAGACAGCGTTTAGCGATATTGAACGGCGTCAGGAGTGCCCCACCGGCAATAATGCAGAGCTTGACATCTTCACAGAGTTTTTCGATTGTTGGTGCAGATTCCAGATTATATCTCTCTGCCAATCCTTCTTCCAGTTGATATAGTTTGACTGAATATCCAAGCGCAGTGAGATATTTCGCAAGTATAACAGCTTGCATATCGTCACCATAATTTGCATAGCGC
This sequence comes from Desulfogranum japonicum DSM 18378, assembly GCF_000429945.1. Classification (GTDB taxonomy): domain Bacteria; phylum Desulfobacterota; class Desulfobulbia; order Desulfobulbales; family Desulfobulbaceae; genus Desulfogranum; species Desulfogranum japonicum. Next base: position 69,372 of record NZ_AUCV01000014.1, on the reverse strand, counting down.
AGTGGTGACCAGATTGAAATTTTATTACTCATATATACCCTTCTTAAAAAATCTGATTATGTCCAAGGGAGCATAATTTATAATCAATGCATGCTCACATCGTAACTAATTGAAATATCATTGTAGATAACCCCGTGATCAGTCACCTCACATCCTTTTGCCAACGTTTGTTCGTCGGCCAGCCTGAAATGATGCCTGACTGATGTCGGCATTAGCATAACGACGGATGTAGTATCTAGACCGCTCACGATACTGACATCAACGATCAGCACATCCTTCACCCTACAGCCATTGGCATGCAGGTGTGTATCAAAGGTCGAAAAAAGCTGTTCAACAACAAATTTGTATCTACTCTCAGACCATTCTTTTTCTTAGAGTTAAAACAACAGACCAGGTGAAAAGTACCCAAAAAAGTAAACCTGTTGAATAATGCTCTGTAAGCTTATTTAAGAGACAACAGAAAAAGAAAGTAAAACCAATAAAGAAACAATGCAAACCTGACGAATACATATATTTAATAATGTATGTCCATGGGATAAGAAAAAACAAGATTGTCCCAATGAGACCATATTCTACCAACCATACATTTAAAGAGCTTCCGCCTACAAACAACCTTCCACCATCAATAATTCTATTAACTACTGATCGATACAGTGGAGCATTGAGGACTTTTGCTGTACGGGAAGCGTAGCTTCCAGGTCCTGTTCCAATCCATACTTTCCCTTTGGATTGAACCAGATGATAATTATAGATAAGAAATGATATTTTAGTCGTTGTGTATGCCTTTTTTTTCAATGGTCGTGTATGTTGGTCAATCAGGACTGGGAGATCAATGGCTGCGCCTCCATGCTGAGAAGAGAAAGCGTTATAATAGGTGAACATTGAAGGAGTCAAAACGGCGATCAAGACTCCCAAAATCGCCAATCTTCTTCTCATCTGATATGATATGCTGTTTTGTCGAAAGTAGACTAACACATATATCAGGCCACAACTGGCAAGAGATACCACTATTGCGCCACGAGCACTTGCGAGAAAAGGGATAGCCAGAGCGAGTACAAACCATTTCCATTGCTTCAGATATACTAATACAGGTAAACACATTATTATTGAACAAGAGAGGGCATGTGACATCCCGAATCCTAAAGAACCTGTGACATCATCTTCTAATAAAATTGATCCAGTTGTCCCTAGATGATATACCTCTTGAAAACCAACAAAAAATATTTCAAGTATAACGAAGTATTTCACACACCTAAAAATGAAATGTTGCGTTTTAAGAAGGTAATACTCAGTATTACCTCTACCTTGAATTACTAAAAGAAAATATACAGGTATAATTGCGTGATAGTAATTATCCCTTAAAGTCCAAAATGCGTTATTATATACAAGACTTGAGCCAAAAAGACTCTGAATGAAACAGTATACAACAACACTCAACACCATTCCTACAAACAATCTTACTTCTCTTGGGATACGCTTTCGCTTTGCGATAATAGCAATGGTTAATACATACAGAAATATTAACAAGAGGTCATCAAAATACCTGACTTTCAACGAACTATTAAAAGGATACCCAGTAAGAACATCTTTTAGAACGGCATCAGCAAGCAATAATGCTACAATGTTGTAAAATAGTTTCAAGAATTTTGCCTATATTTTTCCTGTTTAAAGGTAAAGGATCACCTCGAAACCTCCTATACCCTCTTTGGCGCATGCGAGATTAAAACGACCATGCCATAACTGATCATACCCCCACTAAGTCTCCTGCTGGCCGCTCACCTCTTTGCACGTAACTGATCACAGGTGCTCCATCTTTGCACGATCGAGGTTTTCCGCAGAGACAGCCTACCGGAGTCTTCGCTTACCTGCGAAAAAACGCGCTTGCCTCAACCTGAAGAAGCTGTGATAAGTTACGACTCTGAACCAATTGAAATATCAGCGTTGTTAACCCTGTGACCAGTCACCGTTAACACCTTCTCATAACTTGGCAGCACGATACGGGAAACAATTGATTGCCAGCCCCAAATTTCAACACTTTCCCTCGCAGCTTTGCTCATATGAGGAACATTTGACGAGTTCACCATGTCTCGAATCCCCTGAGCATATGATTCAATATCATCCTGTGTAATGACACCGTTTTCACTGTTAACAAACATCAGATTTCCAACCGTATTAGTAGCGACCACTGGCATATGAAAAGCAAAATACTCCAATGTTTTTAATGGGGGGCCGCCATCCAAAATACCTTTTGGTACATACGACAAACCAACATCGTACTCTACCAGGTTCGAAAACAGTTTCTTCCTCTCAACAGCCCCATGAAACAGTATTCTATCGCTAAGCTTAAGAGACGCAACCAGCTGCTCAAGAGACTCTTTGATATTGCCATTGCCATAAATATCCAGGGTGATATCTTTGTTTTCAGCAGCAACCTTAGCAAAAGCCCGCAGCATAGTTCCAAGCTCTCTTCCTTCATTGAGCGATCCAATATACACAAATTTTCTAGCTTCTGTTTTTATTGGAATAGTCGGAATTGACAGCAGATCAACACCAGGAGGTACCACTGTGACCGGCACCTCTTTTCCAAATACTGTTTTCGCAGACAACTCACTATGCGAAAAAATGAGGTCATATCCTTTACGTTCAAGATTCGATTTAGACTGTATAATTTTTCTCATAATCCCTTTCCACACAAGCGGGGACCTAATGTCACATACATATTTTGGCCTTTTTATACCCAATGAAAGAAACGGGATGAGACCAAAGCCTGCAAAGGTGAAAACATGGACAATATCAGGGGAAAAAGATTTGAGAACCCGGCGTATTGTGTAGAATCGCTCTAAGGGATTGTTAGCATAATACACAGTCACTCCATTTGATTCGAGGAGATCGGTACTACCTCCACTGGCCGCCACCATGCTTACTTGATGTCCCTGTTGAGCTAAAGTGCAAGGGATATAATTCACTGTAGCCTGTTCTGATCGACCTAACTCGACTCTGTGTATAAAAAGTATTTTCATAGTTCAAAATTTATTTGATCCAGGTTTGATGTAATAGTGGTTATTCTACACAATAGCAAACAGTGATTATTATATTACCTTGGACTTAACATGACCTAGCCATCTCCACCCCCACTCTGCAACCATACAACTATACAAATTCAATCTATTTGCAGTTGAATCGCAAACACTCTGAAGATATTCTTGTTGAGAAATATAATTGAGCGAGAATAAATATTCAGCTAAATACAGAGTTATGTTATTAATCTGCTTTTGTGTGAGGTCTTTCTTGAAACGTCCTATCGACTTTGAAGAGATAGGTTTATTAAGAGATTGATGATGGGTATGCTTTTGCATTTTTTTTGCATCGTCCGTTGCATAGAACTTCAGCATTTCATCTTCAAAATCTATACCAAGAAAATCAATTATTTTTTTGACAGATTCATTTGTGTTGAGTACCAAATTTTCATATTTAAGCAGCATAACCCTGCCTGCACCATACTTCTCCCTCGCAGATAAACTATAGGCTAACGCCTGTTGCCAATCAATTGCAATCCCTATTGGAGTTTTTCCTTGAAATTTAAGTTTCAGTGCAGAAGCAACAACATCCCTAGGATCTCTAACCATCACAATAAATTTGCATTCAGGGAATAAAATATTGAGAAGTTGCATGGAACCAACGTACTGTGGTGTATTATCTCCCCAGTATAATAGCGACTCTCTTTTATTAGAATTTAACTCAAAAAGTGCCACTTCCTGTATGAAATCAGCGTAGGAGCAGTAGTCTTTATCAAATAAAACAGAAAGATCTTCTTTTGTAGGAATTTTTTCCCACCCTTCTCGTAGTAAATACGCACGAACAGGTTCAATAATTTTTGTTAAAGAAACTTGATCGAATTGGGTAAATTCATTTTTAATTTTTCCAAAAACATTAGCAATGTAATGTGTTTCCTGTGAAATATAAATACTTGAATGCGAACTTAATATTAAACGCAACAACGTGGTCCCAGACCGATAACATCCAACAACAAAAACAGGCTGTAATCGTTTCATTTTTATCGTTCTATAATTCAATAATACCGGCTACACGCCGGCGATTTCATAAACGTAATACGTTTGCAAAGGCGAGAATTCTATAAAAAGCTCTTTTGTATAATCAGCTAATACACACGCATTACCATTGCTCTTCGAAATGAGCATTCCAACGTATTTATAATAACTTCTTTATTCCAAAGAAGTTAATATGCATAGATGTCCAGATACCAACTTTTGCCTTGCCAACAATCAAGAGAATAATATTTTGTATAGATATCCCTGTTGCGACAGCAATAGCTATACCCACTGCACCATATTGTACCAGTAAAATTGAAAGAGCTACAGTGAGCAAACCGACAATAACAGAAGTAACAGTGAGCACCTTTTCGTTACCGGTATGAATAAGAAGCATACCGCAGGATCCCGCCAGAACACTGAGTATTTTTCCGGCACACAAAATGATGAGTAAATCATTTGCATGTCTATACTTCTCGCCAAAAACAACAGCGAGCACATCAGCTGAAAAAAACATAAAGACAAACAAGAGAATTAACGATGGAACACCTGCAAGAGTTGCACAAGAACGTAGCATTCTTTCCAACTCAGCATGTTTACCTCTAATATGCATTTCGGAAATTTTTGAAGCAACAATAGCGTTAACTATCAGGAGGGGCATTGTAATAGGTTGAACTAATCTCAAAGCTGCGCCATAATAAGCGACAGATTCTTCAGATAAAAACGAACCAATAATCCATAATGGAGCCTGATTTACGGCAAATATCATAAGGCTATAAACAAGAAGCGGATAGCTAGCAGATAATATCGCCTTATAATTTGCCACAGTATTGCATTTTTCGCTTACTGCATGTACTTTTTTCACGAACAAAGCGAAAGAAATCACAACGGAGACAACCGTAGCAATTAATGTAAAAACAAGAGCTTGGGACAATGTCATTCCAGCTATACAAAAAAAAGCCCCCAAGAGAAAAGACATAAGAAGAGCATTAGTAGATACCCCCCCAAAGACTGTCGCTTTTGGTATATCATCAAATCCTCTATGTCCTTCAGCTAAAATAGTTTGCAATGCTAAAAATGGTACAGTGAGAAAAGGAATGAATATATTGCTATTTATCGTTTGAGACTGGAAGACAGCATGAATTATTTTCCCCATCCATGCTGTTTGCCCAATAAAAAAAACTACACAGCTTATAATTACGACGACAAGCAGAATGAATTGAATATCAGGTTTTATAGATGCACAATCTTGCAAACCACGAGCAGAGGAAATTTGGCGGACAATTACCTGTCCCAATCCTAATTGAGCAACTAAAGCCGCCATCCCAACAATACTGAGCAGAATAAAATACACCCCTAATTCTTCCGGGGTGAGCATCCTGGCGAGCAAACCGTTTATGACCACTGTTGCAATAGCGGAAAAGAGTTTTCCAGCAAAAACCCATACCGCACTACCAAACAATCGGTTTGCAAACAGATTTTCAAAAAACGTATATTGTGGAATACGCTTCAATTGTTGTATTTTTTGAGAAGGCATTACCATTTGATGCCTTTAAAAATTACATCCTTACGGATAGCATCTTTAAAGGGAGCAATAAGTAAAAAAATCTCCTTCATTACTTCTTCAGTTAAGTAATGAGGAATTACACCTATATCTAGCAATCCATGATACACAGGGTTGTAATAATGCTCTTCAGCTTCTTTTCTCGGATTTTCAACAGATCGTATTACAACATCATACCCGAGGCTTCTTCCGACAGTGCACGTGAGTTCTGCCAGTTCTCGCACTGTGAATGTTTCCATTATCTGGTTGAAAAATCGAAACTCACCCTGCTTTGCAGGTGTTTGCACAGCCTTGCCAACACACTGCAGAGTATCCTTTATATTCAGATAGCCTCTTGTCTGCCCCCCTTGGCCATAGACGGTTAGCGGATAGCCAACGATAGCCTGGGTAATAAAGCGATTAACCACTGTCCCAAAAATTTCATCGTAATTAAAAATAGTCTTCAAACGTGAATCAATCTTTGATTCATCGGTCTCAAGTCCATACACCGGCCCTTGCATCAAGTTGGTAATACGAAGCTTCCATGTGCGTACGGCAAACCACATAAGATCCGTATCCATAATTTTAGATGTATGATAGATGGAAGATGCTTGACGAGGAAACAGGAAGGTATCCTTACGACCTTTATGCTCAACTTCAAGCCACCCTTCTTCAATATCTATGTTTGGAGTGCCATACTCTCCCATGGTGCCTATGTGAATAACATGGGTATCCGGCTTTAAGTCCTTCAAAGCAAACATGAGATTGTTCGTGACCAACAGATTGTTGGAAATCGTAGTATTTGCGTACTTATAATTAAGAAGAGAATATGGCGCGGAAGGTTGTTCCGCATAATGTATTACAGTATCTGGAGGAGCACAAACGGCTCCGTTACTCGGCCATTGATATGTAACATCCCCTGTAAAAAATGAGCGCATTACTTCAGGATCTGTCAAATCACCAATGACTACCTGGATAGTGTACCCGGTTTTTTCTTGCCAGATAGCGGCACGTTCCGATAACGAGGGAACATGGAACAATGTGCCACAGTCCAACTCCGTACAGGCATTCCGACGAAAATAATTGTCTACTACGGTAACGTCATGTCCCTTGCCAGAGAAATACATGGCTGTTGGCCACCCTAAATAGCCATCTCCGCCCAAAATCAAAATGTGCATAGCACTACCTCGAGAGTATCGATAATACGTATTTTACTATTCCTGAAAGAGGACTTACTGAGAATCAGAAAGAAGATTATTTTCATGTAGAAAGGATGCAATAGCGGATTTATCTAAATACGCTTCCTGCGCTGAATTATATGGACGATCAACAGTTGTAGAAACAATATCATGATATTCATATCTAATTTTTCTATACAACCCTCTGAACGCTGGTATAATGGCAAAATATTGAGGCAATTCGTATGTCCGGCGAGTCTCTTCATGGCTCAACAGCTCCTCATACATCTTCTCACCAGCTTTACTGCCAATAATATTTATAGGAATATCCGTCGGCTCATATCCATGCAAAGGCGCCAGCTCTTGAATCATCACTTCTGCAAGATCTTTAATTTGAATTACAGGCATTTTAGTGACAAACACTTCGCCGCCCTGCGCTAATTGCGCAGAGTCAATAACTAAACGTGCCGCTTCTGCAATGCTCATAATAAAACGGGTCATTCCTGGATCTGTTAATGTTACAGCCTCTCCCCTCATAATCTGATTTCTAAAAATCGGTATTACAGACCCCCTGGATCCCAACACATTACCAAAACGTGTTGATGCAAAAATCGGCCCCTTACCCCTCACGGTACTATTGGCAGCTGTAATCAAACGCTCTCCCATTAATTTAGAAGTACCCATGACATTCGTGGGGTTTACCGCTTTATCAGAACTCGTAAAAATAACGCGCTCCACTCCACTCTCGCAGGCCGCATCAATGACATTTTCTACACCTAGAATATTGGTTTGAACGGCCTCAAAAGGAGAGCGTTCACTTAAAATAACATGTTTGAAAGCAGCAGTATGAAAAACTATATCTATTCCTTTAAATTTTCGATGCAACTCTACACTATCACGAACATCTGCAAGAAAAAAAGAAGAATTAGGATGATTTATATATTTTTGTTCAAGAAAAAATAATTCAGATTCATTATTATCAATACCAACTAGCTCTTTTACTACATTAGAATCTAAAAACTGTCTAACAAGCTCCTTCCCAACCGTACCGCAACATCCTGTAATAAGGACAGATTTATCCTTGAAAAATAACATATACTATTGCCTCCATAATTTATACCTCTAACATAGACTCTACAAGTAAGCTACCTTATTACTAAAGTAATTTCTCGTTTTTTTATTATTAAATTTTACATACAGTCTCAACGAAATCGTAATGACTTGTCAGCAGTGAAGCACTGCTATGACGTAAATTTTTCCAGGATACATCTATGCATCATACATTTATCATGCCAAAAGCATATATTAAATATCGAGATAACATAAGTAGAATTTCGAATATGCTATCAGTTCTTCTCCACTATATGCTTATTGCACAGTGAAATACCTGGCGTACCTTTACACTAAAAAAGAAAAGTAATTCAACGCAATACAGGTAACAACAAACTATATCATTCAACTGTAATGTGTCTATTACCTGTTGTTGTTACAAACGTAACACTCGATGAGCAGGATACACTGTAAAACAATACATTATGCGCCTTCGAGTATTCTGCATAAACCTTCAGTAAATTTCTCTTGCGTAAAGGATGAAATATATTTACTGCGTGCGGCTTCCTGCATAGAAGGTACACATCCCTGATCCAGCAGGTGACAAATCTTTTCAGCATAGAGTTCAGGATTGTGCGCCGGCAAGATGGCCCCGTTTTGACCATCATCAACTATGGTTGCAAGGCCTCGCCAATTAGAGACAACTGCAGGGATTCCCATGGCCATTGCTTCGATCACAGCAAGGGGTTGAGTCTCAGCTCGAAAAAAAGTGGGAAACAAAAAAAAGGTTGTCCGCCTGAGCATGTCGAACTTCGGCTCCCCTGACACTATACCGCGACGAAAAATGTTGCTTTCAAGACCATACTTTTGGACGAGTTGATCTAATTTCTCGACTTCATCTGCAGTACCCTGACCGATGAGATTTACCGTGAAATCCTTACGCCTCTCTTTAAGATGCCTTGCAATTTCAACAATATCAAAGACACCTTTTTCTCTCGTTAATACCCCAATATAACTCAACACAAGGTGCTCTTCAGGATCACGGTAGGCAGGAGCGTCACCGTTTAGTGGATCGGGAATACCATTAAACAAAATGACATCTTTTTGAGACTCACACATTTCTGAATCATTGGGACTCACATCCGCACAGCGTACAGTTATATCAGGTCGAAAAAACACCCGGCGCGCCCAGGCCCGAACAAAACCAGGCATGTGAATGAGTTGAGCCATTCCGCCGGTTCCGTGAAAATGATACACCCTTGTTCGTGCTTTTCGTCGGAGAACAGTCAACAGGAGAAGATCCTTCAGCAGACCTATGGTACTTGGCCCAGATGGACAATAATACAGTACATCATATGGAGCTTGAAACATCGTCTTTCGCAAGCTTTCAATGATCAGCCTGGCCAAGCTCGTCAGCTTACTGAAAGACAGCGAACCACTTTCACCAATATTTTTTTGAACCTGAAGATCAATCACCTCAACGTCATGCTTCCTTTGAAGCTCCTCAACGGCCCATTGAAACATCAGGGCCTGGCCGCCTAGAGGAGGAGGAAGCATGCCCACAGCAAGGATACGAAGCTTGTGATCTTTCATATAGCTTTTGCTCCGATTTTCTGGCAGAAGTCTTCATCCTGACACGCCCACTCAATCATTTTACGTGCGGCGAGAGAATAATCTGTCGAACATCCGGTTGCTTCAATTGTGCGCTGAATTGGAATCGGGAAATTTGTTGTCAGTTCCCGTGCCTGCATGCTGTTAATCGGACGTGGAAGACTTACCTTACCCATTATTTCTCCAGCCAGCCCCAGACATTGGATGACAAAAGACGGTGCATACCAGGCACCTCCTACCCCAAGCGCTGCGGCCAGATGACTGCAAAAGGTATTCATAGAGAGAGAAGCGTCGGATATGTAATACACTTTATGCGGTAGTGCCGAGAAGGGCATTTTTGAAAAGGCAATTGTCTGTGCTGCAATTGTTTCAACATAGCCGTAATACCGTTTGAATTTCTTATCACTTGTGATAAGGAATTGTTTTTTGGCCAAACGATACAATAGACCATCACGGAAACGTTCGAGTCCAGGCCCCCAGATATAAGAAGGGCGTAAAATCAACCATTGCTCTTCAGGAAGATTTTCGCGGATGTACTTTTCGGATATGACCTTTGACGCGCCGTAGCATTCCGTCGGCTTATAATCTACCTCATTTTTTGGGGCTTGACCTTTAACACGATGAACAAACTGCGTTGAATAAAATATGTATTTGGGCGTTGAATAATTACGTACAAGCCTAACCATTGCATGTGTCTGGTCTACATTGCACTGGTACTCATCCATGGTTAGCCCAACTTCAGTGTAAGAGGCCAGATCGAAAACACATGAAAAATCATACTGAGAGAAAACCTCCTCCATCTTCCTGACATCGCGAATGTCTGCATCCAGTTGAATAGAACGCGGATGTGCAGACAGATTTCCGTTGGCAATGTCTACAGAGACAACCCTGTAACCTTGCTCACATAGAAGCGAAACAAGGTGGCTTCCGATAAAGCCGCGACCTCCGGTAACAAGAACGGTTTCGACATGTGGTGTGTTTGCATCAATTGTCATATGACTCATTACTCATCAAATATTCTAATAAACCTATAATCCCGCTTCCCTCTGCCTGAACATTCATCACCATGAACAATAACTTCCTCAACACTTGCACCAGCACTTCTGGGAATCTGGATAACAATGGATGTAATTTCGAGTAAAAATATACATTCCTTTAAACTCCAATGGATAGCCTTACTGTTTTTGCCGTAATCCTTTTACCTGGAAAATTGCTCAGCCCAATAGGCCTGAAAATATTTTGTATTATAATATAGATACCGTTTATACAGTCGCCTTGGCTCTTTCCACAATCTATAGAGCCATTCCATACCACATTTACTCATCCACGCCGGGGAACGCTTAAGGATGCCCGCATGGAAATCAAAAGCTGCTCCAACACAAAGCATAGGGGCATGTATTTTTCCTTTGTGGTTTACAGCGAAAAGCTCTTGCTTGGGGCAGCCAAGACCAATAAAAACTATTCCGGCTCCACTGTTGTTTATCCGTTCTATAACACTATGATCTTCATCAGCCGTGAGAGGCCTGAAGGGAGGGGATTCCATACCGACTATCTGTAATGCCGGCAATTTTTCCGTGAGATTCCGTCGCAAAGCATCTAGAACGTGTTCTGTACTTCCATAAAAATACACAGGCACTCCTTCATGTGAAGCAGCCTTACATAATTTCCAGGTTGTAGCTGGCCCACACACGGTATTTTTAAGCCTTGTTCGATGAAAATGATTAAGCGCCCAACGCACAGGTTGGCCATCGGGACAGGTCATATCAAATTGCTTGCTGGCTTCAAAAAACGCCTTGTCTTCTGTGGCTAACATGAGACCATGCACAGGCATGAAATCGATAACTGCTGATTGTCGCTGCTTGGCAGCATCAATTATCAGGGCTATCGTTTCTTCATAGGTCGTTGGAGTAATCGAAACACCAAAGATTTCTTTTTTTTCAGGAAATGTAACCATTATGACTCGACAGTTATTTTTTTGTAATCGTTATAGGCCAGTTCAACGCCTTTAATTAAAGGTGTGGTGTGTTTCCAACCCAGCTGATGAAGTTTTGAACAATCAAGGAGTTTTCTAGGTGTACCGTCGGGTTTAGTGGTATCAAAAGACAAGTTACCGGCAAATCCGACCACCTGTTTTACCGTTTCAGCAAGTTCACGAATAGTTACTTCTATCCCTGTTCCCAGATTGACATGCTCATCACCACTATAATTTTCCATGAGAAAGAAGCAGGCATCTGCCAGGTCATCTGCGAACAGAAATTCCCTCTTGGCTGATCCTGTGCCCCAGACAACAACTTCAGGAGAATTGGACATTTTCGCTTCATGAAAGCGACGAATAAGGGCCGGGAGCACGTGGGAATTTTCCGGATGGTAATTATCGTTAATGCCGTAGAGATTTGTGGGCATGGCTGAGATAAAATCAGTTCCATATTGCTGGTTATAGCTTTGACAGAGTTTGATGGCTGCTATTTTAGCGATGGCATAAGGCTCATTGGTTTCTTCCAGATAGCCACCTAAAAGCTCAGATTCTTTCATGGGCTGAGTAGCCAGTTTGGGATAGATACAGGAGGATCCCAGATTGAGCAGTTTTCTCACTCCGCATCTAAAGGCAGCATCAATGATGTTGGCGGCAATCATAATATTTTGATAAATGAACTCCGCCCGGTAGGTATTGTTAGCGTGAATACCTCCGACTTTCGCAGCAGCAAGGAAAACGTATTCAGGCTTTTCTGCGTTAAAAAAGTCTTCAACGTCTTGCTGCCTGATAAGGTCGAGCTCGGAATGGGTCCGGGTGATTATGTTTGTGTAGCCTTTAGATTCAAGGGTTCGCATTATTGCAGAGCCCACCATTCCCCGGTGACCGGCTACGTATATTTTTGCGTTGAATTGCATTGCGAATTTTGTTTGTTTATTTTCTCGACAGTTTGCTTTTCCGCTGGTCGCTTAAGCGTCTTGTTTGACGGAGCACACTGCATCGATTGTTGTTTATACAGCAATCTCAATTGCCTTTGCTGAACGATTGAAAGACATACAGATTTTTCCACCTTGCACGAGGGAGCATTACAGCACTTTGCATTTGCTCTATTCGTGATGGTTCAACACTGTATAGCCTTCATTTATACATAGTTCGTCTTTTTGAGCATCCTGCAAATCAGACCGTACCATTTCAGCAACCAACTCTTCAAAAGTAGTACTCGGAGTCCAGCCGAGCTTATCCTTCGCTTTAGCAGGGTCACCTAATAATGTCTCAACCTCCGTGGGACGGAAGTATCGCGGATCAACACGCACAACAACAGCGCCGGGCTTTAGCAGAGAACCCTTATATTGCTCTGGAATAGTCTCGATGATACCGGTTTCATCTATGCCTTGGCCTTTCCAGAGGAGCTTTATCCCCAATTCCTTGCAGGCAGCATCGACAAAATCACGCACCGAATACTGCTTACCGGAGGCAATAACAAAATCATCCGGTTCATCCTGCTGCAACATCATCCACTGCATTTCCACATAGTCTTTGGCATGCCCCCAGTCACGTTTAGCATCCAGATTGCCAAGATACAGACAGTCCTGCAAATCAAGGAAAATGCGAGCAATTGCGCGGGTTATCTTTCGAGTGACAAAGGTCTCGCCACGTAAAGGTGACTCGTGGTTGAAGAGAATGCCGTTACAGGCAAACATATTGTAGGCCTCACGATAGTTGACAACAATCCAATAGGCGTACATCTTTGCGACTGCATAGGGCGATCTAGGATAAAACGGTGTTTTTTCGGTCTGCGGAATTTCCCGAACCTTACCAAAGAGTTCAGATGTTGAAGCCTGGTAAAATTTTGTTTTTTCAGTTAATCCCAGAATCCTGATAGCCTCCAGCAGGCGCAGAGTACCCAAAGCATCTGAATTGGCTGTGTATTCAGGTTCTTCGAAGGACACCGCCACATGGGATTGCGCTGCGAGGTTGTAGACTTCATCAGGCCGCACTTTTTCAAGTATGTGAATCAAGTTACTGGAATCTGTCAAATCTCCATGATGCAGAATAAATCTTCTGTTGCGCTCATGGGGCCCTTGGTACAAATGATCAATACGATCCGTATTAAAAAGGGATGCCCGGCGTTTAATGCCATGAACCTCATACCCCTTGTTTAAGAGAAATTCGGAAAGGTAAGCACCGTCTTGACCGGTAACTCCGGTAATTAAAGCTTTTTTCATATCAGTTAGAAATCGTTAATGTTTGTTATATGTTACCTGCCGTATTCCCCATAAACCTCTATGACGGTTTCCAGGAACAGTTATATATCAAGGGGGCCAAAGATTGATTATCAGTGTATCCTGCCCCAAATATTCCCTTGAGGAGCAGCAGGACCGGAGCTTATACCACTCAACATCGTCCGGAACAGGCAACCATGGAGTCTCAACCGGACTTACTTCTTCTACGAGGGGAGTTTATTGGATTGAGGATTTGCAGCCATATATTTTTTTTGGACATGGCGCAGAGTGTAGTTCTCTTGCAGCTATATTCATTGCAAACACATAGCAACCAATTGAATTTTACAGTTCAACCTCAACCAGATTAAGGTAAGCGATGAGTTATTTTAACTGGTACAATCACCTAACAATCTCACTGCAAAGCAATTCTATATACAACAAATAACTACCTGCCTCCACCTGCCAGAACAACAGCAACAGTGCGAAAAAGTAATTTTATATCAAGTAATAAACACCAATTATCAATATATCGTAAATCCATTTTCATCCAATCATCGAAAGATATATCATTACGTTTGCCTGACACCTGCCAGATACATGTAAGCCCAGGTTTCATACTCAACCTACGTCTTTGACAAGGCAAATACTCTTCTACCTCTGCAGGAATAGGAGGCCGAGGACCAACCAGACTCATCTCTCCTTTAAGAATGTTGAACAACTGTGGAAGTTCATCCAAACTTGTTTTGCGGAGAAAGGAGCCTACAGGTGTAATCCGCGGATCTTTTGCAATTTTAAAGACAGGTCCATCCATTTCATTCTGATCATTAAGAGAGGCCTTTAATGCTTCTGCGTTCTCAACCATAGTTCGAAATTTATAGACTCTGAATTTTCGACCATTCAATCCCGAGCGAACTTGAGAAAACAAAACAGGTCCCGGCGAGGTAAACTTAACCAGCAAAGCGATCAGCAAAAAAACAGGACTAAGTGCAACAATACTGATCAGGGCTGCGAAATAATCGAAGAAACTTTTAAACAGGAGCTCAAGATCTTTTTTAGGAGTAGAAGATAGAGCAAGCGTAGGAATCCCTACAAAATTCTCAAAAAATATAGACGCAGTTTCTGGCCTGAACATAATTTGCTGCAACTGCCAATCCGGCATAATACGTATCTTAACTCCAATTTTCTCTGCAAAGGCTATTTGATCATTAACGTTTTCTATCTGCTTCAATGGTATGGCAAAGATTACTTCATCAATGACCTGATTCAGCAAAATGAATTTAAACTGACGCATGTCGCCCAAAATTTTTATATTCTTTTCGACTAATTTGCCAGTGAGAGCCGCATCAATTTCCAGACAACCAACCACTTCGTAATTATCGTCTTCTGCTCCCAAAATAGTACGTATTGTTTCCTTTGCGCGATCCCTTGAACCTACGACCAAAATACGAATCTGATCTTTTCCCTTTGATTTAATCACCCGCAGGTAATGGCTTACGGCCAAACGCCTTGCAAATAATACCAAAATCAATACCGAAACATAAAGTCCTAATAGGATACGACTCACTTCAGACTGATGAAGGATGTATAGTGTTACAATAACAAAAACGCTACTCAAACAAACAATCAATATTGCCTTTATCAATTCTCTAAAACGAGATCCTACAATAGTAGGAATAGAAAAATGGAAAAATGACAACATAAAATTATAATAAAATAAATACAGAAGCAATACTGTAAAATAATTTGTACTTGAAGACAATCCTGAATATCTACCCATATGATTTTCTTTCACAAAATATATTATTACATAGCAAAGAGTAGCGATAAATATATCTATCGCATGAAGCACTACGCGAGACCTTCTATTGTTCCAGAAAAACATTATTATCACCTCTTCATTCAAAACTACTATCAAGCAATTCCAATGGCAAAATACCCTATATATATGAGTTAATAGTTATATTATATTTAATAGATCATTTTACTTCTATAGCAAGTGCTAATTCTCTCAAGTCTTTATCTCCTGGACGCAAAGCTAACGCCGATAAATATTGTTCTCTTGCGTAGTTCATTAAGCCGTGCTCCTTGTATAACTCCGCACATTTCACCCGAATTTCAAAATCGTCAGGAAAATATCGGGTTGCAGTTCGAAGCACCTCCAATGCCGCTCCGGACTGATTTCGGCGCATAAAAAAACTGTACTGCTGCCAGAAATATCTTTTCTCAAGTCGTTCTGCCTGACCAAATAAATTAGGAATATGCCGATAAACCCTGGCTGCACTAGCGACTTTCCCTTCCTGCTCATAGAGCTTTGCCAACGCAAGCTGACAGGTAATGCTATCAGGCACGTAACGAGCCAAACCTATTGATGAAATCCCTTGCTCAGAATACAAGTTTAGAGTTTTAAAAGCTTTTCCAGGAAACAAGGCTAGCATTTCAGACAAATAGGCCAATGCCTCCTTTTCCTTAACTGATTGCAGCAGTAAAGATGCATACCAGGAGGCGTAAGCATAATTCTGAGGATCCAACTGCAGGGCAATTTTACCATTTTCTAATGCTGGCCCTATTTCATATACCTCGGCCAGGATTTGTGAGGCTGCTTGAAAGTATCGGGCTGATGCGGGCTGTAACTGTTGAGCAGCCGCAATCTGGTGAATTGCTTCCTGGTGCTCATGCAACTGAATCTGAATTTGAGCATTTAAGAAAGGATACAACGCGTTAAAGGGAGCCCAACAGGCTGCTTTCCTGGCACGTGAAGACAATTCCACCAACTCCCTGACAGATCGTTCTTTCCTCGGCAACACCTGTTGTCCACGCTCAAGCTTCTCTCTTGCCTCGTAGCCGACCTTAGCCAGCGCTGCGCCATAGGTGCTATTGGCAGGAAACTGCAACCCTGCATACAATTCTCCTCCATGAAAAGCGAGGGTGCAAAACAAAAGCAGGGGCAAGGCAGCACAGGTCGCCAAGTATAACGACCGTGGCACTGCAATTGCCGCAACACCTACCCGAGGCTTTGCATTTCTCTGCGATATTTTTACTGAAGCAGACAGCAGCGCCAGCATAATACAAAAGTACAAACCGACGCTGGAGCTTACATGGAAATCCAGTTCCACAATGCAATGCACAAGAAAGGAGAGCAAACCAGCTAATACCGCGCTGTATAAATAGCGGACATACCTCTCCCGACGGGATTTAAAGTGACCATAGGTGGCAACAAGCACTGCAACAACAAACCACGCTATACACACCGACCCAACCACACCGTTTGTTACCAGTGATTCTATATATTCATCATGGGCATGTTGGGGCAGAATTCCAGACGTTGTTGTCTCATACAAGGGATAGGCACTGTAATATGTACCTGCACCTGTACCTGTTATGGCAAAATCTCGTATTATTGCCTTCGAATTTTTCCAAAAACCTGTACGCCCCGTTACAGTTACCAGATCATAATCAATGGCTTTTCCAAGGCGATAATCAACTGTTTGCAAAGCATCCTTACCCACACCGGTCAACAGCACCAACGCTATAAGGCAACCAATGAATGCCAGAGCTGAAAACTTTATCTGCTGCCGGTTAAAACCCAAAAAAAGAAACACAGACAACCCTGCACAACACACCCCTCCCCTTGATTCACTCAATCCCAACCCCAAAACCACCAGCACGATAGCCACGGCATACAAGAGTTGTCTACGCGTTGAACGAGCTTCCAGAAAATACATACATCGCTTGACAATTGGACCTTTTGCACCATTCACCCTGGATCGGTAGTAGAGATAATGGGCCAAGATCAAAGGGGTAACCAAGCACACCATTGCCCCGAAATGATTTTTATAGGCAAAGGTTCCAAAAAAATTCTGTACAGAAAATTCACGTATCCACCATACCCTCGTTGTGCCACTGTAATGCTGCAGGATGCCAATAATGCATACCGTACTCACGACAACAACTATGCTGGCTGTCAACTTGCGCATCTGGGCCCTGGTGCGAATACACTGAATCACAGATACATAAATGGCCGCATAAGCGCTGAAACGAAGCAACTCCTGCAAAGTTTCCCTTGGAGCGAGCGTAATGGGTGCAAAGTTACGCAAGCTTTCAGATGTATTCATGGCGGCCTGACTATATATCTCTGCAGCTTTAGGTGATACGAGGGAGAGCACTCCCATTGGCAGGGGAACTAGCTGTACAGCAACCCAACCAAGATATAGACAAAGCGGCAGCATCCCAGGCACTCTTTCCAGGAGTTCTTCTGTTCGATACCTATGGATAAGCCAGACAAGCAATGCTGAAAAGGCCACCACTTCAATCACCATATTCGACCAGATATCAATACTGCCAAATGCCAATGGTGCGAACACGACGAGAAATACCAATACTGTATTGATGCGATTATCCATAACAATAACAGGTAAACAAAACGTATGATAAGTCTTGCGTTATACAACCAGAACCAAGGAGGATTATTCTGAGAATACAGTCAAAAGAGAGGAGAAAGGGTAACTGCATTTTTCACAAAGGACAGCTACCCCACCTACAACGTTTACGGGGATGTATTGCATACAGCACAGCATTCTAACCATATACTGTTCAACTGTCGCCTTTCGGCATCCACATCATACATCAACGTTTGATATATAAATAAATTATTTTTTACGTCGTATAACAGCAGTAATGCCCAGCATACCTGCACCGAACAGCATCATGGAACCAGGCTCAGGAACACCATTTGCTGTCAACAACATATTGGTCTGGTAACTTGCAACCAGATTGCCATCTGCATCGACGAAGGTGCCACCAATCCAGAAAACCAGGTCGCCATATTGATCCAAATACCAGCCGTCAAACGAATCATCGAGATCAAATGTTATTGTAAAGGTGAACGCTGCCAGTTCAGATTCGCTATAGGTATAGCTGATACCATTGGCATAGGATGCTCCGTCACTAAGCTCAAGAGAGGCATATACAGGCACGGTCTCATCCAATGTTCCGCTGTCGCTGTACAGAAAGGCATACCAGCCGCTTGCGCCCACAGAACCACTGAAATCCCACCCGTCAACCACATACTCCTCGCCCCAGTCAGAGGCGCTTGCTCCACTGATATCACCAAGCCCCCAGAGATTAAAAGAGGTCAGGCGATAATCGTTGGCAAGAGCCTCATTATAAAAATTTGTTTGAAATGCAGCTGTATCTGCACCTGAAGTATAAGTTGTATAAACGGTATCTCCCATGACAACACGGGTAGCGCCATTGTAAATATCTGCTGCTGTGGGTGTGCTGCCACCATTGCCAAAGAGCACCCCTTCAATGTACAGAATATCATTTGCGTTAAATTCAAAGGTATACGAAGCTGCCTGCGCACCAGTGCTGAAAAACAGGCATCCGGCAGCTGTTGCGGTAAGACTCGCCAGTAACTTGTTCATTTCTTCATTCTCCTGCAATATACCGTAACCATACGGTTGTTTTAGTGACACCTGACTGCCAGGCAGATGTCGACACTCAAAGCCTTTTGCCTCTTCAGTTCAACCTTCAGATACTGTAATGAAACACTCTGCCCAATACAAAGATCATACTTTCGGTTGAGCACGCACAACTTCTATGTCCAGCAACTACATACCTCCAGAAACATGTGTTAAAAGAATTCTGCCATGTAATTCTTTTAAAGAATACACATACTCCTGACCAGGCATAAAATATATGATATAAACAACATTTTTTTACTGGGGAAAACTCAAAAAGTAGCAAAAAAGAGCCCCAGTGAATAAGAAAAAACTATGAGTTTTTGTTTATGAATAGACAACACAGCGAACATCCATCAACATACTCCTGTATCATCATTTGATGAAAGGCAAGATACCAGAACAAAATGAAGTATGCAAACTGGCTTCTTCAATAGCGTTTCCGTCTTTTCGGAAGGAATACTCTTGCAACTTATCTTGTCGCCACAAGCTCTCCAACGCCAAATAACTCTCTTCTGATATCGTCAGGTATATTGTTGTGGTTACGAGTTCGTAATGCATCAATACACAGAACAGCGTTCATGCAACATTGAATAACCTCGCGGAGTTACAATAAAAATTTAGCCAGCAATATGCTGATTAAAAATAAGACTATAAAAAAAAACTAACGTAAAAAAAATATTTAAGGAAGTCGCTAATTTATAACGTTTTCACGTGGCGACAACGGCAGACAGAATGCAATCCTGGAGTTGCTCCAGGTCGTCTGCCTGGCTGGTGCGGGTTACTTCAAACGAAGGTACAGATTGAGATACAGCAGCACACTGTTGAAAATGGCCTGCACCTCCCACTTGCTGCATTAACCGAGTGGGCATGGTGAAACGAATATTTTTCAACATGGCTTGCCGAGCTGAAATCCTGGTACAGGACACCCTATCCCCCTGCTCGAGAAAACAGATGGCCTGAAGAGCATACCTCTCATTTGTATTACATGCAGGTACTGGCAGATAACGCTTTACTTCACCATCCTGAACTGGTAGCAGGGTGCCTGCAGAGGGAGATATATGCTCCACCATGTTCGGATGAATTTTCAAAAGAGGAAACGCAGGCAACACCCTGACTGTTTGCTGTTGCATATCAAGGGCCACCACATCATCTGAAAGTACGCTGTACCCATGTTGCATGAGCCTTCCTGCCAGGGTTGATTTCCCGGCACCGGAGTCTCCGACAAGGGCTATAACCCTACCATCAGCATCGGCCACACAGCTGCCATGAAATACCAGATAACCACGAAGATAGAGCAATACCGCAAACACAACTCCGCTTAAATACAAAGCCAGGGTGCGATTATCTGCACAGGGTGCCGGCCGCAAAACTATCAGGTCATCAACAGTAAGCCGGTATTCCCCGACTCCGCTGAAATAGAGCACAGCTGTGCCCCGCTCTGTATCAATATTGAAGAGGAAATTCCGTTCCGTGTAGAAGGCAGCAAGATCTTTTGGCTGCTCAAGACGAATATGCACATCGCAACGTTGCTGCCTGGCAATGGGGGAAAATTCCATCACAGGCAACTGGGAACGTATGGCCAGGCCAAAGGCACTGTACCATTGTTCTTGCACATCCACTGTTGAGAGATACGAGAATACCGCTGCTCAGCGGCAAAAAATCACTGAGCAACGGTAAAAGACAGGCAAGGTGGGTATTACAGACTAGGATGATGCCCGGCAGGCTCAAGGCCCTGACCATCCTGTGCGCCCCAACCTTTGAGGGTAATTTTTTCAACGCTGCCATAATGGGTCAGCTCAGGCTGTGCCCACTGCTTCTTTTCAGTATTATTTGTAACTTTCTCTCTGGTTTCCATCACGATCCTCCGATCATAGTAAAAGACAACAAAAAAGCTGGTAACATAGAAGTATGATGGCAGTAGGTACTTGATAAACACACTCATGGGATGAAATCAAGCCTTATTTAGTTTTGTTTGCCGCAACCCCTTTCTTATTTGCCCTGCCCACAGCTTATGCAGTCCGTTGAACTAACTGTGTTCAAACAACAGTTTATGCAAATATACATTCATGATCACCTCAAATATTTTTTTCAAGATACCAGAACCGGTCGCAACAACGTAACAATACTCTGTGCTATATGATAAAAGATAACTGATCACAGATATAACCACGCCGCCATGAGTTTCAAATTACACACTATTTCAACCAGTAGCAGCGTGCCAACATGCCT
Organism: Desulfogranum japonicum DSM 18378; assembly: GCF_000429945.1. GTDB lineage: Bacteria > Desulfobacterota > Desulfobulbia > Desulfobulbales > Desulfobulbaceae > Desulfogranum > Desulfogranum japonicum. The sequence goes on along the minus strand of NZ_AUCV01000014.1, from coordinate 48,056 downwards.
GATCCATGTTCGGATGTGGCCTGCCAAAACAAGTAAACCATGACGTAGAACTTGCAAACACAGCAAAACTTTAGTAACAGAAAAAGGTCTCTTCAAAAATGTCATCTCAATAATTCAGCATACAAAACCGACTGGCAGGTTGTGCTTATTTCATAGTTTCTACGGAACATAAGAGGGATAGTTCCGCAAAGCGCAATCCCTGGCTGGTACAGTCTGGGGGGAATGCACCAGCAAATGAGCCTGATCGGTAAGGATGGAGGCAGAGAAGAGGCTACGGCAGGCATGTGCGTTATACGTGTTAAATAAAGGTTACTGTTTTGTGGGTGAAGCTGGTCTGTTGGGGGAGTTCCGGCTAAAAAAGCGTGGGGAAAAGCACTTAACTTTTGTGATCCGTGTAACGCACCCTACCCAAGTTTGTACCAGATGATACTCATGGGAGTATATGGAATTTTTTGGCGGGTTAGGGGTAAATATTACTATTTGGGTAATGGCTGCAGCTTCATGGTGCGACGTGTGTACCATAAAAAAAGCTCTTTAGTGTAAAAGCCCTGGCATAATCTGCCAGGGCTTTTGTGGTGTGGACAAGGCATTACCACCTTTCTGTGCCGATTATCTGATTGACATCCATGCAGGTTGCTTTTTCTTCTTCGCTGAGATCAGCAAAATTTTTCACCTGACCTTTTCCCGGATTAACCGAACAGGAAAACTCTTTACCTGCTTCATCACGTACCCATACCAGGGATTCATACCCAACGCTGTTCAAGTTTGTATTTCTTTCACTATGTTCCATGATATCCTCCTTGGATTGTGTGATAATTACCAACGCTCTGTTCCTATGAGCTGATTAACATCCATGCATTGTTTACGTTCTTCTTCCGTTAAATCGTCGCGGTCACTGATATCGCCTTTGAGTACATCAATGGGGCATACATATTCTTTACCGTGTTTATCTTTAATCCAGGCAAGTGATTCATATCCGTACATGGTAACCTCCATGGGTAGTGTTTATTGTGTTCTTCCTTTGTGATTGAGACATTAATCACCACAAGGGTTGTAGCAATGGGGTTAAAAAAAGGAATAAATGATAGTTTAAATTATCATCTATTAGAAATAAGATGCTATTTGCCGGGATAGAGAGGTCATTCGGAGATGTTGGGTTAAATTTGTGATCTGTGTGGTGCGTGTGACGCACCCTACGAGTGCAGTGCTACGAAGAGCGTGATGGGGATTAGATATAACATTAAGAAGGACGGGGCTATTTTTTTATGCAGAAGGTTGTCACTACGATGAAGCCGTAGGGCGCGTCACACGCACCGAACAGATTGAATTGCTGGCTTTATGGTATTTTCAATACGGTTAGACCACATGCTTTTCCAGCCATTTGAGCAGGCAAACTGTTGCGTAAAGTTGCAAACTGCTTTCAGGCTTCTGGTGACTAAGGAGTTTGTGGGTAAATGCGGGCGCAAGATATTGGCTCAGAAGCGGGTTAGCTGAATCACAATGTTGTGCCAGTATTTCTCTGCCTGCAGTTCGGGTCTGCTGCATGAACACAGGGCTCAAGTTAGCCTTGGTGAGGCGCTGGCAAATTTTGGGAGGCAGAGTGGATGCCATGGCCTTACGGAGAATGGCACGACTCCAGCCATTATGAAACTTCTGTTCCGGAGGTAGAGCCAGGCAGAATTCCACCAGTCTGGTATCGAGAAACGGGTATCGCTCCTCCATATCATATCGGGATGCCACCTGATTGCTGGTTTCCAGAGCAAACATGAGGTGCGGCAGCGCGAGGGTAGCCTTGTGATGATTGCGTGCATTGCCAACATCTGTATGGGTTTGTGATGAACTTTCATAAATAAGCGGAGCCAAAGGGTTACGCTTTGCAAACTCCTCTGAAAAACTGGCCTTGCAAGTTGGCAGAGTTATAACCGTACGCAGGATAGGCGAATCAAGCAGCCATTGGAGTACCGGTTTTACAGCATAGGCTGCTGCCAGCCTCCACAGTGGCTGACGACTGCCACTCAAGTGTTTCATATGCTGCAGTTCCCTATGCAGTCTGATCCACCCGGGCTTAAGAAAAAGCTGGGGTAGAAGTTCGTAGCCATGGGAAACCACAGTATCGCCATCAATACCATCAAGAAACACCTGCACCCCATCATTTCTTGCCTGTTGGTACAGAGCTCTATGTATATAAAGGTTGGGATTGAAAAAGGGAGCATCGAGCCAGGAGAGTTCCTGATCTAACTGCTGATAGATATCAGCCTGGCTTACATCAACAATCCGTGGTTGTACCAGTACCTGGTCAAGCACAGCCTGGCGATACACAGTCTCATCCACCCTAAAAGCATCTTCACCCTCAAGACCGCTAAAAACGGCAGAATAGGTAAACAGCTCCCTGCCAGCCTTGTTCAGTAGGGGTGCGGCTGTACAGACAATGGAAGAGGAATCCAGCCCTCCACTTAATGTAGAGCCAACCACACCAGAGGATTGCAGCCTGCAATGGACAGCTTGAGCAAAGAGTTCCCGGAACATTTGTGCATATTGTTCTGTGTTACCGCAATTTATAGGGGCGACTTCATGCGGACTCCAATATGTATGGGTTGTTGTTTTCTGACCATGAACCTGTTTAATGGTTGCAGGAAGCAGGCGGTGGATATCCTGAAAAAAAGTGTGCGCAGGATTGGGAACAAGGCGCAGAATATAGGCAGCAAGGGTGTGTTCATCTATGGCACTGTCAACCAGAACCTGAAGTGCTTTGATCTCTGAAGCAAACGCAAAAAATTGTGGAGTGTGGCAATAGAATAACGGCCGAATCCCCAACCGGTCGCGCACGCAAAAAAGGCGTTGCTGGCTGGTATCCCAGAGTGCAAAAGCGTAGTCACCCGTCAGGTGACGGGGAGTATCTGTGCCCCAGTGTTTCCAGGCGTGGAGAAGCAGGCCGTTGTCGCTGTAGTCTGCAGGATTCAGGTTCAGGTCATGGGCCAGTTCTGTTCGATTATCAAGACGGACATCCCCGGTTAATAAAAACTGCTTACTCTGGCAGACCAGGGGAGTCTTTTCAACAGTTTGGCCGGTATCTGTTACAAAAAGGCTGAAGCCCAGGCAGGCGCGCCCAAGGGTTTGGACTTGAGGAAGGGCCCCTGCCCGTTCTGACATGGCAGATAACATGGCGTGTACACGTTGACCTGCACCTGGGTGCTGCTCGTTATAGACAATGCCTGCAATGGTGCTCATGGGGTCAGGCGCAGTGAAGGTAAGGGGGTGTAGGAATCCAAATCAGGAATATTGCCGATCACAATCTGATCATCCACTACCACCCAGGCATGGGCCTTAAGCTCGGTTGTTTCTTTTTTCACACCAATACAGAGCTGGGATGCTATCTGATTTCTGGTAAACAGGTATTGGCCAACCAGTCCGTTGACCAGACAGGTGGCATGGGAAAAACGGCGGTCAATGGCTCGGATGGCCCAGAGTATATCGGTTAAAGTATATATGTTTTCGAGCTTACCAGACGGTGTCTGCACATATTGGACAACAGACCTCAACGGGCGCAGGCGCAGGCCAAACCAGATTGCCAGAGACAGCAACAGGGAGGTAAGGAGAAGTTTTTTTCTCGAAAAAGGCAGAGTTAAAAATTTGATCATGGCAAGATATGGCTGCGAGCAGTAAAACATTAATGAAAGTAAAGCATTACCAATTGCAGATGAATGAGAAAGAGCATAAACCGTGTTTAGGGGAAAGGCAAACAAGAAGATATCAGCTGAGAGTATGATGGTGCGAATGACGCATTCCCTACCCTCTTTCCAGCAAGAAAATAATCGGATGAAAAAAGAAATTATGCTGTAAGCAGTTGTTTTTCTCCCTGGAACCCGGGACGCCATACGTTTTATAAGGCTAGGGAAACACACATTCTCCCTTGTATTTATTGTGAGTTTTAATATTATACAGTCTCATTTTTTATACAGATTACAGGCCCTCCACCTTTGGGCGATGGTTTTCTCCGTAGAGAGAAAAACCGTGCCTAGCAGATTTACAGTGCCTGGGATCTGTCACCACTCTTCTACTGCAAACGGCATTCTGCCATTGCCAGGTAAGGGGGAACCATGGCACTTCTTATTGGAATAGATGTCGGCGGTACCCACGCCGACGGCGTACTCCTGGAAGGTAAGGAAATCCTTGCCAAACACAAAATTCAGGTTGACCAGGAAAACCTTAGCGACTCCATCTTTACCCTGCTTCAACAACTGGTACCGGACAATCCCGACCAGGTCGAGCGTATTCAACTCAGCACCACACTGTGTACCAATGCCATAATCAACAATCAGCTCGATGATGTTGGCATGTTTATTCAGGCCGGTCCAGGCCTTAACCCTTCCTTTTTACAGTGCGGGGATTATGTCTGCCTGTTGGATGGTGCCATTGACCACAGAGGCAAAATAATCCGATCCCCAGACAACGACATGGTGCTTGAGGCAAGCAGTCAATTTAGAGATGTCGGTATTGAAAGCATAGGTGTTGTAACCAAATTCTCTCACCGTAATAACATCCATGAACAAACCCTGGCAGATCAATTGGAGCAACAGTTTGCCCATGTAAGCACCGGTCACAGGATTTCCGGTTTGCCCAATTTTCCCAGGCGGGTTTATTCCACCTGGCTCAATGCTGCCCTGAAGAGAAAATTTGTAGAGTTTAAAACCGCCATGGAGGCAGGACTGGAGCATCTCAACCTGCGTTGCCCCTGCCACATACTCAAAGCAGACGGAGGGACCATACCATTCAGTGGGGCAAGTGATTTTCCCTGCGAAAGCGTACATTCCGGCCCTTCTGCCAGTGTCATGGGCTGCCTGGCGCTTATGGAAAACCTGGAAGATGCCGTACTCCTGGATATTGGCGGCACCACCACGGATATTGCCTTGCTTGCAGACGGTATACCGCTGCTGGAGCCCTATGGCGTAACTATACAGGGCCGCCCTACCCTGATTCGAGCCCTGAACACCAGAAGTGTCGGTCTTGGAGGAGACAGTGCCACCTCCTATGCTGATGGGAAATACACCATTGGCCCTCTGAAAAAGGGCGCACCCATGGCTTTTGGCGGAGCAGTTCCAACACCGACCGACGCCATGGTGATGTTGGGGTCCATCGAAGAAGGCGATACTGCACAGGCAACCAAAGCCATGCAGGCACTGCGCCCGGAACAAAATCCTGAGCAAACGGCCACAGAACTGCTGCAATCCTTTGCAGATCAGATTCATACAGCGGTTGAGCAAATGATCGACGAAGTGTTCAGCCGCCCAGTATACACAGTTGCAGCCCTGCTGAGCAGGAAACGACTACAGCCCGCACAGCTGATAACAGTGGGCGGACCAGCCAAAGCCATGCAGGATATGCTGGCAGGCTGCTTTGGCCTGCCCTGTACAGTTCCCGAACATTTTGAAGTGGCCAATGCCATTGGCTCTGCCCGAACCCGCCCCACCCTGCAGGCAACCCTGTATGCAGATACTGCAGATCGCAAACTGGTTATACCGGAAATAGGTTTACAGGACAAAGTCCGCAAATATTTTTCCATGGAAGATGCCGAGGAAAGGCTGCGTCAGGTGATCATGACCCAGGCAGCGGAATACGGACTGGAGGAAATTGCAGACATTGATTTTGTTGAACGTCAGGAAATGAATACGGTTCGCGGTTTTCATACATCGGGAAAAATCATTTCGCTCAAGGCACAGATACGCCCTGGCCTTGCACAACTCTAGGAGGGATGCCATGCACTACATGCCCATAGCCAAACGCTCCACAGGCCTTGTACTTTTTCCGGCCTTTGACTGGTGCATCAGCCCGACACATCCGGAACGTGAAGAACGCCTGCTATACACCAAAGACCAGCTCATTGAAGAAGGATTGGAGGATGTGCACAACATCCACTTTTATAATCCGGAACTGGCTGAATACCATGATATTGACCGGGTGCATTTCTGCGTACCCTCATCGCGTAATCTGCTCACAGAGTCGCATCTTATCTCGGCCGGAGGAGCCATTCGCGCTGCCCGGTCTGTGATGAACAAAGAGGTGGAAAGAGCCTTTGCCGTTGTCCGCCCCCCAGGGCACCACGCCATGCAGACCGTATTCGGCGATCGGGGCTTCTGCATAGTAAACATTGAAGCCATTATGGTTGAATATATCAGAAAGCACTATGGCGTGCGTAAAATCGCCATAGTGGATACCGACTGCCACCATGGTGACGGCACCCAGGATATTTTCTGGAATGATCCTGACACGTTGTTCATTTCTGTTCATCAGGATGGACGAACCCTGTATCCTGGCAGTGGTTTTGTACACGAAGCAGGAGGGCCGTCTGCCCCAGGATACACCATTAACCTCCCACTGCCGCCATCAACTTCTGAAGAAGGCTTTGACATGGCCATGGAACGGGTGATCCTGCCGCTGCTGGAAGAATTTCAGCCAGAAATAATCATTAACTCAGCCGGTCAGGATAATCACTACACAGACCCGATCACCAATATGAATTTTACAGCCCAGGGCTATGCCCGTCTAAACAGAATGCTCAACCCGCATATATGCGTGCTGGAAGGCGGATATTCCATTGAAGGGGCTCTTCCCTACACCAATCTGGGCATAATCCTTGCTATGGCTGATATGGATACCTCCAATGTGCGGGAACCTGATTATGATCCTGCAAATTTTGTTCAGCCCCCGGAGATGAATGCCCATATTGAAGAGGTATGCCGGCAGGCCAGGCAGGTATTTGATGACCGGGAAAGAATGCGCAGGGAGCAAGCTGCCAAAGAAGTGGTGCGTGAACGGAAATCCATTTTTTACGATACCACCGGCTTTGGAGTTGAGGAAACCAAATCCTACCACCTTTGCCGGGAGTGTCCAGGATATATGGAACTGACAGGCTATGGACTTGGTACACATGTGCATGGGTATTCCATTCCGTTTAACAGCTGTCCCGCATGCCAGCAGAAGGCAAGAGATGCCTTTGCCAGGGCAGAGAAAAAGAGTGATACTGTTACAGCATTGCAGGACAGGGCTCGGGATATATATGAAACAAAATAACGTAAAATGATTTCAGGAGGCTGTGCGAGAGCAGGCATTTTGTTACGATCTGACGAAGATATTGATAGAAATAATGGTCACCGACAGCCTCCAACCCTCCACAGAGGAGCGCAGCCCTATCTTGGGCATGGAGGCTCTTTCCAAGGATTGACCAGAAGGTAACCAGGTCCCCCCTTCTCCCCTGGTTTTATAGCAGAATACACTTGTGAAAGATCAAGGATAAAGCACCCAGCCCATTTTCGGGGCCTGCCTGTCTCCTTTGCATAGCGACGTGTCCCTGCTCGTAGTTTTGTATGCTCCACGGCTAAAGATACCTCTTGCCACCAGCACCACGAAGTGGTACATACCTTGGCTCATATTTCATTTCCCGCTAACGTTCTACAGACTGGCACCACAGGCATCTGGCTATCCAGCAGCCTATATTTTTACTGGTTTTTTAAGAAAAACCGAGTAACCTTAATATATAGTTTTTACCTGTTTCGACTGAAAGCAGCTGTATTCTCCGTGATCTTAAGCACATGCAAATACGTCACATCCTGCTCCGAATGCAGCCTGGTTGTTCCAGATCATTCACCCGAAACAATGCTGTCCACTGCCCATCAAAAGCCATTGCTTACCTGGGCTTGCAAGAGGAAAAAGACGTAAAGATGTATCACCACACCCCCTCCGCTGGAGGGCAGCGTATATGAAGCTCAAGCTGGTAGGCCAATTTCTGGGCATTATACTGTTTATCGGCAGTATCACGGCTTGTTTTGAAATCGTCTTTTTTCGTATGCAGGAAAGCCAACAAGCTGAGAACACAGCCGTACAACTGGCAAAAATCCGTTCAGCTATTGAATACAAACTCACCAAAAACCTGTTGCTGATTCAACAAATGGGCAGCTACCTCGGCCTGCACCCTGACCTTGATCAACAAAGTTTTGAACAACTTGCCGAAGCAACACGTCGTCAAAGCTCTCTGCTCTCCTATCTGGAAATTGCCCCCAATTACACTGTCACCTGGACATGGCCTGTACTTGAAACAGGTCAGGAATCAGAGAAAAACCTGCTCTCCCTGGAAGCACAAAAGCCTGCATTGCTTGCCATGCAGGATCGTCCTGACATCTTTTTTTACGGGCCGGTTTCCCAGGCAAACGTCCAATGGGGATTTATCGGCAGAGCCCCGATTTTCACACAGCAAAAAGGTAACTACCGTTTCTGGGGTATAATCTCTGGTATAGTGAATATGAACAAGCTGCTCCAACAGACAGGGGTAGCGAACACTGATCTTCGTCTGTCGCTTCGCTTCAAAAAGCCTGTGAATCCGGCAGTTCCCCTGCTTTGGGGTGATGAGGCTCTGTTTACCCATTCCAGGGCCGTATTGATGGATGTACAATTTCCAAACGGCAGCTGGCAATTGGCTGCCCTGCCCCAGCAGACTATCTCTTTACATTCCGAATCTCACTGGGCAATCCGCCTGGTCGGCCTGATGGTCGCTGCTATTTTTTGTGCGTTGGCTGCCAGAGCACGACACAATTATGAACTTCTCCATAATACCAGCCACCTGCTAGATGAAGCACAATCCATTGCCCATCTTGGCAGCTGGAAAACGGATACTTCTGGAAAACAGACCTGGTGGTCCAATGAATTGTATTCCATTTTTGGTGTGGAGAAGGGAATGTTTGTACCTTCCATATCCAGTCTGCGACCACTGCTGCATCCCGACGACAGGGAAAAGGTTCTTCAGGAGCTGGATAAAGGCTGGGCAACCCGGGAGGAATTCACCACCGAACATCGCATAATCCGCAAAAATGATGGTGAAATCCGCTTTGTCCAGGGGAGAGGTAAAGTACAACTGGATACTTCAGGTGCCCCGAAGTACATGACCGGCACGTTGCTGGATATAACTGATCGTAAAGCAGCCCAGCTGGCCCTTGAAGAGCGAGAAAACATGATTTCTGCAATGGCTGAAGCTTCCCTGGATGCCCTGGTGGCAATCAATGCAAAGGACCATATCATTTTCTGGAGCAGTGCAGCAGAAAAAATGTTTGGCTGGAGCAAACAGGAGGTGGTTGGTAAAACACTTCATGATCTGCTGGTACCACCCGATAAGCGCGAACTGGCCAAACGTGGACTACAGACCTATCATGCCAGTGGATATGCCCCTGTCCTTGGCTCTGTTCACGAATTTTCAGCCTGTACAAAAAACGGCCGCAGAATTCCCATTGAACTGGCGGTGGCACCCTTTATCCTCAACAACGAACGTCATGCCGTTGGCAGCATGCGGGATATAACCGAGCGAAAAACTGCTGTGGAAAAACTGCAACAACTCATCATCACCGATGAGCTGACAGGTATATACAGTAGACGGCATTTCATGAATATGGCTGAAAAAGAAGTACAGCGAAGTCTACGCCATCAAACACCATTCACCCTGATTATGTTTGACGCGGACTCCTTTAAAAACATCAATGATACCCATGGCCACGCAGCAGGGGATCTTGCCCTGAAATGCATAGCTGACACAGCGAAAAGCATGTTGCGAGACATTGATCTGCTGGGACGCCTGGGTGGAGAGGAATTTGCCGTTGGACTGCTGCACACAGATTTGAACGGAGGCATGGATGTGGCCGAGCGTCTGCGTCTTTTTACGGAACTGGCAACAGTGAAACTGGCCTCTGGTTATGAAATTCACTGTACAATCAGCATGGGTCTTGCCACCCTGACACCTGAGTGTAAAACACTAGAGAAACTCATGCACCATGCAGATACTGCCATGTATGAAGCCAAACGACGGGGCCGTAACCGGGTGGTGCCTTTCCATGAAAGCTTCTCTGAACCAAATCCTAATTGATAACAACTAGTTTCTGTATTACAATAGTTCATATCTTGGTGTTATTCCCCACCCACCTATCTCCAAGGAGCAGATATGACCCCTCAGGCCCCCCCTTCTTCCTCTTCCAACAGCAACGATTACTACACCTCGATATTTGAAAAAGCGGGTGTTGAGCAGTTTAAGCTCTGCATACAGCACCATCTGGTAAGCTTTCAGGGCAGGGATCCTCTACGCGCCTCTGACCAGGATGTCTACAGAGCTCTCTCCTATGCCCTTCGTGATGTTCTGATGGAGCGATGGATCAGCACGCAAAAAACCTTTTATGCTGAGAAGAAAAAACGAGTGTATTACCTCTCCCTGGAATTCCTCATTGGCCGTTCCCTGGGTAATGCCATTATCAACATGGGGCTCATGGACGAAGTCACCCAGGCTCTGGAGCAGCTTGGCTACGACCTGGAAGAACTCCGGATGTGTGAAGAGGATGCAGCACTGGGTAATGGTGGCCTGGGAAGGCTTGCGGCCTGCTTTATGGATTCCATTGCCACCATGAAAATCCCGGCCTATGGCTATGGTATTCTTTACGATTTCGGCCTGTTTAACCAGAAAATCGTAGACGGGTATCAGGTTGAAACCCCGGACAGCTGGCTGCGCATGGGTTCACCCTGGATGTATGAAAGAACATCCTTTGTCTACCCCGTCAATTTTTACGGCAGGGTAAGCAGCGCCACTGACAGTGACGGCAATTACCGCGCCAAGTGGGTGGATACTGAAGTGGTAATGGCCATGGCCTGCGATATGCTCGTACCAGGATTCAATAACGGGCATGTCATCAATATGCGCCTCTGGAAGGCCAAGGCATCGCGGGAGTTAGACCTGAAATCCTTTAATATCGGTGATTACGTCAATGCAGTTGAGCTCAAGGTTCGCTCAGAGACAATCTCCAAAGTACTTTATCCCTCAGATGATATACGGGAAGGCCAGGAACTTCGCCTGAAACAGCAGTATTTTTTCGTTGCTGCCACATTTCAGGATATTCTTCGCCGTTATCGCAAGGAAAACAAAAACTTCAAGGATTTTCCAACCCAGGTTGCCGTACAACTCAACGACACCCATCCTGCCATTGCCATCCCGGAGCTGATGCGCCTGCTGCTGGATGAGGAACAGCTGGGCTGGGTGGAGTCGTGGGATATCTGTGTAAAAACTTTTGCCTACACCAACCACACCCTAATGCCGGAGGCACTTGAAACCTGGACAGTTGAAATGCTGTCACGGGTGCTCCCCCGTCATATGGAAATCATTTTTGAAATCAACCGGCGCTTCCTTGAAGAAGTGAGTACATGCTACCCTGGCAATATGAGAAAACTGCAGGAAATGTCAATCATAGACGAGAATCATCCCAAACGGGTTCGCATGTCCAACCTTGCCATTATCGGCAGCCATTCGATTAATGGCGTAGCAGCCCTGCACACCCAGTTACTCAAGGATAATCTGTTTCATAATTTTCATGAGATGTATCCAACCCGGATAAACTCCAAAACCAACGGCATTACGCCCAGGCGCTGGCTGCTTAAATGCAACCAGGATCTTTCCATGGTGATCGGACGTGCCATGGGTATGGGATGGGTTACGGATCTGGACAAACTACGGAAACTGGAAAACTTTGTAGACGATGCAGAATTCAGAGAACAATGGCAAACAGCCAAATTGAACAATAAAATACGGCTCGCCCAAACCATTCAGCAACAGTGCTGTACGCTGGTTGACCCCAACTCCATGTTTGATATCCAGGTAAAACGGATTCATGAGTATAAACGCCAGTTACTCAACGTATTGCACGTGATCAACCTGTACCAACGGATTATAACAGAGCCTGACCTGGCAGTCACACCAAGGACCGTCATTTTTGCAGGGAAGGCGGCGCCATCCTATCATCGGGCCAAACTGATCATCAAATTGATCAACGAAGTGGCACGGGTAATTAACAAAGACCCGCGTGTTGCGAACAAGCTCAAGATAGCGTTTATTCCTAATTACAGTGTTTCTCTTGCTGAAGTTATCATTCCGGCGGCCGATCTTTCTGAACAGATATCCACTGCAGGCACCGAAGCGTCTGGTACAGGAAACATGAAATTTGCCCTTAACGGGGCTCTTACCATCGGTACCCTTGACGGAGCCAATATCGAAATACAGGAAGAGGTGGGTGAAGATAATATCTTTATCTTTGGCATGACAGCCCAGGAAGTGGAATCGGAAAAACGTATCAAATCCAGAATTCCCTACCAGATCTATGAAACCAATCCCACTGTACGTAAAATAATCGATGCCATCGCCAGCGGTGTGTTCAGTGATGGAGACCGGGAGTTATTCAAACCACTGGTCAATGACCTGCTGAATGAACATGACCCATACCTGTTACTATTGGATTTGGAGGCATACCTGGAATGTCAGGAACTTGTTGGAAAATGTTACCAGGATACGGAAGCCTGGACAAAAAAATCCATTTATAATGTCGCCCGCATGGGAAAATTCTCCAGCGACAGAACCATCAAGGAGTATGCCGAAGAAATATGGGGTGTCAAGGTGGGATAAGCGGGCTGCATACGCGCTGCACAGGGGCAGGATACAACAAAGAAACAGCAGGGGTAGATTGCACACTCTGTGTGGTGCGTGTGACGCACCCTACCCTTGCTCACAGGAAAGGATAAAAGAAGATTTGTCCTTGAAGCTTAGGGTCACGGAGAAAATAAATTATCCAACCTTGCTTGTCTCTCAACTCGGTAGCGTCGTCGCGTCAATGGCTCAATGCGGGCAGTATGGAACCATTGACGCGACGACGTTACCAAACCGATACCCTACGCAATTTTTGGATTTGTAGTATTTTCCGCGACCCTTACGTCTCTATCTTCAACTATTGCTGAATCCGGAAATCCCCAGAGTGCGACTTTCACTGCACAAAGCTGGAATCCTAAACTTTTCCACGCCCCTTATAATGGCCAATCAGCCACAGCGTTTCCTGGTACATTCGATGAAATGGTTGCGATAATATTGCATTTCCTCTATGGACTCCCGGATGTCCTCCAAGGCGCAATGACTGTGTTTTTTGATGAACCCATAACGTACATCAGGCGCCCAGCGAGCGGCCAGTTCCTTGATGGTGGAGACATCTATATTACGGTAATGAAAATACGCTTCGAGCCGGGGCATGAACTTGGCCAGAAAACGACGATCCTGGCAGATGGAATTGCCGCACATGGGTGACGCACGCTCAGGAACCCACTTCTGAATGAACTTCAGGGTTGCCATTTCAGCCTGATGATAATCATAACTGCTATCCTTGACGCGCTTGAGTAGACCAGACAAATGGTGATGGGTCTGGTTCCAGTGATCCATGGCATCCAGAATCTCATCAGGTTGCATGATGGCAAGCACAGGACCTGTGGCAAGAACTTCCAAATCAGAAGAAGTCACCACTGTGGCCACTTCCAGGATGTGGTCAGAGTCCGGGTCCAGGCCTGTCATCTCAAGGTCCAGCCAGACAAGATTTGATTCCTGCTGTTTACTCATGGCACCGGTAACCTTTTCAGTTTTCGTTCTTCCCCTTTTTACCATGGTAGACGGAAAGATAAAAAAAAGTCAAATCGTACCTCCTCCCATGGAGGGGTAACATCTTATTTTTCTTCACGTTAGGCCTCTAATCAGTTGCTTCAAATCATTGAGACAGGTTGCCCTGTAGCTGCGACTACGCTTGACCACAATCTCCCCTTGGGATCCACTTTTTTTCTGTCAGCAACTGCCATGGGGATCGGTACATGGGTAAAATAATTATTCCAGTGGCCGATCAGAACATTGGTAAAACCTGCCATGCCGGCATGAACGGCGTTATGACCAAGCTGCAGACAAAACGCAGAATCATATGCTGAAGCAGGCATAGAGCGAATCATATAACTGGGATCAATATATTTCAGGGTTATATCGACTCCACAGCACTTGAAATGCTCCTTAATTCTATCGCGTAGCAACAGGCCGATATCGCCAAGTTTGCGGTTACCGCTCAGGTCACATCCCAGATCATCACAAAACAGAGTCTGCCCGGCACCTTCCCCAACCACGATTACGGCATGTCCCCGCATGCGTAATCTTCTTTCCAGTGCGCTGAGTAACCCTTCCAGGCTGAACTCCACCTCGGGTATCAGGCAAAAGTTGACTTCATTATTAGCCAGGGCTGCCGATGCCGCAATAAAGCCGGACTCCCTGCCCATCAATTTCACAAGACCAATACCATTACGGGCGCCTACAGCTTCCACATGGGCAGTATAGGTAGAATGGCGCGACTCAGCCACAGCTGTTTCATAACCAAAAGAGAAGTCTACATTACTGATATCGTTGTCTATGGTTTTGGGGATACCGATAAGGGCTATTTTCAAGCCACGACGCTCGATTTCCTCCACAATGGCAGCAGCTCCGCGCAGGGTTCCGTCACCACCGATAGCGAACAGGATGCCAATATCCAGATGAACCAGCGTATCGACAATGGTTTTCACATCCTGTGGTCCCCTGGATGACCCGAGCACACTGCCGCCTTGCTGATGTATGCCGTCAACCACCTCTGGAGAGAGTTCAATGGGCCGATGATAGTATGCAGGGTTCAGACCTTCATATCCATAACGAAAACCCAGCACTCTTTTGACCTTATAATGATGGTGCAGACTCAGCACCAGGGACCGAATAACGTCATTCAATCCCGGACAAAGCCCTCCGCAGGTTACAATACCGCATGAGAGCGTGGCTGGATCAAAATATATGTTTTCTCTCGGTCCGGCCATACTGAAACCCGGCGGTTCTCTGTGATCTTCAATATATGGCAGCAGATCTGCATAATGGGAATGGTAGAGCACCTTTTCGCTATCATCTGTAAAACACACACCTTGCATAGGTGAAGGATAACGGCACTCACCAAGTCTCTGAACGTCAAACTGATTGGAATCCATATGAAAGACTCTTATAATATTCGTTGGTTGTTCTGTACTCCCGACAAAATACATCCCAGGAGAACTTTTACCTGGACACGGCCCCTCAGAAAACGAGTCTTACCTTCTGCCTTTTCATAAATTCCTCGTTTCCATACAGATACATATAGTATAAAGCTACTATCAGGAACAACGCAACCTTTGTTACGCTGTTTTCTTCTCTCGCAGTTTTTTGAACAGTTATACATACGGGGAAATTGTCAAGCTTAAGAACTCCCCCCAATATTCGTAAGCTTACTAAGAGCTCACCCTTTTCCAGGAACTGATAAACCAATGACAAATGCACCCGCTTCCTTTGATATCATTATCGTGGGTGGAGGCCCTGCCGGTCTTTTTGCAGCCTACTACCTCAGTGAACACTCTTCTCTCAAGATTCTCTTGCTCGAACAGGGACGAATGGTACAGCAGCGCAACTGTCCTATTGGAGCCAAGGGGTGCATAAAGTGTCGTCCCTGTAACATTCTGTGCGGTATCGGCGGAGCCGGATTATTTTCCGATGGAAAACTCAACTTTATTCATAAGCTCGGCAAAACAGATCTCACCCAGTTTCTTCCTGCAAGTGAAGCCAGTGCCCTGATTGACGAGACCGAAGCTATTTTCAATCGTTTTCATATGGATGGTCCCATCTATCCAACGGATATGCAAACCGCACAATCCATCCGAAAAGAAGCCAGAAAGTGCGGTATTGACCTGCTGCTCATCAAACAAAAACACCTGGGAAGCGATAACCTGCCGCGCCATATACAGGGAATGACCGAGCATATCCTCGCCAATGGAGTGATCATACACGACCTGGAAACTGTCCGGGATGTGATAGTTGAACATAATACCGTAGCAGGTGTGGTAACCGATAAAGGTGAATACCGGGCGAAAAGTGTTATACTCGCTCCCGGACGGGTTGGGGCGGAATGGATTGGTGGCCTGGCAAAAAAATACGGGCTCCAGGTTTCCCAACGCGGGATTGAAGTAGGGGTGCGGGTGGAAGTTCACAATGAGATCATGCAGGATATCTGCTCGGTGATCTATGACCCCACATTCTTCATTCGCACCAGCAAGTACGATGATCAGACACGAACCTTCTGTACAAATTTCGGCGGGTATGTGGCCCTGGAAAATTATCAGGATTTTGTTTGCGTCAACGGTCATGCCCTCATGGACACAAAATCGGAAAATTCAAATTTTGCCTTTTTATCCAAAGTAGTTCTCACAGACCCGGTAGAGGATAATCAGGCGTATGGAGAATCCATAGGGAAACTTGCGACCTTAATTGGCGGTGGTAAACCTATCCTGCAACGGTTTGGCGACCTGAAACGAGGGAGACGATCCACCTGGAATCGCATCAGGAACAGTTATATTGAGCCAACCCTGACCAATGTGGTCTGTGGTGATATTGCCATGGCCCTGCCGGAACGTATATTAACCAACCTGATCGATGGTTTGAAACAACTCAACAATGTTGTTCCCGGTGTAGCCAATGATGAAACACTGCTCTATGCTCCGGAGATCAAATTTTTTGCTACGCAGATCGAAACCAGCAACTGTCTGGAAACAGCCATAACCAATCTGTTTGTTGCCGGAGACGGCCCCGGGGTTGCAGGAAACATTGTCTCAGCCACGGCAACGGCTCTTATCCCTGCCAAAGAAATACTCCGCCGAGCCACAGATGTGTAACTGACCATGGGGTTAACAACGCTGATATTTCAACTACTTCTGAGCAGTAACTCATCGCAGGTGCTTCAAATTTGTGCAAGCGCGATTTTTCGCAGGTAAGCGGAGACTCCCCGTTAAGCTATCTATGCGGGAAACCGCAATCGTGCAAAGAGGTAAGCGACCAGCGGGAGACTCCGAGGAGTCTGTGATCAGTTACGCAGATGTTCCGTCAGAATGAGAAATTATCCCGCATTTCCCATGACTTTTTCTCACAGATGAGTTAACTGTTTCCTTCACTTATGTATTACTGAATACGTAACTGCTCACAGGTAACAAAGAACATGGAAGTACCTGCACCCAAACATATACGGATTCAGGGTATACTGCATGCTCTCTGTCTGCGGTAGCACCCTTTTGAAATAAACCCTAACCCACAAACCAGTAATCATGACCATTGAAGCAGGAAAAACCGTCGCTCTGCACTACACCCTACGCCTCGAAAATGGCAAAGTTTATGAAACTACTGATGGCGAAGAACCACTGATATACCAACATGGCACCGGTGAAATTGTCGCAGGATTGGAACAGCGCCTGGAAGGTCTGGAAAAAGGAGCTCAGGATTCTTTTGTCATTCCTGCCCTGGAAGGCTATGGCGAAGTGAAAATCGAATCCCTTATTGAAGTCCCAAAAGAGCATATTCCGGAGGAAGCACGGGAAGTTGGCAGTGAGATCACCGCTGTCAGCCGCAATGGTCACAAGGTTAAAGGTGTGGTTTATGAGATAAAAAAAGATTATATTGTGGTGGACTTTAATCATCCCCTGGCCGGTATGGATCTGTACTTTGACATCACTGTTGTTGATGTTATGGATCCCCCCAATGAAGAGGCCAGATAGGGCCTATCCATAAATGGCCTTTTCGCCCGATAGCTGTGTTATCTTTGAAATTTTATCCTCGGAGGAAAGCATAGCCTCCGATATCAGCTCTATGCCTGTGATAACATTTTGAAGAAGCCTCGGAGGCTTCGCTTACCTGCTCTCGGACGAAAGCCCTCATTTCTGGACAGACACGAAGTAAACTGTTACAAAAAATTCAGTGTAGTCTGCTGCAATTCCCCTTACTTTCTCTGGTGCAGGTAACGATATCGCTCTCCTTTGCCCCGTGTATCCTAAGAAGGCAAGAGAATGATACATGCCTGATATATTCCAGAACGATCTGGCAGGAAAATCGCATACACTATTTTTGAGTTCTACTTTATCCGTAAACTATTTACCTCCCTGCGGAGCACACAGTACTGTAGTACCACGGGGCGTAAGCTGTACATCATGAATACGAGAAAATCTTTTATCTTTTACCGCGATTTTTCCATTTTTTCCACAACCTATCCTATTAACACGACGCATACAGGTATCGCCCTTGGGGGAATGCTATTGTATGCAAGCCTGTTGTACGCAGTCCTGCAACTCGCCGTCTCCCTCTGCTTTTCAGTTCAGGTATGGCCCGGGACATGGCTTAAAGATGCCTGCGCACACATCATTTTTGGCTTTGTGCTCTACAGCATTTCCCGCAGCTGGAAAATGTGGGCGATCTCATTTACACTGCTCACCACAGTTCTTCAGATCAGCAATGCCCTGAAATTAAATGTTCTGGGGAGCCCGGTCATGCCGGATGATTTTCTGGCCTTTACCAATATGCTGCATCTGTTTTCAGACTGGAGGCTGTATGCCATCATAATTGCAGTTGGCCTCCCTATTCTGACACTGCTGGCTTCCATAGCCTGGAAGCAAAAAAGCACCTGGATGGTATTAGGCTCCCTGACTGTATTCAGCATAATCATTTTTGCCAATGCTCCTGAAGTCACGGCTTACATGGACAAGCGATATGGGGACTGGATATGGAATCAACCGGGAAATTACAAAGACCGTGGCCTTGTGCGGCATTTGATTCATGAAGGCGTACGCAACATGGCCAGGGGTAAAACCAGTGCGGATCGGGAAGAGGTGCTGGGTGCGCTGAATGCGCTCCGCACAGATGACAGTGCTCTGAGCAATCATGGGAAGCCCAACCGGAAACCCAACATATATGTCATACTGCTGGAAAGCTTCTGGGATCCAATGCTCCTGAAAAACTCCGGCATACAGCCAGATCCGATTGATCCACGTTTTCGAAAGCTATGGGAGGCAGCCGGACACAGTACGGCACAGGCCCCGGTCTTCGGCGGTTATACTGCAAACAGCGAATTTGAAGCATTATGCGGCTTTCCTGTAACCAGTAATGCAGTGTTCTTTGAAGGCTGGTTTCGAAATGATGCGCCTTGCCTGCCTAGGTACCTCAAAGATGCTGGCTACAAATCCATAGCCGCCCATCCTAATTATGCTGCTTTCTGGAACAGGGTCAATACATATCAGCGAATCGGCTTTGACCAATACTGGTCAAAAAACGACTTTGTTTTAGATGACATGAACAGGGAATTTCTCAGTGACTCCTCGCTGTACAGGCAGGTTTGGGAAAAGCTGCAAAAGCAACCTGAAAACGTACCTAAACTGACATATATCGTCACTTTTTTCGGTCACCTGGACTATCCCCTTTCAGCCTCCCGACCCGAGGTCATTGATATCGGCGTGGATAACCCTATGCTCAAGGGATATGTGAACCAGGTCTATTATAAAAGCCGAGAGCTTATGGATTTTGTGGAGAAAATTCGCAGGGAAGATCCAGATGCCCTTATTGCTCTTTTCGGAGATCACCTTCCCTTTCTGGGTGCCAACCATAAAGGATTTGTTGAGGAGAAGCTGTTCACAAAGAGCAAGGCGGACTTTGATGCAGCCATGTTTCAGCGATACGTGTCAACGCCATTAATCATCATTGATGGCAGCAAGGGACCAGTACAGGCAGGTGCACTCCCCATGTATCAGTTGCCGGCCCGGCTTCTGGATCGCCTTGGCGATGAGCACCACGGATTTTTGGATTTGGCAGAAAACAAGTCCCTGAGTCATATCCGACCGCTTGCAGGCATGAGTCTGTATCTCCCGGAAAAGGGATCACCCATTCTCTGCAAGCAACATGAAGATAATGCAAATGCACGTTGCCAAGAAATTCTGCAGGCAACCTCTTATCTGACCACCCTGCGGGACGATCTGTTCACCGCTGAACAATATGGCCTTCCCCCCACGATGTAAGCCTCACAAGCAGTCATGAGAAATACGGGCTCAGGCGGTCCATCAGACTCTTGCAGGAGAACATTCTTCGGGGAACACGATGTTCCCCGAAGGGAATTGCTTACAGTGCCCCCTGACCTTTCCGCGATCAGGCTGCCTGATTGCAAACACCTCAGGCGTCCTGCACGCATTACACCCGAAGAATATTATATTTAGAATACTGTCCGGAAATGGACTTTACGAGATTTCACCCCTCGCGTCCCTGCTCGTAAACAAAATCTACAGTTCCGGACAGTCTCTACAGTTACCTTTTCAGAAGACAAAACCGGAACCGGTCTGTCGCGGTACTTTTCCAGGTTCTGTAGCCCGGTCAATGGGCTTCATGGCTCCAATAAGCCAGGCTGGAAGCCATGGCATGGCACTGATCAGAGAAACCAGGATAGCTGCGAGAAACGGCATTGTCTGTACAAAGAGTACCAAACGCCACATACGTAAATCAAACAGTGACAGGTCCTGGGTCATCCCCAACGCATAGCCTCCCAGCAAAAAGGCTATGGCAAACAGCAGTTCTTCCCTGCATGCAGCCATGGCCTGGAGCAACTTATTTTTCGAAGACATTTTTGGTGTTCTGAAAAAGCCGATCCCCTTGGTGATAAAACCTGCCAGCATGGCACGACCAATGGTATGCGAAAGTGCCAGGCCAGCAAGACCTGCAGCAAGACACTGACGGTAACCAGCCTTGATGCGCCAGCGATAAAGAGCAAACATTTTCAGTATCTTAAAAGCAAAGAAGGTCAAAGGCATAAGTGAAAACAATGCTTCCGGGGGACTGAAATATGCCGGTTTCACAATCATAAGAGTTGTCCAGGTCAATGCACCCAGGTTAAAGAGCATATTCACACCATCTGCAAGCCACGGTAACCATCCTGCTAAAAAATGATACCGCTGTCCCCTGGTCAGACTGGTCTTTTTCAATCCAAGCAGAGCTGCCAGATGGTGTCGAATGATCAACATGGCACCGTAGGCCCATCTGAAACGTTGCTTTTTAAAGTCCAGGAAAGTATCTGGCATAAGCCCCTGGCCATAACTCTTGGGCACATATATCGCTTCATAGCCATCAGCAAAGATACGGAGTCCGAGCTCTGCATCTTCTGTGATACACCACTCTGCCCATCCCTGGATGTCCTTCATTACTTGAAGACGAACCATGGTCATGGTTCCGTGTTGAATAATGGCATTACGCTCATTCCGGGTCACCATGCCAATATGAAAAAAACCATTATACTCTGCATGGATCATGGCCTTGAATGCAGACTCCTGGCCATCATGATAATCCTGGGGAGCCTGGACTATGGCTACTTTGGGATTTTCATATAAAGGAGCCAGGTCTTTAAGCCAATCCGGGCTGACCAGATAGTCTGAATCAATTACAGCAATCACCTCGGCATCCTCTGCGGTATGCTTCAAGGCAAAATTAAGCGCACCGGCTTTAAATCCCTCCAGAGGAGCTACATGAAAAAATTTGAAGCGTTCTCCCAGTTGTTTACAGTGCTCCTCAACGGGTTTCCAGACATTGGGATCCTTGGTGTTATTGTCAATGACAAGTACCTCATAATCCGGATAGCAGAGCGCAGCAAGACAATCAAGGGTCTGTATGAGCATGTCTGGCGGCTCGTTATAGGCAGGGACATGGATGGAAACTTTCGGCTGGTATTCTGATTTTTCAGTATCTTTGGGCATTCTTCGCAACGACCCCAGCCAGAGTGCTTCCGCCCATTCATGGGCTTCAGCAAGCAGAACCACCCCTATGCCGAGAGCTGAAAGGATCATGAGCACACCAACTATTAGCGTTCCCGTGGTAAGATACCGCTGGGTATAGTCATAAACAATCCAGACAGTGGCAGTAACAACGGCATAGGTCAACACGGTCAGGAAACCACGCCCCTTATAGGTGAGTCCCTTGGAATCACGAAAGAGAAATGCTGCCACCACCAGGGCCAGTGAAGTACACAGGCCTGCCAGGGTCGGCCATTCAGGAATGCGGATAACCGGTTCAATATGGGGAAACTTCGCCACACGGTCTGCATCATATACGCCCCATGCTGTACCGACTTCTCCTTCGAGCTCTCTTTTCCAGACCTGGTCAAAGGCCTCCATAATGTAATATGTGTAATTTTCCTGTTGCGCCACATCAAGAAATTTACGTAAAAACGTAGCCTGGTTGGCCAATGATGCGCTTGCCTGCCCTCTGGTCGAACCACGGCTTGGCCAGCCAATCTCAGTAATTACAATGGGTTTGTTCGGATACGCCTCCTGCAGCATTTGCATCCGGGATTTAGTGAAGTTGATGGCCTCATTCACCTCTATACCTTCCCAGTACGGGAGGATATGCACAGCAAGATAATCCACATGCTCCACCAACTCAGGATGGTCAAGCCAGACATGCCAGGGCTCCGCAGTGCTGATAGGCGCATTGATGACCTTCTGCATACGGTCAAGGTACCCGATCAAGGTATGTACAGAGACATCATTGCGCAGTAATGACTCGTTGCCGATGACAACCCTTACAATGTTACGAATGGATTCACCATACACGGAAAAGAGCTTTTTCAATTCTGCTTCATTGCGCTCCATATCCGTTCCGATCCAGACGCCAACAGCCACATTCAGGTTGTGCTCACTTGCCAATTTTGGAATATCACCAAGGGTGCCGAGCACAGAATAGGTACGAACTGAATACACGCTCCCCTCAAGCAAAGCCAAGTCCTGCTCAATCTCTTCAATGGTGGGATACTGCTCCAGGCTGGGATCATTATGCATGCGCATAGGGTTAAAAGAAAAACCATCAATATGGCTGGGCCAGGTGGGCAACTGATCCGGTCGATTAAAAATAGCCCAGGTCATAAAGCTGAGGCCCCCGATTAGAAGCACTAATAACAAAGAAAGTTTATTCATAAAGTACACATCCACCTATTTTCACGTACCAAACGTAGCCCGCATTCTTCAAATAAAAAAAACGAACAAAAACAGCCATTTTTATACACATTTACACAAATCATACCCTCTGCAGAAGACTCGTTCCAGCAGTACACGTGTCTCTTTTTAGGTACAACCACAAACCACACACTATGGTTCCCTAATTTAGAAAACCTGAATGCGTTGTCTCCCAACATCTTTTCGCCCACCTTAAAATGTCGCAAAAAAAAGACATCATCCGCAAACTACTCAATTCCTTCAAAGATGAGTTATCTTGCCAGCATCAATCAACCTGCCGTTTCTCCTGTACAGTTCATAACCTGTTGCAGGATATATACATGCTAACCGTAACCCAATCCAATCATAGCAATTTTCTAACCATTTCCTGACAACAGGCAAACATTCATGAAATGAAGCAGGGAAAATACAGCGATTTCCATCTTATGGAAAGAAGAAAAGAACAGAAAAATAATGACCTTGGTAAATAAGACAGAGCGTACTGGTAACCAATTGCCAAGAAAGGCCAGTTGCCAGACGTCACAGACATCTCTATAAACCGTTACAATAAAAAAAGGCTGTATCAGGAGTTCCTCTGACACAGCCCAGTTACTTCTGTGCAACGTATGAATCCGGATCTGTTATCCGACCTCTTCAATGCCCTCAAGCTTCCAATTTTCTGTACGGATGGGACGAGCCCAGGTCCATTTTTCAGCAAACTTGATAGGCTGAGTCATGCTTCCCGAAATGAGGTCGCCTGTGGTGTCGTCCACAGTATAATCGAGCAGATTGGCAGTAAAAAGGACAGTCACAAAATCTTCACCGTTAACTGACCCTGCATCCACCATCTCAACTTTTCGAATGGCGATACTCTCCAATTTGTTAATATGCCCTTTGGCTTTCATTTCCTTGAAATGCTGCTCATACTCCGATGCTAACTGTGTGCCGAGCAGATGACGGTAGCTGTCGAGATCTCGACGCATCCAGCCTGCCTGTACTTGGAAAAACACATCAGAAGCCACCTCTATAAAATGAGCATCATCAAAGCCAGGATCACTCATACGAATTTCTGCCAATCCGCTTTCAAGAGAAGCTTCCGGTGGTACCGGAGGAGGGCCTACGCTATTTGTTCCTCCTGCTCCGAAATTCCCCTGGTATACCTGACCGTTACCGGTACCATTCTGTGGTGGAGGCTGAAAGCCGGGTGATGAGGAACTGGTCGGCCTATTTATAAATTTTTTATACAGGATATACCCTACAACCCCCAAAACAAGCAGAGGTAATATTCCCATACCCGAACCGCCCATACCAAACATGCTGCCAAACAGCAGCCCTCCAAGCGCGCCACCGAGCAGTCCCCCAGCCAGACCACGGCCAAAACTTGACTTCTGACCTGTCTGTTGCTTATTGTAGGACTGTGAAGGCGCCGAGCGAGGGGTGTTACTCGGAGCCGGACGGCTGAACCTTTTACCCCCAGACATACTTTTCGCGTCCGCATATTTGGTGGTGATGCCTGCCTCACAAAACAAAAGGGCAGCCATGACCAAAAAAAGCGGAGTGAATTTCAACCAATTTTGCATAACGTGATTACTCTTTCCTTTGTCATGATTTACTGTTGGCCATCTTGCATACAGGATTCATTACTGCCCGGGTATCATACAGTATTATAGGCTAAAGCAACATAGACGTATTGTTCACAGTAGCCTGCAATACATTTCTGCATCCCTGGCCTGCGCGAAGCCCCTGTGCTTAAACAAAATGTTCTACAGCGTGAAAAAAATCCGGTGATCCCAAACACGAAAGAAGTTAAGCTTTAAATACCCAGAGTCAAGGCAATAACGATGCTCAGGAGTTATCAATGTTGCATGGTAACATGTCTGGCGCCTGGCATCCATTGCACAATATACTCGGAAAAATTCCGGGCGAAGAGTTTTTCTCCTTTTTGAATCTATGAGTTGCCAAAAAACGACACCTGCTGCAGACATCCTTTCCCAGTCGGCCTCCTCTACCTGGGTAAGTATTGCAACAGGAGATAGTGATGAACTGCAAACCCTTTCACTGGTCCTTTCCTCAGTGGATGTTGAACATCAGATACTCCTTTCTTCAGGAGAAATACAGGTTCGACCCGATGATGCCTCCCGGGCTATCGATCATCTGACACAATATTACCAGGAAAATATCAACTGGCCAGAGCCAGAGACTCCATCCTTTCCCCATGGAACACATTTTGACCCAGTCACCTTGCCGATAATGGTTCTTTTATGTTCTTTTTTCCTTCACACAGGCGAATGGACCCAACACAATCCATGGTTTCTCCAGGGGGCCGTAAGCAGGACAGCAATTATTGAGCAAGGTCAATGGTGGAGACTCGTCACAGCGTTGACCTTACATGCAGATATCGTACATCTGACAGGCAATGTACTGATCGGAGGATATTTGATGCATGAGTTAAGCCGTTTTCTTGGACCTGGAACAACCTGGTCCATAGCCATTCTTACGGGTGCCATGGCCAACTGGATAAACATTGCGTTACGCACTGAGCAGCATCTCTCCGTTGGATTTTCCACCATAGTATTCAGCTGCATCGGCCTGTTCGTCGGAATACAGCTGCTCCGCCGTGGAAAATTCACAACCAGCCTGTTAATCCCCCTCGGTGCTGGTGTCAGCCTGCTGGCTCTACTGGGCAGCGGCGGAGAAAGGACAGATCTGGGTGCACATCTTTTCGGACTGTGTGCGGGTATTTTCAGCGGCCTGCTTATCCGTGGATTACACATTGAACAGCAAGCTGAAAGCCACAAATTCCAGACAGTATGCTTTCTCTGTGCCGTCAGCCTGGTAGCGCTCAGCTGGTTTTGCGCTTTTCACTATTCAGGCATTCCATTTCAATACTGGCCGTATTGATCCATTGAGATCAGATAATGTATTTGTCCCGCGGCCCTAAGCTTTAACTGACTGAAATATTTTTTTTGGAAAACCGGACGATTTTGGAGATACTCTAAAAACCCTTCCCTCCCAGACATAATTTCAACGTTTTTTCAAAAAGTCGCTGAAAATGCAAGCTCCAGACGATTGACGACACCACTCTCCATGTATACAATACTTGACGTTTATGCGCGTTCTTTTTTATTCTCTGGTAGAAGGCAGTGTTTATCTGGTGCCTGTCCATACATGGTCTTTTTGTCCAATTTTATGTTATGCTGAGAATTTTGCCCACAGGTATCGCAACATACCCATGGCGATTATTTGAGTATAATATCATAGCGTTGTATTGGAAAGCATCTATCTGGACAGACACTGACAACTCCATTTTCATATTTGCGAAAACTCATACAGAGGTTTTTATCCATGCCAATGAACGAACAACCCCCGTGGGGGCAGAAGAAACGTCCATCCTCTCCTGAGGATTTCCTCGCTTCTC
The DNA here is from genome assembly GCF_000429945.1 of Desulfogranum japonicum DSM 18378. GTDB lineage: Bacteria > Desulfobacterota > Desulfobulbia > Desulfobulbales > Desulfobulbaceae > Desulfogranum > Desulfogranum japonicum. The sequence goes on along the minus strand of NZ_AUCV01000014.1, from coordinate 21,949 downwards.
TGATCAAAAAAATTCGGGATTCCTTTGAACAGAAGGACGACCAGAGTCCCGAAGGAAACGAACCATCTCCACCCCAGGGGGAAGGGCCAGGTTTTTTCTCCGGTGCAGGAAAAATTGCCCTGCTCGTTGGAGCAGTCCTTTTAGTGCAGGGCGTCCTCACCTCCTTTTACACCATCCAGCCTGCTGAGCTTGGCGTGCTGCTCAGGTTCGGTGAATATTCCCGCACCACGTCCCCGGGCCTGCATTTTAAAATTCCCCTCATTGAAGAAGTTCGGAAGGTTAAAGTAGAAGAGGTACAAAAAGAGGAATTTGGTTTTCGCACCAAAACCCCCGGTAGATCGACGACCTATTCAAACAGCAATTTTGACAACGAAGCACTCATGCTTACAGGTGACAAAAATGTCATCGAAGTCGCCTGGATTGTACAATACAAGGTAAGTGACCCAATCAATTACCTGTTTAAGGTCGCTGATGTAAAACAAGCTGTTCGCGATGCTTCCGAGATGGTTACCCGCCGTATAGTCGGTAACATGGATTTTGATTATGTGCTTGGCAACCGTGAAATTTTAGCTGGAGATGCCAAACGTGAGTTACAGTCCGAACTGGATAACCTGGAATGTGGCGTACACATCGTTACCCTGCAGTTGCAGGACATTAACCCGCCGGAACGCGTAAAACCTGCTTTCAATGAAGTGAACGAAGCAGATCAGGATATGAAGCGGCTGGTGAATGAAGCTGAAGAGCAATACAACAAAGTCATTCCAAAGGCCCGTGGTAGCGCAAAACAGATAGTGGAAGAAGCCAAAGGATACGCTGTGGAACGCGTCAACCGTTCGCAAGGTGAAACAAACCGTTTCATGGCCATTTTCAACGAATATTCAGGTGCCAGGGAAGTGACAAGGCAGCGTATGTATCTTGAAGCCATGCAGGAAGTACTGCCCCATGTGAAACACGTCTATGTCATGGATGAACAGCAAAACAACGTGCTGCCTCTACTTGATGTGACAGGACGCAACGTTTCCACACAACCTGCACAATAATCTGCAGACATACACAGACACTTACAAGCAGCGAGTACAAGCTATGAAAAAAATATTACAAATTCTTTTCCTTCTGCTGATCCTTGCCACGGGGCTTTCTGTCATGGATGGATTTTTTACCCTTGAGGAAGGTCAACAGGCTGTCATTACCCAGTTTGGTAAACCTGTCGGAGAGCCATTAACCAAGGCTGGTCTCAAATTCAAAATGCCATTTGTGCAGAAAGTTCGTTATTTTGAGAAAAAAATCCTTATCTGGGATGGCGAACCCAACCAGATTCCGACCAATGACAAAACTTTTATCTACCTGGATACCACAGCCCGCTGGCGCATAAGTGATGCTCTGCGTTTCCTCCAGGCTGTCGGTAGCGAACGCTACGCACAGAGCCTGCTGGATGATATTCTTGACGGTACGCTGCGCGACCTGGTCAACAAAAACAACCTTATTGAAATCATTCGCAGCTCCGACTGGACCAGTGACTATATTGCCTCGACCCACCAGTCCAGGGATATGATAAAAGCACCGAATCAAGGTCGTGACGTTATCAGTGACCAGGTGCTGGAAGCTGCCTCCAAGGTCACCCCTCAATATGGTATTGAGTTAATCGATGTGATGTTTAAGCGTGTAAATTACATTGATTCGGTACGGGAAAGGGTCTATGACCGTATGATTTCAGAGCGTAAACGCATTGCAGCGGAAAAACGGTCTCTGGGTGAAGGACGAAAGGCGGAAATTCTCGGCAGGGTTGAACGTGAACTGCAAGAGATCATCTCAACCGCTAAAAAAGAAGCCATGGAAATCAAGGGTGAAGCCGATGCCAAGGCCACCAAGATTTACGGTGACGTATACAGTAAAGACCCTGAATTTTATGCCTTTATTCGAAGCCTTGAGAGCTACCGGGATATTATCACCGACAATACCTCACTGGTACTTTCATCAGATTCCGACTTATTTAAATACCTGAAGAAAGTTGAGCCGGAAAAATAACTGAGCCTGGTCATCTAACACCTTACGTTCACTTGCATCATCAATGCTCCCGGGAGATATTTCGGGTTGCTCCTGCATGAAAAAAGCCGCGTTTCAGACTCTTCTGAAACGCGGCTTTCTCTTTCTGGCTGACCAGCTTAATTGTATTGGAAAACAGCTCGTTGCGATTTGGGGCAGTCTAAGAATGCCAGTTTACCCGTGGTAAACTTAAGGTTCACGGAAAAAATAAATTATTCAATGTTTCCGAAACACTAAGGTCCAGGTCTATTCAAAAATGACGCCAGGCCCTTCATCTGCAAAATTTGGTCTCTGCTCCTCGGAGTACGGAATCCGCCCCCGCTCTTCAAGCAACTCTTCCAGCCGTATTAACTCTTCCTCTGTGCTAATGGCATCCAGTCCCAATTGATCATAACGGCAGCTGCAGTGAATCAACTGTCCGCCACACCAGGGACATACCTCTACCGGACAGCCGAGTTCATGGATTTCACCGGCAGGCACGTGACATGCGGGACAAATGGATGCATCTACCTGTAGTGGTTCATACATTTCCAGTTGTTCAGGTGTTGCGCACAGCTTTTTAAAAGCCGCCGGACTTTCAAATTCAAAAAAATCCAATGCCTCCTGGGCGAGGTAACCGTCTGAAAGACGCCCTTGAAATTCTATCCCTTCACTGGAGACCAGGTAGAGGTAGCCGTCTTCCAGTGAGATCATTGCGCCGAGCAGAAAAATACCCCTGTGCCTGCTCAGGACAACTATATTCTGAACATATGCCTCTTTTGCCTCTGGCAGGTTGGTATAAAACTCGTGGAGCAATCCAAGGCCAAGCCTGTCATCGCGATAAATGTCCAGCACATCTTCTGCTGACTGTAAAGCCCCCTCAGGCACACAAAATTCCATTGCCTGTTGAATTTCTCTATGTATATGTTTAAGTTCCTGCATAATTTTCAAACTTCACCTGTTAATATTACTGTTTGCCCACGCTCTTTGTGCAGCTTCCCATGGCATTCATCGTGTTCTGTTTCTTGATGCCATGTGGTTCGTAGCTGTAGAAATACCATGAAAAACCCTAAACACACGCTCAGGTGTTGTCCAGTACATACCCAAATTTACCATTATTAGCCCGGATTTCTCACAAGTATATTTTGCAGTTGATGAAAGACAATGGACAGACACTACCTCAGCAGTGCCGTCATCAACGGCCTGGATGAGCAACAATTCGCATGGCAGAGACACTCCAAGCATTGAAGGCTATTGTCAAAATATCGAAAATACTGTATGCTGTAAACTTGAATGAGAACTGAAGACTCTTCTCCCTGGTAGAAAGAGGACTTGGTCGCGCGTCCACCTGCCACAACTTTTACCATAACCCGTAACCTCGCCGCAGTGCTTCACAGGCACGCTACAGTTCCAAAGCGAGGTGATCCCGAAACCATTAGGTTCCATCTACTTCTGCATTACCACCAATGCAGGATAACCGTATTTTTTATTTTTAAGGTACATGAGAATATGACAGACGCTATTTTAAAAACTCATGCCCAACTTGTGATTGAAGGCAAAACCCATTATCTTCCAATACTTAAAGGGGCAGAGGGTGATAAAGCCATCGATATCTCCACATTAATGAAAGAAACAGGCTACGTGGTTTATGACGTTGGCTCCAAAAATTCTGCCACATGCAGCAGTGCAATCACCTTCCTGGATGGCGACAAAGGTATTCTTCGCTATCGTGGTTATGACATTGAAGATCTCGCGGAAAAATGCCTGTTTATCGAAGTGGCCTATCTCCTGCTTCATAACAAATTGCCCAATCGTGAGGAACTGGAAGGTTTCCGCACTCTGCTTGAAGAATATGCGTTGCTGCACGAAGATATGATCCACTTTTTCGATCATTTTCCGCCCAACGCTTCCCCTATGGCCATCCTTTCTGTGATGGTCAACAGTCTCCATAATTACTATCCGGAGATGGGTGGCGACCCTTTGGAAAATATAGATAAAACTGCCAGCCGTTTAATTTCCAAGGTACGCACCATTGCTGCATTTTCCTATAAAAAATCCATGGGCCATCCACTGGTTTACCCAAGAAATGACCTGAGTTATTGCGGTAACTTTCTGAACATGATGTTTGACACACCGGTTCGTCCCTATACCGTACAGCCTGAAGTTGTTGCAGCGATGAATAAATTACTTATCCTCCATGCAGATCACGAACAAAACTGCTCAACCTCGGCTGTCCGCCTGGTAGGAAGCGCAGGGGTAAACCTGTATGCATCCATATCAGCAGGAATCAACGCCCTGTGGGGTCCGCTCCACGGTGGAGCCAATGAGGCTGTTATTCAAATGTTGCAGGCTATCTACGCTGACGGTAACGACTATAAAAAATATATTGCCAAGGCCAAGGATAAGAACGACCCTTTCCGGTTATCCGGATTTGGTCATAGAGTCTACCGTACCTATGACCCCCGCGGCACAATCATCAAAAAAGCCTGCGACGGTATTCTGGCAGTATTGAACGTTTCTGATCCACTCCTGGAAATTGCCAGGAACCTGGAGGACATTGTTCTTAATGACGAGTATTTTGTCAGTCGCAACTTGTATCCCAATGTGGATTTCTATTCGGGAATTATCTATCGGGCCATCGGTATCCCGACCAACATGTTTACAGTAATGTTTGCGCTGGGAAGATTGCCGGGCTGGATTGCTCAATGGAAGGAAATGCGCGAGGATCCGCAAACAAAGATCATGCGACCCAGACAGGTCTATGCCGGCGAACCGCAAAGAACGTTCATACCCATTGGAGAAAGGTTTTAACGAACAGGTTTCTTCTGCCACATCGTTGCTTCAATGATTCAATAGCAGTGTATCACGTCAATGAAGCTACGATGTGGCAGAGGTACTACAAACGAAAGGGTATAGCTCTTTTCAGTGCTCCCGGCCCGCATTTATCATGGTTGAAAAGCAGGTTGAATCCAACCAATATACATTTTGGTAATTGGAATTACCCAAACGAACTTCATACCACTTCTTACACAAAACCGGGCACTCAAAAAAGATGATTCTTGACAGCATAACAGACCAGCATGCGCATAGCCTGCGGTGAGGAAATCGGGTGCACACTCAGGCGAGTGCGATGGTATTCTGAAGAATAAAATACCGTAGTTTTGACTGCTGTTCCCTGTTCATTTCACCAAACTGCACACTCAGCCTGGTTGTTTTAAAGCTGCTGAAATAGGAAGAAGGAAACACATCCACCTCACCCACCGTTGCTCCGGGGATATTGGCGATATAATCTTGCTGATGAGTGGAAAAAAGATCAAATGACGCCGCAGATACTTCGTCTTTATTCAACACGATGTATTCAATGGCCATCCCGCCTTCGCTGATATCGACAATCATACCGGGAGTGCTGCCAAGGAAAGCAAATACACCGTCTTTAACCCTGTACCTTGGAAATTTTCTACGTTCCTTTACTGAAACGGTATTGTTATCCATAGTACTCCTTAAAGGTCCTTCAGACCTTGGTAGTCTTAAGTGAGCGACAATACTCTCTGACCAATCTTAAACGTTCAATTGTGTTCAATCGAAAGTAAATGGGGCTGAGCATTAATATGCGTATTGCTTGTCGAGGGGTCATGGCATACCTCCTTGAGAGACTTAAAACTTGTCTTTCTTCATGCAACATTCGCACCACCCGCTCTATATGCGCCAAAAAGGGATATTTCAGCCTATTGGCAACACCTCACACCATTATTATTTCAAATATTCGGATTATAACACCAACATTATTTCAGTTTTCTGGAATTACATACCCACTGTCCTGTGCTCAGCCAAATTGCCCAGCGCCACTATTTCGATAGTGAAATTCTTATACCACAAACACATTCTTTTATAAAGTCAGCAGGTTAAACAATTAGCAAAAAAATTATTTCTCTAGAACTCCGTCGCATTGCAACACATCCGAAAATACGAAAGTTCTTACTAAAACCTCAGCCTATATACGCCTGAATCCAGAATTCGTGTACTTTCAACGCCGTTGCCCGTCTTGCCAACGCATATCAAAAGACAGGCAACGATCTATTATCATATGTTTTTCTGCAAAAAGTCAAACACCCTACAGTTTACAACGCAATGTCTGCGCCGGTCCCTCACGGGTGACTGATAGTCAACAGTCCCTTTTCACTCCTTGCCAAGATTTTGACCTTGTTGCACATGCACTGTCAGAGGAACTGCCAGCTGGGCTGCAGCTTCCATTTCCCGCTTCAGCAGCAGCATGACCTCTTCATGTTCATCATCAGGCACTTCCAGTACCAGCTCATCATGAACCTGAAGTATCATCCGGGACTGATACTGTCCTTCATTCAAAGCCCTGTTTACGCGCAGCATGGCAGCTTTCATGACATCGGCAGCTGTCCCTTGAATAGGGGTATTAATGGCGATACGTTCTGCAAACTCACGTTTACTCTTATTTGTATTCAAGATATCAGGAACAGGACGCCTTCTTCCGAATAATGTGGAAACAAAGCCATTTTCTCTGGCTTGCTCCACAATCTTGTCCATAAATTGACGAATACCGGCAAAATGATCGAAATATCTATCAATAAATGTCTGCGCTTCCTTGCGGCTCAGATCAAGCTGGCTTGCCAGACCGAAACTGGACATGCCGTAAACAATACCGAAATTGATTGTTTTGGCCACCCTGCGCATTTCAGAAGTAACAAGCTCCGGTGCTACAAAGAAGATCTGCGAAGCAGTTCTCCTGTGTATGTCTTCCCCTTGGAGGAACGCCTCAAGCAATTTTTCATCCTTGGAGTAATGGGCCATAACCCGCAGATCGATCTGGGAATAATCTCCGGAGATTAAGGCGTGACCCTGGGGCGCGATGAAAGCTTCACGGATACGCCGCCCCTCAGCCGTACGGATGGGAATATTCTGCAGATTGGGATTACTGGAACTCAGACGCCCTGTGGCTGTACCACATTGGTTGAATGAAGTATGGACCCTTCCGGTATTTGCATGCCGTAATTCGGCTAGCTTGTCAACGTAGGTGGATTTCAATTTTGCCAAATTTCGATAGTGTAAGACCTTTGCAGGTAACTCATGCTGCCCGGCCAGCTTTTCAAGTACCTTAACATCGGTGGACCAGCCTGTTTTAGTTTTTCTCCCCTTCGGTAACTGCAAATCTTCAAACAAAACATCGCCCAACTGCTTGGGAGATTGGATATTGAATTCTTTTCCTGCAAGAGTATAGATTTCCTGTTCGCATCCTGCCAGTTGTGTTGCAAAGTCTAGTGAAAGCTGCTGCAGCAATTCACCGTCCACCAACACGCCATTGGCCTCCATCTGCTGAAGCAAGGAAATCAAAGGCCCTTCAAGATCACGGTATAGCTCCATCATGCCGAGAGTTTCCAGCTCAGGTACCTGCCGTTGATAGAGTGTGCAGGCAGCGAACACATCTTCACAGCTGTAATTTGCAGCATCTTCAAGGGAAACCCTGGTGAATGCGTCTTCTCTTTTATCTCCTTGGACAACTTCGGCAAAGGAAGTCAGCCGCATATCAATCGCTTCGCAGAGATCATCAAGTTTATATGACCTTCTTCCAGGATCAAGCAACCAGGCTCCTACCATGGTATCAAAGAGAGGGCCGTTAAGCTGAATGTTGCCATTTTCCTGACGCCTCAAAACCGCCAGATCATATTTGATGTTATGGCCAATTTTCTCTATACGCTCATCTTCCAGCAATGGTCTGAGGCGTTCAACAACCTGCTGCAGTTCGAGCTGACCTGTCTGGCGGTCACCGTTCTCATTTACGTGGCCACAGGGCAGGTACCAGGCAGCATTTTCATCCATACATACAGAAATACCGACAAGATTTGCCTGAAGAACGTCCAGTGAATCGGTTTCTGTATCAATGACCAAGCTTTTTGCTGTTCGCAGCCTTTCTACAAGTTCAATCAGTTCTTCCTCTGTACTGACCAGGGAGAAGGTGCTTGTATCAACTTTAGCGCTATGCACCTCGTTTTTGAGCAGCGTATGAAATTCCAGTTCTGTAAACAGAGAGCGAAGAGCTTCATTATTGGCCGGCCTGCAGATATACTCTGCAAGGTCTTCAGGGACAGGGGCCTCATGATTGAGCCGTATCAGATCCCGGGAAAGGAAGGCATCGGCCTGGTGGTCCCTGATGCGTTGGGTGGTTTTGTTTTGCTTCAGTTCGTCCAGGTGCTGGTAGAAGTTGTCCAGATTGCCGTACTGTTCCAGATATTTCAGCGCGGTTTTAGGACCAACCCCAGGCACACCTGGCACATTATCAGAACTGTCGCCGACCATGGCAAAGTAATCAAGGAGTCTTTCTGGGGGCAGACCGTATTTTTTTTCAACTGCAGCTATATCCATAAGCCGGTCATTCATAGGATCCCATAGGCGGACCGATTCAGATACCAACTGCATCAGATCTTTATCACCGGAAACGATTACCACCTCACAGCCAGCCAGGGTAAGGACACTGGTGGCAGAGGCTATCAGGTCATCGGCTTCCTGGGTTGATTCTTCAAGGCTCAGAATGTTATAAGCACGCACCAACGATCGAATATGCGGGATCTGTACTGCGAGATCTTCAGGCATAGGAGGACGGTTTGCTTTATAATCAGCATACATATCATGACGAAAGACCTTTCCCCGAGTGTCAAAGGCGATTGCCAGATACTCCGGCTGCTTTTCATTCATGAGCTTTTTTAAAATTGTCGCAAAGCCAAATACTGCATGTGTAGGCAGCCCGCTACTGTTTGACAATGGTTTGATTGCATGATATGCGCGGTATATGTATGCACTTCCGTCGATGAGATAAACTACTGGTTTTACCATGAACATCCCTGTAAAGTTGAGAAAACGCCAAAGAATGGATATGAAATGGATAGCCTCAGGCGTCTATTTTGATGCCGTAAAATGTGGCCTGCTATTCTGGTAGGAATTCTCCAGGCCCGCATTTCTCGTAACTTTTTGAACCACCATTTAACTTTCTGAAATAACAGCACCTGTTAAACGAGTGGGAAAAATTACCTTGCGCGGTGAACAGACATGATAAAAACCGCTCATGAAAAAATCCGGGCTAGCTGGAAAATACCTGCTTTCTCTCGTAAAGCAAAATAAAAAACCTCTGCCAAAACTGACAGAGGTTAAAATTCACGCATTATATTTTTTACAAATACAGCGCTTACGTACTAGGAGGTGTGAGATTTTACCCAGGCAGCCTGTGGTCCTTTATCGCCTTCCTGAATTGCACAGATAACAGCATCGCCTTCGGTAAGATCTCCCATGGAGATGTCCTTGAGAGCACCGGCATGGAAAAACACTTCCCTGTTATCACCGGTTACTATAAAACCGTATGCCTCATCAGGAAACAGTCTTCGCACTGTACCGGCAGCAGTACTGTCTATTGCTGCACCCTGGTTAACTCGAGAGGATTTATGATTCTGCTTTTTACGAACAATCTCCTTTAATTGCAGACCAAGAACGTCAAAGGCTTCCACCAGCAGGGGGCGTACCTTTTCTCCCCACCGCTTGACGACAACGGTATCATTTGGCACCGAGGCAACCAAGCGAACCTCATAACCACCTTCCTTATATCCTGGGGTCGCTTCGATTGTGACACGCAGATGGAGAACAAAATTAGCATAATGACGAATAAGCTTTTGACGCTCATCTTCGATCTTATTCTGCCAACTTTTTCGAATGTCCAGATTTTTGGCCTCGATTTTCAGTTCCATATACATCCTCCACTAAAAGTAGCGTCAGCGGCCCAATGCCGCATATGGTTGTCCGCCCTGAAACAATACAATGCCTTTGAATTCTGCAAAGCGGCTTCCGCCACAAGGTGTTCGCCGAAAAATAGACGGTAAGGTAGTACGACGACCCGTTTCTGCAACCTGCTCGGGTCCCCTATGGTTGGAAAGCATTCTCTGTTTCCGGACAGACGTAACAAAATGGGTATACACGTAATCCCGACCTTTCCATACATTATCCATTGTTCGTCCCAAAAAGCCGGCCGCGCAATGAAAACACGTCATATAGAACAGTTGGCCACTGAAAAAACATTGATATTTCAGAAACAATATGTCGAATATAACATTGTTTGCAAAGCTGGATACTGTTGCTTGAGAAGCACTGCCTGGCTGCCCTGTACTCAGGGCAAGTGGAAATAATCCAGAACGGATAGGGCTATTATACAGGAAGGATATGAAAGAATACGGCATAACCATACCTGTACTATAGCCACTGATAGCCCAAGAAATCAAGAGGGAGAAACATGCTTTATTCATACTTTTTGTAAAATAATCGCTCATCCACATGCAACAAAACGAAAAAACAAGCTCATAAGAGATATAGAATAGTGCATTTTAAAACCATACTCTTCTTGACTCCAGACTCCCCTTGCAGGTAGATTCATAGCCATGAAAATACGTAACCAGAAAACAGGTGTCCTGCTGCTGAACCTAGGAGGCCCTGAAAAAACTGAAGATATCCGCCCTTTTCTTTTTAACCTCTTTTCCGATCGCAGCATCATCCGGCTGGGCCCATGTTTTTTGCAAAAACCCATAGCCTGGTGGATAGCTAAAAAACGGGCCCCGAAAAGTGCGGCGAGTTACGCACACATGGGGGGAGGTTCACCGATACGAAGAATAACAGACCAACAGGCAAGCGCATTGGAAACGCAACTGGGGGCACATGGTTCTTTTCTGGTACGTTCATGCATGAGATACTGGCATCCCTATGCCATGGAAACACTGCAGGAACTTCGGGATGAGGGTGTGGATAAAATCATCGCCCTGCCTCTGTACCCGCACTATTCCGTAGCAACTACAGGGTCATCCCTGGCTGATGTGCGCGACTGCCTGAACAGGCTTTCCTGGTCAGTCCCTCTGCATGTCATCAGGCAGTGGCCGGATCAAACGGCATATATCGACAGCCTGGTCACAAAAATTCGACAGGGGGTGAAACACTTTAACGGAGAGCCGGTGCAGATTCTTTACAGTGCCCACAGCCTGCCGGTTCGCTTCATCGAAGAAGGCGATCCGTATGTCGACCATCTGCAGATAACCATCAAAGCCCTGGAAAAACAGACAGAACGAAAAGGCATCCTCTGCTACCAAAGCCGAAGCGGTCCAGTCGAGTGGCTGGGTCCCTCAACCAAAGAAACCTTGGAAAATCTGGCCAGAAAAAACATGAAAAATGTTCTGGTGGTGCCCATATCCTTTGTCTCTGATCACGTGGAGACCTTGGTAGAACTCGATATTGAATATCGTGAACTGGCAGAAGGGCTGGGTATGCACTTTGTGACTACCAGCGGCCTGAATACGGATCCTCAATTTATTACTGCCCTGAAAAAGCTGGTTCTTTCAGCCGCAGCTTAACCTGGATTTTCACGATTTCCATGTAGCGAAAAATCCGGACCAATTCGTCTACGATGTCTGATAACGACGCATATAGATATTCATCATAATGCCAATGGCTACCATGGTGGTCATCAACGAGGAGCCACCATAGGAAAAGAGAGGAAGGGGAATACCGACTACAGGAAGAAATCCCATAATCATGAACAGGTTAATCACAGCCTGCCAGAAAATCATCATAACCAGACCATAGGCTAACAAGACCCCGAATTTATCTCTGGCTGTCATGGAAATGTGGATTCCCCAGAGCATCAGAAAAAAATAGCAGCCAAGGAAAAAGAGGCAGCCGGAAAAGCCCCATTCCTCTGCCCATACGGAAAAGGCAAAGTCTGTGTGGCGCTCCGGAAGAAAATGCAGGTGTCCCTGGGTTCCTTCCATAAACCCCTTGCCAAAGGTCTGCCCACTTCCCACAGCTATCTTGGATTGCATCACCTGATACCCATGATTCATGGGATCACCTTCAGGATTAATAAAAGTTTCAATACGCCTGCGCTGATAGTCTTTCAAAAGAAATTTCCATCCTATACCGACACAGGTCAATCCGGCACCAACAAGAATACCAATGGTAGTCCAACGCAGTTTTACAAACAGGGTCATGGAGACAAATAGAATACCCAACATGAGCGCTGTACCCAAATCCGGCTGAATAAGGATCAACACAAATGGAACAGCTGTCAATCCCACAGGTTTTATCAAATCTCGCAGCCGATAGCCCCCCTTGACTTCAGTTTTTGAATAGCATGAGGCAAGGACAAGGACCAATATCAGCTTCGCCGGTTCAGATGGCTGCAACCTGAAAAAACCAAGATTGATCCAGCGCTGTGTACCGGCAACGGTGGAAACAAACAGGTTGGTGTAAATCAGAAGAAGTACCACACCCACATACAGAATAAATCCAAACGTACTGAACTCCTGGTAATCAATGGATATACAGAGCAGGACAATGATCATTCCCGCTACCAGCAGGTAGAGCTGCTTATAAAAAATTGGTGAAACCCCGGATTCCCCATTAAAGGTCGAACTATATAAATTCGCCATTGCCATGCCTGATATCAGAATAAGCATAAGCAACATGACCCAGTCAAAATGATGAATAAGACGTCGGTCGAACCGGAGCATGTTAATTCTCCATAACAGTTTGTTCGTGCTTCAGATTGCCGTTGGTATCAGCCTTAGAGTTGGAGGCATCCACCAGCAACTCGTCAAAAAGAACTACCGCGCTCACTTCAGTTTCCCTGGGGTGTATCTCAAAATATTTTCGCAACACAGCTCCTGCAATTGGTGCAGCTGCTGATCCTCCGTGCAGGCCATGCTCCACAACAACAGCCACCACGATTTCAGGATTTTCCGCAGGAGCAAAACTGATGAAAAGCGCATGATCACGGTATTTATAGGGAATATCCTCTTCACGTAAATGCATATATTGTTTGAGACGTACAACCTGAGCTGTACCTGTTTTACCGCCCACCATAATACCCATATCTTTCAGGGAAGCTTTTTTCCCGGTTCCTCGCTTTCCGTTCACAGCTTCCACCAGTCCGTCACGTACTAATTTCAAAGTTCTTCCCTGCCCGGCAAGCCGTTCCAGAATTTGCGGTCTAAAAGACTCAATCACATGACCATCAGGATCTTTGACTTCCTCAACAATGGCTGGTTTGTACAGGGTCCCTCCATTGGCAAGAGCTGCGGTCATCAGTGCTAACTGTACAGGCGTCACCAGATCAAAGCCCTGGCCAATAGCTACGGACAGGGTCTCCCCTTCCTGCCATGATTTTCCATACCTCTTTTTCTTCCACGCAATGGTAGGCACGATGCCAGCCTTTTCATGCTCCATTTCAATGCCTGTCTTTTTACCTAAACCGAACAATTTTGCGTACTTGGCAATCCTGTCGACTCCCAACCTCTGCCCGACCTGATAAAAATAGACATCACAGGATTCACTTAAGGCCCGTTTTAAATTCACAGCACCATGCCCTCCCCGTTTCCAGCACCGGTAGGTACGATTACCAAAACGATAATGGCCAGGACAATAAATAACGCTTTCAGGAGTTATGACCCCTTCTGCCAAGCCGGCAACAGCGGTAATAGCTTTAAAGGTTGATCCAGGGGGATACTGTCCCTGAACCAGCTTATTCACCAGGGGATGATGGGGATTTTCCAACATGCCTTTCCAGGCTTTGTGCGAGATACCACCAACAAATTCATCCAGATGCAGGGCCGGAGCACTTGCAAGCACCAGCATTCTGCCACTGTTGGCTTCCAGCGCGACCACAGCTCCGGCATAATCTTCAACAGCCATAAGGTCTTCTGCTGTTTTCTGCAATTCCATGTCCAGGGTGAGCCGCAGATCATTACCAGGGAGAGGTTCCAAACCTTTCAGGTTGCGTTGTTCAAAACCGAGAGCATTAACCTCCATGTAATTACGCCCTTTTTCACCGCGAAGGTCCTTTTCCCGCAGTCGCTCAAGGCCCATTTTCCCAACCAGGTCACCGCCCCTGTACAAACTGGGTTCAGCAGATTCCAATTCTTTTTTATTAATCTCCCCCAGATACCCTATGAGATGAGAAGCCAGGTTGCCGTAATGGTATACTCGCAGAGGCACAACCTCTATTTTGATACCAGGCAGATTCATCCGGTTGTTTTCTATGTGTGCAACGGTCTCCCAGTTGATATCTTCAGCCAGCCGCACAGGAAGATGCCCGGGCTCATGGGCCATCTTACGTATTTTTTCAAGAATTTCACCAGGTTCAACGTCAAGAGCATTGGTAATTTTCTTTAACCACTCATCATTGATTTTATTATCTTCACGTATCCATACCACATTAAAAGAAGGACGGTTGGTGACAATTTCCCGGCCAAATCGATCCAGAATATTCCCACGGGGTGCGGCTACTTCCAGGTAACGGACACGATTGGAGTCTGCAAGATCACGATATTTATCACCTTGCTGAACCTGCAGGTACCACAGACGGCTGACAATGACTGCAAAGAAAAAAATCAGGACCACTGAAGCATACATGGCCCGTCTTCTCAGCCAATCCAACTCATTATCATCCCGGGAAGTGAGCTTGGTTACTCCGGCGTCTTTTTTGTCTGACTCAAGTAACGGCTTGGGACGACGCTTATTTTTTCTTCGTAAATTTTTCATTGGTACTCAAGAAAATCTGACCTGACATGAGCTAACCCATCAGTGCCGAAACCTGTTATCGCTCTTAATTCGTAACTTGTTCCAAGGCAATATGCCGCGTTGCAAGCGTTTATTCATGGCTTCAAAAATTCGAAACAAGGGAAAGGCACAGATAACCAGCAGCACTGTCCGCAGTATCGTTTTCCACCATGACCACTCCACCAGCGTATCAGGTTCAAAGAAGCTCATCATGACATAAATGACCCATGACACAGCCAGATAACTCACTCCAATCAATGGAACCTGATACAAGGATTCACTGACAGGCAGACGAGTGGAGGCAAACCGGAGTAACCCGTAGCCGCTATAACACAGTACAGAATACATCCCTAGAATAGTTCCTGAAAAAACATCCAGCAGACAACTCAAGGGAAAAAGGATAATCAAACTGCGAAAAAGATCAAGTCGATAGGCAAGATAGGCAACCAGGATATAATAGAGATCTGGAGAAAAATCCCATAGCGGATGAATCATAAAGATGGTCGTCTGCAGAATAACCAGAACAAGGCCTACGAGTATGAATGCAAAAATAATCATATCTATACAAGAGGCCTCCCTGAATCTTCCATTTGCGTCATGACAAAATACTGCCCCATGTTCTTGATGCGAGAAGCAATCGCAGGTACCCCATTGCTGTAGAGCGGCATATATGGAGAGCACATTGCAGCATTACCCGTCAACAGGACAGGTGACTCGTTATTGAAGAAAAGCATAAAACATCGGTAACCGGGTACAAACACTGACGCTAATGACCAACCTGCTCTCTCTTCTGCAAAACAAAGAGATATTCCAACGTGCGGTAATCGACCGAAGGAGTTACTTCAATTTCATGGAAATTTCCCCGTCGTTTCCGAATCACCTTGGTTACGACACCGACGGGCAATCCGGTCGGAAAAACTCCTCCATATCCAGCAGTAACGACACGATCGCCCTCTTCCACCTCCACATTCTTCAGCACATAGTCCAGTTGATAGGTCAGCGCACCTGTTCCTTTGAGAATACCGCGCACCCTTGATTTTTGTAAGAGCACATCAATGGCACTTGATGGCGCAATGGCCAACAACACTTTGGAATAGTTAGGAGCCACGGTGAATACCTGCCCCACGATCCCTTCACCGTTGGTTACCGGACTGCCCTTGACAACACCATCATTGGTTCCTCTGTCTATAATGATGGAACGAAACCACATGGAAGGGTCCTTACCAATAACTGTAGCAGTTATCATTGGCAGGTTGGAGGCTTCACGAAAATTCAGGAGCTTTTTCAGCCTTGTATTGGTAGCCATGGCTTCACGGCTCTTGTGCAACAGGGCACGGCTCTCCTGCAGCTCTTTCCAGAGCCGTTTGTTTTCTTCACGCACCGAGAGAACATCAAGGTATTCTTCCCTGAACGTATCAAAATGACGCAAGCCCGAAGCTACGAACTCCTGTACAGGGCCCGCAGACTCAAGAACAAGTTTGTGCAGGCTTCCAAACTTCTGGCTTCCCACCGTGGAAACAAGAAAAATAAACCCCAGGGTCAGTATAACCCCGGAAAAAACTATAAGGCGAAAAAGGCGAAACCTGGTGTTTCGCGCTCTGCTACTCTGCTTTCTCATGAAACATGCTCAAGGCAATGGAACCGTGTTTAAAGAGATGGAGCTTACCCCGACTTCAAAGCAGCCACAAAAAAGCAGGGCAAAGCAGCATCAAGCTTTATGGTTTATATGAAAGAGGATGCTGTTGCAAAATCCCTTTTACCCAAAATCCACTTTTCATTATCTGTCTGCAGCCTGCCAATGATCCTATTCAATGGCAATTTCACGTAGAATCTCTATATTATCCAAGGCCTGGCCAGAGCCTAGCACCACAGATGACAGAGGATCATCAGCAACGATAATCGGCATGCCGGTTTCGTTTTTCAACAACACGTCCAGGTTCTTTAACAAGGCACCGCCGCCAGTGAGCACAATTCCCTGGTCCACAATATCTGCAGAAAGCTCGGGAGGAGTAACTTCCAAAGCAACTTTAACAGCATCTACGATAATATCCACCTGTTCTGCAATGGCGGACTGAATTTCCTTGGAAGTAATTGTCAATGTCTTGGGAATACCGGAAACCAAATCCCGCCCTTTGATATCCATGGTCTCATACGGCTCTTCTGGCAATACATTCCCGATGGTGGTTTTGATTTCCTCAGCAGTACGCTCACCAATGGCCAGGTTATGTTTACGTTTGATGAACTGGAGAATGGATTCATCCATTTTGTCTCCAGCAACGCGTACAGATTTGGCATACACAATACCTGCCAGAGAAATCACAGCTACCTCGGTGGTACCTCCGCCGATATCTATGATCATGTTTGCCGTGGGCTCAGTAATGGGCAGATCGGCACCAATGGCAGCGGCCATTGGTTCTTCAATCAGATATACCTCACGGGCGCCGGCCGATTCGGCAGATTCCCGAACAGCTCGTTTTTCAACCTGGGTAATCCCCGAGGGTACAGAAATTATGATCCTCGGGTGAACAAGGGTCCTTCTGTTATGTACCTTATTGATAAAGTAGCGCAGCATGGCCTCGGTCACTTCGAAGTCAGCAATAACGCCATCTTTCATAGGGCGTATCGCCGCGATATTGCCAGGGGTTTTTCCCAGCATTTCCTTCGCTTCCCTTCCCACTGCCAGCACTCTGCTGCCACGAAGATCACGCCTTACGGCGACCACCGAAGGTTCACGCAACACGATTCCCTTGCCTTTGACATACAACACTGTGTTGGCAGTGCCCAGATCTATGGCCAGATCATTGGACATCCAGCCGAAAAGAAAATTAAACGGAGAAAACATTCCGATTCCACCTGGTAAAAAATGAATGATATCAATTGGTCTGCGAGAAATACGACTAAAGAGCGGCCAACATGCAGACATGAGACGATTTTTTTGACAACTCAGCAAGCCCTACACATTACCAACAGAAGTCTAAATTGGCAACTTATATGACCTTGGAAATAAAAAAGAAAGAATTTATGTTGACAGTCACCCAACCAACATGGTAATCACTCTCGCACTTCAGCAGAATAAGGGGCTATAGCTCAGCTGGGAGAGCGCTTGAATGGCATTCAAGAGGTCAGCGGTTCGATCCCGCTTAGCTCCACCAAATATAGAAAGGGGTTAACTCAAAATGAGTTAACCCCTTTTTTTTTCCCGAAACCGTTGCCACTCACCAAGGTCAGCGCCTTCAACTTCGCCCCGTTTTCATGGTTAAAACTCGCCAAGAAGTCCAATTCACATCTAACCTCCATATTGTACGGGGTTAACCATTAACGATAACAGCTCTTCTTAATACCTCGTGAAGATTGCACAGACCGCGTAAAATTATTAGAGTTTGGTTAGGAAAATAGTACAACCGAACGAAATCCAGTCCGGCCCGACTTTTTTCAAATCACTGTGAGATGAATTTGAAGCACCATAAAACACACTTGAAAAAATGTTGAGCGACCTGCATAAAAGTCATCCTGGCGGCCGGATCTCAGCAGCCAAACCAAACCGAGTGCCCCACCAATGAACGGCAAACACCTTGGCAATCTTCAACCAAGCGACCCCTTGCATCACTATCTGAAAGATAACATTCTCCCCCAGCTTGGAGCAAATCTTCCGCAGGCACAGTTCTCTGTGCAAAATTCTGAAAGCTCAAAAAATGTTTATCTCTACACCGAGAGTCAGAGCGGTATTCAAGTTATTGGTAAATTTTACCCAGATCGCAGCAACGGAAGCCTGACAAAAGGTGAAATTGAATTCAGAAACCTTGTTCACCTGCGTAACCTCAGTTTTGACAAACCACCTCATTACGTGGTTAAGCCTCTGGGTTTTAATAAGGATATTGGCAATGTACTGGTGATGGAATATCTGGAAGGCGATACACTCAGCTCCATCATTAACAGCGCAGTATATCAGAAAAACAAAAAAAAATTGTATCGCAAACTGACAGCTCTTGCCCACTTTCTTGCCGAACTTCACAATCATACGGCAAATGCCACGCCTGTTCAATTTGATACAATGCTGGACTACATGCAAAGCCTAATTACAGTTTTGCATATCAAGCGCGATTTACCGGTGGAAGAAGTGGAAGAACTGACCAGTCTTCTTGTCGCGTGGCAGAGTAAGGAAGATATGTACCAAGACAGCCAGGTACTGGTTCATGGTGACGTGACACCAGCTAATTTTCTTTTTGGTCACGGCCCCATCGTGTTAGCCATTGACCTGGAAAGGATGCAGTGGGCAGACAGGGTTTTTGATCTTGGACGCTTATCTGGTGAACTGGCTCATTTCTTTTTTCTCGGGACAGGTTCCCCGGAAAAAGCAGAGCCTTTCATAGGTCATTTTCTTTGGGAATACAGCAGGTATTTTCCAGACCAGAAAGAAACATTCCGGGCCATCACCCAACGCCTGCCATTTTACATGGGCATGACCCTGCTGCGTATTGGACGCAACTGGTGGATCAGCCCAGAGTATCGTCCTAAACTGATCAATAGGGCAAAACAGATTTTGCGGAGTACCCATGAAGTTCAAAGGGATTCTATTTGATATTAACGGCACCCTTGTAGACATCCTGACCGATGAATCCCGGGATGACATCTATCGCGCTATCAGCAATTTTATGCGCTACCAAGGCATTGCCATAGATGCAGACAGCCTGAAAAAGGACTATTTTGCCAGATTACAGAGGCAGAAAAAATTAAGTGGAGAGCAATATCCAGAGTTTGATGCAGTCGCATTATGGAGGGAATTTCTTCAGGAGCAGCTCCCGAAAGGCGCAAAAGGACGTCTGGGAAAAACAAAACTGAAAAACATGCCCAACTTTCTCGCAGAAATGTATCGAGCAGCTTCCATGTACAGACTGCAGCTCTATCCAGGAGTTACAGAGGTGCTGACAAGCCTTGCAGACCAATACAGACTGGCCGCCCTTTCAGATGCTCAGAGCGCATGGGCAATGCCTGAACTGCGAGCAGTCGGCCTGGCCGTCTTTTTTGAATCTGTTATTGTTTCCGGAGATTTAGGATACCGAAAACCTGACCCACGCATTTTTTCACTTGCATCTTATCAGATGCAGCTCCCTATGGAGGACATACTCTTTGTAGGCAATGATATGTACCGCGATATATATGGTGCCCAGGTATCTGGTATGAAGACGGTCTTTTTTGCATCAAACCAGGGAAGAACCAAGTACAGAGATACGGAAGCTGACTATATCATTTACTCCTTTGCAGAGCTGCCCACTGCCATTTCTTTTCTCGAAAACAAATAATAAGCCCTGCAGTATCGTTCGCATGCGATCCAAGGCGTACCTTTTAAGCGTTTACTGCTGCGTACCATTTGCTGGATGTAATTACTTTTGAAAGAGGGTCTGACTCAAGATTACACTCGATACAACATGCTCCACCCAACACTCCGGTATTCCACTATTCGTACAAACACACCTCATAAGTATCCTGGCATCGATGCCGTAAAGAGGTCAACCAGGGAACCGCAGAAGAAAATATAAAAATTGAATTTGACCCGGTCAACACGAATTGAGGGGCACCTGAATGTCAAGACTTCCTTACATTATACCATTACTACATATTCTAGTAGCTCAACTTTACCAAGAAGAACACAAGGTGATATAGACAAAACCTATTACAATCAAAAGTTATTTACAAATAATAATACCAATCAAAAAAAGTAATACAGTTCAACACATTCCACTGTAACCTATCGGCAATTATCATTTATCTCAAAAAAAATCCTGGCAAAAGCACTGGAATTACCAGTAAACTGATATATAAAGAAGTGGCTTTTTTACCTGCCAGGCGCATAATCTTAAACATATGGACATTTCTCCCCCCTGCGGGATGCCACTCAACATTTTCCATACGTATACCCCATTTGAAGCAGCCGTTCATCAAGGTATGGAAAGGTCGGCATGAGTCTATATACAGCAAATACAGGCAAGGGATTACCAATCACTTCTTGCTTTAGGGTCGCGGAAAATAATAAATATTCCAAAATTGCGTAGGATATCGGTTTGGTAACGTTGTTGCGACAACGTTACCGAGTTGAGAGACAAGCAAGATTGGATAATTTATTTTTTCCGTAACCCATATAATCAGCATAGTACAGGCCAAAGACGTTAGGCATTCTGGATACGTTTACTCCAAGGGAGAAAAATGTGTACATCTTGACCAGAAGCAAGTCTTACCGCTACGAACACATCAGCATGAGAGCTGCACATCTCCGACCTTGCTCTCTATCTCGCTATACCACCGCCTTTTTCCTGGCATGTTTCTTCACGCTCATCAATATCGCGACTGTCTGCGCTACAGAGGAAGGACAAGCGCCTCCAGCAAGGCATAACATATCAAAGGGCTCTGCTTACCTTACCCAGGAAGAACAGCATTGGCTGGCAACCCATGACAAACTGACAGTGAGAACCATGTCTTCATGGCCGCCAATGAACTTTACCTCACCGCATGGAGAACCTGTTGGAATAGGCGTTGATATTCTCAGGCTTTTTGAAAAATGGAGCGGCATTACACTGCAGATAGAGGCAGGCCCCTTTTCCGATAACCTGGAAGCGGTAAAAAACCGAAAAGTGGCAGCGCTCATGGATGTTACACCAAAACCCGCTCGGGAAAAATACCTCCATTTCACTCGTCCCTATCTCACGATACCGCACGTTATTATTGGTAGAATTGATGGTCCTTACTATCATAGCGAGAAAGACCTGGCAGGAAAAACTGTTGCCCTTGAAGAGGGATTCTACAATATTTTATACTTCCAAAAGAACCATCCAGAGGTACGCATTACAAAATACCCGGATACCAAAGCGTGTCTTCTGGCAGTGGCTAAAAAATCTGCAGATGCCTATGCCGGTAATCAGGCTGTGGCCAATTTTATCATAGCCCAGCAGGTTCTCGCCAACCTGCAGGTACAGGGGACACTCAAGAAACCGGTATCCACCCTCTCCATAGGGGTCAGAAAGGACTGGCCGGTACTGGCAGCACTGTTTGACAAATTTCTGATGGACCTGCCCGTTGTTGAAAAACAAAAGGTGCTCAGGCATTGGGTTCATTATGAGCAATCAGAGATGCGTAAAAGCCCCCTGCGCCTAACAGAACAAGAGAAAACCTGGCTGGAAACACACAAAATTATCCAAGTGGGAGTGCATCCGTTCTGGGCCCCCCTTGAAACGGGTGCAGCCGATCTCCCATAAAGCATAAAATTCACGCAGCCTTTGGTAGTTCCAACGGTTTACTTGATCTCACCTGGATGTTTCTTTCTTCG